>JAABQK010000010.1 GCA_011391495.1 Hydrogenophaga sp.
TGCACCTTGCGGCGCGACCAGCGTGAGAAAAAGCTGTCGTCTTCGGCGGCCATGCTCACGGCTCCTCAGACGCCGGCACCCCTGAGGCCGCCGCGACGTCGCGGGCACGGTGCCGGTCAGCGCGAGCGCGCGCAGCCTGCAGAAAGGCCTGCATCATCGGGCCACTGTCGAGCAGCCCCTGCGTCTCCTCGCCAGGGGTGAGGTGGAACTCCGGATGCCACTGCACGCCCAGCACAAAGCCCGGACCATCGTGGCGGATGGCCTCCACGATGCCGTCGCGCGGGCTGTGCGCCTCCACCACCAGGCCAGCGCCCAGGCGATCCACGCACTGGTGGTGGATGCTGGTGACCCGGTGGGTGGTGGTGTTCCCGTACACCCGGGCCAGTGACGACCCCGCCTCGAAGTGGACCTCGTGCATCAGCCGGTCGTAGTGCGTGGTGTCCTGGTGCACGATCGCGCCCGGGCGCTCGGAAGGAATGTCCTGGACCAGGGTACCGCCGTAGTAAACGTTGATGAGCTGTGCGCCTCGGCACACGCCCAGCACCGGCTTGCCGGCCTCGATGAAGGCCCGCAGCAAATCAAGTTCGTAGCGGTCACGGATGGCGTCTCCCGCCCAGGCCGGGTTGCGCAGCGTGGCGCCGTAGCTTTCGGGGCAGATGTCGATGCCGCCCTGCAGGACCAGGCCGTCCAGCAGATCGACGAGTTCGGTCATGGGTGCCAGATTGGCCGACAGGGGACTGTCCTGGTCCACGAACGGCACCATCAGGGCCATCGCGCGGTGGGCCATGATCCAGTGCGCCATCGAACTCTCCAGAAACTGCAGCCGTTTCAGCGGCAGTCCCATGCCGGGCGGAGGATCGTGCAGGAGTCGGGCGCTGATGCCGATACGAAGCGTCATGGATGGAAGTCCCTGTGGTCTCGAGATCTCGCGCTGGCCGGGATCGCACGCTGGAAGTGGCGCTGCGACCGGAGCACCCCGCCGTCTCGCGCTGCCTGGCGACAGTCGCGGCTGGTCTCAACGCCCATGACCCTCTCCTGCGGGCGACATGCCGCCCCGCGGCTTGTCGGTGGAAATGCGCACGGGCTGACCGAAACGGTCGGTCAGGGGCTTGAAACTGTCGGGGCGCTGGCGGCGCTTGGGCTCGGCCTGGTAGTGCTCGGCCACGAAGCCGCGCAACCATTCCACCACCTCGGTGGGCGCGGGCACCTGGTCCACCCGCTCCTGCGCGTCGAGCCAGCGCCCGGCATCGTGGTAGCTCAGGGTCACTATCTGTGGCACGGCCATCGGTTCACCATCGATCAGGCGCTCTTCGTCGGCACGCCAGAAGACCCAGAAGCAGGGCTGGGGGCTGGAGAGGTTGAGGAAATAGCCCTCGGCATCGTCGCGAAAGAGTTCGACCCGGCAAGCGGGAAACAGCCAGTGGCGGGACGCGGTATCGCCAGTGCCGTTCACCGGCTCCACCGCCTGCGGCTCTTGCACACCGTCCCCGGGCGCCAGGGCGGTGTCCTCGGGACCCCGGCGTGGCAGCACGTCGGCCAGAACCCAGCGCCAGGCCTGCCAGCGGCTCATCGGTCCGCTCACGGGTTCGCGGCGCATGATCACGTCCACCTCGATGGCGGGGCGGCTGGGAGCGGTGGCAGGGGGTGGGGCTGTCGTCATGGCAGCCCCGAATGTAAGCCAAAGGCCTCGGGAGCCCGGTACGTATCAGCCCTTAGCCCGACGCGCATTGTTGAATTGGCAATGCCCGTAGCCGCTTCAGTAGGTCTCCAGGTGCAGGCGCCCCTCGCGCTTGAGCGCAGCGCCTACGGTGTCCCAGTTCAGCCCGGCGTGGGTGGCCACATCGCGCAGGGCCAGCACCACGCCCTCTTCCATGGCCTTGAGGCCGCAGACGTAGAAGCAGGCGTTCGGGTCCTGCAGCAGCGGCACCAGATCGGCCGCGCGTTCGCGCAGGGCATCCTGCACGTAGCGTTTGGGCTGCCCCGGCGTGCGACTGAAGGTGAAATTGATGTCGATGAAGTCCTTGGGCAGGTTCTGCAAAGGGCCGAAGTACGGCAGTTCTTCCTGGGTGCGGGCACCAAAGAACAGCATCAGCTTGCCGCCCTCGAACTTGCCGCTGGCGCGCAGGCGGCGGCGCCACTCGGTCATGGCGCGCATGGGTGCCGAACCGGTGCCGGTGCAGATCATCACGATGCTGGAGCGCGGGTGGTTGGGCATCAGGAAACTGGTGCCGAACGGCCCGATCACCTCCACCTTGTCGCCCACCTGCAGGTCGCACATGAAGTTGCTGGCCACGCCGCGCACCGGCTGACCCTGGTGGTCTTCGAGCACGCGCTTGATGGTGAGCGAGAGGTTGTTGTAGCCCGGGCGCTCGCCGTTGCGCGGGCTGGCGATGGAGTACTGGCGCGCGTGATGCGGTTTGCCCTTTGCATCGACACCGGGCGGGATGATGCCGATGGACTGGCCTTCAAGCACCGGGAAGGGCATGGACCCGAAGTCCAGCACGATGTGGTGCGTGTCGTAGTCGTGGCCAGCCTGTTTGCCGACCTCGGTCACGCGCACATTGCCGGTGACGGTGGCGGTCACCGTGTTCTCCGCGGCCTTGGGGCCGTAGAGGTTGGTGTAGGCGTGGGCCGCGCTCCAGGGCGGGAGGCTGGCGCCGTACTGCGCGGAGTTGAAAACGGTCTGTCCGCTGGGGTCCGCCGGCACGGGCACCGCGGTATCTACCCCGGCTTCAGCTTCATCTCCCGCTTCATCGCCTGCGAGATCCGCGCGCTCGGCAGCCGACAACTCGGCCGGCAGGTTGTCCCAGGTGAACTGCTCGGCCAACGAATAGGCCTTTATGCGCGGCATGGTGCGGTAGTTGTCGATCGAGCCGGTGGGGCACGGCGAGATGCAGTCGTTGCACCAGTTGCACTTGTCCGCATCGACCACGTAGTTGCGCGAATCGTGCGTGATCGCACCCACCGGGCAGATCGCTTCGCAGGTGTTGCAGCGGATGCAGATTTCGGGGTCGATCAGGTGCTGCTTGATCACAGCCGCTTCGGTGGGGGCGTTCATCTGGGGTCTCCGGCTTCTTGTGTGATGCTTCTATTGTCTGGCTTGTTGTGGCTTCGTGGCACCGCGTGAACCCGGGCAACTGACTCCGTTCGTGTGCCCCGCCGGCCTGCGGCCGGCTCCTCCTCTACCTCACTGCGCCGGTCACCCCGACCCATGCTAGGTAGCGCGCGAAGGAGGAGAAAAAAGAGAGACGGAACGGCAAGCACCTCTCCGGAGCGCGTGCCCTACCCGGGGATGCGGTGGAACCGGCTTAGCCGGGCCACTCGCATCGCCCCCCCTCCAAGCGCCGAAGGCGCGCCAGAGAGGGGAGAAGCCGCGAAGCGGCGCAGGGGGGAGTCACCGTTCAAGCGAAGCGAACGTACTCGAAGTCCACCGGCTGGCGGTTGATGCCCATGACGGGTGGTGCGATCCAGTTGGCGAACTTGCCGGGATCGACCACGCGGCCCATCAGGCTGGCGACGAAGGCTCGGTCGCCCTCGCTCGGGAGCCAGTTGTCGCGGTTGGCGTTCCACTCGGACTCAGAGATCACGCGGCCATCGGGTGAAACCTTCACGCCCTTGAGCAGGCCGATGTTGCGGTGGAAGGCCTTGTGCGGCACGGTCAGACGGAACGGAATTCCCGCTTTCTCGATGACCTTGTTCCAGCGCTCCACGCCACCGATGCTGTCCTTGATGTAGTCGTCACGCAGCACTTCGTTGAGCGCGTTGAGCATCGGCACTTCTTTTTCGACCAGCTGGCCGTTCTGCACGTTCAGCACCTTGTAGAACTGGCCCCGCAACTGGTGGTCGTCGGTGCGCTTGCCTTCTTCGTAACGACCCTTGAGGCCGGTGGAATAGAAGGTGGCGGCGTTGCTCGACTCGTCGGCGCCAAACAGGTCGATGGTCACCGAGAAGTGGAAGTTCAAATAGCGCTGGATGGTCGGCAGGTCGATCACGCCGGCGGCGCGCAGCTTGGCCGGGTCGTCGGTCTTGAGCTCGTTCATCACCTGGCAGGTGCGGTTGATCACGCGGCTCACGCCGGACTCGCCCACAAACATGTGGTGCGCTTCTTCGGTCAGCATGAACTTGGTGGTGCGGGCCAGCGGGTCGAAGCTGGATTCGGCCAAGGCGCAGAGCTGGAACTTGCCGTCGCGGTCGGTGAAGTAGGTGAACATGAAGAAGGACAGCCAGTCGGGTGTCTCTTCGTTGAAGGCTTCGAGGATGCGCGGGTTGTCGGCGTTGCCGCTGTTGCGCTCCAGCAGGGCTTCGCCTTCTTCGCGGCCGTCCTTGCCGAAGTACTTGTGCAGCAGGTAGACCATGGCCCAGAGGTGGCGGCCTTCTTCCACGTTCACCTGGAACAGGTTGCGCAGGTCGTACTGGCTGGGGCAGGTCAGCCCCAGGTGGCGCTGCTGCTCGACCGATGCCGGCTCGGTGTCGCCCTGCGTCACGATGATGCGGCGCAGGTTGGCGCGGTATTCGCCGGGGATGTCCTGCCAGGCGGCCTCGCCCTTGTGGTCACCGAAGTGGATCTTGCGGTCCTGCTCGGCGGGGTTCAGGAAGATGCCCCAGCGGTAGTCGGGCATCTTCACGTGGCCGAACTGCGCCCAGCCCTGCGGATCGACGCTGACCGCCGTGCGCAGGTAGACGTCGAAGTTCTGCGAGCCGTCCGGGCCCATGTCGTCCCACCACTTCAGGTAGTTGGGCTGCCACTGCTCCAGCGCGCGCTGCAGCGTGCGGTCTTCGCTCAGGTTGACGTTGTTGGGGATCTTGTCGCTGTAGTCGATGGTGGACATGTTTTGGCTCCTGCGGGTTTCTCGTTCGGTGGACTGTCGTTCGGTTGCGGCTGGCTCCACCGGGAAACCCACCGCACAACAAGACTGACGGGATTGGCTCAGACGCGGTTCATGTCGAACTGCGCCTTGTCGCCTTTGCCGTAGACCTTCAAGGCGCCCTTGTCGCCGACGGCGTTGGGGCGCTGGAAGATCCAGTTCTGCCAGGCGGTGAGGCGGCCGAAGACGCGGGTGGCCATGTTCTCTTTCTGCGCGAAACGCAGGTTGGCTTCGAGTCCGGTGAGGGCGTCGGGCGACATGGCGGCACGCTCCTCCAGCGCCATGCGCACTTCGTCGGCCCAGTCGATGTCGTCGGGCGCGGCGGTCACGAGGCCCAGCGCCAAGGCGGCGTCGGCGTCGAGTGCCTTGCCGATGGCGCCGCGCGCGGCTTCCATCGGAGCAGCCTCTTCGTAGAAGCGGCGCTGCAGGCGCGACTGGTCGTTCACCATCGGCAGGAAGCCGAAGTTGAATTCGCTCAGTTGCAGCTTCGGCGCCATCTCGGCGTCGTCGGGCAGGGCCAGCATGTAGGCGCGGTCGGCGCAGAAGGCCAGCTCGGCCAACGTGCCGGCGAAGCAGGAGCCCGATTCGATCAGGGCGAACAGGCTGCGCGAGGACACGTCGAGGCGTGCAAAGGTGCGGCGCAGCGCGCCGATGGTCTCGCGCACGAACCAGTGGTCCTTGTGCGCCAGCATCAGGGCGTCGTTGGCCAGCACGGCGGCAGCATCGCCTTCGGTCTTGAGCACCCAGGTGCCGATGTCGAGTTCGTTGGTGCGCAGGCACAGGATGGCGTCGTCCAGCTCGCGCGCCATCTGCAGCGGGTACCAGGCGGCGCCCGCGGCTTCGATGCCAGCCACGTCAGTCGGCTGCGCGCCGTTCGGGGCCTTCAGGGTGATCGTGGCGTTGCGCCTGGCGCGGTCGATCGCCACGTTGACATGCGTGTAGGCGATGCCGTCGGCGCTGTCGCTGCGTTCAATGCGCGGCAGCGCCACGCCTTTCGCACCGGCCGGGCGGTCGCTCTGGGCGGCCAGCTTCGTTGCACGCTCGCTCACGGCGGCGGCGAACTGCTGCGGCTTGGCCACGGCGTCCACCAGGCGCCAGTCCACGGCCTTCTGGCCACGCACGCCTTCGCTGGTGGTGCAGAAGATGTCGGCCAGGTCGTGGCGCACGTGGCGCTTGTCGGTCACGCGGGTCAGGCCGCCGGTGCCGGGCAGCACGCCGAGCAGCGGCACTTCGGGCAGGCTGACGGCGCTGGAGCGGTCGTCCACCAGCAGGATCTCGTCGCAGGCCAGGGCCAGCTCGTAACCGCCGCCGGCGCAGGCGCCGTTCAGCGCGGCCAGGAATTTGAGGCCCGAGTGTTTGCTGGTGTCTTCGATGCCGTTGCGGGTTTCGTTGGTGAACTTGCAGAAGTTCACCTTCCAGGCGTGGCTGGAGACACCGAGCATGAAGATGTTGGCGCCCGAGCAGAACACGCGGTCCTTGCCGCTGGTGACGACCACGGCGCGCACTTCGGGGTGTTCGAAGCGGATGCGGTTCAGCGCGTCGTGCAGCTCGATGTCCACGCCCAGGTCGTAGCTGTTGAGCTTGAGCTTGTAGCCCGGGCGGATGCCGGCGTCTTCGTCGATGTCGATCGCCAGCGTGGCGGTCGAGCCGTCAAAGCTCAACTTCCAATGGTGGTACTGGCTGGGCTCGGTGCGGTAATCGACGGCATTCGGGTTGTTCATGGCTGTCTCCAGTTTGTGGGCGGCGGGAAAACAAGGGGTGCCGACCTGCATTCCATCACCGGTGGGCACCGAATGATGTGAATAATATTGCATCTTTTCAAAAACGTCAATGCATTTTCATGCATGTCACAAAATACCCAGCACCTCCCGCACCTGGGTACGTAGGCCGTCAAAGGCGTCGTCCACGCTCTGGCCACTGGTATTGAAGTGCAGGTCCGCCTTGGAATAGAAGGCCGAGCGCCCGGCCAGGATGCGCTTCAAGTCTTCCATCGCCTCGCGGCTGGCGGCCATGGGGCGCATATCGCCCTGCGCCGCCACGCGACCCATGTGGTCGGCCGGGTCGGCCTGCAGCCAGACGGTGGTGCAGTGGGTGAGCAAGAGGTTGAAATTGGCCGCGTCCGACACCAGGCCGCCGGGCGTGGCAATCACCACCTCGGGGTAGATCTGGATCGTCTCTTCCAGCGCGCGGCGCTCGTAACGGCGGTAGGCCGGTGTTCCGTACAGGGCATGGATTTCGTTGATGCTGCAGCCGGCGAATTTTTCGATCTCGCGACTCAGTTCCACAAAGGCGTAACCGAGGTCGTCGGCGAGGCGTTGCCCGAGCGTGGATTTGCCCGCGCCGCGCAGGCCGATCAAGGCGATGCGGGCCTGGCGCCCGGCATCGTCCACCGGCGCCGCATGGCCGTCCAGCAGGCCACCGATGGCCATGCGCACGCGCCGCAGATCGGCCTCGTTGCGCTTCTCCAGCAGTTCGCGGATCAGCAGCCATTCGGGCGACGAGGTGGTCACGTCGCCCAGCAGTTCGGTCAGCGAACACTGCAGCGCCTGCGCCACCTGCAGCAGCACCAGGATGGAGGCGTTGCCGGTGCCGTATTCAAGGTTGGCGAGGTGGCGCTCGGACACGTCGGCGGAGAGGGCCACGGCCTTGCGCGTCATGCCGCGGCGCGAGCGCAGCGTGCGCACCCGCTCGCCCAGCGACACCAGAAACGGGTGGCGCGACGGCTCGTCGGTCTCGGCAGGTTGGGAGGCGGCTTCGGGCGCCAGGTCCAGGGTGGCCGGTTCTTTCATGGGCATCGGTGATTTGAGGGTTATCCCTGAGGGGGCTTGCTTTCCCAAGAAACATGCACTTTAATGCATACACCGCAAGACGCAAGATAGTGCATTTATAGCGTCAATCCCGCCCGGCGACCAGCCCTGTTGATCAACCCCCATCCCGACCCGACATGAACTCCACGCCCCTGCTCCCCAACTTCCTCGCCGGCCGCTGGCAAGACGGCACCGGCAACGGCACCACCCTGCTCGACCCGGTGCTGGGCACGCCCCTGGTGCGCGTGAGCAGCGCCGGGCTGGACCTGGCCGAAGGTTTTGCTTCCGCGCGCGAACAGGGCGGCGCCGCCCTGCGAGCACTCACTTACCGGCAGCGCGCCGCGCTGCTGGGTGAGATCGTGAAGGTGTTGCAGGCGAACCGCGACGCGTATTACGAGATCGCCACCGCCAACTGCGGCACCACCACCAAGGACTCGGCGGTGGACATCGACGGCGGCATCTTCACCCTGGGCTACTACGCCAAGCAGGGCGAGGCCCTGGGCGACGCCAGGCTGCTGCTCGACGGCGAGCGCATCCGCATGGCCAAGGACCCGGTGTTCCAGACGCAGCACATCCTGAGCCCCACGCGCGGCGTGGCGCTGTTCATCAACGCCTTCAACTTCCCGAGCTGGGGTCTGTGGGAAAAGGCCGCGCCGGCCCTGCTCTCGGGCGTGCCGGTGATCATCAAGCCTGCCACCGCCACCGCCTGGCTGACCCAGCGCATGGTGAAAGACGTGGTGGACGCCGGCATCCTGCCCGCGGGCGCGCTCTCGGTGGTGTGCGGCTCTTCCGCCGGGCTGATGGACCAGCTCGGCCCGTTTGACGTGGTGAGCTTCACCGGATCGGCCGAGACCGCGCGCATCATCCGCAGCCACCCGGCGGTGGCGCAGCGCTCGGTGCGCTGCAACATCGAAGCCGACAGCCTGAACAGCGCCCTGCTCGACCCGGCTGCGGCCGCGGGCGACGAAGCCTTCAAGCTGCTGGTGAGCGAGGTGGTGCGGGAGATGACGGTCAAGAGCGGTCAGAAGTGCACCGCGATCCGCCGCATCTTCGTGCCGCGCGCGCTGTTCGACGCCACCGCCCAGGCCATCGCCGCCAAGCTGGGCAAGACCACCGTGGGCAACCCGCGCAACGAGACCACCCGCATGGGCGCGGTGGTGAGCCGAGAACAATTCGACAGCGTGACCGCCGGCATCGCCCACCTGAAGACCGAGGCCGAGGTGCTGTTCGATGGCAGCGCCGCCGCGCTGGTGGACGCCGACCCGGCGGTGGCCGCCTGCGTGGCGCCGGTGCTGCTGGGCCACCGTCAGCCGGCGCAGGCCAAGGTGTTGCACGAGGTCGAGGTGTTCGGCCCGGTGGCCACCCTCATGGCCTACGACAGCCTGGAGCAGGCGCTGGAGCTGATCCGCCGCGGCGAAGGCTCGCTGGTGGCTTCGGTCTACAGCAGCGACCCGGCTTTCATCGCCCACGCCGCCGCCGAGCTGGGCTCCAGCCACGGCCGCGTGCACGCCATTTCACCCGACGTGGCCGCCGTGCAGAGCGGCCACGGCAACGTGATGCCGATGAGCCTGCACGGCGGCCCGGGCCGCGCCGGGGGCGGCGAAGAGCTCGGCGGCCTGCGCGCGCTGGGCTTCTACCACCGCCGCAGCGCGGTGCAGGGCAGCACGGCGGCACTGGACGTGCTGGCGACTTCCGGCACACCATTCAAACCCTGAGCGCCCGTTCGCCCTGAGCTTGTCGAAGGGCTCGCGAGGGCTTCGACAGGCTCAGTCCGAACGGTGCTTTTGCAGCAGTACAAACAGGAGACAGACATGCCCCACGAAACCGCCACCCCGCCCGAGCGCTTCAATTTCGCCCGCCACCTGATCGCGCTCAACATGGGCCGTGCCGGCAAGACCGCGCTGATCGACGACGCCGGCTCGCTCACCTACGGCCAGCTGGCCGACCAGGTGCAGCGCTTCTCGGCGGCGCTGCAGGCGCTGGGCCTGAAACGCGAAGAGCGCGTGCTGCTGCTCATGCACGACTGCAGCGACTGGGTGGTCGCCTTCCTCGGCGCGCTGCACGCGGGCGTGGTGCCGGTGTGCGTGAACACCTTGCTGACCGCCAAGGACTACGCCTACATGCTGGCCGACAGCCGCGCCCAGGCGGCCTTCGTTTCGGCGGCGCTGCTGCCCACACTGCAGACCGCGCTGGACGCGGGCGGCAACGAGGTGAAGCACCTGATCGTCTCGCGCGCACAAGACCCGCTGCCCGCAGGTGCGCACGATCTGGCATCGCTCGTCGCAGGCCAAGCTGCCGGCCACGCTGCCGACACCCACGGCGACGAACCCGCCTTCTGGCTGTATTCCTCCGGCTCCACTGGCAGCCCCAAAGGCACGGTTCACACGCAGGCCAGCCTCTACTGGACGGCCGAGCTCTACGGCAAGGCGGTGCTGGGTCTGAAGGAGAACGACACCGTGTTCTCCGCGGCCAAACTGTTCTTCGCCTACGGCCTGGGCAACGGCCTGTCGTTTCCCTTGAGCGTGGGCGCCAGCGTGGTGCTGATGGCCGAGCGGCCGACGCCGCAAGCCACGTTCAAACGGCTGGTGGACCACCGGCCCACGGTGTTCTACGGCGCACCCACCGGCTACGGCGGCATGCTCGCCGCGCCCGACCTGCCGGCCAGAAGCGCGGTGGCGCTGCGCCTGTGTTCGTCCGCTGGCGAAGCGCTACCGCGCGACATCGGAGAGCGCTGGACCGCGCACTTCGGCTGCGAAATCATCGACGGCATTGGCAGCACCGAGATGCTGCACATCTTTCTCTCCAACCGCCCGGGCGACGTGCGCTACGGCACCACCGGCAAGCCCGTCCCGGGCTACGAGGTGCAGCTGCGCAACGAAGACGGCAGCGTGGTCACCGGTCACAACCAGATCGGTGACCTCTACATCCAGGGCCCGAGCGCTGCGCTCATGTACTGGAACAACCGCGCCAAGTCGCGCGACACCTTCCAGGGCAGCTGGACCAAGAGCGGCGACAAATACACCCGCGATCCCGATGGCTACTACACCTACGCCGGCCGCAACGACGACATGCTGAAAGTCAGTGGCATCTACGTGAGCCCGTTTGAGGTGGAAGCCACGCTGGTGCAGCACCCGGCCGTGCTCGAAGCCGCCGTGATCGGCAAGACCGACGACGACGGCCTGACCAAGACCAAGGCCTATGTGGTGCTCAAGGCCGGCGCCCAGGCGACCGAAGCCGAGCTGCAGGCATTCGTGAAGGAAAAACTCGCGCCCTACAAGTACCCGCGCTTCATCGAGTTCCTGCCCGAACTGCCCAAGACCGCCACCGGCAAGATCCAGCGCTTCAAGCTGCGCGAACTGGAGACACAGCGCCTGTTCGGACGCTGACGCCCCAGCCATTCAAGGCGACAGCAAGCGTTTCAGTGCCTGTGCCAGCTGCGCTTCGGTGAAGGGCTTGTCCAGCCGCACGGACACGCCCAGCTGTCGAAATTCATCGGCCACTGCGTCGTCGACCCGGCCGCTGGCCACCACCACCGGGATGTCGGGCAGCTTGCGGCGCAGCGCCCGCACGAACGCCAGGCCGTCCATGTGCGGCATGTGCAGGTCGGTGACGATGGCGCGCAGGCGGGTCCGATGCTCGGCGGCGAGCAGCAGGCCGTCAGCCCCGTCGGTGGCCACGATGGGCGTGAAATTCAGCCGCTCCAGCACCGCGCGCCCCACCTCGCGCACGGCAGTCTCGTCGTCGACGAACAGGATGGTCTCGCCCGCACCGCGGAATTCGGCAACCGCCGCTGCCGTCTGCGGCGCACCTGGCGCGCCAGCGGCCACCGGCAGGTAAACCGCAAACGTCGCGCCCTGCCCTGGCTGTGAATACACCTGCACGAATCCGCCGTGGCTCTTGACGATGCCCAGCACGGTGGACAGACCAAGCCCTGTTCCCTTGTCTGGCCGCTTGGTGGTGAAAAATGGGTCGAAGATGCGGTCCAGTATCTCGGGGGCGATCCCGGCGCCGGTATCGCTCACGCGCAGCGCTACGTAGTGGCCAGGCCTGGCTTCGGCCATGGAGCGCGCGTAGGCCGCGTCGATCTCCACAGGCAGGGCCCGGAGCGTGATGGTGCCGCCCTCGGGCATGGCATCTCGGGCATTCACGCACAGGTTCAGCAGGATCTGGTGCAGCTGGGTCGGGTCGCCCACCACCATCGGCACCGTGTCGACACAGTCCACCACCAGTTGGATGTTCTTGGGAAAACTGCCCTTCATCAGGTTCTCGAGCTCGCGCACCAGCCGCTCGGGCTGCACCGGAACGCGCTCTCCCTCGGCACCTTTGGCGAAGGTCAACAGATGGCGCACCATATCGGCTCCGCGTTGCGCGCTGGCCTGGATCATCTCGAACAGCTTCGACTCCTGCGGGTACTGCTCCTTGAGCAAGCCCATGCCCATCAGCACCGGTGCCAGTGCGTTGTTGAGATCGTGCGCCACCCCGCCAGCGAGGGTGCCCAGACTCTCCAGCCGCTGCGAGCGCAGCTGCTGACGCTCCAGGCGTTTCATCTCGGTGATGTTTTCATGAGAGACCACGACACGCAGCTCGCCCCCGCCCGGAAAGCGCTCGACGCGGCACAGGTGCCAGCTGGGCTCGGGACCGAGGTGGCAGCTGTATTCATAGAGGAAGTTCTTGGCTTCGCCGTTCATCAGGGCGCGGATGCCGGCCGCCAGCTGAGCCAGGTTGCGGTCCTTCTGGCATTGCTCGAGCTCGCAGAAGGCCAGGTAGTCGTCACCCTCGGCCACCAGCTCCGGACCACCGGATGACTTCCAGGCACGGTTCGCCGCCAGCACGGTGCCGTGCTCATCGAGGATGAGCACCCGTGCACTGAGCGCGTCCAGCGTGGCGCGCGCCAGCCGCTCGCTCTCGATCACCGAACGGGTCTGCTCGGCCACGCGCTGCTCCAGTTCCTGGTTGAAGCGGAACAGCTCGTCTTCGATACGCCTGCGCTCGGTGATGTCCATCCAGTAGCCGATGATTTCCAGCGGCGCACCCGCCGCGTCGCGTACCAGACGGCGTTGGTCATGCACCCAGCGGTAGCCGCCGTCGCGGGCGCGCAGGCGGTACTCCGCGAGATGGGCATCACATGCCAGCACGTTCGGCAGCTCAGACATCACCCGCTCGCGATCCTCAGGGTGAACATGAGAGGACCAGAACCCGGCGTCTGTCGTGCAGTGCTCGTGGCTCCAGCCCAGGAACTGCTGCAGGTTCGAGCTGACGTAAACCAGCGCATGAGGACTTTGCACAGACCGGGTGTAGATGGTGACCGGACTCGAAGACACCAGGAAGTTCAGCCGCGCTTCGCTCTTGCGCAAGGCGGATTCGGCCCGCTGGCGCGCCAGGGCGCTGGCGATCACGTCGCACAGCACCTTCAGCAGCTCCACCTCGTCGTTCGTCCAGTCGCGGGCGCTCCCCACGACGCTGAAGCCGATGAAGCCGAACAGCTTGCCGTCCTTCTGCAGCGGGAAGCCCAGCAGGGCCCGGGTCTGGTGCCGCTCCAGCCACAAGCGATCCGCTGTGGCCTCGGGGGGCAAACCCGCGACATCGGGCACCCGCAGGAGCCCCTGTGTGAGGAACTGCTCGCGCAGCCAGGGGGTCAATTCCAGCGGCGTGTTCACCAGGTCACCCGACAGGGGTGGGATGCCCGGGGCGCTCCATGCCTGGGCCCGCCTCATGCGCTGTCCGTCCCTGGAGAACACGAACAGGTAGGCCCGATCTGCACCCAGACGCACACCGCTGTCGCGCAAGGCCGCTTCAATGCCGGCCGGGACTTCACTCGCCTGTGCAGCCATCAGCCGGGCCGCTGACACGCTGATCACGCGCTGCATGTCGCGCTGCAGGTACAAGGCCTCCTCCGCCTGTTTGATATGGCTGATGTCGGTCTGGATGGACACGTACTGGTAGACCTGTCCCTTGCGATCGAGGAACGGTGTGATGGTGGCCTCCACCCAGTACAGACTGCCGTCCTTGCGCCGGCTGCAGATTTCACCGTGCCACACCTGGCCGTTCGAGATGCAGTTCCAGAGACCAGCGTAGAACGCCGGTAGGTGCAGGTCTGAGCGGACCAGGTTGTGCCGTTGGCCGATCAGTTCGTCCCGCGAATATCCGCTGATGGCGCAGAAGCGGTCGTTGGCGTAGGTGATGCGCCCAGCCGCATCCGAAACAGTGACGTTCGCGTGCTGGCCCAGGGCCAGGTGTTCGCGCTCGCGCTCGTAGAGCGTAGTCTGGAGGCGCTGGCGCAAAGCGCCGCTCTGGCGCGCACGACGCGCCCGGGCCGTGACCGCCGCCACCAGGTGGTCGGCCCGCACCGGCTTGACCAGAAAGTCATCACCCCCCAGGTTGAGCGCCAGCAACTGCTGGGTCATGTCGGTCTCGGCCGAGAGAAACAGGATCGGCAGGTGCAGGTGGGCATCACGCTCGCGCAAGGCGGCCGCCAGTTCGGGCCCGGTGGCCTCGGGCATGTACACGTCGAGCAGCAGCACATCGGGCTCGAAAGCATTGAGGGCCTCCAGTGTCGACAGCGGCTGCGACAGGCAACGCACCTCCATGCCAACCGCACGCAGCATGCTCGCCTGCGCCTCCAGCAGCAGCGGGTCGTCGTCCACCAGCAGCACGCGGTAGGGCTCATGCGGCTGGCGACCGGTGAGCGTGTCAAGCAGTTCCGTCAGGCGGCTGCTGTCCACCGGCTTGGCCACGGTGCGGCTGACACCTGCGCGTGCCATGGCCAGGCGCAGGAAGAGGTCGTCGCTGTCCAGCGCCACCACCACCGGGATACCACCCTGCAGACCGCCCAGCCGGCCCACGAGCGCAGCGCGCGCCTCGTCCTCTTCGGGCAGGTCGGTGTCGAGCACCACTGCGTCGGGCAGTTCGGCGTCGTCTGCTTGGCATGCAGTCAGAAAGGTCTCCAGGCTACCCACCGGCTGGACGCGGTAGCCTGCTGCCTCCAGCGGACCAGCCAGTGCCTGTGCAGCCTCGACATCGTCGGCCACCACGCAGATCAGCGGCGAACGGCCCAGGTTTGCCGGCGATGCCTCGACGGCGGCGCAGCCACCGACAGGAGCTTCCGAGCGCAGGGCTTCAACAGCCAGCGCGCCGAGCTTCTGAACCCCGACATGCAGCGTTTCGATGGCGGTCATCCACTGCATCCAGCCAGCGCCGTCAGGTACCAGACGCTGGCGCATGCCGTCGGCCAGTTCGATCTCCAGTCCACGCGCGGCCGCCGACAGTGCCGAGAGCCCGAAGGTTCCTGACGTTCCGCTCAGGCTGTGCACCAGCCGGTGCAGCGCCTCGGCCTCGCCGGGCGTCCAGGTCTGGCCAGACAGCCGTGCCACATAGCTGCTCATGGCATCCAGCCGCGCCGGCAGCTGCGTGACGAAACGACGCCGCAGCACAGCCAGGGCATGTGCGGCGCCTGACAGGGTGCGCGCGTCCAGTGACTCAGGCATGGTGCGTTTCCCAGATGCGCCGCACTTGACTGGCCAGCGTCATCGGATCGAAGGGCTTGGCGATCACGTCCAGCGCTCCGAGCGACTTGTAGTGCGCCACTTCCTGCGGCTGCACCTTGGCGGTCATGAAGGCCACCGGCACATCCCCCAGCCCTGGCAGACCGCGCAGGGCCCTGAGCGTGCCCGGACCATCCAGTGCTGGCATCATCACGTCGAGCAGGATCATCTGGGGTGCGAACGGTACCACCTCGCTCAGGGCTTCCTCGCCGGACGAGCACACCTTCACCGTAAAGCCGCCCACCATCTCCAACGCCAGGGTAGCCACCGCCTGGATGTCGGGCTCGTCTTCGACGTACAGGATCCGTTGCAATGCACTCATGAAGCGTCTCCTTGACGTGAAGCCCTGGGCAGGCGCGCGCTGATCGCCTCCACAAGCTCGCGCGGCGAAACCCGGGTTTTTTGCAGCACCGCATCCACCCGCCGTGTGTCGTCCACCGTCAGGTCGCCACCGGTCAGCACCACCACGCGCGCATCGGGCTGCTGTGCACGGATGTCGGGCAGCAGATCCCAGCCAGAAGCGTCGGGCAGGGTCAGATCGAGCACCACCACATCGAAGCGCTCCAGCGCTACACGGGCGCGTGCCTCGCGCAGGGTGGTCGCCAGCTCGAAGTCGAAGCGGCCGTCCGCCATGTTGAGCACCATCTGGTGCTGCTGGGCGTCGTCTTCCACATGCAGCACCCGGAGATGGCGCGGGTGATGGGATGCCATCACGCTGTCGAGCATGGAGGCCAGCCGAACCTGATCGAACGGCTTGCTCAGCCACTCGATCCCGGCGATATCGCCCCCCAAAGCCTCGCGCCCTTGCTCGATCCGGCTCGAGAGCACCACCAGGGGCAATCGGGCTGTTTCCGGCTGACGCCGAAGCTGGCGAATCAATTCCGCGCCTGTCATGTCACGCGCCCCGTCAGACGGCTTCAGCTCCATGACCACCGCTGCGCAATCGGATCGGCGTGCCGACACCAGCGCTTGCGCCCCATCGACCGCATGATCCACCCGATAGCCGACACGACCCAGCATGCGGCTGAGCATGCGGGCGGCATCGGGATCGTCTTCCACCAGCAGGACGCGCGGCGCATCGGCGGACAGCGGTACCAACGGCGATGGCACCGAGTCGTATAACGTGTCGCGCCAGACCGGCAGTTCGAAATAGAAGCAGGCACCCCGCCCCTCCTCCGACTCGAAGCCAATGCAGCCCCCCATGCGTTCCACCAGTTCACGCGTGATCGCCAGGCCCAGGCCGGTGCCACCCTTCTGGCGGGTGTCGGTGGCGTCGGCCTGCGAAAACTTCTCGAAGATCCGCGCGCGGAACGCGTCCGCGATGCCCGGCCCATGGTCGGTCACTTCCACTCGCACCAGGTTGCCCAACCGTTGCACACCCAGCTCCACCTGTCCGCCTTCGGGCGAGAACTTCGCGGCATTGGACAGCAGGTTGGCCAGCACCTGCTGCAGGCGCTGGGCGTCCACCTCGATCTGCACCCCTTCGAGGCGATGGGTTTGCACCAGGCGCACGCCGAACTGCTCCGCGTAGGCCTGGTTGTCGGTCAGCGCCTGGTCCAACAAGGGCATCAGCGCCTGTGGCTGCATGTCGAAGTGCAGCTTGCCCGCCATGAGCTTTTCAACGTCCAGCAGGTCGTTGATCAGGAACGCCAGCCGCTGACCGTTCTTCTGCGCGATCTGCAGCAGGCGCAGCACCTGTTCCGGCAGGGCACCGAGCGCACCGCCAGCCAGCAGTCCGATGGACCCGGCGATGGCGGTCAGGGGGGTACGCAGTTCATGGCTCACGGTGGAGAGGAATTCGGACTTCACCCGGTTGGCCCGCGTGGCCTCTTCCATGGCGAGCTTCAGGTCGGCCGTGCGCTGCTCCACCCGCTGCTCCAGCGATGCGCGCTCTTCACGCAGGGCCTCGTCACGTGCCTGTATCTCGGACAGCATATGGTTGAAATCGTCCACCAGGGCACCCACCTCATCCTTGCCGAGCTTGGTGGCGCGCAGCGAATAGTCCTGTGACTCCGACACCCGGTGCGACACGCTGGCCAGGCTCAGGAGGGGATCGATCACAAAGCTGCGCAGGCGCAGGCCGAAATACGCGGCGAGGGCAGACAGCCCGACCCCGATCACCGCCATGAAAACCAGGCTCCGGAGCAGATCGACCCAGGCGTGGTAGAGGTGCGCGGTCAGGTCGATGCGCCCGATCACGGAACCCCCGTCGACAATCTCGTGCGACACCGAAAGGGTCGCGGGAAACAACGCGTTCACCACCGACTCGAGCGCGCCGTCGACGTGCGCATGCCGGGCCGAGAAGTCGACCTGCGCAAACGCGATCCCGCTGGCGCCGCTCACGGTCGCGGCACTGATCTCCTGCTTGGCGCGCAGTGACTGAAGCACCACCGCAGCGCCCTGCCGATCGCTGAAGGCCAGCGCGGCGCGGCTGTTCTCGCCCATCACCTCAGCCATGGCGAGCAACTGATCCTGCGCATCCTGGTAGCGGCTGATGCCGGTGCCGATGGTGAAGACCAAGGCAATCGCCAGCACGGCCAGCGCGGTATTGAAGGCGAGCAGCAAACCCAGCTTGCGGGCAATGGGCAGGTCCCGGATCTTCATCGCAGCACCTGCCCGGCCAGCTGGAGCATCTGGCTGTTGAGCGTCAGGCCAGCGCGCTGGGCCGCCGCGAGGTTCACGTCGAATCGCACCCGGTTGCTTTCGATGCGCAGCCCGATCATGCCGCCAGCCTGGACAAACCCAGCCTGGTCACCCACCGTGAGCACGGGCGCGGTGCCCAGGGCGCGCAGGGCGGCCTCGACCCGACTGCTGTCGTTCTCGGCGAAATACAGGATCTCGCAGGCCCGCCAGTCACCGGGTGCGACGTGCGAACGCAGCTCAATCACCCGGCCGCCGATGGTGCGCCCATGTAGCAAGGCCAGCTGTCCGTCGAGCGCTGGTGCACCCGGCGTGCAGATCTCCAGCGGGCGACCATCCGCCTCGCGTGCGTTGGGCCACTGCGTGAACTTCAGGAAATTGAAGACGAAGCCAGCCTTGATGGCCTGTTCGCTGACCGGCTGGGCCACTGCCCTTCCACCGACGCCGGCCAGGCAGGCGAAGGCCAGCAGCCCTCCTGCCAGTCGGCGCCAGAATGGAAAGCCGCACATGCTCAGTACGTCCAGCGGATTTGTGCAAGCACACTGCGCGGGATGACACTGGCGGTCACGTCGTCACCCACGAACTCCGCATGGCGCTTTTCAAGCAGGTTGCGACCGGTCACGCTCAGTTCCAGGCCGGGCCTGGGCTCCCAGCCCAGGCGCAGGTCGAGGCGGGTGTAGGAGTCAACCGACGTTTGAGCTTGCGGCCCCAACGCAACCAGCTTCCCCATCGCATACAGGTTCGCGTCCAGCTCCACGTTGTGCCCCAGGTTGTGCTGTGAGTGAACGTGCAGCACCTGCTGCGCCGAGCCGTCTTCGTTGCCGAAAGCCAGTTGCCCACTGCCCCCCACCTTGGGAGAGAGCCGCATCTGCAACCAGCTGTAGCTGCCTCTGAGGCGCCACGCCGGGTTCACCTGCCAGTTGCCGCTCAGCTCCACCCCGTAGGTCTTGCCGCTCATGAGGTTGTCAAAGCGCTTGGCGAACAAGGGCACGGGGGAAAATTCTGGCGGGTTGTTTTCGAGAGATACCAGGTTGTCGTAGGTGTTGTAGAAGGCCGCAACGTCCACGTTCAGATCGGCACTGAGCTGGCTGCGGTAACCGATCTCGCGGGAAACCAGCTCCTCGGACTTCAGGTCGTGGTTGCCGCGCACACCGATCACCACCGGTCCGGGCACACCGGGCAGGCCAGGCAGCACGGCCAGGTTCATCTGCACGTTGTGAGTGGCCCGAGAGGGTGTCTGTACCGCGCGCGACACGGATGCCCAGACGCTGTCGGTGGGCGAGGCGCGCCACAGCAGGCGGGCACTGGGCTGAACCTCGAAGCCCGTGAAATCGTTGTGCTCGAGCTTGCTGCCCACGGTCAGGCTCAGATCGTCCCTCAGGCTGATCTCGTCCTGCAGGAAGCCGCTGTAAAGCAGCGTGCTGCGCTGGTCTGGGTCCAGCGAGACGGTGAAACTACCGTCCAACGCGTCTTTCACCCGGCGCAGCCCGAGCCCCCAGGTGATCTCCTGCTGCGGGCTCAGGCGGAAACGGTGCTGCCACTCCAGGTCCAGCGTGCTGACGCGCTGCTCGTGCAGCACATCGCGCACCCGCGTATGGTCAACGTAAGCTTGAATGTGCCAGTTCTCGTCCTGGCTGAGCACGCGTTGCCAGCGCAACAGCAGGTTGCCACCCTGGGAACGGGCGGTATCGGGCACGTAGGCGGTGGTCGGCGGCACCAGCGAGGTGGCCAGCACACTCTGCTCGGCCTTGGTCTCGTAGACGTCGCCCTGAACGGTCATCGTGTCCTGCGCGTCGGGACGCAGGTCGGCGCGGAAACCTGCACGGGCCTGGTGCCACGCATCGTGCGCGTCATCGCCTGTGGGTGTTTCCAAGGGGCCGTGCCGATCGAGCTTGGCATAGGCACGCACATGCCCGCCATCACCCAGCGTGGTGCCGTGGCGCAGGGCAAACCCGTTCTCAAGGCTGCCCGCCTTGGCCTCCACATGGGTGCCCTGGGACTCACGGGCCTGGCGGGTGATGATGTTGATGACGCCGTTGACCGCATTGGCGCCCCACAGGGTGCCACCTGGCCCGCGAATGACCTCGATGCGCTCCACATCTTCCAGCAGCACGTCCTGAGCTTCCCAGTAGGTGCCGCTGAACAAGGGGGAGTACAAGGTGCGACCGTCCTGCAGCACCAGCAGCTTGCCGGAATAGCGGTTGCCGAATCCCCGGATGCTCACCGCATAGCGGCTGGCATCGATGCGCGCCACCTGCACGCCTGGCACCATGCGCAGCAGTTCGGGCAGGTTGGTGGCCCCCGAGCGGCGGATGTCCTCGCGCCCGAGCACATGGATCGCTGTGGCGGCGTCCAGCAGGCGCTGTGGCTTCTTCGCAGCAGAACTGATCTCGATGCCCATCAACTCTTCAAGCGACAGAGCGGTCGGGTCCGGTGGCAGGGCGGCACAGGCACTGGCCGCCATGGCCAGCGCCGCCAGCCCCGCCAGTGGTCGCTGGGTACCCGCGGGGGGAAACCAGGTGTTCCACCGCCGATGGGCAGCGTTGGAACCGGGGCAGGGCTGCATCGGCAAGGGGCGTGTGTTCATGCAAAGGACTCCGAGCGATCAGCGCGGGCGCAGCGATCGGTTTCGTGGGATTTGCATACCTATCGGTTCGTTATGGCCCATTCTTGAGCCAACCCCATGGCAGCGTGCGAAAGCTCACGGTCGAGATCCGCCACAGGCGAACCGGTCGGCAGAAGCCGATTCCGGAGGGACGGGACGGCTGGCTGGAGCGAAAAGTGGCAGCGAAAAGGATCCGCTTCCACGCACATGTGCGCGAGACTCAGGAAACGGGTGCAGGTGAACTGAATCCGACAGCCACCAGCGGCCATCCCCCCGACGTCGCCCAAGCCACCCGGTACGGCAGGCCAGCTGGCACCCTGGCGGGCCTGCGCGTCCGGAGATGGCCCGGGGGATGCCCCGGGTGGCTCAGGTCTCTTTCGAGATCTTGATGCTCGGGAACTTCGACGAGAAGTCCTTGGCCCGTGCCGCAATCTTGATCGCCACCTGGCGCGCCACGGTCTTGTAGATCATGGCGATCTCGCCGTCGGGGTCGGCCACCACGGTCGGCATGCCGCTGTCGGCCTGCACGCGGATCTGCATGTTCAGTGGCAGGGCACCCAGGTAATCCATGCCGTATTCGGCGGCCATGTTCTTGCCGCCGTCGGCACCGAAGATGTGTTCCACATGGCCGCAGTTGGGGCAGCAGTACACCGCCATGTTTTCCACAATGCCAAGGATGGGCACACCCACCTTCTCGAACATCTTGATGCCCTTGCGCGCGTCCAGCAGCGCAATGTCCTGCGGGGTGGTGACGATCACCGCGCCGGTCAGCGGCACGCGCTGGCTCAGGGTGAGCTGGATGTCGCCCGTGCCGGGTGGCATGTCCACGATCAGGTAGTCCAGGTCTTTCCAGTTGGTCTGGCGCAGCAGCTGCTCCAGCGCCTGCGTGGCCATGGGACCGCGCCAGATCATGGCCTCGTCGCGGTCGACCAGGAAGCCGATCGAGATCACCTGCACGCCGTAGTTCTCCAGCGGCTCCATCGTCTGGCCGTCGGCGCTCTCGGGCCGGCCTTCCACGCCCATCATCATGGGCTGGCTCGGGCCGTAGATGTCGGCGTCGAGGATGCCGACCTTGGCGCCTTCGGCCGCCAGCGCCAGCGCCAGGTTGACCGCGGTGGTGCTCTTGCCCACGCCGCCCTTGCCCGAGGCCACGGCGATGATGTTCTTCACGTTGGGCATGAGCTGCACGCCACGCTGCACCGCGTGGGCGGTGATTCTGGTCGTGAGGTTGACCGACACGTTGTCCACGCCCGCGACCGACTTCGCCGCCGCGATCAGCTCACGGCGCAGAGCCGGAATCTGGCTCTTGGCCGGATAGCCCAGCTCGACGTCAAACGACACGTCACCGTGCTGCTCGTTCAGGTTTTTCAGCGCCTTGGTGGACACGAAGTCCTTGCCCGTGTTCGGGTCGGTCACGGCCTGAAGGGCGTTCAGCAGCGCTTGTTGGTCAACGGCCATGGGGGGAAGTCTCCTGTGGGAAGCGGTTGGGTGGCGGGAATCCGTGGCGCGAAGTCTACCCGCCCGCCCTTGGGCCTCCCATACACACAAACACCATGAGGACTTCCCCCCAGACGGGGCACTCGGCGGGCTTCGCCAGCGATGCGGCCACCGAACGGCCGGGTGGCGCGCGAGCGGCCTAAAATCGCAGGCTACCCGACAGAAAGCACATCCCATGAGCCAGCGACGCCTGTTCGTCACCACCGCCCTGCCCTACGCCAACGGCCATTTCCACATCGGCCACATCATGGAGTACATCCAGGCCGACATCTGGGTGCGCTTCCAGCGCATGCAGGGACACGAGGTGCATTTCGTCTGCGCCGACGACGCGCATGGCGCGCCGATCATGATCGCGGCTGAAAAGGCCGGCAAGACGCCGCAGCAGTTCGTGGCCGACATCGCCTCGGGCCGCAAGCCCTACCTGGACGGCTTCCACATCGGTTTCGACAACTGGCACAGCACCGACGGCCCGGAAAACCACCAGCTCGCGCAGGACATCTACCGCGCCCTCAAGGCGAACGACCTGATCGAGACCCGCACCATCGAACAGTTCTTCGATCCCGAGAAGAACATGTTCCTGCCCGACCGCTTCATCAAGGGCGAGTGTCCCAGGTGCGGCGCGAAAGACCAGTACGGCGACAACTGCGAGAGTTGCGGCGCGGTGTACGCGCCCACCGAGCTGAAGAACCCTTACTCGGCGCTCTCGGGCGCGGTGCCGGTGCTCCGGACCTCGGACCACTTCTTCTTCAAGCTGTCCGACCCGCGCTGCCTCGCCTTTCTGGACCAGTGGACGCAGAGCGGCGCGGTGCAGCCCGAGGTGCTCAACAAGATCAGCGAGTGGATCGAGCCCGGCCCGGACGGCAAGCCCAAGATGGGTGACTGGGACATCAGCCGCGACGCACCCTATTTCGGCATCGAAATCCCGGACGCTCCGGGCAAGTACTTCTATGTGTGGCTGGACGCGCCGATCGGCTACCTGGCCTCGCTGAAGAACTACTTTGCGAAAACCGGGCGTGACTACGACGCTTTCATGGCCGACCCCAGCACCGAGCAGTTCCACTTCATCGGCAAGGACATCATCACGTTCCACACCCTGTTCTGGCCGGCGATGCTCAAGTTCAGCGGCCGCAAGGTGCCCAACGCGGTGTTCGTGCACGGCTTCCTCACCATCAACAACGGCGAGAAGATGAGCAAGAGCCGGGGCACCGGCCTGAACCCGCTGAAGTACCTCGAACTCGGCATGAACCCCGAGTGGTTGCGCTACTACCTGGCGGCCAAGCTCAGCGGCCGGAACGAAGACGTCGACTTCAACCCCGACGACTTCATGCTGCGTGTCAACAGCGACCTGATCGGCAAGTTCATCAACATCGCATCCCGCGCAGCCGGCTTCATCGCCAAGCGTTTTGACGGCCGGCTGGGCGAGGTGTCCGCCGACGGCGACGCGCTGCTTGACCACCTGGAAGTGGCGGCCCCGTCCATCACCGAGCTGTACGCCGAGCGTGAATACGGCAAGGCCCTGCGCGAGATCATGCAGCTGGCCGACCGGGTGAACGCCTACGTGGACCAGAACAAGCCCTGGGAACTGGCCAAGCAGGACGGCATGGAAGGCCGCCTGCAGGACGTGTGCACCACCTGCATTGAAGCCTTCCGCCTGCTCACGCTCTACCTCAAGCCGGTGCTGCCCGCCCTGGCCGAAAACGTGGAGGCCTTCCTGCAGATTCCGCCCCTGCAGTTTGCCGACGCCCAGCACCTGCTGGGTGCCGGCCACACCATCAGTGCCTACCAGCACCTGATGCAGCGCGTGGACGTGAAGCAGCTCGACGCGCTGTTTGAACCCCCGGCCGCACCTGAAGCCGAGAAAGTGGTTCCGGGAGGCGAGCCCATCGCCGACACCATTTCCATCGACGATTTCGCCAAGATCGACCTGCGCATCGCGCAGATCGTCAACTGCGAAGCGGTCGAAGGCTCGACCAAGCTGCTGCGCCTGACGCTCGACGTGGGTGAAGGCCGCAGCCGCAACGTGTTCAGCGGCATCGCCAGCGCCTACCAGCCACAAGACCTGGTGGGCAAACTCACCGTGGTGGTGGCCAACCTCGCACCACGCAAGATGAAGTTCGGCGTCAGCGAAGGCATGGTGCTGGCCGCCAGCCACGCCGACGATAAGGCCGCTCCGGGCATCCACATCCTGAATCCCTGGCCAGGCGCCGTGCCGGGCATGCGGGTGCGCTGACACCCGCCATGTTCGAGCCGATCCGCGGTTTCACCAGCCTGCAGCGCACACCGCAGGCCAACCTGAAGCTCGGCTCTGTGCTGGCCTTTGTCGCGGGCGCCACCAATGCGGGCGGCTTTCTTGCGGTGGGGCAGTACACCTCGCACATGACGGGCATGCTGTCCTCGGTGGCCGACAACCTGGTGCTCGGCCAGCTGACCATGGCCGCGGCTGGCTTCGTCGCCCTGCTGGCCTTTCTGCTCGGCGCCATGACCACGGCCTGGCTGGTGAACTGGGGCATGCGTCTGGAGCTGCGCAGCGCCTACGGCCTGCCGCTGATCCTGGAGGCGCTCCTGCTGCTGGTGTTCGGCCTCTTCGGCGCCACCATGAGCCTGCTGCACACGGTGATCCTGCCGGTCACCGTGGTGTTGCTGTGCTTCATCATGGGCCTGCAGAATGCCGTCATCACCAAGATTTCGCATGCCGTCATCCGCACGACCCACGTCACCGGTCTGGTGACCGACCTGGGCATCGAGCTGGGCAAGCTGCTCTACGTGAACCGACACGCCGACCCGCAGCCGGTGCGCGCCAACCGCGAGCGGCTGCGTGTGCACGCACAACTCATCGCGTGTTTTTTCGTGGGCGGCCTGGCGGGTGCGATCGGCTTCAAATACGTGGGCTTCATCAGCACCGTGCCGCTGGCCGCACTGCTCCTGCTGCTGGTGCTGCGCCCGGCGCTGGACGACTGGCATCAGCTGCGCGCGGCCTGATCCGGCTCAGCGGTCGCGGTCCAGTTCAGGATCGCGCACCGACATCGTGGACACGACCCGCAGATCGGGGCTGAAGATCACGGTGAACACCTTGCTGTCGCTGTCGTTCGGCCCATCGTGGTAACGCCAGTCGTAGTGCGTCTCTCTCTTCAGCTCGTAGGTGGTGATCTTCATCGGCTTGCCGAGCATGCGCCGCACCTCCTCCATCGCCATCCCGGGCTGGATGAGCGCGAAATTGCTCGGCGTGAGCACCTGACGCAAAGCGGCCATCTTGCCGTCCGGGCCGATGGTGATCTGGTAATTCTGGTAGCCGGCCGGCTGGCGGTTGTACTCGTAGACCTGGGCACCATCGGGCCCGTCCCACACCGCCTCAGGCGGGCCGAAACGCTCGCGCACGTCGGCTTCGGTGGACACGCCTTCCTCCAGCTCACCGATGCGCTGCGGATCGCAGGCCGCCAGCCACAGTGCGGTTCCGAATGCCAGGGCCAGGACTGCCCATCGGTAGGAAAACATCTTCATGTGCACAGCCCTTCGCAAGCGCTGGATCGGCGCAAAATCAGTGTAAACCCCCATCCGGGCCCCGGCCAGCCGTCAGTTTGACAAGCCGTTGCGAACGGTAACATTTCGCCATGCTGCAAAACCTTCCTCCGCTCGCACCGTTCCGGCCCCGCCTGTTGCAGGACATGAAGGGCTACAACGGCGAAAAGCTGGCGCGGGACATGGGCGCGGGCGCCACGGTGGGCATCGTTGCACTGCCGCTGGCCATGGCCTTTGCCATCGCCAGCGGGCTCAAGCCCGAGGCCGGATTGTGGACCGCCATCATCGCGGGCTTCATCATCTCGGCCCTGGGCGGCACCTCGGTGCAGATCGGCGGACCGGCGGGCGCCTTCATCGTCATCGTCTACGGCATCGTCGAACGTTACGGTGTCGCCAACCTGCTGATCGCCACCGCCAGCGCGGGCGTGCTGCTGTTCCTGCTCGGCCTGTTCCGGCTGGGCACGCTGGTGCGCTATGTGCCGGTGAGCGTGGTGATCGGCTTCACCAACGGCATCGCGGTGCTGATCGGCCTGTCCCAGCTGCGCGACTGGCTCGGGCTGGACATCGCCAAGTTGCCCGCCGACTTTTTCAACCAGATCGGCGCCATCGCGGGCCATCTTCACAGCTTCAACCCCTACGCCTTTGGTCTGGGGGCCTTGTGCATCGTGGGCCTGTTCATCTGGCCCCGGCTGTGGGCGGTGGACTCGCAGTTTCGCCGGCAGCTCGACCAGATCGACACCGTGAGCGCGCTCAAGGCCACCTCGCGCCTGCCCGCACCCGTGGTGGCGCTGGTCACGCTCTCGCTGCTGGCCTGGGCGCTGAGCCTGCCGGTCGAGACCATCGGCAGCCGCTTTGGCGGCATTCCGCAGGGCGTACCGGCCTTCGAGCTGCCCGATTTTTCCTGGGAAACCGTGAAGCTGCTGGTCACGCCCACGCTCACGATCGCCCTGCTGGGCGCCATCGAATCCCTGCTCTGCGCGCGCGTGGCCGATCAGCTGAGTGACACGCCCAAACACGATCCGAACCAGGAGCTCATGGCGCAGGGCGTGGCCAACTTCGTGGTGCCCTTCTTCGGCGGCATGCCGGCCACCGGCACCATCGCCCGCACCGTGACCAACATCCGCTCCGGTGCCGCCTCGCCGGTGGCGGGCATGGTGCACGCGGCCACGCTGGCCGCGGTGGTGCTGATCGCGGCGCCGCTGGCGGCCCACATTCCGCTCGCCGTGCTTGCCGGGGTGCTGGTATTCGTGGCCTGGAACATGGGCGAGTGGCGCGAGTTCGGGCGCCTCAGACACTTCAGCAACCACTACCGGCTGATGATGGTCTCGACCTTTCTGGTCACGATCATTTTTGACCTCACGGTCGCCGTCGAACTGGGTCTGGTGCTGGCGGTGGTCCTGTTTGTGCGGCGCCAGAGCGAGATCTTCCGCGCCGAGGTGATCTCGCGCAATGAACACCAGGTCACGTTCCGCCTCTACGGCTCGCTGTTCTTTGGCGCGGTGTCCAAGATCGACCCTATCGTGACCGAGGTGGAGAAGTCTGCCGGCGCGGTCAACGTGATGCTTGACGCCACGCAGATGATCTCGCTCGACACCACCGGCCTGGATGCGCTGGTGCAGTTGCACAAGGCGGTGGAAAAGCGCGGCGGTCATCTGGGCATGGTCGGCCTGAATCCGCAACCCCGCTCGCTGATCGAACGTTCGGGCTTTGCCGCACGGCTGCACACCTGCCAGTAGGCCGGCGGGGACACCCGGCAGCAGAGGCGCCAGCCCGGTAAAATCGGCGCTTTACCTCCCACAGCGCCGCCCGCGCTGCCCGCCATGTCCATCTTTGCCCGCCCGCACTACTCCTCTGACGCGACGCAGTTCATCGACCAGCTCAAGGCATCCAAGCCGGCCCTGGAACAAGAGCAGCGCCAGGGCCGTTCGCTGCTGTGGGACCAGCAGGTCGACCGCGAATTCCAGGCAGAGGCCCAGGCCGCCCGGGTTCCGCAGAAGCCCTACGTCTACCAGACCGCGTCCGACGCCGACTGATTCCACGGCCCGTCCCGCGACCCGCTGTTCCGATGAGCCTCCCAGCCGCCACCCTCGATGAAGCCCCAGAGGGACTCGACGCGGTGTTGCCGGCCGTGGTGGACCACGTGGCGCTGGCGCGCCTGTATGGCGAGCCGCTGTTCACCCTGCCGCGGGACCTGTACATCCCGCCTGACGCGCTGCAGATCTTCCTGGAAGCCTTTGAAGGTCCGCTGGACCTGCTGCTCTACCTGATCCGCAAGCAGAACTTCAACATCCTCGACATCCCGATGGCGGCGGTGACGCGCCAGTACCTGAGCTACGTGGACGAGATCCGGGCCAGCAACCTGGAGCTGGCCGCCGAATACCTGCTGATGGCGGCGATGCTGATCGAGATCAAGTCGCGCATGCTGCTGCCGCCCAAGAAGACGGCTGAAGGCGAAGAAGCCGAGGACCCGCGCGCCGAGCTCGTGCGTCGCCTGCTCGAATACGAGCAGATGAAGCTCGCGGCCCAGCGCCTGTCCGACATGCCGCAGTACGGCCGCGACTTCCTGCGCGCCCAGGTCTATGTGGAGCAGGCACTCGCCCCCCGTTTCCCCGATGTGCAGGTGCTGGACCTGCAAAGCGCCTGGCGCGACATCCTCAAGCGCGCCAAGCTCGTGCAGCACCACAAGATCAGCCGCGAAGAACTGTCGGTGCGCGAGCACATGAGCATCGTGCTGCGCCGCCTGCAGGGACGCAAGTTTGTCGAGTTCGGCGAGCTGTTCGATCCGACCAGGGGCTCGCAGGTGCTGGTGGTGACCTTCATCGCCATGCTGGAACTGGCCAAGGAAACGCTGATCGAACTCACGCAGGCCGAGGCTTTTGCACCGATCTACGTGCGGCTCGCCTACACCCCCAACACATGACGGCCCTGCAGCTCGCGCCTCAACCCGCCGGCGGGCTCGGACACTCCGCATCCTGCAGCCCACGGCGCTCGGCCGTGGTGCACAGTCAAAACCCATGAACAACCCTCTTTCATTCGACGTCCTGATCATCGGCAGCGGCCTGGCCGGGCTGACCGCTGCGCTCAACCTCGCCCCGACCCACCGGGTTGCACTGGTCACCAAGCGCGCACTCAACGATGGCTCCACCAATTGGGCCCAGGGTGGCATCGCTGCCGTGCTGTCGGACACCGACAGTTTCCAGTCGCATGTGGACGACACGCTGGTGGCCGGAGCCGGCCTGTGCGATCTGGACGCCACCCGCTTCGCGGTGGAACACGCCCCTGCGGCCATTGCATGGCTGCAGGAACTGGGCGTGCCTTTCACCTCCGAGCACGGCGAGCTGCACCTGACCCGCGAAGGGGGGCACAGCCACCGGCGCATCGTGCACGCGACCGACGCCACCGGCGCCGCCGTGCAGGCCACGCTGCTCGAACGCCTGCGCCAGACGCCCGGGATCGCGGTGTTCGAGAACCACATGCTGGTGGACCTGATTACCGACCGCAAACTGCCTGGCCACAGCCGATCGGAAGCCTCCGGGCGCTGCCATGGTGCCTACGTGCTCGACGTCGAGCACGACGAGGTCATCACCTTCAGCGCCGCCCACACCGTGCTGGCCACAGGTGGTGCAGGCAAGGTCTACCTCTACACCACCAACCCCGACACCGCCACCGGCGACGGCATTGCCGCCGCGTGGCGCGCGGGCTGCCAGGTGGGCAACATGGAATTCATCCAGTTCCATCCGACCTGCCTCTACCACCCGCACGCCAAGAGTTTCCTCATCACCGAGGCCGTGCGGGGTGAGGGGGGCCTGCTGAAGCTGCCACCTTCTCTGGGCAGCCACCGCTTCATGCCCGACCACGATCCGCGTGCCGAACTTGCACCACGCGACGTGGTGGCCCGTGCCATCGACTTCGAGATGAAGAAGCACGGCCTGGACTGCGTGTACCTGGACATATCGCACCAGAGTCCCGAGTTCCTGCGCGAACACTTCCCGAACATCCTGGCGCGCTGCGCCGAGCTGGGCATCGACATCACGAAAGAGCCGATCCCCGTGGTGCCGGCCGCGCACTACACCTGCGGCGGTGTGGTCACCGACCTGGCCGGCCACACCGACATCGCCGGGCTGTACGCGGTGGGTGAGACCACCTTCACCGGCCTGCATGGCGCCAACCGCCTGGCCAGCAACTCGCTGGTCGAGTGCATGGTGTTCGCGCAGGGTGCCGTGGCGGCCATCCGCGGCGCGACCCCCGAGGGACCGCCCACCATGCCGGCGTGGGACGACAGCCGCGTGACCGACGCCGATGAAATGGTGGTGATTTCGCACAACTGGGACGAGTTGCGCCGCTTCATGTGGGACTACGTGGGCATCGTGCGCACCAACAAGCGGCTGGAGCGCGCCGCGCACCGCATCACCCTGCTGCAGCGCGAAATCCACGAGTTCTATTCGCAGTTCCACGTGACGCGCGACCTGCTGGAACTGCGCAACCTGGTGCAGGTGGCCGACCTGATCGTGATGTCGGCCATGATGCGCCACGAAAGCCGTGGCCTGCACTTCAGCCGCGACTACCCCGACCTGCTGCCCGAAGCCAAACCGACCATCCTGGTGCCGCCAGCGCGCTGAGCCGTCGCTCCCTGCATGCGGCTTGACCCGCCGGGAACAGCCATGCGATGCTTCAAAGGACAAGCTTCAGGAGCTGCCTCATGCGCATCGGTGTTCCGCAGGAAATCAAGAACCACGAATACCGTGTCGGTCTGACGCCGGCCAGCGTCCGGGAACTGGTGGCGCATGGCCACGAAGTGCTGGTGCAGGCGGGTGCCGGGGCAGGCGCTGGCCTGGCCGACGAAGCCTACCGCCAGGCCGGCGCGCAACTGCTTCCTGACGCACCCACCCTGTTTGCCCGGTCCGACCTGATCGTCAAGGTCAAGGAGCCGCAACCGGTCGAGCTGCCCCTGCTGCGGGCGGGCCAGATCCTCTACACCTACCTGCACCTCGCACCCGACCCGGCGCTCACCGCCGCTCTGGTGCGCTCGGGAGCCGTCTGTATCGCCTACGAAACCATCACCGGCCCCGGGCGCAGCCTGCCGCTGCTGGCCCCCATGAGCGAGGTGGCTGGCCGCATGGCGGTGCAGGTGGGCGCAGCGTGGCTGGAACAGTCACGCGGTGGCATGGGCGTTCTGCTTGGCGGCGTACCCGGCGTGGCGCCCGCTCATGTGGCGGTACTGGGTGCCGGCACGGTGGGATCCAGCGCGGTGCGCATCGCCGTGGGGATGGGCGCACGTGTGACGGTGCTCAACCGCGGCATCGAGCGCCTGCGCGAACTCGATGCGCTGTATGGCAACCGCATCGTCACGCTGGCCGCCTCGCAGCACAACGTGGAGGCGGTGCTGCCGGATGCCGATCTGGTCGTGGGAGCCGTGCTGCGGCCAGGTGCGGCAGCGCCCAGGCTGGTGTCGCGTGTGCTGGTGTCGCGCATGAAGAAGGGTGCGGTGGTGGTGGACGTCGCGATCGACCAGGGTGGCTGCTTCGAGACCTCCCGCCCGACCACCCACGCCGATCCGACCTACGTGGTGGACGGCGTGATCCACTACTGCGTGACCAACATGCCAGGCCATGTGGCGCGCACTTCAAGCTTCGCACTCAACAACGCCACCCTGCCCCATGCACTCGCACTGGCCGACAAGGGGTGGCAGCAGGCCATGCGCGAAGACCCCCATCTGCGTCACGGACTCAACGTGGCACAGGGCCAGGTGACCTGCGAAGCGGTCGCACGGCAACTCGGCCTGCCCTACACGCCGGCCGAGCTGGTCCTGTGAAGGCGGCGGACCGACAGGGGCTCAGGCCGCGCCGATCTCCGGCACCAGGGCGCCCGCGTTCTGACCGCTGCGCTGCGCTGCCGTGAAGGCCAGCATGCGGTCGATCGGCAGCCGTGCACGCGGAATCAGCGCCGCGTCCACGTGAATCTGGTTCAGGCCTTTCTCCAGCACCTGTGCCACGCCGGCCAGGCCGTTCATCGCCATCCAGGGACAATGGGCGCAACTCTTGCAGGTGGCGCTGTTGCCCGCCGTGGGTGCTTCGATGAAGACCTTGCCGGGGTTCTGCAGACGCAGCATGTGCATCATGCCGTTGTCGGTGGCGACGATGAACTCGGGCGCATCCATCTCGTGTGCCGCCTTCAGGATGCCGGATGTCGAACCCACGGCATCGGCCAGCGCGATCACGTCGGCCGGGCTCTCCGGGTGCACCAGCACCTTGGCCTTCGGGTGCGCCTTCTTCAGCGCTTCCAGCTCGAAGGCCTTGAACTCGTCGTGCACGACACACGCCCCGTTCCACATGACCATGTCGGCCCCGGTTTCGCGCTGGATGTAGCCGCCCAGGTGCTTGTCGGGCGCCCACAGGATCTTGTGGCCCTTGTCCTTGAGCGCTCGCACGATGTCGAGCGCGCAGCTGGACGTGACCAGCCAATCCGAGCGCGCCTTCACTGCGGCACTGGTGTTGGCGTAGACCACGACGGTGCGGTCCGGGTGCGCGTCGCAGAACGCGCTGAACTGATCGATCGGGCAACCCAGGTCGAGCGAGCAGTTGGCATCCAGGTCGGGCATCAGCACCGTCTTCTCGGGCGAGAGAATCTTGGCGGTCTCGCCCATGAAACGCACACCCGAGACGACCAGCGTGGTGGCGGCGTGGTCGCGACCAAAACGCGCCATCTCCAGCGAGTCGCTGACGATGCCGCCGGTCTCGATCGCCAGGTCCTGCAGGTCGGGATGCACGTAGTAGTGCGACACCATCACGGCGTTGCGCTCCTTGAGCAGCCGGCGGATGCGCTCCATCAGCTCGGCCCGCTGCTTCGGTCCTGGCTCCACCGGCACGCGGGCCCAGGCGTGTTGCGTCGGGCAGGCGGGCTGCTCGTATTCGACATCGATCACGGCGATGCTGTCAGAGGTGCTGTTCATGGCGGTCTTCCTGAGTGTCCGGTGTGCGGGGATTCAAAGTGCGTCGAAACGCATGGAAAAATCGATCGCCTTGACGTCCTTGGTCAGGGCTCCAATGGAAATGCGGTCCACCCCGGTTTCTGCAAGGGCGCGCACCGTCTGCAGGTTCACGCCACCGGAGATCTCGAGCACGGCACGGCCGGCGTTGCGTCGCACCGCTTCCTGCAGGGTCGGAATGTCCATGTTGTCGAGCAGGACCATGCGGGCGCCGCTGGCCAGCGCCTCGTCCAGCTGGGTCAGGGTCTCGACCTCGATCTCCACGAAACGGGCTTGCGGTGCGGATTCCTGCACGTGCTTCAAAACGGCCGCCACGCCACCGGCCGCAGCGATGTGGTTTTCCTTGATCAGCACCGCGTCGTACAGACCGATGCGGTGGTTCACGCCCCCGCCGGTTTTCACCGCGTACTTCTGCGCCAGGCGCAGGCCGGGCAGGGTCTTGCGCGTGTCCACGATCTGCGCCCGCGTGCCCGTCACGGCGTCCACATAGGTGGCCGTCTTGCTGGCCACGGCCGACAGCAGCTGCAGGAAGTTCAGCGCGGTGCGCTCGGCCGTCAGCAGCGCCCGGGCATTGCCTTGCAGTTCGAGCACCACCTGGTCGGCCGTGCATCGCTGTCCTTCGCTGACGTGCCAGGTCAGCCTCGCAGCTGGGTCGCAGGCCCGCACAGCGGCCTCGACCCAGGGCATGCCGCAGATCACCGCCGGCTCGCGCGCGAGGATGCGCGCCCGCGCCACATGCGCACCATCCACCAGCGCCGCGGTCAGGTCACCCGGCCCCACGTCTTCGGCGAGCGCGCGGTCCACGTCGGCGCGCGCCAGCTCGGCCAGATCGGCGGCCGTGAATTCAGAGAGATGTTTCATGGCTGCAAGCATAACGGGATCGCATATAGTGCCCCCCATCGGCAGCCTGCGCTGTCAGGGGAACCACCATGAGCCAAACGACCCAGCCCATTGCCGCCAACGGCACGCCCTACGGGACACTGCCCTCGGCCTCTCCGATGCCGCAGCGCAAGCCCGTGAGCCTGCCCCGTCTGCAGGAGATGCGCGAGCGCGGTGAAAAGATCACCATGCTGACCGCCTACGACGCCACCTTCGCCGCCGTGGCCGACGCCGCGGGCGTCGAGTGCATCCTGGTGGGCGATTCGCTGGGCATGGTCTGCCAGGGTCTCTCCAGCACCACGGGCGTGACGCTGGACACCATGCGCTACCACACCGAGTGCGTGGTGCGCGGCCTGCAACGCGTGCAGGCCACCGCCTGGGTCATCGGTGACCTGCCGTTTGGCAGTTACCACGAATCGAAAGAGCAGGCCCTGCGCAGCGCCGCCGTGTTGATGCATGCCGGCGCCCACATGGTCAAGCTCGAAGGCGGCGGCTGGACCACCGACACGGTGCGCTTTCTGTTCGAGCGCGGCATCCCTGTCTGTGCCCACCTGGGCCTGACACCACAAACCGTGCACGCACTCGGTGGCTACCGGGTCCAGGGTCGTGGTCACGATGCCGCCGAGCAGCTCAAGCGCCACGCGATCGAGCTGCAACACGCCGGTGCCGCCATGCTGGTGCTGGAAATGGTGCCCGCCGCACTGTCCACCGAGATCACCCACGAACTGCACAGCTGCCACACCATCGGCATCGGCGCCGGCAAAGGCACGGCGGGACAGGTGCTGGTGATGCACGACATGCTGGGCATCAACCTCGGCAAGAACCCCAAGTTCGTGCGCAACTTCATGGACGGCGCGAGCAGCGTGCGCGACGCCATGGCCGCCTATGTGAAAGCGGTGAAAGACGGCAGTTTCCCGGACGACGCCCTCCACGCCTGGTAAACAGGCCCACCCCCGCAGCGCCTGTGGCGCTACCCCCCTCAGGGGGCGGCGCTGGCGGCCCGGCAGAGCCGGTTCCACGGCGCCCTGGCATGAACTCCCCCTCACACCCATGAAACTTGTCCACACCATCGAAGACCTGCGCACCGCCCTGCGTCCCTTTGATGCACCCGCATTCGTCCCCACCATGGGCAATCTGCATGAGGGGCATCTCGATCTGGTGCGTGCCGCCCAGCCTCTGGGTGACGTGACGGTGTCGAGCATCTTCGTCAACCGCCTGCAGTTCGCGCCCCATGAGGACTTCGATTCCTACCCGCGCACCCTGCAGGCCGACTGTGACCGTCTGGAGCGGGCCGGGTGTGACGTCGTGTTCGCCCCGCTGGAGAAGGAGCTGTACCCGGAACCTCAGGTCTTCAAGGTCCATCCGCCAGCCGACCTGGCCGACATCCTCGAAGGTCACTTCCGCCCCGGCTTTTTCATTGGCGTCTGCACCGTGGTGATGAAGCTGTTCCAGTGCGTGTTCTCCGAAGCCAAAGGACCACGGCATGCGCTCTTCGGCAAGAAGGACTACCAGCAGCAGATGGTGATCCGCCGTATGGTGCAGCAGTTCGCCCTGCCCATCACCATCGTGGCGGGCGAAACCCAGCGGGCGGCCGATGGCCTGGCCCTGAGCTCACGCAACGGCTACCTGAGCGAGAGCGAACGCGCCGAAGCCGTGCAGCTCTCGCTGGCGCTGCGGGGTCTTGCGCGCGACGCGCTGGCAGCCGCCGATGCCCTGCCCCGGCAGCTGGCAGGACTCGAGGCTCGCGCCATGCACGCACTGGCCACCCGGGGCTGGCAACCCGACTACCTCACGGTACGCCGCCGCGCCGACCTGCAGCCGCCCCAGGCCAGCGACGCCAGCACGCCACAGTCGCTGGTGGTGCTGGGCGCAGCGCGTCTGGGCAACACGCGCCTGATCGACAATTTTGAAATCTGAACCCCTGCGTGAGGCTGCAGCCCCCCCGCGCCGTGCTTCACCCGTCACCCCCTCGAGGGGGCGATGCGAGCGGCCCGGCGAAGCCGGTTCCACCGCATCCTGGCCTGACATCCCTGCACGCCGGCTGCGCCGCGAAAAGTCACGGCCACCAGATCAGAGCGCTTCGTCTTTCGGGTCTCGCCCCATCAGGGCCGCCACCGCCTGCACGGGTTGCAGCTGGCCTTCGAGCAGGGCCACCACCGCTTCGCTGATGGGCATTTCGATGCCCAGCGCACGTGCGCGTTGCACCACGGTGCGGGCGCTGTACACGCCTTCGGCCACATGACCCAAAGAGTCCACTGCCTGCTGCAGACTCATACCCTGCGCCAGTGACTGGCCCACCTTGCGGTTGCGCGACAGGTCACCGGTGGCGGTGAGCACCAGGTCGCCCAGGCCCGACAGCCCCATGAAGGTCTCGGTCCGAGCACCCAGCGCCAGACCGAGCCGCGTCATTTCAGCCAGTCCGCGGGTGATGAGCGCGGCACGTGCATTGAGACCCAGGTTCAGGCCGTCGCACAGACCGGTGGCGATGGCCAGCACGTTTTTCACCGCACCGCCCACTTCCACACCCACGATATCGTCGTTGGCGTAGACGCGCAGCGTCGGGCTGTGAAACGCGCTCACCAGCGCCTCGCGCACGCTGGCGTGCTCGCTGGCGGCCACCAGCGCCGTGGGCTGGCCGCGCGCCACCTCCTGGGCAAAACTGGGGCCACTGAGCACGCCAGCCCGGAGATCCGGGGCCACCTCTGCCCGGATTTCATGCCCGAGCAGGCCCGGCGTGCCGGAACCGGGACGGGAGGCCTCGAAGCCCTTGCACAGCCAGGCAACGGGTGCAGACAAACCGCCCAGACGCTCCAGCATGCCGCGCAGGGCGGCCATGGGCGTTCCCACGATGACGAGCTCGGCGTCTGTCAGCGGAGGCACCGCGCCGCCTGCAACCTGCAGCGCGGCGGGGAATGCGATGCCGGGCAGGTAGCGCCGGTTTTCCCGGACAGCCTGCATGTCGGCCGCCTGCTGGCCATCGCGCGCCCAGAGAGTCACACGGTCCACCTTGCCGAGCTGGCTGGCGGCACTGATGGCCAGCGCCGTACCCCAGGCACCTGCACCCAGAATGGCGATGTTCATCGGGGGCGCGCTCGCGAGACCGCGAGTTTATTGGGTCACGATGCGCGGCGCGTCTTCGGCGGCCTGCGCCTGCTGCTGTTCGTACATGGCCTGAAAATTGATCTCGGCCAGGTGCACGGGCGGAAAGCCGGCTCGTTGGATCAGGTCGGCCACGTTGCCGCGCAGGTAGGGGTACACGATCTGCGGGCAGGCGATGCCCATGATCGGGCCCATCTGTTCCTGCGGCAGGTTGCGGATCTCAAAGATGCCGGCCTGTTTGGCTTCCACCAGAAAGACGGTCTTGTCCTTGATCTTGGTCTGCACCGTGGCGGTGACACAGATTTCGTACACGCCGTCGGCAACCGGGTTGGCTTCCACACCGAGCTGGATGTCCACCGACGGCTGTTCCTGCTCCAGCAGGATCGCCGGTGAATTGGGTTGCTCCAGCGAGGCTTCCTTGAGGTAGACGCGCTGAATCTGGAAGGTGGGATCTTGATCGGCCATGTTGTGCTTTCAGGGGAGTCTGGAAAAACAGAACCCGCTGCCGGAAACGTTCCCGCAGCGGGCCCAGCTGTTGATTATCTCAGCACCGGCAACGGGTTCGGAAACGTGCCGGGGAGACCCATCAGGCTTGCAGCAAAGGCAGGAGACCCCCGCGCCCGTCCAGGGCGTGCAGGTCGTCGCAACCGCCCACATGGGTTTCCCCTATGAAAATCTGCGGCACGCTGGTGCGCCCGGTGAGCTGCGTCATCTGGGCCCGCACGGCAGGCTGACCGTCCACCACGATCTCCTCGAGATTCGTCACGCCCCGCTGCAGCAGCAGGGCCTTGGCCCGGCTGCAGTAGGGGCAGTAGTTGCTCGTGTACATCTTCACGGTGGTCATGCGGGTTCCTTCCATGGCTCAGGCTTTCTCGATCGGCAGGCTGGCCGAGCGCCAGGCGCTCATGCCTCCTGAAAGGGAATGGGCGTTTTCGTAGCCCAGTTTCTTGGCAATCGCCACGGCGCGCCTCGATCGCATGCCCGAGGCACAGACCAGGATCACCGGTGTGGACTTGTTTTTCACCAGGCCCGGCAGCTTGGCCTCCAAGTCGGGCAAAGGCAGGTTTTTCGCCCCCACCACATGGCCAGCCGCAAATTCGTCCGTCCCGCACACATCCACCACCATGGCCTTTTCGCGGTTGATCAGCTGCACGGCTTCGGTCGCGTTGACCGACCCGGCGCCAGCGCTGCCGGACAGGGCGGGCCACATCAGCAGGGCTCCCGAGGTCAGGGCCAAAGTAAACAGCATCCAGTTTTCGATAAAGAAACTCACAACGGCTACCTTTCAGTTAAGCCCGGGATTCTAGAATGTGCGGTTGTTTTCTGCTGGCACCTGCATCCCGGGTCTCTGCATCAACCCGATTTTCGCACCCAACGCACCCTCTCCACCCATGTACAAACTCGTCCTGATCCGCCACGGCGAATCCACCTGGAACCTCGAAAACCGCTTCACCGGCTGGACCGACGTGGACCTCACGCCCACCGGCGTGCTGCAGGCCATGTCGGCCGGCAAGCTGCTGAAAGCCGAGGGCTACGACTTCGACATCGCCTACACCAGCGTGCTCAAGCGCGCCATCCACACGCTCTGGTACACCCTCGACGAGATGGACCGGATCTGGCTGCCGGTCGTGAAGGACTGGCGCCTCAACGAGCGCCACTATGGGGCGCTGCAGGGCCTCAACAAGGCCGACATGGCCAAACAGTACGGCGATGCCCAGGTGCTGATCTGGCGCCGCAGCTACGACACGCCACCACCCGCTCTGGAAGCGACAGACCCGCGCTGCGAGCACAGCGACCGCCGCTATGCCCGGCTCCAGCCGGGCGAGGTGCCTCTGACCGAATGCCTGAAAGACACCGTCGCGCGCGTCATGCCGTTCTGGAACGACACCCTGGCGCCGGCCATCCAGAGCGGCCAGCGCGTGGTGGTGGCGGCACACGGCAACAGCATCCGTGCGCTGGTGAAATACCTCGACAACGTCTCGGACCAGGACATCGTGGGCCTGAACATCCCCAACGGCATCCCTCTGGTCTACGAGCTGGATGCCGACCTCAGGCCCCTCAGAAGCTATTACCTCGGTGACGCCGAAGCCGCGGCCCGGGCCGCCGCCGCGGTGGCGGCGCAAGGCAAGGCCTGACATTGCGCGGCAGGGCCACGGTCCAACGCTGCACAGGGGCTTGCGGAACCGAAACGCCGCACCGTGCTCCAAGGTGTATATTGGCCCGCCAGCAGGAGGGGCTAGGCGTCGCCAGCAATCTTTTTTTGGGGTATTTCCATGGGTAAAGTAGTGAGTCACAGGCTGAAGATCGCGGGCTGGGTGGCCATCGGGGCGGTGGCCGGCGCCCTGACCACGGTGCAGCTGCAGGCCGTGGCGCGCGGCACGCTCGCCCCCCTGCCACTGGAAGAATTGCAGCAGCTTGCGGCCGTTTTCGGCATGGTCAAGAGCGACTATGTGGAGCCGGTGGACGAGAAAAAACTCATCTCCGAAGCCATTTCGGGCATGGTCGCCAGCCTCGACCCGCACTCCCAGTATTTCGACAAGAAGTCGTTCAAGGAATTCCGCGAAGGCACCAGTGGCCGTTTTGTGGGCGTGGGCATCGAGATCACCATGGAAGACGGCTTGGTGAAGGTGGTGTCGCCCATTGAAGACTCCCCGGCTTTCCGCGCAGGGCTCAAGACCGGCGACCTGATCACCAAGATCGACGACACCATGGTCAAGGGGCTGACCATCAACGATGCCGTGAAGCTGATGCGCGGCGAGCCGCGCACCAAGGTGCTGCTCACCATCTTCCGCAAGGACGAAAACCGCACCTTCCCCGTGACGATCACGCGAGAAGAAATCAAGACCCAGAGCGTCAAGACGAAGGTGGTCGAGCCCGGCTATGCCTGGGTGCGCGTCTCGCAGTTCCAGGACCGCACCATTGAGGATTTCGCGCGCAAGGTCGAGGAGATCTACAAGGCCGAGCCGAATCTCAAGGGCATGGTGCTCGATCTGCGGAACGACCCGGGTGGCCTCCTGGACGCTGCGGTGGCGCTCTCGGCCGCATTCCTGCCCGACAACGCGGTCGTGGTGTCTACCAACGGACAGCTCGAAGACAGCAAGTTCGTCTACAAGGCCACGCCGCAGCACTACCTGCGCCGCGGCGGCCCCGACCCGATCAAGCGCCTGACCGACGCCACCAACGGTGCGCTGAAAAAAGTGCCGCTGGTGGTGCTGGTGAACGAGGGCTCGGCATCGGCCAGCGAGATCGTGGCGGGCGCCCTGCAAGACCACAAGCGTGCCACCATCCTGGGCAGCCAGACGTTTGGCAAGGGTTCGGTGCAGACCGTGCGCCCCCTCGGGCCGGACACCGGCCTCAAACTCACCACCGCGCGTTACTACACGCCGTCGGGTGGCTCCATCCAGGCCACGGGGATCGTGCCCAATGTGCTGGTGGACGAGACGCCAGAGGGCAATCTCTTCGCGGCCCTTCGCACGCGCGAGGCCGACCTGCAGAAGCACCTGGGCAATGGCAAGGATCCGCAGGTGGTCGAGCAGCCCATGACCGACGCCCAGCGCGCCGCCGAACAGCAGCGTGACGAGGCGCGCGAGCAGGCGCGCAAGCGGCTGGAAGAGGAAGCCAAGAAGAACCCGGGCCAGCGTCTGGTGCCCGAGTTCGGCAGCGAAAAAGACTTCCAGCTGCAACAGGCCCTCAACCAGCTCCGGGGTCGTCCGGTGGTGGTCAGCAAGACGCAGACCGTGCGGACCGAAGAGAAAAAAGAAAACTGATCCGCTGCGGCGTGACCGCCCTGGCCAACACCCTTGAACGACGCCCAGCTCCTGCGCTATTCGCGACACATCCTGCTCAACGAACTGGGTGTTGAAGGGCAGGAACGGCTGCTCGCGTCGCATGCGCTGGTGATCGGCGCGGGGGGTCTGGGTTCACCTGTCGCGCTGTACCTCGGCAGCGCCGGGGTAGGACGCATCACCGTGGTGGACCACGATGTGGTGGACGAGACCAACCTGCAGCGCCAGGTCGCCCACACGCTGGCGCGGGTGGGCATGCCCAAAGCCGAGTCGATCCGTGCGGCGGTGGCGGCCATCAACCCCGACGTGCACATGGTTCCGGTCGTCCAGCGCGCCGACCCGGCCCTGCTGGACGAACTCGTGCCCGCCGCCGACGTGGTGCTGGACTGCACCGACAACTTCGAAACCCGCCATGCCATCAACCGCGCCTGCGTGAAGCACGGCAGGCCTCTGGTGTCGGGCGCTGCGATCCGCATGGACGGGCAGCTCAGCGTGTTCGATTCCCGCGTCCCGGGCAACCCCTGTTACGCCTGTGTCTTTCCCGAGCACAGCGGCGTGGAAGAAACCCGCTGCGCCACCCTGGGCGTGTTCGCGCCGCTGGTCGGCATCGTCGGCACGATGCAGGCGGCCGAGGCGCTCAAGCTGCTCACCGGAATGGGTTCGCGTCTGACCGGTCAGTTGCTCATGATCGACGGCCGCGACATGGCGTTCAATGCCATCGGTCTGCCGCAGAACCCGCAGTGCGGCGTCTGCGGCCAGCCGCAGGGCTGAGACGACCTGTCCCCGGGCCGCCGGCAGGTCAGCACCCGGACCCGGCATTGACCGGGGCCTTTCCCCGTCTTGGGGCCGTGACCCGCGCAGCGGCGCAACGTGGGGGCAAACCGCTAGCGCGCCGGCAGCGGGCACGGCCCGTGGCGCTTGCGGAAGTCCCTGGGCACTTCGGCGGCCGCATCACCAAACAGCCCTTTGTTCAGCGCACGCGCCTGTTGTTCCTGCTGGGCATACGGCCCCTGGCTGCGGCGCCAGCGGTACGACCAGGCATGCCCCTGCAGCACCAGCAACGCGCCCACGTCGTCGCCCGCGTGCGTCAGGTGCACCAGCGCGCGACCGTAGTCGTCGTGGCTGCGCTCGCTCACCGTCACCACCTGCTCCAGCACGCGCGCGGCCAGTGCATCGCGCGAAACGGTGCCGCCGGTCTGGCAGATCTCGGGCGCATCCAGGCCGTCGAGCCGCAGCTTGCGGTAGCGGCCGCCAGCGAGGGGCTTCACCCACAGCGTGTCGCCATCGAACACGCGCGTCACACGCGCTTCGTACACCCGCGGGCCGCTGGCTGCGGTTTGCGCCTGTGCGGACTGACCGTTCCCCAGCATGAGGAGGGGCAGCACGAGCGATGGCAGCGCCCTCGGGCCAAGATTCTGAAAACGAACGGGCATGGTCTGGAGAATAGAGCACATCCACCCCGCCTCCGCGGCGGCGTTCAGGCGGTGCCGTACTTGGTCTCGAAACGAACGCCCATCTTCTGCAGCAGCGGGGTCGGCAACTCGCCACCGGCACACACGATCACCGCGTCGTTGCGGTGGCGCTGCACCTGCCCCTGCCATTCGATCTCGACGTCCCGGGCTTCGATGCCCTTGACCTTGGATTCCAGCATGACCCGCAAGCGACCCGCTGCCTGCTGTTGCTCCAGCAGCGTGCGATTTTTCTGTTTGACCCGCGAAAACGCCGCACTGCGGTACGACAGGATCACATCCGTGCCGGGCCGCTCCGACAGCGCAATCGCCGCCTCCAGCGCGCTGTCGCCGCCGCCCACCACCAGCACCGCCTGGCCGTCGTATTGCGCGGGATCGATGAGCCGGTACACCACCTTGGGGGTTTCTTCACCGGGCACACCCAGCTTGCGCGGCGTGCCACGGCGGCCAATGGCCAGCAGCACGCTGCGCGCGGTGTAGCTGCCCTGACTGGTTTTCACCAGAAAGCCATTGCCCTGGGGTTCGATCGCTTCCATGCGCTCGCGAAACGAGATCGGCAGCCCGGTCTTGTCCACCACGCCCTGCCAGAAATCCAGCAACTTCTCTTTGTGCACTTCACCAAAATTCATCTTGCCCACCAGGGCGAGCTGCACCGGCGCCGTCATGGCGACCTTCTGCCGGGGGTAGTGGTACACCGCGCCTCCGAGCGAGTCTTCCTGCTCGATGAGTTTGAAGCGCAGACGGTGCTGCATGGCGGCCAGGCCGGCCGACAGACCCGCAGGCCCGCAGCCCACGATCACCACGTCCAGATCACCCTTGCCGTCGCTGCGCTTCTTGATGAAGTCCATCGCCTGGCGGCCCTGCTCGGCCGCCTTGCGGATCAGGCCCATGCCACCGAGTTCACCGGCCACGAAAATGCCGGGCACGTTCGTCTCGAAATTCGGCGTGACAAACGGGATGTCGATGCCGCGCTTTTCGGTACCGAACACCAGCGTGATGGCCTCCACCGGACAGGCCGCCGCGCAGGCGCCGTGGCCGATGCACGAGGCTCCCGCAATGAGCACCGCCTTGCCCGACACGATGCCCAGTGCCTGTTCCGGGCAGGCATTGGCGCATCCGCCCGAACCGATGCAACGGGACAGGTCCACCACCGGGTGCAGCGACGGCGGTTCGTTGAGCCCGTGCTCCTCCGCCGCTTGAAGTTCGGCCCGGTACATGGCATTGCGCCGCGCACGGTGGCGCAGGTACAGCCAGAAGACCGGAAAGAGCCCGATCAGGTACAGGTATCGGTAATCCACAACGCGTTCCTCACTTCACTCGTCTGCGCCCACCCCCACAGCGCGCCATCATTTCACCTGGTCGGCGATCTCGATTTTCAGACCCGTGGCACCCACGTCCACCGCGGCGGACTGCCCCGTGAGGTCGCCGGGGGCCGGCATGGCCTGGCCGCTCTTGCTGACACGCGCACTCACGATCACCTGCTTCACCCCCGACATGCGGGCGGCCGGCGACATGGACGAGCTGTCGTCCAGCGTGAACGCGATCGGCAGGTCCTTGACCTGGCGGCGCTGAAGGGCCAGGGGCATGCGCTGGCCCCCGTCGGCCGTGCGGGCGTAGATGAACACGGTGTCGTCCGGGCCCGCCAGTTTCGCCAGCGCGGGTGACAGGGACACCGTGCCACTGACCGCGCTGCCCGGCAAAGCCATCGCCGCGGGTGGCGCCGCGACGTCACCCGCCTTGGCGGGCATGCCGCCCAGCTGGCGCGCTTCGGCCAGGCCGCCCTGCACCTGCTGGACGAAGTTGCTGTCGGCCGGTGCGACCGCCACCAACTGCTCCCAGTACCTGATCGCACCGGCGTAGTCCTTCCGGTCAAACGCATGGGTGCCGGCCAGCGCCAGGGCCTTGGGGGTGTTGGGATCGATCTTGAGCGCGGCTTCGACCCACTGCATGGGCTCGCCCGCAAGTCGGCGACCGTTCTTCACGGCCAGCGAGTCGGCGTAATCCGCCAGCAGATTCGGGTCGTCCTTGCGCAGCTTGACGGCTTTTTCGTAGGCGACCAGCGCATCGGGATGGCGACCGAGCACGCTGTACGAGCGCCCCAGCATGGCCCAGCCTTCCGCATCGTCCGGCGTGCCCTTCATGCGCTCGGCCAGTTGGTCGGCCATGTCGGCAATCTGTTCCTGCGAGGTGGCGTGCGGCGGCTTCTGCGCACCGCCCTGACTGCCTGCGGGTGCACCGGCAGCAGCACCCGGACCGGGGCCCACACCCAGCTGATCCGGTGAACCCATCGACCAGTAGCCGGCAGCGGCCACCAGCAGAACGCCAACGGCCAGCGAGGCGAGCAGACGCCGCGAGGGTTGGGGTGCAGCGGGCACAGGAGCTGGCGCCGCACGCGCCACGGACGGCGCCGCCGGGCTGTCGGCCGCACCGCTCAGCACCAGGTCCAGCACCCGGCGCTCCAGCGCGGCCTTGCCTTCTTCGTATTGCACCGCGGGCAGCACGCCCGCTTCGTGCAGTTCCTTGAGCTGAGCGAGCTGTCGGCGCAGCGTGGGAATGTCGTGTTCCATGGAGGATGTGTCTGGTTAGGGAGTCCGTGAGGGAGGGGGCGTGCCGTCGCCGGTGCCGGCTTCTTCGGGCTCGGGCTCGAAGAGGGCCGGGTCCATGCGGCTGCGCCGGCGCAACACCAGGAAAAGGATGATCAAGCCACCGACCAGCAGCACGCCCGGACCGAACCAGAGCAGCGCCGTGCTGCCTTTGAGTGGCGGGCGGTACAACACGAAATCGCCGTAACGCGCGGTCATGTAGTCGATGATCTGCTGGTCCGAATCGCCCCGGCGCAGCATCTCACGCACCTGGTTGCGCAGATCGACAGCAAGCCCGGCGTTGGAGCTGGCAATGGTCTGGTTCTGGCACACCAGACAGCGCAGTTCATCGGCAATCTTGACCATGCGGGCTTCCAGCACCGGGTCTTCCGCGGCGGACGCCGCCTCTTTGGCCTGCAAGCAGCCAACGCCCAGCGCAAGCACCATTGCGAGCATCCATTTAGCCATTGAGCTTCCTCACGAGCGGTTCGATCTGGTCACGGATGACCTCGGGGGTGACCGGGCCGATCTGCTTGAAACGGATCACGCCCTGCTTGTCGATGACAAAGGTTTCCGGCACGCCATACACACCGAAGTCGATGCCCACGCGGCCGTCCTCGTCGAACAGGGAGGTGTCGTACGGATTGCCGTAGCGCGACAGCCACTTCAACCCGGCGAGTCGATCGTCCTTGTAGTTGAGCCCGTAGATGGGAACCAGCTTCTTGGTGGAGAACTCCACCAGCAAAGGGTGCTCCGCCTGGCAGGCCACGCACCACGAGGCCCAGACGTTGAGGACCCACACCTTGCCCAGCAGGTCGTCGCGTTTGATGAGCTTGTTGGCGTCGTCCAATTGCGTGAGCTGGAACGCGGGTGCGGGCTTGCCGATCAGCGGCGACGGCACTTCCTTGGGGTCGAGCTTGAGACCCGCCGCCAGAAAGGCCACCAGACCCAGGAATAGGCCCAGCGGCAGCAGGAATTTCAGGTACTTCATGCCGCGGCCCCCACGGTGCCACCAGCCACCTCGGCAGCGTCACGCCGCACCTTGCCGCGGTAGCGGCGATCGGTGGCGGCGAGCAGACCACCGAGTGCCATCACCAGACAGCCGCCCCAGATCCAGTCGATGAAGGGCTTGACGTACACGCGCACGATCCAGGCGCCACCTTCGACCTGTTCACCGAGCGACACGTACAGATCGCGCGTCAGGCCCGGCGAGATCGCGGCTTCGGTCATCGGGTTCTGCTGCACGCGGTACACCCGCTTCTCGGGCTTCATCTCGGTCACGCGCTGGCCGTTGCGCGTCACTTCCACCAGCCCGCGCATGGCGGTGTAGTTGGGGCCTGGCACCTCGATGGCGCCGCGGAAGGTGAAGGTGAAACCGCTCACCGTGGTGCTGTCGCCGATGTCCATCTTCACATCGCGCTCGACTTCGTACGCCTTGACCATGGTGACGCCGAAGCAGAAAGCGGCCACGCCGATGTGGGCCACAAACATGCCGACCATGGCGCGCGGCAGCTGGCGCGTGCGGCGCAGCACCCCGGCCACACCTTGCCCGCTCTGGTAGACCTTGTCCCACCAGTCGGTGACCACCGATGCCAACACCCAGAAGGCCATGACAAAGCCCACCGTGGACACCAGGGAAACCTTGCCTGCGATCCAGCCCGTGGCCAGCGCAGCGACGAGGGTCACCACCGCGGCCCAGCGCAGCCGGCGCGCCACATCGGGCAGTTCGGCCTGTTTCCAGCGGGTGATGGGACCGACGCCCATGAGGAACAGCGTGGGCGCCATCAGCGGCATGAACACCGAATCGAAGTACGGCGGTCCAACCGAAATCTTGCCCAGACCCAGCGCGTCCAGCAGCAGCGGGTACAGCGTGCCGAGCAGCACGGCCGCAGCGGCCACCACCAGCATGACGTTGTTGCCCAGCAGCGCGGTTTCACGCGAGACCAGGCCGAAGCGGGCACCCAGGCCCACCTTGGGCGCGCGCCAGGCGTAGAGCGTGAGCGAAGCGCCCACCGCAATGGCCAGGAACGCCAGGATGAACAGACCCCGCGTGGGGTCGGTGGCGAAGGCGTGCACCGATGACAGCACACCCGAGCGCACGAGGAAGGTGCCCAGCAGCGACAGGGAGAACGCCACGATGGCGAGCAGAACCGTCCACGACTTGAAGCTGCCCCGCTTCTCGGTGACCGCCAGCGAATGGATCAGCGCGGTACCGATCAGCCAGGGCATGAACGACGCGTTTTCCACCGGGTCCCAGAACCACCAGCCGCCCCAGCCCAGTTCGTAATAGGCCCACCAGCTGCCCAGCGCGATGCCGATGGTGAGGAACATCCAGGCCACGGTGGTCCAGGGCCGCGTCCAGCGCGCCCAGGTCGAGTCCAGGTTGCCGCCGATCAGCGCCGAGATCGCGAACGCAAACGCCACCGAGAAGCCCACATAGCCCATGTAGAGCAGCGGCGGGTGGAACACCATGCCTGGATCCTGCAACAGCGGGTTCAGGTCGCGGCCGTCGTCCGGCACCGGGAAAAGCCGCTCAAACGGGTTGGAGGTGAGCAGCAGAAACAGCAGAAAGCCCACCGCAATCAAGCCCATGACGGACAGGGTGCGCGCCATCACCGGTGGCGGCAGGTGGGCGCTGAACCGCGCCACGGCCACCATCCAGACGCAGAGCATGAACACCCACAGCAGCAAGGAACCTTCGTGGCTGCCCCAGCTCGCGGCGATACGGTAGGGCAGCGGCAACGCCGAATTCGAGTTGGACGCGACGTTCAGCACCGAAAAGTCGTGGCGGACAAACGAACTCACCAGGCACAGATACGCCAGCACCACGAGCACGAACAGCACCACCGCAGAGGGCCGGGCCAACGCCATCCATTCGGCGTTGTTGCGCTGGGCGCCCGCCAACGGCAGCGTCCCAAGGATCAGCGCCACACCCAGTGCGAGCCAGAGCAGGAAATGACCGATTTCAGGAATCATCTCTTTTGCTCCATGACCAGGGTCTCAGCCATCTGGCCCTTGTTTTCCCCGGCGCGCTTGAGCGCCTCGGCCGCCTCAGGAGGCATGTAGTTTTCGTCGTGTTTGGCCAGCACTTCCTTGGCCTCGAACACGCCGTCTTTCAGCTGGCCCTGGGCCACCACGCCTTTGCCTTCCTTGAACAGGTCGGGCAGGATGCCTTCGAACTGCACGGGAATGGTCTTGACGGTGTCGGTGACCATGAAGCTCACCCTGACGCCATCGCGCTTGACGGTGCCCGCCTCGACGAGGCCACCGAGGCGGAAGGTGCGCCCGGCAGGTGCTTCCTTCGCCGCCACCTGGGTGGGCGAATAGAAAAACACCAGGTTGCTGTTGAAGGCGTTGAGCACAAGCGCCGTGGCTGCGCCCAGCACCACCAGCGCCCCGGCGGCGATGGCCAGCCGTTTGTGACGTGTTTTCAATTCTTACTCCTGTTGATCCGAGGGGTCAAGGTCGCGCAGCGCGCGGCGGTGGCGGTGGGCGGCCAGCAGGGGCTCCAGCACCATGGCCAGCGCCGCCACGGCATAGGAGCCCCACACGTACAAGCCGTAGCCACCCATGGCCAAAAAATCGCTGGCACCGTTCCAGTTCATGTCCGGTCTCCTGTGTGGTGCCGCTGCAGGGCGATCACCCAGTCGGCGTCGCTCTCACGCTCCAGCACGATGGCGCGCGTGCGCATGAAAACCACCGCAAACGCATAGGCCCAGCACGCCAGCGTCATGACCAGCATGGCGGTGAGCATGGTGCTGGCCATCTTGGGCGCGGCCGTCATGCTGATGGTGGCGCCCTGGTGAAGCGTGTTCCACCACTTCACCGAGAAATAGATGATCGGAATGTTGATCGCGCCGATCAGGGCCAGCAGCGCGCCGGCGTTGTCAGCGCGTTTCTGTTCGTCGATGGACTCGACCAGTGCGATGTAGCCCAGGTACAGAAACAGCAGGATCAGTTCCGAGGTGAGGCGCGCGTCCCACACCCACCACGCGCCCCAGGTCGGCTTGCCCCAGAAGGCGCCGGTCCACAGCGCGACAAAGGTGAACATGGCGCCGGTGGGCGCAATGGCCCGCGCCACCATGGAGGCGAGGCGCGCCTTGAAGGCCCAGCCCACCACCGCCCAGCCGGCCATCACGAGGTAGAGCACCATGGACATCCAGGCCGCGGGCACGTGGATGAAGATGATGCGGTAGGCGTCACCTTGTGTCGCATCGGTCGGCGCCACAAAAAAGCCGATGTAGAGGCCAGCCAGCGTCAGGCCGATCGTCGCCACCCACAGCCACGGGATCAGCCTGCCGGCCAGGGCGTAAAAGCGCGACGGCGCCGCAAAGGTAAAAAATCGCATGTATCAAAAACCGATGTTCAACTGACGGAAATCCGCAAGGCCGCCGCCGTTGCCAGCGGCGCCCCGAGCCCGGACACCAGCAACAGGGCCGCCAGCACCGACAGGTGCCCGTTCGGTGACAGTCCCGCATCCACCGCCGACACGGCGCCGGCACCGAAAATCAGCACCGGGATGCACAGCGGCAGCACCAGCAGCAGGATCAGCACACCGCCGCTGCGCAGGCCCAGGGTCAGTGCCGCGCCCACGCTGCCCAGCAGGCTCAGCACCGGTGTGCCGAGCAGCAGGGTGAGCACCATCACGCCCATGGAGCGGGGCTCCATGCCGAAAAAAAGACCGATCAATGGCGAGACCACGATCAGCGGTACACCGGTCAGCACCCAGTGCGCCAGCGCCTTGCCCGCCGCGATCAGCACGGTCGACTGGCTCGACAGCAGCATCTGTTCCAGCGATCCATCGGCGTGATCACCCACGTACAAGGTATTCAGCGACAACATGGCGGCCAACAGGGCACAGACCCACACCACGCCCGAAGCCATTTGCCGCAGCATCTGCAACTCTGGCCCCACGCCGAGTGGAAACAGGGCCGCGGCCACCACAAAAAACACCACGGGCAGCACCGCCTCGACCCGCCGCCGCCCGGCCAGGCGCAGGTCGCGCAGGGCCACGATCATCATCACACCGCCGGTCATCCGGCAACACCCCGGTCCAGCGTCAGTTCGGTGGCCACGGGCCCGGACGCGTCCAGCGCCAGGTGCGATGTCAGCAACACGCTGCCACCACGCTCCAGATGCCCTTTGAGCAGCTGGTTCACGGTTTCAACACCCGCGGTGTCCAGCGCGTCAAACGGCTCATCGAGCAACCACAATGAGGGTTCCCGCTCCAGTGCCAGCCGCGCCAGCGCGGCGCGCCGGCGCTGCCCTTGCGACAGGGTGCGCACCACGGCATGGCGCCGGTGGTGCATGCCGAGCAGGCGCAAAGCAGCCAGTGCGCTCTCGCGGCTGTCATCGCGCCCGTGCAGAGCGGCGATGAATTGCAGCGACTCGCACACCGTCAGGTCGTCTTTCATGGCGTTAAGGTGGCCGACGTAAACCGGCCGGTCAGCAGCGCCCTCCAGCGGCTCGCGCCCCCAGGCCAGGCGCCCCTCGTCGGGTTGCGAAAGCCCGGAGATGGTCCGCAGCAGGGTGGTCTTGCCGCTGCCGTTGTGCCCACGCAGCCAGAGCATCTGGCCGGGCCAGACGGCAAACGAGAGCTCACGGAACAGCCATTCATGGCCCCGGCGGCAAGCCAGACCCGACACCTGAAGCAGCGGTGAAAGGGTGTCAGAAGTCGTAGCGTGCACCAAGGTAATAGTAGAGTCGGTCAGAAGATTCATTGAGTGCCGGCCCTGTCCGCCTGGATTTTTCGTAGGACAGCTCGGACTCCGCGGTGGCTTGTTTTTTGAATTTGTAGGCGACGCGGATGCCCGGCGTCCAGCGCTCGGTCTTGATCCCGGTATTGTCACTCTGGCGGTAGTACCGCAGCGAAGGCTCCAGTCGCCAACCGTCGCCCACCGCCGTCATGTTGTTGTAGGAGAGCAGGACACCGTGGTAGGTCGGCCCCTTGAGCAGGCTGGTGAGAATGACATGGGTATCGCTCTCGGAAAACAGGTTGCTGCCGATCAGCTGACCACCCAGCCCCCACAGGTTGCCGGTGCTGGGCTGTCCGTCGGGCAGGATCACGGGCACGGGCGGGACTTCGCCCACGTTGGTCAGGCGGATGTCGCCACCAATCTGCCATTTGGTGTTCAGCGGCGTGGTCACGCCGAGCAGAAACTGGGTCTGGTACGCGGTCACGGCCTTCACCTGATCCCGCAACTGGTCCACCGTGGACGTGGCCAGCAGGTCCTGCAAGCGCTGAGCGGGCGTGAGCAACGCGGGGTCCTGGAAGAACAGGATGTTGCCCAGCGACAGCAGCGGCGTGGCGCGCCGGTCGTAGAGGAAGTTGAAGATGGTCGTGTCGGGCAGCTGCCAGGTGCCCTGCACCGAAACGATGTTCATGCCCTTGATGACGGTGTCGTAGTCGAACTGCGACGAAACCGACACACCGCCCTTGAAGTAACGCAGTTCGGTGCCCACCGCACGCCGGTCGACTTCTCCGTCAATGGTCTGCTGGTTGAGGTACAGGCTGCCGCTGATTTCGGGGGTCAGGGCTTCTGCGTCCACCCACAGGCTGTACAGACGGCGTTTGGTTTCCAGCAGGTCGTCGGTCGGCACGCCCGCCGCTGCGTTCACGCGCCACTTGGGCCTGAAGGTGTAGCCAGCCTGGGCACCATCGAACCGGTACAGAATGCCGCCGCCAATCGGGGACTGGCGGCCGATCCGGAAGTTGGTCCCGTTCTTGAGCGACTTGCGGTCGTAGTAGAGGGCAGAGAGGCGGCTCTTGCTCTTGTCCTTGTCTTCCAGGTTGGCGGTGTAGGAATCCCGAAACACAAACCGCGAATCCGATTCCGCATCGCGCCGGCGCCAGTTCAGGTCCACGCTGGTCTGGATCTGGCCCAGGTCGGTGTCCGATATCGTGTTCTGGCCGACGAGTTCAGGCAGGCCGCTGAGCGGGGATTCCTGGAATTCGTCATTGCGCTCCTTGGATTTACCGCCGAAATAAAACATCGAAACGGAGCCGCTCCAGTTCGACGGTGGCGCGGCCGGTGCAGCCGCCACGGCTTCCACTTTGGCGGGCAGGCTGGCCAGGAGCTGCCGGACACGGTCGCTGTCCGGGCCCACGGGGTACAGGTTCAGGAAAGCATCGAATTCGGCGCGCGCCCGTTCGTTGTCACCCATCTTGAGGCGTGCCGAGCCGATCATTTCCTGCGCCTGGCGCGAGGAGGTGTTCGGCGGCAGGTTCAGCAGTTGCCCCAGGGCATCCACGGCGACGGTGAACTCACCCTGGTCATAGGCGGCCTTCGCGGTGCCCATCAGGGCCGTGGCTTTGGCCTCGACCTCGGCCGGTGCATTGCCCGTGGCGGTTTCCGTGGCAGGGGGCGCCTGCAGAGCAACGATGGAGGCTTGCGGAAAACGCAGCAACAACAGGCTGAGCGCGCTGTCGGCCTCGGCACGTGTGCCGAAGTAGCCCATGTTGATGTCGTACAGCGTCTTGCCATCCACCGTGCGCCGCCCGGTGAAGGTCTGGTATTCCTGCAGCTTGGCGGGCACCGACCCTTGCAGGTGATGACCGGGATCCGGCGACGACTGCAGGGTGATCATGAAATTCTGCTGGGGAGCCAGCTTCGCAGCCGGTGTTTCCGGCACCGGGGCCAGCCGAACCGAATCGCCCAGGCCGGCCAGCACCACTTCGATGCTGCGATTGCCCTTGCCCGCGCGAATGCGAAACGGCACGGCCTTGGACAGGCGGACGATCAGCTTGCGACCGAGGTTGCTGCGCCCCACCGATTCATCGGTGATGGTGATCTCCGGAATGGAACCGGAGGCGGGAATCCGCCGCTGGGCACCGATCGGGTTGAACGCATCGCGGGTGGGCAACACGTTGTAGAACGCCTGTCCCACATCACGCCCGCGTGAGGTGGTCACCTTCTGCAGCTGGACAGCGGTCACGAAGCGGATGTTGGCCACGGCATTCGGTCCTTCCTGCCGGACTTCAACATCTTCGATGAACTGCGCCATCGCCACGGGGCAGATGGTGGAGATGGCGACGGGTGCGATCAGGTGGCGCAGGGAAGCTCTCATGGTGTGGCAAGCGTTGCGTGAGGTTGGAAGTGCTTTGTTGCGCAGCGATGCCGCCCAGAAAGCCATTGGATGCGCTGGAGCCGGAGCAGGCACTAATCCCAGTTGCGGAACAGGGTCCCTTCACTGCCCAGCGGTCGGTGGCATCCGGATTGCGAGCAGTCGGTCACTCCGGTGGACCTCTCATGGGTGAGTGACTTTTTCTCCATGTCCCCCAGGAAGTTCGTGCCGCTGGCGTGGCACGACTTGCACCAGCCCGCCCCGTTGCCCATGCTGTTGTTGTGGTTCATGGTCATGGAGGACCAGCTGGTCGTGCTCACGTGACAGGCCTTGCAGTCCATGGCCGCGCCGTTGAGCAGCTGCGCTTCCGGGATGTGGTTGGCCGGCTTGGCCAGGGCACCCACGGTCCCCTGAGCGGTGTAGCTTCCGTTGTGACAGGACTTGCAGGTGGCCGTGGTCACCACACCGTGGTTCATGGTCACGGCGGTGGCGAAACTGGTTTGCGAACGGTGGCAGGAATCGCATTTCGCTGTGCCGGTGGTGACGGGTATGTGTGTCGCAGGCTTGCCCTTGGCCGACGTTCCGTTGTGACAGGTGTCGCAGGTGCCGGTACCCACCGCGTTGGCCGCCGAGTGGGCAAACACCACGGTCAGCCAGCTGGCGGTGGACTTATGGCAGCTCTCACAACCGCTCGTGATCGCGTTGTGGGTGGTGTTGTTGGGTCGGCGCTGACCTGGGGTGTAGGTACCCATGTGGCAGGTCTGACACTGGTTGCTGAGCGACACGCTGCTGTGCAGACGGGCGGGTGCCCAGGCGGTGAAGCCCGACTTGTGGCAGGTGTCGCAATTGGTGATCGCCACGCCCGTGAGCAGCTGATACGGAATGTGCGTGATCGGCCTGCTGCCCGCCGCCGGGTAGGCGCCGCTGTGGCAGGTCGTGCACTGGTTGGTCACGGTGACCTGGGTGTGGTTGAAACGGCTGGGCGTCCATGCCGTGGTGGCATGGCAGGTGACGCAGTTGCCGGTGGCCGGTATGTGGTTGGCTGGCTTGCCACTGGCCGTGCTGCCGTTGTGGCAGGTGGTGCAGTTGGTGGCCGCGGTGAAGGTGCTGTGGTCCACCCGCGCACCGGTCCAGCGTGTCGTGCTGTGGCAGGTCACGCAGTTCGCCGTGGTCGCCACGTGGGTCGTGGGCTTGCCTGTGGCCAGCGTTCCGTTGTGACAACTGGCACAGTTGGTCGCAGCGGTGAATGTGCCGTGATCCACCCTCGCCCCGGTCCATGCCGTCGTGCTGTGGCAGGTCACGCAGTTCGCCGTGGTCGGCACGTGGGTCGCGGGTTTCCCGCTGGCCTGCGTTCCGTTGTGGCAACTGGCGCAATTGGTGGCTGCCGTGAACGTGCTGTGGTCCACCCGGGCGCCGGTCCAGCGTGTCGTGCTGTGGCAGGCCACGCAGTTCGCGGTGGTCGCGACGTGGGTCGTGGGCTTGCCTGTGGCCAGCGTTCCGTTGTGGCAGGTTGTGCACACGGTCGCCGCGTTGAACGTGCTGTGATCGACCCTGGCGCCGGTCCAGGCGCTCGTGCTGTGGCAGGTGCCGCAGTTGGCCGTGGTCGGCACGTGGGTCGCGGGTTTCCCGCTGGCCTGCGTTCCGTTGTGGCAGCTCGCGCAGTTGGTGGCCGCGGTGAAGGTGCTGTGGTCCACCCGGGCGCCGGTCCAGCGTGTCGTGCTGTGGCAGGCCACGCAGTTCGCGGTGGTCGCGACGTGGGTCGTGGGCTTGCCTGTGGCCAGCGTTCCGTTGTGACAGGTCGTGCACACGGTCGCCGCGTTGAACGTGCTGTGATCGACCCTGGCGCCGGTCCAGGCGCTCGTGCTGTGGCAGGTGCCGCAGTTGGCCGTGGTCGGCACGTGGGTCGTGGCCTTTCCGGTCGCTTGGGTGCCGTTGTGGCAGCTCGCGCAGTTGGTGGCCGCGGTGAAGGTGCTGTGGTTGACCTTGGCCCCGACCCATGTGCTCATGCTGTGGCAGGTCACGCAGTTTGCCGTGGTCGCCACATGGGTGGTGGGCTTGCCACTGGCCTGGGTGCCGTTGTGGCAGCTGCTGCAGTTCGTCGCCGCGTTGAACGTGCTGTGGTTGACCCTGGCGCCCGTCCAAGCATTGGCGCTGTGGCAGCTCGCGCAGCTGGCCGTGGTCGGCACGTGCGTGGCGGATTTACCGGTGGCCTGGGTGCCGTTGTGGCAGCTCGCGCAGTTCGTCGCTGCGTTGAAGCTGCCGTGGTTGACTTTGGCGCCAGCCCACCGGGTGGTGGTGTGGCAGCTCGTGCAATTTTCAGTGGTCGCCACGTGACGTGCCGATTTGCCACTGGCCTGGGTGCCGTTGTGGCAGCTCGCGCAGTTCGTCGCCGCGGTGAAGCTGCCATGGTCCACCCTGGCACCTGCCCAGCGCGCGGTGTTGTGACAGCTGTCGCACGCCTGGCTGGTCGCGATGTGGCTGGCGGGTTTCCCCGTCGCCTTGCTCCCGTTGTGACAGGTAGCACAGGTTCCAGGCGTCACGCCGGCGTGGTCGAATTTGGCCGCGGGGCGCCAGGCGGTGGTTCGGTGACAGCTGTCACACGATGCCTGCGTGGCCACGTGGCTCTGCGTCTTGCCTGCGGCCGTGCTGCCGTTGTGGCAGGTGGCACAGGTGCCGGCCACCACATTCGCGTGATTGAACTTCGCACCGACGAAGGACTGGGTCGTGTGGCATGTCTCGCAGGCCGCCGTCGTCGGCAGATGCCGCTGGGGCATCACGGTATTGGTCTGGGCCAGGCGCGCACCGCTGACATGGCAACTGGAGCAATCCTTGGGCGTGCCTTTGAAAATGCCTTTGACGTGGCACGACTCACACCGTGCCGAGGTGTGAACACCGCTCAAGGCGAAGCCCGTTTTCACATGGTCGAACGCCGGTCGCACAGTGGTCTGGGACAAGGCCGAGGTGCTCACCACCACCAGCATCAGGGCCATCATCCAGCGGGCCAAGAGCCCCGCCAGAACGTTTCGGGCAATAGGAGCGTGATTCATGAGCGGTTCACCCGTCCGGTTGATGTGGCGGCCTGTTCGTTTCGGCGTCCAAATAGGCTGCTGAACCCCCATGGGGGCATGCGGTCGATCGCAAATTCAGGCCCCTGCGAACGCCTGCCGGAGCTCACACGGTTGACCACCTTTTTCCAGTTGTCTGTCACGTGGCAGGTTTCGCAGCGCATGCCGAACTGGCCATCGTGCGTGTCGTCTTTGCGGTGGCAGCCGATGCAGTTGCCACCCACCGGTGCCGCGTTCTTACCTTTGGGCGCGGGTTGGCTGTGGCAGCTTTCGCAAGTCACCTTGAGGTGCGCGCCGTCCAGTCGGTAGTCGGTGCGTTTGTCGTGGTTGAAATCCCAGATCAACCAACCCCGGGTGTTGTGACAGCTCTCGCACTTCTCGCCAAATTTGAGCTTGTGCTTGTCTTCCTTCTTGTGGCACGAGAAGCAGTCGCGCGGCGCGTCTTTGAAGCGGCTGGTTTCGTGGCACTTGTCGCACTTCACCGGCACGTGTTTCCCGGTCAAGGGGAAACGGGTCTGGGCGTGGTCAAAGCGCGTGGTTTTCCAGGTGCGGTCACTGTGGCAGGTCTCGCACTGCTTGCCTTGCTGGCCTTCGTGCTTGTCGTCTTTTTTGTGGCAGCTGTAGCAGTCGATGGGTCTCTGGCGGAAGCTCTTCAGGTCCTTGTGGCAGGCGCTGCACTTGAGCACGCCATCCGCGTGCGCGTTGCGCAACTGGAACTTGGTCTGGTCGTGATCGAAGCGACCCTTCGTGGTCTTCCAGTCCTTCTCGGCATGGCAGTCGCCGCACTTTTCCCCCAACGTCGCCTCGTGCTTGTCGTCCTTCTTGTGGCAGGCGTAACAATCCTTCGGCGCCTCCTTGAACATGGCGTTCTTGTGACATTCCTTGCATTCGGTGTCCACGTGCTTGCCCAGCAAGGGGAAGCTGGTCAGGTCGTGGTTGAACTTGGCGGGTTCCTTCCAGCCGCGCTCGCTGTGGCAGCTGCCGCAGTCCTTGCCCAACGACTCCTTGTGCTTGTCGTCCGACTTGTGGCACGCATGGCAGTCCTGGCTCAGCTGGACCCTGTAGAGATGCCCTGTGTGGCAATCCGCGCATGGGGTGGCGCGGTGCTTGCCGCGCAGCGCGTACTTGGTATCGGCGTCGTGGTTGAAGTCGGAAGGCTTCCAGGCCTTGGTGCCATGGCAGCTGTCGCACTTGTCGCCGTACTGCCCTTTGTGGCCCTTGTTGCTGTCATCCTCCTTCTTGTGGCAGCCGATGCAGGTCTTGACCGTGTCCTTGTAGTCGTTGTTCTTGTGACAATCGGTGCACTGGGCGTCGGCGTGTTTGCCCGTCAATGAAAACTTCGTTTTCTTGTCGTGGTCGAACGTGGTCTCTTTCCAGTCCGTCTCGCTGTGGCAGTCCGCGCACTTCACCCCCAGGCCACCCTTGTGCTCGTCGTCTTTCTTGTGGCAGGTGTTGCAGTCCTGGGGCGCGGCCCGGTACTTTTTCCCGGCCTGGTGGCATTTGTCGCACTCCACTTTTTCGTGCTTGCCGCGCAACCGGTAGTCGGTCACCGCATGGTCGAACTTTTTCTTGTCGAGCAGCACGATCTGGGCATTGCGGCCTTTGTGGTCGGTATGGCAGGTGTTGCAAGCCTGCGGCCTGGAACGCCCATGAAAACCCGTACGCGCCCGCACGTCAGCCCCCACGTCCTTGTGGCATTCCATGCACCGACCGTCCTGCGCTTTGCGATCGAACTTCACGTGGCACTGCGAGCAGTCTTCTTCGACTTTGGCGTGCCCCTGAATCAGCTTGCCCGGCGACAGAATGGTTTCGATGTTCTGCGCAGCGGCCGGGGCGCCCAGCCCGATTCCCAGCGCCAGAAGGCCGCACGTAACCCACCTCCGCAGTGCGAGGATGGCGTGTCGAGTCGTCAGCCATGATTTCAATCCGCTCCCCGTCTCAGTAAGCGTGTACCGCGACGACGTGAACCACCGAACTGATCACCAGCAGGTACACAAAGGGGATGTGGGCCACGTGCCAAAGGGAAAACAGCCGCTCGTAGGCGGTGAACTGGGCCACGCGAACCGCGGCATCGAGGTACCTGCGCACCAGTTTGCGGGCCAGTTTCTGGCGTTTGGCCAGGCTCTTGTCGTCCCACCCACCGCGTACAGCCAGCCGGTTCAGTGGCTCCTGCAGTTCTTTCACGCAAACCCGGAATGTCCACCACTGCTTGATGGGAAGCCAGAACACCCGCCGCATGCAGGCCACCAGGCCGGGCCTTCTGGTCAACTCGTTCTGGTCGAATTCTTTGAGGCGCCGCTCCACCTCGGGCGCAAAAGCCAGGCGTGAATGGGCTTCGCGCTGGTGCAATCCGGCTCTCTGCTGCAATTCGCGGAAATCGCTTTGCTCGCCGTGCAGACCGCGGTTGACCCGGCTGTAAATGAAACGCCCCACAACACCGCTGAGCGCCACGATGATCATGCTGTAGAACGCCGCCGAGGCATTCAACGAGCGCACCTGAAAGGTGGAATGCAACAGAATCAGGATAGGCCCACCCACCCCCAACAGCATGTGCACCAGAAACCACCATTTGGCCTTCCCCCAGCGCTGGGTGAAGCGAAATCGTTTGCGCAATGGATAGGTGAATAGCAGCACCATCATCGAGCCACCGGCCACACCCATCCAATAGCCAACATCGTCCCCGGCTTCAAACAAGCCCTGCTGCGTGATCCACCAGGAACCCCACACCAGCGCAATCAAAACCAGATAGACGAGCACATCACCGGTCAGCCGCGGCATGCGCGGCTTTAGGGGCGCAGGGGCCAAGGGCTGCATGCCCGAATTCATCCGGATCGAAGGCACTCCCAATGGGCTTCCAGCCCCCGGAAAAGCCTCCGATTTCAATATGGCAGTCATGTTGCTTTCACCCCGATCAAAATGCCCCTCACCCCGTATCGACACCCGACACCCCGAATTCCATTCAGGAAACACCGCTTGACGCGCGCCGCCAGCTACAGCCGGTCTTGTTCCATTCCAATCAAATCGCGACGGGCCAGCCAATGCCATTGCTGCGGGCCGCCATTTCGATCCGGCCGCCATACGGCTGGCACGAACCATCCTTATTCCGTATTAAGAGATCCTTAAGATTTGAAAAGACGGCTGAATTGACCCCACACCCGGGGACAAGTACCCCGTCAACACGCCAGAAACACGCTGGGTGCGAGACATCCAGGTGACATCCTGAGTCCTGGGGATCGATTCATCCGTGTTGAAATGTGCAATCTACACATTTAATGATGTGGGCACGAGTTTACCCGACGCAGGGCCGCGGACGGCGCCTGAACGGTAACAGGGTGTCTATGGGCCTTGGGTGGGCCACGCGCCCAAGAAGGTGTCGCTACACCGCCATGTAACGACCGGGCCGGTGGTTGATCGCCAGCGTCATGTTGAGCACCACCGCCCCCACCACCGACCAGGCAATCTGCTGCCAGTCCACCACCGCAAACGCAGCGAGAACAATGGCGCAGTCAAGGGCCATCTGCACCCGGCCTGCGCGCCAGCCAAAGCGCTCCTGCAGGTACAGGACCAGCACATTGAAACCACCCAGGCTGGCGCGGTGCCGGAACAGCATCAGCATGCCCGCCCCCATGAGCAAGCCACCGGTCACTGCAGCGAAGCCGGTGGACAACGCATCGAACGCGATCCACAGCGGCATCCATTGCGCCAGCACGGCCAGCAGGCCGACCGCGACAAAGGTCTTGAAGGTGAAATCCCGCCCCATGCGCTTGAAGGCCAGGCCGTAAAACGGCAGGTTGATCAGGAAAAACACCACGCTGAAGTTCCAGCCCGTGGCGTAGTGCAACAGAAACGCCAGCCCTGCCGTGCCACCGGTCAGCAGCCCGGTGTGGCGGAACATGACCACACCCAGCGCCACAAACAGCGTACCGGTGAGCAGCGCCTGGAGGTCTTCGTGGGGCTTGTGGTGCGTGCGGGCGTCCAGCATCCGCGCTGCATCGTCGGGGTGAGGCGCGGTCTCATCGGCAGGCTCGGCGGGAGCTGGCACAGATCGGAACCGGGAGGGCAGGAAGGCCAAGTGAACACTCGCATCGAACACCAAAGAGCCGGGCAGTATCGACGCCGGGGCCCGAAGCCGCCTTGACCCAGGTCAGGGGAAGCTCCAGTCCGCGGGGTCGGCCAGATCAAACGCCGCGTGGTAGCTCACGCTGCCCAGCGGCACGACGCGCACGAACGGCCGGGCGAGAAAACAACCGGCGGGCGCTCCCTTCAGCCGCAGCGCCGGTGTGGACCGGAAACCGAAACGTCCGTAGTAGGCGGGTTCACCCAGCGCCACACAGCCTGCAGCCCCCTGCTGCCGCAGGTGGCGCAAGCCCTGCCACACCAGCGCGGTTCCAACGCCGGCACCCTGGGCTTCGGGCGCCACCGCGAGCGGCCCAAGGGCGTACCAGCCAGAGGCTCCGCCCGTGATCGTCACGGGCGAGAACGTGATGTGGCCGACGATCCGCTCCATCCTCTCGGCCACCAGCGACAGCGACAAGGCCCCGGCCACGCGCAGCGCGTCGATGATGAGCGCTTCGGTCTGACGGCTGTGCGGGTGGTCGCGGAAGGCATCGCGTGTGACAGCTCCGATGGCCTCGACATCGCCCTGCACTCCGGCGCGCAGGCTGAAATCCGACTGCACTGACGGCATCTGCATCTCCTGGAGGAACCCGTGAAGAGCTTAACCCGGCTGCGTCCTGGCTGCACGGACACCCCACGCCACCGAGGCCAGGGCCAGACCATGGGCCGATGGGCCGCCGATGGGCAGGTGACGTGCCTCAGGCCGTGACGATCCAGCCTTCGAGCGGATCAAAAACGGGCAAGCCGTAGCGTGGGTGGCCCGCCTCGTGCCGGGATTGCGCCCATGCGGCCTGCAGCAGACACAGCACGGCGTCCAGACTGTCGCCACTGGCGTCATCGGCCAATGTGTCGCGCTGGGCGTGGCTGAGCTTGAGGCGCAAACCGCTGTCCCGCAACAGCGGCGCCTGGCCGTTTTCCAGCGCGTTGATGAGCGTCTTGCGCGCGATCAGACGCTCGGGCGTCTGCTTCGCCTTGTCGTCGCTCTTGTAGCTGACGCCGCCCAGCACGCTGCGAGCCAGCAGCCCGGGATAGGCTTCCAGCGCGTTACGGCAGGGATCACCCTGGTGCAGGCCGACCAGGGTCACGCCTGCGGCCAGGAGCCTGGGCACACCTGCGTGCATCATGTACGCCACGGGCGGGTTGACCCATTTCATGCTCGGGCTCGACCCTGCCGGGCCGTCGGTGGCCCGGTGGGCAAACTTGCCTCCCACCGGCCGTGCGTTGCAGAAGGCGGAAAAGGCCAGGCGAACCTCTTCGCGACTCAAACTCGCGTAATGGCCCATGCAGGCCTGCCATTCAGTGGCCCAGCCCAGGGTGGTCACCAGCTCACGCGGCAGGCCGAAGGGCAGATCGAATCCACCGACCCAGGGGCCGGGTCCGGCCATGCGGGCAGCCCAGGCATCCAGCGTTTCAAAGCGTTCCACCCCCTCCAGCCACAGGCGGCCTCTGTCCGCCCGACCGACCGCGAGGGTGATGGGTTTGCGTCGGGAAGGCGCACTGCTGAAGTCGCAGCCCAGCAAGGTGGTCATGGCAGACATCGGGGCCTACGGATACAGGCGCAGGCCAGTTCGTGGCACGTCAAGGGGCCCAGCCGGCCAGCCCACACCGCAGGCACCGCGTACGCAGGATCGGAGGATGGCCCGGCAGAAAGCGCGGAGCGACTCAGGCCCGACCAATGATGCTGGCCGTCGCCATCAGCTCTTCGAGCAGGGCCAGCGAAACCCGGCCGGAAACGCCGTACGGATCGAACTCGGGGCGCTCCGAGTACTTGAGCACGATGGACGTGTTGAGCTTGGAGAGGTTCACCTGCCCCATCGTCCAGCCGCCAAACCGGCGCTCTTCGATTTCCTCGTAATGCAACAGCACCACGTCGGTGTGGCGCTTGTCGGCCACGATGTGGTTGTACAGGCCATTGACCGCGGCACGACCGCCCTCGATCGCCTGCAGGAACACGCCGCCGCCGTAACACAGCACACCCGTGATGCCATTGCTCATGTTGTGCGAGCGAGAGGCTTCAAGGATCGACTCGATGGCCTTGGCGCTGTCCTTGTCGACGGCGCGGCTGACATAAAGCAGACGTACTAGCATGGGTACCTTCAGGATGGTCAGGGTTACAGCGCCGGCTTTGGCACGGCTGTCAGCGGGGAATCAGCGAGAGGAATTCGCGACGCAGGTTCGGGTCTTTCAGGAACACGCCGCGCATGACGGAGTTGATCATCTTGCTGTCCATGTCTTTCACGCCGCGCCAGGCCATGCAGTAGTGGCTGGCTTCCATGACGATGGCCAGGCCATCGGGCTGGGTCTTTTCCTGGATCAGGTCGGCCAGCTGCACCACGGCCTCTTCCTGGATCTGCGGGCGGCCCATGATCCATTCGGCCAGGCGTGCATACTTGGACAGGCCGATCACGTTGGTGTGTTCGTTGGGCATGATGCCGATCCAGATCTTGCCGATGACCGGACAGAAGTGATGGCTGCAGGCACTGCGCACGGTGATCGGGCCGACGATCATCAGCTCGTTGAGGTGCTCGGCGTTGGGAAATTCGGTCACGGTCGGCCCCTTCACGTAGCGGCCGTTGAACACCTCTTTCAGGTACATCTTGGCCACGCGGCGCGCTGTGTCGCCGGTGTTGTGGTCGCTGATGGTGTCGATCACCATGCTGTCGAGCACGCCCTGCATCTTGATCGTGACTTCGTCGAGCAACTGGTCCAGCTCACCCGGTTGGATGAAATCGGCGATGTTGTCGTTGGAGTGAAAACGGTGGCGCGCGGCCTTGATGCGCTCGCGGATTTTGACCGACACGGGCACGCCGTGATCGTCGTCGGGATGTGCAGCAAGGTTCATGTCGGGTTCGGTTTTCATGAGCATCGTTCATGCTATCACCTGCCCCCGACAGGCCGAATACCAGGCCGCTGCCTGGGGTCTTGCCCCCGGTGGCAGCCGACCTCAGTAGCGGTGCCCGGTGACGTACAGCAGCGCGCGCATGACGCCAAACGCCACACGGTCCAGCACACGCTGGTACCAGGGGCGCCGGCCCAGTGCAGCGGCATCGAGTGTCTGCCCCGCGTGCGTGACCAGCGCTTCCAGCCGCTCGTGCAACAGCGCGGCGAAACGCCGGTCGGTGGTCATGACGTTGGCTTCACGTGCCAGCAGAAGGGATAGCGGATCGAGGTTGGTCGATCCCACGGTGGCCCAGCGCCGATCGATCACCGCCACCTTGGCATGCAGCGCGCTGGGCGCGTACTCGTGAATCTCAACGCCAGCGCCCAGCAGGCGCTGGTAGACCGGACGCGCAGCCCGGTACTGCATGAAATTCTCGTAACGGCCCTGCGACAGCAGGCGCACCCGCACACCACGCTGCACCGCCACCATCAATGCCCGCCGCAGTTTGCGCCCGGGGATGAAATACGCGTTGGCGATCACGATGTCCTGCCGCGCCTCGCCAATCGCCTTGAGGTAGGCCCGCTCGATGTCGTGCCGGTGGCTGACATTGTCGCGCAGGAGCAGCGAGGCCCGCGCGCCGTCCACGCCCAGCGGGCCTTCGGTCAGCGAGGCCTGGAAGCCGGTCTCGGCATCCGCGTTGACCTGGCCACCCGAACGGCTCAGCCCGGCCCGCGCCTCGATTTTTTCCAGCAGGCGCGAGAAATCACCCACCGGGCTGGTCTCGTGCAAGGCTTCCCACGCCGCCTTGAATTCGCGCTGCTGCGCGCTGTGCACGGCCTGCAGGCGCCACCAGAGCTGTTCCATGGTGTCCACCATCTCGGCCACCAGCGGGCCCGCCACACGCAGCGAAAAATCCAGCCGCGGCGCGGTGAGTCGGCCCAGGGCACCGTCTTCCTGATCGTCGATGATGTTGACACCCCCGCAGAACCCGATGGTGCCATCCACCACACAGAGTTTGCGGTGCAGCCGCCGCCAGCGGCTCGGTATCAGCAGACCGAGCCGCCCCAGCGGGGCGTACACCCGCCAGTTCACACCGGCCTGGTCAAAACGCTGCTGCCATTCGGCGGGTATGCGCGGTGTACCCACACCATCGACCACCAGCCGCACCTGCACCCCCCGCCGAGCTGTGCGCTCCAGCGCCTGCGCCACGCTCAGGGCCGAGCCGGCGAACTCGAAGATGTAGGTTTCAAGGTGGACCACAGAGCGTGCCGCGTCCATCGCTTCCACCATCGCCGGAAAGAGCTCCGCCCCTCCCTCCAGCAGCAACAACTGGTGCCCCGGCTGCAGACTGCCCGTGCGGGGACGCGCGGATTCGTCGACCGCTGCGGCGGGGATCGCGTTCACAGCTCCAGCTCGGCAATGAGGGGCAGGTGGTCCGACATGCGCGACCAGGCGCGCCCGTGCGGCACGTGTGCCGACACGGGCTTGAGACCCCGCACAAAGATGCGGTCGAGATGCAGCAGGGGCAGGCGCGATGGGTAGGTCGGCAGACGGATGCCGTCAAAAGTGCGCAGGTCCAGGTCGGCCATGGGCTTGAGCAGCTGGGCGCCCCAGTCGTTGAAATCGCCCGCCACGATCAGCGGCGCGCCTGCCGGCAGTTCGCGCGCGATGTACTCGCCCAGCCGCTGCACCTGGCGCGAACGGCTGGCGTGGATCAGGCCTAAATGCACCACCACCACGTGCACCTCCACGCCCTCCACCAGCAGTTGCACATGCAGCAGGCCGCGCTGTTCGAACCGGTGGTCCGACACGTCGGCATGTCCGGTGCCCAGCACCGGCCAGCGCGAGAGCAACGCATTGCCGTGTTCACCGTGTTTCGTGATCGCGTTGGTTCGATAGACCGACTCGTAGCCCTCGGGCGAGAGGTACCCGGCCTGGTCCAGTTCGGGCCAGCGGGTGAAGTGCCTCTCCAGCTTGCGGTTGTGGCGCCGCACTTCCTGCAGACAGACGATGTCGGCATCGAACTGCTCCACCGCATGGCCCAGGTTGTGGATCTCCAGCCGACGCGCCGGCCCCAGGCCCTGCACGCCCTTGTGGATGTTGTAGGTTGCGACCCGCAGAATGCTCATGGGCAAATCATGCCACCATCCAGGGCACCGATCTGCCGCCAAGCCGTCCCCAGGAGGATCGGCACGCGGACCCGGGAGGCACCGGGTCCCCTCCCTGTGCTGGGGCATCGACCCGCGCAGCGGCAGAGCCACGCGTTCCCGCCGACGGCGGGAGCACGCTTGGGGTCATGAAGTGCAGCAGCCCAGGCGGGGCAACCAGGAAATGGCCTCGGCGTTGGACGACGAAAAGCAGCGGTCCATGGCCTCGGGCCACGGCAGCCAGACCTGCGCCAAGTGCTCCCGCGGACTCAGTTGCACGGGAATGGCAGCCGGGATGCACAGACCGAACACCCGTTCGGTGTTCTGCACCACGCCCGGCGCATAGCGGTGCAGCCACTGAGGGTAGATCGGGTACACGTTTTCGAGCCCCCAGTCGGTGAGGACATGGCCGGGCGCAGACGCATCCAGCCCGGTTTCTTCCCGCACCTCGCGCACCGCCGCCGCTTCGAACGGCTCATCATCGGCGTCCTTGGATCCGGTCACCGACTGCCAGAACCCCGGTGCGTCGGTGCGCTCGATCAGCAACACATCCAACGCCGGAGTGTGGATGACCACCAGCACAGACTGCGGAATCTTTCTGTGGTGAGCAGAAGTGACCAACGGCATGTATGGTCCATTCCTCTCGATCAAGGGCGTCGCGTCAAGCCTGGCCGACCAGAGTGCAGTCGTTGCAGCAAGCGCCATCCAGACCAGGCACGCCAGACCAGGCCAACCGTCCGGCGCGGGCGCCAGAACACCAGCCCGAGCAATCCAGCCAGCACCGGCGCGGGGTTCGCGCGCAACCACAGCCAAGCATCCTGCAACCGATCCACCCATGAAAGGGCGGGCTGCAGCCCCTCCATCTGACTGGCCGCCTGCTGACGGAGTTGCCATGACCGCACCGTGAGCTGCTCCCGCCGCTGGGCCAGTTCTGCACCACGCCGGTTCATGCGGGACAACTCATGGCCGAAGACCGTCCCGATCGCGCCTGAGTTCATCGATGCTGGCCGAAAAGAGGCGTGAACCGCTCAACACGCGCTGGCGGGCCTGGTAGGCGGCCAGGCCACCCAGTGCGAGAAACAGCACAGCAAAGACCGCCAGCGGGAGCAGGCGGTGGCTGTCCCACAAGGCCACCGTGATCAGCATGGCCAGAAAACACAGCCCCAGGCCGAGCAAAGTCACGGCAAAGGCACCATACACCAGCAGCGCCCCGATACGCAGCACCTCTTCCTGCGCCTCGACGCTCAGCAACTCCAGGCGAATCTGGAGCAACTCCAGAACAGTGGCAGCGAGGCCCTTGAGCGAAGAGGAGAACCGCTGGGGTGATGACATGGGGCGCCGGTATCAGCGACGACCGATCAGCAGGCCGATCACCAGACCGACGCCAGCGGCCGTGCCAATGGCCCGCCAGGGGTGCTCGTGCACATAGTCGTCGGTGACGCGGGCCATTTCCTTGGTCTTTTCCTTGATGGTCTCTTCCGCGTCGGCCAGCTTGTGGCGGGCGCTGCGCAGGTTTTCGGTGATGCGTTCGCGCAGCTCCACCACCTTGCCTTCCGTCTGGTGGGCTGTCGCCTGCATCAGTTCCTCGGCATCCGAGATGACCCTTTGCAGATCGCTGACCAACTTTTCCTTGTTGGCGAGGGTGTCTTGGGCTGCTCTGCTCATGCGATGACTCCATGTAAACGTCCAAGGGATCCAGATTGCACTGGCGCTTTGGACATGGTACCCACCCTGCAGGCGCCGGACAAGGCCAAGGCCTCCGCCCAAGAAAGAAGGGGCGCCGATCAGCGCCCCTGGGAGTCGATCGAGAGACCGATCAGGCCGTCTTGGCCAGATCCACGTTGCGCAGACGGATGTGCAGTTCCCGCAGCTGCTTCTCGTCCACCAGGCTCGGTGCCTGGGTCAGCAGACACTGGGCACGCTGGGTCTTGGGAAAGGCGATCACGTCGCGGATCGACTCGGCGCCGGTCATCAGCGTGACGATGCGGTCCAGACCGAAGGCCAGGCCACCGTGCGGCGGGGCGCCGTACTGCAGCGCATCGAGCAGGAAGCCGAACTTGATCTGGGCCTCTTCGGGTGTGATCTTCAGGGCGTCGAACACCTTTTGCTGCACCGCGGCGGTGTGGATACGTACCGAGCCGCCGCCGATCTCCCAGCCGTTGAGCACCATGTCGTAGCCCTTGGCGATGCACTTCTCGGGCGCGGTGACCATCCAGTCCTCGTGGCCGTCCTTCGGTGCGGTGAAGGGGTGGTGCACGGCGGTCCAGCGGTCGGCTTCCTCGTCGTGTTCGAACATCGGGAAGTCCACCACCCACATCGGCGCCCAGCGGCTCTCGAACAGGCCGTTCTTCTTGCCCAGCTCGCTGTGGCCGATCTTCAGGCGCAACGCGCCGATGGCGTCGTTCACCACCTTGGCCTTGTCGGCACCGAAGAAGATGATGTCGCCGTCCTGCGCGCCCGTGCGCTTGAGGATTTCGGCCACGGCGGCGTCGTGCAGGTTCTTCACGATCGGGCTCTGCAGGCCGTCGCGGCCCTTGGCCACTTCGTTGACCTTGATCCAGGCCAGGCCCTTGGCGCCGTAGATCTTGACGAACTCGGTGTAGGCGTCGATCTCGCTGCGGCTGATTTCGGCACCGCCGCGCACGCACAGGGCGACCACGCGGCCGTTCTTCATGGTGGCGGGAGCGCTGAAGACCTTGAAGTCCACGTCGGCCATCACGTCGGTGAGTTCGGTGAACTCGAGCTTGACCCGCAAATCAGGCTTGTCGGAGCCGAAGCGGTGCATGGCTTCGCTGTAGGCCATGACCGGGAACTCGCCGAGGTCCACGCCCAGCGTGTTCTGGAACACCGTCTTGATCATGCCCTGGAACATGTCGCGGATGTCTTCCTCGGTCAGGAACGAGGTTTCGATATCGATCTGGGTGAACTCGGGCTGGCGGTCAGCGCGCAGGTCTTCGTCGCGGAAGCACTTGGTGATCTGGTAGTAGCGGTCGAAGCCGGCCACCATCAGCAGCTGCTTGAACAGCTGGGGCGACTGAGGCAGCGCGAAGAAGTGGCCATCGTGCACGCGGCTGGGCACGAGGTAGTCGCGCGCGCCTTCGGGCGTGCTCTTGGTCAGCATCGGGGTTTCGATGTCGATGAAGCCATTGGCGTCGAGGAACTTGCGCACTTCCATGGCCACGCGGTAGCGCAGCATCAGGTTGTTCTGCATGTAGGGGCGGCGCAGGTCGAGTACGCGGTGCGTCAGGCGCGTGGTCTCGCTCAGGTTGTCGTCGTCGAGCTGGAACGGCGGCGTGACCGAGGCGTTGAGCACCTTGAGCTCGTGGCACAGGATTTCAATCTGGCCGCTCTTGAGCTTGTCGTTGGTCGTGCCCTCGGGACGAGCGCGCACCAAGCCGGTGACCTGCACGCAGAACTCGTTGCGCACGTCTTCAGCGGTCTTGAACATGTCGGCGCGGTCGGGATCGCAGACCACCTGCACGTAGCCTTCGCGGTCACGCAGGTCGATGAAGATCACGCCACCATGGTCGCGACGGCGATTCACCCAGCCGCAGAGTTGCACGGTTTGGCCCAGCAGGGCTTCGGTCACCAGACCGCAATAGTGGGAACGCATGGCCATATCGGTTCTTCTTTCAGCAGGTTCGCCGTGTTTCACGGCGGGGGATCATGGGGTCGGGTGGGGGGCGGCAGCAGGCGCCGTCGATCTGGGAAGGGTCTTTTTCGGCACGCCAGGCGCAATCACGCCCATGGAGACGATGTAGGTCAGCGCTTCGTCCACACTCATCTGGAGCTCCAGACAATCGCTGCGGCGCACCACCACGAAATACCCGCCGGTCGGGTTGGGCGTGGTGGGCACGAAGACACTGAGGAACTCATCGTTCGCGCTGAGCGCACCCGGCTGGGACTGGATGTGTTGCAGCACCTCGCCGCTGGGAGCCCCGGTCTGAAAACCGATGGTCCACATGCCGGCGTGCGGCCATTGCACCAGCAGCGCCTTGCGAAAGGCGTTGCCCTTTTCGGAAAACAGCGTGTCCGAAATCTGCTTGACGCCCGAATAGATGGAGCGCACCACCGGGATGCGGTGCAACAGGGCATGCCACCAGTTGATGAGCCGGTTGCCGATGATGTTGGAAGCCAGCGCACCGATGGAGAGCACCACCACCAGCGCAAAGATCACGCCCAGGCCCGGGATGTGCATGCCGAACAGCTGGTCGGGCTGCCAGCTCTGCGGCAGGATGTGCAGCGTCTGGTCCAGCGTGGAAACGACCCAGTCCAGCACCCACAGCGTGATGATCAGGGGCACCAGGACCAGCAGGCCGGCCAGCAGCCACTTGCGCAGGGAGGGCATGGGGTGCTGGTCTCAGGTGGTCGGCGTTGAACCGCTGGTCGGGGCGGCAGGGCTTGCAGCAGGCGCAGCGGTGCTGGGGGCCGCAGCGGCCGCTGCCGCATCGCCCGCCGGTTTGCCCGCGGCATCGGGTGCGGTCGTTCCGCTCTCGCCACCCGCCACGACCGGTGCGGCAGTGGCACCACTGGCGCCACGGAAGTCGGTGACATACCAGCCCGAACCTTTGAGCTGGAAACCGGCGGCGGTCACCTGTTTCTGGAAGCTGGACTGACCACAGGCCGGGCAGACGGTCAGCGGGTCATCGGACATTTTCTGCAACACGTCCTTGGCATGGCCGCAGGACGCGCACTTGTAGGCATAGATGGGCATGGCAAAAGCAGTTGGTGAAAGGGGTCGCAAGAAGCGCCAGAACGCTGGCGCCGGGCACAAGGGCCGGCCCGGCGGTATTTGGACCAGGCACAAACGCAACAAAACCCGTCATTATAAATTGGGGGTGGTTCCTCTGGCGGCCGGACCTGCAGAGAACATGGAACCGCCCCGCTGGCGGCGACTCACCAGAGCCGCACGCGCACCAGCAACTGCATGACGAGCAGGCCGATCAGGAACCCGACGCCACCCCACACGATGGCTTGCAGCAGCCGGTTGGTGCGGCGCTGCTCGGCCAGCAGGGTGTCGAGCTCCCGCCGCAGTTCGTGTGGGCGGTGCTGCAGGAAATCGTGCACCAGGCGCGGCAGCGCGGGCAGCAGCTTGGCGTACTGCGGCGCTTCGGCCTTGAGCTGCTGCAACAGCTTTTGCGGGCCGACCTGCTCGACCATCCACTTCTCCAGGAAGGGCTTGGCGGTGTTCCACAGGTCCAGCTCGGGGTCCAGATCGCGGCCCAGACCCTCGATATTGAGCAGGGTTTTCTGCAACAGCACCAGCTGCGGCTGGATTTCCACGTGGAAACGGCGGGAGGTCTGGAACAGGCGCATCAGCACCATGCCAAGCGAGATTTCCTTCAGCGGACGGTCGAAATACGGCTCGCACACCGCGCGGATGGCCGACTCCAGCTCATCCACCCGGGTGTCTGCGGGCACCCATCCACTCTCGATGTGCAGCTCGGCCACCCGCTTGTAGTCGCGCCGGAAAAAAGCCGTGAAGTTCTGGGCCAGGTACTCCTTGTCGAACTCGGTGAGCGTGCCGACGATGCCGAAATCCAGCGAGATGTAGCGACCGAAGGTGGCCGGGTCCACGCTGACCTGGATGTTGCCCGGGTGCATGTCGGCGTGAAAGAAGCCGTCCCGAAACACCTGGGTGAAGAAGATCGTCACCCCGTCGCGCGCCAGCTTCGGGATGTCCACCCCGCGGCGCAGCAGCTCGTCCACCTTGTTGATCGGCAGGCCGTGCATGCGCTCCATCACCATGACCTCCGTGTGGCAGTAGTCCCAGAGCATTTCAGGGATCAGAACCAGGTCCAGCCCCTGCATGTTGCGGCGCAGCTGGGCCGCATTGGAAGCTTCCCGCAGCAGATCCAGCTCGTCGTGCAGGTACTTGTCGAATTCACCGACCACCTCGCGCGGCTTGAGGCGCTTGCCGTCCGCCGAGAGGTTCTCCAGCCAGCCAGCCATCAAGCGCATGAGGCTCAGGTCTTTTTCGATCACCGGCAGCATGTTGGGCCGCAGCACCTTCACGGCCACCTCGCGCCCACCATGGCGGCCGTCCCGCAAAGTGGCAAAGTGCACTTGGGCGATGGACGCGCTCGCCACCGGCACCTGCTCAAAATGGGTGAAGACCGCGTCCAGCGGTTTGCCAAAGGCACGCTCGACGGTGGCGACCGCCACCGCACTGGGAAAAGGCGGCACGCGGTCCTGCAGCCGGGCAAGTTCATCGGCGATGTCGGGCGGCAACAAGTCGCGCCGGGTGGAGAGAACCTGGCCAAACTTGACAAAGATCGGGCCCAGCCGCTCCAGCGCCTCCCGCAGGCGCTGCCCGCGTGGCGCGTCCAGCGTGCGACCGATCGAAACGATGCGCGTCAGCAGCCGCAGCATCGGGTGGCGGAAGCTGGACAGGACCAGCTCGTCCAGCCCGTAGCGCAGCACCACCCAGAGAATGAAAACGCCGCGAAACAGGCGCCTCATGCCGAAGGCCCATCGCCGCTCGCGGTACCGGGATCCGTTGCGGACGGCGCGGCCGTTCCGGGACCGAAGGGCGGACGGGGCGGGAAACCCTCAGGCAAGCGGTTGACAAAGGCCTTGACCGCCTGCGAAGCGCCGCGCGCGAAGCGGCCCAGCGTGTGCGCCATGGCATCGCCCACCAGGCGCGAGAGGTCTTCCTCCACGTCCCAGCGCACGTTATCCACCAGCCAGGCCACTTCGGCTGCGAGCTGCACATCGCCCTGGATGTCCACGCCAGGCTTGTCGCCCGAGATCACGCTCTGGGCGATGGAGAAAGGCGACGTTTGCGTGAGCGTGACGGTCAGTTCCGCCTGCACACCCGGCGCCGGGCGTTCCAGCAGGCCGGCGGGCGTGGCCGCCAGCGTGAGGTAGAAATCTCCCCACTGCATCCGCACCGGCTTGGCCTTCTGCCGCTTCAGGCGCTCCTGCGCCTGTGGCTCCTGCGTCAGCACGTGGTTGAGAAACAGCACCAGCCGGTTCTGCAACTCGTCGACCACCCACTCGGGCGGATGGACGCTGCCCAGCAAGGCCTGGAGGAAACTCAGCGGGGACCGGCTGCCTGCGGTGGCACCGGAAGAAGAATCGGGAGGTACATTTTTCATGGCCCCCCGATTTTGACGGATAAAGCGGGACCGGCCCGCCGCTCAGGCCTTATTGGAGCGCCTGCACGCCCGCCACCAGCCAGCCACCCGTGCCGCTCTTGGGCCGGGTGATGTTCCAGACTTCTCTGAATGGGTTGGGGCCTGACGAGACGTCCTCGCGGATCAGACCGGAAAACTCCACGCTCGCCATGTATTCCAGGTCCAGCTCCTCGATACCCAGCAGCTGGGCTTCGAGCATCACCACCTCGGTATGGTTCGCGCTGGAGCCGCTGGTCTGCTCGCGCTCAGCCAGTTGGCTCTTGATCTGCTCCAGCATGCCGTCGGTCATCATCGCGCGCAGACTGGGAATGTCGGAACGGTCCCAGGCATCTTGCAGGCTCACGAAATTGGCCTTGGATGCATTCAGAAAACCCTCGACATCAAACCCGGCAGGAACACCCCAGGACGAAGAACCGGACAGGGCAGAGCCGATCGTGGAGCCCCCGGCGGCGGCACCGTGAACGTCTAGCCCCGCAGTGTTGCGCTCCCATGGACGGGCCGAGGCGTCATTGCCCACGTTCTGCGGGCTGTAGCCGCGTGGTGTGGCGGGGTCAAACTGCGAATGCCCGGTTGAACCCGCACTCTGGTACGCGAGGCCCGAGCGCGGGGCGGCCGGCGCGCGACGCGCTTTGACCATGCGGATCACCGCCACGACCAGCACCGCCAGCAAGGCAAACATCAGCAACTGGGCGAAGCCTTCACCCAGGCCCAGCGACGAGGCCAGCCAGGCAAGACCCAGCCCCGCAGCCAGGCCGCCGAGCATCGTGCCCCAGGAGCGTTTGGGAGCCGCAGTGGCAGGCGTCTGAGCAGCCGGACGGGGGGCTGCGCCTGGTACCGGGGCCTGCTGTGGCGCCGTCTGAGCGCTGGTCGGAGCGGTGCTGCGCTGCGTCACATGGCCCGACTGCTTGCCGAACGACAGACCACCGCCCAAACGCTTGGCCCAGGCTTCCTGCGCCCCGATCACCAAGGCGCACACCAGAAGAACCGACCACAACCTGCTCATTGTTTTGCTCCCTCGAAAAAATGGACACCGACCTCGGCGATCAGCACTTGATGCCCACATGCAGCGCCACCACACCCGCGCTGAGGTTGTGCACATCCACATGCCCGAACCCTGCCGCCTTCATCATCTGACGCAGTTCTTCCTGGCCCGGGTGCATGCGGATGGATTCGGCGAGGTAGCGGTAGCTGTGTTCGTCATTGGCCACCAGCTTGCCCAGTTTCGGCAGGATGTTGAACGAGTACCAGTCATATGCCTTTTCGAGCGGCTTAGCGACCCGGGAAAACTCCAGCACCAGCAATTTACCGCCCGGCTTGAGAACCCGATGCATCTCGACCAGCGCCTGGTCCTTGTGCGTCATGTTGCGCAAACCGAAGGCCACCGACACGAAATCGAATGACCCGCTGGCGAAGGGAAGCATCTCGGCGTCGCACACCATCGTGGGCAGCACCACACCCAGGTCCACCAGCCGGTTGCGCCCTTCGCGCAACATGGCCTCGTTGATGTCGGTGTGCACCACCCGACCCGCGGGGCCCACCTTCTTTGCGAATGCCAGCGACAGGTCACCGGTGCCGCCGGCGATGTCGAGCACCTGCTGGCCGGGCTGCGGGTTGGCCACCGTGAGGGCGTAGCGCTTCCAGACACGGTGCAGGCCGGCCGACATGAGATCGTTCATCACGTCGTATTTGGGCGCAACCGAGTCGAACACGCTGCGCACGCGCTGCGCTTTTTCCCGTTCGTCGACCGTCTTGAAACCGAAATGTGTGGAAGCCATGCACGAATCCTATGCGCTTAATGGCTGCCGCAGCCGCTCCCACCCTTCTCGGGCATCGGGGCGTCGCGGTTCATGCCGGCCTTGAGCAGCCGCTCGTTGTAATCGGCCCACAGTTCGGCCTGTTTTGAGCCCAGGAAATACAGGTAGTCCCAGGAGAAGATGCCGCTGTCGTGACCATCGGTGAACGTGGGCTGCACCGCATAGTTGCCCACCGGCTCCAGCGCCAGGATGCCCACCTCGCGCTTGCCGGTCTGCAGCACTTCCTGCCCCGGCCCGTGGCCCTGCACCTCGGCCGACGGCGAATACACGCGCATCAGCTCAAACGGGATGCGGAAATCGCTGCCATCCGAAAAGCTGATCTGCAGCACCCGCGACTGGCTGTGCAGCGTGATGTCCTGCGGTGTCGGGGTGGTCTTGTCGAGTCCGGCCATGACTGTCTCCTGTTGTGTTGATGCGCTGTCAGACGAGCACGCGTTCGATGCCACCCTGGTTGGCCTGTGCCACGTACTCGGGCAGCCACTGTTCACCCAGGATCTGCCGCGCCATCTCGACCACGATGTAGTCGGCCTCGAGCAGGCCGTTGTTCAGGTCGTCGCCGTAGCGCGTCAGTCCCTGCAGGCAGCTCGGGCACGAGGTCAGCATCTTGATGTTGTCCTGGGCGCCCACGGTGCCGGCGGCGCGCAGCGCGGCTTCGCCCTTCCGGATCTCTTCTTCCTTGCGGAAGCGGATCTGGGTCGAGATGTCGGGCCGCGTCACGCCCAGCGTGCCGCTCTCGCCGCAGCAGCGCTTGCTCTCGATCACGTTGTCGCCCACCAGCGCCTTCACCGTCTTCATCGGGTCCTGCAGCTTCATCGGCGTGTGGCAGGGATCGTGGTACAGGTAGCCGCCCTGCCCGGCCGGCAGCGTGATGCCTTTTTCCAGCAGGTATTCGTGGATGTCGATGATGCGGCAGCCGGGGAAGATCTTGTCGAACTCGTAGCCCTGCAGCTGGTCGTAGCAGGTGCCGCAACTCACCACCACGGTCTTGATGTCGAGGTAGTTCAGCGTGTTGGCCACGCGGTGGAACAGCACCCGGTTGTCGGTGATGATTTTTTCCGCCTTGTCGAACTGGCCCGAGCCGCGCTGCGGGTAACCGCAGCACAGGTAGCCCGGCGGCAACACGGTCTGCACACCGGCGTGCCACAGCATGGCCTGCGTGGCGAGGCCCACCTGGCTGAACAGGCGCTCGGAACCGCAGCCGGGGAAATAGAACACCGCCTCCGTCTCGCTCGTCGTGCCGACCGGGTTGCGGATGATCGGCACGTAGTCCCTGTCCTCGATGTCCAGCAGCGCGCGCGCCGTCTTCTTGGGCAGGCCACCGGGCATCTTCTTGTTGATGAAATGGATCACCTGCTCCTTGATCGGCGCCGGGCCCAGCGTGGCGGGTGGTGCGCTGGTCTGCTTGCGGGCTGCGATCTTCAACACCTTGTTGGCCAGGCGCTGTGCCTTGAAACCCACGTCCACCATGGCCGAGCGCATGAGCTTGATGGTCTCGGGGTTGGTGGCGTTCAGGAAGAACATGGCCGCGGCGTTGCCCGGGCGGAAGCTCTTCTGCCCCATCTTGCGCAACAGGTTGCGCATGTTCATCGTCACGTCGCCGAAGTCGATCTTCACCGGGCACGGCGAGAGGCACTTGTGGCAGACCGTGCAGTGGTCGGCCACGTCTTCGAATTCTTCCCAGTGCTTGATGCTGATGCCGCGGCGCGTCTGCTCTTCGTACAGGAAGGCCTCGACCAGCAACGAGGTCGCCAGGATCTTGTTGCGCGGGCTGTAAAGCAGGTTGGCACGTGGCACGTGGGTGGCGCAGACCGGCTTGCACTTGCCGCAGCGCAGGCAGTCCTTGACCGAATCGGCAATGGCACCGATGTCGCTCTGCTGCATGATCAGCGACTCGTGGCCCATCAGGCCGAAGCTGGGCGTGTAGGCGTTGGCGAGATCCGCGCTGCGCAGGCTGGTATCCGCGGCGAGACCTTGCACGCCCGCCAGTTCGCGCAGCAGCTTGCCTTTGTTGAAGCGGCCTTCCGGGTCCACCCTGGCCTTGTACTCGGCGAAGGGTCGCAGCTCGTCGTCGGTCAGGAACTCCAGCTTGGTGATGCCGATGCCGTGTTCGCCCGAGATCACGCCGTCCAGGCTGCGCGCGAGCACCATGATGCGGCCGACCGCTTCGTGCGCGGTCTGCAGCATCTCGTAGTCGTCGCTGTTGACAGGGATGTTGGTGTGCACATTGCCGTCGCCGGCATGCATGTGCAGCGCCACCCAGACGCGACCCTTCAGCACGCGCTGGTGGATGGCCGTGCATTCAGCGAGGATCGTGGCGAACGCTGCCCCATTGAAGATGCCTTGCAGCGGTGCACGGATCTGCGTCTTCCAGCTGGCGCGCAGGCGGTGATCCTGCAACTGCGGGAACAGCGCATCCACATCGCGCAACCAGCCGGCCCAGAGCGAGCGGACCTCACGCACCAGCGCCAGCGCCTGCTGCACGCGGTCCTCCAGCAGCTCGGCGCTGGGGATGTCGTTGGCGTCGTCGGTCTTGCCCAGCGGCAGCTGACCGCGGGTGAAGAAGGTTTCCAGCGCTTCGCACAGCTTGAGCTTGTTGCGCAGCGAAAGCTCGATGTTGATGCGCTCGATGCCCTCGGTGTACTCGCCCATGCGCGGCAGCGGGATCACCACGTCTTCGTTCACCTTGAAGGCGTTGGTGTGCTTGCTGATGGCCGCGGTGCGCTTGCGGTCGAGCCAGAATTTCTTGCGCGCCTCGGCGCTGATGGCCACGAAGCCTTCACCGCTGCGGCCGTTGGCCAGGCGGATCACCTCGCTGGTGGCGCGCGCCACGGCGTCGGCGTCGTCGCCCACGATGTCGCCCACCAGCACCATCTTCGGCAAGGTGCCGCGTTTGCTCTTGGTCGCGTAACCCACGGCCTTGAGGTAGCGGTCGTCCAGGTGCTCCAGGCCCGCGAGGATGGCGCCACCAGGGCGCTTCATCTCGGCGAACATGAAATCCTTGATGTCCACGATGGACGGCACGCAGTCCTTGGGGTTGCCAAAGAACTCCAGGCACACGGTGCGCACGTGCTGCGGCATACGGTGCACCAGCCAGCGCGCGCTGGTGATCAGGCCGTCACAGCCCTCTTTCTGGATGCCCGGCAGGCCGGCGAGGAACTTGTCGGTCACGTCCTTGCCCAGGCCCTCCTTGCGGAAGGTGGCGCCGGGGATCACCAGCTGTTCGGTGCGGACGTGCGTCTTGCCGTTGGCTTCGAAGTATTTCAGTTCGAAGGTGGCGACCTCGGCGTCGTGGATCTTGCCGCGGTTGTGGTCCATGCGCGTGACTTCAAGCCACTGCGCCTGCGGTGTCACCATGCGCCAGCTCACCAGGTTGTCCAGCGCCGTGCCCCAGAGCACGGCCTTCTTGCCACCGGCGTTCATGGCGATGTTGCCACCCACGCACGAGGCCTCGGCCGAGGTCGGGTCCACCGCAAACACATGCCCCGCGCGCTCGGCAGCATCGGCCACGCGCTGCGTCACCACACCGGCTTCGGTCCAGATCGTCGGCAGCGCCTCGGTGTGGCCAGGCACTGCCACGAACTCCACCTCGGTCATGGCTTCGAGCTTTTCGGTGTTGATCACCGCGCTCTTCCAGGTCAGCGGGATCGCGCCGCCGGTGTAGCCGGTGCCGCCGCCGCGCGGCACGATGGTGAGACCCAGCTCGAAACAGCCGCGCACCAACTCGGCCATCTCGGCCTCGGTGTCAGGCGTGAGCACCACAAACGGGTATTCCACGCGCCAGTCGGTCGCGTCGGTCACGTGCGACACGCGCGAGAGGCCGTCGAACTTGATGTTGTCCCTGGCGGTCAGGCGGCGCAACGCCTTGGTGGCGCGCTGGCGCAGCGCGGCCATCTCTTCGAACGAACGGGAAAATGCATCGACCGTGCCACGGGCAGCTGCCAGCAGCTCGGCCACCAGCGCATCACGTGCCGCATCGTCCTGAGGCGTACGGCGCTTCTGCACCTCGCCCAGGCGGTGGTGCAAGGCGTCCACCAGCGCGGCGCGGCGCTTGGGGTTGTCCAGCAGGTCGTCCTGCAGATACGGGTTGCGCTGCACGACCCAGATGTCGCCCAGCACCTCGTACAGCATGCGCGCCGAACGACCGGTGCGACGTTCGCCTCGCAATTCATCCAGCAAGCCCCAAGCCCGGGAGCCCAGCAGCCTCAGCACAATTTCACGATCCGAGAAAGAGGTGTAGTTGTACGGGATCTCGCGCAGACGCGGCGCGTCATCGGCGAGGGTTTCCAGTAGCGAAAGCGGCGTGGGGGCGTTCATGTGAGGTCGCAGGCGGTCAGCGAAAGGCGCTGGGCCGACGATGGTACCGCAGCGCACCAAACACACATCTGCGCTCCGGGTACTGGCACACTCGCGTACATCGCCCTTTCACGCCGCCATGAACGACACGCTACACCACAGCGGAGACCGGTCCGCACCCTGGCCCTACCCAAGGTGGATCGCCCACCGAGGTGCCGGCCAGCTCGCTCCGGAAAACACGCTGGCTGCGTTTCGCCTCGGTGCCGCACACGGCTATCGCATGTTCGAGTGCGATGCCAAGCTCAGCGCCGACGGCGTGGTGTTCCTGCTGCACGACGATACGCTGGATCGCACCAGCAACGGCCATGGCCTGGGAAGCGACCTGTCGTGGTCGGATCTGAGCCAGCTGGACGCGGGCAGTTGGCACTCGCGCCCGTACGCAGGTGAACCGCCGCCTACACTGGCAGCGGTGGCACGCTTCTGCCGGGCCAATGGCTGTCTGTTGAACATCGAGATCAAGCCCACGCCGGGCACCGAGGCCGCCACGGGCCGCGCGGTGGCCCTGGCGGCGGCGCAGCTGTGGAACGGCCCAGGCCGGGTGCCAGGGCAGCCGGCGCCGCCCGACCAGCCGCCTCCACTCTTGTCTTCGTTCCAGCCAGAGGCGCTCGCTGCTGCGCAGGCCGCTGCCCCGGCACTGCCGCGCGGCCTGCTGCTGGAAACGCTCTGGACCGGCTGGCTTGAAACGGCACACACGCTGGGCTGCGCGGCGGTGATCTGCGACGAGCTGCTGTGGGACCAGACCACCCTGAGCAGGGTGCACAGGGCCGGCCTGCGGGCCCTGGCTTACACGGTGAACGAAACAGCGTCTGCAGAACGGCTGATCGGCCTGGGCCTGGACGGCCTCATCACCGACCGCATTGACCGGTTTGACCCGCAAGGGCCGATGAGCACCTGACTCAACGGCGCTGCAAGGTCGCCGCCAGCGTCCCCTGCACCAGCACCAGAGCGGCATAGGTCAGCATCTTGCCGTCGCGGCCGAAGACCCCCAGTCCCACCAGCAACACCAGCACGCCGGCACCCACGAGCCAGCCCAGCTCCCGCCGCCAGGAGGCCTGGCCACGGCCCCAGCGCAGGGCCAAGGTCAACAGGACGGCCAGTCCGATGGCAGGCGCGACAAAGCCCAGCAGATGGGCCAGGAATGTGGTGAATGTCATGCCCCACCCCGGTGAGGCATGGGCGCAATGCGAGGGAGCAATGAAGGCATACAGCTTCAATTTTATAATCCGGCCATGTCTGTCTGGGCCCTCGGCATCAACCACCACACGGCTCCGCTCGATTTGCGGGGCCGGTTTGCCTTCGCCCTCGACCAGATCCAGCCCACGCTGAACGGCTACCGGCAGAGCCTGGCGCGCCAGCCCGAAGCCACTTTGCTCTCCACCTGCAACCGCACCGAGTTGTACGGCGCGGGTGACCAGGCCGCTGTGGAACCCACGTTGGAATGGCTCGCCCACACCGGTGGCGTGAGCAGCCACGTGTTGCGCGACCACGCTTACATCCTGCGCGAGGACCAGGTCGCGCGCCACGCGTTTCGCGTCGCCAGCGGGCTAGACAGCATGGTGCTGGGCGAGGCCCAGATCCTGGGCCAGATGAAGGACGCGGTGCGCGCCGCCGACGAGGCCGGCGCCCTGGGCACCACGCTGCACCAGCTGTTCCAGCGCTCGTTCGCGGTGGCCAAGCAGGTGCGCACCTCCACCGAGATCGGCGCCCATTCCATCAGCATGACGGCCGCTGCCGTGCGCCTGGCGAGCCAGCTGTTTGAAGATCTGAAAGACATCAAGGTCCTGTTCGTCGGCGCGGGCGAGATGATCGAGTTGGCCGCCACCCACTTTGCAGCCAAGACACCCAAGGCGATGGCCATCGCCAACCGCACGCTGGAGCGCGGCGAAAAGCTGGCCGGGCGCTTCGGCGCCGAGGTGATGCGCCTGGCCGACATTCCAGACCGCCTCCACGAATTCGACGCGGTGGTCAGCTGCACCGCCAGCACGCTGCCGATCATCGGCCTGGGCGCGGTCGAGCGCGCCCTGAAAAAGCGCCGGCACCGCCCCATGTTCATGGTCGACCTGGCCGTACCGCGCGACATCGAGTTCGAGGTCAAGGGTCTGAGCGATGTCTACCTCTACACCGTGGACGACCTGGCCAGCGTGGTGCAGACCGGCAAGGACAACCGGCAGGCCGCCGTGGCCCAGGCCGAAGCGATCATCGACGCCGGTGTGCTGAGCTTCATGCACTGGCTGGAGCAGCGTGATCCCGCCGCCGGCGTGGTGCCTCTGATCCAGCAGATCCATGCCCAGACCGACGAGTGGCGCAACGCCGAAATGGCCCGTGCCAAAAAGCTGCTGGCCAAGGGCGAGTCGGTGGATGCGGTGCTCGAAGCCCTGTCGCGCGGGCTCACGCAGAAGATGCTGCATGGCACCCTGGCCGAACTGCGCGCGGGCGACGCTGAAACGCGCGCAGCCACCGCGCAGACCGTCTCGCGCCTGTTCCTGCGCGAAGATCCTGTCAAGCCGCCGCGGAATTCCTAGCGTCCCGGATCGCCGCCGCGCGCCGGTCCCCGCCCCGGCGGGCCAGCCCCCTCGCCGCTCTTGCGGCGCCACCGAACCCCTTTTGCAGCCCCATGAAACCCTTCGTCCGCGACACCCTGATGCGACAACGTGCCCGGCTGCACGAGCTGGACGCCTTGCTGGCCGCGCCCGACGTGGTGGACAGCATGGACCGTTTCCGCGCGCTCAGCCGCGAACACGCCGAGGTGGGCGCCGTGGTCGAGGTGTTCAACCGCTACCTGCTGCGCGAGGCCGACCAAACATCAGCCACCGAGCTGCTGCAGGACCCGGACATGGCCGAGATGGCCGAAGAAGAGATCAGAAGCGCCCGCTCCGACCTGGAGGCGCTGGACGCTGAACTGCAGCAACTGCTGCTGCCCAAGGACCCAGACGACGAACGCAATGCTTTCGTGGAAATCCGTGCTGGCACCGGCGGCGACGAGTCGGCCCTGTTTGCCGGTGATCTGGCGCGCCTGTACACGCGCTACGCCGAGGCACAGCGCTGGGCAGTCGAGGTGGTCAGTGAGTCGCCCAGCGAGCTCGGCGGCTACAAGGAAGTGGTGCTGCGTATCGAGGGTCATGGCGCCTACGGCAAGCTGCGTTTCGAATCGGGCGGCCACCGGGTGCAGCGCGTGCCCGTGACCGAAACCCAGGGCCGCATCCACACCAGCGCCGCCACCGTGGCGGTGATGCCAGAGCCCGACGAAACCGAGGCCGTGAAGCTCAATCCGGCCGAACTGCGCATCGACACCTACCGTGCCAGTGGCGCCGGAGGCCAGCACATCAACAAGACCGACTCGGCTGTTCGCGTGACCCATCTGCCGACCGGCATCACCGCCGAATGCCAGGACGGCCGCTCGCAGCACAGCAACAAGGCCAAGGCCCTGCAGGTGCTGACCGCGCGCCTGCAGGAAAAGGACCGCAGCGAGCGCGCCGCCAAAGAGGCCGCCACCCGCAAGGGGCTGATCGGCAGCGGCGACCGCAGCGACCGCATCCGCACCTACAACTTCCCCCAGGGACGGCTCACCGACCACAGGATCAACCTCACGGTCTACAAGCTGCTCCAGGTGATGGAAGGCGATCTGGGTGACGTGATCTATGCGCTGCAGGTGGCACGCGGCACCGAACTGCTGGCCGAGCTGGAACAGCGGAACAGCCTTTGAGCTGTGCGGATCATGCCTTCGGCGGCTTCACCACCCGATTCCTTCCGGCAGCATGAACACCACCCTGCGTGAAACCCTGAGCCAGGCCCAGCAACAAGGTCTGGACCGGCTCGACGCCCAGATGCTGCTGCTGCTGGCACTGGGCCGCGACGTGAACGATCGCGCCTGGCTGCTGGCGCACGACAGCGACCCCATGCCCGCCGACGCTCTCAGGCGCTGCGCCGAACTGGTGCGTCGCCGCCTGGCGGGCGAGCCGGTGGCCTACCTGTCGGGCAACAAGGCGTTCTACGGCATCAACCTGCAGGTGGACGCCCGCGTGCTCGTGCCTCGGCCGGACACCGAAACCCTGGTCGATTGGGCGCTGGAGGCACTGCAGGGCTGCACAGCCCCGGCCCGCATGCTGGACTTGGGCACTGGAAGCGGTGCCATCGCCCTGGCGGTCAAGTCGCAGCGGCCAGACATCGACGTGACGGCCACCGACGCGAGCGCCGACGCGCTGGGCGTGGCACGCGCCAATGCCCGGCGGCTCGGTCTGGCGCTGCACTTTCATGCCGGGCACTGGCTGCAGGCGGTGCCCGGGCAGCGTTTTGACGTGATCGCCAGCAACCCGCCCTACATTGCCGAGGGCGACCCGCATCTCGCTGCCCTCAGTCACGAGCCGGTCAGCGCCCTCACAGCGGGCCTTGATGGCCTGGATGACATCCGCGCCATCGTCTCCGCCGCGCCTGAAGCCCTGCAGCCTGGTGGTTGGCTGCTGCTGGAGCACGGCCATGATCAGGCTGATGCGGTGCGCGCCTTGCTGGCCCGCCGTGGATTCGAGCAGATCAGCAGCCGCACCGACCTTGCGGACATCGCGCGCTGCAGCGGTGGACGCTGGCCGCAGCAGCGATAATCTGCTTTGTTTTCGGGTCGCAACCGGCCCGCCCAGACCAGGAGTTTCTGCCATGAGTGACGCCCAGACCCAAATCGACCAGCTGGTCAAATCCAACGACATCGTGCTCTTCATGAAGGGCAATGCGAGTTTTCCCATGTGCGGTTTTTCCGGCCGTGCGATCCAGATCCTGAAAGCCTGCGGCGTCGAACCCAAGACGGTCAAGACGGTCAATGTGCTGGAAGACGAAGGCATCCGCCAGGGCATCAAGGAATACAGCCAATGGCCCACCATTCCGCAGCTCTACGTGAAGGGCGAGTTCATCGGCGGCTCGGACATCATGATGGAGATGTACGAATCTGGCGAACTGCAAAAGGTCATCAGCGGCCAGGCCTGAACGCCTGACCGGTACCAGCCAGGCCACCTTCGGGTGGCTTTGTGCTTTCTGGCGTGCGCACTGTGCTACGCCAGCGATCAATATCCGCGTATGCCCTGTGTTTCACCGGCTTTTCCAGCATTGAGGTCGGGCACGTCTTGTGCTTGAATGAAAGCGTAGTCCAACACCACAGGAGAACCGCATGAGCTCCCGCAGTCTGGTCGCTTCGCCCTCCCTCGGTCTGCCCATCGCCCAGATGCGCAGCGTGTTCAGCGCTGACGAGGTCGAGCGCAAGCTGGCGCACCTTCAGGCCAGTGGCAATGAACGCGAATACGAAAGCCTGCGCAACACCTGGCAGCGCATGCTGGAGCGAGGACCGCAGCGCTTCGCCGTCAAACCCTCGGGCGTGCCCGACATGGCACCCCTCTACGACCTGTTGCCCAATTTTGGTGAAGTGCTCGATGACGTGAAGCGCCATGTGGCACTCAGCCAGGACAGCCGTGACAGCCTCGAAGTCACGCCCATTCTGCTGCTCGGGCCGCCGGGGGTCGGAAAAACCCACTTCGCCAAACAGATCGCCGATTTGCTGGGTACCAGCATGAGCCTGGTGCCCATGAGTTCGATGACAGCCGGCTGGTTGCTTTCAGGTTCTTCGTCGCAATGGAAAGGTTCCAAGCCCGGCAAGGTGTTTGAGGCCTTGGTGGATGGCCAGTATGCGAACCCGGTGATCGTGGTCGACGAGATCGACAAGGCGAGCGCCGACGCCCAGTACGACCCACTGGGCGCCTTGTACAGCCTGCTGGAACACGACACGGCGCAGAACTTCGTGGACGAATTCGCCGAGGTGCCCATCGACGCCAGCCAGGTGATCTGGATCACCACCGCCAACGACGAACGCGCCATTCCAGCGCCGATCCGCAACCGGATGAATGTCTTTGAGATCGCGCCTCCCTCAGCCGAAGCTGCGCGCAAGATCGCCGCCAACCTCTACCGCGGCATCCGGAGCGAACACGACTGGGGACAGCGCTTCGCGCCCGAACCATCAGACGACGTGCTGGACCAGCTGGCCAGCCTGGCACCGCGCGAGATGCGCCGCGCCCTGGTCACGGCCTTCGGCAATGCACGGCTGGACAACCGCTTCAGCGTGGAAGCCGACGACCTGCCAAAGGCCGCCGTGGGCAAGACACGCATCGGTTTCCTGCAGTAGGGCATCACCAGCGCACGGAGGGCTACGGGCGCGGAGGAGCAGAACGCCGTGGAACCGGCTTAGCCTGCCCTCCCGCGTTGCCCTTGCTGGAGGAGGGACTGCGCGAAGCGAGCGAGCGACGGGGTTGGGCCAGATTCAAGCGTCCGGATGTACCCAGTTTTTCGCGGCGGCATAGACCGCGTTGGGGTACTCTGGCCGACCCCTGCTACCGTTGTAGCGGCCCAGAGCCAGGTAGGTATCACCGCGTTCGCGGTCGAGATAGTGGCGCAGGATGACACAGCCAAAACGCAGATTGGTCTGCATGTTGAACAGGCGGGCCGGGTCCCCGTCGCCAATCACCCGCGACCAGAACGGCATGATCTGCATGTAGCCTCGGGCACCCACGCGCGAGATCGCGAACTTGCGGAACGCACTCTCGACCTGGATCAACCCCAGCACCATCGTGGTGTCCAGCCCGGCACGGCGGCTTTCGTACCAGGCGGTTTGCAGGAACTCGATGCGGGTCTGGAAGTCTGGCTTGCGCTTTTTCAGGCGTTCGCTCATGGCACCCAGCCAGCGCAGGTGCGCCAGGCGTTGCTCGGTGTCAGAAAATTCGGGCACCGGCGGTGCGCTGTTGGCAATCGCCGCACTGAGCGCGGAGCGCACCGAATCGGCCAGAGGCTCCTCGGCCTGCCGCCCGGCCCAGGCACTGCCAGGCGAGGCCAGCAAACCCCAGCCACCGAAGCCCAGCACGCCGGCCGTGATCAGACAGTCGCGCCGCGTGGACAGCACGCCGTGACACCCGTCTGCGCATTTCGCGGCAGACTGATTCAGCGCCAAGCTCATGCCCCGAGTCGGGCTTTCAGGAAATCGGCGATGTCGGCTGCACCAACTTTGGTCGCCGCGGTCTCGCGGCGGTGCTGGTACTCCACCTGACCTTCCTTGATACCGCGGTCGCCGATGGTCACGCGGTGCGGCACACCGATCAGTTCCCAGTCAGCAAACATCGCGCCAGGGCGCTCTCCGCGGTCGTCCAGCAGCACATCCACACCGGCGGCCACGAGCTGTTCGTGCAGTTGCTCGGCAGCGGCCTTCACTTCCGGACTGCGGTCCATACCGATGGGGCAGATCACCACGGTGAACGGCGCGATCGCGTCGGGCCAGATGATGCCGCGTTCGTCGTGGTTCTGCTCAATGGCTGCGGCGGGAAGACGGGTGATGCCAATGCCATAACAACCCATCTCGAAGTGGGCCGGCTTGCCGTCCTCGCCCAGGAAGGTGGCGCCCATGGCCCTGCTGTACTTCGTACCCAGGAAGAACACATGACCGACCTCGATGCCCCGCTCGATCGCCAGCACGCCGAGACCATCCGGTGAAGCATCTCCCTCGACCACATTGCGAATGTCGGCCACCAGATCGGGTTCGGGCAGGTCGCGACCCCAGTTCACACCGGTGATGTGGAAGTCGGGCTCGTTGGCACCACAGATCCAGTCGGCCATGAACGCGACTTCGCGATCGGCAATCACGTTGACGGTTTTTTTCAGGTTCAGAGGTCCGAGGTAGCCTGGCTTGCAGCCGAAGTGCTCCTCGATCTCGGCCACCGTCGCGAAGCGGAATCCCAGATCCAGGCCCGGCAGCTTGCCGACCTTGACCTCGTTCATGTCGTGGTCGCCGCGCAGCAGCAGCAGCCAGATGCGGGTCTTGACGATCTCGTCGCGCTCGTTGATTTCATCGGTGGCCAGCACCAGCGACTTCACTGTGTTGGCCAGCGGCACACCCAGCAGCTCCGCCACGTCGGCGCAGGTACTCTTGCCCGGCGTGGGCGTTTTGGTCATGGCATTGGCACCGACAGGACGCGGCCCTGCAGGCGCCAGCGCCTCGGCCTTTTCCATGTTGGCCGCGTAGTCGCTGGCCGGACAGTAGACGATGGCGTCTTCACCGGTGGCCGCGATGACCTGGAACTCTTCGCTCAGGTCGCCACCGATGGCACCACTGTCGGCCGCCACCGCGCGATAGCGCAGGCCGAAGCGGTCGAAAATGCGGCGGTAGGCTGCGGCCATCACCTGGTAACTCGCCTTGGCAGCGGTCTCGTCGCGGTCGAAGCTGTAGGCGTCTTTCATGATGAACTCGCGCCCGCGCATCAGGCCAAAGCGTGGGCGGCGCTCGTCGCGGAACTTGGTCTGGATCTGGTAGAAGTTCCTGGGCAGCTGCTTGTAGCTGCGCAGTTCCTGGCGCGCGATGTCGGTCACCACCTCTTCGCTGGTCGGCTGCACCACATAGTCGCGGCCATGACGGTCCTTGATGCGCAGCAACTCCGGCCCCATCTTCTCGAAGCGTCCGGTTTCCTGCCAAAGCTCGGCCGGCTGCACCACCGGCATGGTGAGCTCAACGGCCCCGGCGCGGTTCATCTCTTCGCGCACGATCGCCTCCACCTTGTGGATCACGCGCAGGCCCATGGGCATGTAGCTGTAGATGCCGGCGCCAAGCTTCTTGATCATGCCCGCACGGGTCATGAGCTGGTGACTGACCACTTCGGCATCGGCCGGGGCTTCCTTGAGGGTGGAGATGAAGAACTGGGAAGCTTTCATGGGTGCGGCTGCCGTCGGGCAGTGGATTGGGTTCGAAGGTGGTTGGAAGAGCGCTGGATTCGCTGCAGCAATGACCGACAGCATCGGGATTTACCCCTCCTTGCCGTGCAACAGGTGGGCAATCACTTCGCAAGCCACAAGGGGCGATGCATAATCCAGACAGTTCAAAAATTTGGGGTTGATTATGCTTGACAGAGAAGGCTTCAGGCCCAATGTCGGCATCATTCTGCTCAACCAGAGAAACCAGGTGTTCTGGGGCAAGAGGATCCGTTCCCACTCCTGGCAGTTTCCGCAAGGTGGCATCGATCGGGGAGAGACACCCGAACAAGCGATGTACCGCGAGCTGCACGAGGAAGTGGGCCTCATGCCCGAGCACGTGTGTATCGTTGCCCGCACGAGGGACTGGTTGCGCTACGAGGTGCCGGACCGCTTCATCCGCCGCGATGCCCGCGGCCACTACAAGGGTCAAAAACAGATCTGGTATCTGTTGCGGCTGGTTGCGCAGGACTGGAATCTGAACCTGCGCGCCACCAGCCATCCGGAGTTCGATGCCTGGCGCTGGCACGACTACTGGGTACCACTGGATGTGGTGGTGGAGTTCAAGCGAGGCGTCTACGAGATGGCGCTTACCGAACTGTCCCGCTACCTGCCGCGGAACGAAAACCGAAACCGTTACCTGCGTTCCGGCATGCGCCACCGCGGCACGGAAGAGATGGAGCCCCGTCTGCCCAGACCCAGCCATGCACCCATCGGCATGGAGTTGCCGCCGGGTGCCAGCTTCGACCCAGATCCCCAGAGCGAAGCAGGCGCTGGGTTCGAATAGCCCTGTAGGAGCGATCTCAGCCGCGCGCGAGCACCAGATTGTCGCGGTGGATCATTTCCGGTTCGGCCGAATAGCCGAGCAGACGCTCGAAGTCGCTGGAGGATTTTCGGCAGATCAGGCGCGCTTCGGAGCTGGCATAGTTGGCCAGTCCACGCGCGATCTCCTGGCCTTCCGGGTCGCGCACCGCAATCACGTCGCCGCGTGAGAAATCGCCCTCAACGGCCGTCATGCCGATGGGCAGCAGGCTCTTGCCCTCTCGCACGATTTTGCCCGCCGCACCGGAATCCACCAGCACCGAGCCGCGCATCTGCAGGTGATCGGCCATCCACTGTTTGCGTGCCTGGTTCTTGGCGGTCTGGGCCACCAGACAAGTGCCAATGGCTTCGCCCTGGCACAGCCGTTGCAACACGCGCGGCTCACGGCCCCAGGCGATGACGGTCGAAGCGCCTGATCCGGCGGCACGCTTGGCCGCCAGGATCTTGGTGATCATGCCACCCTTCCCGATGCCCGAACCCGCCCCGCCCGCCATGGTTTCAAGCTGCGGATCGCCCGCGCGCGCCACATGCACGAACTGCGCGGAAGGGTCACGCCGGGGGTCTGCGGTGTAGAGACCCTTCTGGTCGGTCAGGATCACCAACGCATCGGCCTCGACGAGATTCGCCACCAGCGCGCCAAGAGTGTCGTTGTCACCGAACTTGATCTCGTCATTGACCACCGTGTCGTTCTCATTGATCACCGGCACCACGCCCAGCTGCAACAGCGTGAGCAAGGTCGAGCGTGCGTTGAGGTAGCGCTCGCGGTCGGCCAGGTCCGCATGGGTCAGCAGCACCTGGGCACTGCCCACGCCACACTCACGCAACTTGGTCTCGTACATCTGCACCAGGCCCATCTGGCCGACTGCCGCTGCGGCCTGCAGTTCGTTGATTTCCTTGGGACGGGTGGCCCATCCCAGGCGCTTCATGCCCTCGGCCACGGCACCGCTGCTGACCATGATCAGTTCACGTCCCTGCTGCACCAGAGCCGCCAGTTCCTGACTCCATTGACCGATCGCCTCTTCGTCCAGTCCACGCCCTTCGTTGGTCACCAGACTGGAGCCCACCTTGACCACGATCCGTCGCGCCGTTTTCAGCACACTGGCCTGTTGCACATCGTCATTCACGCTCAACGCAAAGTCAGCCATGGGCTCATTTCCATCATGCTTGTCAGAGTTGGGAGGTGGCGGCATCAAATGGCGCGCGGATCGGCCGAAAAACGCGGATCCACATCGACAGGCTCCTGGTGCGACCGGAACTCCTTGGCCAGATATTCGTAGACCGCTTGCACCAGACGTTCGCAGCCTTCACGCGTCAGGGCTGAGATCTCAAACACCGGCCCCTTGTATTTCAAGCGCTTGACGATGTCCTTGACCAACGCTTCGCGAGCTTCAGACGGCACCATGTCGAGCTTGTTGAGCACCAGCCATCGCGGCTTCTCGTACAGCTTGGCATCGAATTTTTTGAGTTCGGCCACGATGGCTTTGGCCTGGGCCACCGGGTCCACACCCTCATCAAACGGTGCCACATCCAACATATGCAGCAGCAGCCGGGTGCGCTGCAAATGGCGCAGAAACTGGTGACCCAAACCTGCTCCCTCGGATGCACCTTCAATCAACCCCGGCACGTCGGCAACGACAAAGCTCTTTTCAGGTGCCACCCGCACCACACCCAAATTGGGATACAGCGTGGTGAACGGGTAATCGGCGATCTTGGGTCGAGCATTGGAAATGGCTGCGATCAAGGTGGACTTCCCCGCGTTGGGCATGCCCAGCAGACCCACATCGGCCAGCACCTTCAACTCCAGCTTCAAGCTTTTGCGCTCGCCCGCCCAACCCGGGGTCTTCTGCCGAGGCGCCCGGTTGGTCGAACTCTTGTAGTGCATGTTGCCAAAACCGCCATCACCACCTTTTGCGATCGTGACCTGTTCGCCAGGCTGGAGCAATTCGTGGAGCACTTCGCCGGTTTCGGCGTCTGCAATGATGGTGCCCACCGGCATCTTCAGCACGATGTCGTCACCCTTGACGCCGAACATGTCCGAACCTTTGCCGTGTTCACCGCGGTGCGCCTCAAATCGTCGCGTGTAGCGAAAATCCACGAGCGTGTTCAGGCTGGGATCGGCCACAGCGTAGACGTGGCCACCGCGGCCTCCGTCGCCCCCATCGGGTCCACCAAATTCTTTGTATTTTTCATGCCGGAACGACGCGCAGCCGTTGCCGCCATCGCCAGCGGCGACCTCGATCGTGGCTTCGTCCACAAATTTCATGACTTCTGTTCCTGCGAAATACCAACACAAAAGGCCCGCATGGGCGGGCCTTTCAATTTCAGAACATCACCTGTGCCCGTTTCGCTGGCCAGATTTGGAGAATCCGACCTAGCGAAGGCTCCCGTCTCAGACAGGCGTGATGCTCACCACGTGACGGTTCATCTCGCCCTTGATGGCGAAACTGACATGACCATCAGTCGTTGCAAACAAGGTATGGTCCTTGCCCAGTCCGACGTTCACGCCGGGATGGAACTTCGTACCGCGCTGTCGCACGATGATGGAACCCGCACTGACCAGTTCGCCACCAAACGCTTTCACGCCGAGCATTTTGGGCTTGGAATCGCGCCCGTTTCGCGTTGAGCCGCCGCCTTTTTTCTGTGCCATGTTGATCTACTCCTCAGGCTGCGATCGACGAGATCTGCAGTTCGGTGAAATTCTGACGGTGACCCTGACGCTTCTGGTAGTGCTTGCGACGGCGCATCTTGAAGATGTGAACCTTGTCGTGCTGACCGTGAGCCACGACCGTGACACTCACCGTTGCGCCG
>JAABQK010000011.1 GCA_011391495.1 Hydrogenophaga sp.
CTCGTGAGCAGCAGGACCACACGTTTGGCCGCGCGCATGACACCAATGAGGAACTCGAAGACGCGCCGGCATCGGCCCACGTCAAGCGCACCGCACAGGAGAGCTTCGAGCCAGAAGCCTTCGTCCTGCGCCGCTCCATGCCCTGGGCCGAAGGCAACGTCGGTGGACTGGTGTTCACCGCGTTTGGCCATTCGTTCGACGCATTCGAGGCCCTGCTGCGCCGCATGTCGGGTGCCGAAGACGGCATCACCGATGCGCTTTTCACCTTCACCGAGCCGGAAACCGGCGCGTATTTCTGGTGCCCACCCATGCACGAAGGCCAGCTGGACCTGCGCGCCGTGGGCCTTACTGCCCGCTGACCGGTCGGCACCCGCTGTGATCCGGCGGCCAGACGGGGAAACAGCCGAGGGTATGTCCGGGGCAGGGGTTTGACAAATATCAAGCGTTGCAAGGCCTCAGGGATGCAAGATCCAAAGCTTGTTCCAGAACGGGTTCTCAAGGAGACACAACCATGGCTCGAATCGTGATATTGGGTGCCGGCCTCGGCGGCATGCCCATGGCCTATGAGATGAAGGCGCTGGCCCGCCCTGGCGACACGGTGACGGTGATCAGCGATGCACCCAAATTCCATTTCGTGCCGTCCAATCCCTGGGTGGCGGTGAACTGGCGCACCCGCAAGGACATCGAGGTGGACATCGCCCCGGCGCTCAAGCGCAAGGGCATCGAGTCCATCATCCAGCGCGCCAAGCGGGTACACCCCGAAGCGAACCAGATCGAAATGGAAGACGGCAGTCGCGTGGACTACGACTACCTGGTTATCGCCACCGGTCCCAAGCTGGCGTTCGACGAGATTGAAGGCCTGGGTCCGCACGGCGGCCACACGCAGTCGATCTGCCACGTGAGCCACGCCGAGACCACCAAGCTCGCCTGGGACGACTTCGTGCAGGCACCCGGTCCCATCGTGGTGGGTGCGGTGCAGGGTGCGTCCTGCTTCGGTCCGGCCTACGAATTCGCGATGATCATGGACACCGACCTGCGAAAGCGCAAGATCCGCGACAAGGTGCCCATGACCTTCGTGACTTCCGAGCCCTACATCGGCCACCTCGGGCTGGGTGGCGTGGGCGACTCCAAGGGCATGCTCGAATCGGCCATGCGCCAGCGCCACATCAAGTGGATCTGCAACGCCAAGACCACCAAGGTCGAGGCCGGCCAGATGTTCGTGACCGAGCACAACGACCAGGGCCAGCCGATCAAGGAGCACGTGCTGCCCTTCAAGCACAGCATGATGCTGCCGGCTTTCAAGGGCGTGGACGCGGTGTTCGGCATCGAAGGCCTGACCAACCCGCGTGGCTTCATCACCATCGACGAACACCAGCGCAACGCCAGGTTCAAGAACATCTTCAGCATCGGTGTCTGTGTCGCGATTCCGCCGGTGGAGGCCACCCCCATCCCCTGCGGCACGCCCAAGACCGGCTACATGATCGAGTCCATGGTCACGGCCACGGCGCACAACATCCGCGAGCTGCTCGACGGCCAGGAGCCCACGCACAAGGCGACCTGGAACACGGTCTGCCTGGCCGACTTCGGCGATACCGGCGCAGCCTTCGTGGCCCTGCCGCAGATCCCGCCCCGCAACGTGAGCTGGTTCAGCGAAGGCAAGTGGGTGCACCTGGCCAAGGTCGCGTTCGAGAAGTACTTCATGCGCAAGATGGAAAAAGGCACCTCCGAGCCGATCTACGAAAAGATCATCATGGACTTCATCGGCATCACCAAGCTCAAGGCCAAGCTGACGGGCAAGTAAACCTTGCCGGCACAAGCAAAAGCCCTGTGAGCGTTGCGCTCACAGGGCTTTTGCGTTTCAGAAGCGGCGCGCTTACTTGCCGTTGATACCGAGCAGTTCCACTTCGAACAACAGCGTCGCATTGGGCGGGATCACGCCGCCGGCGCCGCGTTCACCGTAGGCGATGCTGCTCGGGCAGGTCAGCTTGGCCTTGCCGCCCAGCTTCATGCGCTGCACGCCCTCGGTCCAGCAGGGAATCACGCGGTTGAGCGGGAACTCGATCGGCGTGCCGCGCGAGTAGGAGCTGTCGAACTCCTTGCCGTCCGGGAACGTGCCTTTGTAGTGCACTTTCACGGTGTCGGCCGCCCCGGGGCTGGCGCCGGTGCCATCCTTGAGCGAGCGGTACACCAGGCCGGTCTTGGTCACCACCGCGCCGGCCTCCTTGGCTGCGGCGTCGAGCGTCGCATTCTGCGCGAAGGCCGGGAGGGTGCACAGGCTGCTCGCGAGTGCGGCGGTACAGATCAGGAAACGCTTCATGGTTCGAGTTCTCAGGTGGATGAAAGAAGGGAATCGGTGTGTATCGTTTCGGCAGGATGGCCCACATGCGCCTGGGCCAGCGCCCAGACCTCGCGCGCAGGCAGCTGCTTCAGGTGGTGGTCACTCCAGACTTGGCGCCACTTGCGCGCGCCGTGCAGGCCGTGGCGCAGGCCCAGCATGTGGCTGGCAATGGAGTACCAGTTCACCCCGTCTTCGGCGTGGGCGCGCTCCATGTAGTCCACCATGGCCAGCTCCACCGCTTCGCGGTTCGGTGCCGGGCGGCTGGTGTCGCCATAGAAGCGAGCATCCCAGTCGACCATGAGCCAGGGGTTGTGGTACGCCTCGCGGCCGATCATCACGCCATCCACATGAGCCAGCTGCGCGGCGATCTGCTCGTTGGTGGTGATGCCGCCGTTGACGGCGATGGTCAGCTGCGGGAAGTCCTGCTTGAGGCGGTGGGCCAGCTCGTAGCGCAGCGGCGGAATTTCCCGGTTTTCTTTCGGCGAAAGACCCTTGAGCCAGGCATTGCGGGCGTGCACCAGGAACACCTGGCAGCCGCCTTCGGCCACCGTGCCCACGAAGTCGCGCACGAAATCGTAGCTCTCGACCTTGTCGATGCCAATGCGGTGTTTGACGGTGACCGGGATGTCCACGACGTCCACCATGGCTTTCACGCAGTCGCGCACCAGTGCGGCCTCGCCCATCAGGCAGGCACCGAAGGCGCCGCGCAGCACGCGTTCGCTCGGGCAGCCGCAGTTGAGGTTGATCTCATCGTAACCCCGCGCCTGCCCCAGCAGGGCACATTTCGCCAGATCCGCCGGCTCACTGCCGCCCAGCTGCAGGGCCACCGGATGCTCTTCGGCGTTGAAATGCAGATGCTGAGCCGCGTTGCCATGGATCAGCGCACCCGTGGTCACCATCTCGGTGTAAAGCAACGTGTGGCGAGTGAGCAGCCGGTGAAAGAACCGGCAATGGCGGTCGGTCCATCCCATCATCGGGGCAACGGACAGGCGCCTGGGGGAAACGGGGAAAGACATCGCGCGATTATCCCTGCACCCACAAAAAAGCCCCGCCGAAGCAGGGCTGCAGTAACAAGGTGCCCCCCGCGGCGCCGTGGGTCCGGCTCCCTGGGCCCACCAGCGCCGCCCCCTGAGGGGGTGGCGCGGTCCACAAGCGCGGACCCGGCGTGGGGGCGGCGGGCACATTCAGCCCATGTGCAGTCCGCCGTTGACCGAGAAGTCCGCACCGGTGGCGTAACCGCCCTCTTCGCTGGCCAACCAGGCGATGATGGAGGCGATTTCGCTCGGCTTGCCCAGGCGCTTGACCGGCACCGTGGCGACGATCTTCTCCAGCACGTCGGGACGGATGGCGTTGACCATGTCGGTGCCGATGTAGCCCGGGCTCACGGTGTTGACTGTCACGCCCTTGGTGGCCAGTTCCTGCGCCAGCGCCATCGAAAAGCCGTGCATGCCGGCCTTGGCGGCCGAGTAGTTGGTCTGACCGGCCTGGCCCTTCTCACCGTTCACCGACGAGATGTTGATGATGCGGCCCCAGCCCTTTTCGACCATGTCGCCCACGACCTGCTTGGTCACGTTGAACATGGAGTCCAGGTTGGTGTTCATCACCGCGTCCCAGTCGTCGCGCGACATCTTCAGGAACATGCGGTCCTTGGTGATGCCGGCGTTGTTGACCAGCACGTCGATGCTGCCGTGTTCGGCCTTGGTTTTGGTGAAGGCTTCGACGGTCGAGTCCCAGTCTCCCACGTTGCCGACGGAGGCGTAGAAGGTGTAGCCCAGCGCCTTCTGCTCGTCCAGCCACTTGGTGAAATCGCGCGTCGGGCCGCAGCCGGCGATGACCTTGAAGCCCTCCTTGTGCAGGCGCTGGCAGATGGCGGTACCGATGCCGCCCATGCCGCCGGTGACGTACGCTACTTTTTGACTCATTGTGATGCTCCTCTAGGTGGTGGCTTTCGCCTTGAAAAAACGAATCGGGGTATGCAGGTCAGGCGCGTTCCACGGCGAGAGACACGCCCATGCCGCCACCGATGCACAGCGCTGCCAGGCCCTTCTTGGCGCCGCTGCGCTGCATCTCGTGCAGCAGCGTCACCAGGATGCGGCAACCGGACGCACCGATCGGGTGTCCGATGGCAATGGCGCCACCATTGACGTTGACCTTGGCCGGGTCGATGTCCAGCGCCATGTTGACAGCGCAGGCCTGGGCGGCAAAGGCTTCGTTGAGTTCGAAAACGTCCACGTCGGAGGCCTTCCAGCCCGCGCGGGCCAGAGCCTTCTGCGACGCGGGCACCGGGCCCATGCCCATGGTGGCGGGATCGAGACCACTGGTGCCGAAGGCGGCGATGCGCGCCAGCGGGGTCAGGCCCAGGGCAGCGGCCTTCTTGGCCGTCATCACCATCACGGCAGCGGCGCCGTCGTTGATGCCCGAGGCGTTGCCGGCGGTCACGGAACCGGCCTTGTCAAAGGCGGGGCGCAGACCGGCCAGCACTTCGGCGGTGGTCTTGGCGTTGATGAACTCGTCGCTGTTGAAGACGACGGGGTCGCCCTTGCGCTGCGGGATGTTCACGCCGACGATCTCGTCCTTGAACTTGCCCGCGGCCTGTGCAGCGGCAGCCTTGCTCTGGCTGCCAGCGGCCAGTGCATCCTGCATCTCGCGTGTGATGCCATGGGCCTTGGCCACGTTCTCGGCGGTGATGCCCATGTGGTACTGGTTGTAGACGTCCCACAGGCCGTCCACGATCATGGTGTCGGTCATCTTCCAGTCGCCCATGCGCTGGCCGTCGCGGCTGCCGTTGAGCACGTGCGGGCTGGCGCTCATGTTTTCCTGGCCACCGGCGATCACGATCTCGCTGTCGCCCCAGGCCACGGCCTGTGCCGCCAGCATCACGGCCTTCAGGCCCGAGCCGCAGACGGCGTTGATGGTGAGCGCCGGGGTTTCCTTGGCCACGCCGGCCTTCATCATGGCCTGGCGGGCCGGATTCTGACCACAGCCAGCGGCCAGCACCTGGCCCATGATCACTTCACCGATCGCATCGACGGGCAGGCCGGTGCGCTCCAGCAGTGCCTTGATGACGATGCTGCCCAGCTCGGTGGCCGGCGTCTTGGCGAGCGAGCCGCCGAACTTGCCCACGGCGGTGCGGGCGGCTGAAACGATGACGATGTCTTCCATGTGAGTGTCTCCTCTGGGGTCAAAAAAGCGGATTCAGAAATTCAGGCCCGGGCCTTGACGTAGCGGCCGGGCGCGGGTTCGATGGCGGCGTAGGTCTTGCCTTTGCCGTAGGTCTTGGGCGCGGCAATCTGCTTGCCAGCGAGCGGCTTGAGCCAGGCGGCCCAGTCGGTCCACCAGCTGCCCTTGTGCTCGGTGGCGCCGGCTATCCATTCGTTCACGTCGGCCGGGAACCTGGTGGCGTTGCTCACCCAGTGGCTGCGCTTGCCGGCTGCGGGCGGGTTGATGACGCCAGCGATGTGACCCGATGCCCCCATGACGAAACGCTTCTTGCCCGGGAACACCTGGGTGCTCGCGTAGGCACCGCCGATGGGCACGATATGGTCTTCGCGCGAACCGTAGATGTAGACCGGCAGCTTCACTTTGCGGAAGTCGACCTTCTCGCCGCACACCGTGGCGGTGCCGGGCTTGACCAGGTTGTTTTCCAGGTAGGTCTGGCGCAGGTACCAGGCGTAATAAGGGCCAGGCAGGTTGGTCGCGTCGGAGTTCCAGTACAGCAGGTCGAAAGGCGGTGGCGATTCGCCCTTGAGGTAGTTGCCCACCACGTAGTTCCACACCAGATCGTTCGGACGCAGGAAGCTGAAGGTGGTGGAGAGATCGCGGCCGGGCATGAGGCCACCCTGGGCGAACTGCATCTCGCGCATCTTGACGAAGTTCTCGTCGATGAACACGTCGAGGATGCCGGTATCGGTGAAATCGATCAGCGTGGTCAGGAAGGTGGCGCTGTTGACCGGCTCTTCGCCGCGCGCGGCCAGCACGGCCAGCGCCGTCCCCAGCATGGTGCCGCCGACGCAGAAGCCGAGCGCGTTGATGGTTTCCGCACCGGTGATGTCCTGCGTGACGTCGATCGCCTTGATGACCGCGTCCTCGATGTAGTTGTCCCAGGTCTTGTGCGCGAGCGACTCGTCCGGGTTGCGCCAACTCACCACGAAGGTGCGATGGCCCTGCTCCACACAGTAGCGGATCAGCGAATTGCTGGGTTGCAGATCGAGGATGTAGAACTTGTTGATGCAGGGCGGCACCAGCAGGAATGGGCGCTCGTACACCTTGGCCGTGAGCGGCTTGTATTCGATGAGCTGGAACAACTCGTTCTCGAACACCACAGCGCCTTCGGTGGTGGCCACGTTCTTGCCAACCTCGAACACGCTCTCGTCGGTCATGGACACATGACCCTGCTTCATGTCGTGCAGCAGGTTGGCCACGCCCTTGGCAATGCTCTCGCCCTTGGTCTCCAGCGCCATTTTCTGCGCCTCGGCGTTGAAGGCGAGGAAGTTGCTGGGCGCGCTGGCGTCGATCCATTGCTGCACGGCAAAGCGCACACGGGTGCGGGTCTTGGCATCGCCCTCCACCGCCTCGGCCATGGCCATCAGGGTGCGGGCGTTGAGCAGGTAGGCCGCAGCCGAAAAGGCCGCCACCGGGTTGCTGGACCAGGCCTCGGCAGCGAAGCGGCGGTCGCCTGTGGGCTTGGCTTCCAGGCCCTGGTTCCAGAGGCCCGCCACATCCTTGATGTAGGTGTTCTGGATTTCGATCAGCTTGGCGGGATCGAAACTGACCTTGTGGCCCGCCGCCTGGCTGAACATCTCGTTCATGCCGGGGAGGCCTGCACCCATCATGCCCGGCATGGCCATGCCGGCACCGGCTGCGGGCACGGTCATGCCAAACGGATGGGCCGCGCCACCCTGCGGCATGAAGGCCCTGAAGGCCGCAAATGGATCGGCAGCGCCCTGCGCGGACGGCTGGGCCGCGGCGCCCGGGAAAGCCTGGGCGACCTGCGTCCATTGGCTGATGAGGCTTTGTTGGAACTGCTGCGCAGCCTCCAGCCAGGGCTGTTGGGGATTTTTCCCAGATGTCATGCTTGTCTCCAATGGTTCTTCTGGCGTCTTATTATCGGAGCCTCTGGGGAGGCATTCCGGGTTTTCCCTAGTGTCGGCAAGCTGGCTTCCAGCAAGCTGACAACCCGTCGCGCTTGGCAAGGAACGCTGTGTATCTGGTGGTGATTGGCTGGCTGTATGTGGTGCTCATGATGGCGGTGGCCGAAGCGTCGAACACGACGGGCACCGTTCTCGGGGCCATTGTGACCTTTTTTCTTTACGGTTTGATGCCGGTCGCACTGGTGGTTTACCTGATGCGCACGCCCCAGCGCCGCAAGGAGATCAAGGCACGCGAGGCTGCCGAAGCGGCGGCCTTACAGGCCAGCACCGCAGCGATGGAACCGGCGCCCCTTTCAGGTCAGCCAGATGCAGGCGGCCATGCGCCCGGTGCTGCCGAGCCGGGCGGCATCGCGGCGGTGCGAGAAGAACGCTGAGTCCCGCGTCACGGTGCACCAGGTGGACGTGCCGTCGTTGCCGTAGATGCGCGTGACACCCAGTGCCTGCAGCCGCAGACGGGCCAGCGCCGGCAGGCTGGCCAGGTACTTGCCCGGAATCTGTGCCGCCTTGAAACCGCCCAGCGCTGCCGGGTCTTGCGACACAAACGCCTCGCGAACCTCGGCACCCACTTCAAACACGGTCGGCCCGATGCAGGGCCCAAGCCAGGCCAGGGTGCTGGCCGCCACGCTGTCGCGCCCGGCCTGGGGGTCTTGCATCTGGACGGCGTGAACGAACGCCGCGAACGTGGTCTCCAGAACACCCTGCCCCGCTTGAGCGGCGCCCTCGCCCGCCAGACCGCGCCAGCCGGCATGGGCCGCTGCCACCACGGTGCCCGCCGAGTGGGTGAACAGCACCGGCAGACAGTCCGCCACCATGATGGTGCAGGCCACCCCCACCTGGCTGGCGAGGCAGGCATCGGCTGGCGTACCGTCGGGTGTGCGGTCATCCAGCGCGACCACCGCCGTGCCATGCACCTGCTGCAGAAAGACCGGCCGCACGCCCAGGGCGTCGGCCAGCCGCAGGCGATTGGCCGCCACCGCCGCGGGGTCGTCCCGCACATGGTCGCCCAGATTGAAGCTGTCAAACGGCGGCACCGACACGCCGCCGCTGCGCGTGGTGAACAGCGCCCTGACGCGAGCCGGCGCGGGCCATTCGGGCACCAGCCAGTCTTCTGGCTGGCGCATCAGGCCTCGAAGTCCGGACAGGACGAAGGCTGGGCCTGCTGGAAAGCGGGCAGCGCCATGCAGGCATCAAACGCCGCCATGGTGCGTGGCAGGCCGTCGAGCGGGGTGTTGAAACGCTGGCCGTTGAAGATCTGCGGCACCAGGCAGCAGTCGGCCAGCGTGGGCGTGTCGCCATAGCAGTAGCGCGAAGCGGGCAACTGGGCCAACTGGCGCTCGAACGCCTCCAGGCCGGTGCGCACCCAGTGCCGGTACCACGTGTTCTTGGCCTCCTCGTCCACCTTGAGTTCCCTGGCCAGGTACTTCAACACGCGCAGGTTGTTGATCGGGTGGATCTCGCAGGCGATCGACTGCGCCAGCGCACGCACCCGGGCCCGTCCGATCGCATCGGCCGGCACGAGTGCCGGTTCGGGATGCATCTCGTCGAGGTACTCGATGATCGCCATGGATTGCGACAGGCGCGTGCCGTCGTCGAGCTCCAGCAAGGGCACCAGCTGGTCGGCCGCGATGTCGCCATAGGCGGGCTGCTTGTGCTCGCCCTTGGCCAGGTGCACCGGCACGTATTCGTAAGGCATGCCCTTGAGCGCGAGCGCGATGCGCACGCGGAAAGAGGCCGAGGAGCGGAAGTAGTTGTAGAGCTTCATGAAGGCCGAGGATAAACCGGTTGGCGCTGTTTCGATCCGCTGCCTTTATCCTGCGGATACCGACCGGCCAGACAGGCCGTGCCAACCCATCGAGGGCACCCATGGACATCCACACCCACATCACCGACGGCGTGCTTCACATCCGCCTGCAACGGCCGCAGCGGCTCAACGCGCTGACGCTGTCGATGAGCCGCGAACTGCTGGATGCCGTGCAAAGCGGTGTGGCCGACGCCTCGGTGCGGGTGCTGCTGCTCAGCGGCGAAGGCCGCGCCTTTTGTGCCGGCAAGGACCGTGACGATCCGGCCACGGGCGCGTTCGTGGACACGCTGCAGGCGCTCGCCCTGTGCCTGATGAACGCACCGCAGCCTGTGGTCTGCGCCGTTCAGGGCTGGGCCGTGGGCGCGGGGCTGGAGCTGATGCTCAACGCCGACCTCGCGGTCGCGGCTCGCAGCTCACGATTCGCCCTGCCCGAGGTGCGGGTGGGCCTGTTCGGCACCGGTGGCATCGCGGCGCTGCTGCCGCGGCTGGTGGGCCTGCAGAAAGCCAAGGGTATGCTGATGCTGGGCGAAGAACTGGATGCCCAGGCGGCCGAACGGCTGGGCCTGGTGTGGACCGTGGTGGACGACGAGGTCCTGACCGATCGGGCATGGGCCATTGCGCGCCAGCTCGCATGCAGCGATCCCCGCCTGCTGGGTGAAATCAAGCGCCTGGTACACAGTGAAACCCTGGGCCAACTGGACGCGGTGCTGGCCCGCGAAGCCGCGGTACACGCGCGGCTGAGGGACGACACCTGAAAAGCGTCCCTGCCCACCCTGTCCGCTCTAGCGAGACAGGTAACCGACCAGGCCGTGCAGGGTGAAGAGCTTCGGGTAGTCGCTCTCGGGTATGGGCACACCGCTGCCCCGGCTCAGGCCGATGATGAAATTGAGGAAGTCCATCGAGTCGAGGTCCAGGGCTTCGCGCAGGTCTTCCTGGTCAGCGACGCTGGACAGGTCGGCTTCGGGCGCAATGCCTGCAAGCACATCGGCGGCGAGTTGTCGGGTTTCGGCGGCATTCATGGTGGTTTTCGCAATGACTCAGAGGTGTTCGGGGGATTGAAGGGCGCGGTCCAGTGCAGCGAGCAACTGACCACCCAGATGACCATCGCTGGCGCGGTGGTCCGCCGCCAGCGTGGTGTTCACGACCGGACGCACCTGCACCTGGGCGCCCACCACCCAAGGGCGCTGCACCACCCGGCCAAAACCGACGATGGCCACCTGGGGCGGGTAGATCACGCCGAGCACGCTCTCAGCACCCCGTTCGCCCAGGCTGGTCACGGTGGTGGTGGGGTCGGTCAGCTCGGAGCTGCGCAGGCCACCGGCGCGCGCGCGCTGCACGAGGTCGCGCAGCGCCAGCATCAGTTCCGGCAACGACTTCCGGTCCACATCGTGAATCGCCGGTGCCACCAGGCCGCCCCCACGCAGCGCAATCGCCCAGCCGATGTGGATGCCCTGCCCGGCACGGAAGGCACCATTCTCAAAGAAGCCGTTGAGCTGGGGGACCTCCTGCAACGCCTTCGCCGTGGCCTTGAGCAGCAGGACCGCACTGAGCAGACGCTGCTCGGGCGGCCGGTTGAGGTTCCAGGTTTCCAGCCAGGCGCTGGCGGCAGAAAAGTCGATGCTTTCGCTGAGGTAGTAGTGCGGGATCTCGCGCTTGGAGCGGCTCATGGCCGCCGCTATGGCCTGCCGCATCTGGGCGGCATCAAAGCCACCCGCGCGCGCCCGCGGTGCGGCCGTTGACGTGGTTGCCGGGGTGCCAGGCGGTTTCACCAGCACCGCTGCCCGCTCCACATCCGCCAGCGTGACCGCGCCATCCGCACCGCTTCCTGGCAAGACATCGGGATTCAGACCCAGCGCTTGCGCACGCTGGCGTGCCGCCGGGCTGACCCGCGCGCGGGTCGAACGCGGGCCGGGCGCTGGAGCCGACGGCGCCGGTGCGGGCGACCGCACCACCCCGAGAGGTCCTTCCGTGCGCGCAGGGACGGCAGGCACCGCGCCCAGCGGCGCCCCTGGCACGGAGGAGGGAATCGGGCCGCTCGCAGCCGCTTTAGCAGGGGTCACCAGCGCCAGCACCGCGCCCACCGGCAGGTCTTCGTTCAGCGTCGCCAGATGGTCGATCACGCCGTCGAGAAAAATCTCCACGTCGATGGCGCCCTTGTGGGTTTCCACCACGGCCACGACGTCGCCCGACTTCACGCGGTCGCCCGGCTTCACCAGCCACTGGGCCACCTTGCCGGTCTCCATGTCGGCGCCCAGGGAGGGCATGAGGAATTCGGCCATGACTCGGATCACCCCGGCTTCACCAGATGGCGTGCCACAGCCACGATGTCGCCCACCTGCGGCAGCGCCGCTTCTTCCATGTGCGCAGCGTAGGGCACCGGCACCTCGCGGCTGCAGACGCGGCGCACCGGGGCATCGAGTTCGTAGAGCGCATCCTCGGCCAGCCGGGCCGATATCTCGGCCGAGATGGAGCCGCTTCTCCAGCCCTCGTCCACGATCACACAGCGGTGCGTTCGGGCCACAGATCCGATGACCGTGGCCGTGTCGAGCGGGCGCAGCACGCGCAGGTCGATCACTTCGGCGCTGATGCCTTCGGCGGCCAGCGCATCGGCCGCTGCCAGACACTTGGGCAGGCTGTTGCCGTAGGTCACCAGACTCACGTCCCGGCCAGGGCGGCGCACCTTGGCGTGTTCGATATCCACCGCCGTCAGCGCCGGATCGAGTTCGCCCTCGGTGTTGTAGAGCACCACGTGTTCGAAGATCAGCACCGGGTTCGGATCGGCCAGCGCCGCGGCCAGCATGTGGCGTGCGTCGTCCACCGTGGCAGGCACCAGCACCTTGAGCCCCGGGATGTGCGCGTACCAGCCCTCCAGGCTGTGCGAATGCTGCGCCGCCAGCTGCCGCCCGCCTCCGGTGGCCATGCGGATGACCAGCGGCACGGCAAACTGCCCGCCGGACATGTGCGACAGCGTGGCCGCGTTGTTCATGATCTGGTCCAGCGCGAGCAGGCTGAAGTTGCAGGTCATGATCTCGACGATGGGCCGCAGGCCCGCCACGGCCGCCCCGATGCCCGCACCGGTGAAACCGTTCTCGGCCAGCGGCGTGTCGCGGATGCGGTCGGGACCGAACTCTTCGAGCAGGCCCTTGGTCACGGCGTAGCAGCCGCCGTACTTGCCCACGTCCTCGCCCATCACGAAACAGCGCGGATCGGCCAGCAGGGCCTCACGGATCGCCTGCCGGCAGGCTTCGCGGTAGGTCATCTTCACCTGCTCCGCGTTCATGCCACGTGCTCCTGCACGATGCTGTCCATCAGGACAAAGCGCTCCAGCTGATCCAGCGGTTCGAGGGTCCCGGCCTCAGCGATCGCCACCGCCGCGCCGATCTCGGCGGCGATGCCGGCGTCGATCGCGGCCGACTCGTCCGGACTCAACAGATGGTTGTCGCTCATCCAGTGGCGCAGGCGCTCGATCGGGTCGCGCTGTTTCCAGTCCTCGATTTCTTCGCGCGTGCGGTAGGCCTGGGTGTCGAACATCGAGTGCGCGCGAAAGCGGTAGGTGCGGCACTCGAGGAAGAACGGACCCCTGCCGGCCCGGATGTGTTCCACCGCCTGCCGCGCGGCCGTCTCCATCCGGACCGGATCCATCGCATCGACCTGCGCACTGGCCATGCGGTAAGCCTCGGCCTTGCGGTAGACATCGGTCTGTGACTCCGAATCTTCCAGCGGTACGCCCATGGCGTAGAGGTTGTTTTCGCAGACAAACAGCACTGGCAGCTGCCAGATGGCGGCGAGGTTCATGCTCTCGTGGAACGCTCCCTCGGCCACGGCACCTTCACCGAAAAAGCAGGCTGTGATCGCGCCCGGGCGCAGCTGCTTGTCGGCCATGGCGATGCCCACGGCCAGCGGCAGGCCGCCGCCCACGATGGCGTTGCCGCCGAAGAAGCGCCGCTCACGGTCGAAGATGTGCATGGAGCCGCCTCGGCCCCGACAGCAGCCTTCCAGCTTCCCCAGCATCTCGGCCAGCAGCGCATCCATGGGCACGCCGCGCGCCAGCGCCTGGCCGTGCTCGCGGTAGGTGGCGACCACCGCGTCGCGCGCCTCCAGGGCACCCATCACGCCCACCGCCACCGACTCCTCGCCGTCGTACAGGTGCAGGAAGCCGCGGATCTTCTGCGCCTGGTAGAGCTCGACGCACTTGGCCTCGAAGCGGCGGATGCGCAGCATCTCGCGATACAGCCGGTGCAGATGGGCACGGTCCAGGTGGATCTTGTCGGTCATCACGTCGCCCTCATTTCTTTTCGTCGCTTTCCAGCGTGGATAGATCGCCCTCGGGCAGACCCAGTTCGCGGGCCTTGAGCAGACGGCGCATGATCTTGCCGCTGCGGGTCTTCGGCAGGTTGCTCCGGAAGTCGATCTGCTTAGGCGCCACCGCCGCTCCCAGGCGTTTGCGTGCATGGCCCAGCAGTTCGCGCCGCAGGGCCTCGCCCGCCTCGTAGCCGGGCTTGAGGGCCACGAAGGCCTTCACCACCTCGCCCACCATCGGGTCGGGAATGCCGATGACCCCGGCCTCGGCCACCGCCGGGTGCTCCATCAGGGCGCTTTCCACCTCGAAGGGGCCGATGAGGTGGCCAGCCGACTTGATCACGTCGTCGGCACGCCCGACAAACCAGTAGTAGCCATCGGCATCGCGGTGCACCAGATCGCCGGTGAGGTACCAGCCATCGGCGAAACACTTGCGGTAGCGTTCGTCCTCGTGCAGGTAGCCGCGCATCATGGACGGCCAGGGCGTCTTGAGCGCCAGTTCGCCATCCACATCGGGCTCTTCGATGGACTCCACGTGCCCGTCGGCCGCGCGGCGCACCACCGCGGCGGTGATGCCGGGCAAAGGCTTGCCCATGGAGCCGGGCTTGATGTCCATGGCCGCGTAGTTGGCGATCATGATGCCGCCGGTCTCGGTCTGCCACCAGTTGTCGTGGAACGGCTGGCCGAACGCCTTGACGCCCCACACCACGGCCTCGGGGTTGAGCGGCTCGCCCACGCTGGCCATGAAGCGCAGCGCCGAGAGGTCGACACCCTGCAGGGCCTCGGCGCCCAGCTTCATCATCATGCGGATCGCCGTGGGTGCGGTGTACCAGACGGTGATGCGCTCGCGCTCCAGCACGCCGTACCAGGTCTGCGGATCGAACTCGGCCTCGACCACCACGTTGGTCACGCCGCACACCAGCGGCGCGATGATGCCGTAGCTGGTGCCGGTGACCCAGCCCGGGTCGGCGGTGCACCAAAACACATCGTCGTCGTGCAGGTCGAGTGCGTAGCGCCCGGTCACCACGTGAGCGAGCACGGCTTCGTGCACATGCACCGCGCCCTTGGGGCGACCCGTCGTGCCACTGGTGAAGTGCAGCAACGCCATCGACTCGGGATCGGTGTGCCCGATCGTGTAAGCCGTCGACGCGGGCGGCACGATGGCGCCCCAGGGGTGCACGCCGGGCTCGTCCACCGGGGCCGCACCGACCACGATCACATGTTTGAGGCCGGGCAGGCGCGCCCGTATGTCCCGGATCTTGCGCTGGTAGAGCTCGGGCGTTGTCACCAGCACGCGTGCGTCGCCCATCTCGGCGCGCGTGACGATGGGCTCGGGACCAAAGGCCGAAAACAGCGGCGTCACCACGCAGCGCGCCTTGAGCGCGCCCAGCACCGCCACATACAGCTCCGGCAGACGCCCCATCAGCACAAACACCCGCTCGCCGGGCTGCACGCCCAGGCCCTCGAGCGCATTGGCGAACTGGTTGGTGGCCCGCGCCAGTGCGGCGTAGGTCCATTCCTGGCGTTCACCGTTCTTGCCGATCCAGCGCAGGGCGACCTTGTCGCCGCGGCCGTGCAGCAGGTGCCGGTCCACGGCTTCGTGCGCGATGTTCAGTCCAGCGCCGCCGGGCAGGCCATCGAGCCACTGCCGGGCAGCGTCCCAGCTGAAACCCGCCGCGGTGGCCTGCTGGTCCACCAGGTGGGGAGCCGGCCGGAGCGATTGCACTGCCTTGCGAATGATGGTGCCCATCTGCGTCTCCTCGGTTCGGGTCTGGGGGCCCCACCCGTGTCGCGCCGACGCCTGCACGCCAGCGCTCTCAGGACAGGAAAAAGCCCGGTACAGCGCGACGGGGTGTCCTCCCCGCTGACGCGATCACGGTGGTGGCTACTGGGTACTGCCGATGTGCATCCGGTAGGACGCACCGTTGGAGAACGTGCAGTTTCCTGCGCCCTGGTACGGAGTGTTCATCTGGTATTCGCAGGACATGTACATCCCCCGGGGGCTGAAAGCACTGGCCACACCACGGCGCTCCTCATTGGAAACCCGCGTCGCCTCGCCCGTCAACACCTCGCCCATGTAGGACACATTGAACACGCCCTTACCCGTCATGAGGTTGGTCACGCTGCCCGAAATCACGCCAATCCTCGCCGCCTCCTCGTTGGACGGATACAGGCGCACCGGCAAACTGGCCGGCGCACCGGCCCGTGGACCAGCGGCCGGTCCAGGCCCCGGCCCCAGCGGGGGCAGCGGGTAGTGCTGGTAGATGACGCTGCCGTCCGGTGCACGTTCGGGCACCACATAACAGGCGCTCAGCACGGTAGCGGACAGCATCAGGACAGACAGACGAATGGCGGGGTGCATACGGGTCTCCTCACGGGTTGTGGCCACAAAACCGGTTTCAATCTACTCCTGCCCACCGCGCCGAAGATTGATCTGGCTCAAGCCCGCGCTGCACCCTGAGAGGCGATCGGCGCGGACCGCTGCAACTGGCCCAGCGCCTGCACCACCACCGGCACGATGCTCACCGCGTTGCTCGCATGGGGGATGCAGTCGGTGCTCCAGATCTGCCCAGCACCCGCCTCACGGATCAGCTGCACCGCACCGGCCGCGAACAGCGCGTGCGTCACCGCCACATCCACCGAAGCGGCACCCGCCGCTTTCAGCAGCCGTGCAGCCTGCGCCACCGTGTGGCCCGAGCTGGCCACATCGTCCATGAGCACCACGGCCCGCCCGGCAAACGGCAGGTCGGGCAACTGAATGTCCACCTGGCGGTCGCCGTGGCGCGTCTTGCGGCACACGCCACTCTCCCAGCCGTGGCGCTGCGCAGCCTGCGCCACCCATTGCCAGGACTCTTCGTCGGGGCCGATCAGGAGCACGCCCCTGCGCTGGCTGGCGATGAAATCGGCCAGCAGCGGCGCGCCGCTGAGCACGATGGCGTCCTTCACCGGTACCGCCTCTTCCAGCGTCGCCACCCGGTGCAGGTGCGGGTCCACCGTGATGACCGCGTCAAACAGGCTGGCGAGGAATCCGCCCACGATGCGCTGGCTGACCGCCTCGCCGGGGTTGAATGCGATGTCCTGCCGCATGTAGGCCAGGTAGGGCGCCACCAGGGTGAGGTGCAACGCGCCGAGCTGGCGCGCGGTCTGCCCGGCCAGCAGCAGCTCGACCAGTTTCTCGTTCGGCTGGTGCAGGCCACGCCAGAACACCACGCGCGGCGGCAGCGACTCGGGCAGGCGCAGGCGCAGCTCGCCGTCGGGAAAACGGTGGCGCTCGATCACCGCCAGCGTCAGGCCGGCGGCCTGGGCCGCCGCGCCGGCCATGCCCGCCTCGTCCTCGAAACAGAGCAGGCTGCCAGGTGCAGCGGCGAGGGCTTGGTCCATCAGAACTCCACGAAAACGTGTGGCACCTGGTCCGCGTGGCCCAGGCTGTAGCCGCTAGCCCTGGCGCAGGCCTGGCGGGCAAACTCGAGGTCGGCCGGGTAGTTCGCGTAGACGCGGTACAGCACGTCCCCCGCGGCCACGCGGTCACCCAGCTTGCGCAACAGGTCCACGCCGGCACCCTTCACCTTGGGTGCGCCGGCCAGCCGGGCGATCTGCGCGATCTGCAGGTTGTCGATTCCCACCACAACGCCCGCTTCCGTGGCGGTGATGTCAAACGTGAGCGCACCCAGCGGGGGATGGTGGTGGTCGAACTCATGGGCACCCTGAGCCTGGATGATGGCCCGCATCTGTGCCAGGGCACGACCGGAATCGAGAATGTCGCGCGCAATGCCGAACCCGTCACCACCGCGGACATCGGGACTGCATTCGATCAGCCGGCCCGCCAGCCGCAAGGACTTCTGGCGCAGGTCGTTCGGCGCGTCGGGGTCGTTCTCCAGCACCTGCATCACGTCGCGGGCCTCGAGTACCGGGCCCACACCGCGGCCCACCGGCTGGCGGCCGTCGGTGATGACCACATCCAGCGACAGGTGCATGCGCTGCGCGACGTATTCGAACAGGCGGCGCAGGCGCTGCGCTTCGGGCATGGATCGGACCTTGGCGCTGGGTCCGATCGGAATGTCCAGCACCAGGTGGGTGGCCCCGGCGGCGATCTTCTTCGACAGAATGGAGGCCACCATCTGGCCGGGCGAGTCGATGGACAGTGGTCGTTCGACCGAAATCAGCACATCGTCGGCCGGTGACAGATCGGCCGTGCCACCCCACGCCAGGCAGCCACGGTGGTCACGCACGATGTCGATGAGTTGCTCGAACGGCAGCTCCACATTGGCCAGCACCTCCATGGTGTCGGCGGTACCGGCCGGAGACGTGATGGCGCGCGAAGATGTCTTGGGAAACACCAGACCGTAGGCCGACACGATGGGCACCACCAGCATCGAGGTGCGGTTGCCCGGGATGCCGCCGATGCAGTGCTTGTCCACCACCAGAGACTCGTGCCAGTCGAGCGTGCGGCCGCTGGCCACCATGGCTTCGGTCAGGAAATACACCTCCTCGCGGTCGAGCTCGCTGCGGTTGCTGGCCACCACGAAAGCGGTGAGTTCGATCTTCGAATACCGCAGGTCGGCGATGTCGCGCACGATGGCATGGAAATCGTCGCGGGTCAGACGCTCGCCGTTGATCTTGCGAAACAGGGCCGGGATGGACTCTGGCGGTTCGGCCTGCGACACCGACGCCGGATGTCCGTCTTCCACTTCCAGCCGGGCGAACGCGTCTTCGGAAACGCCCAGTTCATTGCAACCCACGATGGACGCGTCGTTCACCACGTTGAGCGTGGCCAGGATGCGTTTGCCGTTGGCGCGTATCTCCACCTTGGACAGCGCCTGAAAACCCTCGGCCCGGTAGACTGCGCAGTCGCGGTGCAGGTAGGCCACGTTCTCGTGGTAGGTGTCGATGGCCACGCGCCTGAGCGTGAGACCCATGTGCCCCGCCTCAGCGGGTGCCTTTTCGGTGATCGTCTCCATGTGCCAACGATACACCGATCGCCCACCCGGCCCGGTTCAGCCCACCACCAGCCGCATGCCGGGCAGCACGCGCTCGGACTCGGCACGCTTCTCCAGCGCCAGTCGCATGTTCATCTGCGCCACCTCGGTGTGCTCCACGGCGAGCGCCTGTGCGCGTGTGCCCTCGCCACGCTGCAGCGCATCAAACAACATGTGGTGCTGCCGGTGCGCATAGAGCATCCAGTCGCGGTCCAGCGCCACCGTGCCCTGCATCGGCAGCATGGCCGAGGCGGGGGCGAACGGCAGCTTGTCGTTGAGTGCCACGGCGCGCTGCAGGGCGCGGTTGCCACAGGCCTGCAGGATCAGCGCGTGAAAGCGGTCGTTCATCACCGCGTAGGCCGCATAGCCTTCGATCGTGAGCGGGTTGTTGGTCAGCAGACGGTCGCCTTCAAGCAAACAGGCCTGCAGATCACCCTGCAACTGGCGCGACACGCCGTGCTCGGCCACGAGCCGCGCGGCCATGCCTTCCAGATGACCCCGTACCGCAATCGCATCGGTCACTTCCTGTGCCGTGAACTGGCGCACCAGGTACTTGCCAGTGTCGTTGGCCTCCACCAGACCTTCCTGCTCCAGCGTGACGAGGGCGGCCCGCACAGGCGTGCGCGAGGCCCCCAGACGCTCGGCCAGCTGCTGCTCGGCCAGGCGCTGACCCGGCGCGAAATCGCCACTCAGGATCAGGTCGCGCAGTTGCATCAGAACGGTTTCTTGCAGACTCATGGCTCAAACTGTACACTGAACCAGGAAAACGGGATACCGTTTCGGAACCACTTCACTTCCACACGAGCCGGACCCGCCGGCGGAGACATCGCATGAAAGCCGAACAGAACCAACGCATCACCCAGGTCGGCCCGGGCACGCCCGGTGGCGCTCTGCTGCGCCGCTACTGGCAACCCGTCGCCCTGCTCGACGAGTTCAACCCAGAACTCGACCCTGCCATGGGTGTGCGCCCGGTGAAGGCGGTGCGCGTGCTGGGCCAGGATTTCGTGCTGTTCAAAGACGCACAGGGCGCCTATGGACTGCTCGACCGCGACTGCCCGCACCGCGGTGCCGACCTCGCCTTCGGTCGCAACGAGGGGGATGGCCTGCGCTGCCCCTTCCACGGCTGGAAGTTCGATGTGAGCGGCCAGTGCACGCAGACCCCGGGCGAGCCCCCGGGGAGCACGCTGTGCACGCGCATCCGCCAGCGCAGTTACCCGCTGCTGGAAAAGGCCGGCACCCTGTTCGGCTGGTTCGGCCCCGAGGGCAGCACGCCACCACCCTTCCCGGCGCTGGACTGCTTCGAAGCGCCGGCCACACACAGCTTCGCCTTCAAGGGCCTGTGGCACTGCAACTGGCTGCAGGCCTTTGAGGTCGGCATCGACCCGGCGCACGCGTCCTACCTGCACCGCTTCTTCAACGACGCCTCGCTTGAAGGCAGCTACGGCAAGCAGTTCCGCGGAGCGAGCGCGGGCGAAGTAGGCGGCGAACGCTGGCCGATGACGAAAGTGATGCGCGAGTTTGACCAGCCCGACATCTCCTTCGAGGCCATGCCGTATGGCCTTCGCCTGACTGCGCTGCGCAAGATGACCGACGCGCTCACCCATGTGCGCATCACCAACGCGGTGTTTCCGCAGACCTTCGTGATCCCGCTGTCCGAGACCATGACCATCACGCAGATGCATGTGCCAGTGGACGACACGCGCAACTACTGGTACGCCTTCTTCACCAGCTTCGCGGCGCCCGTGGACAAGGACACCATGCGCCAGCAGCGCCTGGCCGCGGTCACCCTGCCCGACTACATCCCGAAGTCCGGCCGGCACAACCACTGGGGCTTCAACCCCGAAGAACAGCAGGGCCGCACCTACCTCGGCATGGGCGAGGACGACATCAACGTGCACGACCAGTGGGCCTGCGAGAGCATGGGCGCGATCCAGGACCGCACCCGCGAACACCTGGGCACGACCGACAAAGTGATCATGGCGAACCGGCGCCTGCTGCTGCAGGCCATCGACACTGCCGAACAAGGCGGCACGCCGCCTGGCATCGCCGACCCGGACCTGCATCCGCGTATCCACGGTCCGGACACGGTGGACGGCATCGCACCTGCCGACACCTGGCAGACCTGGTGGCAGCACGCGGTGCGCGCCAAACGCGAAGGCGCTGCCTGGAAAAATCCGGGCCTGAAGCGGGCAGAAACCGCCGCGAACGAGAGCACCCTCGCGCCATGACGCATTTCGCCGAGCGCTGCGATCAGCACGACGCCACCCGGGAAGCCGCCTGCCTGCAAGCCGCCCGGCACATCGAAGCCAGCGGCATCGAGCGCGTGCGCCTGGGCTGGTGCGATGCGCACGGCATGCTGCGCGGCAAGACCCTGATGGCGCACGCCGCCATCCAGGCGCTGCGCAACGGCGTGGGCATGGTCGGCACGCTGATGCTCAAAGACTCAGCCGACCGCACCGCCTGGAAAGTGTTCGAGCCCGGCGGCGCACACGACCTGCCCGGCTTTGCCAACGCCGCCAACCTGATGCTGCTGCCCGATCCCGCCAGCTTCACCCCCCTGCCCTGGCAGGCGAACACCGGCTGGCTGCGCTGCCAGCCCTGGTTTGCCGACGGCACGCCGGTTCCGCTGGACACCCGGCGCGTGCTGCAACAGGCACTGGCCCGCCTGGCCGACGCCGGCTACGGACTGAAGACCGGGCTGGAGGTCGAGTTCCACATCTACCGCATCACCGACACCGCACCGCAGCTCGACCCGGAACTCGCGTCCTGGCCCGGCCTGCCGCCCATGGTGGAGATGATCCACCCCGGCTACAACCTGCAGGCCGAGGCCATGATCGACATGGCCGACGAACCGCTGGCCATCGTCATGCGCACGGCGCGGGCGCTGGGTCTGCCGCTGCAGTCGCTGGAGATCGAGCTCGGCCCGAGCCAGGTCGAAGCCGTGTTCGATGCCACTGACGCGCTCACCGCGGCCGACCAGATGGTGCTGTTCCGCAACGGCGTGCGCCAGGCGCTGCGCCGCGCTGGCTACCACGCCAGCTTCATGTGCCGTCCGCCATTCCCCAACATCATGTCCAGCGGCTGGCACCTGCACCAGTCGCTGGTGGACCTGACCACCGGTCGCAACGCCTGCGTGCGCGAGACACCCGCCCCCGGCAGCACCCCCGTCGACGCCGCGCACACGCTGTCCGACGCCGGTACCCATTGGCTCGCCGGCCTGCTCGCTCATGCCAGAGGCATGACGGCGCTGTGCACGCCGACCATCAACGGTTTTGCCCGCTTCCGGCCCCATGCGCTGGCGCCCCAGTCGGTCATCTGGGGCCAGGACAACCGCGGCGCCATGCTGCGCGTGGTCGGCGGCGCAGGTGACCGGGCCACTCGCATCGAGAACCGTGTCGGCGAACCGGCCGCCAACCCTTATCTCTATATGGCCGCGCAGATTCACGCTGGACTTGACGGGCTGGCGCGCGGCCTGCTGCCGCCACCCGCCTGTGAGGCGCCCTACGCCGAAGGCAGCGAAAAAATCCCGACCCAGCTGAGCGATGCCTTGTCCGCCCTGAGAGAGGACGCGGCGCTCAATGCAGGGCTGGGCGAAGACTTCGTGCGCTACTTCTGCCGCATCAAGCAGCAGGAGATCGATCGCCATGCACAGGCCGAAGACAAGACCGATTTCGAACGACGCGAATACTTCAGCCGCATCTGAACCTGCTGGCCATCCTCACCATGATCAAGATCCGATTCATCGCTGCCGACCAGTCGGTGCAAGACATCCAGGCCGCACCCGGCCAGAGCCTCATGAAAGCCGCCGTGGACGCCAACGTCACAGGCATCGAGGCCGACTGCGGCGGAACCCTCACCTGCGCCACCTGCCATGTGATGGTGGACGCCCCGTGGGCTGGCCGGCTGCCGCCGCCTGTGGCCGACGAGCGCGACATGCTGGACTTTGCCGCCAGCCCGGTGGAACCCGGTAGCCGCCTGAGCTGCCAGATTGCGCTCACGCCCGAGCTCGATGGCCTCGTCGTGCGACTGCCCGCGTCGCAGCACTGACCGTGTCGGACGGGGCGCACGACCCACGCCATCCCTATACTGACACTCCACCCCAACTGCCGAGAGCACGCCATGAGCTACGTCTTCCCGCCACCCCCTGTCGTTTCCGTGCCTGTGGTGGGCCGCGCCGAACGCTTCCCGGTACACCGCATCTATTGCGTGGGCCGCAACTACGAAGAGCACGCGAAGGAAATGGGTTTCACCGGCCGTGAACCGCCCTTCTTCTTTCTCAAACCGGCCGACACCATCGTGGTGGCCGACGCCAGCCAGACAGCGGTCATCCCCTACCCCAGCCTCACGGCCAACCTGCACCATGAAATTGAACTCGTGGTCGCCATCGGCAAGGGAGGGCGCAACATCCGCGCCGAAGACGCAGGGCAGCACATCTTCGGCTATGCCGTCGGCCTGGACATGACGCGGCGCGACCTGCAGACCGAGATGAAGAAGCAGGGGCGTCCGTGGTGCATCGGGAAAGCCTACGACCAGTCCGCCCCCATCGGCCCCATCACACCCGCCACTGATGCCGGCGACATCCACAACGCCACCATCTGGGTACAGGTCAATGGCAGCGACCGCCAGCGCAGCCAGGTCAGCAAGCTCATCTGGAACGTGGCCGAGACGATCGAGCACCTCTCGACCGCCTGGGAACTGCAGCCTGGCGACCTGATCTACACCGGCACCCCGGAGGGCGTGGCCGCCGTGGTGCGCGGCGACACCATGACCGGCGGCGTCGAGGGTCTGACCGGCATCAGCGTCCAGGTCGCCTGACCCGGGTGGTCCATGCCCATTCCGAACGACCCGCGCTGCGGGTTTGACCTCTGACGCCAAAGGCCAGAGAACCTTTACCCTCGACGGGTCTTCAGCCTTCGGCAACTCTTACCCCGATACCACTCAGGAGAACATTCCATGATCCAGCGCAGAACCCTGCTCCAGTCCGGTGCCGCCGTCGCCTTCGGGGTACCCGCCCTCGTCGGCTTTGCCCAGCAAAGCGTCACGCTCAAGTTCCACACCTTCATGTCGCCACAGTCCAATGTGTGGGTCAACATGCACAAGGCCTGGATGGACAAGGTCACCAAGGACTCGGACGGCCGCATCAAGTTCGAGGCATATCCCGCGATGCAGCTGGGCGGCTCGCCGGTGCAGTTGTTCGACCAGGCCAAGGACGGCGTGGTGGACATCGTCTGGACCCTGCCCGGCAACACCCCGGGGCGCTTCCCGCGCATCGAGGCCTTCGAACTGCCATTCATGATGAACAACGCGGAGGCCACGTCCAGAGCCTTCTGGGAATACGTGCAGACCGTTGCCAAGGACGAATTCAGGGATGTGCAGCCGATCGCCTTGCAGGTGCACGGTCCGGGCATGTTCCACATGCGCAACAAGCAAATCCGCACGGCCGATGACCTGCGCGGCTCCAAGGTGCGCGGCCCCACCAGGCAGATCACGAAAATGCTCGGCTACCTGGGCGCCACGCCCGTGGGCATGCCGCTGCCACAGATCACCGACTCGCTCTCCAAGGGCGTGATCGACGGCTGCGTGATACCGTGGGAAGTGGTGCCTTCCGTCAAGGTGCAGGAGCTGGCCAAGTTCCACAGCGAGTTCGATCCCGCAGGTGGCGCGCTCTACACCACCACGTTCATCATGGCGATGAACAAGACGAAGTACGCCTCCTTGCCGCCGGACCTCAAAGCCGTCATCGACAAGAACTCCGGCATGGAGACCTCGGCTTGGCTAGGCAAGGTGCAGCAACAGGGCGACGTGGCCGGTCGTGAGTCGGCCGTCAAGCTCGGCAACACCATCTACACCATCCCCGCGGCCGAAGCACAGGAATTCAAGCGCAAGGCCCGCCTGGTGGAAGTCGAGTGGATGCAGGACATGGACAAGCGCGGCTTCAACGGCAAACAGTTGCTCGACACCGCCAAGGCCCTGATCGCCAAACACGGCAAAGCCACCAAGGCCTGATGCCGCCTCCTGCCGTTGGGCGCCATGTGCCCGACGGATGCAAAAGGGCTCCGCAAGGAGCCCTTTTGCATTTCCCCCTACACTTTGTGGCATGCACCGCAGCCCCATCAAACACTGCAGAGAATGCGGCACCGCCGTCAGCTACCGGATCCCGGATGACGGTGACACCAAGCCCCGTGCCGTCTGCCCCGCATGCGCCACGATCCACTACGAAAATCCGCTCAATGTGGTGGGCACCGTGCCTGTGTGGGGCACTTCGGGTGAATACGTGCTGCTGTGCAAGCGCAACATCGAGCCACGGCGCGGCAAATGGACCCTCCCCGCCGGCTTCATGGAACTGGATGAAACGACGGCTCAGGGTGCGGCCCGCGAAACCGACGAAGAAGCCGGCGCGCAATTCGAACTGGGCGACATCTTCACCCTGATGAATGTGGCGCGCGTAGGGCAAGTCCACCTGTACTACCGCGCCCGGCTGCTGAGCGACAGGTTCAACCCGGGCCCTGAAACCATCGAAGCGCGCTTGTTCACAGAAACGGAAATTCCCTGGGAAGAGATCGCGTTCCGCACCGTCAGGGAAACACTGGAACACTACTTTGCCGACCGCCGCAACGGCCATTTCGGATTTCACGCCTTCGACATCGCCTGAGGCGGAGGGCGTTCCGGACTGGGGCGCGCCGAGCCAACCCCCCGCTGGCCCGGTGCGGGCAACCCCTCACAACAAATGTGAAACGGTACCGCAAAACCCAGAAACACGAACGGGTTACAGACTTTTGATCTGTAACCCGTTGATATAAATGGTCGGCGTGGCGGGATTCGAACTCGCGACCCCTTGCACCCCATGCAAGTGCGCTACCAGGCTGCGCTACACGCCGACAAGCCTCGCATTATAGCCGGCGAAACTGGCCTTTCAGGCCGAATGCAGCAGAAGCTCGCGAATTTCCAGCAACTCACGGCGCACGTCACTGAAAATCCTCGTCGCACCATTGATGGCCGATCCCGGTGGCGTTGCCATGGGCTTGACAACTTCGGGTGAGGTTGACGGGTCGCCAGCTTCGACAGCGGTCTCAATGACCTCAAACGCCTCATCTTCGTCATGGCGACGCTTGTCCCGGTCAGCCTGGACGAGTTCCTGCAGCTTGTTGCGCGCCCCACTGATGGTGAACCCCTGGTCATACAAAAGTTCACGGATACGACGGATCATCAGCACTTCATGATGCTGGTAATAGCGCCGGTTGCCGCGGCGTTTCATGGGGCGCAACTGGGTGAATTCCTGCTCCCAATACCGCAGCACATGGGGCTTGACGCCACAGAGCTCACCCACTTCACCGATGGTGAAATAGCGCTTTGCAGGAATGGGAGGAAGTGCTTTTTCCATGAAAATCAATACGGTACGAACCGAACCTTGAAATTTACTCTAACATGGATCAGCCTGCGCGCACGAGCTCAAAATTTCGTACATATTGTTGCAATCACCACGGTGGCCCTTGACCGAGGAACCGTGGGCACGCTAGGAAACGAAAAAAAACCCGATGACCGAGCGTCACCGGGTATGCATCCAAACCGCCTACTGCGGCCGCAGCGTCAGGTGCCGACAACAGCCGTCTGAACCTGTTCTTTGAGCTTGGGGCTCGCATGAAAGGTGACCACCCGACGCTCCTCAATCGCCACCGGCTCTCCGGTGCGCGGGTTGCGGCCCGGACGTGGCGCCTTGGTGCGAATCTGAAAGTTGCCGAAGCCTGAAATCTTGACGTCTGTCCCCTCGACGAGGCTGTCCGTGATGAGGTCAAAGAAAGCATCGATCATGTCTTTGGACTCGCGCTTGTTCAGACCAATCTGGTCGAACAGCAACTCGGCCAGCTGTGCTTTGGTCAATGCCGGTGTTTCCAGACTTTCGACGGCGAGTTCCATGCGTTGATTCTCCAGGCTTGTTCTTGTCAGGCTCGCAGGCGGGCTGCCACGCGGTGCCTCAGGGATTCGAGCACCTCTTGCACGGTCGCCTCGATTTCTTCGTCAGTCAGTGTAGCCTCGTCGCGGTTCAGCACCAGTCGAACGGCGAGGCTCTTTTCATCCTGGGCCAGACCCGTGCCAGAGTCAGCCTGCTTTTTAGGACGGTACACGTCAAACAGCACGGCGTCGCGCAGCAGACCGCCCCCACCGGACCGGATCGCATCCATCACGGCGGCGTGGGTCACCGACTCCTTGACCACGATTGCGAGGTCGCGTTCGACCGCCTGGTGGCGACTCACGCCCTGGTACGCCGGCACGGAGCGGGCCAACACCGCGTCGAGTTCGAGTTCGAACAGGATTGGAGCCTGGCTCAGGTCGTAAGCCTGTCGCCACCTGGGATGCATCTCGCCCACATGCCCCATGCAACGCCCGTCCAGCCAGACACTGGCGCAACGACCAGGGTGCATGGCTGGGTGTTCCGCAGGACGGAACTCCGGAACCATGGGCGCCAGCAGCGCCTGTACGTCGCCCTTGGCGTCGAAGAAGTCCAGCGTGCGTTCGGGGCTGCCCCATTGCAGGGCATTGAGTGCGCCATAACCCAGACCGGCGACGCGCATGGGTTGATGGAAACCCGCCACGCTGGTGTGGCTATCGGTCACCGAAGGGTCCTTGAAGAACACGCGGCCCACTTCGAACAGGCGCACACGGTGCGCCTTGCGATCCAGATTGAACTTGAGCACTGCAATCAGGCTGCCCAGCAACGAGGAACGCATCACGCTCATCTGGCTGGCGATCGGATTCAGCAACTTGATGGGGTCGGCATTGCCAGCGAGTTCGCGCTCCCAGCGCTCATCCACAAAGCTGAAGTTGATGGTTTCCTGGTAGCCCAGCTGTGCCAGTTGGCGGCGCACGGCAAACGGACCCCGGCGTGCCTCGGTCCGGATCTTGGCGGTGATGGGTGCCAGCGGTGGCGTGTGCGGCAGTTGCTCGTAACCGATGATCCGCGCGACTTCCTCGATCAGATCCTCCTCGATCTGCAGGTCGAAGCGGAAAGCCGGTGGTGCCACCGTCACAGTCCCTTCGCCTTCGGTCACGTCCAGGCCCAGGCGGCGCAGCGCACCCGCGCACTGCTCCTGCGTGACCGCCATGCCGATCACCTTGGCCGCCCGCGCGACGCGCAGTGTCACGGGCTTGCCCTCGGGCAGCGCCAGCGTCCGGTCTTCCAGAGGCCCGGCCTGGCCACCACAGATATCCAGCACGAGCTGGGTGATGCGCTCCACATGCTCGACCGTGGTGGACGGATCCACGCCACGCTCGAAGCGGTGGCCCGCGTCGGTGCTGAAGTTGAAGCGGCGCGAGCGGCCAGCAATCGCCTTCGGCCACCAGAAGGCAGCCTCGATGAAAATGTTCTGCGTGTCGTCGGATACGGCCGTGGCATCACCACCCATGATGCCGGCCAGTGACTCGACCGCCTGATCGTCGGCGATCACACCGACGGCTCCATCGACCGTCACGGTGTTGCCGTTGAGCAGCTTGAGCTGCTCGCCCTCGCGACCCCAGCGGACCTGCAGGCCGCCGTGGATCTTGTCGAGGTCAAAGATGTGCGAGGGACGACCCAGCTCGAACATCACGTAGTTGGAGATATCCACCAGGGGAGAGACGCTGCGCTGGCCGCACCGCGCCAACCGCTCCACCATCCAGGCGGGCGTGACGGCGCGCGTGTTCACGCCTCGCACCACGCGGCCACTGAACCGACCGCAAAGATCGGGGGCCTGCACGCTGACGGGCAGGCGGTCTTGAATCTGCACCGGCATGACAGGGAACTCGGGCTGCAGCAGCGGTGAACCGGTCAGCGCCGACACCTCGCGCGCGATGCCGTACACGCTCAGGCAGTGGGCCAGATTGGGCGTGAGCTTGAGGGTGAACAGCATGTCGTCCAGACCCAGCTGCTTGCGGATACTGACGCCAACCACGGCGTCATCAACCAGCTCCAACAGACCGCTGCTCTCTTCCGAGATCTGCAGCTCTTTCGCTGAGCACAGCATGCCCTGACTCTCAACACCACGCAATTTGCCCAGCTTGATGGCAAAGGGCTTCCCATCTTCGCCCGGTGGCAGGAGCGCTCCCACGGTGGCGCACGGCACCTTGATGCCGGCGCGCGCATTGGGCGCACCGCACACGATATTCAGCGGCTCGCCCTGCCCCACGTCCACCTGGCACACCCGCAGGCGGTCGGCGTTGGGGTGTTGCTCGGCGCTCAGGATCTGACCCACCACCACGCCGGTGAAGGCAGGCGCGAAGGGGCGCAGTTCCTCCACTTCCAGCCCAGCCATGGTCAGGGTGTCCGCCAGCTGCTGGCTGGTCAGTGGGGGGTTGCAGAAGGCACGCAGCCAGGATTCGGGAAATTGCATCTTGTCGTACCTACGGAATCAACGGAACTGCGTGAGAAAGCGGATGTCGCCGTCAAAAAACAGGCGTAGATCGTTCACGCCATAGCGCAGCATGGTGAAGCGATCCAGCCCCATCCCGAAGGCGAAGCCGATGTAACGCTCGGGGTCCAGGCCCATGTTGCGCACCACGTTCGGATGCACCTGCCCCGAGCCAGCCACTTCCAGCCAGCGCCCGGCCAGCGAGCCGCTCTGGAACTGGATGTCGATCTCGGCGCTGGGTTCGGTGAACGGGAAGAAACTGGGACGGAACCGCAGCACCAGATCGTCACGCTCGAAAAAGGCGCGGCAGAAATTCGTGAAGACGAACTTCAGGTCCTTGAAGCTCACGTTCTCGCCAATCCACAGACCTTCGCACTGGTGAAACATGGGCGAGTGCGTGGCATCGCTGTCCACGCGGTAGGTCCGGCCCGGCGCGATGACGCGGATTTCAGGCATCGCCTGACCGGTATCGCTCAGAGCACGGTGCTGCTCGACGTGCTGCAGGGCGTGGCGCACCTGCACCGGACTGGTGTGTGTGCGCAGGAGATTGGGTGCGTCCGCGCTGCCACCTTCGACATAGAAGGTGTCGTGCATCGAACGCGCCGGGTGATCGGCTGGCGTGTTGAGCGCGGTGAAGTTGAACCAGTCGGACTCGATCTCGGGGCCTTCGGCCACATCAAAACCCATGGAGCCAAAGATCGACTCGATGCGTTCCAGCGTGAGACTCACCGGGTGCAGACCACCTTGCCCGCGCTGCCGGCCGGGGAGGCTCACATCCAGCGCTTCCGCCTTGAGCTGGGCTTCCAGCTCGGCATCAGCGAGCGCCTGGCGGCGCGCATGCAGGGCACCTTCAATCGCCTGCTTGGCCTGGTTGATGGCAGCGCCGCGGGTCTTCTTTTCGTCGACGGACAAAGAGCCCATGCCCTTCATCAGTTCCGTTATGCGACCCGACTTGCCCAGATAGACAGCCTTGGCATTTTCAAGATCGGCGGGGGTGGCTGCCTGCGCAAATCCTGCGCGGGCGCTCTCGACCAGTGCGTCCAACTCGTTCATGTGTGTCTTGTGCGTAAAAGCAAAAAAGGGGCTGAGAGCCGCGAGGGAAATCCCTCAAGCCTCAACCCCTTTGAGCGACTGGGATCACCGCTGCATGCACAGCGACGATACCGCCGTGAATCAAGCGGCCAGCTTGGCTTTGACTTGCTCCACGATGCTGTTGAAAGCAGCAACGTCGTTCACGGCCAGATCGGCCAGGACCTTGCGGTCGATTTCGATGGAGGCCTTTTTCAGGCCATTGGCGAACTGGCTGTACGTCAGGCCGCAAGCACGTGCACCGGCGTTGATACGCGCGATCCACAGCTGACGGAAGACGCGCTTCTTGGTACGGCGGTCACGGTAAGCGTACTGACCGGCCTTCATCACCGCCTGTTTGGCGATGCGGAAGACGTTGCCGCGGCGACCGCGAAAGCCTTTTGCAAGGGCGAGAACTTTTTTGTGACGGGCGCGTGCCGTTACACCACGTTTGACGCGAGGCATGTGTAGCTCCTTGTTCGTCGTTGATCAAATGCCCATGCCGGGCAGCATCTGTGCCATGTGACCCATATTGGTCTCATGGACAGTCACCGAACCGCGCAGGTGGCGCTTGTTCTTGGTGGTCTTCTTGGTCAAGATGTGACGTTTGAAGGCTTGACCGCGTTTGACGGTGCCACCGGGACGAACGCGAAAACGCTTTTTCGCGCTGCTCTTGGTCTTCATTTTGGGCATCTTCATGCTCCTTTTTCATTTGTGCTCGTGAGGCGCTGCGAACCTTCCGCAGACTTGTTGGCCCCGAGCCACTTTTGATGAAGTGCCGTCAGGCACTTCGTTCGGCACCATGGCTTTCGCCAGATACCTCGAACCAGCAGGAGACTACCCTGCCGGTCCAATTCTTTTTGCTTCCTTGCCGGCGTTCAGGCCGCCGGCTGTTCAGCACCTTGCACCGGCGCCTCAGAGACTTTGGCACCACCGCCACCGGCCTTCTTGCGTCCAGGCGCAATCATCATGATCATCTGGCGCCCTTCCAGCTTGGGGAACTGCTCCACCACGATGGAATCGGCCAGCTCGTCACGGATGCGGTTGAGCAGGGCCAGACCCAACTCCTGGTGCGTGATCTCGCGACCGCGAAAGCGCAGCGTGATCTTGCATTTGTCACCGTCATCGAGAAAGCGCCGGATGTTGCGCATCTTGATGTTGTAGTCACCCTCATCGGTACCAGGACGGAATTTGATCTCCTTGATCTCAATGACCGTCTGCTTGGCCTTGGCTTCCGCAGCTTTCTTCTGTTCCTGGTACTTGAACTTGCCGTAGTCCATCAGGCGACACACCGGGGGGATGGCGGTGGCCGCAATCTCGACCAGATCCACATCCAGCTCACCGGCCATGCGCAGCGCTTCTTGCAGACTGACGATACCCAACGGCTCGTTCTCCGGACCGTTGAGGCGAACCTCAGGCGCCATGATTTCACGGTTCAGTCGGTGTGCGCGCTCTTCACGCTGGCGGCGGTCGCGAAAGTTGGTAGCTATGGTGGTTTCCTTTGTGTGGGCAGTTCAAACAATCAGGCAGGCCACAGGCCTGCCCTGCTGCATCCGCGATGTGCGCAGCAGCCGCGAGGGAGTCAACCGGATGTTTGAGTTCAAACTTTGGAAGAAACGTCTGCCGCAATCAGTCTGGAAAACTCTTCCAGCGGCATGACGCCGAGGTCTTTGTTACCCCGCGCCCGCACAGCCACAGCGCCAGCGGCCCTCTCCTTGTCGCCCACGACAAGGATGTAAGGCGGCTTTTGCAACGCGTGCTCTCGTATTTTATACGTAATTTTCTCGTTGCGCAGATCAGCCTCGGCCCTAAGCCCTTGATTTTGCAGCGATTTGACGATTTCACGACAGTAATCGCTCTGCGCGTCGGTGATATTGAGCACCGCCACCTGCACCGGCGCGAGCCATACGGGCAGCGCGCCCGCATGTTCTTCGATCAGGATGCCGATGAAACGCTCCAGGCTGCCGACGATCGCGCGGTGCAGCATCACCGGCCGCTGACGACTGCCGTCTTCGGCCACATACTCGGCGTCCAGCCGCTCGGGCATGGAAAAGTCGACCTGGATGGTGCCGCACTGCCACTGGCGTCCGATGGCATCCTTCAGGGTGTATTCGATCTTCGGACCATAGAACGCACCTTCGCCGGGCGAGATTTCAAACTCGCAGCCCGAGGCACGCAGGCTCTCCATCAGCGCATGTTCGGCCTTGTCCCAGATGGCGTCGCTGCCGATGCGTGCGTCTGGCCGGGTCGCAATCTTGTAGATGATGTTTCTGAAACCGAAGTCGGCGTAGACCTTCTGGAGCAGCGTCGTGTAGGCCACACACTCGGCCAGGATCTGGTCTTCCGTGCAGAAAATGTGACCATCGTCCTGCGTGAAGCCGCGCACGCGCATGATCCCGTGCAGGCCACCACTGGGTTCGTTGCGATGGCATTGCCCGAATTCACCGTAGCGCAATGGCAAGTCGCGGTAGCTCTTGATGCCCTGCTTGAAGATCAGGATGTGACCCGGACAGTTCATGGGCTTCAAGGCGTAGTCGCGCTTTTCACTCTCGGTGGTGAACATGTTGTCGCGGTACTTGTCCCAATGGCCGGTTTTCTCCCACAGACCCTTGTCCAGAAGCTGCGGACCCTTGACTTCCTGGTAACCGTTCTCGCGGTACACGCGGCGCATGTACTGCTCCACCTCCTGCCACAGCGTCCAGCCCTTGGGATGCCAGAACACCAGGCCGGGCGCGTGGTCGTCGATATGGAACAGATCCAACTCACGCCCCAGCTTGCGGTGGTCGCGTTTCTCGGCCTCCTCCAGCATGGTCAGGTGCTGCTGCAGGTCTTCCTTGCTCGCCCAGGCCGTGCCGTAGATGCGCTGGAGCATCTCGTTTCGATGGTCACCGCGCCAGTAGGCTCCCGCCACTTTCATCAACTTGAAGTGCTTGAGCTTCCCGGTGCTCGGCACGTGCGGGCCGCGGCACAGGTCTTCGAATGCCCCTTCGCGGTAGAGCGACACATCCTCGTTGCTCGGAATGCTCGCAATGATCTCGGCCTTGTAGTGCTCACCCAGGCCCTTGAAATGGTCCACCGCCTCGTCGCGCGGCAGCACGCGGCGCACGACCGGTTCATCCTTCGCGGCCAGCTCGGCCATGCGCTTCTCGATGGCGACCAGGTCCTCAGGCGTGAACGGGCGCTTGTAGGAGAAGTCGTAGAAGAAACCGTTTTCGATCACCGGGCCGATCGTCACCTGCGCATCGGGAAACAGTTCTTTCACGGCATACGCCAACAGGTGGGCCGTGGAATGCCGAATCACCTCCAAACCATCAGCGTCCTTCGCCGTGACGATGGACACGTGACTGTCGAGGGTAATCTGATAGCTGGTATCGACGACACGGGCCGCATCGCCCTGACCAATCTTCCCTGCCAGCGCAGCCTTGGCCAAGCCAGAGCCAATGGAGGCAGCAACCTCGGCGACTGTGACCGGGCCGGGGTACTCACGTTGCGAACCGTCAGGGAGCGTGATGTGAAGCATGGAACATCCAAAAATGAAAAAGCGCGGCATGGGCCGCGCTGGAAGAGGTCGAGAAAGGCAATCAGGCAGGCGCGATCTGCCGGCCTCACGTGGCCGAAAGGAAAGACGACGTAGTTCGCGGTGTCATAACCAAGCTGCCTTTCTCACTCTGATTTGATTTGCCTTCATTTTACCCGCCCCTTTTGACGCGGACTTGGGCGCAGCCAGCCCTGCTGGCGGATCGCACGAGGATGTGGCACAAAACCGGATTAAGGAGGAAACTCGAAAAGCAAGACAGATTCCCTGTTGCGTCATTCCGGAGTTGAACCATGACATCTCAGACTTTACGCCCATCGGTTGCAGCCCTTCTTCTGGGGATCGCCAGCCTGTCCGGCTGTGTGGTCGGCCCGGCGCCATATGGCCCATTGGCCTACCCCAGCTACCCGGTGTACTCACAACCAGCGCCCTACCCGCTGGATGGCGTCATCATGAGCACGACACCACCGCCCCCGCCTCGCGTCGAGGTGATTCCCGCCTTGCCGTTCGTGGGTGCGATCTGGATCAGTGGCTACTGGAACTGGAGCGACAACCGGCACGTCTGGGTGCCCGGTCATTACGCCCGTCCAGTCCCGGGCCATCGTTTCCAGCCCCATCGCTGGGAGCAAGGCCGTGGCGGCTGGCACCTGAGCGGTGGTTTCTGGACCCGTTGAGCGCTGGCATCGAGCCATGAAAAAAGCCCGCAGGTGGAACCTGCGGGCCGGGATGCCAGGGGTCAGCCGGAGATCAGTGGAACTGCTCTTCTTCGGTCGAGCCGGTCAGGGCTTTCACGGAAGACGAACCGCCCTGAATCACGGTGGTCACATCGTCGAAGTAACCAGCGCCCACTTCCTGCTGGTGCGACACGAAGGTGTAACCCTTGTCGCGAGCAGCAAATTCGGGCTCCTGCACCATGTTGACGTAGTGCTTCATGCCTTCTCCGCGAGCGTAAGCGTGGGCGAACTGGAAGGTGTTGAACCAGTTGATGTGGATGCCGGCCAGCGTGATGAACTGGTAGCGGTAGCCCAGAGCAGCCAGGTCTTCCTGGAAAGAAGCGATCTGCTTGTCGTCCAGATTCTTCTTCCAGTTGAAAGATGGCGAGCAGTTGTACGACAGCAGCTTGCCCGGGCAGGCGGCTTGCACGGCTTGCGCGAACTCACGGGCAAAGCCGATGTCGGGCACGCCAGTCTCGCACCACACCAGGTCGGCGTAGGGGGCGTAGGCGACGCCGCGGCTGATGGCTTGTTCCAGGCCGTTCTTGACGCGGTAGAAACCTTCCTGTGTGCGCTCGCCAGTCAGGAAAGGCTTGTCGTTGGCGTCGTGGTCACTGGTGATCAGGTTGGCAGCTTCGGCATCGGTGCGGGCGAGCACGATGGTGGAGACACCCATCACGTCAGCGGCGAAGCGGGCGGCGATCAGCTTCTCGCAGGCTTCCTGCGTGGGCACCAGCACCTTGCCACCCATGTGGCCACACTTCTTCACAGCGGCCAGCTGGTCTTCGAAATGAACGCCAGCAGCACCGGCGGCGATCATGTTCTTCATCAGTTCGAAGGCGTTCAGAACGCCACCGAAACCGGCTTCAGCGTCGGCCACGATCGGCAGGAAGTAGTCGATGAATTCAGGCGAGCCCGGCTCGATGCCACGGCCCCACTGGATTTCGTCGGCGCGCTTGAAGGTGTTGTTGATGCGGCGAACCATGGTCGGCACCGAGTCGTAGGCGTACAGCGACTGGTCGGGGTACATGGTTTCGCTGGTGTTGCCGTCGGCGGCGACTTGCCAGCCCGACAGGTACACAGCTTCCAGACCGGCCTTGGCCTGCTGCATGGCCTGACCAGCGGAGATCGCGCCGAAGGCGTTCACATAACCCTTCTTGGCGCCGCCGTTGACCTTGTCCCACAGCTTCTCTGCGCCGCGCTTGGCCAGCGTGTGCTCGATCTGCATGCTGCCGCGCAGGCGCACGACGTCAGCGGCGGAATAGCCACGCTTCACGCCCTTCCAGCGGGGGTTGGTGGCCCAGTCTTTTTCCAGGGCTTCAATTTGCTGTTGGCGGCTCAGCTGTTCGGTGAGGGATTGGGGCATTTGAATACTCTCCGTGAGGTTGATACAAGGGGTCGGCAAGGTTGCCATGCAAGTCGGGTGCCGATGAACAGACTTTAAGTCTTGTAGAAGAGTTTTGGAACATCTTATGTCTTATATAAGACAAATATTTTTTCCATATTTTTCAAAGATCTATGAACAACTTTTCTCAATGCGACATTTCTTTTCTTGTATAGAGAAATTATTTTGCACCGCAGCATACTGTTTTCTCATATCAAGAAATGTCACTCTCTCATTCCGGAATGACGGAGCGGTCTTGGCTGGTGGGACCACGGACCTTGCAGCGTTCGGGCCGCTGATGGTGCACAGCAACCGTGCGGTGGTGACCATCCCGAATGCACGCGTCGAACCACAGACCCGCTTCAGGCATGATCCTCGCCCATGGCGCCACCAAGCACTGCGATCCCCGTCCACCACCATCGCTGGCGCGCCTATGCCAGCCTTGCCTTGAGCATGTCTCTGGTTGGCAGTTATGTGGCGCTGTCCAAACCGCTTGTGCTGGTGTTCCCCGTTTTCTTGCTGGCCTGGCTGCGCTTTGGCATTGGAGGCCTCGCCATGCTGCGCTGGCTGCGCAAACCCAGCGACGAACCGCCCATCAGCCCTCGCACGCGGCGCCTCCTGTTTCTGGAGTCCTTCCTCGGCAACTTTCTGTTTTCGATCTGCATGTTGTTTGGCGTGAGCATGACCACGGCTGTCGCCGCTGGCGTCGTCATGTCCTCCATCCCGGCCGTCGTCGCGATCCTGAGCTGGGTCTTTCTCAAGGAGCGAATCGGAGGGCGCACGGCTGCGGCCATTGCCTGCGCAGCCATCGGCATCGGCCTGTTTTCCCTGCAGAAACCGGAACTCGGCTCCGCGCTGGCGCACGAAGCCCTGTTCCTGGGACTCTCGGAGTCGGTATGGGGGAACCTGCTGGTGTTTGCCGCTGTCGTGTGCGAGGCGTCCTACGTGGTGATCGGCAAGTCGCTGACCGAAGGCCTGGGACCCAAGCGCATCTCGGCCATCATCAATCTGTGGGGCTTTGCACTGGTCACTCCATTCGGACTCTGGGCTGCCTGGCGATTTGACTTCACGTCGGTCAGCGCTGGCATCTGGGGACTCCTGTTTTTCTATGCCCTGGCGGCCAGCGTCTGGACCGTCTGGCTCTGGATGACCGGTTTGAAGAGCGTGCCCGCCTCACGTGCCGGTGTCTTTACCGTGATGCTTCCAGTGAGTGCGGCGGCCATTGGGGTGCTGTTCATGGGGGAGCATCTCACGTCCATGCAACTGCTGGCGTTTGCCATTGCCCTGGTTGGCCTGCTACTGGCCACCCTACCGACCAGGCAACCCGCGCCCGCGCAGGGGTGATGGCGCGTCGACGCCGATCACATGCAGAACAGCCCCGTTGGGTTGGTCACACCCATCCAGAGCGCCCAGCCGGAAGTTGCCGCCAAAGCCAGACCGGCCAGCCGAATGCCCCAGGCTCCGGACCGACCGCCCCTCAGGCGCAGCAGCAACCAGGGAGCGACGGTAAGGGAAATCGACGTGCCCAGAGAGAACAGCGCCATGATGCCTGCGCCTTCGAAGGCATTGGCCGAGAGAGAAGCCACCAGCAGGGCCGAATAGAGCAAACCGCAGGGCATGAGCGCCCAGGCCAAGCCCAAAACGATGGGGGCACGCGCACCCAGGCGCACCAGTACCGGGCGCGCCTTGCGCCACAGCGCCTGGGCCAGACTGTCGATCCAGGCGGGTTGGCGGGCCTGCCAGATCAGCACAACCCCGAGCAGAAAGGCCGCCACGTGAAACATGGTCCAGACCGGTCGGATGGCGATGGTGTTGGTACCCAGCAAGGCCAATCCCTGGACAGAGCCCGCGGCAAAGGCACCAAACAAGGCGTACCCCACCATGCGGCTGAACTGAAAGGACAGCAGCGCCCGGGTACTCCGTGCGCCCGCAGCACGGCTGATGCCCGCGCAAGCCGCACCGCACATGGCAACGCAGTGGGGCCCGCCCACCAAGCCCATGAACAGGGCTGTGATCGCCATTGATGTCTGCATGCGAGGCACTGTACCGGGAACACGAAGCCCCGGTCGCGAAGCGGGCCGTCAGATGATCTTGGAGAAGCGTGCGCGATCCTGATCGACCTGCAGATTCTTGTCGAACACCATGGCAATGGCGCGCACCAGGAACCAGCCCGTTCCCGTGACCTGCATGCCGCCGCTGTCCAGCGTGACCAGTCCGCTCTCAGCCAGGCCGGCCAGCACCTCCAGTTCACGCGCGAAATAAGCCTTGAAATCAATCAGATGTCCAAGCTCGATGGACTCGTAATGGAGCGCCCCCTGGCACATGATGGACATGATGACGGATCGGCGCAGCAAGTCGTCGCGCGTGAGCGCCAAGCCACGCACGACGGGCAAGCGGCCCTGGTCCAGCGAGTCGTAGTAGTCCTCGAGCGTCTTGGCATTCTGGCTGTAGGTGGCACCGATGCGCCCAATGGCCGACACACCCAGAGCGATCAGGTCGCAATCGGGCTGCGTGCTGTAGCCCTGAAAGTTGCGATGCAAACGCCCCTGGCGCTTGGCAACAGCCAACGCATCGGTTGGAAGCGCGAAATGGTCCATGCCCACATAGACATAGCCGGCATCCATCAGGGCATCCAGCGACGCCGACAACATCGATAGCTTGTCAGCCCCGCTGGGAAGTTCGGCAGCAATGATGCGGCGCTGGGGCTTGAAGCGGGTTGGCAAATGCGCATAGGCATACAAGGCAATGCGGTCCGGGCGCAGCTCGTTGACCTGGGCCAGGGTGCGCGCAAAAGACTCCGGCGTCTGCAGTGGCAGGCCGTAGATCAGATCCACGTTCACCGACTCAAATCCGATCTTGCGGGCGGTTTCCACCAAGGCAAACACCTGTTCGGCGGGCTGCACGCGATGCACGGCCTTCTGCACAGCGGGATCAAAGTCCTGCACGCCAAAACTCAGGCGATTGAACCCCAGTCTGGCCAAGGTCTGAAGACGCTGGTCGGTCACAGTTCTGGGGTCGACCTCAATCGAATACTCACCACCGGGCACCAGCGTGAAATTGCGCCGGATCATGGTCATGAGGTCTTCCAGCTCCGCATCGGACAGGAAGGTAGGTGTACCCCCACCCAGGTGCAACTGGGACACACTGTGCCCCTGGCCAAAATGCTGGATCTGCAAATCCACTTCGCGCGACAGGTAACGCAGATACTCTGCTGCGCGTTCGTGGTGCTTGGTGATCACCTTGTTGCAGGCACAGTAGTAGCAGACCGATTCGCAGAAGGGAACGTGCACATACAGAGACAAGGGCAAAGCCATTGACCCTGCGCGCCGTTGTTCGAGCGCCTGAATGTAGTCTTGCTCGGTGAAGGCTTCCACAAAACGGTCAGCCGTGGGGTACGAGGTGTAGCGCGGCCCAGGAACGTCGAATCGCTTCAGCAATTCATTGGATATGGCGTGACTCACAAAAATTCTCCAGTTCGGATGAGCCACTGTGCAGCATCCGCGCCTGGGAGCCCTTGATCTTGATCAAGACAAGCGGGTGAAGGCGGAATCCACCTTGACGCCTGAGCTCCGGCTTTTATGGCCACTGGAGGGCTTGATGGGTTAAGCTTGCCGTGCAAATTCTGGAAAATTATGGACGTTCAAAGCATAAAAGTTGCCTGTTCCAGCTGCAATCTGCGGGAGTTGTGTCTGCCCATGGGACTCAACCCCGACGAAATGGACAAGCTGGATCACGTGATCTCATCCCGCCGCCGCATCAAGCGGGGCACGGCACTGTTCAACACGGGTGACAAGTTCACGTCTCTGTTTGCCGTTCGTTCAGGCTTTTTCAAGACCTGTGTCACCACCGCCGATGGCCGTGATCAGGTCACTGGATTCCAGATGACGGGCGAGATCATCGGACTTGACGGTATCGTCAGCGACCACCATTCTTGCGACGCCATTGCCCTGGAAGATGCGGAGGTGTGTGTGATGCCCTTTGACCAGGTGGAGGAGCTTTCTCGCGAATTCACCACCCTGCAGCACCATGTGCACAAGATCATGAGCCGAGAGATCGTGCGGGACCACAGCGTCATGCTCCTGCTGGGCAGCATGCGGGCTGAAGAACGCCTGGCGGCCTTTTTGCTGAATCTGGTGCAACGGCTGCATGCCAGGGGTTTTTCACAGTCTGAACTGATTCTGCGCATGACCCGCGAAGAGATCGGCAGTTACCTGGGCATGAAGCTCGAGACGGTGAGTCGCACCTTCTCCAAGTTTGTCGAGGACGGCATCATTGAAGTCAAGCAACGGTATGTCCGTATCAAAAGCACAGAAGGACTCAAACAGATCGTGAATCCGCCAGCCAGTCGCTGACCGTATCGATTCCGGCATAGAAAAGCCCCGCGCCAATCACTTGGCCGGGGTTTTCTGCTGTTCGGTGAACGGGACTCAGCAGCAGGGCCCGTTCTTGGCGCAATCCCGAGGCCGCTCCGACTCCGGCACCGGACATCGATTGACTTCAAACGGCGACATCGACAGCAGGGTCGTCAACGCACTGGAGGCCATGGTGACACCCCAGAAGACAAAAAATGCCAGCGTATAGACCGCCTGACGCGACAGCTCCAGCGGGTTTCCAAACCAGTGAAGATCACTCGGATCCACCATCGCAAACACGATCATTTCCAGCACAGCCGCGACCAGAAAGGCCGGCCACGCAATCCACATCCACCGTTGGGCCCACATCGTTTTGTCTCCTCGGATTCTCAGTTGACTGATTGACGCGTGAAGCGGATGCATCCTTCCGCAGCAGCACGCCTGGATTCCCGGCCGAACTACTTGTCAGACGGCACCAACGGCGAAGCTGCGTGGTTGCGTGCCTGGTGCGCAGGTTGTAACTTGATCCATGCGTCGGTCCGTGCCTGTCCCTCCAGTCCCTGGACCGCCTTCAGGTCGCGCTCGTAGTCGGCTTTGTTGAGGACAGGGTCAGCCCCGTCGATCGCAATGAACGCCGTGACGATTGCCGCAATGACGACCACCAACGGTCCACCCACCACCAGCCACATATGGGGTACCCGCCACCAGGGAGTCGGACGCAGCGGGTCTGAGGAGGTCTTGAATGTGGTGGTGTTCATGGTGGGCTCAGTGTCGGATTGTTCGGTTGCGGAGGGGACTCAACGGGGCACCAGGAAGGCCGCCTTTTCGGTGACGCTGATGCCAGCGTCACTCTCTGCCTGGATGTCGAAATGGATCGGGTGCGAACCGGTGGCAGCAGCGCCCGGAGGGATCTGAACCCGAAGGACTGCCGACCGCACTTCGGTAGGCAACACTTCAATCACCGACTCTGACGCGATGGCAATGCCGGGCAAACCGGAAACGCGGATCACATAACGCTGCGTGCTCTCGGTCGCGTTCATCACCTGCAGGCGGAAAACGTTTTCGATTCGCCCCTGCTCCACCATACGGGCCAAGGCACCGCGATCACGGATCACATCGACCTTGAGCGGCGTGCGCAGAAACAGGCTGACCATCACGGCAAGGGATATCGCCAGCAGAATAGACGTGTACACCAAGACCCTGGGGCGCATGGCCCGCCGGATCATCTGGCGGGTGCTCCAGCCTTGTGCCATGCCGTTCTGCGTCGAGTACTTGACCAGCCCACGCGGATAGCCGACCTTGTCCATCACTTCGTCGCAAACGTCAATACAGGCGCCGCATCCGATGCACTCGTATTGCAGACCGTTGCGAATGTCGATCCCGGTCGGGCAGACCTGAACGCACAAGGTGCAGTCCACGCAGGCGCCGAGACCCAAGGCAGCAGGATCGGCTTTCTTGGAGCGCGGACCACGCGGTTCACCACGTTTTTCGTCGTAGGTGACGATCATCGTGTCCTTGTCGAACATGGCGCTCTGGAAGCGTGCGTAGGGGCACATGTACTTGCAAACCTGCTCACGCATGAAGCCTGCATTGCCGTAGGTGGCAAAACCGTAGAAGAAGACCCAGAAGGTCTGCCATGGGCCCAGCGAAGCCGCCAGCGACAGCGCTGCCAGTTCACGGATCGGGGTGAAGTAGCCCACGAAGGTGAAGCCGGTCCACAACGCGAACAGGATCCAGAGCGCATGCTTGAGCCACTTCTTGCCAAACTTGCTTGCAGACAGGGGCGATTGGTCCAGCCTCATGCGGGCGGAACGGTCCCCTTCGACCTTCTTCTCGATCCAGAGAAAAATCTCCGTGTAGACGGTCTGTGGGCAGGCGTAGCCACACCAAAGGCGTCCGGCAACGGCCGTGAACAGGAACAGCGCCAGCGCTGCGATGACGAGAAGCCCGGTCAGGTAGATGAAATCCTGCGGATAGAGGACCAAGCCGAAAATGTAGAAGCGGCGTGCTTCCAGATCGAAGAGCACCGCCTGCCTGGCATTCCACTCCAGCCAGGGCAGGCCGTAGAAAACAATCTGGGTGATCCAGACCGTGATCCAGCGCCAATTGGAGAACAGACCTGAGACAGATCGCGGGTAGATTGTCTTGCGCGAGGCGTAAAGCGACACCATGACCTCGTCTCCAGCCGGCACTGCGTTGGCAGGATGGGCTGAAACGGGCGCGATGCTGCGCGGACTGTCTTTGTTGTCTGGGGTGGCGGAACTCACAAGAAACCCAAGGTTGGAAAAGGAAAAGAGCCGCAACAGTCAACAGACCACTGCGGCCCTCCTGGATCAACGATCAATTGCCCGTCTTGTTCGACATGCCCCAGACGTAAGAAGCCAGCACGTTGATCTGGGCATCGTTCAACAGCGCAGCCTGAGCCGGCATCTGGTTGTTGAAGCCGTTGTTGACCGCCCGAGCGATGGCCTCTTCACCCCAGCCGTGCAGCCAGATGCCATCGGTGAGATTGGGTGCACCGACCGCAGCCATGCCCTTGCCATCGGCGCCGTGGCAGGCTGCACAAGCAGCGAACTTTTCCTTGCCCTGGGTCGCACGCACAGCGTCATGCGGACTGCCCGACAGGCTCAGCACATAGTTGGCCACGTTACGAACATCTTCCGGTCCACCAACAGCGGCAGCCATCGGTGGCATGACGCCCACGCGCCCCTGGCCAATGGTGGCCTTGATGTACGCATGGTCTCCTGAACCCAGCCAGTCCTGGTCGGTCAGGTTGGGGAAGCTCTTGGCACCACGCGCATCCGAACCATGGCACTGGGCACAATAGTTCATGAAGAGGCGCTCACCGATGGCCATGGCTTCGGCGTCAGCAGCGATCTTCTCAGGCGGCATGCCATTGAACTTGGCGTAGATAGGCGCGATGGCCGCCTCCACCTTTTCAACTTCAGCTGTGTGCTGACCCTGGGAAGTCCAGCCCAGAACACCCTGGAATTTGCCGAACGTCGGATACAGCGCACCGTAAACCAGCGCGAAGATGACCGTGATGATGAAGAGATAGACCCACCACTTGGGCAGCGGGTTGTTCATCTCGGCCAGATCACCATCCCAGACATGCCCGGTGGTGTTGTCGGCATGTGTGGCAGCCTTGGTGGTGCCGCTGATCCAGAGCAGGATCAGGCAGGCAATGATGCTGACCAAGGTCAACCCCGCCACATAGAGGTGCCAGAAATCACTTGTAAAGTCGCTCATGATGTTTCTCTTGTTGGTGCCGCGGTTTAGTCGTCGTTGAAGGGCAACTGTGCTGCCTCGTCAAAGCTGGCCTGGTTGCGTTTGGACCAGGCCCAGACCACGATGCCCACGAAGGTCAGCAAACTGACCACCGTGACGATGCTGCGGAGATCGTTGATATCCATGATGGGCCTTGGGCTTATTGCAGGGAGACTTCAACGCGCCGGGCTTCGGCATTCGAGCCGGCACCTTCGGTTGCAGCCGGCTTGACCAGTTCAAGCTGGGCCTCGCTCACACCCATGCCCATCAAAGCATCGCGAACCGCAAAGGCACGCTGCTTGGCCAGTTCCTGGTTGGACGCCAGGTCGCCAGTGGCATCATGAAAACCGCTGAGGTTGAGCTTTTTGCCTTCCTTGGCGGCCGTGGCCATTTGCGCCAGCGCCTCCGAAGCACCGGTCGCCAGATCGGCCTTGCCGGAGGCGAAGTAGAACTTCACCACACCGTTTTCCACCACCACGCTGGCCGCATCGGCTGGCTCGGCAGCAGCGGGAGCCGTTTCGGTAACTGCAGCGGCCACTGCTGCAGGCCTGGTGGCGCTGCGCGCTGTACCCAGCACCTGCAGGTAAGCGATAACCGCTTCCATCTGGGTCTTGCCTTTCACCTCCTCGGTGGACTTGGCAATCTCCTCGTCCGAGTACGGAGCACCCAGGGTCCGCAGCACTTCCATGCGCTTGGGCAGGCTGTCGGCATCCACCAGCTTCTCGGCGAGGAAGGGATAGGCCGGCATGTTCGACTCGGGCACCAGATCACGCGGGTTGGTCAGGTGGATGCGGTGCCACTCGTCACTGTAACGACCCCCCACGCGGTGCAGGTCCGGACCCGTGCGCTTGGAGCCCCACTGGAACGGACGGTCGTACACGAACTCGCCCGCCACCGAATAAGGACCATAACGCAGCGTCTCGGCCTGGAAGGGGCGGATCATCTGCGAGTGGCAGTTGTAGCACCCTTCGCTCACGTACACATCGCGGCCTGCGAGTTGCAGCGCACTGTAGGGCTTGAGGCCCTCGATCGGCGTGGTGGTGGACTTCTGGAAGAACAGAGGAACAATTTCCACCAGACCACCCACGGCCACCACGAGCGTGATCAACACGATCATGAGGAAGTTGTTGGTCTCGATCCGGGCGTGGCCTATGATTTTTTCGTTGTTTGCCATGTTGGTGCTCCTCAGGCGTGTGCGGGGTTGACAGCGAGGACGGGCACGTCTTCAACACGGCCTTGGCGCATCGTCATGACGACGTTCCACAGCATGACCAGCATGCCGCCGAGGTAAAGCAAACCGCCCAGCAGACGAATCACATAGAACGGGAAGGTGGCTTTTACCGACTCGACGAAGGTGTAGGTCAGGCTGCCATCGGGGTTGACCGAGCGCCACATCAGACCCTGCATCACCCCAGCGATCCACATCGCGGCGATGTACAGCACGATGCCGATGGTGGCGACCCAGAAGTGCAGCTCAATGGCGGGCACCGAGTACATCTTCTTCTGGCCGAACAGGCGCGGGATCAGGTAGTACAGCGAACCCATGGACACCAGACCCACCCAGCCCAGAGCACCGGAGTGCACGTGGCCCACGGTCCAGTCGGTGTAGTGTGAGAGTGCATTGACGGTCTTGATGGACATCATCGGACCTTCGAAGGTGGACATGCCGTAGAACGACAGGGACACGATCAGGAAGCGCAGGATGGGGTCGTCACGCAGCTTGTGCCAGGCACCCGACAGGGTCATGATGCCGTTGATCATGCCGCCCCAGCTGGGGGCCAGCAGGATCAAGGAGAACACCATGCCGACCGATTGCGTCCAGTCCGGCAACGCGGTGTAGTGCAGGTGGTGAGGACCCGCCCACATGTAGGTGAAGATCAGCGCCCAGAAGTGGACGATGGACAGGCGGTAGGAGTAGACCGGACGCTCGGCCTGCTTGGGAATGAAGTAGTACATCATGCCCAGGAAGGCAGCCGTCAGGAAGAAGCCCACGGCATTGTGGCCGTACCACCATTGCACCATGGCGTCCTGCACGCCGGCGTAGGCCGAGTAGGAGTGCGTGGCGCTGGTCGGGATCGCCAGGTTGTTGAAGATGTGCAGCAGGGCGATGGTGATGATGTAGGCACCAAAGAACCAGTTGGCCACATAGATGTGCTTGACCTTGCGGATGCCGACCGTGCCGAAGAACACAACCGCGTACGACACCCAGACCACCGTGATCAAGAGATCGATCGGCCAGATCAGTTCGGCGTACTCCTTGCTCTGGGTCAGACCCATCGGCAACGTGATGACCGCCGAGACGATCACCGCATTCCAGCCCCAGAAGGTCAGCCAAGCCAGCTTGTTCGAGAACAAGGCGGTGTGACAGGTTCGTTGAACCACGTAGTAACTGGTTGCAAACAGCACCGACCCGCCGAACGCAAAAATCACCGCGTTGGTGTGTAGCGGACGGAGGCGACCGTAGGTCAGCCATTCAATGCCCATATTGAGCTCGGGCCAGGTCAACTGGGCCGCAATGATCACCCCCACCAGCATGCCCACCACGCCGTAGATCACGGACATGACGGCAAACCCGCGGACCACACCATCGTTGTAGACCGCCGGTTGGCTGGCCTTTGTTGTCACGGACATACAGAACTCCTCATAAATGTCACTTGGCGAGTGTCCACATGTAACCCGCCCACCGCCTTGACTTAAGTCAATCGCCCCTGAGAATGCGCTCGCCTTCTCTTTCTATGTTGTCAAACTGCCCCCCTTGAAGCGCCCACCAAAAGATGCCAATGATGGCGAACACGAGAACCAGAGAGACAGGAATCAACAAAAACAGGACATCCATGTTGGACACCTCCAGAAAGAGACCAAAGCACTAGGCCGATGGTACGCCCGCTGCACCATACCCACCGGGGGTATCAGAGGTTGTAGCGGGGACATTGGATGCCAGACGCAGGGCATTGGCGATGACCAGCAAGGAACTGCCGGCCATGCCGAGGCCGGCCAGCCAAGGCGGCATCCAGCCCACCAAGGCCAGGGGGACAGCCACCAAGTTGTACGCGGCAGCCCAGATCAGGTTTTGCCGCACGATGCGCATCGTGGACTTCGCCTGTCGCAGCGTCAAGACGACATCCATCACCTGCCCACCCTGAATCACATAGTCGGATTGGGCTTGGGCCAGGGGGGCAGCATGACCGAGTGCGAAGGACGTGTCGGCACGCGCCAGCACGGGACCATCGTTCAGGCCATCACCCACCATGGCCAGCCTGTGTCCATGTTCCTGCAGCCTCACCACCTCGGTAAGCTTGCGCTCAGGAGTGGCACCGGCGATCACATGGTCCACGCCCACGGCCATGCCCACTTGATGGGCTGCCGACTCGCGGTCCCCCGACAGAAGCCAGGTTTGAATGCCCATGGCACGCAGGGCAGCCACGGCGGTCTTTGCATCTTCCCGAAGACCTTCCTGGAATTCGAAGGTCGCGAACCACCCCTGTCCGTCCGCCAGATAGGTCCGCGGAGAATGCCCCTCGTCGATTCCAGCAGGCTGGATCACGCCGCAAAAAACCGCCGAGCCCAGGCGCACCGTCATGCCATCGGGCAGTCTGCCCTGCAGGCCCTGCCCCGCCACTTCACTCAGGTCAGAAAGCTGGAGCGAAGACGGGCCACCCACAGCGCCGCCAGGGTCAGCCTCGGCAAGTGCCCGGGAAACCGGATGCAATGAGCCTTGGGCCAGCGAAGCGGCCAGCGCCAGCGCCTGTTCCCGGGTGACGCCATCGCGGGTGCGAACGGTCTGCAACACCAGCCGGTCGTGGGTGAGCGTGCCGGTTTTGTCAAAGATCACGGTATTGATGCCAGACAAAGCTTCGAAGGCCTGCAGCCGCCGCACCAGAATGCCCCTCCGGGCCAACGCTCCCGCAGAGGTGAGCATGGCCGCAGGCGTGGCCAGCGACAGGGCACAGGGACAGGTCACGATCAGCACCGCCACCGCGACGGCAAGCGCTTTGGTGTGATCGATCTGCCACCAGTACCATCCGGCACATGCTGCAGCCAACAGCACCAGCACCAGGAACGGTGCAGCGATGCGGTCGGCCAGCACCGCCAGCCGCGGCTTTTCGGTGGATGCCTTTTCCATCAGCGCCACGATCTGGGCAAAACGGGTATCGCGCCCGAGGCGCTGCACCGCAATGAGCACCGGCCCTCCCAGGTTGAAGCTGCCGGCCACGACGCCCTGCCCGCGCCCACGGCTCACGGGGTTCGACTCACCGGTGAGCAGTGCTTCGTCCACTGTCGCGTTCGGGCTCAGGATTTCACCATCGCCGGGGAAAGCCTGTCCGGCCTGAACCCGCACGGTATCGCCCACCACCAGGCGGCGCACCGAAACCGTCTCAAAACCACCATCCGCTTTCTGGCGCTCGCACACCTCTGGCAAGCGATTCATGAGACTGTCCAGCGCACCGGCCGTGCGGTCACGGGCCTTGTGCTCCAGGTAGCGCCCCCCCAGCAGGAAAAAAACGAACATGGTCAGTGAGTCGAACCAGACCTCATGCCCCCAGGGGCCGGTTGGATCGAAGGTGGCAGCGGAGCTGACCAGAAATGTCACCAGGATGCCGATCGAAACCGGGGTGTCCATCCCCACCCGCCCGAGCCGGAGATCGCGCCACGCGCTGCGGAAAAATGGTCCGCTGGCGAAGAACACCACCGGCAGGCTCAGCACCCAGCTGGCCCAGCGCAGCAACTGGTCTATGTCGGCGGGTATTTCCCCGGGCTCCGTCACGTAGGCCGGCCATGCGTACATCATGACCTGCATCGCACAGAACCCCGCGACAAACAGGCGCCACAGCGCCTGTCTGGTTTCGCGCAGCCGCTCGCTGATGGAGAGTGCCTGCTGCATCGGCAACAGGCGGTAACCCGTCTGCCCGACCGCCTGCGCCAGGCTGGACATGCGGGTCTTCGCGGGATCCCATCGCACCGTCAGACGGCGGGTGGCGGCATGCACCTGGGCCAGCTGCACGCCGGGCAGGTCCTGCAGGGCGCATTCCACCGTGTCGGCGCAGGCAGCACAGTACATGCCCTGCACCATGAGAACCGACTCGGCCATCGGCCGACCATCGAGCTCGCGGTATTCGGTGAAGTCCTGCTGCTCGACCGGATCGTCCAGCACGGCAAAATTGTCCGTGACGGTCAGAGGGCCTCGATGGGCACCGAAAACATCGAAGGAGCCGAAACCCTGCGCGCCGATGTCTGGCTTGAGGTCCTGGTTCGCAGGCTTGAGGGCAGAAGATCGCCCAATGGGAAACCCCACCGGGGGCGCGGTGACGGCCTCTTTCATGAGGCGAGAATAATCCAGCTCAGGGTCCATGCGCTTGATTTAAGTCAACCGCAGCCGGGCGGTCTTTGTTAGTCTATTGTCTGTCCAACAACAATTCCATTGGAGAACAGCATGTACAAGCGCATCCTCGTGGCCACCGACGGCTCGAAGTTGTCCAAAATGGCGGTCGAACATGCCATCAATCTGGCCGACATCACGGGCGCCGAAGTGGTCGCCCTGAAGGTGGTGCCACGCTATCCGCAGACCTATTTCGAGGGTGGTGTGGCGCTGGCAGCGGCCGAGGTGGCTCGCATCGAGAAGCAATGGCAGGAGGAAGCCATGCAAGCGGTCAATGCCGTGAAATCAGCGGGCCAGTTGCGCGAGGTCAAGGTCAAGCCCGTCACGGTCAAGTCCGACCTGATTGCCGAGGCCATCATTGCCGCGGCCAAACGCAACAAGTGCGATCTGATTGTCATGGCCTCGCATGGCCGCCGGGGCATCAAGCGACTGTTGCTCGGCAGTGAAACCCAGCAAGTGCTGACGCATTCGCACACACCGGTGCTGGTGCTGCGCTGATCGCCTCACGCCAACCCCAAAGAGAAAGCCCGCTGGTGCGGGCTTTCTCTTTGGGGTTGGCCCGTTCTTCAGACGAACAGGTGTGTGTGCTGCTCGCGCAACAGGTTCTTCTGCACTTTGCCCATGGCGTTGCGCGGCAGCTCCCGGACCACGAAACAGCGCTTGGGAATCTTGAAGTTGGCCAATTGTGCCTTCAGCGTGGCGATGATCTGGCTTTCATCAAGGGCCACGCCGGGCTTGGCGATCACCAAGGCAACCCCCACCTCGCCAAAATCCGGGTGCGGCACGCCCACCACCGCGCTCTCGGCCACGCCGGGCAATTCGTTGATGAAGCCTTCGATCTCGGCCGGATAGACGTTGTAGCCACCGGAAATGATCAGGTCCTTGCTGCGGCCGACGATGGTCACGTAGCCACGCTCGTCGATGCGGCCCACATCACCGGTCTTGAAGAAACCGTCGACGGTGAACTCCTCGGCTGTTTTCTCCGGCATGCGCCAATAGCCGCTGAACACGTTGGGCCCACGCACCTGGATACCGCCGATCTCGCCCGGCGGCACAGGCAGACCGGCGTCGTCCATCACACGCAGGTCCACACCCGGCAGAGGAAAACCGACCGTGCCACCCCGCCGCTCGGTCTGGCCTGAATGCCGCGGGTCAGCGGCACAGGGGTTGGAGGTGAGCATGATCGTTTCGCTCATGCCGTACCGTTCGAGGATGGTGTGCCCCGTGCGGGATTTCCATTCGTTGAAGGTCTCGATCAGCAGCGGAGCCGATCCCGAGATGAACAGGCGCATGTGGGCAGCCTGCTGCGGCGTGAGTCCCGGCTCGGCCAGCATGCGCACGTAGAGCGTGGGTACGCCCATGAAGACCGTGGCCTCACGCATCCTCTCCAGCACGGCCTTGGGATCGAAGCTTGAAAGCCAGAGCATCTTGCTGCCATTGATCAGTGCACCGTGAATGGCCACAAAGAGTCCATGCACATGAAAGATGGGCAACGCGTGGATGAGCACATCGTCGGGCTGCCAGCACCAGTAGTCGCGCAGGACCAGCGCGTTGCTGCGCAGATTGCCGTGGGTCAGCATGGCGCCCTTGCTGCGGCCGGTGGTCCCACTGGTGTAGAGGATGGCGGCAAGATCGTCATCGCCCTTCTGGGCGGGGGTGTGGCGGTCACCGTGGTGGACGGCTCGTTCCAGCAGACTGCCGGTACGGTCATCTCCCAGGGTGAACACATGCCGGGTCCCGGCAGTGAACGCGATCTTGCTGACCCAGCCGAAGTTCTTCGGGCTGCAGACCACCACGGCCGGTTCGGCGTTGCCAATGAAGTACTCGATCTCGGCACGCTGGTAGGCGGTGTTGAGGGGCAGGAACACATGGCCGGCGCGCAGCGTGGCCAGGTAGAGCACCATGGCTTCAACCGACTTCTCCACCTGCACGGCGATGCGCGATTGCGGAGGAAGCTCCAGCGAGTCGAGCAGGTTGGCCAGCATGGCGGTGGCCCGATCCAGGTCACGCCAGGAGTAGCGCAGGCCAGGGGCGGAGGCGTCGACGGTCTCGACGGCCACGCTGTCGAGGTCTTGCGGAAAAGCCGCGCACAGGGTGACAAACAGATTGAGGTTGCTCATGGTCTGGACGACAGGTGGGGATAGACGATCAAAAGACTCAGAAGACCGGCTCTCGCTTCTCCAGGAAAGCCCGGATGCCTTCGCGGTGTTCCGCGCTGTCGGCGTAGCGGTAGGCGGTCGCTGCACTTCGTTCGACTTCTGACACCCCTTCACGGCAGGCGCGCAGGGTCTGCTTGTTCATCCGCGCAGCCTCCGGCGCCAACACGGCGACGCGCTGGGCGCGGGCCGCCACATCCGCTGCCACCAACTGGTCGGCGATCAGGGCGTTCAGGAAACCACGGGTCTTCATCTCGGCGGCGTCGAACACCGCCGCCTCCAGCAACATCTCGCGCGCCGTGGCCACGCCCGCCTCCCGTGCCACCAGCCGGGCTTCCCGCGGGGCCATGGGAAATCCGAGCCTGGCAATCGGTGCTCCAAAGCGTGCGCGTTGCCCCGCCACCCGGATGTCGCAGCAGCTCGCGATCTCCATCCCGGCGCCCATGCAATGGCCTTCGATCTGCGCCAGCAGAGGCAGGTCGCACGCCAGCATCGCCAGCAATCCCCCCCAGACTTCGTTCTCGTGGAAATCGCGCAGGCTGTCTTCGACGAAGCGGAAATCGGGGTACTCGGAAATGTCACCTCCGGCGCAGAAATGCCCACCCTCCCCGCACACGATCACGCAGCGCAGGTCCGAGCGCTGCTGCAAGGCGTCGAACGTGGTCCTGAGTTCCCGCCACATCGCACGCGACATGGCGTTGAACTTGCCGGGGTGAGCCAGGGTCACCCGTGCAACCGGGCCCTGTGTGTCCAGCCGGATGTGCCCGCTCATGCTCAGTCGAGCTTGGCACCCGAGGCTTTGACCACCTGTGCCCATTTGCGGATTTCGCTTTTCACGAACGCTTCGAACGGCGCGCCGCTGACGTTGGCGAACTCGGCGCCCTGAGCCGCCCAGACCGCCTTGGCCTCGTCGGTGCTGACGGCCTTGCGGATGTCTTCGATGGCACGGGTCTGCGCCTCGGCAGGAGCACCCTTGGGAGCCCACACGCCATACCAGGTGGTCACGTTGTAGTCAGGAAGACCGAGCTCGGCGGCACAGGGCACGTCCGGGAAAGCCGCGCTGCGTTTGCTGCCCGACACCATCAGCGCCTTGATGCGCCCCCCTTTGATGTGGGCGGCGGACGAGCCCAGTCCATCGAACATCATGTCCACGTTGCCAGCGATCAGATCGTTCAGGGCAGGACCGGCACCCCGGTAGGGAATGTGGGTGATGAAGGTTTTGGTCTGTTGCTTGAACAACTCGCCAGCCAGGTGGTGCGAGGTACCGCTACCCGCCGAACCGTAGTTGAATTTGCCGGGATTGGCCTTGACCTTCGCGAGAAAGTCCTGAAAACCGGCTTCACTGTGTTTTTTTGCGTTGACCACCAGCACCTGCGGGACGCTCGCCACCAAGATGAGCGGTATCAGGTCCTTTTCGATGTCGTAGTCGAGCCTGGGGTACATGCTCGGCGCAATGGTGTGGTGCACCGCCCCCATGAACAAGGTGTAGCCGTCGGGCGCGGCCCGCGAGGCAATGCCCGCTCCGAGAGTGCCACCGGCACCTCCGCGGTTGTCGATCACCATTGACTTGCCCGTCAGGCGCAAGAACTGGGCGGCCAGCGGTCTCGCGAAAGCATCGGTGCCCCCGCCTGCGGGAAACGGCACGATCATCGTGACCGTCTTAGACGGCCAGGCCGCCTGGGCCTGGGTCAACAAGGGTGCGCCTGCGGCACCAGCCAAGGCAGCGCGCAGCAAGCTGCGGCGGTTGAGGTGGGCGATCGTCATGGATTTGTCTCCTGTTGGTGTCATGGGTTTGGCCGACGTGTTTCCGCCGTGCCGGCCGGATTTTGCCCTGCGCGGGTCTGCAATGATGTCAGGCGTGCGTCCGCGCACTGGCAGAGGCACGCCGACCGAACCACCACCACAGGCCGGCGCCCCCCAGGATCATGGGCACGCACAGCCACTGGCCCATGCTCATGCCCAAGGACAGCAGGCCCAGATGCGCGTCGGGCTCACGAAAGAACTCGGCGATGAAGCGGAACACACCGTAACCGAACAGGAAGGCGGCCGCGACCTGACCGCTCGCGCGCTGCTTGCGTCCGTAGAGCCAGAGCAACACGAACAGCAGCAGACCCTCCATCAGAAACTGGTAAGCCTGCGACGGGTGACGTGGCAAGTCGCCGGCGCCGCGAAACACCATGCCCCAGGGCAGCGAAGGATCGGACACGCGGCCCCACAGTTCACCGTTGATGAAGTTGCCCAAGCGCCCGGCGGCCAGTCCCGTGGGCACGCAGGGTGCAACAAAATCCATCACCTGCAGGAAGGGCCGTCGGCGGCTGTGCGCATACCAGACCATGGCCGCCATCACACCCAGCATGCCCCCGTGAAAACTCATGCCGCCCTGCCAGACAGCAAAGATCTCCAGCGGATTGGCGAGGTAGTACGCAGGCTTGTAGAACAGGCAGTAGCCGATGCGCCCGCCCAGCACCACGCCCATCACACCCAGGAACAGGATGTCCTCGGTGTCACGACGGGCCCAGGGCTGCGGCTGGCGAATGGAAGCGAAGGGCTCGTGCTTCAGCCGGGCGTTGGCCAGCAGCATGAACAGTCCGAAGGCTGCGAGGTACGTCAGCCCATACCAGTGAATGGCCAGGGGACCGAGCTTGAGAGCGACAGGATCGATGTGGGGATGTATCAGCATGGCCTGCGATTGTGCACGCAAGCCATGCCTGAGCGGGCACCGGATGCGATCGCCCGCTCAGGCCATGCGGGCTTGGTGCCCGAACAGCCCCAGAAGCTCAGTCTTCCAGCTGCGACAGATCGCGCACCGCCCCTTTGTCGGCTGACATCACCAGCTTGGCATACGCCTTGAGCGCAGCCGACACCTTGCGTTTGCGCGGCTGCGCGGGCTTCCAGCCCCTGATGTCCTGATCGGCACGGCGCTTGGCCAGCTCTTCCTCGGACAGCAGCACATCGATGCGGCGGTTGGGAATGTCGATGCGGATCCGGTCACCGTTGCGCACGAGACCGATGGCGCCGCCGGCCGCTGCTTCGGGCGACACGTGGCCAATGGACAGGCCCGAGGTGCCACCCGAGAAACGGCCATCGGTCAGCAGCGCGCAGGCCTTGCCCAGTCCCTTGGACTTGATGTACGACGTGGGGTACAGCATCTCCTGCATGCCTGGGCCACCCTTGGGGCCTTCGTAGCGCACGATCACGACGTCACCGGCCTTGACCTGGTCTTCCAGGATATGGGCCACGGCCTCGTCCTGCGACTCGGTCACATGGGCCGGACCTTCGAACACCATGAGCGCGTCGTCGACTCCGGCCGTCTTCACCACGCAACCGTCGAGCGCGATGTTGCCGTACAGCACGGCCAAGCCACCCTCTTGCGAGAATGCGTGATCACCCGAACGGATGCAACCCTCGGCGCGATCGGTGTCCAGGCTCGACCAGCGGGTCTTTTGGCTGAATGCCACCTGGGTCGGGATGCCGGCGGGGCCGGCCTTGTAAAACGTCTGCACCTCGGCACTGGGTTCGCGCACGATGTCCCACTGGTCCAGCGCATCCTTCATCGTCTTCGAATACACCGTGGGCACGTCGGTGTGAAGCTTGCCGGCACGGTCCAGCTCGCCGAGGATGCCCATGATGCCGCCGGCGCGGTGCACGTCTTCGATATGGTATTTCTGCGTGTTCGGTGCGACCTTGCACAGCTGTGGCACCGAGCGCGAGAGCCGGTCGATGTCCTTCAGGGTGAAGTCGATCTCCGCCTCCTGCGCGATGGCCAGGATGTGCAGGATGGTGTTGGTCGAGCCGCCCATGGCGATGTCGAGCGTGATGGCGTTTTCAAATGCCTTGAAACCCATGGAGCGCGGCAAGACGGACTCGTCGTCCTGCTCGTAGTAGCGCTTGCACAGCTCCACCGCGACACGCCCGGCGCGCCTGAACAGCTGTTCGCGGTCGGCGTGGGTGGCGACCACGGTGCCGTTGCCGGGCAGGGACAAGCCCAGCGCCTCGGTCAGGCAGTTCATCGAATTGGCGGTGAACATGCCCGAACAGGAGCCGCAAGTCGGGCAAGCCGAGCGCTCCACTTCGGCCACGTCTTCATCCGACACGTTGGGGTCAGCGGCCATCACCATCGCATCGATCAGATCGATCTTGAAAACGCCCAGTTTCGTCTTGCCGGCTTCCATCGGGCCGCCCGATACGAACACCACGGGGATGTTCAGCCGCATCGCAGCCATCAGCATGCCGGGGGTGATCTTGTCGCAATTGGAGATGCAAACCAGCGCGTCGGCGCAATGGGCATTGACCATGTACTCGACCGAGTCGGCAATGATGTCGCGACTGGGCAGTGAATACAGCATGCCGTCATGCCCCATGGCAATGCCGTCGTCCACCGCGATGGTGTTGAACTCCTTGGCCACACCGCCGGCCGCTTCAATTTCGCGCGCCACCAACTGACCCAGATCCTTCAGGTGCACGTGGCCGGGCACGAACTGGGTGAACGAATTGGCGATCGCGATGATGGGCTTGCTGAAGTCCTCGTCCTTCATGCCGGTGGCCCGCCAGAGTGAACGGGCACCCGCCATGTTGCGGCCGGCGGTGGATGTCTTGGAGCGATAGGCTGGCATGGTGTTTCTTTGTTTTCAGACGCAGTGAAGGAAGACAGAATTATGTCCCAGCCCCTTCTGCGCCATCGCGGTCGGACGCCGCGACCCCGACGGGGCCGTGGACTCCACCCGGCCGCCGGGTGGTTGCCTTCAGCGGCGCCTGCTTTTGATGCCGAGCGCCTCGCGCTGCTTGTCGATGCGGTCCTGTTTTTTCTGGTCCATCTTTTCCATGGCCTTGCGCTTGGTGTACCCCGTGGCATCGGCCCAGGCCCACCAGGCCACCGCCAGTGCAAAAGGTGAAAGCACCCACCACCAAGAGAGCTCGGCGACGAAACCGATCTGCAGATACTTCAACAGCATCAGGACCATGCCCGCAATCAACAAATACATCACACCCTCCGGTAAAGGCCCGATAAAGCCCGGCAAGAAACTGTAACCGAGCGTATCAAGGACGCCCGAATCGCTAAAATCACGGCTGTGAGCTTCTCACTTCATCCACAAGGACAACACCATGAAACGCGCTCTCCTGATTATGGCCGCGATGGCCGCCATCTCCGCTCCTGCCCTGGCCGACGAAGCCCTGGCCAAGAGCAAGAACTGCATGGCCTGCCATGCCGCTGACAAGAAGCTGGTGGGCCCCGCCTACAAGGACGTGGCCAAGAAGTACGCTGGTGACGCCAAAGCCGCCGACATGCTGGCCACCAAGATCGTCAAGGGTGGCTCGGGTGTCTGGGGTGCCATCCCCATGCCCGCCAACACCCAGGTCAGCGATGCCGATGCCAAGAAGCTGGCCGCCTGGGTCCTCAGCCTGAAGTAATCGCTTCTTGTGCTCAACAAAAAACCCGCTGGATCCCAGCGGGTTTTTTGTCGTCTGGCGCCTGACGGCGCCAGCGGCTGGGATCAGTTGTTCTCCGACAACTGATCCAGGATCGCAGGATTTTCCAATGTGGAGGTGTCCTGGGTGATCGCCTCGCCCTTGGCAATCGAACGCAGCAGACGGCGCATGATCTTGCCGGAGCGGGTCTTGGGCAGGTTGTCGCCGAAGCGGATGTCTTTGGGCTTGGCAATCGGTCCGATTTCCTTGCCCACCCAGTCGCGCAGCACCTTGGCAATGGCCTTGGCTTCGTCACCGGTGGGACGCGAACGCTTGAGCACCACGAAGGCCACGATGGCTTCGCCCGTGAGGTCGTCCGGGCGGCCCACGACGGCTGCTTCTGCCACCAGGTCGGTCTTGCCCACCAGCGCGGACTCGATCTCCATCGTGCCCATGCGGTGGCCCGAGACGTTCAGCACGTCGTCGATCCGACCGGTGATGCGGAAATACCCGCGATCCACACTGCGCACGGCGCCGTCACCGGCCAGGTAGTAGCCCTTGAGCTCCTCGGGGAAGTAGCTCTTCTTGAAACGCTCCGGGTCGCCCCAGATGGTGCGGATCATCGAAGGCCAGGGCTTCTTGACCACCAGGATGCCGCCCGCGCCGTTGGGCACGTCGTTGCCGGTTTCGTCAACGATGGCCGTGGTGATGCCCGGCAGTGGCAGCGTGCAGGAACCCGGCACCAGTGGCGTGGCACCCGGCAGCGGTGTGATCATGTGGCCACCGGTTTCGGTCTGCCAGAAGGTGTCGACGATCGGGCAGCGCTCGCCACCCACGTGCTTGTAGTACCACATCCAGGCTTCCGGGTTGATCGGCTCGCCGACCGAACCGAGGATGCGCAGGCTGGAAAGGTCCGAGCGCGCGGGGTGCACCTTTTCGTCACCCTCGGCTGCCTTGATCAGCGAGCGGATCGCCGTGGGGGCGGTGTAGAAGATGCTGCACTTGTGGCGCTCGATCATCTGCCAGAAGCGGCCAGCATTCGGGTAGGTGGGCACGCCTTCAAACACGATCTGGGTGGCGCCCGCGGCCAGCGGGCCGTAGGCCACATAGGTGTGACCCGTGATCCATCCAATGTCGGCGGTGCACCAGAAGATGTCGCTGTCCTTCAGGTCAAAGGTCCACAGCATGGTGAGGTTGGCCCACAGCAGGTAGCCGCCGGTGCTGTGCTGCACACCCTTGGGCGTCCCGGTGGAGCCGGAGGTGTACAGCACGAACAGCGGATGCTCGGCGCTCACCATTTCAGCCGGGCACTCGGTGGACTCGGCAGCCATGACGTCGTGCATGAAGCTGTCGCGCCCGGCCACCATGTTGACGGCCGTGGGGGTGCGCTGGAACACGATCACGTTCTTGACGCAATCGCAGCCGCCCATGGCGATGCCTTCGTCCACGATCGACTTCAGCGGCAGCTCCTTGCCACCACGCAACTGGTAGTTGGCGGTGATCACCGCCACGGCGCTGGCGTTCTGAATGCGCTCCTGCAGCGCCTTGGCAGAAAAGCCGCCAAACACCACGCTGTGCGTGGCACCGATGCGCGCGCAGGCCTGCATGGCCACCACACCTTCGATGGTCATGGGCATGTAGATGACGACCCGGTCACCCTTCTTCACACCCTTGGCCTTCAGCGCATTGGCGAACTGAGACACCTTGTTCAGCAGTTCGCGGTAAGTCACCTTGGTCACTTCGCCGCCGTCGGCCTCGAAGATGATGGCGGTCTTGTTCTCCACCGGGGTACCCATGTGGCGATCCAGACAGTTGTAGGAAGCGTTGAGTTCGCCGTCCTCGAACCATTTGTAGAAAGGTTTGTTCGACTCGTCGAGCACCTTGGTGAAGGGCTTGTGCCAGGTCAGCGTTTCGCGGGCGCGGCGGGCCCAGAAGCCCTCGAAATCCTGCTCGGCTTCCGTGCACAAGGCGTTGTAAGCGTCCATGCCGGAAATCCGCGCGGCCTTGACGGTCGCTTCGGTGGGCTCAAAAACACGGTTCTCGACCAGGGTCGATTGGATGGACGTCGACGGTGTGGACATGGGGCAGTCTCCTCTGGGGGTGTGGTAACAGTGAACTCGGCGAATGTGCGCAAAGGCTCTTACGAGCCGCTTACTTGCGCACAGTAGCACGCGACGCCGGATAGAGGCCAGGCCCTTCGTGACGGGCCGACCGGCCGATGAAAACGGCGTGGGGGCCTACAATCCCGACTCAACAGCCTGGCCCCATCCCGGGTCCTTTTCCTCTCTGCCTACATGAGCCAAATTCCCCCACCCAACCGCACCATTCAGGCTCTGCCGAACCTGATCTTTGCCAGCCGCTGGCTGCAACTGCCGCTCTATCTCGGTCTGATTCTTGCGCAGGGCATCTACGTCTTCCATTTCTGGGTCGAACTGGTTCACCTGATCGAGGCAGCGTTCGGCAACAAGGACGCACTGGCTGCACTCGTCAAGAGCATCGGCTACAAAGAGTCCTTTGAGGTGACCGCCCTCAACGAAACCATCATCATGCTGGTGGTGCTGGCGCTGATCGACGTGGTCATGATCTCCAACCTGCTGATCATGGTGATCGTGGGCGGTTATGAAACCTTCGTCAGTCGCATGCACCTGGAGAACCACCCCGACCAGCCCGAATGGCTGAGCCATGTGAACGCCTCCGTGCTGAAAGTCAAGCTGGCCACCGCCATCATCGGGATCTCGTCCATCCACCTGCTCAAGACCTTCATCAACGCCGCCAACTACGAGGAAAAGGTGCTGATGTGGCAGACCATCATCCACGTGGTCTTCCTGCTCAGCGCCATGGCGATTGCCATGACCGATCGGTTGATGAGCAAACCGGCGGGCAGCGACCACTGAACCTTCAGCGGGCTCGCTGCCCGGATGCGGCCGCGAAGGCCGCATTTTTTCTGCCGTTTGATCGCCCTCAGCGTCCCACCATCCGTTCCGGCACCACCCAGCGGTCAAATTCTTCAGCCGAGACATGGCCCAGCACCAGCGCGGCTTCGCGCAGGGTCATGCCGTCCCGGTGCGCTCTCTTCGCGATCGCGGCAGCCCGGTCGTAGCCGATGTGAGGGTTCAGCGCGGTGACCAGCATCAGGGACCGCTCCAGCAACTCGGCGATGCGTTCGCGGTTCGGCTCGATGCCCACAGCGCAGTGGTGGTTAAAGCTCGCCATGCCGTCGGCCAGTAGCCGCACGCTCTGCAGGAAGTTGTGCGCCACCATTGGGCGGAACACGTTGAGTTCAAAGTGACCCGAGGCTCCACCGATGTTGATCGCCACATCGTTGCCCATCACCTGGCAACACAGCATGGTTAGCGCCTCGCACTGAGTCGGGTTCACCTTGCCTGGCATGATGGATGAGCCAGGCTCGTTCTCGGGGATTGACAGTTCGCCCAGTCCGCTGCGCGGGCCGCTGGCGAGCCAGCGCACGTCGTTGGCGATCTTCATCAGGCTCGCCGCCAGGCCTTTGAGCACGCCGTGGGCGTGCACCAGCCCGTCGCAGCTGGCCAGCGCTTCGAACTTGTTGGGCGCGCTCACCAGCGGCAGCCCGGTATGGCGGGCCAGTTCGGCCGCCACCTGCTCCCCAAAGCCCTGTGGCGCATTGAGCCCGGTACCGACTGCCGTGCCTCCCAGTGCCAGCTCGCACAGGTGCGGCAAGGCGGCGCGCACATGGCGCTCGGCATGCAGCAGCTGCGCCACCCAGCCCGACATCTCCTGCCCCAGCGTGATGGGCGTGGCATCCTGCAGGTGGGTGCGACCGATCTTCACGATGTCGTCGAAAGCCACGGCCTTGGCTGCCAGGGTCTCGCGCAACCCCGCCAGGGCCGGCAGCAGCCGCAGCGTGAGCCCTTCCACTGCAGCCAGGTGCATGGCGGAGGGGAACACGTCGTTGGACGACTGGCTCCGGTTCACGTCGTCGTTCGGATGCAGCAGGCGCCCTTCCCCGCGCGCACCACCCAGCAGCTCGCTGGCGCGGTTGGCCAGCACCTCGTTCATGTTCATGTTCGTCTGCGTGCCCGACCCGGTCTGCCACACCACCAGCGGGAACTCGGCATCACACCGCCCGGCGATCACCTCGTCGGCCGCGGCCATGATCGCCTGCGCTTTCTCCCCGGCCAGCCCGGCCAGCGAGCGGTTCACCACCGCACAGGCACGCTTAACTCGGGCCAGTGCATGGATCAATTCAACCGGCATGTGCTCACCGGAGATGTCGAAGTGTTCGAGCGAGCGCTGGGTCTGCGCGCCCCACAGGCGGTCGGCGGGCACCTTGATCGGCCCCATGCTGTCGGATTCGGTCCGGGTGTCCATGGCTCTTCTCCAGTCGTCAGCCGTTGAAAGGCTCGGCCTGTCAAAATAACAGGTTGATCCCACCGTAGCAGACCTTGCGCCGCGCCACCAGTGCGGCACCCGTTGTCCACGTCCACACCATTGCCCCACGCCATGACCACGAGCATCCGCCAGAACGACCTGATCGAATCCGTCGCCGCCGCCCTGCAGTACATCAGCTACTACCACCCGGCTGACTACATCGCCCACCTGGCCCGCGCCTACGAACGCGAGCAGAGCGCCGCCGCCAAGGACGCGATCGCGCAGATCCTGACCAATAGCAAGATGAGCGCCACCGGCCACCGCCCGATCTGCCAGGACACCGGCATCGTCAACGTGTTCCTCAAGGTGGGCATGGACGTGCGCTGGGAAGGCTTCTCCGGCAGCCTGGACGACGCGATCAACGAAGGCGTGCGCCGCGGCTACAACCACCCGGACAACACGCTGCGAGCCAGCGTGGTGGCCGACCCGCAGTTCGAGCGCAAGAACACCAAGGACAACACCCCGGCCGTGATCTTCACCGAGATCGTGCCGGGCAACACGGTGGAAGTGACCGTGGCGGCCAAGGGCGGCGGCTCCGAGAACAAGTCCAAGATGGTCATGCTCAACCCCGGTGACAACGTGGTCGACTGGGTGCTGAAGACCGTGCCGACCATGGGCGCCGGCTGGTGCCCGCCGGGCGTGCTGGGCATCGGCATCGGCGGCACCGCCGAAAAGGCCGTGCTCATGGCCAAGGAGAGCCTGATGGACGACCTGGACATGTACCAACTTCAGGCCAAGGCATCCAAAGGCGAAAAGCTCACCAAGGTCGAAGAAATGCGCCTGGAGCTGTATGAGAAGGTCAACGCGCTGGGCATTGGCGCGCAGGGCCTGGGCGGCCTGACCACCGTGCTTGACGTGAAAATCAAGATGTACCCCACGCACGCGGCCAGCAAGCCCGTGGCCATGATCCCGAACTGCGCCGCCACGCGCCATGCGCACTTCGTGCTCGACGGCAGCGGGCCTGTCTACATCGACCCGCCGAGCCTGGACCTCTGGCCCGACGTGGCCTGGACGCCCGACTACGTCAAGAGCAAGAAGGTGAACCTCGACACGTTGACCCCCGCCGAAGTGGCGAGCTGGAAACCCGGCGACACCCTGCTGCTCAACGGCAAGATGCTCACCGGCCGCGACGCCGCGCACAAGCGCATCCAGGACATGCTGGCCAAGGGTGAAGAGCTGCCTGTCGACTTCACCAACCGCGTGATCTATTACGTCGGTCCGGTGGACCCGGTCAAGGGTGAAGCCGTAGGCCCCGCCGGCCCGACCACCGCCACGCGCATGGACGGTTTCACCGAAATGATGCTGGCACAGACCGGCCTGATCGCCATGATCGGCAAGGCCGAGCGCGGCCCGGTTGCGATCGAGGCGATCAAGAAGCACCAGTCGGCCTACCTCATGGCCGTGGGTGGCGCCGCCTATCTCGTCTCCAAGGCGATCAAGACCGCCAAGGTGGTGGGTTTTGCCGACCTCGGCATGGAGGCCATCTACGAGTTCGACGTGATCGACATGCCGGTCACCGTGGCGGTCGACGCCGGCGGCACCAGTGCCCACATCACCGGACCATCCGAGTGGAGCAAACGCATCGCCTCCGGCGAATTCAAGGGCATCACGGTGGCAACGGCTTGAAGACCATCGGCGTTTTTGACAGCGGGGTGGGTGGCCTGAGTGTGTTGCGCGCCCTGCTGACAGAGATTCCGCAGGCGCATTTCGTCTATGTGGCCGACAGCGGTTACGCACCCTACGGTGAGCGCAGTGCGCAACAGGTGATCGACCGTGCGCAACGCATCACCACCTACCTGCGAAGGAACCATGCCATCGATGCGCTGGTGGTGGCCTGCAACACGGCCACCGCGCTGGCGATCGAGAGCCTGCGGAGCAGGCACCCGGACCTGCCCATCGTGGGTGTGGAGCCTGCGCTCAAACCTGCGGCTGCCATCACCCGCACCGGGCATGTCGGCGTTCTCGCCACGCGCGGCACCATCGAGAGCGAGCGCTTCGCCCGCCTGCGAGCCCGCACACAAGCCGACACCACCGCCCCGCTGCACTTCAGTTGCCAGGCCTGCGACGGACTGGCCGATGCGATTGAGCGGGGTGACTCGGCGACCACGGAGATGCTGTGCGAACGCTATGTGCACGCACTGCAGTCGGGCACACACACGACCGAACCCATGGACACGCTGGTGCTGGGCTGCACGCACTACCCCTTCGCCACCGAAGAACTGAGCCGATGGTGCGGGCCTGGCGTGACACTGGTGGAAACCGGGGTACCGGTGGCGAGGCGTACCCGGGACGTGTTGAAGATGGGAAAGGCGGAGGCAGAAACGGACGACGGACGCCACGGCGCGGCGTTGACGCTACTCTCCACTGGCGATCCGGCTGCACTCGCCGCCGCAGCCCATCGCTGGCTGGGTACCCAGGTCAGCGCCAGCAGCCTCAAGGACTGAGCCTCCACCAGGGAACCGTGAGCATTGCAGGTTCCCCGGACCCACCGCATGATCCTTTGCGGCCTTTTTCCCGACTGGAGAAAAATAGGGTGTCGATCAGTCTGAGGCGAGGGCCGCCTCACGCCCACGTCCCATGTTCACCGGCAGCAGCAACACCAGCCCCACCAGGAACAGCACCGCAGTCGAGCCAATGGCCAGCCGTTGATTGCCACCGGTCATCCAGGTGATGGCCCCGTAGCTCAGCGGTCCGATGATGCTGGCCAGTCTCGTGGCAAAGGTCCACAAGCCATAAAACTCGGCAAGTTGTTTCGGCGGCGCCAGCATGCCCGCCATGGCCCGGCCGGAGGACTGGCTGGATCCCATGCACAGTCCGGCGATCGCTGCAGCGTACCAGAACCCCCCCTTGGTGGTGGTGAGCGCGGCGATCACGCAGGTCGCCATCCAACCCACCAGCGTGATGCCCAGCGCCAGCTTGTGGCCCAGGCGGTCCTGCCAGTAGCCGAACGCGAACGCTCCCAGCGCCGCAGCAATGTTCAGCACAAAGATCAGCACCATGGTCTCCTGCTGTACAAAGCCGATCACCTGCTCCGCATAGATCGCCGCCAGCGTGATGGCCACCGCCACCCCGCCCTGGTAGGCCACCGCACAGGCGAGCAGCCACATGAAATCGCGGTAGCGCCGAGCGTTCCGGAAAGTGGTTCGCAGCTGGCGCAGCGAGGCGAGCAGCCCACCTGCAGCTTTTGACGGATCGGGTAACGCACGCTCGCGCAGCAGGCTCAGCGTGAACAGTGCCGCAACGGCGAAGATACCGGCGGTGATGAGCATCGTGACCGGCACGAACTGGGCTGCTGTCTGCCCCAGGGATTGGGCCCACAGCACATAGGCCAGACTCAGGCCCAAGGCCAGCATGCCCCCGAAATAGCCGAAGCTCCAGCCCCAACCGCTGACCCGCCCCATGGCGGACGGGCGCGCCAGTTCGGGCAAAAACGCCGCAATCAGGGACTCGCCCCAGGCGAAGAAGACGTTGGAGACGATGATCAACAGCACACCCAGCGCCACGGCGCCAGGTCCCACCAGGGCAAGCGCAGCTGTCGCCAGCACGCAGCCCAGCGTGCTCAGGAGCAACAAGCGCTTTTTCGCGCCATGGCGATCGGCCCAGGCACCCATCACCGGCATGCTGAACATCACGATGCCGTGCGAGACACTGAGCGCTAGCGTCCAGGCAAACGTGGCCCAGACGGCACCTCCCGCCACCACGCCGACAAAGTAGGCTGCAAACACCGCCGTGAGCACCACCGTGGTGTAACCCGAGTTGGCGAAGTCGTACATGGCCCAGGCGAACACCTCGCGCTTGAGAACGCCAGGGTTCAGGGCTTCGGAAGAAAACAGGGCCATCACCAATCCCGTCAGACAAGGATCAGGCACCGCAGTGCCGGACTGTGTGATGCCCGCTCACGGGACATCACCGTCATTGCAACCGCGTCAGTGCAAATGGCGGGGCTTGCGAGGACCACCGTGGCCCGATGGTCCCCCATGCCCACGTGGCGGGCGGCCGAGCTGCATGGAGCTGACCAAGGCGTCGAAGCGTTCGGTGAACAGCTTGTCAATGGCCGCCACCACGTTGCCCAGTTCGGCGGCGTCAAAGTGACGCTCCATGATGTGAACCACATCCTGCACCAACAGATCGCGCTGCACCTGCATGATGGCCGCCGGTGTCGGTCCAACAAAGCACATCATGAAGTCATCACGCGCCTCGTCCTCTGCCGACTCGTCTTCTTCGTCGTACTCGGTGTCGTAAAAGGACACCTCCAGGGGAGCACCTGCCGAGGCGATGTCGTTCAGGCCCATGCAGGCCTCCTCGATCACCTGACGGAAATCCTCATCACCCGGGACGGTCCAGCACATCTGCAGCATGTGGGCATTGGCATCAAAGCGGATGCCGGGTTCGTCCTCGTACGTGCTTTCCGCAGCTGCCGCCAAGGAGCGGGCACCCGCGTACTCCCAGAGAGGCTTCAGCGCATCCTGGATCTGACTGAACACCACATCCTCACGCAGGGGAACGTCCCCATGCACATGGATTTCGAAGGGTGCGTTGTAACGGGTCATGGAAACTCACTGTACCGGCGAAACCGGAAAAATCCTAGGGTCTGGTGCCTCGAACCGGGGTCGAACCGGTACGCCCCCTCACGGGAAAGCGGCGGATTTTAAGTCCGCTGTGTCTACCAATTTCACCATCGAGGCGGCGGATCATTGTCGCAGGTTCACGCCACGCCCCGACCATCGAACGGGTCCGATACCCGGCAACAGGGAAGGTCAGGTACAAGGCCATGCTGGATGCCGCACGCCCATGAAAAAAAGGAAGCCGTGCTTCCTTTTTTTTCGATGTTGGAGCGGGAAACGAGACTCGAACTCGCGACCTCAACCTTGGCAAGGTTGCGCTCTACCAACTGAGCTATTCCCGCGTAAGACTGGCTACAAGAGACTGGAGGCGCGACCCGGAGTCGAACCGGGCTAGACGGATTTGCAATCCGTTGCATAACCGATTTGCTATCGCGCCCAATGCAATGGGGCCTGCAGAATACCAACCCATCACAACTGACAAAAAAGGGAAGCTAGGCTTCCCTTTTTCAAAACTGGAGCGGGAAACGAGACTCGAACTCGCGACCTCAACCTTGGCAAGGTTGCGCTCTACCAACTGAGCTATTCCCGCATGTTTCCAACGTTTGTCAGAAGCTGAAATTCTAGCGCAAAAAACGCCCTGTTTTCAAGCCCCGCAATTTTTTTGAATCAGTGTTTGACGGCATCCGGTGAGGTTGCCGCTGGGCGCACGGACGCCGCCGCCACCTGAGCCGCGACCTCCTCGTCGGTCAACGGAACAGGCTGACGCTCCAGCGCAATGGACAGCACCTTGTCGATCCATTTCACCGGGACGATCTCAAGGCCCTGCTTCACGTTGTCCGGAATGTCGGCCAGGTCCTTCACGTTCTCTTCCGGAATGATCACGGTCTTGATGCCACCGCGCAGCGCAGCAAGCAGTTTTTCCTTCAGCCCACCGATCGCCGTCACCTCTCCTCGCAGCGTGATCTCTCCGGTCATGGCCACATCGGCGCGTACCGGAATGCCTGTCAGGGAGGACACCAGTGCGGTGGTCATGGCAGCACCGGCACTGGGACCATCTTTCGGCGTGGCACCATCAGGCACGTGGATGTGGATGTCGCGCTTGTCGAACTGCTCGTCCTTGATACCCAGCGAACGGGACCGGCTGCGCACCACTGTGCGAGCCGCTTCGACCGACTCCTTCATCACGTCGCCGAGCGAACCGGTGCGTGTGATGATCCCCTTGCCAGGCATGATGGCCACCTCAATGGTCAAGAGATCGCCACCCACCTCGGTCCAGGCGAGTCCGACCACTTGACCGACCTGGTTCTGGGCCTCTGCCCTGCCATAGCTGTATTTGCGCACGCCCAGAAATTCGCTGAGGTTCTCCGCATCGACCACCACGGTGGGCGTGTACTTCTTGAGGAGCAGGCCCTTGACCACCTTGCGACAGATCTTGGACAGATCGCGTTCCAGCGAACGCACGCCAGCTTCGCGGGTGTAGTAGCGCACGATGTCGCGCACGGCCTCGTCCTTCACCTCCAGCTCGCCCTCGCGGATGCCATTGTTCTTGAGCTGCTTGGGCAGCAGGTAGCGGATCGCGATGTTGACCTTTTCCTCTTCGGTGTATCCCGAGAGACGGATCACTTCCATCCGGTCGAGCAGCGCCGGTGGAATGTTCATCGAGTTCGATGTCGCGACGAACATCACATCGGACAAATCGAAGTCCACCTCGACATAGTGATCGCCAAAGGTGTGGTTCTGCTCCGGGTCCAGCACTTCCAGCAGGGCACTCGATGGATCACCGCGGAAATCCGTGCCCAGCTTGTCGATCTCGTCCAGCAGGAACAGGGGGTTGCGCGTGCCGATCTTGGACAGGCTCTGCAACACCTTGCCCGGCATGGCGCCGATGTAAGTGCGGCGATGACCGCGGATCTCGGCCTCGTCGCGCATGCCGCCCAGGGCCATGCGCACATACTTGCGCCCGGTGGCCTTGGCCACCGATTGACCCAGCGAGGTCTTGCCCACACCAGGTGGGCCGACCAGGCACAGGATGGGCGCTTTGACCTTGTCCACGCGCTGCTGCACCGCGAGGTATTCCAGAATGCGGTCCTTGACCTTCTCAAGACCGTAATGGTCTTCGTTGAGCACCGCCTCGGCATAGGCCAGGTCGTGCCTGATCTTGGTCTTCTTGCTCCAGGGCAAGGCCACCAGCGCATCGATGTAGTTGCGCACCACCGTGGCCTCTGCCGACATGGGGGACATCAGCTTGAGCTTCTTGAACTCGGCTTCTGCCTTCTTGCGCGCTTCGGCCGGCATCTTGGCCTGCTTGATCTTCTTCTCGATCTCCTCGATGTCGGCGCCCTCTTCGCCTTCGCCGAGCTCCTTCTGGATCGCCTTCACCTGCTCGTTCAGGTAGAAATCGCGCTGGTTCTTCTCCATCTGGCGCTTCACGCGGCCACGGATCTTCTTGTCGACGTTGAGGATGTCGACTTCGCGTTCCAGTTGCTCGAAAAGATTCTGAAGGCGCTTGTTGACCGGATCCAGATCCAACACAACCTGCTTCGACTCGAGCTTGAGCGGCAGGTGTGCGGCGATCGTGTCGGCCAGGCGCCCGGGATCGTCGATGCTGGAAATCGACGTCAGGATTTCCGATGGAATTTTCTTGTTCAGTTTGACGTACTGGTCAAACTGCTGCATCACGGCGCGGCGCAGGGCTTCGAGTTCGGTCGACTGCACATCGGTGCGCTCGGCGGCGGGATCGACCGGCGTGACGCTGGCCGTAAAATGACTTTCACCTTCGCTGATCGACAGCACCTTGGCGCGCTGAACGCCTTCGACGAGGACTTTCACCGTACCGTCGGGCAGTTTGAGCATCTGCAGGATGGTTGCCACGCAACCCATCTCGAACATGTCGTCGGTCGACGGCTCGTCCTTGGCGGCGGCTTTCTGGGCCACCAGCATGATGCGGCGTTCGTCTTCCATGGCCGCTTCGAGGGCCTTGATGCTCTTGGGGCGACCCACGAACAGCGGGATCACCATGTGCGGAAACACCACCACGTCGCGCAGGGGCAGCAGTGGCAGTTCAACCGGCGTACTGGGCAAAGGAGTTTGTCCGGACATTTCTCAACCTCAACAAAATGGGCAGATGGGGTTGATGCGGGCGATATCAACCGGACGCATCGTCGTACTTCAGCATGCGTTGACCGCATGCTGGTCGCTGCACGCTCAGGCCTGTTTGGCCGCTTCGCGATAAACCAGCAAGGGGGGCTTGTTCTCATCGATGGTGGACTCGTCCACCACCACCTTCTCCACATTGCTCATGCCTGGCAGATCGAACATGGTGTCGATCAGCGCGTTTTCCAGTATCGAACGCAGCCCCCGCGCCCCGGTCTTGCGGGCAAGCGCCTTGCGGGCAATCGCCTTGAGCGCCGCCGGACGCACCTCCAGTTCAGCCCCCTCCATCGCCAGCAACTGCGAGAATTGCTTGACGACAGCGTTCTTGGGTTCGGTCAGGATTTGAACCAGCGCATCCTCGCTGAGTTCCGCCAGTGCGGCAATCACCGGCACGCGACCAACCAACTCGGGAATCAGACCGAACTTGATCAGGTCCTCGGGCTCGATCTCCTTGAAAGCATCGGTCAGGCTGCGCTGCTGCTTGCTTTTCACCACAGCGCCGAAACCGATACCGGAGGCTTCGGTCCGGTTTTCGATGATCTTCTCCAGGCCGGCAAAGGCACCGCCACAGATGAACAGGATATTGGTGGTGTCGACCTGCAGGAAGTCCTGGTTCGGGTGCTTGCGGCCACCTTGGGGAGGCACGGAGGCCATGGTGCCTTCAATCAGCTTCAGCAGCGCCTGCTGCACACCCTCACCCGACACGTCGCGCGTGATGGACGGGTTGTCCGACTTGCGGGTGATCTTGTCGATTTCATCAATGTAGACGATGCCCTGTTGCGCCCGCTCTACGTCGTAGTTGCAGCTCTGCAGCAGTTTGGCGACGATGTTCTCGACGTCTTCGCCCACGTAACCTGCTTCGGTCAAGGTGGTGGCATCGGCCATGACAAAAGGCACATTGAGCATGCGCGCCATGGTCTGGGCGAGCAGGGTCTTGCCCGATCCGGTCGGTCCGATCAGCAAGATGTTGCTCTTGGCGAGCTCCACGTCGTCCTTGCGGGCGTTCTGCTTGTGGCGCAGCCGCTTGTAATGGTTGTAGACCGCCACCGCCAACGCGCGCTTGGCCGGATCCTGCCCAATGACGTAATGGTCCAGATTGGCTTTCAGTTCCGCCGGTGTGGGCACATCGTCACCGGCCGCCTTGACCGATTCCAGCCCGGGCAACTCGTCGCGAATGATGTCGTTACACAGCTCGATGCATTCGTCGCAAATGAACACCGAGGGGCCGGCGATCAGCTTCTTCACCTCGTGCTGGCTCTTGCCGCAGAAGGAACAGTAGAGCGATTTTTCGCCGGAAGCGGCTTTTTTGTCGGCCATAGGTGTGTGGTGTCGGGTGGGACGGCAAGCTGGGTGTCAGCAATGATAGAGCAAGCCCGAGGGATGCCAAATGCCGGAAATGGGCCGTTTTTGGCCCGAATCAGAGGGTTTGGAGCGGAATCTGGAGCGACTCCGCTCGCCTGGCATGGTCAGTTGGTACCAGGCCGCTTATCGATCACCTTGTCGATCAGTCCGTATTCCTGCGACTCGCTGGCCGACATGTAGTAGTCACGCTCCGTGTCCCTGGCGATCCGGTCCAGCGGCTGCCCCGTACGTTCTGCCAGGATCTTGTTGAGCTGCTCACGGGTTTTCAGGATCTCGCGGGCCTGGATTTCGATCTCTGTCGCCTGACCCCGGCTGCCGCCAGAGGGCTGGTGGATCATGATTTTCGAATTGGGCAGGGAGAAACGCTTGCCCTTGGCACCCGCAGCCAGCAGGAAAGCACCCATGCTGGCAGCGAAGCCACAGCACAGGGTGGACACATCGGGCTTGATGAAATTCATGGTGTCGAAAATCGCCATGCCGGCACTCACCGAGCCACCCGGGGAATTGATGTAGAAGGAAATGTCCTTGTCCGGGTTTTCGCTTTCCAGGAACAGCAGCTGTGCCACCACGAGGTTGGCCGAATGGTCATTGACTTCCCCGACCAGGAAAATCACGCGCTCCTTGAGCAGGCGCGAGTAGATGTCGTACGCACGCTCACCGCGGCCCGATTGCTCGATCACCATGGGCACCATGCCCAAACCCTGAATGTCCATTGCGCTCATGCGTTTCTCCATGTATTGAATATCACCACGTCACTACTGTAACCAACCTGCCAAGGCCGCGATCCGGTTGCGGGCATGCGAACCATCCTCATATGGCGCGCGGCGTCCAAAAGGCAAGCGCAGCCCACAAAAAAGGGCGGATCGCTCCGCCCTTTTCAGCATCAGCCTGTGTCTTCACGACAGACCGGAGACCGGGGTTCAGGCCTGGCCCATCAGCTCGTCGAAGCCGATCGCCTTGTCGGTGACCTTGGCTTTTGACAGCACAAACTCGGTCACGTTGTTCTCGATCACGATCGCTTCGACCTCGGCCATGCGACGGTTGTCACCGGTGTACCAGCGCACCACATCGGCGGGTTTTTCGTAGGAAGCAGCCAGATCTTCGATATGGGCCTTGATCTGCTCGGGCTTGGCGTGCAGGTCATTGGCGCGCACCAGCTCCGCCACCACCAGGCCCAGACGCACACGGCGTTCGGCCTGCGGGCGGAACAGGTCTTCAGGGATCGGCGCCTTGTCGGCATCCTTGACGCCACGCTGCTTCAGGTCGGCACGGGCACCCTCCACCAGGCGATCCAGTTCAGCCTGCACGACCGACTTCGGCAGATCCAGCTCGGCTTTGGCAGCGAGGGCATCCATGGCAGCCTGCTTGTTGCGAGCCTGCAGGCGGTGCTTGACTTCGCGCTCCAGGTTTTTCTTGATGTCGGCGCGCAGGGCTTCGACCGTGCCTTCGGCAATGCCGAGCGACTTGGCCAGCGCCTCGTCCACTTCGGGCAGATGGGCCGCTTCAATCTTATTGACCGTGACCAGGAAATCGGCGGTTTTTCCAGCCACGTCCTTGCCGTGGTAATCCTCAGGAAAAGCCAGCGGGAAGGTCTTGGATTCGCCCGACTTCATCCCGCGCACAGCGTCTTCGAATTCCTTGAGCATCTGGCCGTCGCCCACGATGAACTGGAAGCCTTCAGCCTTGCCACCTTCAAAGGCTTCGCCGTCGATCTTGCCCGCGAAGTCGATGGTGACGCGGTCGCTGTCCTGGGCGGCCTGGTCCTGGGCGCGCTGGGCGAAGGTGCGGCGCTGCTTGCGCAGGATGTCGAGCGTGCGCTCGATCGCGGCGTCGGTCACTTCGGTGGACACCTTTTCCACTTCAGCGGTGGACAGGTCGCCGATCTTGACCTCAGGATAGACCTCGAACACGGCGTCAAAAGCCAGATGACCTTCGGGAGCCTCTTCCTTCTCGGTGATCTTGGGCTGGCCGGCGACGCGCAGCTTGGCCTCGTTGGCGGCGGTGGCAAAAGCCTCACCCACCTTGTCGTTCATGACTTCGTAGTGCACCGAATAACCGTAGCGCTGAGCCACCACGTTCATGGGCACCTTGCCCGGACGGAACCCGTCCATCTTGACGTCGCGTGCGAGTCGCTTGAGGCGGCTGGCCACCTCGCTCTGGATCACGTCGGCCGGCAGCGTGAGCGTGATCTTGCGCTCGAGCTTTTCCAGGGTTTCAACAGTCACGGTCATGGCATTCTCCATAAGGAAGTCGGTCAACCAGCCACTCTGGCCAACCGGTAGGGATGTGTTCGTCTGGTCGGTGGTGCGCGGGGGGGGACTCGAACCCCCACACCATTGCTGGCGTCAGGACCTAAACCTGGTGCGTCTACCAATTTCGCCACCCGCGCGCCTGACATGCGGCCCCTCCTGGGCACCGCTTTACGGTAACCCTCTATTGTATCCGCTGAGCCCGCCGATCGACCGCGGCACCACCCCAAGGCGGATCGCCCCTGCACCCGGGAAGCGCCGGGGCCCGCCCCGTTGCGGCGGCGCAGCCCCGGTCTGCGCCGATGCCGGTGCGCGACGCAGGGACTCAGTCCGGTCGCTTCACCCGGAACCAGGCCGCATACATGGCGGGCAGCGCCAGCAAGGTGAGCACGGTCGCCACGATCAGGCCGCCCATGATGGCTACCGCCATCGGACCCCAGAACACGCTGCGCGAGAGGGGAATCATGGCCAGAACAGCGGCGGCCGCGGTCAGCACGATGGGGCGCATGCGGCGCACCGCCGCTTCGACGATCGCGTCCCAGGCCGGCACACCCCGTTCGCGGTCCTGCTCGATCTGGTCGATCAGGATCACCGAGTTGCGCTGGATCATGCCCATGAGGGCAATCACCCCCAGCAGCGCCACAAAACCGAACGGCCGGTTCAGCAACAGCAGCGATGCCGCCACACCCGCCATGCCCAGCGGTCCGGTCAGGAACACCAGCAGCGAGCGACTGAAACTCTGGAGCTGCAGCATCAGCAGCGTGAACGTAACGAACAGCATGAGCGGCAGGCCGGCCGCGATGGACGACGAGCCCTTGCTGCTCTCTTCCACAGCGCCGGCCACGTCGACCCGGTAGCCATTCAGTCCCCGTTCGGCCCAGCCCGCGCTGATCTGCTTCATGGTCGGCAACAACTCACCGGTGACGGTGGCGCCCTGCAGGCCTTCAACCACATCACCCTGCACCGTGATGGCGTATTCACGGTTCTCGCGCCACATCACGCCAGGCTCCCATCCGAGCACCGGCCGGGCGATCTGCAACAGTGGAATGCTCTTGCCGCTGGCCGTGGGCAGATAGGCATCGGACAGGCTGGAGAGGGCATCGCGCTCGCTCAGTGGCTGGCGCAGCACGATGTCGATCAGCTTGTCGCCATCCCGGTACTGGCCGATGGTGCTGCCCGTCAGGAGGGTGCGCGAGGCCTGCGCGATCGATTGACTGGACACCCCCAGCGCGCGCGCCTTGGCCTGGTCCACCTCCAGCCGAAGTGCCTTGACCGACTCGTTCCAGTTGTCGTTCACGCCGCGCATGCTGGGGCTCTGGCGCATCGCCGCCTTCACCTCGTCGGCCAGACCACGCAGCACCATCGGGTCGGCGCCGACCACGCGGAACTGCACCGGGTAGGGCACCGGCGGTCCGTTGGCCAGCAGCTTCACGCGGCCCCGCACCTCGGGAAACTCGCTCGCCAGCAGGGCCGGCAGCTGTTTGCGCAGGACCTCGCGGGTCTTCAGGTCCTGGGGCATCACGATCAACTGCGACACGTTGGTCTGGGGAAAGATCTGGTCGATGGGCAAGTAGAAGCGCGGCACGCCCGAGCCCACCCAGCTGCTGACGCTGACGACGCCAGGCTCTTTCGCGAGACGCGCTTCCACGCGGCGGGTGACTTCGTCGTTGGCGGCGATGCTGCTGCCCTCGGGCAACCACACGTCCACCATGATCTCCGGCCGGCTCGAATCTGGAAAAAACTGCTGCTGAACCTGGCCCATGCCCGCCATGCCGAGTACAAAAGTGCCGATCGTCAGGCCGATCGTGATCCAGCGGTGCTGCACACACCAGTTCACCAGCGCGCGAAAACGCACATAGAACGGACCGTCAAACACCTCCTGCGCCGGGCCCAGGTGCGGTTTGACCTTGAGCAGCTTCACGCCCAGGTAAGGGACAAACATCACCGCCACCACCCACGAAATGACCAGCGCAGCGGCCGTGACGCCAAAGATCGCAAACGTGTACTCGCCCACAGTCGAATTCGCCATGCCGATGGGCAGGAAACCCGTGGCGGTGATCAGCGTGCCGGTGAGCATCGGCATGGCCGTGGCATCCCAGGTGAAGGTGGCAGCCTTCATCATCGTGTAGCCCTCTTCCAGCTTGCGCACCATCATCTCCACCGCGATGATGGCGTCGTCCACCAGCAGGCCGAGCGCGATGATGAGGGAGCCCAGCGAAATCTTGTGCAGGCCGATGCCCCAGTAGCGCATGACCAGAAAGGTGATGGCCAGCACCAGCGGGATGGTGACGAACACCACCAGGCCCGGCCGGATGTCCAGCACGTAGCGGCGCAGGCCGCGCCCCCCCTCACGCCGGTGCAGGCCGAGTGCCAGGAAGCTCACCGCCAGCACGATCACCACCGCCTCGATCAGCACGCTGACGAACTCGTTGACCGAGCGGCTCACCGCTGCCGGCTGGTCCTGCACCTGCACCAGCGACATGCCCGCGGGCAGCGAGGCTTCGATGCCGGACATGGCGGTCTTCAGCGCCTTGCCCAGCGCAATGATGTCGCCTCCCTTGGCCATGGAGATGCCCAGGGCGATGCTGTCCTTGCCGTTGTGGCGCACCACCACCTGCGCAGGGTCCACATAGCCCAGGCCGATCTGGGCGATGTCGCCCAGACGGATCTGCGTGCCATTCGCTGCGCGGATCGGCATGGCGCGCAGCTGCTCCACCGAATTGAAAGCACCGGCCACACGCACCTGCACCACGTCCTGCTGCGCCTGCACAGCACCAGCGGATTCCAGCGCGTTTTGCTGGCCCAGCGCCGCCAGCACCTGCTGCATGTCCAGGCCCAGCACCGCCAGGCGCTTCTGCGAGATCTCGATGTACAGCTTTTCTTCCTGCACGCCGAACAGCTCGACCTTGTTCACGTCTTTCACCCGCAGCAGGCGCTGGCGCACGTCATCGGCCACATCCTTGCGTTCGGCCGGCGTGAAGCCCTCGCCCTGCAGCGCATAGATGACACCGAAGACGTCGCCAAACTCGTCGTTGTAGAACGGCCCGACCACGCCCTGCGGCAGGCTGCCGCGCATGTCTCCAATCTTTTTGCGCGCGGTGTACCAGATCTGGGGTACGTCGGCCGGAGGCGAAGAGTCCTTGATCTGGAAGATGATCAGCGACTCACCGGGCTTGGAATAGCTGCGGATCTTGTCGGCGTAAGGCACTTCCTGCAGCGTCTTCTCCAGCCGGTCGGCCACCTGTTCGGCCATCTGCTGCGCCGTGGCGCCGGGCCAGTAGGCCCGCACCACCATGGCGCGGAAGGTGAACGGCGGGTCTTCATCCTGGCCGAGCTGGAAATAGGCCGCCACGCCCAGCAGCATCAGCACGATCATCAGGTAGCGGGTGAAGGCCTGGTGGTCCAGCGCCCACTGGGAGAGGTTGAAACGCGACACCCAGGACCTGGATTCGTCAGCCTGTGAAGGAGTGGGATGCATGCCGGGCCTCACTCGGTCGCGGCAGCGGCGAAGCGCGTGACCTTCTGGCCGGGCGACAGCACGTGCACGCCCGCTGCCACCACCTCTTCGCCCGGCTGGAGACCTTGCCCGATCACGATCTGATTGCCTTCGGCGCCGGCCACCACCACCGCGCGCGGCTGTACCGTGCCGCTGGCCTTGTCAAACACCCAGACCGCCGAGCCAGTCCGGTCGCCTTCGGTCGAGCGCACCAGGGCGCTGGTGGGCAGCTTGATGGCAGTCACCGCACCGCTCAAGGCGGGCAAACGGACATAGGCGGTCGCACCCAGCGGCACCGCTGCGCCCTCGGGCAGTGACAGCTTGACCTGGTAGGTCCGGGTGGCGGGGTCGGCGCTGGCGGCCACCTCGCGCACCACGGCGTCGAGCTCTCCGGCCTGGCCACCGGCCGGGCTCACGGACGCGGCCCACAGACGCACCCGTGCTGCCTGACCCACACGCACTTGTGACAGACGGTCTTCCGGCACGGCGAACACCACGTCGCGGGCGCCGTCCAGGGCGATGCGCACCACCGGCGCGCCAGCGGCCACCACCTGGCCCACCTCGGCATCCACCGCCAGCACCACACCCGCGCCATCGGCCTGCAGGCGGGCGTAGGCCGCCTGGTTGCCCTGCACCGAACCCTGGGCGCGCGCCTGGCGCAGGCTGGCCTCGGCGGCTTGCAGGGTGGCCTGGCGGCGTTCGATCTCGGCTCCGCTCACAAAACCCTGTGCCTTGAGATCGGTGAAGCGCTTCAGATCGGCCGCCGCCAGTTCCCGCTGGGTCTGGGCCGCGCTCACCTGCGCCTGGGCGGCCTGGCTGGCCAGTGCCAGGTCGCTGGCATCCAGCTGCGCCAGCAGCTGGCCCGCTTTCACCCGCTCTCCCACCTCGGCCGGTCGCCGCAGCAGTTTGCCGCCCACACGGAAGCCCAGCCGCGATTCGATGCGTGCGCGCACCTCGCCGGCGTATTCGCGTTGCTGCTGCACGGACGTGGTGCTCACGGTGAGCAGTTTCACCGAGCGGATCGGTTCCTGAGGCGCCTCGGGGCGCGAGCAGGCGGCCAGCGCCAGCGCGGCGGTCGTGACAAGGAGAAAATGGGGTGTTTTCATGGCGAATGGGGCCTGCGGGGTGGAAATCTCGCGCTGGTGACGCGAAACGGCCGCCGAACCTCAACGGACAGCAGCGGCTTCTTTAATGACTGACTGGTTAGTAAGCAAAATTGTAGGGCAAATGGGGGACACTCTCGCGCCTGCCCAGGACGCACTGTGCACAAATCCGCCGAACTCGACAGTCCGAAGCTGGCAAGCTTGACACCGCATCCACCCAAATCCGGGCCATCCGCCTCACCCATGCCCTCCAAGCCGCCCCCAGCCCACAGCGCCAGCCCACGCAGCACCACCGAGCCTGCTGGCTCGCCCCTGACCGCCGGCGTCGGGCATTACGAGAACTTTCCGGTGGCCTCGCTCCTGTGTCCGCCCGCGCTGCGCCCGGCCGTCATGGCGATCTACCACTTCGCCCGCACGGCCGACGACATCGCCGACGAGGGCCAGGCCAGCGCCGGTCAGCGCCTGGCCGAACTGAGCGCCTACCGCCAGGCGCTGACCGCCTGCCTCGACAGCACCGACAACGTCACCGGTCCCTGGCGCCCCATCTTCGAGCCGCTGCGCGAGGCCGCGCAGCAACACCATCTGCCCGGCGCCCTGCTGTACGACCTCATCCGGGCCTTTGAGCAGGACGTGCGGTACACCGCCAGCGGGCACCGCTACGCCAGCACCGACGAACTGCTGGACTACTGCCGCCTGTCGGCCAACCCGGTGGGGCGCCTGCTGCTGCACCTGTATGGCGTGAAGGACCGCGTCTCGCTGCAGCAGAGCGATGACATCTGCAGCGCCCTGCAGCTCATCAATTTCTGGCAGGACATCAGCGTCGACCTGCCACGCCAGCGCCATTACCTGCCCACCGATCTGCTGGCCCAGCACGGCCTCCGGCACGAGGACTTCACGCCGGAGGTCGCCCGCCACGCCGATGCCGGACAACAGGCGCGCATGCAGACGGTGGTGGCCACGCTGTGCAGCCAGGCAAGCCAGCGCATGCTCGCCGGTGCCCCGCTCGCGCAGCGGGTGCCCGGGCGCGCCGGCTGGGAACTGCGGATGGTGGTGCAAGGCGGGCTGCTCATCCTGGACCGCATCGCCGCGATCGATCACCGCAGCTGGGAGACGCGACCCAAGCTGGGCAAGACCGATGTGCTGCGCCTGGTGTGGCGCGCTGTCTGGATGCGCTGAAACCGCGGAGCGCTCGCTTCCGCACCCGTTGCGCCGCATGCGTCGTCAAAACGGCACAACCTATGGTGTCAATCAGAAGCGACACAAACCGGCTCCTGTGACATACTGATTCCCCATGGCACACGCATTTCCCTTCTCGGCAATCGTCGGACAAGACGAGATGAAGACGGCGATCCTGATCGCTGCCATCGACCCCAGCATCGGCGGCGTGCTCGTTCTGGGCGACCGCGGCACCGGCAAGTCCACCGCGGTGCGAGCGCTCGCCGCCCTGCTCCCCAAGATGACGGCCGTGATCGGCTGCCGCTACGGCTGCGACCCTGCAGACCCGGCCAGCCGCTGTGCCGACTGTGCCACGCTCCGGGTACCGGGCAGCTCGCCCAGAACGCAGCGGGTCCCCGTGCCGGTGGTTGACCTGCCGCTGGGCGCCACCGAAGACCGCGTGGTCGGTGCGCTCGATCTGGAGCGGGCGCTCTCGCAGGGGGTGAAAGCCTTCGAACCCGGCCTGCTGGCACAGGCCAACCGCGGTTTTCTCTACATCGACGAAGTCAACCTGCTCGAAGACCATCTGGTGGACCTGCTGATCGACGTCGCCGCCTCGGGCGAAAACGTGGTCGAGCGCGAAGGTCTCTCGGTGCGCCACCCTGCCCGCTTCGTGCTGGTGGGCAGCGGCAACCCCGAAGAAGGCGAACTGCGCCCACAGCTGCTGGACCGCTTTGGCCTGTCGGTGGAGGTCAGGACGCCCGAACTCCTGAGCGAACGGGTGGAGGTGGTGCGCCGCCGCGACGCATTCGAACAGGACCGTGCGGCCTTCAACGAGCGCTGGAAAAAAGAGGACGAGCGCATCCGCCGCAAGCTGGTGGGCGCGCGCAACCGGCTGCACGACGTGGCCATCCCCGACGCGGCCCGCGAGCGAGCCGCCGCGCTGTGCATGGCGCTGGGCACCGACGGCCTGCGCGGTGACCTCACCCTCATCCGCGCGGCTCGCGCCATGGCCGCGCTGCAAGGCGACACTGGCGTGAGCGATGCGCATCTGAAGCGCGTGGCCGGCCCCGCCCTGCGCCACCGCCTGCGCCGCAACCCGCTGGACAACGCCGGTTCCACGGTGCGGGTGGAGCGCGCCGTGGCGGAACTGATGGGCGCATGAACCCCGGGCTGCGCCCCAGTCTGGGCGCCGACGCGGCGCTCGCCGCGGCCCTGATCGCGGTGGACCCGGTGGCGCTGGGCGGCGTGGCGCTGCGCGCACCGGCTGGCCCGCTGCGCGATCATTGGCTGGCGCTGCTCCGGCAATGCCTGCCCGAGTCGGCACCCCTCCTGCGCGTGCCGCTGCACGCCACCGACGCGGCCCTGCTCGGCGGGCTGGATCTGGCCGCCACCCTGCACAGCGGCAAACCGGTGGCGCAACGCGGTCTGCTCGCGCGCGCTGACGGCGGCGTGCTGTTGCTGGCCATGGCCGAGCGCGTCGGGGCCGGCGTGGCCTCGCAGCTGGCGGCGGTGCTCGATACCCAGCAGGTGGTGCTGGAGCGCGACGGCCTGGGCGAGCGCAGGCCCGCACGGCTCGCGCTGGTGGCGCTGGACGAAGGTGCGAGCGACGAAGAACGCCTGCCGGCCACCCTGCTCGACCGCCTGGCCTTCCACCTCGCGCTGGCGCCCGCCGGGCCGGAGGACGAAGCGACCGACTGGCAGCGCCGGGACATCGAACAGGCGCGCGCCGTGCTGCACCAGGTGCGGCTGCCTGACGCGCTGCTGGAGAGCCTCTGCGCTGCGGCACTGGTATGGGGCGTGGCGTCCCTGCGTGCATCCCTGCTCGCCCTGCGCGCCGCGCGCGCCGCCGCTGCACTGGCTGGCTTGGACGAAGTGGACGAAAGCCACGCTGCGCTGGCCGCCCGGCTGGTGCTCGCGCCGCGCGCCACCCGGATGCCGGCGCAAGAGCCACTGCCGGACGCGGCCACGCCGGCCCCCCCCGCCTCGCCCGAAGCCAGTGAGCCAACCAGGCCCGAACCACCACCAGCGGACCCGTCCCCCACCGAACCCCTGCCCGAAGACCCATCCGCCGCCACACAACCCGCCGATCCGCAGGCGCTGGAGGACCGCCTGGTGGAGGCCGTCCGCGCGGCCATACCGCCCGGTCTGCTCGCCGCGCTGCAACTCGGACAGGCGCGCCAGGCGCGTGCCGCCGCAGCCGGCCGCTCGGGTGCTGCGGTGAAACACCAGCACCGTGGCCGGCCCGTCGGCACGCGGCGCGGTGAACCGCGCTCGGGCGCACGCCTGCACGTGCTGGAAACGCTGCGCGCAGCCGCGCCCTGGCAGCGCCTGCGCCAGAACGCCACCGGCTCGCCCGCGCGCATCCAGGTGCGGCGCGAAGACTTTCATGTGGTGCGCTTTCGCCAGCACCGCCCCACCACCACCGTGTTCGTGGTGGACGCCTCGGGCTCGGCGGCGCTGCACCGGCTGGCCGAGGCCAAAGGCGCGGTGGAGCTGTTGCTGGCCGAGTGTTATGTGCGGCGCGACCGCGTGGCCGTGCTGGCCTTTCGCGGACCCGGCACCGAGCTGCTGCTGCCACCCACCCGCTCGCTGGCGCGCGCCAAGCGCTGCCTCTGCGCCCTGCCCGGCGGCGGCGGCACACCGCTGGCCTCGGGCATCGAGGCCGCGGGTGAGCTCGCCGGCCAGCTGGCCCGGCAAGGGGACACACCCATCGTGGTGATGCTGACCGACGGCCGCGCCAACATTGCACTCGATGGCGCCGGCAGCCGCGCACGCGCCGCCGAAGACGCGCTGGTCGCCGCCGGCGTGTTCCGCCAGGCCGGCTTCACCGCCCTGCTCATCGACACATCGCCCCAGCCCAGCGACGCCGCACGCGCACTGGCCGATGGCATGGGTGCGGCCTATGTTCCACTGCCGCACGCCGGGGCCGCAGGCCTGTCGCAGGCGGTGCAACTCGTGTCGCGCCCACCCCGCTGAACGCCATGGCCCGCGAGCTCAACTGGGAGCGCGACGGCCCGCACTGGCCGCACCACGGCCGCAGCCACTTTGTGCAGGCCGCCGGCCTTCGCTGGCATGTGCAGCGTTTCGCCGGCCCCAACGGAGACGCTCCCTGCGCCCTGCTGTTGCACGGCACCGGCGCCTCCACCCATTCCTGGCGCGATCTGGCGCCGCTGCTGGCGCAGCACTTCCAGGTGGTCGCGCTGGACCTGCCCGGCCACGCGTTCACCGGCATGCCGCCCGGCGGCGTGGGCGCGCCGCAGCTCTCGCTGCCCGGCATGGCGCGCGCACTGCACGGCCTGCTGCAGACGGTGCGTTGCGATCCGGCGCTGGTGGTGGGCCATTCGGCTGGCGCTGCCGTTGCGATCCGGATGTGTCTGGAGGGAATGATCGCGCCGCGGTTGCTGGTCGGTCTGAACGCCGCGCTGCTCCCACTGGGCGGGCTGGCCGGCCAGCTGTTTGCACCTGCGGCCAAGCTCATGGCCTCGGCGCCGTTCGTGCCCCGCCTGTTTGCCTGGCACGCCAACGAACCGGCCGTGCTCAAAAGGCTGCTGGAAAGCACCGGCTCGACCTTGAGCCAGGAGGGAACCTCGCTTTACCAGCGTCTGGTGAGCAGCCCTGAACACGCGGCAGGCGCGCTGGGCATGATGGCCAACTGGGACCTGCACGCCTTTGCCCGGGACCTGCCTCGTCTGGCGGTGCCGCTGCTGCTGCTGGTGGGTGAGCGGGACCGCACGGTGCCGCCCGAACAGGCGCAGCGCGTGCTGGCTCAACTGTCGCCGGCGGCGCAGGGGCGCTGTATCGTGCTGCCCGGCCTGGGCCATCTAGCGCATGAAGAACAGCCCGCTCTGGTGGCCGGGCACATCGTGTCGGCGTACCACGACCAGGCCCCTGCGGAGGCCCGTGCATGAGCTTCGCGGCGGGCCGCTCCACAGCCAGCCCGCAGGGCGAACGCACGCCCATGGGCAATCCACCGGCACCCCTGTGGACGCCCGGGCTGCCCGAGGCACCCGCGCGCCGTTTCTGCACCGACTGCGGCCTCTCGCGCACCCCCAACCCCAAGCGCTGCGGACAGGCCTGCCAGTTCATCCAGCCCGACTATCCGGCGCTCGAGCGGCGGGCGCACGGGCGCTCGCGCCGCCTGCCCGGCCCCGGCGAGGCGGGCGACGACGAGCTGTTTTTCGGCCCCTACCAGCAGATGCTGCAAGCCCGCCTGGCGAAGCCACTGAGCGGCGCACAGTGGACCGGCATCACCACCCGCATCGCCGAGAAACTGCTGCTGAGCGGCCAGGTGGACGCGGTGATTGCCATGGCACCCCACCCGGACGATCCCTGGCGCCCGCTGCCGGTGCTGGTGACCCGCGCCGAAGACATGGCGCGCTGCCGCGGCATGCGCATGGGCTACGCACCGCTGGTGGCGCTGGTGGAGCCCGCGCTCCAGCTCGGCCACAAGCGGCTGGCTGTGATCGGCATTCCGTGCCAGATCTACGCGCTGCGCGCCATCCAGCCCGAGCTCGAAGCCGAGCAGGGGCTGGAGAAGCTGGTCGTCATCGGCACGCCCTGCTCGGACAACACCACCACCGAGCGCTTTCACGAGTTCCTGGCTCTCGTTTCGCCCTCGCCGCAGGACGTGAGCTACCTCGAGTTCCGGGCCGACTACCACGTCGAGATCCGCATGAAAGACGGCGCGGTGCGCACCATTCCCTTCCTGCAGCTGCCACTCTCTACCCTGCCTCCCGACTTCTTTCCCATGACCTGCCGCACCTGCGTGGACTACACGAACGTGCTGGCCGACATCACCGTCGGCTACATGGGTGGCCAGGGCGAGCAGTGGCTGCTGGTGCGCAACGCGCAGGGTCAGGCTTTGCTAGAGCTGCTGGGCGACGAGGTGAAAACCCGGGCGCCGGGCAGCGCGGGCCAGCGCGCGGGTGCGGTGCGCGGTTTCCTGAAGAACGTGGAACGCGCCGCTGGCGGGCTGCCGCTGCGCAAGATGCCCGACTGGCTGCGGCCCATCGTGGGCTGGCTGATGCCGCGCGTGGGTCCGCGCGGGCTGGAGTTCGCCCGAGCGAGGGTGGAAATGAAAGCCGTGGAGACCATGGTCCACCTGCGTCGCGAAGCCCCGGCGCGCATGAAAACCATGGTGCCCGATCACGTGCTGCACCTGGTACGTCCCTACGGCTTGGGGGCGGTGCGCGACGCATCCCCGCCGGTCGGCCAACCGCCGCTGGACTGAAGCAGGCGACCGCCGCGACCCTGCGGCGGCACACGCCTGCACCGGACACCAGACCCATGCCAGCGCATGGGGTTTACCCGCAGTGCGCACGCCGAATTGTCAAATGCCTTTGACATTCTTAAGTGTCATGCTAAATTGACACAAGGTCTGTCGCATGTGGATGACAGCCTGGCACCCGGCGAGGACTCCATGGACATGTTGACACGCATCCAGCAGGCGCTGAACCAGGAACTCACACTGGCCCACCGACCCAGCGCGCCCCCCCGCCTGCTGGCGGCCATGCGCCACGCGGTGTTTCCCGGCGGCGCCCGCATCCGCCCGCAGCTGTGCCTGGCCGT
>JAABQK010000012.1 GCA_011391495.1 Hydrogenophaga sp.
CGATCCAGGCGGGTTCGGTCCGCTCCTGCAACATGGGGTCTCCTAAAAAAGCCTGCTCGCTCCGTGGACTTTGCGCGATGGGCAGATCATTATTCATGAATTTTCATATAAATTCCACGCATGTCCCCAGCCCGCTCCGCCGGCCACCAGGCACGGCCTCCCGACTTTTCCCCGCGCGAGTTCCGTGCCTCGCTGGGCATGTTTGCCACGGGCGTGACCATCGTCACCGCGCGCACCCCTGCCGGTGAGCTGGTGGGTCTGACAGCGAATTCGTTCAATTCGGTTTCGCTGGACCCGCCGCTGGTGCTCTGGAGCCTGGCGCGCGCCGCCGGTTCGATGGCCGCGTTTTCCAACGGCCGGCACTACGCCATCAACGTGCTCGCGGCCGACCAGCAGGCGCTGGCCGAGCAGTTCGCCGCACGTGGCACCGACCGCTGGGCCGGCGTGGCGTTCAGCGAAGGCGTGAGCGGTGCGCCGCTGCTCGCCGGTGCGGCCGCCTCGTTCGAGTGCTTCAACCGCAGCCAGTACGCCGAAGGCGACCACGTGATCTTCGTGGGCGAAGTCGAGCGTTGCAGCCACCGCGCCGAGGCATCGCCGCTGCTGTTTCATGGCGGCAGGTTCTACACCGAGCACCCCCTGTGAGCATGCGACCTTCGACCGGGCACACACCGCAGCCGGGACGCAGCGTGGCGGCGCCCCGGACCGGCCGCAAGGCCACGACGCCGGGCGGCCCGCGCTTCGTCGACGACTACCTGGGCTACCTGCTGGGACAGGCCAACCACGCCTTGTTCAAGGCCTTTGAAGACGTGGTGCGCGAGGCCGGACTGGGTTCGCTGGAATGGCGCGTGCTGGCGACGCTGAGTGGACAACCACCCATGGCGGTGGGCCGCCTGGCGCAGGAGGTGCTGAGCCAGCAACCCACCGTGACAAAGCTGTTGCAACGGCTGGCGGCGCAAGGCTGGGTCTCGATGTGCGACGACCCCGCCGACCAGCGCCGCACGCTGGTCGCCATCACGGCCGCCGGCCAGCAAAAAGTGGCGCCGCTGATTGCACAGGCCCATGCGCACGAGGCACGGTCGCTCGCCGGACTGGGTGCCCCGGAAGTGAAGCGGCTGAAGGACCAATTGCGGCGCCTGATCCCGGCCCGCTGATCGCGCTGGCCCACAGCCCCTGCAGGACCGCCAAGCGCCGCAGCGACAGGCTGCGGGCACGAAGACCCGTACCATCGCTGCCCATGACATCGATCACCGCCGCACCCGAGCGCAAGGCCCACCTCGACACCCTCGCCATCACCCTGCTGGTGGCCTGCTGCGCGTTCTGGGGCTTCCAGCAGATCCTGATCAAGTTCGCCTCGCGCGAGATCCCGCCGCTGTGGCAGGCCTCCATCCGCATGTGGGGCGCCACCGCCCTGCTCTGGCTCTGGTGCCAGTACCGCGGCGTGCCCCTGTTCAGGCGCGACGGCACGCTGTGGGGCGGCCTGCTGGTGGGCCTGCTGTTCGCCGGCGAGTTCTGCTTCATCTACCTCGGGCTCACGCACACCAGCGCCTCGCGCCTCACGGTGTTCCTCTACACCAGCCCGTTCTGGGTGGCCATCTTGCTGCCGCGCTTCGTGAAGAGCGAGCGGCTGCGCCGCATCCAGTGGATCGGACTGTGCCTGGCCTTCGCCGCGGTGGGCGTGGCCTTCAGCGAAGCCTTCCTGCACGGCTCGGCACCGGGCCAGTGGATCGGCGACACCATGGGCCTGGCTGCGGGCATGCTCTGGGGACTGACCACGCTGGCGATCCGCACCACCCGGATCGCCACGGCCGCGGCCGAAAAATCGCTGTTCTACCAGCTCGGCGTGACCGCGGCCGTGACGCCGCTGCTCTCGCTGGCATTGGGCGAGACCTGGAGCTTCAGCTACTCGGCCATGGCCTGGGGCTCGATATTTCTGCAGACCGCCGTGGGCGCCTTCGCCAGCTACCTCGCCTGGATGTGGATGCTGCGCCACTACCCCGCGACGCAGATGAGCACCTTCACCTTCCTCACGCCGCTGTTCGCGCTGGTGTTCGGTGTGGTGCTGCTGGGCGAGCCGCTGACGCTGCAGCTGGTGCTGGCGCTGCTGGGCGTGGCGGCGGGGATCGTGCTGGTGAGCCGGCGCGCCTGAGTGGAGACAGGCCCGCCTGGAGCGGGTCAGACCAGCGCGTGTGCCTCGAACACCGGGTGCAGCTGGTCGATCCAGTGATCGAGTTCCGCCTCGCCAATGTCCAGGTGGCGCAGGCAGTCAAGCCCATGCTCGAGCCACTCCTTCTGCGCCGACGGCTCTTCGTGCTGGTGCAACAGATGGTCGGCCACCAGCGCCATGGCCACCAGGTGGCGCACGCTGGGATCGATGCGGCTGTCGCCGAGGCACCCGAAGTCGTGGTGCAGCCGCACCGCCTGCGCCACGCGGGCTGGCAGATGCCAGGTGCGCGCCACGATCGCGCCCACCACCGCGTGGTCGGTCCGGTGGGCCGCATTTTCGGTGGCGATGAAGCTGCGGTCCTTGCGCGCCAGGGCCTCGGTGAGCGTGCCGGCATAACCGCGAACCCCCTGCATCATCACCGGCAGGCCCACATGGCAGAACAGTCCGAAGCTGTAGGCCAGGCCGGCGTCCATGGTGTAGAGCTGCCGCGCGATGTGCTCGCACGCCAGCGCACGGCGGGCCGAGCTTTCCCAGAAATGCGCCAGCAAGGGGGAATGGGTGCGCAAGGCGCTGCGGGTCAGAAAGCCGCTCAGCAGCTGCACCGACGGCTGGATGCCCAACACGGTCAGCGCCTGTCCGACCGACTTCACCTCGCTCCCCCACCCGTAGAGCGGGCTGCTGGCCAGGCGCATGAGGGCGGCCGACATGGCCACGTCGGCCGAGGCAATCCGGGCGATCTCCTCCAGGTCGGGCTCCCCCTCGCGGGTGGCGGCCTGCAGGCGCACCAGCAGTTCTGGACAGGGCGGAATGACGATGGCACGCAGCGCCGGGTGCTGGCGGGCCTTCTGGAGTTCGTCGTCCAGGGGTAGGGTGGTCACGCGGAGGTCCTCATGCCGCCCATGGTAGCCCGGTCCGCTGAAGCGAAAGGCCAGAAAAAAGGCGCCCGAAGACGCCATCTGTGAAGAGCCGCAAGCAGGTCCTGCGACCCGCCAGCGGCTCAGCTTTTCTTCGAAAGCCCCAGCCGCTCGATCGTCGCCTTCTCGGCCTTGAAGGTGCGTTCGGCATAGGCCGTGTAGTCGGCGGTGCCCATGTAGACCGTGGGCATGAAGAACTTGTCCAGCGTCTCCTGCACCTTGGCGTCTTCCAGCGTTTTCCTGAAGGCGTCGTGCAGCACCTTCACCACGGCCGGGTCCATGCCTTTGGGGCCGCCGATGCCGAAGGGCGACTCGGTGATGGTGTCCCAGCCGCTTTCCTTGACGGTGGGCACGTCGGGAAAGGCCTTGTTGCGCTGACGGCCCAGGGTGGCGAGCAGGCGCAGCTTGCCGCTCTGCACATGGGGCGCGAACTCGGTGGTGCCGCTCATGACGCGGATGTGCCCACCGAGGATGGCCTGCATGATTTCGGCCGAGCCCTTGAACGGGATCGGGTTGAGCTGGATGCCGGCTTTCTCGCTGAACTCTTCGATCGCCAGGTGCGGCGTGGTGCCGGTGCCGGTGTGGCCGTATTCGAGCTGGCCGGGGTTGGCCTTGGCGTAGGCCACCATCTCCTTGAGCGTCTTGAACGGTGCGTCCGCCGTGCAGGCGATGCCGAAGGTGTAGCCGGTGAGGCAGACGATGTGCGTCAGGTCCTTCACCGGGTCGAAAGACATGGCCTGCATGTGCGGCAGGCGGTAGATGCCCAGCGGCAGCTGCGTGAGGGTGTAGCCGTCGGGCCTGGCATTCACCATGGCGGCCGCGCCCATGGTGCCGCCGGCACCGGGCTTGTTCTCCACGACGATGGAGGTGCCCAGGGCCTTGCCCGCGCTTTCGGCAAAGGCGCGCATCACGCCGTCGCTGCTGCCGCCGGCGGGCCAGGGCGCGATCAGCGTGATCGGTCGAGACGGGAATTTGTCCTGCGCCAGCGCACCGGCGGGCAGCAGGGCGGGCGCGGCCACGGCCGCGGCGGCGGTGAGGACCTGGCGACGGTTGAAACGGGGTGTGGGGTGGTTCATGCGGGTCTCCTGGCTGATGGGACGGCCCCGGAAGGAGCCGACTGCACGTTAGCGGCGAAGGCACGCCGCTGGAAGCGGGTCAGCCCGGTGGCGTGCCCGCTTCCAGTCGCCCGCGTGACTGGGTTCCGGCTCTCAGCCGGCGCGGCCGCCGCTGGCCGCCCGGTGCGCCTGCGCAAAACGCAGGTACCAGTCCAGGCAGGCCGGGTTGGCCATGGCTTCCCGGTTGATCACCTTCTCCAGCGGGTGGCCCAGCAGCAGCTTCTTGATTGGCAGTTCCTGCTTCTTGCCCGAGAGCGTGCGCGGGATGTCGTCGACCTGGAACATCTCGTTGGGCACGAATCGCGGCGAGAGCGCGGTCCTGATCGCGTCCACGATGCGGGCCTTCAGGCCGGCGTCGAGCACCAGCCCCGGGCGCAGCACCACGAACAGCGGCATGTAGCTTTCGCGCCCCAGGTACTCGAGGTCCACCACCAGGCTGTCCATCACTTCGGGCAGGGCCTCGACGGCGCTGTAGAGCTCGCTCGTGCCCATGCGCAGGCCGTGGCGGTTGATGGTGGCGTCGGAGCGGCCGTAGATGACACAGGAACCGTCCGGGTGGATGCGCAGCCAGTCCCCGTGGCGCCAGACAGCGCCAGCCGATGCATCGAGGTCTCCACCGCCGGGCTTGCGGCCGTGGCCCGCCGGGTAGGTGTCGAAGTAGCTGCCGATCAGGCGCCGGTTCTCCACGTCACCGACGAAATACAGCGGCATGGACGGGATGGGTTGGGCGCAGACCAGTTCACCGACCTCGTCGATCACGGGCTGGCCCTGCTCGTTCCAGGATTCGACCGCGCAGCCCATGAGCCGGCACTGCATGCGGCCCGGGGTTTGCGGCAGCTCGCGGTGGCCGCCGATGAAGGCGCCGGCGAAGTCCGTCCCTCCAGAAATATTGCACCACCAGATGTCTCCCTGAGGGTCTGCACCAGCAGCGTCAGGCCGAACGGTGTTTGCACGCCCCTGCGCCAGCCGCCGGAACTGCTCTGTCCCCCAGCGCTGCGCCTCTTCCGACAGCGGCGAACCGGTCGTCCCCAATGCCCTCACCTGCGACAGATCGCCGCAGGTGGAGAGTTCCACACCCGCCTTCAGGCAGTGGGCGAAGAAGGCCGCACCGGCGCCGAAGAAGGTCACGCGCAGATCGGACGCGAAGCGCCAGAGCGTGGTCCAGTCGGGCTGGTCGCGGCTGCCGCCCGGATTGCCGTCGTAGAGCACGCAGGTGGTGCCGTTGAGCAGGCCGCTGAGCTGGGCGTTCCACATCACCCAGCCGGTGGAGCTGTACCAGTGGTAGCGCTCGCCCCAGCTGTTGGGCTCGTAGCTGCAACCCACGTCGTTGTGCAGGATCTTCAGCGCCATGGCCACGATCACGGTTCCACCGTGGCCATGCACGATGGGCTTGGGCAGTCCGGTGGTGCCGCTGCTGTAGACGATCCACAGCGGGTGGTCGAAAGGCAGCCACAGCGGCTCGAAGGCGGCGGTGGCGGCGTCGCCGCGCGCGGTGGCGGTGCTGAAGGCGGCGCAAGGCTGGGCGGCTTCCAGCGCGCGGTCCACCGCCGCGGGGTCTGCGGCCAGGTTGGTGTGCAGGATCACATGGCGCACCGTGGGCAGGGCCGCACGCAGTTCGGCCACGACACCGAGGCGGTCGAAGTCCTTCATGCCGTAGGTCACGCCATCGCTGGCGATCAGCACCACGGGTTCGATCTGTTTGAAGCGGTCGAGCACGGCGTTCGTGCCCATGTCGGGCGCGCACACGCTCCACACCGCGCCGATGCTCACCACCGCCAGGAAAGCGACCATGGTCTCGGGGATGTTGGGCAGGTAGGCGGCCACGCGGTCGCCCGGCTTGACACCCTGCGCCTGCAGGTGCAGCGCGAGCGATGCGACCTGGCGCCGCAGATCGGGCCACGAGAGTTCGACCTGGTGACCCTTCTCGTTGCGGCTCACGATGGCGCTGAAGCCGGCCTCATGGGCGGGCATCACATGGCGGAACACCTGCTGCGCGTAGTTCACCTGCGCACCCGGGAACCACTGCGCACCGGGCATCACGTTCTTCGCGAGCACCGCCGTGTGCGGCGTGGGGGACTGGACGCCGAAATAGTCCCAGATGCTTTGCCAGAAGGCGTCGAGTTCGGTGGTCGACCAGCGCCAGAGCGCGTCGTAGCTGTCGAAGTGCAGCCCGTGGCGTTCGGCCAGCCAGTTCTGGTACAGGCGGATCTGGGGAATGCGGGGTGGCGGTGTGTGGGTCATCGGTCGGACTCTTGGGTGTGTGCGCACGGCAGGCGGCTGGCCTCCAGCCCGTGCAGCGTAGCAGTGCCCCGCTGAACCCTGCGCTGCCGAGGTGACAGGCCAGCCCTGCTGGTATAACCCGCGCATGCACCTGCCTGCTCCCAGCCTGGAACCCGTGGTCCATCTCACCGTGCGGGTCGCCGCGCCGATCGAGGCCGGCGACATCACGGGCCTCAACAGCCGGGGGCGGCGGCGCATCATTCCCATCACCGGCGGCACGGTCAGCGGGACCCTCAACGGGCGCGTGCTGCCCGGCGGTGCCGACTTCCAGCTGGTCGTGAGCGAGACCTGCGCCGATCTCGACGCACGCTACCTGCTGCAGCTCGACGATCCGGAGTGGCCGGGCGCCCATGTGTTCGTGCAGAACCGTGCGCTGCGCCGCGGTTCTGCCGAGGACATTGCGAAGCTGGTGCGCGGCGAGCCGGTGGACCCGGCGGCGATCTATTTCCGCTGTGCCCCCACCTTCGAGGTCTCGCACCCTGCGCTGGCCTGGATGACGCAGAGCCTGTTCATCGGCACCGGGGCGCGCTTTCCGGACCGGGTGGAGATGCGTTTCTTTCGCGTCGTCTGACGCTGGTCAGGCTCCGTGGCTGGGCTGCGCATCAGGATGGCGCGGCGGCTCTGTCCCCTCTGCGTCCGGGCGGCACGCGCCTTGCTGCAGCACAAGCTGCGCACCGCCGGGGTGCAGGGCACAATCGCCGGCACCGCAACCCCTCATCTACCACACCAGGAGTCCTCATGGGCCTATTGAGCTGGACCGAAAAACCCTCGTCCACCCTCGCCAGCGGCGGCGTCATCGGCCCCGACGAGCGCCTGCCCTGGCCGCAGACGGCCGTCATGGGCATGCAGCACCTGATCGCCATGTTCGGCGCCACGGTGCTCGCCCCCATCCTCATGGGCTTCGACCCCAACGTCGCCATCCTCATGAGCGGCATCGGCACGCTGATCTTCTTCGTGATGACCGGCGGCAAGGTGCCGAGCTACCTGGGATCGAGCTTCGCCTTCATCGGCGTGGTGATCGCGGCCAGCGGCTACGCCGGACCGGGACCGAATGCCAACATCGGCGTCGCGCTCGGCGGCATCATCGCCTGCGGCATCGTCTACACCCTCATCGGCGCCATCGTGCAGGCGGTGGGCACGGGCTGGATCGAGCGTTTCATGCCCCCGGTCGTGACCGGTTCGGTGGTGGCGGTGATCGGCCTGAACCTGGCCAGCATCCCGATCAAGAACATGGCGCCCACGAACTTCGACGCCTGGATGCAGGGCATCACCTTCGTCTGCGTGGCGCTGGTGGCGGTGTTCAGCAGCGGCATGCTGCAGCGCCTGCTCATCCTCATGGGCCTGATCATCGCGAGCGTGATCTACGCCGTGCTCACCAACGGCCTGGGCTTCGGCAAACCCATGGACCTCTCCGGTCTGCTCGACGCCGCCTGGTTCGGCATGCCCGGTTTCAGTGCACCGGTCTTCCAGGGCAACGCCATGCTGCTGATCGCGCCGGTGGCCATCATCCTGGTGGCGGAAAACCTGGGCCACATCAAGGCCGTGACCGCCATGACCGGCAAGAACCTGGACCGCTACATGGGCCGCGCCTTCATGGGCGACGGCGTGGCGACCATCGTGGCCGGCAGTGCCGGTGGCACGGGTGTGACCACCTACGCGGAAAACATCGGCGTCATGGCGGCCACCAAGATCTATTCCACCGCTGTCTTCCTGGTGGCCGGCTGCATGGCGATCCTGCTGGGCTTCAGCCCCAAGTTCGGCGCGCTGATCCAGGTGATTCCCCTGCCGGTCATGGGCGGCGTGACCATCGTGGTGTTCGGCCTGATCGCGATTGCGGGCGCCAAGATCTGGGTCGACAACCGGGTCGACTTCTCCGACAACAAGAACCTGCTGGTGGCCGCCATCACGCTCGTGCTGGGCACCGGCGACTACACGCTGCGCTTCGGCGAATTCGCGCTTGGTGGCATCGGTACCGCCACTTTCGGCGCGATCCTGCTGCACGCGCTGCTCAACCGCCGGCGCTGAAAGCCTGCAGCCCGGCGGCCTGAGGCCCGACCACCCGCCCGGTGGCCGGGCTTTTTTCTGCGCGGCGCAGGACCCCGACACCCCGGTCCGTCCGGGGTTCGCAGCCCCTGACAGGACAGCCTCCAGGCCACCCCACCGGTTGGCCGTATCAGGGTTTTCCGCTGTTTACTTTAGGTGTGAACTATTCAAAAATGAAACGGCTGGGTGCCGAGTGGCAGACGGTCGGCAGCGGCAGACCGGGCGACCGGGCGTTTTCCATCCACACAAAGAGGTGTCCACATGAAGATTGTCTGCATTGGTGGTGGTCCGGCCGGGCTGTATTTCGGACTGCTGATGAAGAAGATCAACCCGGCACACGACGTGACCGTGGTCGAGCGCAACAAGGCCTACGACACCTTCGGCTGGGGCGTGGTGTTTTCCGACGCCACCATGGAGAACATGCGCGCCTGGGACATTGAGACGGCCGACGAGATCCAGCGCGCCTTCAACCACTGGGACGACATCGAGCTGCTGTTCAAGGGGCGCACGATCCGCTCCGGCGGGCACGGCTTCGTGGGCATCGGGCGCAAGAAGCTGCTCAACATCCTGCAGGCGCGCTGCGAGCAGCTGGACGTGAAGCTGGTGTTCGAGACCGACGCCGAGTCCGACCTGGCCTATCCGGACGCCGACCTCATCATCGCCAGCGACGGCATCAACTCGCGCATCCGCACGCGCTACGAGCCGGTGTTCCAGCCCGACATCGTCGTGCGCCCCAACCGCTACATCTGGCTCGGCACGAACCGGCTCTATGACGCCTTCACCTTCGATTTCCAGAAGACCGAACACGGCTGGTTCCAGGCCCACATCTACAAGTTCGACGAGCACACGACCACCTTCATCGTCGAGTGCCCGGAACACGTCTGGCTGGCCCACGGCCTGGACCAGGCCGACCAGGAGGCGTCCATCGCCTTCTGCGAACAGCTGTTTGCCGGCACGCTGCAGGGTCACAAGCTCATGACGAACGCGCGCCACCTGCGCGGCTCGGCCTGGCTCAATTTCCAGCGTGTGAAGTGCGAGCACTGGTCGCTCCAGAATACCAACGGCAGCCACGTGGTGCTGATGGGCGACGCGGTGCACACCGCCCACTTCGCCATCGGCTCGGGCACCAAGCTGGCGATCGAGGACGCGATGGAGCTGGCACGCCAGTTCCAGATCGCAGGCGACACCCGCGAGCACATCCCCGAGGTGCTGGCGCGCTACCAGGCGGTGCGTGCCATCGACGTGCTGCGGCTGCAGAACGCGGCCTGGAACGCGATGGAGTGGTTCGAGGTGTGTGGCGAGCGCTACTGCGACCAGCTCGAACCCGAGCAGTTCATGTACTCCATGCTCACGCGCAGCCAGCGCATCAGCCACGAGAACCTGCGGATGCGCGACAAAACCTGGCTGGAAGGCTACGAGCGCTGGTTTGCCACCCGCGCCGGCCTGCAGCGCGACCCGGCCCTGCCCGCGGTGCCGCCCATGTTCACGCCGTTCACCGCACGCTCGGTCACGCTGAAGAACCGCGTGGTGGTCTCACCCATGGCGCAGTACAGCGCGGTCGACGGTGTGCCGGGTGACTACCACCTGGTGCACCTGGGGGCACGGGCCATGGGCGGCGCGGCCATGGTGTTCGCCGAGATGACCTGCGTCAGCCCCGACGCACGCATCACCCCGGGCTGCCCCGGCCTGTGGAACGAGCCACAAGCCAGCGCCTGGAAGCGCATCACCGACTGGGTGCATGCCAACAGTGACGCGAAGATCGCCCTGCAGATCGGCCACGCCGGCCCCAAGGGCTCGACCCGGCGCGCCTGGGACGGCATCGACAAGCCGCTGCCGGACGGCAGCTCCGAAGCCAACTGGCCGCTGATCGCCGCCTCGCCCCAGCAGTACCTGCCCGGCGAAAGCCAGATTGCCCGCGAGATGACCCGGGCCGACATGGACCGCGTGACCGCGGACTTCGTGGCCACCACCCGTCGTGCGGCCCAGGCCGGCTTCGACTGGCTGGAACTGCACTGTGCGCACGGCTACCTGCTGTCCACCTTCATCTCGCCGCTGACCAACCAGCGCAGCGACGGCTATGGCGGATCGCTGGCCAACCGCCTGCGCTACCCGCTGGAGGTGTTTGCCGCCGTGCGCGCGGCCTGGCCGGCGCAGCTGCCGATGTCGGTGCGCATCTCGGCGCACGACTGGGTGGATGGCGGCATCACACCCGCGGACGCGGTGCAGATCGCGGCGGCCTTCAAGGCCGCCGGGGCCGACCTGATCGACTGCTCGTCGGGCCAGGTCAGCAAACAGGAAAAACCGGTGTTCGGCCGCATGTTCCAGACCCCGTTCGCCGACCGCGTGCGCCAGGAAGCGGGTATTGCCACCATCGCCGTGGGTGCGATCAGCGAAGCCGATCACGTCAACAGCATCATCGCCGCCGGCCGTGCCGACCTGTGCGCCGTGGCGCGTCCGCACTTGGCCAACCCGGCCTGGACGCTGACCGAGGCAGCCAAGATCGGTTTCACCGAGGTGATGTGGCCCCAGCAGTACCGCTCGGCCAAGGGACAGATGGAAAGCGTCTTTGCGCGCGAAAGGAGCATGGCCGAAGCACCCGATGGCGGTACCGTGCTGCCCTACGTGAAACCCTGAACAGGGCAGCCCGGGAGGGTCGTGCCATCCCCCCTCTGCGACGGGCGTTCGCCGCCATCCGCCAGGGCATGCTCCACCGCCCCGGACCCATCTGGTCATGGCCTTGTGATGAAGCTGGGCATTGCACCCGTTGGCGGTACCGCAAGACGGGTGACAAGGGCCCAAAAATAGTGCTTTTTAGGGCTTCAGGCCGGTGCCTGTGTGCCGATACTCCGGATTGATGATTGTCTAGGACAAACGAAATCGCGCCTTTGCCCGGTTTCTCAAACGCCTTCGGTCAGTCATCCGAGGGCGCGTGTCGGCCAGGTGAGAGGTCACGCGCGTTGAGGAGTGGCCGCACCACGCTCCCGCTCTGCCAGGGGGAAGCACGCGGCGAATGGCCTGTTTGAAAGCAAAAAAAGGACTTTTCATGCGAAACAATCTGCCGGTGACCCAGCGCGAGTACCAGATCGACGCGGGCATGACCCTGATGTCGTCCACCGACCCGCACAGCCACCTGACCTATGCCAACGCGGCCTTCATCCAGGTCAGCGGATTCGACAAGGACGAGCTGATGGGGCAGCCCCACAACCTGGTGCGGCACCCGGACATGCCACCCGAAGCCTTTGCCGACATGTGGGCCACGCTGAAGGCGGGGCAGTCCTGGACCGCGCTGGTCAAGAACCGGCGCAAGAACGGCGATCACTACTGGGTGCGGGCGAACGCCACCCCGGTGAAGCGCAACGGCTCGACCGTGGGCTACATGTCGGTGCGGACGAAGCCCGAGCGCGGTGAAATCGCGGCCACCGAGAAGCTGTACCAGCGTTTCCGGGAAGGACGGGCCGGCTCGCATGCGTTCCACAAAGGGCTGGTCGTGCGCACCGGCTGGCTGAAGTGGACCTCCCTGCTGCAACTGCTGCCAACCCGCTGGCGCGTGCGCCTGGGCGTTTTCGGCATGGCGCTGCTCGGCACCCTGGCGGCGGTGTGGCTGGCCGGTGCCCACTGGGCCATCGCCGCGGTGATGCCGGTGTTGGCCCTGGCCGCGAGCTGGTGGATCGAGGGCCAGGTCACGCGCCCGCTGAAGGACATGCTGGCCAGCGCCGAACTGATCGCCGCCGGTCAGTCGGTGGAAATGCCCGCCCTCAACCGTGTGGACGACGTCGGCCTGCTGGCCCGGGCCATCAACCAGGCCGGACTGAACCTGCGCTCGCTGCTGGACGACGTGTCGGAGCAGGTGGAAGGTGTCAGCACCGCCAGCCAGGAAATCGCCCAGGGCAATGCCGACCTGAGCGCCCGCACCGAGCAGTCGGCGGCCAGCCTCGAACAGACCGCGGCCAGCATGGCCGAGATGACCAGCACCGTCACCAACAACGCCGACCGCGCGCGGCAGGCAGAATCGCTGGCCCGCCAGGCCAGCGATTCCGCGGATGGCGGGCGCCAGGAGTTCTCGCGGGTGGCCAGCACCATGGACCAGATCCAGGCCAGCAGCAAACGCATCGCGGACATCATTTCCCTGATCGACGGCATCGCCTTCCAGACCAACATCCTGGCGCTGAACGCCGCGGTGGAAGCGGCCAGGGCCGGCGAGCAGGGTCGCGGCTTTGCCGTCGTGGCCGCCGAGGTGCGCAACCTGGCGCAGCGCAGTGCCGCGGCCGCCAAGGACATCAAGGGCCTGATCGATGACAGCGTGCGTGGCGTGGAAGAAGGCGGCGCACTGGTCAAGCAGGCCGGCGAGACCATGAACGAGATCGTGGCCCGGGTGGGCAAGGTCAGCGGGCTGATCGACGAGATCGCCAGCGCAACCCGCGAGCAGGCGCAGGGCATTGCGCAGGTGGAGGTGGCCGTGAACCAGCTGGACCAGACGACCCAGCAGAATGCCGCCCTGGTGGAGCAGAGCGCGGCGGCCGCCGTCAGCCTGCAGCAGCAATCGACCCGCCTGTCGGCGGCGGTCAGCGCGTTCCGTTCCTGGGGCGGCTGATGCCGGGCCGACCCGCCGAGGCGGGTCAGTCGACCCGTTCGCAGGAGCCCTGCGCGCTGGCCAGACCGCGGAAGTCGCTGCTCCAGGTCTGGCTGGCGGTGTCGATCTGGATGCGCTCGTTGTCCAGCGCGGTGAGGATCACCGTGCCCTGGACCGAGAAACTGTAGACCGGCACACCGTCGACCAGCACCGAGCGCACGCGCCGCTGGTCGTAGCCGATCCCGACCGTGCGCACCCAGACCGAGCGGGCCGGCAGGTACACCGCCTCGCAGACCAGGGTGACCTGGCCCGCATCGGCTTTCTGCGGGACAGGCGGCGGGACGGACGCGGCCACCACGCCGGTCCAGCCGCTCAGCAGCAGGACCCAGCCGCGCAGGTTCATGCGTCGCCGCCCTGCGCCATGCGCTCGCTCTTCCAGTAGACGTCGTCACCGCCGTTCATGCGGTTGAGCACCCGCGCCAGCACGAACATCAGGTCGCTCAGGCGGTTGAGGTACTGGCGCGGCGTTTCCTTGATCGCCTCCTCGTTGCCCAGCGCCACCACGGCGCGCTCGGCGCGGCGCGCCACCGTGCGGCACACATGGGCCTGGGCTGCCGCGCGGTTGCCCGCGGGCAGGATGAATTCCTGCAGCCGCGGCAGCTGCTCGTTGTAGGTGGCGAGCGCCTCGTCCAGCGCGAGCACCGCCTCGGGCTTGAGCAGCTCGAAGCCGGGAATGGACAGCTCGCCGCCAAGGTTGAACAGCTGGTGCTGGATCTCCACCAGCAGCGTGCGCACGTCGGCCGCCATCTCCTCGCAGAGCAGCACGCCGATGTTCGAGTTGAGTTCGTCCACCTCGCCCATGGCGTGCACGCGCAGGCTGTTTTTGGACACCCGGGTGTTGTCGCCCAGGCCGGTGGTGCCGGCGTCACCGGTGCGGGTGGCGATTTGTGTGAGTCGGTTGCCCATGGATTTCCTTCGTCGCATTTATGCGGAACAGTCTGGATTGTGCGGGATTCACACGGCGTAACAGCACGCAGGGATTTGTGTCTCAGGCAAGCATCCTGTCAGCCAGGCAACAGCCGGCAAAACCATTGGCCCATATGGATTCCCTGCTATGAAATACATATACCCGTTCCGCAACGGACGGGGGTCTTTCATTCTAAGGAGCCAGACACCATGAAGAAACGATCCACCATTGCCGAGTTCGAGAAACGCAGCGTGCTGCTGTTTGCCGCGTTGACCCTCGGCACCGCGGGCAGCGTGTTCGCCCAGAGCACCGCCACCCCGGCCACCAGCCCCCAGGACCAGGAGATCGGCGCCGTGTTCCAGCAGGCCGACAAGAACGGGGACAAGTCCCTGAGTGCCGAAGAAGCCAGGGAACTGCCCGCGGTTTCCGGGCAGTTCACCCAGATCGACGCCAACCAGGACGGCGCCATTTCCGCCGCAGAATTCATGCTTGCCATGAAGGGCGGCAAACCCCGCGCCCAGTAAGCCACCCCCACCCGGCGCGATCCCGGGTGACAGGACCTGCGGTGACACCCGGGCGGGGGTGCTGGCAGTAAACTGGGCCGCTTCGCGTTTGGCCCAGCCTGGAGACTGCCATGAATGCCCCCGCCCACCTTGTCCATTTGATGCCCGACGTGCTGCAGCGTCCGGTACCTGCCGAACTGATGTCGTCCCTGCAAAGCCGCTTTGGTGCCCAGTGCTCCACCGCCCTGGCGGTGCGCGAACAGCACGGGCGCGATGAATCCGTCTACGACGTGCCGCCACCCGCGGCGGTGGTGTTTGCCCAGAGCACGCAAGACGTGGCCGACGCGGTGAAGCTCGCCGCCTTGTACAAGGTGCCGGTGATCCCGTTCGGCGTCGGCTCGTCGCTCGAAGGCCACCTGCTGGCGGTGCAGGGCGGCATCAGCATCGACGTCAGCCGCATGAACCAGGTGCTCTCGATCAACGCCGAAGACCTGACGGTGACCGTGCAGCCCGGCGTGACGCGCATGGGCGTGAACAACGCGGTGAAAAGCGAAGGTCTGTTCTTCCCGATCGATCCGGGTGCCGACGCCTCCATCGGTGGCATGACGGCCACCCGCGCCAGCGGCACCAACGCCGTGCGCTACGGCACCATGCGCGAGAACGTGCTGGCGCTGGAAGTGGTGACCGCACAAGGCGAAGTCATCCGCACCGGCACGCGCGCCAGGAAAAGCAGCGCCGGCTACGACCTCACCCGCCTGATGGTGGGCAGCGAGGGCACGCTCGGCGTCATCACCGAGGTCACGCTCAAGCTCTACCCGCTGCCCGAGGCCATCTCGGCCGCCACCTGCTCTTTCCCGACCATCGAAGCCGCGGTGCGCACCGTCATCCAGGTCATCCAGCTGGGTGTGCCGATCGCGCGCTGCGAGCTGATCGATGCCAACACCGTGCGCATGGTGAATGCCCACAGCAAGCTCGGCCTGCGCGAAGAACACATGCTGCTGATGGAGTTCCACGGCTCGCCCGCGAGCGTGCAGGAGCAGGCCGAGACGGTACAGGAGATCGCCAGCGAGTTCGGCGGCAATGCCTTCCAGTGGGCGACCACGCCCGAGGAACGCACCCGCCTGTGGACCGCCCGGCACAACGCCTACTTCGCCGCCATCCAGAGCAAGCCGGGCTGCCGCGCCATCAGCACCGACACCTGCGTGCCCATCAGCCGCCTGGCCGACTGCCTGCTCGACTCGGTGGCCGAGGCCGACGCCTCCGGCATCCCCTACTTCCTGGTCGGCCACGTGGGCGACGGCAATTTCCACTTCGGCTACCTGATCGACCCGGCGATTCCCGAGCAGCGCCGCGTCGCCGAGGAGCTCAACCACCAGCTGGTGAGCCGTGCCCTCAGCCTAGAAGGCACCTGCACCGGCGAACATGGTGTGGGTCTGCACAAGATGGACTTCCTGCTGACCGAGGCCGGCAGCGGCGCGGTCAACATGATGCGGACCATCAAGCGCGCGCTCGATCCGGACAACATCCTGAACCCGGGCAAGATCTTCGCGCTCTGACAGTCAACGCGCCATGGAAGCGCTGCTTTCAGCGCGCCGCTTTCTGTCGGGCGCCAGAGGAGAGCGATGGGCGACGCTGCGGCGACGGGGCTGCCTGAAAAGGTGACTGGTACGCCCACACCGGCCGCCCGCGGTCGCCCTGGAGCGACGCGCTCGGCAACAGGTCCGGCGCCGGAAACTCCAGGCTCACCAGCCAGGCGCCGGGCTGCAGTTCGGCGGCGGCTTTCTCCACGGCGCGAGCCATGCTCTCGGGCCGCTGGAACAGGTAGACCATCTGGTAAGGCGCCCAGTCGGCGCGCCAGATATCGCCCTGGCGCACGCGCGCCCAGGGACAACGCAGGGCGCAGGCGGCGCGCAGCGGCCAACTCCACTCCAGACCGTGCAGCCGGGCCGCCGGGTACACCTGGCGCAGCGCTTTTAGGCCGTCGCCGAGCCCGCAGCCAGCTTCCAGCACCAGCGCCCCCTCCGGCAGTGGTGCCTGACGGTCCAGGCCTTGCAGCCCGTTGCGCGGCGTGGGAAACAGCGGCGCATCGCGCCAGGCGTTCAAGGGGTAGATGAGCAACAGAAGGGCCAACGGCAGCAGCCAGTGCCAGGCGGCCAGCGTGGCCGCACCGCTCAGGGCCAGCGAGAGCGGGAAGCCCAGGCCGATGATGAGCCGGCGCCACCAGCTGCTGGCCAGCACACTGCCTGCCACGGCCAGACCGGACGACAGCAGCAGCGCGGCCAGCGTGCCCAGACCCAGGCGGATCAGGAACGCAAACAGGCCCCACGCGGCGGCCCAGACCAGCAGGGCCGGCAGCGGCCAGAGCCTGGCGATGTGTGGCAACACGGGGCCGGGAACCGTCAGCGGCTGGCGGTGCGGCCCAGCCGCTCGATCAGGCCGTTGAGTTCATCGAGCGAACCGAACTGGATGGCGATCTCGCCCAGTTCCTCGACCCGGCCGTGGCGTTTCACGCGCTTCTTCACCCGCACCTCGACATCGGCGGTCAGCAGGTCGGCCAGCTCTTCCTCGACGCGCCGGATGTCGCGCGACTTCTCTTTCTTCAGCTTCTGCGGCGCGAGGGCAAACTCGGCGCCCAGCTTCTTCACCAGACTCTCGGCCTCGCGCACCGACATTTTCCGGGCCGCGATCTGGTTGCCCGCCGTGATCTGGGTGGCCTTGTCCAGCGCCAGCAGCGCACGCGCATGGCCCATGTCCAGGTCGCCCGCCATCAGCATGGTCTGCACCGGCTCCGCCAGTTGCAGCAGGCGCAGCAGGTTGCTGGCCGCGCTGCGCGAACGGCCCACGGCCTGCGCCGCCTGCTCGTGAGTGAGCCCAAACTCCTTCACCAGACGTTGCAATCCCTGGGCTTCCTCCAGCGGATTCAGGTCTTCGCGCTGGATGTTCTCGATCAGCGCCATGGCGGCGGCTGCCTCGTTGGGCACGTCGCGCACCAGCACCGGCACGCTGTCCAGCCCGGCCAGCCGGGAGGCGCGGAAGCGCCGCTCGCCGGCGATGATTTCGTACTTGCCGGCGTTCGGACCATCGGTCAGCTGGCGCACCAGGATGGGCTGCATGATGCCCTGCGCCTTGATCGACTCGGCCAGCTCGTAGAGCGCGCCCTCGTCCATGCGCGTGCGCGGCTGATAGACGCCCGGTACCAGTTCGGTCAGCGGCAGGTTCGTGGGCGTCTGGTTGCGCCCGGTTTCCTGCGCCTCGGGCGAAGCGGCTTCCGCCACCTTGGGCCCCAGCAGCGCTTCAAGTCCGCGGCCGAGGCCTTTGGGTTTTTTGGTGACCATGGTCAGTCTTTCTTGTCAGTCAGTTCTTGAAGCAGGGCCCGGCCCTCGTGCCAGTCGCCCAGGCCGGATTCGGCGTTGATGTGGCCGCGCTCACCGAGGTCGATGAAGCGCGAGCCCCAGTCGCTGGCTAGGCCCTGCGCGCGCTCGAAGGTGCAGTAGGGGTCGTTGCGGCTGCCGACCAGGATGCTGGGAAACGGCAGGCGCTGGCGCACGATGGGTGACCAGCTGGGCAGCAACGGGCGCATCTCTTCCCGCTCGGCGTCGCCGGGAGCGACCAGCAGCGCGCCCTGCACGCGGTGCGTGCTGCGCGAGACCTGCGCCCAGGCGGCGGTGAGGATGCAGCCCAGGCTGTGGGCGATCAGCACCACCGGCCCGTCGGTGCCGAGGATCACGTCCTCCAGCCGCGCGATCCAGTCGCCGCGGCGCGGAGTCATCCAGTCGTGCTGGTCCACCCGACGGTATCCGTGTTGGGCTTCCCAGCGGCTCTGCCAATGGCCGGGCCCGCTGTTCTGCCAGCCGGGCAGGAGGAGGACGTTCTCAGGTTTCACGTGAAACAAGGCGCCACTCAGCGCTGGCCGAGGCGCGTGACCATTTCGGTGGCGAAGGCCACGAAGGCCTGGCTGCCGCGCGCGGATGGATCAAACACCACGCCGGGCAGGCCGTAGCTGGGCGCTTCGGCCAGGCGCACGTTGCGAGGGATCACGGTGTCGAACACCTTGTCGCCAAAGTGGGCCTTGAGCTGGTCGCTCACCTGCTGCTGCAGGGTGATGCGGGGGTCGAACATGACGCGCAGCAGGCCGATGATCTGCAGGTCGGGATTGAGGTTGGCGTGCACCTGCTTGATGGTGTTGACCAGGTCGGTCAGTCCTTCGAGCGCGAAGTACTCGCACTGCATGGGCACGATCACGCCGTGCGCGGCACACAGGCCGTTCAGCGTGAGCATGGAGAGGCTCGGCGGGCAGTCGATCAGCACAAAATCGTAGTCGGCCTCGACCGCGGCGAGGGCGGTCTTCAGACGTTTTTCGCGCCGCTCCACGTCCACGAGCTCCACCTCGGCACCGGCCAGCTCGCGGTTGGCGCCGAGCACGGTGTAGCCGCACTTCTCGGACTGGACCGCCGCCTCGGCCACCGAGGCCGACTCCAGCAGCACGTCGTACACCGAGAGCGCCATGCTGCGCTTGTCCACACCGGAACCCATGGTGGCGTTGCCCTGCGGGTCCAGATCCACCATCAGCACACGCTGCCCCACCTGGGCCAGGCCGGCCGCGAGGTTGACGGTGGTGGTGGTCTTACCGACGCCACCCTTCTGATTGGCCACGCAGAATATCTTCGCCATCTGGGGTCCCGGTGCTTATTTGGAGATGGCCAGCTTGATGCCGAAGCCGATGAGGAAGACGCCGGCGAGCTTTTCCAGCGTGCGCCCGATGACCGGGTTGGCGCGCATGCGCTCGGCCAGAAAGTGGGTGAGCAGCACGGCGGTCAGGCCGTAGAGAAAGGTCAGGACCGCGACGGTGATGGCCATGGCGCCGAAGGTGAGCAGTCCCTGGTGGCGGGCCGGATCGACGAACAAGGGGAAGAAGGCCATGTAGAACACGATGGCCTTGGGGTTGAGCAGGGTGATGGTGAGCGCCTGCTGGAAATACTGGCGCGGGCGGATGTTGAGCACCGGTTTGTCGCCGGGTTTGGCGGTGAGCATCTTGAAGCCCAGCCAGGCCAGGTAGGCGGCACCGAGCCACTGGACGGCACTGAAAGCGGCCGGGTAGGTGGCGAGCAAGGTGGCCACGCCGGCCACGGCCGCCCACATGAGCACCTGATCGCCCGCGATCACGCCGAAGGTGGCCGCCAGCCCGCCACGGATGCCGCCCTTGCTGGTGGAGGTGATGAGCGCGAGGTTGCCCGGGCCGGGAATGGCCAGGAACAGGACGATGGCGGCGACGAACGCGCCGTAGTCAGCAATGCCGAACATGGTGGGCTTTCTCTGCGGATGAAAAGGGGAGTTTACGTGAGCGCTGTTTTTCTTCGACCAGCATTCTGGTTTTCGTGGCGTTTGTTTTCACTCATCCGCTGCTTCTGAGGGGGCTGCGTCGCGTGGCTGGGCTCTGTCCCGCTCGCGGGCAACCGGGCCTGTGCGCCGCCCTCACCCCGCCAACACCGGGCGGAACCGCTTGCTCTGAGGCAACCGCGAATCGTCCCACCACCCATCCACACGCCACAGCCCCCTCCACCGATACGACGGCACACCCAAGAGAACGCCAGCGGTGCGCCAGCTTCACTGCCCACAGGACGGTGTCGATGTGCGCGGGCACAGGCCCCATTCGCGGTTGCCACAGAGTGGGCCAACGATAGCGGCGTTGACGAAGAGACCTCAGCGGACCGGACCGCTCGCCCGCGAGCGTGGGCCGGAGAACGCGCATGTCGGCACCGGCCTGGCGCGAGGTCAACGAACGAAACGCAGCGAGCTCAGTCAGTAGGCCGAAGCCAGACGATGCAACGCTCGGCATCCAGCCCCGGCACCACCAACTGTTCCACGTGAAACACCGACACCGAAGCGGGCAGTGCAGCGATCTCGTCCGCCGGGTGTTTGCCTTTCATGGCCATCCACAGCGCATCCGGCTTCAGCGCCGAACGCGACCAGTGGGTGAAGTCCGCCAGCGAGGCAAAGGCGCGGGAGCAGACCACGTCGAAGCCGCCACCCTCCTCCGCTTTCAGGCTTTCCACCCGCGCATGGATGCCGCGCAGGTTCGGCAGTTTCAGCCCAGCCGCCGCGTGCTGGATGAACGCCGCCTTCTTGCCCACCGTGTCCACACAGCTCACCTCGATCTGCGGGCAGGTGATGGCGATCACCACGCCGGGCAGACCGCCACCCGAACCCACGTCCAGCAACCGGATCGGCTGCCCACCGGTCTGGCGCAGCAGCGGTGGAACAGCCGCCAGGCTGTCCAGCAGGTGGTGCGTCACCATCTCTTCGGGCAGGCGCACGGCGGTCAGGTTGTAGACCTTGTTCCACTTCTGCAGCAAGGCCAGGTAGTCCAGCAAACGGCTCACCTGCTCGTCGCTCAGGCTCAAACCGAGTGCCTGCAACCCGGCGATCAACACGTCCCGGCTCATACGGTGGCGCCTTCCACCGCCACCGTGGCAAAGCCCTTGAAGCCGCCCTTCTTCAGGTGGATCAACAACAAGGAGATACTGGCCGGGGTGATGCCCGAGATGCGCGAGGCCTGGCCCAGCGTTTCGGGCCGGTGCTTCGCCAGCTTCTGCCGCGCCTCGAACGAGAGCGCCGCGACCTGCAGGTAGTCCAGATCGGCCGGCAGCTTCAGGCCTTCGTAGTGCGATGCCCGCTCCACCTCGTGTTTCTGGCGGTCGATGTAGCCCGAGTACTTGGCGGCGATCTCCACCTGCTCCACCACCGGCTGCAGCAGATCGCCCAGCGTTTCACGTGAAACATCGGGGTTCACGTATTTGCCCGCATCCATGCCCACCAGGTCGGCGTAGCCGACGGCCGGCCGGCGCAGCAGGTCGAACAGGTTGTGCTCGTGTTCGATCGCCTTGCCCAGCACCCGCTCGCTCTCCGCCGCCGGCAAGTTGCGCGGGTTCACCCAGGTGGACTTGAGGCGCTCGGTCTCCCGCGCCACCACGTCGCGCTTGCGGCTGAAAGCCTCCCAGCGCGCGTCGTCCACCAGGCCCATCTGGCGCCCGGCTTCGGTCAGGCGCATGTCGGCGTTGTCTTCACGCAGCTGCAGGCGGAACTCGGCCCGGCTGGTGAACATGCGGTAGGGCTCGGTCACGCCCTGCGTCACCAGATCGTCCACCAGCACGCCCAGGTAGGCCTCGTCGCGCCCGGGCAGCCAGGGCGCTTCGCCCTTCACCTGCAGCGCGGCATTCAGCCCGGCGAACAGGCCCTGAGCGGCGGCCTCTTCGTAGCCGGTGGTGCCGTTGATCTGTCCGGCGAAGAACAGGCCAGCGATCTGTTTGGTCTCGAAACTGCTCTTGAGGGATCGCGGGTCGAAGTAGTCGTACTCGATGGCGTATCCCGGGCGCAGGATGTGCGCGTTTTCCAGCCCCGGCATGCTGCGCACCAGCGCGTACTGGATGTCGAACGGCAGGCTGGTGGAGATGCCGTTGGGGTAGACCTCGTGCGTGGTCAGGCCCTCGGGCTCCAGGAAGATCTGGTGGCTGTCCTTGTCGGCAAAGCGGTTGATCTTGTCTTCCACGCTCGGGCAGTAGCGCGGGCCCACGCCCTCGATCTTGCCGGTGAACATGGGGCTGCGGTCAAAACCGCTGCGGATGATCTCGTGCGTGCGCAGGTTGGTGTGGGTGATCCAGCACGGCACCTGCCTGGGGTGCGCAACCGATTGCCCCATGAAACTGAACACCGGCACCGGCTGGTCCGGGTTCATGCCGCCGGGCACGCCGTCGCCGGGCTGCTCCTGGCACTTGGCATAGTCGATGCTGCGGCCATCGAGCCGCGGCGGCGTGCCGGTCTTCAGACGACCCTGCGGCAGCTTGAGCTCCTTCAACCGTGCCGACAGGCTGACCGCCGGCGGATCGCCCGCACGGCCGGCCGCGTAGTTGTTCAGGCCGACGTGGATCTTGCCATCCAGGAAAGTGCCCGCCGTCAGCACCACCGTGCGGCTGCGGAATTTGATGCCGACCTGCGTGACGGCGCCGACCACCCGGTCGCCGTCCACCATCAGGTCGTCCACCGCCTGCTGGAACAGCCAGAGGTTCGGCTGGTTCTCCAGCATGCGGCGGATGGCGGCCTTGTAGAGAATGCGGTCGGCCTGGGCGCGCGTGGCACGCACGGCCGGGCCCTTGCTGCTGTTCAGGATGCGGAACTGGATGCCGCCTTCGTCCGTGGCCAGCGCCATGGCGCCGCCCAGCGCATCCACCTCTTTCACCAGGTGTCCCTTGCCGATACCGCCGATGCTCGGGTTGCAGCTCATCTGGCCCAGCGTCTCGATGTTGTGCGTGAGCAGCAGCGTGGCGCAGCCCATGCGCGCGGCGGCGAGCGCGGCCTCGGTGCCGGCGTGGCCGCCGCCGACGACGATGACGTCAAATTCCTGTGGGTACAACATGGCGAATGCTCCAGAGGCCCGCCCAGGGAGCGGTGCCCGACAATGCGGGAATGCGGTGTTTCACGTGAAACACCTGCCGCCAGCGGCCTGCCATGGCGCGGCGAACAACCCGCAATTGTCCCACGCGAGCCCCCGTGACGTGAGACCGGCCCGCAATGACGCACCGGTTCATGGGCCACAATGAACAGATGACCACACCCATCCCCCTCCTCGTTTTCGCGGGCAGCACACGCGCCCAGTCATGGAACCGCCAACTGGCGGGCGCCGTCGCCGACATCGCCGCCGCCGAAGGTGCCCAGGTCACCCGGCTCGAACTGGCCGACTTCGACGTGCCCCTCTACAACGCCGACCTGGAAGCCACAGGCACACCGGCCGACGTGGTCCGCTTGAAGGAAATCTTCCACGCGCACCCGGCCTGGCTGATCTGCTCGCCCGAGTACAACGGCAGCTACACCGCCCTGCTGAAGAACACCATCGACTGGGTGTCCAGCCCCGTCAAGGGCGACCCGCTCTGGGCCAGTGGCAGCAAGCCATTCGCCGGCAAGGTGGTGGGCTTGCTCTCAGCTTCGCCCGGCGCACTGGGCGGCCTGCGCAGCCTGTCCCACCTGACACCGCTGCTGATGAACCTGCAGTGCTGGGTGGCGCCGCGCCAGTTCGCCCTGGCCAAGGCGCACGAAGCGTTCGACCCCGATGGTCAGCTGTCCGTGGAGGCCAGCCGCACCCAGGCTCACGCCGTGGTGGAACAGGTGCTCTGGGCTGCCCGACAGTTCCAGAGATGAACTGCCGCCCGGGCTGCGCCGCCTGCTGTATCGCTCCGTCCATCAGCAGCCCGCTCCCCGGCCTGCCCCACGGAAAACCGGCGAACGTGCCTTGCCCGCACCTGGACGAGGCGCTGCGCTGCCGCCTGTTCGGCCGGCCCGAGCGGCCCGCGGTGTGCGGTTCGCTGCCGCCCAGTGCCGAGATGTGCGGCGACACACGCGAACACGCACTGCATTTCCTGGAGCGCCTGGAACAAGCCACACGCCCATGAAAAGGCCCGCACTTGCGGGCCTTTAAAAATGACAAAGTGAAGCAAGCCTCTCCGGAGGCGCGTGCATTCATCCAGCACACGCCAAGGATCCGGCTCCGCCGGTCCAAGGGCGTGGTCCCCCCTCCGGGGGGAAGCCGCCAAGCGGCGCAGGGGGCTTACTGCTTCACGCCTTCCACCTGCACCACCAGGCGCACGTTCTTCGGGAAGCCCCAGTCCACGCCGTAGTTCACGCCGAAGGCGGTGCGGTCGATGGTGGCTTCAAAGTCGCCGCCGCAGACTTCGCGCTTGAGCATGGGGCTCTCGTAGCAGGCGAACTGGTTGGCTTTCAAGGTCACGGGCTGGGTCTTGCCCAGCAGCGTCAGGTTGCCCTGGACGGCGCTGACCTTGTCGCCGTTGAACTGGAACTGGGTGGACACGAAACGCGCCTTGGGGAATTTCTCGGCGTTCAGGATGTCTGCGCTCTGCAGGTGCGCGTCGAACTTGGGCGTGCCGGTGTTCACCGAGGCCACGTCGAAGCTGATGTCCACGCTGCCGGTCTTGGCCGCCTTGTCGAAGCTGATCTTGCCTTCCTTCTTGTCGAAACGGCCGCGGTTGACGCTGGCGCCGAAGTGCCCGATCTCGAAGGTGGCGAAGGTGTGCGTCGGGTCGATCGCGTAGTCGGCGGCAAAGGCGCCGGTGGACAGGGTGGCCGCAGCGGCCAGCAGGGACAGGGATTTGCGCATGGTTGAACTCCTCAGTTCGGGTGGATGAAAAAGAAAACGGAACGGATCACAGCTTGGGCACGCCGGTGAGGGCGATCTTGAACTTCACTTGCACTTCGTCGGCCACCATCGAGGTGTCGGCCCATTCCTTCTCGCCGATGCGGAAGGACAGGCGCTTGATCGGAAAAGCGCCGCTGGCGGTGGTGGCGGCACCGTTCTGCACCAGCGTGACAGGCACGACCACGTCGCTGCTCACACCTTTGATGCTCAGCTTGCCGGCAACCTCGAACTTCGTCGCATCGATGCGCTTGATGGTGCTGGACTGGAACGTGGCTTTGGGAAAGGCGGCCACGTTGAACCACAGGGGCTTGACCAGTTCGGCATTGGCCTCGCGGCTGATGTCGGCACTGCCCGTGTCCACAGTGAAGGCGATCTTGCTCGTGGCGAGCTTGGCCGGATCAAACGCCACTTGGGCGCTGAAGCTCTTGAACCTGCCGTCCACCGGCACACCCATCTGGCGGCTGGTGAACGCGATCTCGCTCTGGGCGGGCACGATCTGCTGCTGGGCCTGGGCAGCCAGCGGAGCCAAGGCGGCAGCGACCAGGACAGGGACAGGGACAGAAAAAGGTTGTTCATGAGAGGACTCCTGAAAAAGATCAACCGCGGCCCACGCCCATGCGGGCCAGCAAGCCGTCGCGGTCAATGAAGTGGTGCTTGAGGGCACCGGCCACGTGCAACAGCACCAGCGCCGCCATGGCAAAGGCCGACAGCCTGTGCAGGGGCTTGAGCGCATCGGCCAGGGTTTCGCTCACCGGCACGAAGTCCGGCAGCGGCCAGAGACCGAACAGCACGATGGGAAAGCCCGCGGCCGAACTGTAGGCCCAGCCCAGCAGCGGCGTGGCGAAAAACAGGACGTACAAACCGGCATGGGTCCCGTGGTGCGCCCAGCGCTGCCAGACCGGCATACCCTGTTCGATGTGGGCCGGCAGCGCCGGCGGACGGTGCATCAGACGCCACAGCAGGCGGACGGAAGAGAGAGTGAGCACCAACACGCCTGCCCACTTGTGCCAGCTGTACAGCTGCAGACGCTGGGGCGAAAACGGCAGGTCGGCCATGTACAACCCCACGCCGAACAGGCCCACCAGCGCCAGCGCCAGCAGCCAGTGCAAGGCACGTGCGACGGGATGGTAAGCGGGCGAGGAAGATCCGGACATGGAAGAAGTGTAGGAAGGCCACAGCCTGCGAGGGGTGAAAGCGCTTGAAGCCAGGATTCAAATTCTTTGAATGAACTGGCGCCATTCATTCGACTCCCAGTCGTCAACCCGAACCCTACAATCGGCCCATGCCCGCCACCGCCTCCGCCGCCCTGCTGGCGCTTTACCCCGCCATGGCGTCGCTGCACCACCTGCTGCCGCGCCTGCAGCTGGTGCAGGTGCCGGCCGGCACCCAGCTGTTTCGCGAGCACGAGGCCTGCCAGGGATTTCCCATGGTGCTCAGCGGCGAGGTGCGCGTGTCGCGCAGCGGGGCGAACGGCCGCGAACTGGAGCTCTACCGCGTGCAGCCCGGCGAGATGTGCCTGGTGTCGTCCGCCGGCCTGTTTGCCAACCAGCCGCTGACCGCGCGCGGCGTCACCACCGGCGAAACCACCCTGACCCTGCTCGCGCCACCCGACTTCCAGAGCGCGATGGCCGATCCGGCGTTCCGCGGCTTCGTGCTCGGCCTGTTCGCCTCGCGCATGGCCGACCTGACCGCGCTGATCGAGGCGGTGGCCTTCCAGCGCCTCGACAGCCGGCTGGCCAGCACCCTGCTCGGCCACGGCCAGCAGGTGCGCGTGACCCACCAGACGCTGGCCGACGAACTGGGCACGGTGCGCGAGATCATCACCCGGTTGCTGCACCGCTTCGAGCGCGACGGTCTGGTCGAGCTCTCGCGCGAGTGCATCACCATCCACGACAGCGCTGGCCTGCGCACGATCGCCGCCCTGTCGGCGCGCTGACACCGGCCTCGCACCCAGAGGGCTTTGTGACACAGGTCACATACCGGGGTACCCTGCCGGGTTCCAATACGCTCCGTATCCCGCCGTCCGTGTAGCCACCCCCCGGTGCCGCACGGCAGCGGTTCAACCACCTGTTCACCGGAGATTTCAACATGACCAAAAACGTTGGCGGCATCGACCGCACCATCCGCATCGTCGTCGGCCTCGCCCTGATCGCCGCCGCCGCCACCGGGACCGTCGGCCTCTGGGGTTATATCGGCGTCGTGCCGCTGCTCACCGGCCTGATGGGCTGGTGCCCGCCCTACGCGCTGCTGGGCTTCAACACCTGCAGCATGAAGAAGTGACCCCCCGCGCCGCCTGCGGCGTCACCCTCCTGAGGGCGGCATCACGTGCGGCCCGGCGGAGCCGGCTCCACCGTGATCCGGGTCGAGGCACTCCGCGCCGGCTGCGGTGACAACTCCACCCCGGCGCGATCGGTTGTCCGTCCTGCGACAGCCCGCATGCCGTGTCCGCGCCACCATGGCGCACGCCGCGCACCCTGACGCGGTACAGGAGACGCGGCATGCTCAACATCCCATCGATCAAAAACGCGGTCAGCGCTGAAGAATGGCAGCTGCGCTGCGACCTCGCCGCCTGCTACCGGCTGGTGGCTGCCTACGGCTGGAGCGATCTGGTCTTCACCCACATCAGCGCCAAGCTGCCGGAAAGCGTCACGGGCGGTGAACACCAGTTCCTGATCAACCCCTACGGACTGATGTTCGACGAAATCACGGCGAGCAGCCTGGTCAAGGTGGACATGGCCTGCAACAAGCTGATCGACAGTGCGTTCCCGGTCAACCCCGCGGGCTTCGTGATCCACAGCGCGGTGCACGAGGCGCGGCCCGAGGTGCAGTGCGTGCTGCACACGCACACACGCGCCGGCGTGGCGGTGAGTGCGCAGAAAGCCGGCATCCTGCCGATCAGCCAGCAAAGCAGCTTTGTGCTGGCCTCGCTCGCGTACCACGACTACGAAGGCGTGGCCTTCCGCCCCGACGAGAAGCCGCGCCTGCAGGCCGACCTGGGCGAGGCCAACTTCCTGGTGCTGCGCAACCACGGCCTGTTGACGGTGGGCAGGAGCATCCCCGACGCCTTCCTCTCCATGTACACGCTGGAGAACACCTGCCGCATCCAGATCGACGCGCTGGCCGGAGGCACCGAGCTGACCCAGGTGAACCCCGCCATCCTGGCTGGCATGGCCGAGGTGATGAAGATCGCGACCGCCGGCCAGGGTGCGATGCTCGCGTGGCCCGCGCTGCTGCGCAAGGTCGAGCGGCTGGACCCGGATTACAAGACCTGAATCAGCCCGAAGTGCGCTGCTGCACAAAGGCCGCCATGCCATCGAGCACCGTCCGCAGGCGCTTGAGTTCGCGCGAACCGTCGAGCCGGCCCGACCAGGCAGCAAGCCGCGATACCAGGCGCAGGCGCGGCAGCAGGTGGTGCAGGAATGCCTGCAGATCGGGTGCGGCATGGCCGGATGTGCCGACGGCCTGCCGGCTCGACGCCTGGTAGGCATTGAGCACGGCGAGCACCGCCGAGGGACCGGACACCTCGAAATACCGGGACAGCGAAAAAACCAGTTGCAGCACGTCGTACAGCTGCACCGTGGCCAGTGGCAGGCCAGGCTGCAGCAGTTCCTCGAAGTCCAGCCGGGCGAAATGCTCGCCGTCCCAGGTGAGGTTGCGCGTCTGCGCGCCGCCGTGCCACTGCCCGCGCGCGTGAAACGCCGCCAGATCGGCGCTGGCTGCGCACATCAGGGGCAGCCTTTCGGTTTCCAGGGCGGTGTGCAGGCAGTGGTCGAGCGTGGTGCCGATGTCGCCGGTGACCAGGCTGTGGCCGTCAAACGCCATCACCGGCGGTACGCGCTCACCCGCCTGGGCCAGCGCGCGCAAGCGCTCATGTTCGTACGCCAGCAAGGCCCTGCCATCGGTCTGGCGCACCGCCCGCCAGGGCACGGCCACACCCACGAAATGCGCGAACAGCCAGATGCCCAGCGACTTGGCGCGGCTGCGCAGCGGCCGGTCGGCGGTCTTGGTCCAGGTCTTGAGGGGCGAAGTCGGATTGGGCGGGTTCAAGGCTTCGGATTATCCCGAAAACCCGCCACGCTCCTGACGGCCCGGGCAATGCCTCAGCATGCGTCGGCGTAGCGACGCAGTTCCCAGCCGGTCACCTGCTGGCTCCAGGCCTCCCATTCGCCGCGCTTGAGTCGCAGGAATTCGGCACTGAAGCCGGCCCCGATGGCCTCGCGCAGCACCGTATCGGCCGCCAGCGCCTGCAGTGCATCGTGCAGGTCGCGCGGCAGGCGCGGTGGCATGGCTTGGCCGCTGGCCTGAAGCTGGTACAGATCGTCCGCGCAAGGGGGCACGGCGGGCAGCGCGCTGTCCATCCCGTCCAGCCCGGCAGCGAGGGTGCCAGCGAGCGCCGCGTATACGTTGCAGGACGGATCGGGCAGCCGCCACTCGATCCGGCCGGCCACGGTGCGCACGAGACAGGTGCGGTTGTTGTCACCCACCGTCTTCCACACCGGCGACCAGGTGGTACCCGAAGCGCTGTCGCTGCTCGCCAGGCGCTTGTAGCTGTTCACCGTGGGTGCGCAGAGCGCGGCCAGTGCGTCGGCGTGGTGCAGCAGACCGGCGGCGAACCGGTGACCGGCGGTGCTCAGGCCCAGGTCACCGGTCGGGTCGGCCATCACCGCCCGGCCTTGTGCATCCGTGAGACTGATGTGGAAATGCAAACCGCTGCCCGGCGCGCCCGCCAGCGGTTTGGGCATGCAGCTGAAGGTGGCGCCGTGCTGCTGCGCCACCGCGTGCGCGGTGAGCTTGAAGAGCTGGTAGCGGTCGGCCGCGGCCAGGGCTTCGTCGTGCCGGTAGTTGATTTCGTACTGGCCGATGGCGTCTTCGTGGTCCATCTGCTGCAGCTCGAACCCCAGTGCCGTGAGGTGGCGGCGCATGTCGTCCAGAAAGCCGAAGTTGCGCGCGATGGCCTTCAGGTCGTACGACGGTTTGGGAAGCTGGTCCAACGCATCGGCCACGCCCCAGCGGCCCTGCGCATCCTGCTTCAGCAGAAAGAATTCGGGCTCGATGCCGACGTGAAAGGTCCAGCCACGTTCATGCAGCCGCGCGAGCTGGTGCTTCAACAACTGCCGCGAACAGGTGTCCAGCGGCTCGCCACCGGCAAAGCCGTCACACACCGCGTGCGCCACGCCGGGCATGAAGGGCAGCGGTCGCAGGCTCTCGGGCACCACACGGCCAAAGTATTCACTGCGCGCGCCCATGCGCGGCAGGCCCGTGCCCGAGATGCTGGGGCCGGCGAAGCCCGCGCCGGTAGCCACCGCATCGGGCAGCGCTTCCAGGGGAATCAGCTTGCCCTTGGGGACGCCGTGCAAGTCGGTGAAGGTGGTCAGCACCGAGTGGATGCCCTGCGCGCGCAGGGCGCCCATGCGTTCCATCAGTCCTGTGCCGGCGCCTTCGCTCAAGCCAGCACCTCGGCCATGGCGGCGTCCAGCACGGCCAGACCTTCGTCGAACACGCTGTCTTCAATCGTCAGCGGAAACAGGTAGCGGATCACGTTGCCGTAGACGCCGCAGGTCAGCAGCAGCAGGCCACGTTTCAGCGCCGCCGTCTGCACCTTTTTCGTGGTGTCCGCGTCGGGCGCGCCGGTCGCATCCACAAACTCGCAGGCCACCATGGCACCCAGGCCGCGCACGTCGCCGATGCGCGGGTACTGCGCCTTGGCGGCGTTCAGGTGCGCCACCAGCCGGTCCCCAAGGATCTGCGCGCGCTCGGGCAGTTTCTCTTCGGCCATCACGTCCAGCACCGCGTGCGACGCGGCAATCGCCAGCGGGTTGCCCGCGTACGTGCCGCCCAGCCCACCGGGCGCCGGGCCATCCATCACCGCCTTGCGGCCCGACACGGCCGACAGCGTGGTGCCGCCGGCCATGCTTTTCGCCATGGTGATCAGGTCCGGCTTCACGCCGTAGTGCTCCATCGCGAACATCTTGCCGGTGCGCGCAAAACCGGTCTGCACCTCGTCGGCGATCAGCAGGATGCCGTGCTGGTCGCACAGCGCGCGCAGCCACTTCACGGCGGCTGGCTGGATCGGGTTGAAGCCGCCCTCGCCCTGCACCGGCTCGAAGATGATGGCGGCGACGCGGCCGGGCTCGATGTCGCACTTGAACAGCTGCTCCATCGCGTATTGCGTGTCGTCCAGCGAAGCGCAGTGGCAGGGAAACGGCACGTGGTAGATCTCGGGCGGGAAGGGGCCAAAGCCGGCCTTGTAGGGCTGCACCTTGCCGGTCATGGAGACGGCAAACAGGCTGCGGCCGTGGAAGGCGCCGCCGAAAGCGATCACGCCGCTGCGGCCTGTGGACGAGCGCGCGATCTTGATCGCGTTTTCCACCGCCTCGGCACCCGTGGAGAAGAAAGCGGTCTTGGCCGGGCCGTCGATCGGCACGATGGCGTTGATGCGCTCGGCCAGCGCCACGTACTCGGCGTAGGGCACGACCTGGTAGCAGCTGTGGGTGAAGCGCTGCAGCTGCGCCGCGATCGCGGCCTGCACCTTGGGGTGCACGTGGCCGGTGTTGAGCACCGCGATGCCCCCCGCGAAGTCGATGAAGCGGCGACCCTCGATGTCCCAGAACTCGGCGTTCCTGGCGCGGTCGATGAAGAAGTCGCCCATCACGCCCACGCCACGCGGCGTGGCATCGAGCCGGCGCTGGTGCCAGGCGGCGTTGGTGTGAGGCGCGTTCAGGTTTTCAGGTTTCTGCGGTGCGTTCATGGGAGGTCTCCTTCAAAAGCGCACACAGCGGTGCGGGGTGTCTGATCCAAGGGCCAGGGGCACCGCGGAACCGGCTTGGCCGGGCCGCCAGTGCCGTCCCCCCTCCGGGGGGAAGCCGCGTCAGCGGCGCAGGGGGGCATCTCTACACCGGCGAATCAATCCGTATCCACGTTGTCTTGGTTTCCGTGTATTTGTCAAACGCGTGCAGCGACTTGTCGCGCCCCACGCCGCTCTGCTTGAAGCCGCCGAAGGGCACGGTGATGTCGTCTTCGTCGTACTGGTTCACGTGCACCGTGCCGGCGCGCAGCGCGCGCGCCACGCCGTGCGCCTTGTTCAGGTCGCTGGTCCACACGGCCGCCTGCAGGCCGTACACGCTGTTGTTGGCCTCTCGCACCACCTCGGCCGCATCGGTGAAGGACAGCACGGACAGCACGGGGCCGAAGATCTCTTCGCGCGCGATCGTCATCTGCGACGTGACGCCGTCAAAGATGGTGGGCAGCACGTAGCAGCCACCCGAATCGCACAGCGCGCGCTCGCCGCCCGCCAGCAGCCGCGCGCCTTCGCTCTTGCCGAGGTCGATGTAGCGCATCACGTTGTCGAGCTGCACCTTGTCCACAATGGCGCCCATCACGGTGGACTTCTCCAGCGGATTCGCCGGCTGGTAGTTCGGCACCAGCTTGAGCGCTTTCTCCAGAAAGGCGTCCTTGATCGAGGCCTCGACGAACAGGCGCGAGGGCGCGTTGCAGCTCTCGCCCTGGTTGAAGAAGATGCTGCCCACCGCGGCCTCCACCGCGCGGTCCAGGTTCGGGCAGTCGGCAAACACGATGTTGGGCGACTTGCCGCCCAGCTCCGTCCAGGCGCGTTTCAGGTTGCTCTGGCCAGCCATCACGTGGATCTGCTTGCCCACGCGCGTGCTGCCGGTGAAGGCGATGCAGTCGACGTCCATGTGCAGCGCCAGCGGGCTGCCCGCCTCGGGACCGTAGCCGGGCACCACGTTGAACACGCCGGGCGGAATGCCGGCGGCCAGCGCCAGCTCGGCCATGCGCAGTGCGGTCAGCGGGCTCTTTTCGCTCGGTTTCAAGACCACCGAATTGCCCGCCGCCAGCGCCGGCGCGATCTTCCAGGCCGCCATGATCATGGGGTAGTTCCAGGGCACGATGATGCCCACCACGCCCACCGGCTGGCGGGTGATCAGCGCCAGTGCGGTATCGGCGGTGGGCGCGATCTCGTCGTACACCTTGTCTACCGCCTCGCCATACCAGCGGATGCAGTTGGCCGCGCTGTTCACGTCCACGGCGCGCGCGTACTTCACCGGCTTGCCCATGTCGAGCGTCTCGGTCAGCGCCAGCTCGTCGGCGTGCGCCAGCAGCTGGTCGGCGAACTTGATCATCACGCGCTTGCGCTGGGCCGGCGCCATGCCACTCCAGCGGCGGTCTTCGAACGCGGCGCGTGCTGCAGCCACCGCCGCGTCGATGTCGGCCTGGCCGCCGCGTGCGACCTGGGTCAGCACGCGACCATCGACCGGAGAAATGCAATCGAAGGTCTGGCCATCGCGCGCGGACACGCGTTCACCGTTGATGACGGCGCGGCCGTCGAAATTCAAAGTGCTGGTGTCGGTCATGTGCAGGAGTCTCCTCAAAGGAATTGGCCCCATGCTACGCCGAATCAGGCACCTGAAACCCATCCACTTTCCTGCCCGGGCACCCATCCAGTGGCACCCGTGACAGCGGCACCAGCCAGGCCACCCGGGACTTCAGTTCGGCACCAGCGCCGCCAGCTCGGCGCGCGTGGCGGCCGCGATCTCGCGCTCGCGCCTGCGCGTCTGCCGCGCCACCCAGACCGAATAACCCACGATCACGATCGTCACCGTGGTGATCAGCAGCGTGGCGGCGGCGTAGATGGTCGGATTGATGCCGCGGCGCGCGTAGCCGAAGATCACCTGCGGCAAGGTGTTCACGCCCGGGCCCGACAGGAATTCCGAGATCACCACGTCGTCGAACGAGAGCGTGAACGCCAGCAGGAAGGCGGCCAGGATGCCCTGGAAGATGTTGGGCAGCGTGATCAGGAAGAACACCTGGTGGGGCCGCGCGCCGAGGTCCATGGCGGCTTCTTCGATGGCACGGTCCATCTCCATCAGGCGCGACTGGATGACCACCATGCCGTAGGCCATGCCCAGCAGCGTGTGGCCGAAGATGATGGTCAGCATGCCACGCTCGGGCCAGCCAAAGGCGTTCTGCGCACCCACCATCAGCAGCAGCAGGGACAGGCCGATCACCACCTCGGGCATCACCAGCGGCGCGTTGACCATGCCCGAGAAGACCGTCCGGCCGAGGAAGCGGCGGTAGCGCACCAGCACGAAGGCCGCGAAGGTGCCCAGGATGGCCGAGAGCACGCCGGTGACGGTCGCCACCTTCACGGACAGCCAGAAGCCCTCGACGATCTTGGTGTCGCGCGTGAGCGCCTCGTACCAGCGCAGCGAGAAGCCGGTGAAATTCGCGTCCTGGCGGGTGCTGTTGAACGAGAACAGCACCATGAAGAACAAGGGCAGGTACAGGAACAGGTAGACCAGCGCCAGCCAGAGCTTGCCGAAGTGTTTTTCGAGGAAGGGTTTCATTTCGTCTCCTCGGCCGTGAAGTGGTAGTAGATGGCGAGCGGCACGATGATCAGCAGGATCATCACCACCGCCAGCGCCGAGGCGCGCGGCCAGTTGTTGCTGGTGAACATCTCGTCCCAGACCACGCGGCCGATCATGATGTTCTCCGGTCCACCGAGCAGCGAGGGAATCACGAACTCGCCCACGGCGGGAATGAACACCAGCATGAAGCCCGCGATGATGCCGGCCCTGGACAGCGGCACCGTGACCAGCCAGAAGGCCTTGAACGGCGAGGCGCCGAGATCGTAGGCCGCTTCGAGCAGGCGGAAGTCCATCTTCACCAGGTTCGCGTACAGCGGCAGCACCATGAAGGGCAGGTAGACGTAGGTCATGCCCACCAGCATGGACACGTTGGTGTAGAGCATCTGGATCGGCTCGTTCACGATGCCCAGGGCCATGAGCAGCTGATTGAGCACGCCCTGGTCGGCCAGGATGCCTTTCCAGGCGTAGACACGCAGCAGGAAGGAAGTCCAGAAGGGCAGCATCACCATCATCAGCAGCGCGGGCCGCACGCTGGCCGGCGATCGTGCAATGAAATAGGCAAACGGGTAGCCCAACAGCAGGCACAGCAGCGCGGTCCACAGGGCGTACCAGATGGAGCGCAGGTAGGCCTCGATGTAGATCGTCTGGAACAGCGCACCACCTTCGGCGTCGCGGAAGATGGTTCCGTAGTTCTCGTACTTGAGACTCAGGATGCCGGTCACCGGGTCCCAGATCGGTTTGAACGGGTTGATGCTCTCGCCCATGTCCACGAAGCTGATGTACAGCAGGATGAGGAAGGGCAACAGAAAAAAGACAAACAGCCAGACATACGGCACGCCAATGACGAAGCGCTTGCCGGGCATGGGGAGCGATGAAATGGTCATCCAGAACCTCCAGAAACTACAACCTAACGAGCGCAGCAAGCTGAACCCAGAACGCCGCGGAACCGGCTTTGCCGGGCCGCCAGCGTTGTCCCCCTCCGGGGGTGACGCGAAGCGGCGCGGGGGGACTGACAGGGGTCAGTCCCTCAGAACAACCGCGGCCTTGTCGTCCCACCAGAAGTAGACCTCGTCTTCCCAGGTGATGTCCGACAGGTCCTGGCGTGTGGTGTTCGCCTCGGTGACGCGCACCTTGGAGCCGTCGCTGGCCTTCACGATGTAGGTGGTGTAGGAACCCAGGTAACCGATTTCCTTGACCTTGCCCTGGAACAGGTTGAACGCCGCGTGCTCGGGCCGGGTCTTGCTGATCTCGATCTTCTCGGGCCGCACGGCGATCGACACCGGCATGTTCAGCGTACCGCTGACACCGTGGCCCACATGGACTTCGCCGATGGCGGTGGTGGCGGCGCAGCGGTCGGGCTCGTCCAGCGTGAGCTTGCCGGCGAACAGGTTCACGTTGCCGATGAAGTCGGCCACGAACTTGTTGCGCGGGTGCTCGTAGATTTCCTCCGGCGTGCCCACCTGCAGCACGCGGCCCTTGCTCATGATGGCGATGCGGCTGGCCATGGTCATGGCCTCTTCCTGATCGTGCGTCACCATCACCACGGTCACGCCCACCTTCTCAATGATGTTGACCAGCTCGAACTGCGTCTGCTCGCGCAGCTTCTTGTCCAGCGCGCCCAGCGGTTCGTCCAGCAGCAGCAGTTTGGGCTTCTTCGCCAGGCTGCGCGCCAGCGCCACGCGCTGCTGCTGCCCGCCCGAGAGCTGGTGGGGCTTGCGCTTGGCATACGGCGTGAGCTGCACCAGCGCCAGCATCTCGTCGGTGCGCTGCTGCACCTCGTCTTTGGGCAGCCCTTCGCGCTTCAGGCCAAAAGCCACGTTCTCCCAGATGTTCAGGTGCGGGAACAGCGCGTAGCTCTGGAACATCATGTTCACCGGACGCTCGTAGGGCGGCATGTTCGCCACGTCCTGGCCCCCGAGCAGGATGCGCCCGGAGGTCGGCTTCTCGAAGCCCGCCAGCATGCGCAGCAGGGTCGACTTGCCGCAACCCGAGCTGCCCAGCAGTGCAAAGATTTCACCCTTGCCGATGGAGAGCGACACCTCGTCCACGGCCACCGCTTCGTCGAACCGTTTGACCAGTTTTTCGGTGACCAGATAGCCCGCCTGTGTGCCGGTTTCTGCCATGGGTGAACCTCGTTGTGCTGTTGTGATGGGGACGTCAGAAACAAAAAGGGCTGTTCATACGGTGCGTACAAACAGCCCTGTCTTCAGGAGCAGACCGGAGCGCTTACTTGCCCTTCTTGAAGGCGTTGTAGGCGTTGGCCATGGCCTCGCGGGCTTCGTTGGTGAAGCTGCTCGGCGGGATCATCTTGGCGAAGTAGTCGGACTCCACGAAGATGGTCTTGTTGCCGGCGATCTCGGGCTTGATCTTGTCCATGGCAGCCTTGTTGCCGGTGGGGTAGCTCATGTCGTTGGCCATGGCCGCGGCGTTTTCCGGGCGCAGGTAGAAGTCGATGAAGGCCGCCGCGTTGTTCGGGTGCTTGGCGTCCTTGGTCACGGCCATGGTGTCAAAGAAGATCAGCGCGCCGGTGCTCGGCAGCAGGGCCTCGATTGCGTCCTTGGAACCGTTTTCCTTGGCGCGCGCAGCCGCGATGTTGATGTCACCCGACCAGCCAATGGCCACGCAGGCCTTGGCGCCCGCGATGTCGTCGATCATGGTCGAACTGAACAGGCGCACGTCCTTGCGCACCTTGGCGAGCATCTCGCCAGCGGCCTTGTAGTCGGCCGGGTCGTTGGAATAGGCGTCCTTGCCGATGTAGTGCAGCGCCACCGGGATGATCTCGGTCGGCGAATCGAGGTAAGCGATGCCACAGGACTTCAGCTTGCTGGTGTACTCGGGCTTGAACACCAGGTCCCAGGCATTCTCCGGCATGGCCATGCCGCCCAGCGCCTTTTCCACGCGGGTCTTGTTGATGCCGACCGTGGTGAAACCCCAGGCCCAGGGCACCAGGTGCTTGTTTTCCGGATCGGCCTTGGTCAGCGTGCTCATGATGGCCGGATCGAGATTGTCCAGATTCGGGATCTGGTCCTTCAGCAGCGGCTGCAGCAGGCCGCCTTCGATCTGGCCCTTGGCGAACACGGTGCCGGGCACCACGATGTCGTAGCCGGTGTTGCCCGCCACCAGCTTGGCGTGCAGGGCTTCGTTGGTCTCGAAGGTGTCGTAGTTGACCTTGATGCCGGACTCCTTCTCGAAGGCGGCGATCATGCCTTCCGGAATGTAGTCTGGCCAGTTGTAGATGTTCAGGACTTTTTCATCGTCGTACACCGGGCCGGCGGGTGCAGCCGGCGCGGCGGGCGCAGCAGCCACCGGAGCGGGCGCCGCAGGCGCGGCCACCGGCTCTTCTTTTTTGCCGCAGGCGGCCAGCAGGATTGCCGAGATGGCCAGAGCCAGAACTTGCTTCTTCATGATGAGGAACACTCCAGAAAAGTGGGATGAAACCCGACGGTTGACACAACGGAACCGGCTGCGTTGCACCCCTTGGGTGCTAGCAATTTACAGACCAACTTTATCCCCGATTTGGGGCATCGAATAACTGTAACAAAGATTCAGGTCCGCTTGAACCCACGTCAACCCGCAAGCCGGCCGCGGGCCTTCAGGCCAGCTGCCCGGCGGTGCGCAGGTCGTCCAGCGTGGCGTCCAGGCAGCGGCGGATCAGCGCCATCATTTCGTCGATCTGTGCGCGCGTCATCACGAGCGGCGGCGAGATGATCATGCGGTCGCCCACGGCGCGCATGATCAGCCCGTTGCGGAAACAGTGGCCGCGGCAGATCATGCCCACGCCCAGATCGGGGTCGAACATCTCTTTCGTCGCCTTGTTCTTCACCAGCACCAGCCCGGCGACAAAACCGCAGGTCTCGGCCTCGGCCACCAGCGGGTGGTGGTTGAGCTCGGCAAAACGCTCGGCCAGGTAGGGGCCGGTGTCGTCCCGCACGCGACCCACCAGGTTCTCGCGCTCCATGAGCTCCAGATTGGCCAGCGCCACCGCGCAGGCCACCGGGTGGCCGCTGTAGGTGTAGCCGTGGTTGAACTCGCCACCCTGCTCGATCAGCACCTTGGCCACGCGGTCACCCACCATCACGCCGCCGAGCGGGATGTAGCCGCTGGTCACCCCCTTGGCAAAGGTCACCAGATCGGGCCGGTAACCGAACTTCTCGTACGCAAACCAGTGGCCCAGGCGGCCAAAGGCGCAGATCACCTCGTCGGAGATCAGCAGGACACCGTACTGGTCGACGATGCGCTGGATCTCGGGCCAGTAGGTTTCGGGCGGGATGATGACGCCACCGGCCCCCTGCAAGGGTTCGGCAATGAAGGCCGCCACCTTGTCGGCGCCGATTTCCAGGATCTTGGCTTCCAGCCAGCCCGCGGCACGGCGGCCGAAGTCGGCCCGGCTCTCCCCCGGCAGCGCATTTTCAAGAAAGTACGGCTGCTCGATGTGCGTGATGTTCGGGATCGGCAGGTCGCCCTGCGCGTGCATGCCGCTCATGCCGCCGAGCGACGCGCCCGCCATGGTGCTGCCGTGATAGGCGTTGTGGCGGCTGATGATCACCTTGCGCTGCGGCTGGCCCAGCAGGTCCCAGTAGCGGCGCACCATGCGCACGTTGGTGTCGTTGCTTTCGCTGCCGCTGCTGGAGAAGAACACGTGCTCAAAGCTGCGCCCGCCGATCTTCGGCGCGAGCGAGGCCAGCTTGGTCGCCAGCTGCACGGCGGGTACGTTGGTGGTCTGGAAGAAGCTGTTGTAGAAGGGCAGCGTCATCATCTGCTGGTACGCCGCGTCGGCCAGCTCCTTGCGGCCGTAGCCGGCGTTCACGCACCACAGGCCGCTCATGGCGTCGAGGATCTTGTTGCCTTCCGAATCCCAGATGTAGATGTTGTCGGCCCGGGTGATGACGCGCGAACCGCGCGTGGCCAGGTCACCGTGGTCGGTGAAGGGGTGGATGAAGTGCGCGCTGTCCAGCGCCTGGATGGCCTTGGTGTCCTGCTGCTCGGCGCGGCGAACCAGGGCGGGCGGTGCGATGAGGGTCGAGGGGTTCACAACAGACTCGCTTTCAGAGAGGGGGAGTTAATCAAGAACGCCGCGGAACCGGCTTTGCCGGGCCGCCACCGTTACCCCCTGGGGGGTGACGCCGAAGGCGGCGCGGGGGGGTCAAACGTGCAACAGAAGATGTTCCCGTTCCCAGGGCGAGATCACCTTCATGAACTCATCGAACTCCAGCTCCTTGATCTCGGTGTAGATCGTGATGAACTCCTTGCCCAGGATGTCGTGCAGGTCGGTTTCGCGGCGCAACCAGTCGAGCGCCTCGCCCAGACTGCGCGGCAGCGAATAGGGCGCCAGGTAGGCGTCGCCCTTCATCTCGGGCTTGGGCTTGATCTTGTTCTTCATGCCCAGGTAGCCACAGGCCAGCGTCATGGCCATCGCAATGTAGGGGTTGGCATCGGCGCCGATGACGCGGTTTTCCACCCGGCGCGCCGCCGGCGTGGCGATCGGCGACCGGATGCCCACGGTGCGGTTGTCGTGGCCCCACTCGATGTTGATCGGCGCCGCGGTGTTGCGCGACAGGCGCCGGTAGCTGTTCACGTACGGCGCCACCAGCACCATCGCGGCCGGAATGTAGCGTTGCAGACCCCCGATGTAATGGGAGAAAGCCTCGGACGCGGTGCCGTCTTCCTTGCTGAAGATGTTCTGGCCGGTGGCCTTGTCCAGAATGCTCTGGTGCACATGCATGGCGCTGCCGGGTTCGCCGGCGATCGGCTTGGCCATGAAGGTGGCGTACATGTCGTGGCGCAGCGCGGCCTCGCGCACCGTGCGCTTGAAGAAGAACACCTCATCGGCCAGGCCCAGCGGGTGGGCATGGAAGAAGTTGATCTCCATCTGCCCGGCACCGACCTCGTGGATCAGCGTGTCCACGTTGAGCTCCATCTTGTCGCAGTAGTCGTAGATCTCCTCGAACAGCGGATCGAACTCGTTCACCGCGTCGATGCTGTAGGCCTGGCGAGAGGTCTCGGCGCGGCCGCTGCGACCGATCGGGGGCTTCAGGAGCGTGTTCGGGTCGGTGTTGCGGGCCGTCAGGTAGAACTCCAGCTCCGGCGCCACCACCGGGTCCCAGCCCTCGGCGTCGTACAGGTCGCAGATACGCCGCAGCACGCTGCGCGGGGCGAACGGCACCAGCTTGCCTTCGTGGTCGAAACAGTCGTGGATCACCTGCGCCGTGGGGTCGGTCGCCCAGGGCACGATGCGCACCGTGGTCGGGTCCGGCCGCAGCTGCATGTCCTTGTCGGTCGGATCCACCACGTCGTAGTAGGGACCGCTCTCCGGAAACTCGCCCGTCACGCCCATGCCCACGATGGCCTGCGGCAGGCGCATGCCGCGGTCTTCGGTGAACTTGCCGCGCGGCAGGATCTTGCCGCGCGCCACACCGGTCAGGTCGGGCACCAGGCACTCCACCTCGGTGACGCGCCGCTCGTTGAGCCAGTTCTCCAGATCGTTGAAGCTGTTGACTTTCTTGGATGCTGTCATGGGCCGGTTCCTCTCGTCTCGTTGTTGGTCTGGGGGGGTTCAGGCGCCGATGCTGGCGCGGCTGCGGTTCAGGTCGTCGGTCTGCAGGCGCAGGCTGTGACGCGAGCGACAGGCGCGCCCGAAGGCATCGAAGATGGCGGCGTAAAACGGGTTGTCCTGGCTGCGCCATTCGGGGTGGAACTGCACCGCATAGGCAAAGGTGTGGGCACCCTGGACGGCAAAGGCCTCCACCAGGCCGTCGGGCGCATGGGCCAACGCTTCCAGACCGGTCGCCAGCCGGTTGATACCCTGCCCGTGCAAGGAGTTCACCATCACCTCGGTGCCACCAGCCCAGGTCTCGAACACGCTGCCGGGCAGCAGCGAAATGGGGTGGCGCGGCGCGTACTGTTCTTCAAAAGGCGCGCTTTTGGGTTCGCGGTGGTCCATCAGGCCGGGCACCTCCTGCACCCGCTGGTGCAGCGTGCCGCCGAGCGCCACATTGATCTCCTGGAAGCCGCGGCACACACCCAGCAGGGGCACGCCCTCGTGCACACAGGCCTTCACCAGCGCCAGCGTGAGCGAATCGCGGACCGGGTCCAGCGGCAGGCTCGGGTCGGCCACGTCTTCGTCAAAATGCGAGGGATGCACGTTCGAGGGCGAGCCGGTCAGCATCACACCGTCCACCATCGACAGCAACTCACCGATCTGCCCGGCGTCTGCCAGGGGAAACATCACCGGCTGCGCCTGCGCTCCCAGCTTGACCGCGCGGGCGTACTTGTCGCCCAGCAGCAAGAAGGGCATCTGGTGCCCGTGGTCGCCCAAGAGGCGGTGGTCGGCGGGCAGCCAGACCATGCACGGCGGCGGCTTTTTCATGGAGTCTCCAAACACGTGGCTTCATTGTGACCAGGAAATTGGATCACAATCGGAGCCAGTTGATGCCACTACAGGGTGCCATTTGCACCAACCCCCTGCGCCGCTGACGCGGCTTCCCCCTTGAAAGGGGGACCACGCCAGCGGCCCGGCCTAGCCGGTTCCGCGGCGTGTGCTGGGCCAGGCACTTCTTCTGTCGCTGAACCTGTGTTTCCAGAATTGCCCGTCAAGCCATGTTGTCCGAGTTCCTGCTCAGTGAAATGACCCGCCTGGGCGCCCAGGATGCCCTGCCCCTGCACCGCCAGCTCTACGAGGCGCTGCGCCGCGCCATGCTTGACGGCAAGCTGACGGCGGGCGAGCGGCTGCCCTCGAGCCGCGACCTGGCGCAGGACCTCAACCTGTCGCGCAACACGGTGGTGGCCGCCATCAACCAGCTCAGCGTCGAAGGCTATCTGCTCAGCCGCGTGGGCAGTGGCACCTATGTGAACGACAACGTGCCACGGGGCCACTCCGGTGCCGTGGCACGGCACCATGCGCGCGGCGCATTCGGCGCTGCACCGGGGCGCCTGTCGGTGCGCGGACTGGCGCTGTCCACCGCCTTCTGCGCCACCCAGCTCGAAGTCCAGCCCTTCACACCCGGCATCGCCGACTTCAGCGCCTTTCCGCTCACGCTCTGGCAGCGCCTGCAGAACAAGCACTGGCGCATGACCTACCCGGACATGCTGGACTACAACGACTCCGGCGGCTATGCCCCGCTGCGCCGCGCCATCGCCGACTACCTGCGCGTGTTCCGCAGCGTGCAGCTCGAGGCCGACCAGGTCATCGTCACCACCGGCACCCAGCAGTCGCTCGAACTCTGCGCCCGCCTGCTGGCCGACCACGGCGACACCGTCTGGGTGGAAGACCCGGCCTACTGGGGCGCAGCCAAGGCCTTCATGGCCACTGGCCTGGCCATCCACCCGGTGCCGGTGGACGACGAAGGCATCCACCCCGGAACGGCAGACGACACACACCCGCCCAGACTCATCTACCTGACGCCCTCGCACCAGTACCCCACAGGCGCCGTCATGTCGCTGCCGCGGCGCCACCAGCTGCTGGCCACCGCGCGCGCGCACGGCGCCTGGGTGCTGGAAGACGATTACGACAGCGAATACCGCTTCAGCGGTCCGCCCATTTCCTCGCTGGAGGGCCTGGACACCGACGGCCGCGTGCTCTACATGGGCACCTTCTCCAAGGTGCTCTACCCCGGCATCAAGCTCGGCTACCTGGTGGTGCCGAAGACGCTGGTGGCCGCCTTCAAACAGGCCCACTACGACCTGAACCGCCCGGGCCAGATGCCACTGCAGGCGGCGCTGGCCGAGTTCATTGAAATGGGGCACTTCAGCAGCGCGCTGCGCCGCGCACGCCAGAGCTACGGCGAGCGCCGGCAGTGCCTGCTGGAAGCGCTGAAACCCGTGCTCGCGCCCGCCGGCAGCGAAGGCCCGTTCATCAGCGGTGCCGAGCAAGGCCTGCACCTGTGTCTGCGCCTGCCGGGCCAGGTGGACGACCAGGCGCTGGCCCGGCGCATCGCCCAGCAGGGTCTCACGGTGCGGCCGCTCTCGGCCTACTGCCTGGAGCGCACCGACCTGCGCGGCCTGGTCATCGGCTACGGCTACGCGCCGCTGACCGAGATCGCGCGCTGCGGGCCGGTGCTGGCGGCGGCCGTGCGGCAGGAACTGGAAGGTGCTCGGTCCGCCTGAGCAACCGACGGCCTGGCTTCAGGTCCTGCGCACACCACGGCGCCAGACCAGTCCGCCCAGCACCAGCAGCCAGACGCCGAAGGCGATCCAGATCATGCCCTGTGCTATCCAGTGCAGGGGCGGGAAGTCGGCTGCCAGCCCCAGGCGCGCGCTGGCCACCGCGTACATGCCGAGCGGGAACACGAGACTCCACAGCACCGGCTCGTAGCGCAGGGGAAGGCGGTTCACGCCGTATTTCCAGAAGCCGAAGATGCACAGCATCGGAATCCACCAGGTGGCCCAGGCCCAGAGCATCAGCGTCACGCCGTCGATGAACGGCCGCTGCGCGGCCAGAAAGGGCAGCCGCGGGTCCTCGGTGATCAGGCTGGTGCCCGCGTTGACGCTGATGGCCGCCGCGCCCATCACCACCCAGAGCAAGGGCGTCACGTCCTGCGGCTTGAGGGTGAGAAAGAAGATGCGGTAGCAGAACAGCGTGACGAAGATGCCGTAGAAGACGAGGCCGAGGCCCCAGAGCATGTGCACCTCGACCATCATGTAGCCGCCATAGGCACCGAGGTCGGGCGCGATGCGCGCGCCCAGCAGCACCAGCGACTGCGTGCCGACGATCGCGATCAGCCAGCCGCCGTGCACGATGTTCACGTTGTGCTCGTGGGTCAGGAAGGTGAGCACGCTGAACGCCAGGTAGAGCAGCGCGCACCAGACCAGAAAGGCCATCACCCAGCAGGCCATGGCCAGCCCGACATGACCCATGCCGTGCAGCAGCAGGCCCACGATGTTGGTCGCCGCCACCAGCGTGAAATAGGAAAACACCATGCGCGGGTTGAGCAGGTCGATGCGCACCGCCGACGCGAACCACAGAACCCGCGCCAGGCTCAGCAGCACCAGCAGCACCCAGGCCACGAGCGCAACGGTGCGCATCCCCGAGGCCAGGCTCTGGAAGCCCAGGGTCTGGAAGCCCAGTGCAATGATCCCGCTGGACATCACGAGGGCAAAGTTGCCCGGGTGCAGCGCCTGGACTGAAAACGAACTGGAAGGCTGCGGCGTGGATGCTGGCATGAAGGTGCTCACGGGTGTTGAAGCGGATCGCGCACGGAAACGTCCCGGCGGACCGCTTGCGCATTCTCGTCCAACACGGGTCCGGAGCCGGAGCCGCGGGCCGGCCGTGTGTGCCATCGCACAGACGGCACCCGGTCCACCGGTCATCCTGCGGTGCATGTCCTTTCTGGAGACCCGACATGACAACCCTTTCAAGAAACCTGCTGGCTGCAGCCAGCGTGCTGCTCGCCACGCAGGTGGCGGCCCAGGCCACCTTCTACGAACACGAGAACTTTGCAGGCCGCTCCCTGAATGCGACCGAGCAGGTTCCCAGCTTCGGGCATTACGGCTTCAATGACCGCAGTTCATCCGTTGTGATCGTTGGCGAGCGCTGGGAGATCTGCCAGGACGACGGCTACCAGGGGACCTGCACGGTGGTCCGCGAAGGGCGATATGCCTCGCTCGCCGCCATGGGTCTGAACGATCGCGTCTCGTCGGCGCGGGTCTTGAGCCGCGATGCACGCAGCAGGAACGACCGCCACGATGCGGCACCGGTCACACCGCAGATCACATTCTTCCAGCGCGAAGGTTTCGAGGGTCGCTCCTTCACCACCACCGGCCGTGTCGCCAATTTCCGGCGCGCGGGCTTCAGCGACCGGGCCTCGTCGGCCGTGGTGGTGGGTGAACGCTGGGAAGTCTGCGACAACCTGCGGTTCCGCGGTCAGTGCACCGTGCTGCGGCCTGGGCGCTACCCGTCGCTCGCCGCGATGGGTCTGAACGACCGCATCAGCTCGGTCCGCGCCGTGGCACCTGACGCGCGCATCGCGGACAGGCGCTACGCGCCGGAACCGATGCCGGTCTACGACAGCCGCCGCCGCGGCGGTGAACGCCTGTACGAAGCGAACATCACATCCTCGCATGCCGTGCTCGCCACCTCCGGCCAGCGTTGCTGGGTCGAGAGCACCCAGGTTCCCCAGGCCGAGCGCAGCGCCAATGTGCCGGCGGCGATCGCCGGCGCCCTCATCGGCGGCATCCTCGGTCACCAGGTGGGCGGCGGGACCGGCAAGGACATCGCCACCGTCGGTGGTGCCGTCGCGGGTGCCGCGATCGGTTCCCAGGTCGGTCGCGACGGCCGGCCCACCACCCAGGATGTGCAACGCTGCGAAAACGTGCCCGGCGGCGCCCAACCCGCGTACTGGGATGTCAGCTACAACTTCCGCGGCCAGGACCACCGCGTCCAGATGGCGGTCGCGCCAGGCGCCACGGTCACGGTCAACGAACAGGGTGAACCGCGCCAGTGACGGATGACGCTCTGACGGGTGCCAGCCGGTCCGGCACCCGTCAGAGCACGTCGCGCAGCCGGTGCCACAGCATGCCCAGCGCCAGGCTGGGCGTGCGCAGCAGCGGCCCGCCGGGAAAACGGTGGTGCTTCAGGCGCGCGAACACATCAAAGCGCCCCGCCTGCCCCGCCACCGCCTCGGCCACCAGCTGGCCGGCCAGGCCGGTGAGCGCCACGCCGTGGCCGCTGAAGCCCTGCAGGTAATACAGGTTGTCACCCAGGCGGCCGAAGTCGGGCGCGCGGTTCATGCTGATGTCCACGAAGCCACCCCACACGAACTCGACCGGCACATCCTTCAGTGCCGGAAACACCGCGCCCATGCGCTGCGCCATCACGCCTTTCAGGTTGGGCGGCGTCATGGTGGTGTAGCTCACCCGGCCGCCGAACAGCATGCGGTGGTCGGCGCTGAAGCGGAAGTAGTCGAGCACGAAATTGTTGTCGCACACCGCCGCGTGGTCCGGAATCAGGCGCGCGCACAGCGCCGGGTCGAGCGGCGCCGTGCCCACGATGTAGGTGCCCACCGGCATGATGCGCGGCGCGATGTCGGGCGCCACCAGCGGCCCGTACTCGGGCAGCATGCAGTTGCCCGCCAGCACGCCAAAGCGCGCCGTCACCTGGCCCTGCGCGGTGCCGGCCACCAGCGTGGCGCCACGCCGCAGGCCGGTCACCGGCGAGCCTTCGAAGATGCGCACGCCCGCGGCCTCGGCCGCGCGCGCCAGGCCCAGCGCGTACTTCAGCGGGTGCAGGTGGCCGGAGCGCTGCTCGTGGAACGCGGCCACGTAGCGCGGGCTGTCGATGAAGCGCGCCACGTCGGCACCCTCGGCCCAGGCAGAGGGCACGCCGCGCAGGTTGTGGTCGTCGCACTCCTCGCGCAGCGCGCGCGCCTTCTTGGGCGAGTCGGCCACGTAGGTGTAGCCGCGCCGCCAGTCGCAATCCATGCCGTGTGCGGCCATGCGCTGCTCGATCAGGTCCACCGCCTGCAGCGACATGTCCCAGGCGCGCTGCGCATCCGCCGCGCCCAGTTGCTGCTCGAACGGACCCTGCCCGCTCGCGAAGCCCACGATCGCCTGGCCGCCGTTGCGCCCGCTGGCGCCGCTGCCCACCCGGTCGGCTTCCAGGAGGACCACGGAGAGCCCCTGTTGCGCCAGTTCCAGCGCCGCACTCAGGCCCGCAAAGCCGCCACCCACCACCACCACGTCGGCCTGCACCGCGCCCTGCAGCGGCGGGGCAGGCCGAGGCCGGTTCACGCTGGCCTCGTAGTAGCTCAACTGGTTGAGCTGGGTGTCCGAACCGACAAGCGAACGACGGAACATGCTCATGCCTCCCCGGCTGGTGCGTGCGCCGCGTGTCGTGCCACGCGGGCGCACAGGTAAGTCCACACGAAGGCAGCGGCAGCATTGCTGGTGAGTTCGGCGTGGTCGTAGGCCGGTGCCACTTCCACGCAGTCCATGCCGATCCAGTTGAGGTCGGCCAGTTCTTCCAGAAACGTCAGCACCTGCGAACTCGTCAGGCCGCCCGGCTCGGGTGTGCCGGTGCCGGGCGCAAACGCCGGGTCGAGCACGTCGATGTCCAGCGTCAGGTACACCGGCCGCTGGCCGATGCGCTGGCGGATCGCGCCGATCGCCGGTTGCAGTCCCGCGCCGTCGAGCCCGCGCAGCGCGCGCGCGGTGAAGATCTGACCGCCCTGGTCCGCCACGTACTCGCGCGCGGCGCGCTCGCCGCTGGAGCGGATGCCGATCTGCACCGTGTGCGCCGGGCTGATCAGCCCTTCCTGCAGCGCTTCGTAGGTCCAGGTGCCGTGGCCCGAAGGCTCGCCGAAGTGGTCGCTCCAGGTGTCGCAATGCGCGTCGAAATGCACGATGGCCAGCGGCTCGCCGTCACCGTACCGCGCCTTCGCCGCGCGCAGCAGCGAGAGCGTGACGGAGTGGTCGCCGCCCAGGAACACGCAGTGGTGCTTCGCCATCAGGGCCGCGGCCTGCGCCTCGATGGCGCGGCGCACCTCGGGCAGCGGCGAGGCGTTGGGCAGGCGCATGTCCAGCGCATCGCCCAGGAACTCCAGCGGCGAGACGTCGAACACCGGGTGGATGCCGTCGCACAGCATCAGGCTGGCGGCACGGATCGCCTGCGGCCCGAAGCGCGCACCGGGCCGGTTCGTCACCACGCCGTCAAACGGCACACCGGCGATGGCAAACGGCTGGTCAAGCAGCGTGGACGCGGCCAGAAAACGGTTGGTGTTGTTGGCGAAGGCAAACTGTCCCGTGGCCATGGGCGGTCCTTGCTGGGAAGAAGGTGAAGGAGGTGGGAGGGCATCCTGATTGGAACCCCAAGATACCAAGATTCAGGCCAAACCATGAGTCCAATCGAAACGATGCGGCATCGTCCACCGCCACCGGCGGGAGTAGCCACACACCCTGCCCGCTTCCAGCCACTCGGCTAGCATCCCTCGCTGCCCGCTGCCCGCTGGCCTGCGCTCGGCACCGGCAGCTCCCTTTAAAACACCACATCAGGACACCAGCATGAAGCTCTACTACTCACCCGGCGCCTGCTCGCTTTCGGCCCACATCGCCCTGTGCGAATCCGGCCTGCCCTTCGAAGCCATCGCCGCCCCCACCAAGACCCACCAGCTGCCCGATGGCAGCGACTACCACCAGGTCAACCCGCTGGGCTACGTGCCTTTTCTGGCACTCGACAGCGGCGAGGGCCTGCGCGAATGCCCGGTGATCATGCAGTACATCGCCGACCAGGTGCCCGCCAGGCACCTGGCCCCGCCCGCCGGCACCATGCCGCGCTACCGTCTCATGGAATGGCTCAACTTCATCGGCACCGAACTGCACAAGGGTTTCTCGCCGCTGTTCACGCCCGGCATGCCCGAGGAAGCGAAGGCACTGGCCAGAACGCGCCTGCTGCAGCGCCTGACCTGGGTGGACGGCGAACTCGTCGGCAAGACGTACCTGCTGGGCGACGATTTCACCGTGGCCGATGGCTATCTCTTCACCGTGACCAACTGGGCCGGCTTCGTGAAGCTCGACATCTCGGGCCTGGTGAACTTGGGCGCCTACCGCACCCGCGTGGGCGCACGCCCGGGCGTGCAGGCCGCCATGAAGGCTGAGGGGCTGCTCGGTTAAGCGCTGCGCTGCCGGGGCAAAGAGAGGGGCTCTGCGGAGCCCCTCTGTCGTAGGCTCATGGCGGCCTACAACGCGCGCTGCCGCAGCGCCAGCGCCGCCCCGACCCAGAGTGCCAGCGCCGAAAACACCAGCCCGCGCGCCAGGCCTCCCGGCCCGTCGGCGATGAAGCCGACCACCGTGGGGCCGACGATCTGGCCGGCGGCGAAGACGATGGTGAAGGCGCTGATGCCGGCGGCCCATTGCGCGGGCGGCAGGTTGTGCCGCACCAGCGCCGTGGTGGACGCCACCACCGAGAGAAACACCGCGCCGAACAGCAGACCCGAGGCAATGACCAGCGGCCACGCCGTGGTGAGCGCGGGCAGGATGGCGGCCACGCCGAGCAGGGCATTGAGCCGCGCGAGCGCCTGCCCGTTTTTGTGCCGGTCCAGCAGGCCCGCCCAGATGCGCGACGACGCGATGACCGCCACACCGAGCAGCGAATAGAACAGCGTGACCGCGCCCGGGCTGCTGCCCTGCTCGCGCAGCAGCGCGATCACGAAGGTCATGTAGCCGATGTAGCCCACGCCGAAGCCGGTGTAGCCGGCCAGGGCAAAGGCGAAGTCGCGCGGGCGGAACACGCGCTGCGCCAGCTTGCCGGCCGCGTGGCCACCGCTGGCGGGCTGCGCCGGAGCCCCGGCCTCGCTCGCCGACAGCAGCCGCGCCGGCCAGGCGAGCAGCGCCGTGGCGAGCGCACACAGCAGCGCCAGCGCCCACCAGGCCCAGGTCCACGCATGGGGCTGGCCGGCCGCACGCTCCAGCACCCAGGGCACGCCCAGCGCGGAGAGCACGATGCCCAGCCCGGTGCCGCCGTAGTAGAGCCCGAGCAGGAAGCCGCTGCGCTGCGGCTGGCGCGCACCCAGGCGCGCCGCCAGCAGGCCGCCGGCGATGAACACCAGCGCACTGGCCACACCGGCCAGCCCGCGCTGCACGAGCAGCGGCGTGGCGCTGGTGAAAAACCCGCTGAGCGCCATGAACACCGTGGCCAGCGCCGAACCCCAGAGCAGCAGCGCCGTGGGTGAGCTGCGCCGCATCAGCCAGGGGGTGGCCAGCGCACCCAGCAGGTAGCCCAGCGCGTTGGCGGTGTTCATGGCACCGGCCAGCGTGTAGCTCCAGCCCAGGTCGGCGCGCATGGTGGGCAGCAGCAGGCCGTAGGCAAAGCGCGTGATGCCGAGCGACACGGCGGCGCCGAGCGAGAGCGCGAGCGCCAGCCGCACATAGGGTGTCGCACCGGGCGTGCGCTCAGGGGCTTCGGGATTCAGCGGGGTGGACGGGGTGCGGCGGTGCATGGCCCGGCCATTGTCGGCCAAAGGTCCGGTGCCCGGCGGGCGTCCGGAGGCGCCCTGCAGGTGGCCGGCTCAGGCGCCGGAGGCCGGCGTGCCGATGGCGTGGCCGCGTGGCCAGGCCGTTTCGCTGGCCGCCGGCACGGTCTGCGGCAGTTCGAACTCCTGCCAGAACAGCCGCAGGTGCCGGGCCACCATGCCGCGCAGGGTCTCGGCCAGCCGGGTGCCGGGCTCGCCCTCCAGGTACCCGTGCACACGCAGCTCCTGCAACAGGTCGAACACCAGGGGATCGTGCCCCAGGGGCCGGCGTTCCAGCGCCCCGATCGCGGCCAGCAGCGGGTGATCCTGCGTGGCCGGGTCCACCCGTGGTGCCGCACCCGAATCGATCAGCACCGCGCGCAGGGCGTCAAAGAACACGGCGTGACCGCTGACCAGGCCCGACACGCGCTGCAGCAGGCGCACCAGCAGATGCAGGTGACAGGAGACGCCGGTGAAGACGTCGATGCGAGGCAGCGGGGCGGTGTGCGACATAGCAGGGCGGGGCAAAGGAACATCCAGACCGGTGCCGGGCACACAGGGGCACGATGCACACCCCCGGGCGCCATCAGCCCCCAGCTGCCCGGCCGGGCATTCTAGTGGCACGTTCGTCCGGTCCGTGGGACCAATCGGGGAAGAGCCACTTGGGGGACAGACCGTTGGACTGGTGCCGGAGACCCTGCACCCGCCTGCCGCAATGCCTGAGGCTCAGCCCTGGCCCAGGCCCACCGGTGCCGGTGCACGCATCACGATCTGCGTGAACAGGCGGTCGAACTGGGCGTCACGCGGAATGCGGTGGTTCAGCGGGTCCTGGTTGGTGGCAAAGGCGGCGTTGAGCGCGTGCCAGTCGGCTTCGGTCAGGTGCTTTTCGGCCTCGGGCAGCACCACGGTCTCTTCCACCCGCATGTGCTGCAGGTAGAAGTCCACATAGCGGGTCACCTCTTCTTCAAACGCCTGGCGACGCGTGTCGCCCAGGTACTCCCAGGCCATCAGCAGGTGCATGAGTTCGCGCACCCGCATCTCGCCGCCCATGTGGTCGCGTTCGAGCTGGTCGATCGCCGACATCACATGCGGCGCCACCCGCACCACACGCGGAAACAGCAGGTCCGACTCCTTGGGGTGGTGGTGCTTCTCAGGGAATTCGTCGATGTAGAACAGCATGGCGCGCACCACATCGAAGTACAGATCACGATCGCCTTTGCCCTCGGGGTCGGGGCCGCGGCGGACCATCTGCGTCAGCGACTGCAGCATCGCGGCCAGCGTGGCGTGTTCGTCGCGTATGACACGCAGGGCTTCGTGGTTCATGGTCTTGTCTCCTGATAACCCGACCGTGCGGTCAGCGAATATGAACCGCGACTATCGCAAAGTCGGTCGCGGCGGGCCTTGACACACATCAAGGACGCGCCCGAGCGCACGCACCAGCGACGGCCGGCAAGGCCGTGCCCCGGCGTTCAGTGCCCCACAGGGGGCTTCCAGCGCTTGAGCAGCAGGGCGTTGCTGACCACGCTCACCGAGCTCAGCGCCATCGCGGCGCCGGCCAGCACCGGGCTCAGGTAGCCCAGCGCCGCCAGCGGAATGCCGACCACGTTGTAGGCAAAGGCCCAGAACAGGTTCTGCCGGATCTTCGCCACGGTGCGGCGCGAAATGTCGAGCGCGGCGGCCACCAGCATCGGGTCGCCGCGCATGAGTGTGATGCCGGCCGCATGCATGGCCACGTCCGAGCCGCCCCCCTGGCTGTGGCTCATGGCCAGGCCCACATCGGCCGCCGCCAGCGCGGGCGCATCGTTCACGCCGTCGCCCACCATGGCCACGGTGTGGTGGCTCTCGCGAGATCCCTGCACGGAGGGTGCGGCGGGCGCGTGGCCGCCCTCCACCGCCGCCAGCGCCACGAGCCCCGGCGGCGTTTCGCGTTCACCCTGCTTGAGGCGCCGCACCACCGCGGCCTTGTCACCCGGCAGCACCTCGGCAATCACCTCGCCCGCCGCGGCATCAAAGCCCAGCGTCCGGGCCATGGCCATCGCAGCACCCCGGTTGTCGCCCGACACCATGAACAGCCGCAGGCCCTGTGCGCGCAAGCCGGCCAGCGCCGCGGCAACGCCGGGCTTGGGCTCGTCGGCGAAGGCCAGCAGCGCGAGCGGGGCCCAGCGATCGGCCTCGCCCTGTGCCGCCAGCACCGACACCGTGGCGCCTTCGGCCTGCAGCGTCTGTGCCCGCTCGGCCAGCGGGCCTAGGGTGGCCCCGAGCCCGTCCATCCAGCGCAGGCTGCCCAGCGCCAGCCGCACGCCCTGCACCATGCCCAGGCTGCCAGACCCGGGCACCGCCTGCACGTCCTGCGCCGCATCCGTCGCCACCGCCAGCCCGCGCGAGGCGGCGGCTTCCAGCACCGCGCGCGCCAGCGGGTGTGCGCTCTGCGCCTGCAGTGCGCTCGCCGCCTGCAGCACCGCCACCTCGTCCACACCCGCTGCGGCCTCGATCAGCTGCAAGCGCGGGTGGCCCACGGTGAGCGTGCCCGTCTTGTCAAACGCCACCGTGTCCACGCGGTGCGCGATCTCCAGCGCCTGCGCATCCTTGATCAGGATGCCGTGCTGCGCCGCCACGCCGGTGCCGGCCATGATGGCCGCCGGCGTGGCCAGGCCGAGCGCGCAGGGGCAGGCGATCACCAGCACCGCCACCGCGTGCAGCAGTGCCTGTTCCGCCGGCGCGCCCGCATAGAGCCAGCCGCCCAAGGTCACCAGCGCGATCACCAGCACCACCGGCACGAACACCGCCGCCACCTGGTCCACCAGGCGCTGCACCGGCGCCTTAGCGGCCTGCGCATCCTGCACCAGCGCGATGATCCGGGCCAGCACGCTCTGAGCCCCCACCGCCCGCACGCGCAGCTCGACCGCACCGTCGCCATTGAGCGCGCCGCCGGTGACGAAGTCGCCCGGCTGCTTGGGCACCGGCATGGCTTCGCCGGTGAGCATGGATTCGTCTGCCTGCGTGGTGCCGAGCAGCACCTCGCCATCGGCCGCGAAGCGCTCGCCCGGCAGCACGCGGATCAGGTCACCGGGCAGCAGTTCGTCCACCGGCACGTCGGTGAGTTCGGTGCGCCGGATGCCATCGGGCAGCAGGTGGGCACGCTCGGGGCGCAGCGCGTGCAGCGCGCGGATCGCGCTGGTGGTCTGGCGCTTGGCACGCGCTTCGAGCCACTTGCCCAGCAGCACCAGCGTGATCACCACCGCCGAGCCCTCGTAATACAGGTGCACCATCTCGCCGGGCCCGGCGCGCCACCACAGCCAGGTGGAGAGGGCCCAGCCCGCCGAAGTGCCGATGGACACCAGCAGCTCCATGTTGCCGGTCAGTGCCTTCAGCGCATGCCAGCCGGCCTTGTAGAAACGCGCACCGAGCCAGAACTGCACCGGTGTGGCCAGCGCAAACTGCATCCAGGCCGGCAGCATCCAGTGCTGACCGAACAGGTCGCCCAGCATGGGCAGGGCCAGCGGCGCCGAGAGCAGCACGCCGGCCAGCACCGGCAACAGGTCCAGCGGAATGCCCCTCCAGTGTTCGCCGCTGTCGGCGTCCATCGCGTCGATGGCGCGTGGTTCGTAGCCGGCGTCGCGCACGGCGCGCTTGAGGCGCGCCACGGTCTCGGCGTCGTCCGGTCCGGTGAGCGTGACCCGGGCCGATTCGGTGGCCAGGTTCACACTAGCCCCGCTCACGCCGGGCTGTTTCTTCAGCGCCTTTTCCACGCGCGAAACGCACGAGGCGCAGGTCATGCCACCAATGCCCAGGTCGATCTGGCAGACATCGGCTGGTTCGGGCACGGCAGCAGGGCCGGCAACTGCGGTCAACGTATTCATGGGTCGAGCATAAGCTTTACCCCCATGGGAAGGTCAAGCGACAAGGTGTATCGTGGGCGCCTGAAAGGCCTTGACCTTGACACGGTGTCAAGCCCGATGATGTGCTTTTCAACCCTTCCAGGAGCACCCCATGAGCCAACAGACCTTCACCGTGCAGGGCATGACCTGCGGTCACTGCGAAAAGGCCGTCACCACCGCCATCAGGACGCTCGACCCGCAGGCCGAGGTGCGCATCGACCGCAGCCAGAACCGGGTGGAAGTGAACACCACGCAGCCGCGCGAAGCCGTGGTGGCTGCCATCGTTGAAGAAGGCTACACGGTGGCCGCATGAAACTGGCCCCCACACTCCACCGCTGCGCGGGTCGCTGCCCCCCGGGGGGGCTGATCCGGCTTGGGGCGGCCCGGCGCCAGATCGCATGAAAAGCACCAACGACACAGAAGCGACGCTCGACGAGGTGAGCGTGTGGCCGGTCAACATCGGCGACGCGGCGCGCCTGAGCGGCATCTCGCCCAAGATGCTGCGCCACTACGAGGCGCTCGGCCTGCTCGGCGCCGTGACCCGCACCGACAGCAACTACCGCCAGTACAGCTTGGCCGACGTGCACACGCTGCGTTTCATCCGCCGCGCGCGCGACATGGGATTTGGCCTGGACGCCATCGCCGAACTGGTCAGCCTGTGGCACAACCGCAAGCGCAGCAGCGCCAGCGTGAAGCGCATTGCCCAGAAGCATCTGGACGAACTGGGCCAGCGCATCGAAGCACTGCAGGCGATGCAGCGCACGCTGGACGCCCTGCTGTGCCACTGCCCGGGCGATGACCGCCCCGACTGCCCGATCCTGGACGACCTGGCCCACCCCTGAACACCGGCCCGCGCCAGGCCGTCACCGCAGGAAACGGAACAAAACTTTACACAACAGCAGAACGGCGGCACAGGGCAGAAACATGGGGCCCGCACACTGAACCCATTCCAGAAAACGGTGTCTACCCGGAGCTGGAAAGACTTTCATCAACCGACCCCAGGAGTGATCATGAAACTGTTCAACAAGCGCACCCTCATCGCCGCCGCCTTCGCCACCGCCTTTGTCGGCGTGTCGGCCACCGCTATTGCCCAGGGCATGGGCATGTCGCCCGAGCTCCACGCCCAGCACATGGCGCAGCGCACCGATGCCGCTGGCGACATGAGCCAGAAGCAGACTCAGCGCATGGAACGCATGCAGAAATACCATGCCGAACGCCAGACCCAGCTGAAGGCCGAGCTCAAGCTCACCCCGGCGCAGGAGCCGGCGTGGAACGCCTTCGTCGCCCGCACCGCACCCGAACCCCGCGGCCCCATGGCCGGCGCGCGCGAAGACTGGTCCAAGCTGACCACCCCGCAGCGCCTGGACAAGATGCAGGCCCTGCGCGCCGAACGCGACGCCGCCATGGCCAAACGCATCGACGCCACCAAGAGCTTATACGCGGCCCTCACGCCCGAGCAGCAGAAAGTGTTTGATGCACAGGGCCACGGCGGTTTCCAGCGCGCCGGCATGAAGGGTGAACACCGCATGGGTGGCCAGCACGGTGGCCATGGCGGCCACCACGGCATGCACGACAAGGCCGGCATGGGCGGTGCCATGGGCTGCGACGGCCCGATGCAGCCACGCAGCTGATCCCCCGGTTTTCAACAGACAGCCTCCTCCTTCGCCCCGCTCCGCCGGGGCGTTTTTTCGGGCGCTTCTGTGCGCTTGACCTGAGTCAAGCCACGGCCGGTGGCCAGCCCTTAAGCTGCCTCGCCATGGACTTTGACCTCATCATCATCGGTGCGGGACCGGCTGGCCTGTGTCTGGCGCGGGCGCTGCGGGGCAGCGGGCTTCGCTTGTGCCTGATCGAACAGGGCAGCCGCGGGTCTCTGGCTTCGCCGGCCTTTGACGGGCGCGAAATTGCCCTCACCCAGCACAGCGCCCAGCTGCTGCGCCGGCTCGGCATCTGGCCGCTGCTCGGTCATGCCCACATCGCCCCGCTGCGCGACGCGCTCGTGCTTGACGGCGGCGCGGGCCGCGGACAACAGCGCATGCGCATCAGCCACACCCTCAGCCCACGACCCGAGCTCGGTCACCTGGTCGCGAACCACCACATCCGCCGCGCTGCGTTCGAAGCCGCCCTGGCAGCGGACGATGCCACCGGCGCCACGCCCTCGCTGCGCTGCGGTGAACAGGTGACGCAGGTCCACACCGACGCTGGTGCCGCCCGCGTCACCCTCGCCAGCGGCGAAACCCTGACAGCGCCACTGCTGGTGGCCGCCGACAGCCGCCACTCCAGCAGCCGCCGCGCCATGGGCATACCGGCCGATCTGCACGACTATGGCCGCACCATGCTCGTGTGCACCATGACGCACCAGCAGCCCCACTTTGAGACCGCCTGGGAATGGTTCGACCACGGCCAGACGCTCGCCCTGCTGCCCATGAACCCCTGCCCGCAGACCGGGCTGCCCCGTTCGTCCGTCGTGCTCACCCTGCCCAGCCAGGAACTGCAACCGCTCATGGACTTGCCTGAAGCGGCATTCAACGCGGCCATGACCCAGCGCTTTGGCCACCAGCTGGGCGCCATGCACCTCGCCAGCACGCGCCATGCCTATCCGCTGGTGGGCGTCTGGGCACGCCGCCTGGTCGCGCAGCGCTTTGCCGTGGTGGGCGATGCCGCCGTGGGCATGCACCCGGTCACCGCGCATGGCTTCAACCTCGGACTGCGCAGCATCGACACGCTTTCAAAGGCGCTGATCCAGGCGCGCCAGAAAGGGCAGGACATCGCCTCGCCCGCCCTGCTGCAGCGCTACCAGCGCAGCCACCAGAATGCCAGCCGTGGCCTCTACATGGCCACCCACGCGCTGGCCACGCTCTACACCCGTGATGAAGCCCCGGCCCGCCTGCTGCGCCAGGCCCTGGTCGGCCTGGGTGAACACTTCACGCCGTTCAAGCGCGCGGTGGCGGCCAGCCTCACCGGGCTGCACTGAGCTGAGCACCCACCGCGTTCTGGGTTCTTCGCCCACAGCGCTGTTCGGGTCTTGTTGCGATGCATCAAGGCAGCCGTCAGCATTCGGGTCTAGATTGGTGAACGCTCATCGGCACGGGCACGCAGTGGCCCGGCCGTTCATTTCTGCCCGAGGAGACCCCCACAGCATGCTGTCCGCCTACATCACCCACGCCGACTGCGCCCGCCACGACATGGGAGCACACCACCCGGAATGCCCCGAGCGCCTGGGCGCGATCAACGACCACTTGCTGGTCAAGGGCCTGCTCGACTACATGATTCCCTACGACGCGCCGCTGGCCACCGAAGAGCAGTTGGGCCGGGCCCACGCCTCGCTCTACGTGCGCGAACTGTTCGAAATGGCGCCCACCGAGGGCACGCACCAGGTGGACCCGGACACCAGCATGAACCCCTGGACGCTACCCGCCGCGCTGCGCGCCGCGGGTGCCGCCGTGGAAGCGACCGACCTGGTGCTCGCGGGCAAGGCCTCCACCGCGTTCTGCAGCGTGCGCCCGCCCGGCCACCACGCCGAGCGCGCCGCCGCCATGGGCTTCTGCTTCTTCAACAACGTGGCCGTGGGCATGCGCCACGCGCTCGACGTGCACGGCCTGCAGCGCGTGGCCCTGATCGACTTCGACGTGCACCACGGCAACGGCAGCGAAGACATCTTCCGTGGCGACGAGCGTGTGCTCATGTGTTCCATCTTCGAAAAGGGCCTGTACCCGTTCAACGGTGAAAACGCCACCGGCCCGAACATGGTCAACGTGGGCCTGCCCAGCCGATCAGGCAGCGACGCCTTCCGCGCCGCCGTCACCGAACAATGGATACCGGCGCTGGACACCTTCCGGCCCGAACTGATCTACATCTCGGCCGGCTTCGACGCCCACCGCGAAGACGACATGGGCAACCTGGGTCTGGTGGAAGCCGACTACGCCTGGGTCACACAGCAACTGATGAGCCTGGCCAACAGACACTGCCGGGGCCGCGTCATCTCCTGCCTGGAGGGCGGCTACGTGCTGAGCCCGCTGGCGCGCAGCGTGGCGGCGCATGTGCGCGTGCTGATCGGTGCGGATTGAACAGCCCCCCTGCGCCACTGCGCGGCTTCCCCCCAGGGAGACCACGCCCTTGGACCGGCCAGGCCGGATCTTCGGCGTGTGCTGATGGGGTCACGTGCGCCTCGCTGTACCGTTGACAACCGAAAACCTCATGGACAAACACTACCTCACCCCCCTCTTCCAGCCTGAAACCATCGCTGTCTTCGCCAGCAGGGACGACACCGAGCGCCAGACCAGCCAGGCCCGGGCGCTGGTGGAATCCCTCACCGCGCAGCGCTACAACGGGAACCTGGTGTTCCTGGACATCCACACCACGGGCACCCTGGCCGACCTGGCCCAGACCCGGGCCGATCTGGCCATCATTGCACTGCACCACGCAGAAGCCATCGAAGCACTGGAAGTGGCGGGCCGCATCAAGTGCCGCGCTGCCCTGGTGGTGGGCAGCGGTACACCGCCTGACGTGGCCGCCGAGATGCACCGCGTGGCACGCCGGCACGGCATGCACCTGCTGGGCCCCAACAGCCTGGGCTTTCAGCGCCCGCGCAGCGGCCTCAACGCCAGCGTGGCCGGCCCGCTGCCCAGCGCGGGCCCGCTGGCCCTGGTGTCGCAGTCCGGCGCGCTCACCGCGTCCATCCTCGACTGGGCGCGCGTGAACGCCGTGGGCTTCTCTACCGTGGTCTCGGTCGGTCCCAACACCGCGGTCGACATTTCCCAGGTGCTGGACTTCCTCGCGTCCGACGCACAGACCCACAGCATCGTGGTCTATATGGAGGGCATATCGAACGCCCGCCGCTTCATGAGTGCACTGCGCGCTGCCGCCAACGCCAAGCCGGTGGTGGTGCTCAAGGCTGGTCGCAAGACCGCCGGCAACAAGGCTGCGCAGACGCACAGCGGCACCATCGTGGGCAGCGACGACGTGTTCGATGCCGCGCTGCGCCGGGCCGGTGCGGTGCGCGTGCGTTCCTTTGTGGAGCTGTTCTCGGCTGCCAAGTGTCTGGCCTCGCGCTACCGCCCGGTGGGCAAGCGCCTGGGCATCGTGACCAACGGGGGCGGCCCGGGCGTGCTGGCAGCCGACTGGGTGAGTGAAATCGGCCTGGAGCTGGGCCAGCTCTCGGCGGAAACGGTCGGTGCGCTCCAGCCACAACTGCCCCCCCTGGCTTCACTGACTGACCTGATCGACCTGTCCGAAGAAGCCACCGCCGAGCACTACCGCAGCGCCATCGATGCGGCCAGCCACGACCGCGCGATCGACGGTGTGCTGGTGGTGCATTCACCCAAGGCCGGCATCAACGCCGCCGATGTGGCGCGGGCCCTGGCCGATCTCAAGAGCCAGATGAACAAGCCGTTGCTCTGCTGCTGGATGGGAGACGCCTCGGTGGGCCAGGCGCGCGAAGTGCTCGCTGCCGCTGCGATACCGAGCTTCCGTACGCCCGAAGCGGCGGTGGGTGCCTTTGGCAACATCGCCTGCTTCTATCAGAACCAGCAGCTGCTGCAGCAGACGCCACCGCCACTCTCGACCCTGGCCAAGCCCGACATCGAGGGTGCACGCCTGCTGATCGAGAACGTGCTCACCGAGCGGCGCAAGGTGCTGACCGAAATGGAGTCCAAGGCCCTGCTCTCGGCCTTCCACATCCCGGTCACGCAAACCATCCTGGCGCGCAGTGCCAACGAGGCCATGATGATCGCCACCCAGCTCGGCTACCCGGTGGCGCTGAAGATCGACTCGCCCGACATCAGCCACAAGAGCGACGTGAACGGCGTGGCACTCAACGTGATGAACGCCGTCGGCGTGCGCGACGTGTACAACACCATGATCCAGGCCGTGGGCAAGCTGCAGCCTGGCGCCCGCATCAACGGCGTGACGATCCAGAAGATGGCGCGCAACAAGCGCGGACGCGAGCTCTACATCGGCCTCGTCAGCGACGACCCCTTCGGCCCGGTGATCGCCTTCGGTGCGGGCGGCACCATGATCGAGCTCATCAACGACCGCGCCATGGAACTGCCGCCCCTCAACCAGTTCCTGGCGCGCCGTCTCATCGAACGCTCGCGCGTTTCCGAAACGCTGGTGGAATGGCGCGGCGCTTCGGCCGTGGACATGGACGCGCTGGAACACGTGCTGCTGCGCGTGTCGGAAATGGTGTGCGAACTGCCCCAGCTGCGCGAGATGGACATCAACCCCATCATCGTGGACGAATCGGGTGCGGTGGCGGTGGACGCTCGCATCGTCATCGAAAACGCTCCCGCCACGGCCCGCAACTACGCCCACCTCGCCATCCTGCCCTACCCGGCGCACTACGAGCAGATCTGGCCCATGCGCGGCGGCGGCGAATACACCATCCGCCCGATCCACCCCGACGACGCCCAGATGCTGCAGGACCTGGTGCAGAACCTCTCGCCCGAAAGCCGCTATTTCCGCTTCGTGTCATCGCTCAAGGAACTGCCAGCGTCCATGCTGGCGCGTCTGACCCTGATCGACTACGACCGCGAGATGGCCCTGGTGGCGATCCACGCCGAACGCAAGGTGGATGCCCAGGGCAACAGCATTGAAAGCGAACGCATCGTCGGTGTCTCGCGTTACATCACCAACCCCGACAAGTCGAGCTGCGAGTTCTCGCTGGTGGTGGCCGACGACTTCAACGGCAAGGGCCTGGGCTCGCGGCTGATGCTCAGCATCATGGAGGAAGCTCGCGACAAGGGACTGACCGAAATCGAAGGCCTGGTGCTGGCCAACAACCCCAGCATGCTCAAACTGATGAAAAGTCTGGGCTTCAACGTCAAGCCCTTTGCCGAAGATCCAGACTTCAAGCTGGTGACACACCCGCTCTGAACGGCGTTCAAGCCCGTTTTCTGCACAAGCCGTCCGGACTCCGGGCGGCTTTTTTTCTTGTTCTTCCTATTCTTCTATATCTTCATTTATTAAATAGCAGTAGTAGTAGAAGGCGGCCCGTTCTGTGTACAAGCCCATTTTTTCCATACCGATCAAGGACTTGGCGATCGCACAAGCATGTGCAAACGGCCCACTTGCCGCCGGACGCGAATGGGGACAATCCCCGGATCTCTCCTCCGTCTGTGGATAACCTGGTCATTGTTAAATTGTTATACACAGGCTTGTGCAAAACCGTTGTGCCATGGCCCTCTTTCAGTGCAGTCGCGCCATTTGGGCAAAACCCCAGGCCATGCCCAGGCCATGCAGCAGCGTGGCTGCCACCGTCAGCGCCAGGGCGGGTTTCAAGCGCTGCGGCTGGTGCACATGCCCCACCAGCCATCCCAGCGCAGCCAGCGAAAAGGGCAGAGACACCAGCCCCCAGAGTGCCGGCATCGGCGGTATCAGCAGCCACACACTGAGCCCCAGCCACAAGTGGGCGCTCACAACCAGACCACCATACAGCGCTGCAGCGCCGATCGGTCCCAGCCGCACCGCCAGCGTGCGTTTGCCCACCCGGGCGTCGGCCGCTGAGTCGGGGATGCCGTTGATCACCAGCAGGGCCGCCACCATGAGTGCAAAACCGGCCGCTGCGCTGGCCGGGATCACGAAAAACTGGCGGCGTTGCACGTAGTCAGCGCCCACGACCACCAGAAACCAGACCAGCGCCACGGTGAGCTCACCCAGGCCACGCGACATCAGCCTGAGGGGCGGCGCCGAATAGGCCCAGGCCAGCAACAGCCCCACCACGCCCAGCGCGATCACCCCGCCGCCGGCCTTCACCGCCAGCAGGAGGCCGGCCGGCACCAGGAACAGCAGCAGGGCTTTGGCCAGTTCGGCGGTTTGTTGTTCGCTGACCACCCCGTTCTGGATCAGGCGTGAGCCGCCGGTGAACGGAAAAATGCCACCGCTGTTGGCCGCATCCGCACCGTTGCGCGCGTCGTGCAGGTCGTTCAGCACATTGCCGGCGGCGTGGGCCAGCACCGCCAGCACGGTGGCGCCCAGCGCCAGTGGCACATCAAGTCCGCAGCCACAGGCCGAGGCGGTGGCGGTGCCCAGGACGCAGGCCACCACGGTGAGCAACAGGAACGCCGGGCGGGTCATGCGCAGCAGCAGCGCCAGCCGTGCTGGCAGGGAGAACGACGCCGGTGACGTGGCGCTGGCAGACTCAGGCGAGTGATTTTCCATATGCTTCGCAGTATGCAGAGCAGTGAGCAGCAGCGTCTTGTTCCATGGCAAGGACAATTCCTGCCGGGCGTGCCATTTACAGCCCCTCACACCGGCTCACACCTGGGCACAAGCGCCGGTCTTCGCCTGCACCCCCGGCTGTTAAGATGCCGGCGCTGCGCAGCAGGCCCGCGGCTTGCTTGTGTGAGCACCACTCCCCTTGTCCATTCGCTGGATCCTCCAGCCACCGAGACCGCTCCTCCATGTCCGTTGCCCTGGCTGCCCATGCGCCCGCCACCTTTGAGATCAAGAGCGCCAACCTGCCCCTAGTGGCCCTGTTGCTCAAATCCGCTGACCTGACCCTCCTGAGCGCCGAATTTGCCCAGCGCTTTGGCGATGTGCCCGACTTCTTCGACCACGATCCGCTGGTCGTCGATCTCTTTCCCCTGCAGGTGGCCGAGCCTGGCGCTGCGCTCGATGTCGGTGCGCTCGTTGCCCTGCTGCGCAGCTACCGCCTGAACCCGCTGGCGGTGCGTGGCGGCAACGAACAGCAGATGGCCCAGGCCATCGCCGCCGGGCTCACCCCCGCGCCCGACGCCGCCGTACAGCGCACGGCACCGGCTGCGCCCGTCACCGCCGCGGCCCCCTTGCCCGAGCCGGTGGCCCAAGCCCAGCCGGCCCCCGGCGCACTGGTGATCGACAAACCCCTGCGTTCCGGCCAGCAGGTGTATGCCCGCGGTCGCGATCTGGTCGTGATGGCCATGGTGAATCCGGGTGCCGAAGTGATTGCCGATGGCCACATCCACGTCTACGCGCCGCTGCGCGGCAAGGCCATCGCCGGCGCACGCGGCAACGCCGACGCCCGCATCTTTGCGATCAGCATGGCGCCCGAACTCATCTCGATTGCCGGCATCTACCGCACCAGCGAAGTCGCCCTGCCCGACGCCATCCAGGGCAAGGCCGCCCAGGTGCGTCTGGTGGCCGGCCCCGACGGCGACAAGCTGGTGATCGATCCCTTATCCCTTTGATGCACCGGCCTGTCTGTCCCTTGCATCCTGCTTCAACACCGTTCCTGAAGGACTCCACACCATGACCAAAATCGTTGTCGTCACCTCCGGCAAAGGCGGGGTGGGCAAGACCACCACCAGCGCCAGCTTCGCTTCCGGCCTCGCCCTGCGCGGCCACAAGACCGCCGTCATCGACTTCGACGTCGGCCTGCGCAACCTGGACCTCATCATGGGCTGCGAGCGCCGTGTGGTCTACGACCTGATCAACGTCATCCACGGTGAAGCCAACCTGAACCAGGCGCTGATCAAGGACAAGCAGTGCGACAACCTGTTCGTGCTCGCCGCCAGCCAGACACGCGACAAGGACGCGCTCACGCAGGACGGCGTGGAGAAGGTGCTGAACGACCTGTCCGGGATGGGCTTCGAGTACATCGTCTGCGACTCGCCCGCCGGCATCGAGACCGGCGCGCTCATGGCCATGCACTTCGCCGACGAAGCGCTGATCGTGACCAACCCCGAGGTCTCCAGCGTGCGCGATTCCGACCGCATCCTGGGCATGCTCGGCAGCAAGACCAAACGCGCCATCGAAGGCAAGGAGCCGATCAAGGAACACCTGCTGATCACGCGTTACAACCCCACGCGCGTGGCCGACGGCCAGATGCTCAGCCTGGAAGACATCCAGGACATCCTGCGCATCAAGCTGATCGGCGTCATTCCCGAGAGCGAAAACGTGCTCACCGCGTCCAACCAGGGCACGCCCGCCATTCATTTGAAGGGCACCGACGTGGCCGAGGCCTACAGCGACGTGATCGACCGTTTCCTCGGCGCCGACAAGCCGCTGCGCTTCATCGAAGCCGAAAAGGCCGGCTTCTTCAAGCGCGTGTTCGGGAGGAAGTGAGCCATGTCGTTTCTGTCCTTCTTTCTGGGCGAGAAAAAGAAGACCGCCAGCGTCGCCAAGGAGCGGCTGCAGATCATCCTGGCGCACGAGCGCAGCGGCCGCAGTGCCGCCGAGCCCGATTATTTGCCCGCGCTGCAGCGCGAGCTGGTGGCGGTGATCGGCAAATACATCAAGATCAATCCGGACGACATCAAGGTCATGCTGGAGCGCCAGGACAACCTGGAAGTGCTCGAAGTCAAGATCGAGCTGCCCGACCGCAAATGAACCCCGGGCCGCCACGGCCCCCTTGTTCTTCTTCTGCATGCCACGCATCCAGTTCCAGCTGCCCGAGCACTTTGTCTTCGCGACCGAGATCCAGATCTACATCAGCCACGTGAACCAGGGCGGGCACCTGGACAACGCCCAGCTGCTGACCCTGGTGTCGGAAGCCCGGGTGCGTTTCTTCAAGTCGCTCGGCCACAAGGAATCGGATGTGGCAGGCTGTCCCATCGTCGTGGGCGACCTCGTGGCGCAGTACAAGTCCGAAGGTTTCCACGGCGAGACCATGCGGGTGCGCATGTTGCCGCAGGACTTCAACCGCTACGGCTTCGACCTGGTCTATTGCATGGACTGCGTGGACACCGGTCGCGAGGTGGCGCGCGGCAAGGTCGGCATCGTCTTCATCGACCGCCCGACGCGCCAGGTCGCGCCGGTGCCGCCCGCCTTTCTGGCCCAGCTGGAAGCGCTGCAGCCGGTGGCCTGACCCGGCTGGGATCCGGGCTGTCCGCGGGTCTATCATGGCCGCATGCTGATCGAAACCTTGGGCGCCGCCCGTGACATGGGCCGCATGAACGCCATCCTGGGTGTGCTGATCCGCCATGGCTTTGGCGACAGTGTGCGCCGCCTCGGCCTGGCTGACCGCCTCGAAAGCGCTGGCCATGCCCTGAAGTGGGAACATGCCGCCGACCTGGCGCGGCTCGAGCCCGCGGTGCAATTGCGCCTGGCGATCGAAGAGCTGGGACCCACCTTCGTCAAGCTCGGCCAGATCCTCGCTGGCCGAGCCGACCTGTTTGGCCCCGAGTACATCGCCGAATTCGAAAAACTTCACAGCCATGTACCCGCTGTGCCGCTGGACACCCTGCGGCCACAACTGCGCGAAGACCTCGGGGGCGAACCCGAGGACGTGTTCGAACGCTTTGACGCCGAACCGCTGGCCGCCGCCTCCATTGCCCAGGTGCACCGCGCACAGCTGCACGACGGCACGGAAGTGATCGTCAAGATCCGCCGCCCCGGCATCGGCCAGACCATCGAGGCCGACCTGCGCCTGCTCGCGCGCCTGGCCGCCGTGGCCGAAGCTGAACTGCCCAACCTCAAGCCCTACCGGCCACAACAGCTGGTGCGCGAGCTGGACCGCTCGCTCAAGCGCGAGCTCGATCTGGCCAGCGAATGCCGGAGTGCCGAGCGCATCGCCGCCAACCTGCGCGAGCTGCCCTGGATCGTGGTGCCCAGGGTGCACTGGGCCTACACCAAGGAACGCGTCAACGTGCAGGACTTTGTGGGAGGGGTGCCTGGCAACCAGCTGGCGCAGCTCGACGCCGAAGGGTTCGATCGCAACCTGCTCGCCAGGCGCGGCGCCCGTGCGGTGCTGAAAATGATCGTGGAAGACGGCTTCTTCCACGCCGACCCGCACCCCGGCAACGTGTTTTATCTGGAAGGCAACCGCATTGCCTTCATCGATTTCGGCATGGTCGGCCGTCTCTCGGCGCGCCGGCGCGAAGAGCTGCTTCAGCTGCTCCTGGGCCTGGTCGAGCGCAACCCGCAAACGGTGGCCGACGTGCTGCTCGACTGGACCGGCGACGAGCACGGCGTCAACCTCAGCCAACTCGAAACCGAAATCGAGACGTTTGTCGACCAGTACCACGGCTCGCCGCTGGCCGAGCTCAACCTCGGACAGATGCTGGCCGACGTCACCGCCATCCTGCGCGAACATCATCTCGGCCTGCCATCCGACATGGCCCTGCTCATCAAGGCCTTCATCACGCTGGAAGGCATGGGCCGCGGGCTCGACCCGGCCTTCCACATGACCACCGAAGCCCTGCCCATGCTCAGGCAGGTGGTGCGCGCGCGCTACCGCCCCAAGGCGCTGGCCAACCGCGCCTGGCAGACCCTGCGCCGCACGCTCGCCGTGGCCGAGCAGCTTCCGCACGACGTCTCGCGCCTGCTGCGCAACGCGCGCCGCGGCCGCGTGCACGTGGGCATCGAGCTCGCGCACCTGAAGCGCGTGGGCGACCAGATCGACCGTGCCGCGAACCGCCTCACGATGGCGCTGGTGATCGCCGCGCTCATCATCGGCTCGTCGATTGTCATGACCGTCAAGGGCGGCCCCACCCTGTTTGGCCTGCCCGCCTTTGGCTTCATCGGCTTTGCCAGCGCGTTCGTGGGCGGCCTGTGGCTGGTGCGCGCGATCTGGCGCAGCAGCAAGGGGCGGGATCTGGGGGACGGGGAGTGATCACGCCTGCTGGCATGCACCATTTTCCGCATCGTGCTACATTAACTGGTTCGCCTTGGGCGACTGGCCGCGTCCAGGTTGTTGACAACCCTGACGCACGGCCCCCGGCAGAGGGGTCGCCAGTCCAGCCCCTCCATCGCGAGCCACGTCCGCTCTCCCACAGTGCCCGTGGCAATGTTCTCCCTGCTGTTGCCGATGCCTCTGCCGTGGCTCGTGCGCCGGTTCCGTCCTGGTGTTTCCAACACCGCGCCGTGACCGGGTGATTCAGTTGGGCACCCCGGCGCTTGGGGCTGCCACTTTGTTTTTCGGGCGTTTTCAGGCTCTGCGGCTGTGGCTGCGGGCCCTTGCCCTTTGATGTTCTTGATGATTCATACGACCACTATTACTACAACGAAGAGTCTTTCTCCTCTTACCCTGGGCAAATACCGCATCGCGGCTTGCCCCCGCCCGCTGCCGGGCGGACTGTTTGCCGCGCAGGTCTCGATTGCCAGCGGCAGCGGCAGTGCATCCACCGACCGCGTGATGCGCTTTCACGACGAATTCACCACGCACGATGCGGCGGCCACCTACGCCATCGCTCAAGGCATTGACTGGGTGCACGATGCGGCCCGCCGGTCGGTGCGCCCGAACTGATCTGACCGATACTTCTAGAAAAGGAACACACCATGGCCAAGGAAGAACTCATCGACATGATGGGCATCGTCAACGAGGTGCTGCCCGACACGCGTTTTCGCGTGACGCTGGACAACGGACACCAGTTGATCGCCTATTCGGCGGGCAAGATGAAAAAGAACCACATCCGCATCCTGGCGGGCGACCGTGTGTCGCTGGAACTCTCGCCCTACGACCTGACCAAGGGTCGCATCAATTTCCGCCACATCGAAGGCCGAGGCCCGATGGTGCCGCGCAAGCCGCGCTGAACCTGCGGCATCTTTGAGGGCGGCGGCGTGGGTCGTCAGCCCTTGTGCTTCGCACGCCGCGCCCGCACCGCTGCGGCCAGGCCCTGCAGGACCGGCAGGGTCTGCTCGAAGCTGATGCAGGCATCGGTCACGCTCACGCCGTGCTGCAGGGGCTGACCGGGAACGATGTCCTGGCGGCCTTCGAACAGGTGGCTTTCGACCATCACGCCCATGATCCGTGTGTCGCCCGCGGCCACCTGACCGGCCACATCCGCCGCTACGTCGATCTGCCGACGGTGCTGCTTGCTGCTGTTGGCGTGCGACACGTCGACCATCACCTGCTCGCGCAGGCCGGCGGCTTTCAGCAGCGCACAGGCGGCGTTCACGTCAGCGGCGCTGTAGTTGGGCAGCTTGCCGCCGCGCAGGATCACGTGGCAGTCGCTGTTGCCGCGGGTTTCGAAGATGGCCGCCTGACCCATCTTGGTCATGCCCATGAAGGCATGTTCGGCGTCTGCCGCCTGGATCGCGTCTGCCGCCACTTTCACCCCGCCATCGGTGCCGTTCTTGAAGCCCACCGGGCAGCTCAGGCCACTGGCCAGCTGCCGGTGGCTCTGGCTCTCGGTGGTGCGCGCCCCGATGGCGCCCCAGCTCACCAGATCGCTGATGAACTGCGGTGAGAGCAGGTCCAGAAACTCGGTGCCCACCGGCAGGCCCAGCGCCAGCACGTCCAGCAGCAACTGGCGCGCCATTTCCAGCCCCTCGTTGATCGCAAAGCTGCCGTCGAGGTGGGGGTCGTTGATGTAACCCTTCCAGCCCACGGTGGTGCGGGGCTTTTCGAAATACACGCGCATGACGATCAACAGCTCGTCCTGCAGCGCATCGGTCTCCGCTCTGAGCAGTCTCGCATAGGCCATGGCCTGATCGTGGTCGTGGATCGAGCAGGGCCCGAGCACCACCACGAGGCGGTCATCCCGGCCGTGCAGCACACGTGAAATCGCCGCGCGGCTGCTTTCCACGAGCGCCTGCGTGGTTGCGGGTGCGGGCAGCCATTCCTGCAGCAGCGCGGGTGTGATGAGCGGCCGCACCGCCCGGATGCGCAGGTCGTCGATGCGGGTGGTGTCGAGGGTGGACGGCGCGGCGGGGGAATGGACGTGTGGGGTCATGAAGGCATTTTCCCCGAGGCGCCCTGCGGGCCCGCCAATTGGTTACAAATCAGCGCATTTTGCGACACATCGCCGCTCAAGCGCCCGATCCTGCCGGTCGAAACAACAGACGTCATGCGCGCGGGGTTCGGTCGCATCATGCGATCCGGCGTTCGGATGGAAAGCGAGGCGATCATGAAATCACGGTACTGCGCAGGGCTGCTCTTGTTCACAGGCTGCTGTCTCATGCCCGCATGGGCGGCCGTGAGGCTCGCCGACCCGGTGCAGGGCCTCAGGCTGCCCACGATGTGGGGTACCGATGGCTGGATGCCGGCGGCTCAGATCCCCTTGTGGTTCAGGGCCAGTGGCTCGTCGGGCGGGGTCTCATTTCACTCCCTGCCACCGCTGCCCGCGCTGCGGTGGCGCGTGGAGCAACCACGCTTCTTCCCGAAGACGGCCGATTCCCCCTTGATGCTGGAACGTTCGAGAACGGCTGTCACGGCCCACTGGCAACCGTGGGCTCTGGGTGCCTGGAAACTGGGCGCGTCGATGGGGCTCAGCAGGGCGTTGCCAGGTCCGTCCGTTGGCACCACCACCTTCACCGCCCTGCCCATGGCGAGTTACGAAGAGCGCAACTACCGGGTCAACCTGGGTCTGGTGGCACCTCAGGGTGAGCGTCAGTCGACCTTGTTCGTCGGGCTGTCTGTGCCGCTACGCTGAGCGCGCGTCTGCCGGGACGGTGGGTCTTCAGCCCGGTGGTGTTTTGCCAAGATGGCGGTACAGCAGGCCACGAGACACACCCAGTTGTCGGGCCGTTTTGGCGACATTGCCGTGGTTGGCTTTGAGCGCGCTGTCGATCAGACAGTGCTGCGCTTCAGCCAGCGACGAGACCACCTTCCGGTCCGATTCGTCCGCATCAGGCACTGAGGGTGCTTGTGCCGTTGCCGGGCGAACTTCGCCCGCCGGCCCGGCCGGTGGGGCGTCTGCGCTGGCCGGCACGGCGGCGGGCTCTATCCGCGACTGAAAGCACACGGCGTGGCTGAAATCCACACCGTCGTCGCCGTGCAGACTCGCGCGAACCCAGATGCCCAGGCCGCTGGGCAGCTGCAGCACCTGGGCCCTCTCGCGGGTGCACAGGTCCAACAGCTGCTGCATGTCCAGGCCCAGCAGCTCGTTCACACTGGCGGGCTGGGGATTGGTGCGGCCGAGCAGGCTGCGGCCCGCGCCATTGATCCAGACCACCTGACCCTGCGGTGACACACCAGCCAGGCCCTCCAGCGGTGTGCCCAGCAAGGCTGGTGTCGCCTGAAACCGCAATACCACGTGGTCGCGCGACTGTGCTTGCAACAGACGATTTTCGATCGAGGTCGCGAACAGGCCCACCACCGAAGCAGCATCGAAGCCGAAGGCGCGCGATTCGGTGGACAGGTCCAACACGCCGGCCAGTCGGCCATGCACGTCGCGTATGGGGGCGGCCGCGCAGCGCACGTTCTGGAACAGGGTGTAGTAGTGCTCGGCAGCGAGCACCGTACTGGCCGTTCCGGTGTGCACCACGATGCCGGGCGCCGTGGTGCCCACATGGCCCTCGGCCAGGTTCACACCCATGCGCACCGCCTGGTTCAGCACCTGCTGCCCCGCCTCCTGCGCCTGCGAAGTCACGTGCACGATCACACCGGTGTCGTCGGTCAACAGCACGCGGCAGAGCGTGTCGGCGAGGGAGGCTTCGAGCTGAAGCAGTTCCAGGTTGGCCGCGTGCAGCAACTCGCGGTTGCGGTTCAGTGCCGCGCTCAGCGTGCTGCGGCTCACCGGGTCCACAGCGGGGCGTTTGTTGCACTGGTGGCCCAGCTTGCGGCTGCGTGCCCACGACTGGATCACCGCCTCGCTCACCAGGCCCGAGGGCCGCATGCCTTCTTCAAAAAACCGCTGGCGTGCTAGCGCGGCGCGCTGCTCGGGCGTGTGAAAAAAAGGCTGCGGGGGCAGGCCCTGGGTGTTCAGTGCACTGGAGGTCATGCGCATCACGGTGACACGGCAAAGGGAAGTCTTGTAGCTTCAGAAGCTCGCCGCGCTGTCGCAAGCGGGCAAACCCTGAACCCGTTTCCGCACCGCTGCGCCAAAGTGTTCTGCCGCAGAACACTCCAGGCACCGGGAAAACCCGGTGATGCGTGCAGCGGCACGAGTTCCCAAAATCAAGGAGGCGTTTGGTGGACGGCCACGAACGTCACACACCACAAGGAGACAAGGCATGGTCATCAAATCCCCCCTGTTGGGCGGCGTCGTTCTGGCGGCGGTCCTGGGCTCTGCCCAAGCCCAGGGCCTGGACGAATTGAAACGCGACAACGCCACGCCCGGCGACGTCCTCACCTATGGCATGGGCTACAACAACCAGCGCTACAGCCCGCTCAAGCAGATCAACGCCAGGAACGCCAGCAAGCTGCGCCCGGTATGGGCCTACAGCCTGAACAACCCGCAGGGCCAGGAGTCGCAGCCCATCGTGCACAACGGCGTGATGTACGTGACCACGCACAACAGCACCGTGGCGCTCAACCCGGTGACCGGCAAGCAGATCTGGAAGCAGGAGATCGACCTGCCGCAGGACGTGTTCAAGATGGCCTGCTGCGGCATCCTCAACCGCGGTGCTGCCATCCTCGACGGCAAGCTTTACCGCGTCACACTCGACGCGCACGTGATGGCGATGGACGCCAAGACCGGCAAACAGCTCTGGAAGAGCAAGGCCGCCGACTACCAGAACGGCCAGGCCATGACCAGCGCACCGCTGATCGCGGGCGGCGTGGTCATCACCGGCATCGCCGGCGGCGAATACGGCACGCGCGGCTTCATCGACGGCTGGGACCCGGCCACCGGCAAACAGCTCTGGCGCTTCTACACCACCGCCGCGCCCGACCAGAAGGGCGGCGACACCTGGCCAGGCGATACCCACCAGAAGGGCGGCGCACCCACCTGGCTGACGGGCGCCTACGACCCGGACCTCGACCTCGTCTACTGGGGCACCGGCAACGGCGGCCCCTGGAACCCGAACGCGCGCAAGGGCGACAACCTCTACATCGCCTCCGTCGTGGCGATCCGGCCCAAGACCGGCGAACTCGTCTGGCATTACCAGTTCAGCCCCAACGACCCCTACGACTACGACGCCACCGAGGTCGGCATGCTGGTCGACATGAAGATCGGCGGCAAAGACCGCAAGGTGCTGGCCCAGGCCAACCGCAACGGCTTTTTCTACGTGCTCGACCGCGCCAACGGCGAGCTGCTCGCGGCCAACCCCTATGTGAAGGTCAACTGGGCCGATCGCATCGACCTCAAGACCGGGCGCCCCGTGCACAGCGAGACCGACAAAAAAGCCCGCGCCGGTGAAGACGTGGAGATCTTCCCCTCGGTGGTCGGTGGCAAGAACTGGACTCCGATGTCCTGGAACCCGGCCACCGGTCTGGCTTACGCCAACACGCTCAACCTCAGCTGGCCCTACCAGCTGGCCAAGCCCGAATACAAAAAGGGCGAGTGGTACCTGGGCGTGAATTTCCGCGGCGTGAACATGCCCAAGAACGAGCCGCACGGCTACCTGAGCGCCATCGACCCGATGACGGGCAAGAGCAAGTGGCAGATGGCCTGGCCCGGCCAGCCCAGCATGGCGGGCACCTTGTCCACCGCTGGGGGCCTGGTGTTCACCGGCGCGGCCACGGGCGAGTTCATCGCGGTGGACGCGAACAACGGCAAGAAGCTGTACGAGTTCCAGACCAGCAGCGGCATCATCGGCCTGCCCGTCACCTTCGAACAGGGCGGCAAGCAGTATGTGACGGTGGTCTCGGGCGCGGGCGGCGTGTGGGCGCTGCTGGGCGACGAGCGCATGGCGCAGGTACCGGCCGGCGGGTCTGTCTGGACGTTCGCTCTGGATTGATCCTCTGCGCCGCGAGATGCACCACCCCCGCGCCGCCTGCGGCTCTATCCCCCCAGGGGGCGATGCCTGTGGCCCGGCGAAGCCGGTTCCACGGCATCGTGGTCACGGACACGCGGTGCGCGGGCTTGCTGGAAAACACAGATGATCCGATTCAAACCGATGGTGTGCGCGGCGGCCCTGCTCGGGGCCGCCCACGCACAGACCAACACCCTGGTTGAGCCCGCAGCCAGTGTGCCCGCGGCCTTCACGATGGACGCGGTGGAAAAGGGACGCGAGCAGTTCCATCGCACCTGTGCCCAGTGCCATGGTCGCAACATGGTGAACTCGGGCACCACGGTGTACGACCTGCGGCGCTTTCCCACCGACCAACCCGAGCGCTTCTTCAACTCGGTGACCAACGGCAAGGGCAACATGCCTTCGTTCAAGGGTGCACTGGAAGAAGACACCATCAAGCTGCTCTGGGCCTACGTGGCCACGCGCGGCGGAAAGGAAATGTGAGTACCCCCCTGCGCCGCTTTTCGCGTCACCCACTCTGGCGGGAGGGCTGCATCAGCGGCCCGGCAGAGACGGTTCCGCGATGCTTCTCGTCGCCGCCCGCTCCGGCTGCACGGCGCTCAGGAAAAGCGGGTCTGTGGTTGGGCCTGCTCGGTCTGTCGTTGCTGGCTGCATGGCCGGCGCGTGCGCAGACGGCAGCGGCCTCGCCGCCATTCACCGTCTGCATGGTCGAGGACAACCCGCCGTTTTCACTGGCGCGCAAGGGCCAGGTGACCGGTTTCGATGTGAAGCTGGCCGAGGCGGTGGCGCGCGAGCTTGGGCGCGAACTGCGCGTGCTGCCTTTCGAGCCCGAGCTGGAGAAAGAGGCCATGTTGACGCACGAGGTCAACGCCCTGCTGTCCGCGGGCCTGTGCGATGTGGCGAGCGGTTTCCCGCTGCTCGCTTCCGACCTCGGCCCTCCCACGCGCGAGCGTTTCAAGACGCCCGACTACCCCGGCGCCAAGCGCGCGCGTGAGCGGCCCTTCGAGGTGCTCGGCACCCTCGTGGCCAGCCAGCCCTACCAGGGCACCGCGTTGACGGTGGTGCAGCGGGCGGGCAGCGTGCCTGCGAAAGCGCTCGCTGATCTGGTCGGGCGCAAAGTGGGCGCTGTGGCGGGCACGCTGGAAGGCACGCTGGTGGCCATGTACCGGGGCGGAGCACTCACCCGCGACATGGTCACGCTCGGCCAGCGCGACGATATCTGGGACGCGCTGACCACCGGCCGGGTGGACGCGATGCTCGTGCCCACCGCCGCGCTCGATGCCTACCGCCTGCGCCAACCCGCCACGAGCCTGCAGGCCGGCCCCGCGCGGCCACTCGGCATCAACCTCGGCTGGGTGGCGCTGTCAGGCAAGGCCGACTTGCTGGACGCGGTCAACCGCGTCGTGCAGCGCAGCGCCGCCAGCGGTGAGTTGCAGCGCTGGGCACGCGAGAGCGGCCTGCATTGGCAGGCACCCACGTCGCCCGCCGTCACCGGCGCGCTCCCGCTCGCCGGGCTGATGAACGACTGAGTGCGTTCCGAGCGACGCTGAGATGCAGCGTCGTCTCAAGCCGCGGCCTGCGCGTGGCGCGCCATGAACTTCGGCACAGCCGCCCGGCTGCAGGCCTGCAGCGACATCAGAAATCCATGGTCCGGCTCGGCCACAGCGTGCCGCGTGCGCAGGTCGTGCTGGATGTGGCCCAGCAGTTCGGCGGCCATCTCGGCGTCGGCCAGCGCGCGGTGGGCCTGGCCGGTGCGCGGCAGGCGGAACCAGTCCACGAGCGTGCCCAGCTTGTGGCTCGGGGCCTCGGGGTAGAGCCGGCGCGCGAGTAGCACCGTGCAGGCAAAGGGCTGCTGCGCGGGCACACCGCAGCGCGCCAGCTCGGCCTGCCAGTAGCGGCGGTCAAAGGAAGCGTTGTGCGCCACCATGGGCACGTCGCCCACGAAGCGTGCCGCGTCCGCCATCACCGCTTCGGCCGGCGGCGCGCTGGCCACCATGGCGTTGGTGATGCCGGTGAGCTGGGTGATGAAGGCCGGGATGTGCACGCCCGCGTTCATCAGGCTCTGGAAACGGTCCACCACGCGCCCGCCTTCGAGCAGGACGATCGCCACCTCGGTGGCGCGGTCGCCCATGCCGGGCGAGATGCCGGTGGTTTCGAAGTCGATGACGGCGATGCGGCTCATGCGGCGGGTTTCAGGCCTTCTTCAGGAACTCGGACTTGAGCAGCATGCTGCCCAGCTCGGTCTTGCAGTCCACGTTGTGGCCGTCGGCGCCGTCCACCAGGCGGATGCCCTTGATCTTGCTGCCCTTCTTGAGCACGGTGGACGAGCCCTTGACCTTCAGGTCCTTGATCAGGATCACCGAATCGCCGTCGGCCAGCGGGTTGCCATTGGCGTCTTTCACCACGCCGTCGCCGGCGTCGTCATCGCCCGCGGCGGCCTCGTTCACCGGCCATTCAAAGGCGCAGTCGGGGCAGATGAAATGGTCGCCGTCGGTGTAGGTGTTTTCAAGGCCGCATTGCGGGCAGGCGGGGGCTGTGTGGGGCATGGGGGCGCAGGGGCAGTAATGGGGAAATGGGTTCCCGATGGTAGTGCACGCCCGGGCGCCCCCTGCCCGGTGGCCCGCACCAGGGTGGCCCGCCGGCCGTCCGTCAGCGCGGCGTCGGCGTGGCCTCGCGCTGCATGGTGATGGCGCCAAAGGGGCATGTCACCGCGCACTTCGCGCAGCCCGTGCAGCCGGCCTCGTCGTGCAGGGTGGACGTCTTGCGCCAGGCCTTCACCTCAAGCGAGAGCACATGCGGCGCGCACACCCCCACGCACCAGCCGCAGCCCGTGCAGCGGGCCGGGTCGATCACGGGCAGGGCCTTGCGTTCCGGTGGCATGGGTGGATTGTGTGCGTACTCGCGGCGCTCCGTATCATGGGCGGCTCCACTGGAGCGAACCCCATGCCCGAAACCACCTTCCACATCCCCGGCCTGCGCACGCAGGAAGACGCCGACGCCGTCATGTTCGAGCTGCAAGATCTGCCCTGCGTCAGCCTGGCTGATGTCAACCTCGGCGAACGCACCGCCTGGGTCAGCCACACCGGCATGATCGCGCCCGAAGACATCGCCGCCGCGCTGCAAGAAGCCGGCTACGAGGCCCAGGTGCAGAGCGCCTGATGGCCCGGCTCAACCTGCAAGGCGCGCGCCGCAAGATCGCTTACGTCAGCCTCTACGAACTGATCGCCATCGCCGTCAGCAGCACCGGCCTGGCAGCTGGCTCGGGCAGCAGCCTGCAACAGGCCGGCGTGCTCGCCGTGGCCTCGTCCGTCATTGCGGTGGTCTGGAACCTGGTCTACAACAGCCTGTTCGAGCGCTGGGAAGCGCGCCAGGCCGTGCGTGGCCGCAGCTTCAAACGCCGCGCCGCCCACGCCCTCGGCTTCGAACTGGGCTTTGTCTTCATGCTGGTACCCCTGTTCGCCTGGTGGCTCGGCATCACCCTCTGGCACGCACTGGTGCTGGACGTCGGCCTCGCGCTGTTCTTCCTCGTCTACACCTTTGCCTTCAACTGGGCGTTCGACAAAGTGTTCGGACTGCCCGCCTCCGCCTTGCCGCTGCCCAAGGGCGCGTGAGCCAGCGCACCGCCATGCCCGGCACCATCACCCGCCACCTGCACATCACCGGCCGCGTGCAGGGCGTGGGCTACCGCTGGAACATGGCGCAGCAGGCCCGGCAGCTGGGCGTGAACGGCTGGGTGCGCAACCGGCTCGACGGCAGCGTGGAGGCCGTTGCCAGTGGGCCGGCGGAGGCGGTGCAGGCGCTCATTGACTGGGCGCAGCGCGGGCCGATGGGGGCGCGGGTGGATGGGGTGGAGGAGGGTGAGGCTGAGGGCGTGTTCAGCGGGTTTGAACAGCGAGAGACGGCTGAATAGCGTTCAGCCGAAGCTGGCTTGATACGTCACCGGGTCGAGTTGGCAGTGATCGTCGAGCCGACCTTTCAAGGAAAAAAGTCTGGGATCTTTGCGGAAATCGAACACGCGGCAGAGATGAAACTGCGTGCTTGCCTCGCGCGAGAAAGACAGCTCGCCTCGAGTGACGTAAAAGGGTGTTTCCTTGCTGTAGGCCGTGGTCTTGACTTCGATGAAACGCTCTCGACCGCTGGGATCAAATGAAAGCACGTCGTAGCCAAGTCCGTCACCTTTTGAATTCGACACATGCTCGACGCGATCCGCCAATTGCGGTTTGCCCAAATGAACCAGTCGCCAGTGCTCGTAGTGCATCACGAACTCTTCACCGGCGAGACCCAGTGATTGGTTCCTCGCCTCCCGGGCCAGATAGTCGCGCTTCACGGGATGGGTGTGATAGGGCCTCGCACCATCGTTTGCGACGTGTTTTCTCGGTGGTGCCGAGGTCTCCACTGAGCTGAAATCGAGCAGTTCTGGCAAAACGGCCGGCTGCTGGACAGCAGCCAATGCGATGGCATCCAGATGCGCAAAACGCTGGAGCTGTTGCTCGACCACCTCGCGGAGCAGTCCTTGGTAGTTCCCCCGAGGTTGGTAGCCCCGCAATGGCGGGAAGTCAAACTCAATCATCACCGCACTGATATTGCAGTGCTTGAACTCGATCGAACCTTCAGATCGATCGTGGAGTCTCTGCTGCAAAGCTCGACGATGTGCAGCCTTGTTGTAGTCTTGCCCAGACAGTTCGAGACTGAGCATTCGAAGGTAGTCGGCAACAATGGCCTCCACCTCTTCACGAGTCCAATCCATTTCAGATACCCCAGTAGAAAAGACCGCGTTTTCCGGTGGTTGTCACGCCAGCAGTGCCGCCAACGGCACCGCCTCCACCTGCGGCGCCAGCGCGTAGCGGTGCGGGCCGGGGTAGACCACATACAGCGCATCGAGCTGCAGGTCTTCCAGCGCGATGCGCATGCTGGGTGTGAGCTTGGGGGCATCGCTGCGTTTGAACTCCACGCCGATGCGGCGCTGATCCTTGAACATCAGCAGGTCCAGCTCGGCGCCCTGGTGTGTTGCCCAGAAGTAGGCTTGGTCGGGCTGGGCGATGCGCAGCACCTGCTCCAGCGCGAAGCCTTCCCAGCTGGCACCGCTCAGGGGGTGCGCCAGCAGCTGGGGCAGGTTGCGTATGCCCAGCAGCGCATGCAGCAGGCCGGTGTCGCGGAAGTAGATCTTGGGTGCCTTGACCTGCCGCTTGGCCAGGTTCTGGTGCCACGGTTGTAGCTGACGCACCATGAAGGTCTGGGTCAGGTAGTCCAGATACCGGCGCACCGTGGATTCCGAGATGCCGAGCGAGCGCGCAGGCTCGGCGGCGTTCCATGTCTGGCCGTGGTAGTGCGCCAGCATCTGCCAGAAGCGGGTCATGAGCGGAGCGGGCGCGTTCATGCCGAGCAAGGGCAGGTCGCTGCTCACGTGCCGCTGGATGGCGGCGTTGCGCCATTGGGTGCTGGTGAGGTCGTCCGGGGCCAGGAAGGCGGCCGGGAAGCCGCCTCGCAGCCAGAGTTGCTGCACGGTCGGCGTGCTGGTGCCGGTTTCGCTGATGTCGAAGCCGCTCACCTCCAGCGTCACCGCCCGGCCCAGCAGCGACTCGCTTTTGTGCATCACCCTCGGTGCGGCGCTGCCCAGCAGCAGGTACTGACCGTTCAGGTGCATGCGCTCGGGCCGGTCCATTAGCACGCGCAGCGTCTCGGGCAACGCGGGCAGGTGCTGGATTTCATCAATGACCACCAGCCCCTGCAGGCCAGCCAAGGCGGTCATGGGCTGGGCCAGCCGCTGGCGCGAGATGGGGTCCTCGAGATCGAAGTAGTGTGGGCTGGCCACGTCGATGAACTGCCGCGCCAGCGTGGTTTTGCCCACCTGACGCGGGCCGACGAGCTCTACCGCACGGAAGGCTTGCAACAGCCCGGCAAGCTGTTTCCGGAGGTGAGGACGTTCGATGAACATGCCGCCATGGTATCAAACACCATGAAATTCGGTGATGCCATGGTGGAATTTCATGGTGAAAAAAATCAGGTATCGATGTTGCCCGCGCGCAGCGCGTTGGTTTCGATGAACTCGCGGCGCGGTTCCACTTCGTCGCCCATCAGCATGGTGAACACGCGGTCGGCTTCGATGGCGTCGTCGATCTGCACGCGCAGCAGGCGGCGCACGGTCGGGTCCATGGTGGTTTCCCAGAGCTGGGCTGGGTTCATCTCGCCCAGGCCTTTGTAGCGCTGGCGGCTGGTGGTGCGCTCGGCTTCGCTGATGAGCCACTTCATGGCCAGGCGGAAGTCGCTCACCCGCTCTTCCTTCTGTTTGTCGCCTTCGCCGCGCATGACCTTGGCGCCTTCGCCGAGCAGGCCGCGGAAGGTTTCCGCGGCGGTGGCGAGCGCGGCGTAGTCGGCGCCGTGCACGAAGTCCTGCGTGATGATGCTGCTCTTGATATTGCCGTGGTGGCGGCGGCTGATGCGCAGGATCGGTTTGTCGGTGCGCGCGTCGAACTCGCCGGCCACTTCGGCGGGCACGCCGGTGGTGGTGAGCTCGCGCAGCTTGGCCTGCAATGCCACGGCGCTGGCCTCGGCCTGCTCCACGTTGTCCAGGTTGAGCGACACGCCGTCGGCAATGGCGCGCAGCGCTTCGGCGTCCATGAAGTTGGACAGGCGTGCGATCACGTTCTCGGCCACCTGGTGCTTGCGCGCCAGCTCACCCAGGGTGTCGCCTTCGAGCACGGTGCTGGTGGCGCCGCCGGTCGAGACCTTGGCGTCTTTCAGGGCGATGCGCAGCAGGAACTGGTCGAGCGCTGGACCGTCCTTCAGGTACAGCTCTTCCTTGCCGGCCTTCACCTTGTAGAGCGGCGGCTGGGCGATGTAGATGTGGCCGCGTTCCACCAGCTCGGGCATCTGGCGGTAGAAGAATGTCAGCAGCAGGGTGCGGATGTGCGCGCCGTCCACGTCGGCGTCGGTCATGATGATGATGCGGTGGTAGCGCAGCTTGGCGACGTTGAAATCGTCCGCTCCGGTGCCCGCGCCGCCGCTGCTGTTTTCGGTGCCGGCCTTGCCGATGCCAGTGCCCAGCGCGGTGATCAGCGTCAGGATTTCGTTGGAGGTGAGCAGCTTTTCGTAGCGCGCTTTTTCCACGTTCAGGATCTTGCCGCGCAGCGGCAGGATCGCCTGGAACTTGCGGTCGCGGCCCTGCTTGGCCGAGCCGCCGGCGGAGTCGCCCTCGACGATGTAGATCTCGCACAGCGCCGGGTCTTTTTCCTGGCAGTCGGCCAGCTTGCCGGGCAGGCCCATGCCGTCGAGCACGCCTTTGCGGCGCGTCATCTCGCGCGCCTTGCGCGCAGCTTCGCGGGCGCGCGCGGCTTCCACGATCTTGCCGCAGATGATCTTGGCGTCGTTCGGGCGTTCCTGCAGGTAGTCGGCCAGCAGGCGGCTCACGATGTCTTCCACCGGGCCGCGCACCTCGCTGGAGACCAGCTTGTCCTTGGTCTGGCTGCTGAACTTGGGCTCGGGCACCTTGACCGACAGCACGCAGCACAGGCCTTCGCGCATGTCGTCGCCGGTGACCTCGACCTTGGCCTTCTTGGCGAACTCGTTTTCTTCGATGTACTTGTTGATGACGCGCGTCATCGCGGCACGCAGGCCGGTCAGGTGGGTGCCACCGTCGCGCTGCGGGATGTTGTTGGTGAAGCAGAGCACCTGTTCGTTGTAGCCGCTGTTCCACTGCATCGCCACTTCAACGCCGATGTTGGTGCCCTGGTCGCTCGCGCGGTCACCCAGCGCGTGGAACACGTTGGGGTGCAGGACGGTCTTGCCCTTGTTGATGAAGTCGACAAAACCCTTGACGCCGCCGGCGCCGGAAAAGTCGTCTTCCTTGCCGCTGCGTTCGTCTTTCAGGCGGATGCGCACGCCGTTGTTCAGGAACGAGAGTTCGCGCAGCCGCTTGGACAGGATCTCGTAGTGGAAGTCGGCGTTCTCGCGAAAGATGTCGTAGTCGGGCAGGAAGTGCACTTCGGTGCCGCGCTTTTCGGTGTCACCGGTCACCTTCATCGGCGAGATCTCGATGCCGTCGGCGTTCTTCTCCACGATGCGGTTCTGCACGAAGCCGCGCGCGAACTCGATCTGGTGCATCTTGCCTTCGCGGCGCACGGTCAGGCGCAGCCATTGCGAGAGCGCGTTCACGCAGCTCACGCCCACGCCGTGCAGGCCGCCCGAGACCTTGTAGCTGTTCTGGTTGAACTTGCCGCCGGCGTGCAGCTCGGTCAGCGCGATCTCGGCGGCCGAGCGCTTGGGCTCGTGCTTGTCGTCCATCTTCACGCCGGTCGGGATGCCGCGGCCGTTGTCGGTGACGCTGATCGAGTTGTCGCTGTGGATGGTGACGACGATGTCGTCGCAGTGGCCGGCCAGGGCCTCGTCGATGGAGTTGTCGACCACCTCGAACACCAGGTGGTGCAGGCCGGTGCCGTCGGACGTGTCGCCGATGTACATGCCCGGGCGCTTGCGTACCGCCTCCAGGCCTTCCAGGATCTGGATGGCACCCTCGCCATAGCCTTCACTCGCGCCGGCCTGGTGGGCATCGATCGTGGGCTGGAAATTGGAGCTGGCGGACCCTGCTTCACCGGTGTTGACGGCGTCGGTTCCGGGTGCTGCGGGCTGGTTGGCTTCGGACATGGTGGAATTTTCTCAATCGCTAGAAAGGCCAAACCCGCTGTGCAGCGGGTCGGGCTTGAGGGGACTTTGACCGGTGAAGATCAAATCCGCATCGGCATGACAACGTACTTGAAGGCGTTGTCGTCGGGGTTGGTGACCAGGGCCGAACTGTTGCCGTCGGAGAGTTCGATGCGAACCATTTCCTGGCCCATGTTCTGCAGCGCGTCGATCAGGTAGGTGACGTTGAAACCGATCTCGATCTGGTCGCCGCTGTAATCGATGTCGAGTTCGTCCACGGCCTCTTCCTGCTCGGCGTTGCTGGAGGCGACGCGCAGCACGCCGGGCTCGATGTTCAGGCGCACGCCCTTGAACTTCTCGCTGGTCATGATGGCGGTGCGCTGCAGCGAGGCCAGCAGCGGCACGCGGCCGAGGGTGATGATGTTCTTGTGGTTCTTCGGGATCACGCGGTTGTAGTCGGGGAACTTGCCCTCGACCAGCTTGGTGACGAACTCCATGCCGTCGAAGCTGAACTTGGCCTGGTTGGCGGCGAACTGCATCTCGATCGCGCCTTCCTTGTCGGACAGCAGGCGCTGCAGTTCCAGCACCGTCTTGCGCGGCAGGATCACTTCCTGTTTCGGCACTTCCACGTCCAGCGTGGCGCTGGCAAAGGCCAGGCGGTGGCCGTCGGTGGCCACCAGGCTGAGCTGCTTGCCTTCGGCCACGAACAGGATGCCGTTCAGGTAGTAGCGGATGTCGTGCACCGCCATGGCGAACGACACCTGGCCGAGCAGGCTCTTCAGCGTCTTCTGCGGCACGGCGAACACCGGGCCGAAGCTGGCCGATTCCTGCACCAACGGGAAATCTTCGGGCGGCATGCTCTGCAGCGTGAAGCGGCTCTTGCCACCTTTCAGGATCAGCTTGCCGGCACTCGATTCGAGGCTGACGGCCTGGTCGCCCGGCATGGTGCGCAGGATGTCGATCAGCTTGCGCGCACCCAGGGTGGTGGCGAAGTTGCCGTCGTCGCCGTCGAGCTGCGCGGTGGTGCGGATCTGGATCTCCAGGTCGCTGGTGGTCAGCTGCACGGCCGAACCGGTCTTGCGCAGCAGCACGTTGGCCAGGATCGGCAGGGTGTGCCGGCGTTCCACGATACCCGCGACCGACTGCAGCGCAGCCAAAACCTTGTCCTGGGTCGATTTCAAAACGATCATGTCAGACTCTTTCGTCTCTGGTTGGCTGCGTGCGCGCGGCGCTGTTGTTTCTGAAAATGCGCTTGGGGCCGGGCGCGGCCCAAACTCCGCTATTTTCGCCTGTTTGCACGCGCTCCCCGCAAATCGCCTGCCGTGCACCGGCCCTGGCGCGACGGGGATCGAAAAGCGTGGGCAAAACGTCGGTTCCAGGCATCACGGGTTCAGCCTTTGAGCGTCTGTTCCAGCACATGCAGCTGCTGGTTGAGCTCGGTGTTCTGCTGCCGCTCGGCGCCGATCTTGCGTACCGCGTGCAGCACCGTGGTGTGATCGCGTCCGCCAAACAGCTCGCCGATCTCGGGCAGGCTCTTCTGGGTCAGTTCTTTCGCAATGAACATGGCGATCTGGCGCGGCCGGGCGATGCTGGCCGGGCGCTTCTTGCTGTACATGTCCGCGACCTTGATCTTGTAGTAGTCGGCCACGGTCTTCTGGATGTTTTCCACGCTGATCTGCCGGTTCTGGATCGACAGCAGGTCTTTCAGGGCATCGCGCGCCAGCTGGATCGAGATGTCCTTCTGGTTGAAGCGCGAATAGGCCAGGATCTTGCGCAGCGCGCCTTCGAGTTCGCGCACGTTGGAGCGCACGTTTTTCGCCACGAAGAACGCCACTTCCTCGGGCATCACCGCGTGTTCCAC
>JAABQK010000013.1 GCA_011391495.1 Hydrogenophaga sp.
CATTGCTCGACCTGCTGGTGCGCCACAGCGGGCAGGTGGTCAGCCGCGAGGACGTGCTGACCGCCTGGCAGTCCGAGCCGGGCGAAGCCGGCGGCGTGGCCTCCAACGCACTCGAGGTCTATGTGCACCGGCTGCGCCGCAAGCTGGCCGGCTCGACCCTGAACATCCGCAACATCCGCGGCCTGGGCTACATGCTGGAATCGGCCAGTCCCTGAGCGCCGCGGCATGACGGCCCGTTCCCGCCTCTCGCTGCGCCGCCAGCTGCTGCTGTGGCTGCTGCTGCCGCAGCTGGTGCTGTGGGCCGGTGGCGGCCTGCTGGCCTACCGGTTTGCGCTGTCGTACGCGGAAAAAGGCATCGACCAGTCGCTCACGCAGTCGGTGCGGGCGCTGGCGCGCCAGGTCAAGCCGGTGGGGTCGGGCCTGCTGATCGACTTCCCCAGGGCGGCGCAGGATGTGCTGGAGCAGGACCCGGACGACCGGGTCAGCTACATGGTGTCGTCGCCACCGGGGCAGTTCCTGCTGGGCAACCAGCGCCTGCCGCAGCCCGACCTGGCACCGGGTACGCCAGGCGATCCGCAGCTGTACCGCGGTCTGATCGATGGCAAACCCCTGCGCATCGTGGCGCTGGACCTGAGCTACGGCGACGCCGATGCACCGCAGACGATGCGGGTGCAGGTGGGCAAGGGGCTGGCGGTGCAGCAGCGCATCGCCCGGGAACTGGTGGCCGACATGCTGGTGCCGCTGCTGGCGCTGGGCCTGCTGCTGAGCCTGCTGGTGTATGGCGGCATCCGCCGCGGCCTCACCCCGCTGCGCCGCCTGACGGCGCAACTGGAAAACCGGTCGGTCAACGCGCTGTCACCGATCGGCCTGACGCAGGCGCCGAGCGAGGTGCACGCGCTGGTGCAGGCCATCAATGGCCTGCTCGACGAAGTGGCGCGCAATGTGCACCAGGAAAAACGCTTCATCGACGATGCCGCCCACCAGCTGCGCACGCCGCTGGCCGGCCTGATCAGCCAGGTCGAACTGGCCCAGCGGGAAGCCACCGACCCGGCGCTGGCCGAGCGGCTGGCCAAGGTGCACACCGGAGCCGAGCGCAGTGCCCACCTGGTGCACCAGCTGCTCACACTGGCCCGCACCGAGACACACGCGCGCCGCGCACCGCTGGATCTGGCGGCGCTGGCGCGCGAGGTGGCGCGCGAATGGACACCCCGCGCCCTCGCCGCCGGCATGGACCTGGGCTACGAGGGCGAGGACAAGCTCCAGATCGAGGGCGACCCCTTGCAGCTGCGCGAAGCCCTGGCCAACCTGATCGACAACGCCTTGCGCTACACGCCGCGCGGCAGCACGATCACGCTGCGCGTGCAGCGCGCGCCGGACGGCGCGCGGCTCGCGGTGGAGGACAACGGCCCGGGCCTGAACCCGGAAGAGCTGGCGCATGTGTTCCAGCGCTTCTGGCGCGGCAGCCAGCGCCCCGGCGGCTGTGGCCTGGGGCTTGCCATCGTGCAGGAGATCGCGCGCCGCCACGGAGGCGAGGCACGGGTGGAGCGGGTCGTGCCAAAGGGTCTGCGCGTCGAACTGCGCCTGCGCTGACGGCCTTCTGAAGGCCGGGCGTGGCGCCGGACATTCCCGGCGCCACGCCGGGATCAGGGTTCGTGGTGTGCATCCATGTGCGCCAGCCGCACCCCCGTGCTGTGGTCAAACCAGTTGTTGTGCCGCCCGCTCACGGTCATGCCCGTGTGCGCGCCGATCTCGATCCGGGTATTGGCGGGCGCCCGCACCGTGATCAGGCCGACCGCCGTCTTGAGCACCACGTAGGTGTCGGCACCCGTGGGCTCCACCAGCACCACCTCGCCGCGCCAGGGTGCGTCGTCGCTCAGGTGGATGTGTTCAGGACGCTGACCCAGCGTGACCCGGGGTCCCTCCGGGCAGGGCAGATCGAGCACGCCGCCATCGAACACGAAGCGGCCGTGGTCGCCCGCGACCTCGACCTTGCCGTCGATGAAGTTCATCGTGGGCGATCCGATGAAGCCGGCCACGTAGGTGTTGACCGGGCGCCGGTAGATTTCGTCCGGCGTGCCGATCTGCTGCAGGATACCGTCCTTCATCACGGCGATGCGGCTGCCCAGCGTCATGGCCTCGATCTGGTCGTGCGTCACGTACACGGTGGTGATGCCGCTGACGTGGTGCAGGCGCTTGATCTCCGCGCGCATCTCCACACGCAGCTTGGCGTCCAGGTTGGACAGCGGCTCGTCGAACAGGAACAGCTGCGGGTCGCGCGCCAGGGCCCGCCCCATGGCGACGCGCTGGCGCTGGCCGCCCGAGAGCTGGGCCGGTCGGCGCTCCAGCAGGTGCTCGATCTGCAACATGGCCGCCACTTCCTGGATGCGTTTCCTGCGCACCTCCAGCGGCACCTTGCGCATTTCCAGCGCGAAGCCGATGTTGTCGGCCACCGTCATGGTCGGGTAGAGCGCGTAGCTCTGGAACACCATGGCGATGTCGCGCTGGGCGGGCGCCATGCCGATCACGTTCTTGCCCGCGATCAGCAACTCGCCTTCGGACGGCTCTTCCAGGCCGGCAATGATGTTGAGCAGGGTGGACTTGCCGCAGCCCGATGGGCCGACCAGGATCAGGAACTCGCCGGGCGCCACATCGATGTCGATGCGCTTGAGCACTTCAACCGCCTTGTCCCCTTTGCCAAAGACCTTGCGGATGCCCGCGATGTGCAGAGAGGCAGCCATTCGTTTTTATCCTTTCACAGCACCGGCTGTGAGACCTTTTACAAAGTACTGACCGGCCAGCACATAGACCAGCATGGTGGGCAGGCCGGCGATGATGGCGGCGGCCATGTCCACGTTGTAGCTCTTCACGCTGCTGGTGGTGTTGGCCATGTTGTTCAGGCCCACGGTGACGGGCTTGCTGTCGGCACCGCTGAAGGCGACACCAAACAGGAAGTCGTTCCAGATGTTGGTGAACTGCCAGATCAGCGTGACCATCATGATCGGCGTGGACATGGGCACCACGATGCGCCAGAAGATGCGCCAGAAGCCCGCGCCGTCGATGCGTGCGGCGTTCACCAGCTCGCGCGGAATGGCCTTGTAGTAGTTGCGGAAGAACAGGGTGGTGCCGGCCATGCCCGCCAGGCAGTGCACCAGGATCAGGCCTGCGATCGAGCTCGACAGGCCGAGAAAGCCCAGCACCTGGCTCATGGGCAGCAGCACCACCTGAAAGGGCATGAACACGCCGAACAGCAGGAAGCCGAACAGCACCTCGCTGCCCCTGAACCGCCACATGCTCAGCACGTAGCCGTTCACGGCGCCCCAGGCGGTGGAGATCAGCACCGCCGGCACGGCCATGAACACCGAGTTCATGAAATAGGGCTTGAGGCCACGGCAATCGACGCCGGTGCAGGCGGACGACCAGGCCAGCGTCCAGGACTCCAGGTTGAAGCCCGCGGGCAGGCTCAGCAGGTTGCCCGAGCGCAGCTGGTCGGCGTCCTTGAGCGAGGTCACGATCATCACGTACAGCGGCGCGAGGAAGAAGAAGGCGGCGAACAGCAGCAGGCCGTAGACGAACAGGCGCCCGAAAGAAAATGGTTTGGCAGTCATATGGCGCTACCGGCGAGAAGGGCCAGATCAAGGGCACCCGTGGAGCTGGCTCTGCCGGGCCACAGGGTGCGTCCCCCCTTCAGGGGGGAAGACGCGAAGCGGCACAGGGGAACGTTCTCACCTGTCATGGGGCCTGGCTCGCAGCTCGCTGTACAGGTAGGGCACGACGATCGCCGCCACGGTGGCCAGCATCATGGTCGCGCTGGCCGCACCCAGCCCGATCTGGCCCCGCGTGAAGCTCATGGTGTACATGAAGGTCGCCGGCACGTCGGTGGCGTAGCCGGGACCGCCAGCGGTCAGGGCCATCACGAGGTCGAAGCTCTTGATGGACAGGTGCGACAGCACCAGGATGGTGGAGAACACGACCGGCCGCAGGATCGGCAGGATGATGCGCCAGTAGATGAGGGGCAGCGAGGCACCGTCGATCTGGGCCGCCTTGATGATGCTGTCATCGATGCCGCGCAGGCCCGCCAGAAACAGCGCCATGGCAAAGCCGGCCGACTGCCAGACGCCGGCCATCACCACGCAGTAGATGGCCAGGTCGGACTGCACCAGCCAGTCGAAGCTGAAGCTGGCCCAGCCGAGGTCGTGCATGAGCTTCTCCAGGCCGAGACTGGGGTTCAGGATCCATTTCCAGGCGGTACCGGTCACGATGAAGGACAGCGCCATGGGGTAGAGGTAGACCGTCCGCAGCAGGCCTTCGGCGCGCACCTTCTGGTCCAGAAAGATCGCCAGCACCATGCCCAGCGCCATTGAGCCGCCGACGTACAGCAGGCTGAAGATGCCGAGGTTTTTCAGCGCCACGTACCAGCGGTCCATGCCCCAGAGCTGCACGTACTGGTCCAGCCCGACGAAGTGCTCGTAGTTGGGCAGCATGCGCGAGCCGGTGAGCGACAGCACGCCGTTCCAGATCATGAAGCCGTAGATGAAGGCGAAACCGAGCACGAAGCCCGGGGCGATCACCAGCTTGGGCAGGAGGTTTTCAACGGTTTTCATGGAGCACCTGAGCACAACCCCGTCCGCGAGGGACGGGGGGTTGCCGCGCACGTCGAAGGGCGACGGGTTTACTTGGTGGCGGCGGCCTTGGCGATGTTCTTCACGCCGTCGGCCACCGAGATCTTGTCGTTGTTCCAGAACTGGCTCACGGCGTCCTTGATGGCGCCTTCGGCGGCCGGGCTGATCGCCATGCCGTGTGCGGCCGAGGGCACCAGGCCGCCGGTCTTGGCGGTGTCCACGAAGTCCTTGCTGGAGAGCTTGGCGCAGTCGTCGAACTTGTCCATCTTCATGTTCAGGCGCACCGGGATCGACCCCTTGTTCAGGTTGAACACCTCCTGGAATTCGGGGCCCATGATCGCGGCAGCCAGGTCGCCCTGGGCCTTCTGGGCCGTGGCGTCCTTCAGCTTGAACATGGCGAACGAATCCACGTTGAAGGTGTAGGCATTGCCGGTGCCGGGAGCTGCCGCGCAGATGTAGTCCTTGCCCGGCACCTTGCCGGCTGCGGTGAACTCGCCCTTGGCCCAGTCACCCATGAACTGGAACGCGGCCTTCTCCTGGATCACCATGGCGGTGGCCAGGTTCCAGTCACGTCCCGGGGAGGCGGGATCGGTGTAGCTCTTGATCTTGCGGAAGGTTTCCAGCACCTTCGTCATGGTGGCACTGTTCAGCGCCTTGGGGTCGAGCCGGACCAGGGCGTCCTGATAGAACTTCGGGCCACCCACGCCCAGCACCACGTCTTCGAAGGTGGTGAAATCCTGCCAGTTCTGGCCGCCGTGGGCAACCGGGATCAGGCCGGCTTTCTTCACCTTCTCGGCGGCGACGAAGAACTCGTCCCAGGTCTTGGGAGCGGCCGCCACGCCGGCCTTTTTCAGCACCGCCGCGTTGGCCCACATCCAGTTGACCCGGTGCACGTTGACCGGGGCAGCCACGTAGTTGCCCTTGTACTTCATCACGTCGGCCACCACCTTGGGCAGCAGGCTGTCCCACTGCTCGGCTTTGGCCACCGGGTCCAGGTTGGCCAGCACGCCTTCGTTCGCCCACTCCTGGATCGCCGGCCCCTTGATCTGCGCCGCGGCTGGCGGGTTGCCGGCCACGACACGGCTCTTGAGCACGGTCATCGCGTTGTCACCACCGCCGCCGGCGACCGCGAAGTCTTTCCAGGTGTGGCCCTTGGCCTGCATGATCTTTTTCAGCTCGCCCACCGACTTGGCCTCACCGCCCGAGGTCCACCAGTGCAGGACCTCCACCTCACCGGCGCTGGCAGCGCCGGCGGCCAGGGTCAGGGCAAGGGCGGCAGCGAGTTTCGAGAGTTTCAACATCATGTCTCCAAAAAGGTGGTCGCCGCGCACCTGAACGGGCACCAGCGGTGGTCGGGCTGGAGAGACACCGTGTCACGCCAGGATCGTTCATTTTTCATTAATTAATGATCCTGGCCATCGGGAAAAACCCGTGCAGGGGCCGTAACCGCTCAGTCCAGCGCGTCGAGTGCCCGGGCCGCACCCATCAGGGCGGGCGATTGCGACGAGGTGATGACCCACACCGGTATGGCCGACAGGTAAGGACCGAAGCGGCCCTTGGCTTCGAATCGCTGGCGGAACGGCGACGCGTCGAACCAGCTGCCGAGACGGGGCACGATGCCGCCACCGATATAGACACCCCCGCGCGCACCCAGCGTCAGCGCCAGGTTGCCCGCCACCGAACCGAGCTGGGCACAGAACATGGCCAGCGCTTCCTGCGCCTGCGGCAGCCGCCCGGACAGGGCCGCCTCGGTCACCTCGGCAGCCGTTTTCGGCGTCTGCGCGTTCACGCCATCGCCGGCGCACAGGATCTCGCAGGCCTCCACCAGACCGTGCCCGCAGAGCAGACGCTCGGCGGAGGCGCGGCCATGGCGCTGGATCAGCCCGTCCATCACCTGCCGCTCGCGCGGCGTGACCGCCGGCAGCGTGACGTGCCCCCCCTCGCCTTCGATCGGTACCCAGCCTCCACGCCCGTTGGGCAGCAGACCCGAGACACCCAGCCCGGTGCCGGCACCCAGCAGGCCGATGGCGGCACCGGGCTGCGCGGCACCGCCGCCGATCTGGCGCAGCTCGGCCGCCGGCAGCCCGGGCAGGGCCAGCGCCAGGGCGGTGAAATCGTTGAGCAGGCGCAGCGTGTGCAGCCCGAACTCGGCCTGCACGGCGCTCTGCGAAAACGACCAGTCGTGGTTGGTCATGTGCACCTGGTCACCGGTGATCGGGTTGGCGATCGCAATCGCCGCCGCCGCCGGCTGTCCACGGCCCAGCCCGTCCAGGTAGGCGTGCATGGCCGCCTGCAGCGTGGGATGGTCCGCACAAGGCAGGATACGCAGATCGGTGATGGGCGCGCCGCGCGCCGCCTGCCAGGCAAAGCGGGCATTGGTGCCTCCCACGTCGGCCAGCAGGCGGGGAAAAAGACGGGCAGGAGCAGAGGTCTGGGGCATGTTGGACTCGGGCGGCGGGTGCCACCGGTTCACAACCGGTCCAGGCCCCTCCGAAGGCGCCGATTATGCTGCCCGCGTAACATTGTTACAAGCCTGGCGCGGCTCAAGGTACGGGTGGATCAGACCCGCTGCGAACGCGCCCAGCGCACGATGTCGGCCGCGCCCATGGCCCCGGGCTGGCGCGCCACCTCGCGACCGCCCACGAACAGCGCCAGCGTCGGGATGCTGCGGATGTTGAGCCGCGCGCCCAGGTTCTGCGCCTCTTCGGTGTTGACCTTCACCAGCCGCATCTGCGGTTCCAGCTGCTGTGCCGCCTGCTCGAAAGCGGGCGCCATCATGCGGCAGGGGCCGCACCAGGGCGCCCAGAAATCCACCAGCACCGGCACCTGCGAACGCGCAATGTGCTTTTCAAACGCCGCTTCGTCCAGCGACACCGGATGCCCGGTGAACAGCGGCTGGTGGCATTTGCCGCAGTCCGGTCCGCTGGCCAGATCGGCCGCAGCAACGCGGTTGGTGGTGTGGCAATGGGGGCAGACGATGTGCAGGGGGTCGGTGGTCATGCAGAACTCCAGGTACGTTGTTGCCCTTCATGTGGCGGCCCGGTCTGGAAATTCAAGACACCCCGCGGGGTATCCGGCCCGCAGCCCCGTTGTCAGATGATCTGGCCAATCAGGCTGGCCACAAAACTCAGCAGGATGGTGGTGGTGATGGGCAGGAACCACTCGCGACCAAAGGCTCGGAAACGCAGGTCACCCGGCAGCTTGCCAAAGCCCAGCTTGTGCAGCAGCGGCGTGAACCAGCTGATCAGCAGCAGGGCCAGGAAAATGACGATCATCCAGCGGATCAAGCTCTGACTCCTTCAGACGCTGAGGAGACTGATCCGGGGGCACCGCCGCGCCGGCTGTGCCGGACGGCTGGAGCCGTCCCCGGGAGGAGGTCGCGCGAGGCGCGGCGGGGGTGTTTCATAGTCTGTGGGTGCGGTCACCCGCGGTGAAGCCCAGAGGAACCCAGCCTTCGGACGACGCGGCAGGGGCCAGCGCCAGCACCTTGAACAATTCGCCCATCTCGTGCTCGTTCACCAGCTTGCCGAGCATCGCGTTCTCGCGCGGGCCTGCGTCTTTCGCCACGTCCAGCAGGCCGGCGTTGATGAGGAAGCGGCCCTGGCTGGTGTAGCCCAGCACGCTCAGGCCCGCGTCCTGCGCAGCCAGCGCGATGCCGGTGAAGTTCACGTGCGCGGTGATGTCCTTTTCGCCCACGTCGGCCAGCGGGTTGTCGTCGCTGCGGTGGGCGCGGTGGCAGATCAGCGTGCCCATGGCGCGCTGTGGGTGGTAGTACTCGGCCTCGGGAAATCCGTAGTCGATGAAAAAAGCCGCGCCGCGATGAAGGCGGTCGGCCAGGGTCTTGATGAAGGCTTCGGCCTGCGGGTGGATTTCGGTCAGGTAGCTGTGCGGCCCTTCAATGTCCACCGGCGGGCGCAAGGCTGTGCATCGATCGGCCCAGACCAGGCTGCCGTCGGGCGCCTGCACCACGCCGCGTTCGGTCCACACGCCGCTGGCCTGCCCGCCCGCGCGGTGCAGCAGCTGCACCGGCATCGCGTCCAGCACCTCGTTGCCCAGCACCACCCCCTCGAACGAAGCGGGCAGCTGATCGGCCCACTGCACCCGGTTGGCGTGGCGACCCAGCGTGGCACGCTGGCGTTCGCGCAGGCTGCCCGAGAGATCCACGATGGTGTAGCGGCGCGGCGGCTGGCCCAGTTCGGTCAGGGCATCGAGCACCTGCAAGGCGAGCGCGCCCGTACCGGCGCCGAACTCCCACACCTCATCGGTGCCGGTGGCGCGCAGCGCCTGCGCCACCTGGCGCGCCAGTGTGCGGCCAAACAGCGGCGTGAGCTCGGGCGCGGTCACAAAGTCGCTGCCCTGCCCCGCCACACCCTCCGGCATCTGGCCGAACTTGGGGTTGCGGTTGGCGTAGTAGCCCAGCCCCGGCTCGTACAGCGCCATGGCCATGAAGCGGTCAAACGCCAGCCAGCCGCCCGACGCACGGATGGCCTGGCGCAGACGCTCCAGCAGAGCGCTCGTTAAACTTGAGGGTTCACCCACAGATTCGCTGTTCACCCGGCGATTGTCCGCCATGCCCGGCTCCCACTCTCCCGCTCCATCCGCCCAGCGCACCGCCCTGGTCACCGGCGCCGGCAAACGCCTGGGCCGCGAGATCGCGCTCACACTGGCGCGCGGCGGCTGGAACGTGGCGGTGCACCACCGCCAGTCGGCAGCCGATGCCCGGCAGACCGCCGCCGACTGCGATGCCCTCACCGGCCGCAGTGGCAGTGCCCAGCCGTTCTATGCCGACCTCGGTGACGAGGCCGGTGTGCGTGGGCTGCTGCCCGCCGTGGTGGCCCATTTCGGCCGGGTGGACGCCGTGGTCAACAGCGCATCGCTCTTCGAACACGACAGCGCGCAGAGCTTCGGTTTTGCGGCGATGGACCAGCACCTGCACACCAACACCGGCGCCGCCATCCTGCTGGCCCAGGCGCTGCACGCCCACCTGCTCACGGCCAACGACAGGCGCGACGGTGCGGTGGTCAACCTGCTGGACCAGAAGCTCTGGAACCAGAACCCGGACTTCTTCAGCTACACGCTGTCCAAGGCCGCGCTGGAAGCAGCCAACACCATGCTGGCGCTGGCACTGGCACCGCGCGTGCGCGTGGTGGGCGTGGCGCCCGGCCTCACGCTCACCAGCCACCTGCTGAGCGACGACCAGTTTGCCGAACTGCACAAGCAATCCCCGCTGGGTCGTTCGTCCACGCCCGATGATGTGGCGGCCACGGTCGCCTTTGCGCTCGGCAACCGGTCGATCACCGGCACCACCCTGCTGGTGGACGGCGGCCAGCACCTGATGCGCTTCGAACGCGATTTCTCGCTGATGTGAACGGCCCCTGGCCCACCCGACATGAACACACCCATTGCACCGCAAGCCGGCACCCAGATCCTCGCGCTCACCGGCCTGCGCTTCGACGCGAACCTCGGCATCCTCGAACACGAGAAGGCCAGCCCGCAGCCGATCCAGGTGGATGCCGAGCTCAACCAGGGCACACAGCCGCTGCTGCCGCACGACGACGACATCAGCCACGTGCTGGACTACCGCAAGGTGCGCCAGATCATCATCGACGAGTGCACCGCCGAACACGTGAACCTGCTGGAGAGCCTGATCGGCAAGCTCACCCGCCGCCTGATGCAGATGCCTGGCGTCATCGGTGTGCGGGTGAAGATCGCCAAACTCGAAATTTTTGACGACTGCGAAGTCGCCATTCGCATGGAGAGCGGGCAATGGTGAGCACGATGGAACCCAAGATGAACGCCGCCGGCTGGATCGACCCCGGCACCGATGACACCGCCAACACCGCCACGCCGCCTGCCGAACACGGCGCCGCGGGCCGGCAGCTGCGCGAAAACCACAAGCTGGAAAAGCGCCTGTGCCGCGAGGTGGGCCGCGCGATCGTGGACTACAACATGATCGAGGAAGGCGACCGCGTCATGGTCTGCCTGTCCGGTGGCAAGGACAGCTACGGCATGCTCGACATCCTGCAGAAGCTGCAGGCCCGCGCGCCGGTGAACTTCGAGCTGATCGTGGTCAACCTCGACCAGAAACAGCCCGGCTTCCCCGAGCACATCCTGCCGGCCTACCTGACGAAGCTGGGCGTGAAGTTCCACATCGAGAACCAGGACACCTATTCCATCGTCAAGCGCGTGATCCCCGAAGGCAAGACCCTGTGCAGCCTGTGCAGCCGGCTGCGCCGCGGCATCCTGTACCGGGTGGCGGGTGAACTCGGCGCGACCAAGATCGCGCTTGGCCACCACCGCGACGACATCCTGCAGACGCTGCTGCTGAACATGTTCTTCGGCGCCAAGCTCAAGGGCATGCCGCCCAAGCTGGTGAGCGACGACGGCCAGCATGTGGTGATCCGCCCCATGGCCTACGTGGCCGAAAAGGACCTCACCCGCTGGGCCGAGGTGCGGCAGTTCCCCATCATCCCCTGCTCGCTCTGTGGCAGTCAGGAAAACCTGCAGCGCAAGCAGGTCGGCAACATGCTCAAGGAATGGGAAACGAAGTTTCCCGGCCGCATCGAGAACATGTTTTCGGCGCTGCAGAACGTGGTGCCCAGCCACCTGATGGACCGCTCCCTGTTCCCCTTCGAAACCATCCGCGCCACCGGCGAGGCCAGCGAGGACGGCGACAAGGCGTTTGACGAGGAACCGCTGCCCGAACCCGCCGCAGGGCAGGACGCCCTGCAGCCCGCAGGGACCGGGAACGAAACAGGTGCCCGCGCGGTCATACCCATCGCTTCGGCGCACTGAAGACTGCCAGCCGGTCCTGCAGCGCCCCAGACCCACAGGAGGCTCGATGAACCACCACATGCCCGTGACCCGCCCTGCGCGACGCGTGGGAAGGTTCGCCTTCAGGAGCGCGCTCCTGGGACTGGTCCTGGCCGCGCTCAGCGGCTGCGCCAGCGTGTACCTGGTGGACAACTCGGTGCAGAGCTTTGCGCGCTGGACGGATGCCGCCGCCACGGCACCCGCGCCCAGCGCGGTGCCCCAGGCGCCGCAGAGTTACCGCTTCGAGCGCCTGCCTTCACAGACCGAGGGCGAGGTCGCCACCGGACAGGATGAACTGGAAACACTGACCCGGGCGGCCCTGGCCAGGCTGGGCTGGTCGCTGGCCGAGGCCGGTGCGCCTGCGCCCTGGACGGTCCAGGTGACGGCAGGCACCCTGCGCCTGCCGCGTGCGCCCTGGGAAGACCCTTGGGACGGCTACTGGGGGGGATTCGGTTTTCCCGCACACGACTACGTCGTCACCGCCAGCGGGCAGATCATCTGGTCCCCGGTGTTCATGCGCATGGACCTGCCGTACTACCAGCGCAAGGTCTCCCTGCTGATCCGCAAGGCGGGCAGCGGTCAGGTGGTGTACGAAACCCACGCCGCGCACGATGGCCGCTGGAACAGCGCGCCCGAGCTCTGGAGTGCCATGCTCGACGCGGCGCTGCGCGACTTCCCGGCGCCGCCCGCGGGCACACGGCAGGTCAACATCGAAGTGCCGCGCTGATCCACGCAGGGGGATCAGGACTCCAGCAGCTGTCGGATGGCCTCGCCGAGCGCATCCATGCTGTCCTGTTTGCCCAGCACCTCCTGCACGCCCGCCTCGGCCGCCTCGGCCAGCAACTGGTCGCTGACATGCCCGGTCACGATGGCGATGCGCTGGCCGGGTCGCAGCCGCAGGATCTCGCGCGCCACCTCCACGCCGGACAGACCGGGCATGTTCTGGTCGGTCACCACCAGGTCCACCGGCTCGCCGGGATGCGTGCGCAGCCAGTCCAGCGCGGCCTCACCCGAGGTGAAGGTGCTGGCGCGGTAACCCTGCTTGCGCAGCAGGCGCCCGACCAGAAACACCAGTGCCTCGTAGTCGTCGATGTAGAGCACATGGCGGCCAACCGTCTCGGGAACGGGCGCCGGCGGGCTGGGCTCCGCGGCCGGCGTTGCCACCGGAGTGCCCGCGGCCAGGGGCAGGTAGACATCGAAACGGGTCCCGGCGCCGGGCTCGCTGTGCACCGCAATGGCGCCGCGGTGCGCTTTGACGATGCCGTGCACCACGGCCAGTCCGAGCCCGGTGCCGGTGCCCGGCGCCTTGGTGGTGAAAAACGGTTCGAAGATGCGGCGCTGCGTCTCCGTGTCCATGCCGGGCCCGTTGTCGGCCACGCTCAGGCAGGCGTAGGTGCCCGCCGACACGGCGCCGAGCTGCAGCGCCTGCACCGCGTCCAGCGACACCTCGCGCAGGACCACGGTGATGTCGCCGGCACGGCCGTCCAGCGCCTGCCAGGCATTGGTGCACAGGTTCATCAGCACCTGCTGGATCTGGGTCGCATCGGCCAGCACCGGCAGCACGGCGGCGGACAACCGGGTGTCCAGCCGCACGCCCGCCGGCAGCAGCGAGCGCAGCAGGCCCAGCGCCTCCTGCACCAGCGGTGTGAGCGGCTGGTGCTGCAAGGCCTGGGTCTGGCGCCGGCTGAACGCCAGGATCTGCTGCACCAGCTGGCGCGCGCGGATGGCGGCGCGGCTGATCTCGCCCAGGCTTTCCTGCGCCGGGTGCTCGGCTCCCACGTCTTCGCGCGCGAGCGCCAGGTTGCCCAGAATGGCGGCGAGCAGGTTGTTGAAGTCGTGTGCCACGCCACCGGCCAGGGTGCCGATGGCCTCCATCTTCTGCGACTCGCGCAGCTGGGTCTCCAGGGCGCGCTGCTGGGCCTCGGCCTGCTTGAGTTCGGTGACATCGGTGTGCGTGCCCACCATGCGCAAGGGCTGGCCCGCGTCGTCCCGCGCAATCACCATGCCGCGCGACAGCACCCACTTCCAGCTGCCGTCCTTGCAGCGCACGCGGTGTTCGTTGCGGTAGATCGGCGTTCGACCCTCGAAGTGCGCCTGGCGGTCGGCCTGCATCTGCGCCATGTCGTCCGGGTGCGTGCGCTGGTCCAGTTCGTCGGCAAAGTTGCCGATGTCGTCTTCCGCGTAGCCAAACATGGCCTTGATGCGGCTGGAAAAAAACTCTTCACCGGTCTGCAGGTTCCAGTCCCATACGCCGTCGCCCGCGCTCTCCAGCGCGAGCTTCCAGAGCGCCTCGTTCTCGCGCAGGGCGGCTTCGGCCTGCTTGCGGTCGGTGATGTCGAGCAGCAAGCCCACGCGCAACTGCCCAGATGCGTCCGCAGACACGGTGCACGAGCGGCGCAGCACCCACTTGACCTGCCCGTCGGGCATGACCACCCGCACCTCGCCGCCGAGCTCGGGTCGCCCACGGTGGACCTCGATCAGGTCCTGCTCCAGCTGGGCCAGTTCATCCGGGTGGCGGAAACGCGCCACCAGCGAGGCATCGCGCATCAGGTCATCCGGGCCAAAGCCGTAGATGTCGCGCACGCCCGGACTCACATAGCGGAATTCCCGCTGGCCGCCGGGTGACACGTGCACCACAAACACCATGCCCGGCACCTGCGTGGTGATCAGGCGGAACTGCTCTTCACTGCGGCGCAGGGCCTCCTGCTCCCGCACCCGCTCGGTGATGTCTTCGACCGTCCCCTCGTAATAGAGGGGGTGGCCTTCTGCATCCCGGACAATGTGGGCGTTCTCGCTGATCCAGATGCGCTCGCGGGTCTTGTGGCGCCAGATCTCCGACACGAAACCCATCACGAAACCGTCGCGTTCCAGCCGCTGCTGGAATTCCAGACGCCGCCCCGGATCGACATACCACTCGCTGCCGATGTTGTGGACCTTGGCCAGTTGTTCGGCCTCGCTGTCATAGCCGTTGAGCCGAACCAGGGCCGGGTTGGCGCGGAGCATCCGGCCGTCGGGTGAGCTGCGGTAGGCCCCGATCGGCAAAAAACTGAACAGGCTGGAGAAATCCGCAGCCGTCGCGGGAACGGGCATCATCATGCTGGCCATTGTGTCGCAAACCACCGTGCCAGCGGCCGCTTGTGCGAGCCGCCCGCAACCCGGTACAGTGGCCCCACTTTTTGCGCCCAACCCGAACAGGAACCTGCCTTGCAAGTCACCCGCATCCTGGCCGTGCGCCACGGTGAAACCGCCTGGAACCGCGACACCCGCATCCAGGGTCACACCGACATCGATCTCAATCAACACGGCCGCTGGCAGGCTACTCAGCTCGCCCATGCGCTGCGTGAAGAGCCGATCGCGGCCTTCTACGCCAGCGATCTGAGCCGCGCCTTCGCAACCGCGCAGGCGGTGGCACAGCTGCACGGCCAGTCGGTGCAGACCCACGCCGGGCTGCGCGAACGCTGCTTCGGTCGCTTCGAGGGCCACACCTGGGCCGAGCTCGAAGCGCGCTTTCCCGACGAAACGCTGGCCTGGCGCAAGCGCGTGCCCGACTTTGCACCGCCCGGCGGCGAGTCGCTGCTGCAACTGCAGGAGCGGGTGGTGGCCACGGTGGACCAGCTCGCCCGCCGCCACCCCGGCGAGCAGGTGCTGATGGTGGCGCACGGCGGTGTGCTGGACATCCTGTACCGCGCCGCCACCCGGCTGGAACTGCAGGCGCCGCGCAGCTGGACCATGACCAACACCGCCATCAACCGCCTGCTGTGGACCCCCGAAGGCCTGAGCCTGGTGGGCTGGGCCGACACCGGCCACCTGCAGGCTGCCGACGGGGCCCGCAGCCTGGATGAGCGCGCAGCCTGAAACGGGTCAGGGGTCTGCGCTTCACTGGCGGAACACCACCGCCTCCAGCCCCAGGGCGCGGATGCGCCGGGCCGCCTCGTCGGCCGACACCCGCTGGGCAAAAGGGCCGACGCGCACCCGGGTCAGGGGCCCTTTGGCGGACGCGATCACCTGTGTGGTCGCGGGCAGGCCGGCCTCAATCAGCCGGTCATGGGCCCGGCGCGCATTGCCCTCATCGGCGAACAGCCCCACATTGATGCCGTAGTCACCTGGCGCGACGGGTGCGGGCGCGCCGGCCGGCACGGGCGGCGCGCCCGCGGGCCGGGCCGCAACCACCGTGGCGGATACCCCGGCCGGGCTCGGCGTCGCAGGCACGACACCCGCATCGGGTTCAGGCTCCGGTTCAGCCGCCGTCACAGTACCTGTTGAGGTCACGGAAACCACCCTGGGTTCGGCGTCGGATGCCATGCCGACCCCGGCGGCTGGCGGGATCCCGGCGGCAAGGACCGGGGCCGGTTCCGGGAGCGCGGACGACGGGATCGCCGCGGGCAGCGCCGGCTCGTCACGGGCGACCGCCTGATCGGTCCTGGTCCCGGCAGAAGGCCCAGCGGTCGGCCTGGCTGGCGCCCAGGCCAGCCAGGCCGCCACCAGCACCGCCGCGAGCAAGGCATTGCCGAGCACCACCGCGTGGAGCCGTCGCCGCGAACCGGCCTGCCGCCCCAGCGTGGCGCAGGCCTCGCGCACCGTGCGCGCCGTGGCCACCGCACGCACCATGCGCCGGCGGGTGTTCGCGTGCAGAAGGGCATGTCCGAGCAGACCGGGCAGCACCACGCTCAACAGCAGCAGCGACCCCAGCGCCCCCCACTGCACGCCGGCAGGCCAGGCCAGAACCTGCGGGAGCCTCCAGAGGACCAGCCCGGTCACGCCCGCCACGGCCAGCGCATAGACCAGCGCGGCGACCCAGAGCCGTCGAAAGACCATCCAGTTGAACGTGCACAGCGCGGCTGCCGGATGCCAGACCAGACTGGCGCGGCCTGCGGCGTCGAAGCGCTCGAACACCGCGAGATAGCGCGCGGTGTTCACCGGTCCCAGCGCCGCACGGTACAGCGCCGTGGTGGCACTCTCGGCCACCGGTGGGGCGGCCGGGCGGCTGGCAGCGCTGGCGGGTGGGATCGGGCTGGCGGGCATGCCGAATTCTGGCATGGGCCATGCGCCGGAATCGCCGCGGATGGACACACAGCATGCGGGTTGACGCCGAGGACAGAAGCGACGGAACCTGGCCACAATGGGCGCATGCCTGCCGTTCACCCCCAGTCCAGAGGTCTGCCATGAGCACGGCCCTGAGCCCGGGCCAGACCATCGTGCTGGCCACACCGGTGTTCCTCGCGCTGATCGCGCTGGAGTTCGCCGTCGGCCTGCGCCGGGGCCGCAACACCTACCGGCTGGACGATGCCATCAGCAGCATCGGGCTGGGCATGCTCAGCCAGCTCAGCGGCGTGTTCACCCAGCTGCTGCGCCTGGGCATCTACACCGCCGTCTACAGCCACCTGTCCCTGCTCTCCGACACCGGTTTCTGGACCAGCCCGCCGGGCTGGCTGCTGGCGCTGCTGCTCTACGATTTCCTGTATTACTGGAACCACCGCCTGGGGCACGAGGTCGGCGTGCTCTGGGCCGCCCACGTGGTGCACCACCAGAGCCAAGACTACAACCTCTCGACCGCGCTGCGCCAGCCCAGCAGCTACCCGCTGCTGGGCTGGGTGTTCTACCTGCCGATGGCGCTGGCCGGCGTGCCGCCACTGGTGTTCGTGGTGGTGGGTCTGGTGGACCTGCTCTACCAGTTCTGGATCCACACCGAACAGGTGGGGCGCCTGGGCCGGTTCGACCGCTGGTTCGCCTCACCGTCCAACCACCGGGTGCACCATGCCGTAAACGACTGCTACCTGGACAAGAACTACGGCGGCATCCTGATGCTGTGGGACCACCTGTTCGGCACCTTTGAACCGGAAGACCCCCGTGAACCCTGCGTCTACGGCACGCGCAGCCCGCTCAGGAGCTGGGACCCGCTGTGGGCGAACGCCGAGGTCTACTGGGCGCTGGCCCAGGACAGCTGGCGCGCCAGGCGCTGGAGCGACAAGCTGCGCGTCTGGCTCAAGCCCCCGGGCTGGCGACCGGCCGATGTGGCCGCCCGTTTTCCCAAGGCAGCCTTCGAGCTTGCGAAGGTGCAGCGCTTCGCGCCGCCGATCACCGGTGGCGTGATGGGGTTTGCCGCCGCGCAGTTCGTGCTGTTGCTCGCGGGCGTGTCGGCCTTCCTCTGGCAGGCCGACGCCTGGCCACTGTGGCGCAGCGGGGTGTGGTTCGCCGTGCTGCTGGCCGGCCTGTGGGCGGTCGGCGCGGTGCTGCAGGGGCGCATCACCCGGGGCGAGGCGCTGATGCTCGAATGCGCCGCCCTGGCCATGGCCACCGCTGCCACCGGCTGGGTGGACGCCCACCGCGTGTTCAAGCCGCTGACGATGCTGATCGCGCTGTCGCTGGTGGCGCAGGCCCTGCGCGGCGCGGCGTCATCGTTGCGCGGCGGGCACTGGCTGCTCGCGGCGCTCGCCGCCTCGCTGGCAGGGGATGTGTTCCTGATGCTCGACGGCCATTTCATGCCGGGCCTGGTGTCTTTCCTGCTCGCCCATGTGGCCTACATCGCGCTGTTTCGCCGGGGCATTCCCTGGCTGCCCAGTCGCGGCGCGGCGCTGGCGGTCGGGCTGGCTGCGGCAGCGATGCTGGGCGTGCTCTGGACCGGGGGCCTGCCAGCCGGCCTGCGCGCACCGGTGGTGGTCTATGTGCTGGCCATCGGCGTCATGGTGGCGCAGGCGATCGGCCGTGCCGGCGTGCTGCGCGACCGGCCTTCGGTGCTGGTGGCGGTGGGCGCAGCCTGCTTCCTGGTCAGCGACGCCACGCTGGCGATCAACAAGTTCGTGACGCCGCTGCCGGTGTCGGCCTTCTGGGTGCTGAGCAGCTACTACGCCGCGCAGTGTCTGATCGTGGTGGGCATGCTGCGCAGCGGCGGCGCCCGCCCTGTCGCGTCCGTCGAGCCAGCGCCGGCCGAGGCGCTGCTCACTCGCTGAACAGCGCGCCGTCGGCCGTGGGCGGCGCCACGCCCAGGTGCCGGTAGGCCGCCAGCGTGGCGATGCGTCCGCGCGGGGTGCGCTGCAGGTAACCCTGCTGGATCAGGTAGGGCTCGATCACGTCCTCGATCGTGTCGCGCTCCTCGCCAATGCTCGCCGCGATGTTGTCCAGCCCCACCGGTCCGCCATCGAAGCGGTGGATCACCGCCTCGAGCAGCTTGCGGTCCATCAGGTCGAAACCCTGCGGGTCCACGTCCAGCATGGCGAGCGCCCGGTTCGCGATGTCCAGCGTGATCGTGCCGCTGCCCTTGACGTCGGCGTAGTCACGCACCCGGCGCAGCAGCCGGTTGGCGATGCGTGGCGTGCCACGCGAACGGCGCGCCACCTCCATGCCGCCCGCGTCGTCCATCGGCGCGTTCAGCAGGCCGGCGCTGCGCTTGACGATGCGTGCCAGCTCGTCGGCGGTGTAGAACTCCAGCCGCGCCACGATGCCGAAGCGGTCGCGCAGCGGGTTGGTGAGCATGCCCGCGCGCGTGGTCGCGCCCACCAGGGTGAAGGGCTGCAGGTCCAGCTTGATGCTGCGCGCGGCCGGGCCCTCCCCGATCATGATGTCGATCTGGTAGTCCTCCAGCGCGGGGTAGAGGATTTCCTCGACCACCGGGCTGAGGCGGTGGATCTCGTCGATGAAGAGCACATCGTTGGGTTCCAGGTTGGTCAGCAGCGCCGCCAGGTCCTTGGGCTTTTCCAGCACCGGGCCGCTGGTCTGGCGCAGGTTCACACCCAGCTCCTGCGCAATGATGTGGGAGAGCGTCGTCTTGCCCAGACCGGGCGGGCCGAACAGCAGCACATGGTCCAGCGCCTCGCTGCGCTTCTTGGCCGCGCCGATGAAGATCTCCAGCTGCTCGCGCACCTTCTGCTGGCCCACATAGTCGTCCAGCAGCTTGGGCCGCAACGCGCGCTCGATCGCCTCCTCCTTGGGCGAGGCGGGCGCGGCCGACACCACACGGGGCGCGGGAGCAAAGTCGTCGGTCTGGATGGCCATGGAGCGTGTCTTGGAGCGGGAGGGTGCGGCAGGCGGATGCACAGCACCTTGACTATAGCGCCCGGCCCGGCGCCGGGGTCCACCGCTGAAGTTTGCCGACCGGCTGCCGATACCAACAACCAACCGCCACCGTCCGACTGCCCGCCATGTCCCAGACCACCATCCGCCTTCTGCCTTTCCTGAACTCGCCCGGCGCTGGCCTGGGCACGCTGCTGCTCGTGGCGCTGCTGCTGAGCCTGCCGGTGCAGGCCAACGGTCCCGCCCACGAGCCGGCAAGGCACACAGTCCAGCCGGCCGTCAAGCCGGCGGCCGCCCCGTCACCCACCCACGCATCGGCGCCTGCAGCATCCACCCCCTTGTCGCTGGAACAGGACGCCCAGCGCATCACCGAGACCCTGCAAGCCGCGATGAACCGGGCCGCCACACGCCAGCAGAAGCGCGAGCACGGGGTGTCCGTCGCCGCCCATGCTCCGGCAGTGCGCGCCACCGTGCGCGGCAAGGACCACGGCAGGACCGATGCCGCCACCGCGCGCCAGGCCGCCGTGCAGGGCCACGCCGAGCCGCACTGGAGCTACCTGGAACCCGGCACCGACCCTGCCGCCTGGGCCCGGCTCAAGCCAGAGTTCCAGACCTGCGCCAGCGGCAAACGCCAGTCGCCGGTGCACATCGAGGAATCGGGCACGCTGCAGGGACCGGCCGAACCGCTGGCCTTTGACTACCGGCCCAGCGGCGGCAGCGTGGTGAACAACGGCCACACCATCCAGGTCGACCTGGAAGGCCAGAACACCCTCACCGTGCGCGGCTCCACCTACCGGCTGCTGCAGTTCCACTTCCACCACCCGGCGGAAGAAAAGGTGAACCACAAGGGCTTTGCCATGGTCGCCCACCTGGTGCACCAGAACGCCGAGGGGCAGCTCGCGGTGGTGGCGGTGCTGATCGATCCGGGTGCGGCCAACGGGCTGGTGCACAAGGTCTGGACGCACATGCCGCTGGACGTGAACGACCGCGTGCGCCTGCCCGCAGGTCTGCTCGACCTGGGCGCGCTGCTGCCGCAGGACCAGCGCTACTACCAGTTCATGGGCTCACTCACCACGCCGCCCTGCACCGAAGGCGTGCTGTGGATGGTGCTCAAGCAGCCCATGAGCGTGAGCCGCGAGCAGTTGAAACTGTTCGCCCAGCTGTTCCCGATGAACGCGCGACCGGTTCAGGCGCTCAACGGGCGGGTGGTGCGCGACGCGTTGTGAACGCCGGCCTCAGCGCAGCAGCGGGTGCCGCTGTCCATCCTCGGCACCCAGCAGCCTGAGCGCCTCTCGCGCAGGCACCAGCGCCACAGCACCTCCCCGGTAGACCTGCTGGTGCAGCGCTTCCATCGTGTTCAGGACCCGCGCGTCGTGGAAATACAAGACCGCATACGCCTCGGGGTGCACCTTCAGCCAGGCCAGCTGCTGCGCCGGGTCGTCACCGAGCTCGACCAGGGGCGCCTCCAGGCGGCCCAGGAACTGGTACTGCGCGTGGTAGCCCTGCAGATTCGCCACCGTCGTGCCCTGCTGCTGGGCCTTGCGAACCGCCTGTGCCATGGGCTTGATGTCGTACAGCGGTTCGATGGCGGGCTGGATCGAGATCAGCGTGAGGGACAGCGCAGCGGCGCTCAGGAGCGCGAGCGCGACGGTTGGCTGCGATCCGCGCCGCACCCCCAGCCAGGCGCCCAGCGCTGCCAGACCGATCAGCACCCCCGGCCAGACCCGCGGCAGGGCTGCCAGCTCTTCAACCCGCCCTTTGAAAACGCCGGCACCGGCCAGCACCAGAACACCGCCCAGCAGCGCGGTCAGCAGCACCGGCAGTCCCACCCGTGAAGCCGGACGCTCGACCAGACCCCGCGCGGCCAGCATGGCGAAGGCGGGAAACACGGGAATCAGGTAGTGCAGCTGCTTGCCGCTGACAAGGGAGAAGGCGATGAGCACCGGCAGCATCCAGGCGATGCAGAAACGTGCGCCGCGGTCCAGCCCGTCGCGCTTCAGGCCCGCCAGCGCGCGCCACAGGCCAGGCCAGACGAACCAGGGGAACAGCAGCAGCGGCAACATCGGCAGGTACCACCAGATGGGCCGCTTGTGCGCGAAGGACTCGACCATGCGGTTGGCGGTCTGGCCCCAGAAGATGGCGTTGCGGTAGGCCTCCCCGCCCGACAGGCCGGCCGGAATGGCCCATGCGAGCGCGATGGCCGCCCCGAACAGCAGCGCGAGCAGCACGCCACCGAACCAGCGCCGCCAGGGCAGGCCGGGGCTCCACCACGGCGCCAGCAGCGTGATGGGCAGGAGGTGCAGCAGAATCACCGGTCCCTTGGTCAGCACACCCATCCCGATCGCCACCCCCAGCCAGGCAAAGCCCCGGCGCTGGCCGTCGGCGGCCGCCAGCACGCCGTGCATGCCCACCAGCACCCAGAACGCCAGCAGCACATCGAACATGGTGGTGGTGGAGAACAGCATCCACCACAGGGTGGTGAGCAGCATCAGGGCGGACAGACCGGCCGTGGCGGGCCGCTGCGGCCACAGCCGGCGGGCCAGCGGGAACACCAGGCCCAATGCGCCGGCTGAAAACAGGGGAGAAACGAGGCGCGGCCACCACTCGTTGACACCGAACAGCGCCCAGCCGGCGTGGAACATCCAGAAGAAGAACGGGGGCTTGTGGCTGTACGGCTCGCCATTCTTGAACGGCACCAGGAAATCGCCACGCAGCCACATCTCCCATGCCGCACCGACATAGCGCGTCTCATCGATCGGGGTCAGGGTCCGCGTCAGCAGGACCACGGCGGTGAGCACCGCCAGCACGCCCCAACTCAGCCACAACAGACGCCAGCCGGATGCCTCAGGATTTGTGGACAGGTTCATGGGGTTCCGTTTCGTTCTCGCCCAGCGCGGCGTCCACCTGTTCGTCCAGGCTCTGGCCATGGCGAAGCCGGTGGTACAGGTAGGCGCCCAGCGCGCCGGAGATGATGAACAGGCCGATGGCCAGTCCGAGCTTCAAGGCGGGCGCCAGATGCACGCCACTGCCAACCAGCGCGAACACCAGCGCCTGCGGCAGGTATCCGACCAGCGAGCCGGCGAAAAAGGGCAGCGGCCGGATGCCGGAAACACCGGCCACCAGGTTGGTCAGCAGGTTGTTGCCCACCGGCAGCAAGCGCACCAGCACCGTCATGGAAAACGGATGGTTCTGGATGAAACGGTCGAAGCGCTGGGCGCGCCCGCCCAGGCGGGCCCGCAACAGGGACCGACCGAAAAAGCGGGCGTAGCCAAAACTCAGCAGGCACCCCAGCAGCGCAGCGAGTGCGGCCAGCAGCGTGCCCAGCCCGACGCTGAAGGCATAGCCTCCGAGAAAGGCGATCACCTGGCGCGGCATGCCGATGGCGGTGAACAGCCCGCCCATCAGGAGGTAGAGCAGCGCGCCGTTGACACCGTGACCGCGCACCCGCGCATCGATCCAGGCCTCGTTGACGCTGCTGCCCAGGTCACTGGTCTTGAACAGATAGCCCAGCAACGCGAGGCTCAAGATCAGGGCCAGGCCCTTGAGGATGACGCGGAGCTTCATCGGATGTCTTTTTGCCCTGCTTCTTCGAGTGCGACGGAAGCGTGTGTGCAGGCCCTAGACATCGGATCCGGGCTCGATCACCGGCAGCCGCACCCGGCGCTGCAGCCAGGCCACCCCGAACAGGTCGACGATGCCCACCCACAGCCGGTTGTGCACACCGTACTTGGAGGTGCCACGCTCCCGTGCACGGTGGTGCACCGGCACCGAGACGACCGCGCCGCCCTGGCGCATCACCAGCGCCGGCAGGAAACGGTGCATGTGGTCGAAGTTGGGCAGCTGCAGAAAGGTCTCGCGGGCGAACACCTTGAGCCCGCAGCCCGTGTCGGGCGTGTTGTCTTTCAGCATGCGCGAGCGCACACCGTTGGCGACTTTCGACGACAGGCGGCGCAGGAACGTGTCGTTGCGCTTGGCACGCCATCCCGCCAGCAACTCCAGGTGGGCGGGCTGCGCCGGGTTGACCAGTTGGGCCAGCAGCGCCGGGATGTCGGCGGGATCGTTCTGCCCGTCGCCGTCCAGCGTGGCGATCCATTCGTACCGCGCGGCACTCACCCCGGTCGTCACCGCCCGGCTCTGCCCGCACGATGCGCGGTGGCGGATCACCCGCAGCATCGGAAATTCGGTTTTCAGCGCCTCCAGGCGGGCCTGGGTGGCGTCGGTGCTGCCATCGTTGACGTAGAGGATCTCGAACGTGGTGTGACCGGACAAGGCCGCCGCGATCTCGCGCACCAGCGGCTCGACGTTGTCCTGCTCATTCTTGACGGGAACCACCACCGACAGCCGGCCGTGAAAAGCATGTTTGGGCATAAAAAGAGTCTATTGGTTCAAGCTGAAAACCGTCTGGCGAACACCCGCCTCCGGCGGCACCGGGGGTGTCCGGCTTCCACGGCGACATTCTCCCGGACGACACCTTGCGAAAGCCCTCATTTCGCCAGCGCCTTCAACGCCAGCTTGATGCCTTCGCTCACGCCCACCTCAGCCGGCAAGGGCTTGAGCGCCGCAGCGGCGTCCTTCTCGCTGTAGCCCAGCGCCATCAGCGCCTGCTGGATGTCGCTCTGCACATCGCTTTGCGCCGGGCCGCTACCGGGCAGCGCCAGGTCGGCGCCGAGCTTGCCCTTGAGTTCGAGCAGCAGGCGCTCGGCCGTCTTCTTGCCGATGCCCGGCACCTTGACGATGCGGCCGGCTTCCTGCGCGCTCACCGCCTGCGCCAGATCGCCCACGCTCATGCCCGACAGCACCGAGAGCGCCGTGCGCGGACCGATGCCGCTGATCTTGATGAGCTGACGAAACGCTTCGCGCTCGCTGGCGCTGCCGAAGCCATAGAGGATCTGCGCGTCCTCGCGCACCACGAAGTGGGTCAGCAGCGAGACCTTTTCACCGCTGGCAGGGAGGTTGTAGAAGGTGCTCATGGGCACATCCACCTCGTAGCCCACGCCATGGCAGTCGATCAGGATCTGCGGTGGATTTTTTTCCAGCAGGGTGCCGGTCAACTTGCCTATCATTGGGAGGTTCCTTGGTTCCGGTCGTTCCCGGGTTCGCCCCGTGAACAACGGCTCGTCCCCGGCACCTGACGCAGCCAGGGCCGGGACATTTCACTTACCTGGATTATCGGTTTGATTCTCAGACACACCTTCACCCCGCCCGACAACCTGCGCATGGGGCACCTCTGCGGTCCGCTGGACAGCCATATCCGCAGCATCGAGGCGGCGCTGCAGGTCAAGGTGGCGCACCGCTTCGAGCAGTTCCGCATCGAGGGACCCAAGGCCAAGGCGAACCAGGCGCTGGAAACGCTGCAGGCGCTGTACGAGATGGCGAAAAAGCCGATCCCCGCCGAAACGGTGCAGCTCATGCTGAGCGGCGACACCGCCATGCCGGCCACCGGCGACGACGCGCTCGCGATGCAGACGCGCCGCGGCGAGGTGCGCGGACGCACACCGAACCAGGCGCGTTACCTGGAGAACATGGCCACGCACGACATCACCTTCGGCATCGGACCGGCCGGCACCGGCAAGACCTATCTCGCCGTGGCCTGCGCGGTGGACGCGCTGGAGCGCAGCGCGGTGCAGAAGATCGTGCTCACCCGCCCGGCGGTGGAAGCGGGTGAAAAACTCGGTTTCCTGCCCGGCGACCTGGGCCAGAAGGTGGACCCCTATTTGCGCCCCCTGTACGACGCGCTGCACGACCTGATGGGTTTCGACAAGGTGCAAAAGGCGTTCGAGCGCCAGCAGATCGAGATCGCGCCGCTGGCCTTCATGCGCGGACGCACGCTCAACCACGCCTTCGTGATCCTCGACGAAGCGCAGAACACCACGCCCGAGCAGATGAAGATGTTCCTCACCCGCATCGGCTTCGGCAGCAAGGCGGTGGTGACGGGCGACGTGAGCCAGATCGACCTGCCGCGCACGCAACTCAGCGGCCTGATCGACGCCGAGCGCATCCTGAAACGCGTGACCGGCATCGCCTTCAACCGCCTGACCAGCGCCGACGTGGTGCGGCATCCGCTGGTGGCCCGCATCGTGGACGCCTACGATGCGCGCGGCGGCGATGCGGACGAGTTGCCGCCTTTGGTCTTGCCCGCCAAACGCGCCCGCCGCAAGACCGCCTGAGGACTGGACCATGGCCCTGCCCACCCTGACGCTGTCCCTCCAGTTCGGCGACCTGACCGACGCGGCCACCCACCGTGCCGCGCTGCCGCGTCACAAGGTCGCGCGCTGCATCCGCCACGCGCTGGACGCCGACGCCGAGATCACCGTGCGCATCGTGGACGCCGAAGAGGGCCAGGCACTGAACCGCGACTACCGCCAGAAGGACTACGCCACCAACGTGCTGACCTTCGACTACGCCACCGAACCGCTGGTGATGGCCGACCTGGTGCTGTGCGCGCCGGTGGTGGCGCGCGAAGCGAAGGAGCAGAAGAAGTCGCTGGCCGACCACTACGCGCACCTGCTGGTGCACGGCACGCTGCACGCCCAGGGCTGGGACCACGAGACCAGCGAGGCCGATGCCGAAGCGATGGAAGCGCGCGAGATCGAGATCCTCGCCGGGCTGGGGTTGAAGAACCCCTACCGTTAAGCCCTGAGCTGCAAGGGTATGGTCACCGGTCCGTCGTTGACCAGGTGCACCTGCATGTCGGCGCCGAAACGACCCGTCTGCACCACCGGATGCGCGGCGCGTGCCGCCGCCACAAACCGGTCGTAAAGCGCCTCACCGAGCGCGGGAGCCGCCGCCCCGGTAAAGCCCGGCCGGTTGCCGCTCTTCGTGTCGGCGGCCAGCGTGAACTGGCTGACGATCAGCAATCCTCCGCCCACATCCTGCACGCTGCGGTTCATCTTGCCCTGCTCGTCGCCAAAAATGCGCAACTTCAGGATCTTGGCCAGCAGCTTCTCACCCAATGCCCCGGTGTCGTCGGGCTCGGCGCACACCAGCACCAGGAGGCCGGCACCGATCTGGCCCACGGTGTCGCCCCCGATCACCACGCGGGCTTCGCTCACGCGTTGCAGCAAAGCCATCATGTCAGCAACCCAAAGCGCAACCCGTGGCCCAGCAACCCCAGGGCACCGCCGGGCCGGCTTTGCCGGACGGCCAGTGCCGCCCCCTTGAGGGGGTCGCGCGCAGCGCGGCGGGGGTGAACTTCAAATCAGGTCTTTCGGATCGTCAAAGTGCGCTTCCACATCGCTGGGCAGCAGCTGGATCGACGCGCGCAAGCCGGGAACGGCGCTCATCAGCGCCTGCTCGACGCTGGCGCGCACGGCAGCCGCCCTTCCCAGCGACCAGCTCGCCGGCATGTGCATGTGCATGTCGACAAAGCGGCGCTGTCCCGCCTTGCGGGTACTGACGTGGTCGAAACGGATGATGGAAACTTCATTGCTCTGGCTCGCAAAGCCATCGAGCGTCTGCTGGATGGTGGCCATGACATCGGGCTCCACCGCCTCGTCCATCAGTCCCTGGGATGAGCGCCACATCAGGTGGAAGCCTTCCTTCAGAATGTTGGCCGCCACGCCCATGGCCACGATGGCGTCCAGCCACAGCCAGCCGGTGAAGTGCACCATGGCAATGCCGATCACCACGCCCACCGAGGTCCAGACGTCGGTCACCAGGTGTTTGGCGTCGGCCTCCAGCGCGATGGATCGGTGCTGTTTCGCAGCGCCAAACATCACCCAGGCCAGCAGGCCGTTGAGCGCCGAACTGGCCACCGACAAGGCCAGGCCCCAGCCCACCTGTTCGATCGGCTGCGGGTCGAACAGCCGGTGCCCTGCCGTCCAGATGATGCCCAGCGCCGCCGCAATGATCAGGATGCCCTCAAACCCGGACGAGAAATACTCGGCCTTGTGGTGACCATACGGATGGTCCTCGTCGGCCGGGCGGGCGGCGATGGTCACCATCACCAGACCGAAGATCGCGCTCGCCAGGTTCACCAGCGACTCCATCGCGTCGGACAACAGGCCGACCGAGTCGGTGATGACCCATGCCAGGGTCTTGAGCGTGATGGTGATGACGGCCACCACCACCGACGCCATGAGCAGGCGTTGCGGGGTGAGGAAGCGGGAGGCAATGTTCATGTGTTGATTGTCGCCCAGCGGCCGTGCGGGGGCCAAGGTCTGCCGAAGCGGTATACCCGTCGGATACCGGGCGCTCCGCATCGAAACAGGGCGGACCGTCCTGTAACCGATGGGTACCCGTTCGGTGCCAGAATGGCTTGAACGCACGCATCCATGAACAAAAACCCCTCCGACCACCTCCCCCCCGTGCCCGCCCAGCCGGCGGGCAGGTTTGCCAGCACCTGGCTCGGCGAGACGGATGTCTGGCTGCTCGCCGAGGGCAAACACCGGCGGCCCTGGCAGAAACTCGGCGCACATCCCACGGTGCTCGATGGTGCGGCGGGTACCGCGTTCGCGGTCTGGGCGCCGCACGCGCGTTCGATCGGGCTGGCGGGTGACTTCAACAGCTGGCAGCCTCAGCCGATGCGCCTGCGCCCCGAGTGCGGCGTGTGGGAGCTGTTCGTGCCCGGCGCTGGCGTGGGCGACTGGTACAAGTTCGAGGTCCAGGGCGTTGATGGCCGGCACGTGTTCAAGACCGACCCCTATGCGCGCGAAACGGAACTGCCACCCGGCAATGCCGCGCGCGTGTGCGCACCGCTGCGCACGGCACCGGTACCCGCCGCGACGCACCAGCGGCCCGCCGCGCCCATGGCCATCTACGAAGTGCACGCCGGCTCCTGGAAGCGCCCCGACGGCCCGCACACGATCCCCACCTGGGACGATCTGGCCAGCCACCTCGTCCCCTACGCCGCCGGCCTGGGCTTCACCCACCTGGAGCTGCTGCCCGTCAGCGAGCACCCGTTCTACGCCTCCTGGGGTTACCAGCCCACGGGTCTGTATGCGCCCACCGCGCGCCACGGCTCTCCCGAGGCCTTTCGCCGCTTTGTGGACGCGGCGCACGCCGCCGGCCTGAAGCTGATCCTGGACTGGGTGCCCGCCCACTTCCCCGCCGACGAACACGCGCTGGCGCGCTTCGACGGCACGGCGCTGTACGAACACGCCGACCCGCGCGAAGGTTTCCACCGCGACTGGAACACCCTCATCTACAACTTCGGCCGCCACGAGGTGCGCAACTTCCTGGTCGGCAACGCGCTGTTCTGGGTCGAGCAGTACGGCATCGACGGCCTGCGCGTGGACGCGGTGGCGTCCATGCTCTACCGCGACTACAGCCGCCCGCCCGGCGAGTGGGTGCCCAACCGCGACGGCGGGCGCGAGAACTACGAGGCCATCGCCTTCCTGCGCGAGGTGCACGATGTGCTGCAACGCGAAGCGCCGCAGGCCACCACCATCGCCGAGGAGTCCACCGCCTTCCCGCGCGTGACCGGCCCGGTGGCCGAAGGGGGTCTGGGCTTCGACCACAAATGGAACATGGGCTGGATGCACGACACCCTGGCCTATTTTTCGATGGACCCGGTGCACCGGCGCTGGCACCACCACAAGCTCACCTTCGCGATGATGTACGCGCACAGCGAAGACTACGTGCTGCCGCTCTCGCACGACGAGGTGGTGCATGGCAAGGGCTCGCTGCTGGGCAAGATGGCCGGCGACCGCTGGCAGCAACTCGCCAACCTGCGCGCACTCTACGGCTGGATGTACGCCCACCCCGGCAAGAAGCTGCTGTTCATGGGCGCCGAACTCGCCCAGCCCAGCGAGTGGGACCACGACAGCGAACTGCCCTGGCACCTGCTGGGCGACCCGGCGCACGCCGGCGTGCAGCGCCTGGTCGGTGACCTCAACCAGGCCTACCGCGCGCAGCCGGCCCTGCATGCGCGCGACACCGACCCGAACAGCTTCCAGTGGCTGGTGGTGGACGACGCCGACCACTCGGTGCTGGCCTTCGCGCGCTACGGCCACAGGCTGGAAGACACGGTGGTGCTGATCGCCAACCTCACGCCGATGGTGCGCCACGGTTACCGCGTCGGCCTGCCCCACGGTGGCGCCTGGCACGAAACCCTCAACACCGATTCGGCGCACTACGGCGGCAGCAATGTTGGCAACCACGGCCACGTGCTGGCAGACGAGGTGCGGATGCACGGCCAGCGCTGGTCCGCGGCGTTCACGCTGCCGCCACTGGCGGTGCTTTGGTTGCAGCCAGAACCCGCGGGCACATGAGCACGGCGCACCTCACCCCTGAATTGGGCGCCCGCCTGCATGCGCAGGACGGGCAACCCGGCGTGCGCTTCGCCGTCTGGGCGCCGCAGGCCGAGGGCGTGGCCGTGTGCCTGTTCGGCACCGCGACCGGCCCCGAGACGCGGCGCATCGCGCTGTCACCTGCAGGCAACGGCGTCTGGCAAGCCTTCGTGGCCGGCCTCACCGCCGGCCAGCTGTATGGCCTGCGCGCCAGCGGCCCCTGGAACCCCGAAGCCGGCCAGCGTTTCAATCCGGCCCGCCTGCTGCTCGACCCCTGGGCCCTGTCCCTGGTGGGCGGCACCGCGCGGCTGGCCCTGCAGACCGGCCACAGCGTGGCCGATCCGCTGCACCCCACCCAGGCCTGGGCCGATCACCAGCCCGACCCGCACGACAACGCCGCGGCCAGCCCGAAGTGCGTGGTGCTGGACAGCGCCACCGAGCTGGTCGAGGGGAGCGCCATCGCGCCGCGGCCGGTGCAGGCGGGTGACCGCGTGGTCCTCTACGAGGCCCACGTGAAGGCGCTCACCCGCCTGCACCCGGAGCTGCCCGAAGCCCTGCGCGGCAGCTACGCTGCCCTCGCCCACCCGGTGGTGTTGCAGCACCTGCAGCGCCTAGGCATCACAACCGTCTGCCTGCTGCCCGTGCACCAGCACATCAGCGAGCGCCACCTGCTCGCGCGCGGCCTCTCCAACCACTGGGGCTACAACACCCTCAGCGCCTTTGCGCCCGAACCGGCCTACGCCGCCTGCACCGCAGGCCAGGACCCGGGTTCGCCGGAGCAGGCGGCTGCCGTGCGTGCCGAGTTCCGCCGGATGGTGGACGCGCTGCACCGCGCCGGCATCGAGCTGGTGCTGGACGTGGTGTTCAACCACACGGCCGAGAGCGACCCCGACGGCCCCACGCTCGGCTGGCGCGGCCTGGGCCAGAGCGACTGGTACGCCATGGCAGGGCACGGCGTGCCACACAACTTCAGCGGCTGCGGCAACAGCCTGAACGTGGGCGAGCCCCGCGTGATCCAGTGGGTGATGGACAGCCTGCGCTGGTGGGTGCAGGCCTATGGTGTGGACGGCTTCCGGTTTGACCTCGCCGTGTCGCTCGGTCGCGTCGCCGCGCTCGGCCACGCCTTCCACCCGCACGCGCCACTGCTCAGTGCCATGGCACAAGACCCCGTGCTGCGCCAGGTGCGCCTGATCGCCGAACCCTGGGACGTGGGCCCGAACGGTCACCACACCGGCGGCTTCGCGCCCGGCTGGCTGGAGTGGAACGACGCTTTTCGCGACGACGTGCGTGCCTTCTGGCTCGGCCACCATGCCTCGCTCGGTGCGCTGGCCAGCCGCGTGTGCGCCAGCAGCGACCTGTTTGACCGCCAGGGACGGGCGCCCGCGGCCAGCGTGAACATGCTCACCGCACACGATGGCTTCAACCTGGCCGATCTCACCGCCTACAGCCACAAACACAACGCCGCCAACGGTGAAGATAACCGCGACGGCCACGACCACAACCTGAGCGCCAACGCCGGCATCGAAGGCGCCACCGACGACCCGGTCGTGCTGCACCGGCGTGGCCTGTGGCGGCGCGCCCTGCTCGCCACCCTCTTCTGTGCACAGGGCACCCCCCAGTTGCTGGCGGGCGACGAGATCGGGCACAGCCAGCAGGGCAACAACAACAGCTACTGCCAGGACAACCCGGTCACCTGGCTGGACTGGACCCAGCCCGACCGCGGGCTGGCCGAATTCGTGTCGCAGCTCGCCGCGCTGCGGCGCAGGCACCCGGGCCTGCGCCATGCGCGCTGGTTCAGCGGCCAGCCCACCGCCGAAGGCGGTCCGGCCGACATCCACTGGCTGCACGGCGACGGCCAGGCCATGCACGCCGAGGCCTGGCACAACAGCCAGCACTGCACTCTGGGCGCGGTGATCACCGTCGGCGAAGAGGGCAAGCCGCCCGCTGAGCGGCTGCTGCTGATCTGGCACGCCGGCCGCGGCCACACCACCATGGCCCTGCCCCCGGGCCGCTGGTCGCTGCGACTGGACAGCGCCCGGAACTTCGTGGCCCTGGACGCCCCGGCTGGCCAGTCCGTGGCGGGCCCGATGCACCTCGGCGAGCCCACGGTGTGCCTGCTGGTCCAGAGTTTGCAAGGCTGATGCCCTCACCACGCACCACGCACCACGCCATGAACCACCACCCCAGCGACCTGCTTTCGCGCCGAACCAGCGGTGTGCTGCTGCACATCACCAGCCTGCCCGGCCCCCACGGCTCGGGCGACCTCGGGCCTGGTGCGCGCCACTTTGTGGACTGGCTGGCCTCGGCGGGCCAGTCGCTGTGGCAGATACTGCCCCTCTCGCCGGCGGGTCCGGGCAACTCGCCCTACCAGAGCGTCTCGGCCTTTGCCGGCAGCCCGCTGATGGTGGACCTGGACCAGCTGGTGCATCTGGGCTGGCTGCCCTGGATGGCGCGCAAGGGCTTCGACCACCACCGCTGCGATTTCGAACGCGTGGCGCCCTACCGCATGGCCTGCCTGCGCAAGGCCTGGGACGGCTTCACGCAGCGTGCCACCGACATCTGCCGCGAGGCCCTGGCCGACTTCTGCACCGAACAGGCGCACTGGCTGGACGACTATGCCCTTTTCATGGTGCTCGACGAGCGACACGGTGGTCCCTGGTCGCTCTGGCCCGAGCCACTGGCCCGGCGCGACCCGGCGGCGCTGGCCGCGGTGCGCGAGCAGTCGGCCCACGCGCTGGGTTTCTGGCGCTTCGTGCAATGGCGTTTCTGGGTGCAGTGGCAGGCGCTGCGCACCTACGCCCGCGAGCGTGGCGTGCAGATGGTGGGCGACGCGCCCATCTTCGTCGCGCACCACAGCGCCGACGTCTGGGCCCACGCCAGCGAGTTCCGGCTCGATGAGCAATGCGAGCCGCTGGTCGTGGCCGGCGTGCCACCCGACTACTTCAGTGCCTCCGGCCAGCGCTGGGGCAACCCGCTCTACAACTGGGAAAGCATGGCGCACCACGGCTACCGCTGGTGGAAAGACCGGCTGGCCCACCTGTTCCAGCAGGTAGACGTGGTCCGGCTCGATCACTTTCGCGGCTTCGAGGCCCACTGGGAAATTCCGGCCAGCGAGCCCACGGCCGTGGCGGGCTGCTGGCAACCCGGGCCGGGCCGGCCTTTCTTCGAAGCGATCCAGGAGGAGCTGGGCCACCTGCCCATCATTGCGGAAGACCTGGGCGTGATCACGCCCGAGGTGACCGCGCTGCGCGAGGCCTGCGGTTTTCCGGGCATGCGCATCCTGCAGTTCGCCTTTGGCAGTGGCCCGGCCAATCCCTACCTGCCACACAACCTGGAACGCCACACGGTGGCCTACACCGGCACCCACGACAACGACACAACCGCGGGCTGGTGGACCAGCGCCACCACGGCTGAAAAGGCATCGGCGCGCGACTACCTCGGCGCGGGCGTGGACGCCGAGCCGCACTGGATGCTGATCCGCGCACTGTCGATGTCGATCGCCAACACCCTGGTCGTGCCGTTCCAGGACGTGCTGGGCCTGGACAGCAAACACCGCATGAACACCCCGGGCCGGGCCACCGGCTGCTGGGAATGGCGCTTCGACTGGAGCCAGGTCGACCACCGCCCGGCCGAGCGGCTGGCGGCCCTGACCCACGCCCACGGCCGATGGCCAGCCCGCCCCTGATCACACCGACTTGCATCACAACAGGAGACACGCATGGACCAGAAGACCACCCCCCAGTACCTGGCCAAACGCACCATCGCCCTGGTGCTGGCCGGCGGTCGCGGCTCGCGCCTGCAGGCGCTGACCGACCGCCGCGCCAAACCCGCGGTGTACTTCGGTGGCAAGTTCCGCATCATCGACTTTGCGCTCTCCAACTGCCTGAACTCGGGCGTGCGTCGCATCGGCGTGGTGACCCAATACAAGTCACACAGCCTGCTGCGCCACCTGCAGCGCGGCTGGAGCTTCCTGCGCAACGAGTTCAACGAGTTCATCGACCTGCTGCCGGCCCAGCAGCGCATGAACGACGAGAGCTGGTATCTCGGCACGGCCGATGCGGTCTACCAGAACCTGGACATCCTGCTGGCCCACAAGCCCGATTACATCCTGGTGCTGGCCGGCGACCACATCTACAAGATGGACTACGCCGCCCTCATCGCCGACCATGTGGCGCAGGGCAAAAAATGCACGGTGGCCTGCATCGAGGTGCCGCTGGCCGAAGCCTCCGCCTTTGGCGTGATGGCCATCGACAACCAGCGCCGCATCGTCCATTTTCTGGAGAAGCCGGCCCAGCCACCCGCCATGCCCGGCAAGCCCGGCATGGCGCTGGCCAGCATGGGCATCTATGTGTTCGACGCACAGCATCTCTACCAGGCCCTGAAGGCCGACGCCAGCATGCCCGGATCCACCCGCGACTTCGGCAAGGATGTGATCCCCGCCATGGTCGCCGCGGGCGAGGCTGTGGCGCATCCGTTCGGCATGTCCTGTGTCAAGAGCTCCCCCGAAGCGCCGGCCTACTGGCGCGACGTGGGCACGGTGGACGCCTACTGGGCCGCCAACCTCGACCTCACCGGCACCGTCCCCGAGCTCGACATGTACGACCGCGAGTGGCCGATCTGGACCTACCAGGAACAGCTGCCGCCGGCCAAGTTCGTGTTTGACGATGACGGCCGCCGCGGCATGGCGGTGGATTCGCTGGTCTCGGGCGGCTGCATCATCTCGGGCGCGCATGTGCGCCGCTCGGTGCTGTTCTCCAAGGTGCGGATCCACTCTTTCGCCTCGGTCGAAGAAGCGGTGCTGCTGCCCGAGGTGGATGTGGGCCGCAACTGCCAACTGCGCAAGGTGGTGATCGACAACGGCTGCGTGATTCCCGACGGCATGCGCATCGGATGGGATGCCGCCGAAGATGCGCGCCGCTTCTTCCGCACCGACAGCGGCGTGGTGCTGGTCACGCGCGACATGCTCATGGCTTTGGAATGACCCCCGACGATTTGACCACCCCCCGCGCCGCCTTCGGCGTCACCCCCCTGGAAGGGGGCCACACCAGCGGCCCGGCAAAGCCGGTTCCGCGGTGTGCTGGATGGCGTGTCTTCAGGCGACTCGCCCCTGTTTTTTGATCAGTGCATGAATCCGCTCAAAGTCCTTTACGTCTGCTCCGAGGTGTACCCGCTGCTCAAGACCGGTGGTCTGGCCGACGTCAGTGCCGGCCTGCCGCCCGCGCTGGCCGCGCAGGGTGCCGACGTGCGTCTGCTGCTGCCGGCCTTTCCGGCGGTGGCCGCAGGTGTGACGCCGGAAGGTCCGGTCCTGCCGGTGCCCGCGGGCGGCGCTCCCGGTCTGCCCGCCGGACTCGGGCCGCTGCCTGGTACCTCGCACGGACCTGACCCCTGGCTGCAGCGCGGGCGCATCGGCGCCAGTGGACAGCCGGTCTGGCTGCTGCACGCACCCGGCCTGTACGGCCGCGGCGGCAATCCCTACCTGGACGGCAGCGGACACCCCTGGCCCGACAGCGCCGAACAGTTCGCCTGGCTGGGCTGGGCCGCCGCCCTGCTCGGCACGGGTCTGGACCCGACCTGGTGCCCCGACGTGGTGCACGGCCACGACTGGCACGCCGGCCTGGCCTTCGCCTATCTGCACCAGCTGCGCTTGTCCGGTTCGCGCGCACCCGGCGCGGTGTTCACCATCCACAACCTGGCCTACCAGGGCGTGTTCCCCGCCAACGTGCGCGAGCGCCTGGGCCTGCCCGACGCGCTGTTCCACATGCAGGGACTGGAGTTCCACGGCCAGGTCTGCTTCATGAAAGCGGGCCTGGTGTACAGCGACGCGATCACCACTGTGAGCCCCACCTACGCGCGCGAGATCACCGGGCCGGAGCAGGGCTGCGGGCTGGACGGCGTGCTGCGACAGCGCCAGGAGGTGCTGCACGGCATCCTCAACGGCGTGGACGAAGTGGTGTGGAACCCGGCGACCGATCCGCTGGTGCAACCCGGTTTCGACGCCGACCACCTGCAGGGAAAGGCAGCTGCCAAGGCGCGCCTGCAAAAGGCGGTGGGCCTGCAGCCGCAGCCCGACGCGCTGCTGTTTTCGGTGGTCAGCCGTCTGACTGAACAGAAGGGCCTGCACCTGCTGCCCGCCGTGGTGGACGAACTGGTGCAGCGCGGCGGCCAGCTGATGGTGCTGGGCGCGGGCGATGCCACGATCGAGCAGGCCCTGGCCGACTGTGTGGCGCGCCACCCGGGCCGTGTGGCCCTGCGCATCGGCTACGACGAAGCGCTGGCCCACGGCGTCATCGCCGGTGCCGACGTGATCCTGCTGCCCTCGCGCTTCGAGCCCTGCGGCCTGACCCAGCTCTATGGCCTGCGCTACGGCACGCTGCCTCTGGTACGCGCCGTGGGCGGCCTGGCCGACACCGTGACCGACTGCAGCCTGGAAAACCTCGACGAGGGCAGCGCCAGCGGCTTCGTCTTCCACCAGCTGAACGGGACCGAGCTTTCGGCTGCCCTGCGCCGCGCCTTTGCCCTGCAGCGCCGGCCGGCCGACTGGCGCGCCGTGCAGCGCCACGCCATGGCGCTGCGTTTCGACTGGGCGCGCGCCGCCAGCGCCTACCTGCAGGTGTACCGCCGGGCCGCCACCCGGACACCCCTCGCCATCCATGGCACAGCTTCTGCTTGAGCCATCCCACCCCCCCACCGCAGACCGACCACCATGCCCAACACCCCGCTCACCCCGACCGTCGGCACCGCTTCCGCACCGTTCGAGTACGACCAACTGGACAACAGTGTCGCCGCGCTGCGCAAGTCCATCGCCAACCGGCTGGTTTACGCCGTGGGCAAGGACGTGCGCTCCGCCACCCGGCGCGACTGGCTGTTCGCCCTCTTTCACGCTGTGCGCGACCGGACCATGGACCGCTGGCGCGAAACCCTGGCCGCTTCGCAGGACAGCGATGCCAAGCGCGTGTATTACCTCTCGCTGGAGTTCCTGACCGGTCGCGCCCTTTCCAATGCCCTGCTCTCGGTCGGCATCTACGACGACGCCAAAACCGCCTGCACCCAGCTCGGCGCCGACTTCGATGCGCTGCTCGATCTGGAAACCGACGCCGGCCTGGGCAACGGCGGCCTGGGCCGGCTGGCCGCCTGTTTCCTCGACTCCATGGCCACCGTGGGCCTGCCCGGCATGGGCTACGGCATTCGCTACGACTTCGGCATGTTCGCCCAGCGCATCGTCGACGGCCGCCAGGTCGAAGAACCCGACTACTGGCTGGTCAACGGCAACCCCTGGGAGTTCATGCGCCCCGAGTTCAGCTTCCCGGTGCAGTTCGGCGGCCGCCTGGTGCAGGAGGGTGACCATGTGTGCTGGGTGGACACCGAGGACGTGATCGCCACCGCCTACGACAGCGGCGTGCCCGGCCACGAACTCAGCAGCGTCGCCACCCTCCGCCTGTGGAGCGCGCGCGCCAGCAGCGGTATCAACCTCGACGCCTTCAACAAGGGTGACTACATGCGCGCGGTGGAGGCGAAGAACGAGTCGGAAAACGTCTCGCGCGTGCTCTACCCCGACGACAGCACCGAGCACGGCAAAGAGCTGCGGCTGCGCCAGGAATACTTCTTCGTCAGCGCTTCGCTGCAGGACATCGTGCGCCGCTACCTCAAGCACCATGGCAGCTTCGACCAGTTCGCCGACAAGGTGGCGATCCACCTCAACGACACCCACCCCGCGCTCGCCGTGCCCGAGCTCATGCGCCTGCTGGTGGACGACCACAAGGTGGAATGGGACACCGCCTGGAGTCTGTGCCAGCGCATCTTCAGCTACACCAACCACACCCTGATGCAGGAAGCGCTGGAGACCTGGCCGGTGGACATCATGGGTCGCCTGCTGCCGCGCCACCTGCGCATCATTTACGACCTCAACGCCCGTTTCCTGGCCGAGGTGCACGAGCGCTTCCCCGGCGACAACGAGCTGCTGCGCCGCGTCTCGCTGATCGACGAACGTGGCCAGCGCCGCGTGCGCATGGCCTCGCTCTCGGTGCTGGCCAGCCACAAGGTCAACGGCGTGTCGGCATTGCACAGCAACCTGATGGTGGAAACCATCTTCGCCGACTTCGCCCGCATCTGGCCCGAGCGCTTCTGCAACAAGACCAACGGCATCACGCCACGGCGCTGGCTGTCCCAGGCCAACCGGCCGCTGTCGGCACTGATCGATTCGCGCATCGGCAGCACCTGGCGCCGCAACCTCGACGAGTTGTCCCAGCTGCGCGAACTCGCCGCCGAGCCCGAATTCAACAACGCCTTCCGCCTCGCCAAGGCACAGAACAAGCAGCGCCTGGCGGAGCGCATCGCCAAAGAGACGGGCATAGTCGTCAACCCGGACAGCCTGTTCGACGTGCAGATCAAACGCATGCACGAATACAAGCGCCAGTTGCTCAACGTGCTGCACGTCGTCACGCGCTACCACCAGATCCTGGCCCACCCGAACGCCAACTGGGTGCCGCGCACGGTCATTTTTGGCGGCAAGGCGGCCTCGGCTTACTACATGGCCAAGCTGGTCATCAAGCTCATCAACGACGTGGCGCGCACCGTCAACAACGACAAGCGCGTCGGCGACAAGCTCAAGGTGGTGTTCATGCCGAACTACCGCGTCTCGCTGGCCGAGGTCATCATCCCGGCGGCCGACCTGTCAGAGCAGATCTCCACCGCCGGCACCGAAGCTTCGGGCACCGGCAACATGAAGTTCGCCCTCAACGGCGCACTCACGGTCGGCACTTGGGACGGCGCCAACATTGAAATTGCGGAGAACGTGGGCCTGGACAACATCTTCATCTTCGGTCTGCGCACCGAGCAGGTGGCCGCCCTGCGGGCCAGCGGCTACAACCCGCGCCGCTACTACGACAACAACTACGACCTGAAGACCGCCATCGACCGCATCGCCGAAGGCGCCTTCAGCCCCGAGGAACCGAACCGCTTCCACGACATCACACGCACCCTGCTCGAATCCGACTACTACCTGCTGCTGGCCGACTACGGCGACTACCTGGCCGCACAGCAGAGGGTGGACGAGCTGTACCGCCGCCCCAGCGAGTGGACACGGCAGGCCATCATGAACGTCGCCGGCATGGGCATGTTCTCGTCCGACCGCACGATCCGCGAATACGCAGACGACATCTGGAAGGTCAAGCCGCTGTTTGATTGATGGGTTCACCGGCGTTTCCCGCCTGCGTTGACTCTGTGGATCGAGCGCCAGACCGCTCTGTTCCGTTCATGTTCCCGGACCGTCTGCGCCGCCCCCCTCCTTCACTTCACTGCACAGAGCGCACGGGCACCCCGATCCGAGGTGACCTTGGTCCTCCCGCGGTTGTGCGCAACGGTGTTCGCGGACCGAGTGACAGTGGTGACCGGCGCAGCGAAGTAAAGGTGGAGGGGCCGCGGAGCGGCCCCGGGGGACATGAGCGCAGCCTGTCACCGCTGGCGCTCGGGCCATAGAGGTGACGCACGCAAGAAAAAAATCAGGAAAGCGTGACCCGAGCAAACTTGCGCTTGCCCACCTGCACCACGTACACACCCACGCCCAGCTTCAGCCCCTTGTCGCTGACCACGCTGGAATCGATGCGCACACCGCCGCCATCGATCAGCCGGTTGCCTTCACCGTTGGATGCCACCAGACCCGCTGCATTGAGCAGCGCTGCCACACCCATGGGCGCGCCAGACAACGACACCTCGGGAATTTCGTCCGGCACACCGCCCTTGCTCCGGTTGGTGAAATCCTGCTCTGCCGCATCGGCCGCCGCCGTGCTGTGGAAACGAGCCGTGATTTCCTTGGCCAGCATCACCTTCGCATCCTTGGGGTTGCGGCCACCTTCCACCTCCCGCTTCAGCGCCTCGATCTCGGCGATGGACCTGAAGGACAGCAGCGTGTACCAGCGCCACATCAGCGTGTCCGAAATCGACAGCACCTTGGCAAACATGGTGTTGGCCTCTTCGGTGATGCCGATGTAGTTGTTCTTGCTCTTGGACATTTTCTCGATGCCGTCCAGGCCTTCGAGCAGCGGCATGGTCAGGATGCACTGCGGCTCCTGTCCGTATTCCTGCTGCAGGTGACGGCCCATGAGCAGGTTGAACTTCTGGTCGGTACCACCCAGCTCCAGATCCGCCTTGAGCGCCACGGAGTCATACCCCTGCATCAGCGGGTAGAGGAACTCGTGCACGCTGATCGGCGACCCTGCCTTGAAGCGATCGTGGAAATCATTGCGCTCCATCATGCGCGCCACGGTGTACTTGGCCGCAAGCTGGATCATGCCCATGGAGCCCAGCAGCAGGCTCCATTCGCTGTTGTAACGGATCTCCGTTTTCGCCGGATCCAGGACCAGACTGGCCTGCTTGTAGTAAGTCTCGGCGTTGGCCCTGATCTGTTCGGTGGTCAGCGGCGGGCGCGTGTTGTTGCGGCCCGAGGGGTCGCCAATCAGGCTGGTGAAATCGCCGATCAGGAAGATCACCTGGTGCCCCAGGTCCTGCAACTGGCGCATCTTGTTGAGCACCACCGTGTGACCGATGTGGATATCGGGCGCGGTCGGATCCAGCCCCAGCTTGATGCGCAGCGGTACACCCGTGGCCTCAGCCTTGACCAGCTTTTTGGCCCAGTCATCCTGCGGAATCAATTCTTCGCATCCACGCAGCGTCACCGCCATCGCTTCGCGGACACCGTCCGTCAGACCAACCCCATTGAAGGCATGGCTTTGAGTACTTTTGTCATCTTTTGGGCTGGGGTTCATACGGGTTAATTCAGATGCGACAGCCCTTGATCTGGCTATACTTTTGATCGACCAACCGTTGATTTTAGTGGCGCAGCTATCAGCGCTCACAAAGTGTTTCCATCACGCCCTGCAGGCGTCACGGAACCCGCGTCTTCGGTCCCACTCCATCTTGCATTGTGCGAACTGCATGAGCAGTCCGCTACCCGGGAAAGCATTTTGATTCATCCGCTACTCCACACGCTGGCCAGCCTGCTGCACGCCACGAGCCAAAGCCTCTCCAGACACCCTCGCCGCATCATGGGTGGCGTGGGTGTCCTGTTGTTGGGCACCGGTGTCACCGCGTTTGGCATCGCACCGCTGGCTCCCGACGCCGCACGGCTACCCGTCACCCAGGTGGTGGAGGCCTTGACCCCTGAGGTGCTCGCGCCCAGCGCCCTGGGTGCACCAGTGTCCATGACACTCTTCCGCAGCGAGACCGTGCGCGGCGATGACACCATCCAGAGCCTGATGCAGCGCTTGGGTGTGAGCGACAGCGCCGCACAGGCCTTTCTGCGAAACGATCCAACTGCGCGCACCTTGCTGGCCGGCCCGGCAGGCAAGTTGGTCAGCGTCGAGACCAGTGACCGTGGCGAACTGCTGAAACTGACAGCGCGCTGGCTGCGCGACGAGGAGCGCACATTCCATCGCATGATCGTTGAAAAGCAGCCATCAGGGCTGGAATCACGGATGGAACAGGGTGAACTCACGGCGTCCGCCCGACTGGCGAGCGGGTCCATCCGGAGTTCGCTGTTTGCGGCAACCGACGCGGTCAATCTGCCCGACAGTGTGGCGGTGCAGCTGGCTGAAATCTTCGCTTCCGACATCGATTTCCGTCGTGATCTCCGCAAAGGCGATCGTTTCAGTGTGGTCTATGAAAGCTTGGAAGCGGACGGTGAAACCCTGCGGGCTGGCCGGGTGCTCAGCGCTGAGTTCGTCAACGACGGTCGTGAACACCACGCAGTCTGGTTTGAGGATGCTGGGCAAAAAGGGGCTTACTACGGCTTCAACGGCCAGAGTTCGCGCAAGTCCTACCTGAGTTCACCGCTTGAATTCTCGCGGGTCAGCAGCGGCTACGGCATGCGCTTTCACCCCATCTCGGGCAAGCAGAAGGCCCACCTCGGCGTGGACTATGCAGCACCCACGGGCACGCCGGTGCGCACCATTGCGGACGGCGTGGTCAGCTTCGCCGGAACCCAGCGGGGTTATGGCAATGTGATCGAGATCACCCACCGTGACAACAAGTCCACCCTGTTTGCCCACCTGAGCCGGATCGACGTTCGGCGGGGGCAACAGGTCAGCCAAGGCGACTTCATCGGCGCCGTGGGTTCGACCGGCGCGTCCACTGGCCCCCACCTGCATTTCGAATTCCGTGACGGGGGCGTGCACCAGGACCCACTGGAAGTTGCTCGTCAAAGCGAAAACATTCCGCTGAACCCGGCACTGCGCTCCCGGTTTGACGCGGTGGCCCAGGCGCAGCGCATGCAACTCGATGCAGCTGCTACCCTGCAGCAAGCCAGCGCCGAATAGACGCCCGTGGTGCAGGCATGAAAAAAGGAGCGCATTGCGCTCCTTTTTTCATGCCTGCGATGCCTTGGTCAGACGCTGAAGCTGGAGCCACAGCCGCACGTGGTGGTCGCGTTGGGATTCTTGATCACGAACTGTGCGCCTTCCAAGTCTTCCTTGTAGTCGATTTCTGCCCCGACCAGATACTGGTAGCTCATGGCATCGATCAGCAGCGAGACACCGTTCTTCGTCATGGTGGTGTCGTCATCGTTCACCACTTCGTCGAACGTAAAACCGTACTGGAATCCCGAGCAGCCACCACCCTGCACGAACACGCGCAGCTTCAGGTCGGGGTTGCCCTCTTCCGCCACCAGCTCGGCCACCTTCGCGGCGGCGCTGTCGGTAAAGACCAACGGGGCGGGCATTTCAGCCTGGATATTTTCAGCCACTGCGCTCATGAATCACCTCGTATCGTGTACGTGACGGGCAACCCCGTGCACAGAAAAGATGGAGACCGTGGATGACCGCCATCCACAGCAAAACCAAATGCTATAGCAAAACGCTCGGAAATGTGCCTATCCGTTGTTTGCCGCCAGTTTCAGTGTGGGTTTGTCTTCAATCCCGCCGGCCATGGGTTTGAGCTGACCCGCAATCGTGGCACCCTGGTGCATTTCCAGTGCTTTGTAAGAGACGTCGCCTTCGATGCGTGCCTTGGGCTGAAGCTCCAGCAGCTCAAACGCGAACACGGGGCCCTTGACCCTTCCGTTGATGATGACGTGATCAGCATGGATCTGGCCCGTGACGCTGGCCTGTTCGCTGACGACCAGAATGCTGGGCTGCTCATCGCTGGCGCGGATGTCCCCCACCACCTCACCGTCGACGCGCAAGCCGTCGTGAAAAGTCACGTTGCCATCAATGCGGGTGCCCTGGGCAATCAGGCTCTTGATGGGGGGCTGCTTTTTCTTGCCGAACATGGTTTTCTCCTGAAGATAAAGGGGGCATCACAGCTGGAGGGTTTGCGCCGATTTCACCATCCCATCCTGCAGGATTCGGGCGGTCACGGTTTTTACCACGGCCGCGGGAGGAATCTCCACCACGCCTTCCTGGCGAAGATAGCTCTTGATCAGCACCGGCTGTGGCGCCGGCGCCTGTGCCAGGGACCATGGTTTGCCGTCCAGCGTTCCTGCAAACAGGACTTCCAGCGTCCCCTTGAAATCAGGCGCATTTTTCTTGGCCTGAATCATGAGCGCCTGCCACTTGAGCCGCCCTTCTGACACCCGCTCCACCTGCAGTCCACGGATGCTCAGCGCGTCGCTGCCAGAGCCAGGGATCAGGCGTTCGAAGAAGCCGAGATCACTGCGCAGGGTCTGGTTGTCCCCTTCGAGCTGGCGGATCTGCAGCAACAACTGCTCTTGCGCCGCTTTTTCTGCGGTGAGCAGGCTCTCCGAGGTGTTGGAAATGGACTGTGCCTTGGCAAGCTCGGAGCGCAGGACCTGCACCTCGCCGCGCAACTGTTCGAGTTCCTGCTTCGCGTTCCGATCCAGACCGGCGATGTCCTTGCCAAACTCGAACGACCAAAGTGCCAGTGCGCCAGAAAACCCCAGAACCACCGCGCCGAGAAGCCACCGGAAGGGCCAGGGAAGCGCACTGCGTATCGCGACGCGCGGCGCGCTGACCGTCAGTCTTCTTCGCAGCAAGCGAAATCGCATTCAATCCACTTTCAAATTGCAAGCCAACGTAACCGGTCTCCACAAAGCAAAAACCGCCCCAAGACAAGCTTGAAGGCGGCTTTCGCTGCAGGGAACAGACGCGTTAGCGTTTGCTGAACTGCTTGGCTCGGCGTGCGGAACGCAGACCGACTTTCTTCCGTTCGACTTCGCGCGCGTCGCGGGTCACGAAACCGGCTTGCGACAGTTCGGGCTTCAGCGTTGCGTCGTAGTCGATCAGGGCACGGGTGATACCGTGGCGCACGGCACCAGCCTGGCCGGACTCGCCACCGCCGTGCACGTTGACCATCACGTCGAAGGTCTCGGCGTGGTTGGTCAGCATCAGCGGCTGCTTGGCCACCATGATGGAGGTTTCGCGGCCGAAGTAGGCTTGGATATCCTTACCGTTGACCGTGATGTTGCCACTGCCTTTTTTCAGAAACACACGGGCGACGCTGGATTTGCGACGGCCAGTGCCATTGTTCCATTCACCAATCATCTCAAGGCTCCTTTACAGTTCCAGCACTTGCGGCTGTTGGGCGGTGTGGGGATGTTCTGCACCACCGTACACCTTGAGCTTCTTGATCATGGCGTAACCGAGCGGACCCTTGGGCAGCATGCCCTTGACGGCCTTCTCGATCGCACGGCCGGGATGTTTGGCCTGCATGTCACGGAAGTTGGTCGCGTAGATACCGCCGGGATAGCCCGAGTGACGGTAATAAATCTTGTCGAGGGACTTGTTGCCCGTGACGCGAATTTTGGAGGCGTTGATGATGACGATGTAGTCACCGGTATCGACGTGAGGCGTGTAAATGGCCTTGTGTTTGCCGCGCAAACGGAGAGCAACTTCACTGGCTACTCGTCCGAGGACCTTGTCGGTCGCGTCAATCACAAACCACTCGTGCACCACGTCAGCGGGTTTGGCGCTGAAGGTTTTGGTCATGAGTTTCTCTGTTCAAGAAGTGGTTTGGCGGCTCTTTTCCACGGTCGGTGGTTCTCTGACGGAACACTCTTAGGTGGGTTTACCATGCACTGGTTGCCCGGTGCGGGGTCTTCGTCGCGGAGCCATGCGTTTCGCTGCGAAGCTTTCCATTGTACGAAATTTTAGGGTCGACCGGCAAGTTTTGTGTGGTGCCCACGCCAACGGCGCTACCATCGGCGCATGTTCAGTTACCGCCACGCCTTCCACGCCGGCAACCACGCCGATGTGCTCAAACACACCATATTGATCGCCACGCTGCGTCATTTGATGCAGAAGGAGGCCGGCATCACGCTGGTCGACACCCACGCGGGTGCAGGCCTGTACCGCCTGGACGGGGACTACACCGAAACCGGAGGCGAGGCCAAGGATGGTGTGGTGAAACTGATGGCGGCGCTGCGCCCGGCCGGGCTTCCCGTGCAGCCCGCCGCTCCAGCGATCGACGACTACCTGGACCTGGTCGCCAGTTTCAACCCGTCGGGTGCGCTGCGCGTCTATCCCGGCTCCCCGTTCGTCATGCACCAGTTGCTGCGGGCCGAGTCCCGCGACAAACTCAAATTGTTCGAGCTGCACCCCACCGACAGCCGCACACTTTCCGCCAACATCGCCCAGCTGGAAGCGGGGAGGCAAATCGCTGTCGCCCTGCAGGACGGCTTCGAGGGACTCAAGCCCCTGCTGCCGCCACCGCCGTCGGCGACCGGCTCCAAGCGGGCCGTGGTGCTGATCGACCCCAGCTACGAGATCAAGAGTGACTACGGAAAAGTAAGTGCCTGCATACAGGAAGCGCTCCGGCGTTTCCCAACGGGTACGTACCTGGTCTGGTATCCGATCATTCCGCGTCCGGAAGCCCACGACCTGCCGCGCCGACTCAAGACGCTGGCCAACCAAGCCCAACGACCGTGGTTGCACGCCACACTGGCGATCGGCCAGGATCCGACCCATGGGCCGGACGACCGCCCGGGTCTGACCGCCAGCGGCATGTTCGTCATCAACCCGCCGCACACCCTCAAGGCCGTCCTGCAGGCGGCCCTGCCGCAGCTGCTGAGCGTGCTCGGACGGGGCCGGGGCAAATCGCAGTCGCTCGACGCCGGCGGTTGAAGCCTCAGGGCCGCGCCAGCACCATCGTCCAGTAGCGGCCAAAGGTGCTGCCGGGCTGCTCGACACAGGCCACCGCCACGTCCTGGTACTGGGCCCGCATGATGTTGCTGCAATGTCCAGCGCTCGCCAGCCAGCCCGCCATGACAGCCGAGACCGTCGGCTGACCCGCCGCGATGTTTTCCCCCGTCCAGGTCCAGGCATAACCTTCGTCCGCGATGCGCTGGGCCGAACTCCGCCCATCGAGCCCGGTGTGCGAAAAGTAGTTGTTCGTGGCCATGTCCAGCGAATGGCGGGCCGCCGCCGAGAACAGGCGGTTGTCCCAGCGCAGCGGGGTCGTGGCGGGCATCGGTGCGGACCCGCAGGTGCGTGCGCTGGCCCGCGCCGCATTGATCTGCCGGGTCCACTCGACCTGGAAATCGGGCAGATCGCAAGATGTGCGGGCGTCCAGTGGCAGCAGCGCGCTGCCTGACGTGGGCACAGGGGCAGGAGACACGGTCCCGGACGCCGTTTCGGTGCTGGGCGCTGTCCCCACCGTGCCCGTTGGGACGGCGGGGCTCTCAGGCGCTTCACCGCCACCACAGGCGCCCAGCAGCGTGACCACCGCCAGCAAGCAGACTCCGGCAAGCCAGAAACGGGGAGGTCGCGCGGGCGAGAAAAGCTTCCTGGATTTCATGCGACCGAATTTACGGCCTGCCCAAGGACCCCGGGTAAGCGAATGTGCATGGCAGCCCCGGTAAAACCCTGACATGTCCGCCAAACATTAGCCGACCGATCGGTCGGCTAATTGACTATACTGCGTTTCGCGTCACCGTTCAGGCGCAGGAGATGCCCCATGTACACCCAATCTTTCAGTGTGGCGGACAGCGAGGCCAGGGCGGGCCTGAAGTCGGTCACCCCGCCTCCGACAAGCGAAGAAGCCGCGCTGCAGGCGCACTTCGATGCCGTGATCGACGCCGACGGCAAGGTCGAACCACGCGACTGGATGCCCGAGGGCTACCGCAAGACGCTGGTGCGCCAGATCAGCCAGCACGCCCACAGTGAAATTGTCGGCATGCTGCCCGAGGGCAACTGGATCTCGCGGGCGCCCAGCCTGAAACGCAAGGCGATCCTAATCGCCAAGGTGCAGGACGAAGGTGGCCACGGCCTGTACCTCTACAGCGCCGCCGAAACGCTGGGCACCAGCCGCGACCAGATGCTCGCCGGCCTGCACAGCGGCAAGGCGAAATACAGTTCGATCTTCAACTACCCGACGCTGAACTGGGCCGACGTGGGCGTGATCGGCTGGCTGGTGGACGGCGCGGCGATCATGAACCAGATCCCGCTCTGCCGCTGCTCCTACGGGCCGTATGCGCGCGCCATGATCCGCGTCTGCAAGGAAGAGAGCTTCCACCAGCGCCAGGGATACGAAGCGCTGCTGGTGATGATGCAGGGGACCGCCGAGCAGAAGGCGATGGTGCAGGACGCAGTGAACCGCTGGTGGTGGAAGTGCCTCGCCATGTTCGGACCGCCCGACGCCGACAGCCCCAACAGCGCGCAAGGCATGCGCTGGGGCATCAAGCGCATTTCCAACGACGATCTGCGCCAGAAGTTCGTCGACGCCACCGTGCCGCAGGCCGAAGTCCTGGGCGTGACCCTGCCCGACCCCGATCTGAAATGGAACGAGGAACGTCAGCACCATGACTACGGTGCGATCGACTGGGACGAGTTCTGGGCCACGGTCAACGGCCATGGACCCTGCAACAAGGAACGTCTGTCCACCCGGGTGAAAGCCTGGAACGACGGCGCCTGGGTACGCGACGCCGCACTGGCGCACGCGCGCAAACAGAAGGAACGCAGCATGAAGGAGGCCGCATGAACACCAGCACACCCGCCCTGAAGGAATGGCCGCTGTGGGAAGTCTTCGTCCGCAGCAAACAGGGCCTGGAGCACAAGCACTGCGGCAGCCTGCACGCGAGCGACGCGCAACACGCATTGCAGATGGCCCGCGACGTCTACACCCGCCGGCAGGAAGGCGTGAGCATCTGGGTGCTGCCGTCGAACGCCATCACCGCCAGTGAGCCCGACAGCAAGGACAGCTTCTTCGACCCGGCGGCCGACAAGATCTACCGGCACCCGACCTTCTATCAAATCCCCGACAAAGTGGGGCACATGTGAGCGGCTACTGCGAAGGCTTCATGCGTCGTTGCGGCAGCTTGCCGTGCTGGTCGCACTGTCTTCGCCGCCGCACCTAGCCTGATGCCTTCTCGCTACGCCGCTTTATGAACACGAACATTGACTACCTGCTGCACCTGGCCGACAACGCGCTCGTGCTCGGCCAGCGCAACGCCGAGTGGTGCGGCCACGGCCCCATCCTGGAAGAAGACCTGGCGCTGGCCAACAACAGCCTGGACCTGATCGGCCAGTCGCGCCTGCTGTACCAGCATGCCGCCACGCTGATCAACGCCAGCCCGGCAGAGGCACAGCGTTTCGCCCACCTGCAGGGCGCACGGCACAACGGTCAGATCACGGAAGACACGCTGGCCTACTTCCGCGACACAGCCGAGTTCCGCAACTTCACCCTGCTGGAGTTGCCGCACCACGGCGCGCTGGTCGGCTATGCCGTGGCCGACCTCGACTACGCGACGACCATCGTCCGCAATTTCCTCTACAGCGCCTTGATGGTGCTGCTGTGGGATGGCCTGCAAGCCTCCAGCGATGCGCAGCTGGCCGCCGTCGCCACCAAGTCGCTGAAGGAAGTCCGCTACCACCTGCGCCATGCGAGCGACTGGCTGGTGCGCTTTGGGGATGGCACGGACGAATCGCATCAACGCGCCCAGTCCGCGCTGGACCACTTGCTGCCCTATTGCCAGGAGTTCTGGGTTGACAGCCCCGCCGCACAAGCGGCCCAGATGCTCGGCGCCGGTCTGAGCCTGGCCAGCCTGAAGCCGGACTGGGATGCCTTGGTGGACGAAACGCTGGCCGCCGCCACGCTGCAGAGACCCCCTGTGGAAGGCTACGTGACACAGGGACAACACGGCGTGCACTCGGAGCACCTGGGCTTCCTGCTGGCCGAGATGCAGAGCCTGGCGCGCGCGCACCCTCGGGCCGCCTGGTGAGCCTGGCACACGCCGCCATGCAGCCCGCCACAGACACTGCCAACCCACAGGACCACGCCGCCATCTGGCTGGCCCTGGCGGAGTTGGCCGACCCGGAAATCCCGGTCATCAGCCTGTCCGAACTCGGCATCCTGCGCGAGGTGCGCAACGGTGCAGACGGCACGCCCGAGGTGGTGATCACGCCCACCTACAGCGGCTGCCCGGCCATGGGGCAGATCGAGGACGACATCCGCGCGGCGCTCACCGCCGCCGGCCTGTCGGCGCGCGTGCTCACGCAGCTGTCACCCGCCTGGACCACCGACTGGATGAGCGATGCCGCGCGCGAGAAGCTGCGCGCCTACGGCATTGCGCCGCCGCAATGCGGCAGCCCCGACCATGGGAGCACGGGCGTGTTGAAGTTTTCGCGTCAGACGACAGCGCGCGAGGCGGTGCCCTGCCCGCAGTGCGGCTCAACGAACACCACCGAGACATCGCCCTTCGGCTCCACCGCCTGCAAGGCCCTGTACCGCTGCCTGGACTGTCTGGAACCGTTCGACTATTTCAAACCGATCTGAAGCGCCGGCCCCCGGGCCGTCACCCCCTTGAGGGGGCACCAGCGGACCTGCGAAGCCGGCTCCGCGGTGCTCTTGAAGGACTCCACCTGCTTTCTTGCCCCGGAGCTGCTGAATGACCTCGACACCCCGCTTCCACGACCTTCCCATTGCGCGTATCAGCCCCGAGGCTGCAGGCGCCGTGGCCATCACGCTGGCCGTGCCACCCGAACAGCGAACGACCTTTGATTTCAAGCCTGGCCAGTTTCTCACGCTGCGCGCCAGCATCGGCGGGCAGGACGTGCGGCGCAGCTATTCCATCAGCAGCCCGCGCAGCCTGCTCTCGCAGCAGGGCGAGCTCACCCTGGGCATCCGTCCGGTGGAAGGCGGCGTGTTTTCCAACTGGGCCGCGAACCAGCTCAAGGCTGGCGACACCCTGAAGGTGATGCCGCCCGAGGGCCGCTTCACGGTGCACAAGCCGCGCGCCATTCACCGCGTGGGGTTCGCCGCCGGCTCGGGCATCACACCCATCCTGTCCATCATGGCCAGCACGCTGGAAGAGTCGGCTGATTCGAAGTTCACCCTGGTCTACGGCAACCGCCGCATGGCCAGCGTCATGTTCAACGAAGCCCTGCAGGACCTGAAAGACCGCTACCCCGGGCGCCTCACGCTGATCCATGTGCTCTCGCGCCAGGCACAGGAAGTGCCGCTGCTTGAAGGCCGCATCGACGGCGACAAGGTGCGCCAGATCATCGCTTCCCTGCTGCCGGTGGGCAGCATGGACGAGGTGTTCATCTGCGGCCCCGAAGCCATGATCGAAGCGACCGAGAAGGCCTTGCTCGATGCGGGTGTGCGGCCCGACCGCGTGCACACCGAGCGTTTCACCTCGCCCACGCTGGAAGCACTGCCGGCCGATCAGCGACAGGCCGCCATGCTCGGCCACCCGGCCGTCCGCACCGACGGCGAGGTGGCCCTCACAGTGGTGCTCGATGGCAAGCCGCACCAGCTGCGCATGGGCAAGGACGAACACGTGCTGGACGTGGCGCTCAACGCGGGGCTCGACCTGCCCTGGTCGTGCCGCGGTGGTGTCTGCTGCACCTGCCGCGCCAAGGTGATGGAGGGTGCGGTCACCATGGACAAGAACTTCACCCTCGAGCCCTGGGAGACCGAGAAGGGGTTCGTGCTGAGCTGCCAGGCCCGGCCCACCACGGACCGGCTGGTGGTGAGCTACGACGAAAGGTGATCCCGGTCCCTGGCGGACCCGCAGCCTAGTGCGCAGCCACCTGTGCCGACCCCGCCACCGCCGCAGCACCGACGTCGCGCAATTCGCGGCGCAGGATCTTGCCGATGTTGGTCTTCGGCAGCGGCTCGCTGCGAAACTCCACCACGCGCGGCATCTTGTAGCCGGTCAGATGCTGCCGGCAGTGTGCGAGTACCGCGTCTTCGTTCAGGCCCGGGTCGCTGCGCACGATCACCACCTTGACCGCCTCGCCCGAACGCTCGTCGTGCACGCCGATGGCCGCGGCTTCCAGCACGCCGGGGTGCATGGTCAGCACGTCCTCGATCTCATTGGGGAACACCTTGAACCCCGAGACCACGATCATGTCTTTCTTGCGGTCGGTGATGCGGATGCTGCCGCGCTCGTCCATCACGCCCATGTCCCCGGTGCGCAGCCAGCCGTTGGCGGTGAACGCCTTGTCCGTCTCCTCGGGATGGTTCCAGTAGCCCTGCATCACCTGCGGACCGCGCAGGCAGATCTCGCCCACCTCTCCGCGTGCGATGAATCCGCCATCATCGTCGAGGATGGCCGCCTCCGTGCTTGGCAGTGGCACGCCGATCTGGCCGCTCCACTCCTGGATGGTGACCGGGTTGGCGATCGCCACCGGCGCACTCTCGGTCAGACCGTAGCCCTCCACCAGCGGAACGCCTGCCCGCTCTTTCCAGCGGTGCGCCACCACGTGCTGCACCGCCATGCCGCCGGCCACCGCCAGCTTCAGCGGGCGCAGGTTCACCTCGGCAAAGCCCGGTGCGTCGAGCAGGGCGCGAAACAGGGTGTTGACGCCGATGATCGCGGTGAAGGGTGTCTGACGCAGCACCTTGAGGAAGGCCGGCAGATCGCGCGGGTTGGGAATCAGCACCGCCTGTGCACCCCTGCTGAAGAAGGACAGCGCACCGGTCAGGGCGAACACGTGGTACAGCGGCAGCGGGAGGATCAGCGTCTCCTCGCCATCGTTCAGGTTGGGCGACATCCACGCGGCCACCTGGAGCACGTTGGCGACCATGTTGCCGTGGCTGAGCATTGCCCCCTTGGCCACGCCGGTGGTGCCGCCGGTGTACTGGAGGAAGGCGAGATCGCCGTGGTCGAGCCGGACGTCGTCAAGCGTCTGCGCCCGGCCCGCGGACAGCGCACGTCGGAAGTCCACCGCACCGGCCAGCCGCCACGGAGGCACCAGCTTCTTCACATGCTTGACCACGGCGTTCGTCAGCAGCCGCTTCACCGGGGGCAGCAAGTCACCCACCTGCGTCGTCACGACCGTGCGCACCTGCGTGGCGCCGATCACCTGTTCCAGCGTGTGGGCGAAGTTCTCCAGCACCACGATGGCCCGCGCCCCGGCGTCCTTCAACTGGTGCTCCAGTTCGCGTGGCGTGTAGAGCGGGTTGACGTTCACGACCACCATGCCCGCGCGCAACACACCGAACAGCACCACCGGGTACTGCAGCAGGTTGGGCATCATCAGGGCGACGCGGTCGCCGCGCTGCAGACCCGCCACCTTCTGCAGCCAAGCCGCGAAAGCACGGCTCGCGTCGTCGAGCTGGCGAAAGCTCATCACCGTGCCCATTGAACTGTAGGCCGGTCGGTCGGCAAAACGTGCACAGCTGGCGGCCAGCATGTCCTTGAGCGAAGCGTACTGGTGAATGTCGATGTCAGCCGGCACGCCGGCCGGGTACTGGCTGAGCCAAGGCTTGTCCATTTGTCCCCATCCTTCTGTGGTTGGCAGCCGTGTCTGCAGGGCCACCATGGATCAATATGCCACGGGACGTGGTACCCAGGCTTGCGCGAGGTCAAGACCCGGCAGAACCAGCGCCGACAAAAAAACCCGCCATGGCGGGTTTCTGTCTGGGGCCAGCGGGGAAACCGGATCACACCTTCGCCAGCGCCTGCTCCAGATCGGCCATCAGGTCGTCGATGTGCTCGATGCCGATCGACAGGCGGACCATGTCGGGGCTCACGCCGGCCTTCTTCATCTCGTCGGCGTTGAGCTGGCGGTGCGTGGTGGTGGCCGGGTGGCAGGCCAGCGACTTGGCGTCGCCGATGTTGACGAGGCGCGTGAAGAGCTGCAGCGCATCCTGGAAGCGGGTGCCGGCCGCGATGGCGTCGGCCGATTGCAGCCCGAAACTGATGATGCCGGAGGCTTTGCCCCCCATGTACTTCTGCACCAGCGCGTGGTCCTTGTGGCCGGGCAGGCCGGCGTAGTTGACCCAGGCCACCTTGGGGTGGTTCTGCAGGTGCGTGGCGACCTTCACCGCGTTCTCGCAGATACGGTCCATGCGCAGCGCCAGCGTCTCGATGCCCTGCAGTATCTGGAACGCGTTCATGGGCGAGAGCGCCGCGCCCATGTTGCGCAGCGGCACCACACGGGCGCGCCCGATGTAGGCCGCAGCACCCAGCGCCTCGGTGTAGACCACGCCGTGGTAGCTCACGTCGGGTTCGTTCAGGCGCTTGAAGCGCGCCTTGTGCTGCGCCCACGGGAACTTGCCGCTGTCCACGATGGCGCCGCCGATGGTGGTGCCGTGGCCGCCGAGGTATTTGGTCAGTGAATGCACCACGATGTCGGCGCCGTGTTCGAACGGGCGGCACAGGTAGGGGCTGGTCACCGTGTTGTCCACGATCAGCGGCACACCCGCGTCGTGCGCCACTTTGGCGAGTGCACCGATGTCGGTCACGTTGCCGAGCGGATTGCCGATGGACTCGCAGTAGATCGCCTTGGTCCTGTCGTCGATCAGCGCGGCGAACGCGGCCGGGTCGCGCGGGTCCGCGAAACGCACCGTGATGCCCTGCTGCGGGAAGGTGTGGGCAAACAGGTTGTAGGTGCCGCCGTAGAGCGTGCTGGCCGAGACGATGTTGTCACCGGCCTCGGCAATGGTCTGGATCGCCGCCGTGATCGCCGCCATGCCCGAGGCCATGGCCAGCGCGCCCACACCGCCCTCCAGGGCGGCCAGGCGCGCTTCGAGCACGCCGTTGGTCGGGTTCATGATGCGGCTGTAGATGTTGCCGGCGACCTTGAGGTCGAACAGGTCGGCACCGTGCTGCGTGTCGTCGAACGCGTAGGCCACGGTCTGGTAGATCGGCACCGCCACCGCCTTGGTGGTGGGGTCCGGGCTGTAGCCGCCATGCACGGCGATGGTTTCGATCTTCACGGGCGTCTCCTGGGAATGTTGGGGAAGGAAGATTGTGCGGCACGGCACGCCCTCAGGGCCTCAGCAACACGACACGGGCGGTACCCGCCTGGACAAATCCCAGGGCGCTGGCGGCCGCACGGCTGAGATCGATGATGCGGCTCTTGACGTGCGGCCCCCGGTCGTTGATGCGCACCACGACCTCGCGGCCATTGCCCAGGCTGCGCACCCGGACACGCGTGCCGAAGGGCAGCGTGGGGTGCGCCGCGGTCAGCGCGTTCTCGTCAAACAGCTCACCGCTGGCGGTGCGCCGGCCGTGGAAGCGGCCGCCGTACCAGGAGGCCACGCCGCGGCCGATGTCGGCCTCGCCCGCCTCCTGCGTGGTCGCGCCGCCCGGTCCGGTGGCGCAACCCGCCAGCGGCAGACAAGCCAGGGCCAGGACCAGGACCAGAAAACGCCGGTTGTGCCTCATGCCAGCTGCAGCCGTTTCACGATGTCCAGCGTGGCCGCGCTCTGGTTCATGGTGTAGAAGTGCAAGGCCGGCACACCCGCGTTGCGCAGCTGGTCGCACAGGTCGGTGACCACGTCCAGCCCAAAGGCCTTGATCGACGCCAGATCGTCGCCGTAGGCCTGCAGCCGCAGACGGATCCAGCGCGGGATTTCGGCACCGCAGGCATCCGAAAAGCGCAGCAGCTGCGACGAGCTGGTGATCGGCATGATGCCGGGCACCACCGGCACGTCGGCACCGAGCTTGTGCGCGTCGTCCACGAAACGGAAGTAGGCATCGCTGTTGTAGAAATACTGGGTGATGGCCGAGTCGGCGCCCGCGCGCACCTTGGTGGCGTAGGCCTGCAGGTCGGCTTCGGGCGACTTCGCCTGTGGATGAATCTCCGGGTAGGCCGCCACCTCGATGTGGAAGTCGCGCCCAGTCTCGGCGCGGATGAAAGCCACCAGGTCACTCGCATGGTTGAACTCGCCGCCGATGCCGTAGCCGCTGGGCAGATCGCCGCGCAAGGCCACCAGACGCTGCACGCCCATGGCCTTGAGCGTGGCGAGTTGCTCGCGCACGCTGGCCCTGGTCGCACCGATGCACGAAAAATGCGAGGCCGCGGCCACACCCTCGGCCAGGATCGCCCCCACCGTGTCGAAGGTGCCCTGGTGGGTGGACCCCCCCGCGCCGTAGGTGACCGAGCAGAACTCGGGCCTGAGCGCGTAGAGCTGCTGGCGCACGGCGCCCAGCTTCTGTGCGCCCTCGGGCGTCTTGGGTGGAAAGAATTCAAAACTCAGTGGCAACGCCATGGTGTTTCCTTGTGCTTCGCCGAACGCCTCGGGCCCGTTTCAGGCCAGTCGCTTCGCCCAGACGAAAAATTCCCGGTTGCCGTCACCCCCGGTGATGGCACTTTCAAAATAGTCCTGCAGGGCCAGGCCGTTGCCTGCACAGGCTTGCGCGATGCGCTCGCGCACCAGCGCATAACTCGCAGCGTCTTTCACCAGGCCGCCCTTGCCGATGTGTTCGGGCTGCAACTCGAACTGCGGCTTGACCAGCATCAGCAGGTCACCCCTTGGCTTGAGCAGCGGCACGATGGCCGGCCACACCAGCGTCTGCGAAATGAACGACAGGTCCCCCACGATCAGGTCAAACGGTGCACCAGCGGACTCGCCGCCCATCTGCACCAGCTGCTCAGCCGTCAGCTCGCGGGCGTTGCACTTCTGAATGCAGACCACACGCGCATCGGGACGCAGCTTCGGATGCAGCTGGCCCTGGCCCACGTCCACGCCCACCACCTGCGCGACGCCGCGTTGCAGCAGACAGTCGCTGAAGCCACCGCTGCTCTGCCCCACGTCGAGGCAGCGCCAGCCGCGCACATCGAGTCCGCAGTGCGTGAGCGCGCCATCGAGCTTCAAACCACCGCGCGACACGAAGCGTGACTCGGCCGTGTCCAGCAGTTCCAGTTCCACCGTCTCGCGCAGCTCCTCGCCGTTCTTGGTGACGGCCCTCCAGTCGCCACCCGGCAGGCGCCAACGCACGCCCGCAGCGATCAGCCGCTGCGCCTGCGAGCGTGAAGCGGCCAGGCCGCGATCGACAAGAAGTTGGTCAGCACGCATGGGGAACAGCGCAACGAGTAGAGCAACGTCGCCGAAGCGAAACGAGCGGTCCAGAGGCCGCGAGCGTCCAGGGCGCCGCGGAACCGGCTCCGCCGGGCCGCCAGCGCCGTCCCCCCGGGGGGTGACGCCGAAGGCGGCGCGGGGGGGTCAATACCGATACGTATCGGGCTTGTACGGACCCTGTTTGGGCACGCCGATGTACGTTGCCTGCTCATCGCTCAGCTCGGTCAGCATCGCGCCGACCTTCTGCAGGTGCAGGCGCGCCACCTTTTCATCCAGGTGCTTGGGCAGCACGTAGACCTTGCCGGCGTCGTAGCCGTCCGGGTGGCAGAACAGTTCGATCTGCGCAATCGTCTGGTTGGCGAAGCTCGACGACATCACGAAGCTGGGGTGGCCGGTGGCGCAGCCCAGGTTCACCAGGCGACCCTTGGCCAGCAGGATGATCTTCTTGCCGTCGGGGAAGACCACGTGGTCCACCTGCGGCTTGATCTCGTCCCAGGTGCACTGGGCCAGCGACGCAACATCGATCTCGTTGTCGAAATGGCCGATGTTGCAGACGATGGCCTGGTCCTTCATGGCGGCCATGTGCTCGTAGCGGATCACGTTCTTGTTGCCGGTGGCGGACACGAAGATGTCGGCCTTGTCGGCGGCGTACTCCATGGTCACGACCTTGAAGCCTTCCATCGCGGCCTGCAGGGCGTTGATGGGGTCGATCTCGGTCACCCACACCTGGGCCGACAGCGCGCGCAGCGCCTGCGCCGAGCCCTTGCCCACGTCACCGTAGCCGGCGACCACGGCCACTTTGCCGGCGATCATCACGTCGGTGGCGCGCTTGATGGAATCGACCAGCGATTCGCGGCAGCCGTACAGGTTGTCGAACTTGCTCTTGGTCACCGAGTCGTTGACGTTGATGGCGCGGAACATCAGCGTGCCGGCGGCCGACATTTCCTTCAGGCGGTGCACGCCGGTCGTGGTCTCTTCGGTCACGCCGATGATCTGCGCACCCTTGCGGCTGTACCAAGTCGGGTCCTGCGCCAGCTTGGCCTTGATGGCGGCGAACAGGCAGGTCTCTTCTTCGCTGGTCGGATGGGCGATCAGGGACTGGTCCTTTTCGGCGCGCTTGCCCAGGTGCATCAGCAGCGTGGCGTCGCCGCCGTCGTCCAGGATCATGTTCGGGCCTTCGCCTTCGGTGCCTGCGGCGCCGAATTCAAAGATGCGGTGGGTGTAGTCCCAGTAGTCGGCCAGGGTTTCGCCCTTGATGGCGAACACCGGCGTGCCGGCGGCCGCAATGGCCGCGGCGGCGTGGTCCTGCGTCGAAAAGATGTTGCACGAAGCCCAGCGCACCTGGGCGCCCAGCGCCTGCAGGGTCTCGATCAGCACAGCCGTCTGGATGGTCATGTGCAGCGAGCCGGTGATGCGCGCGCCCTTGAGCGGCTGCGCCTTGGCGAATTCTTCGCGGATCGCCATGAGGCCGGGCATTTCGGTCTCTGCGATCTTGATTTCTTTGCGGCCCCAGTCGGCCAGGCCGATGTCGGCGATGACGCAGTCGGCGTTGACGGCGGTGGAAAGGCGTGCGTTCATGGAAACTCCAGATGAGGTTGGCAAGAACCACTGGGCATGAACAGGCAAAAAAAAGCCCATCACACGCCAGTGGATGAGCGTCGTTGCATGGATGTTCCGAGCCTCACGCCCCACGCCGACCGGTGGTCAGGGGTTCGCTGCAACGCTCCTCGGATGCCTGGATTCTAGCGCAAGCCGGTGTTTGGGGTATCTGCGAAACTGGCGGGTCTTCATGATCCATTCCACGATTTCTGCCTGGCCGTTGCCTTCCCGCGCCCGCATCCGCGGCGTGCTGACCGACATCGACGACACGCTCACCACCGAGGGGGCGATCACGCCCGATGCGCTCTCGGCCCTGCACGACCTGCGTGCGGCGGGCCTGCCGGTGTTCGCGATCACCGGGAGGCCGGCCGGCTGGAGCGCGGGCTTTGCGCTGGCCTGGCCGGTGAATGCCATCGTGGCGGAAAACGGGGCGGTGGCGCTGTGGCGCGGGGCGAATAGAGGGCTGTGCAAGGCCTGGCTGCAGGACGAAGCGACCCGAAGCGCGAACTTCACGCGCCTGCAAACGGTGGCGCAGCGCATCCTGGCCGAGCTGCCGCAGACCCGCCTGTCGCAGGACAGCGCCGGCCGCGAAACCGACATCGCGATCGACCACAGCGAGTTTGCCCAGCTGGACGCCGCCACGGTGGCGCGGGTGGTGGGCCTCATGCAGGCGGGCGGGCTGAATGCCACGGTGAGCTCGATCCACATCAACGGCTGGATCGGTGCACACGACAAGCTCGCGGGCGCACGCTGGGTCGTGCGCGAGCGGCTGGGCCGGGATCTGGACGCCGAACTCGACCACTGGGTCTACGTGGGCGACTCGACCAACGACGCGACGATGTTTGGCCACTTCCCGCACAGCGTGGGCGTGGCCAACGTGGCGCGATTCTGGGATCGGCTCACGAGCCGGCCGCGCTACGTGACACGCGGCGAGCGCGGTGCCGGCTTCGCCGAACTGGCACAGGCGGTGCTGGCGTCCAGGGCCGCGACATGAGTGAACGCCCGTTGCCACCGACGCACAGCCATGCCGTGACCGGCGCCGTGCCTGCCACAGGCCTTTCCGACCACGCCACGCTCGGCCTGCTGGCCATCTTCGGCTCCACCTTCTTCCAGCTGCTGGGTTACTTCATGCTGATGCCGCTGCTCCTGCTGCGGCTCAAAGGCGACGGCGTGTCGACCGCGCTGGCCGGCGTGTTCGTGGCCACCGGCTGGCTCGGCGTCTTCCTGATGACGCCGTTTGCCTCGGCGATCACGCAGCGGCTGGGGCGCCGCCCATCGCTCTGGCTCGCCGCCGGCGTGCCGGCACTGGTCATCGCCGGCTTCCTGTTCAGCCAATCGCTGCTGGTGTGGTTCGCCTGCATCCTGATCGAAGGCATGGCCGCCGGCCTGCGCTGGGTGCTGGCCGAGGCGGTGGTGGCGGAGTTTTCGCCACCGCTGCGCCGCGGTCGCAACGTGGGCATCTTTGAAACCATGGTCGGCACCACCTTTGTGCTGGGACCGATGCTGCTGGTCTGGGTAGGCCCGCAGAGCGATACCGCGCTGTGGATGGCATGGGGCCTGACGGTGCTGGGCCTGCTCTGGAGCCTGCTGATCCCGCGCCTGCCGCCCGCGGCCGATGCGCACAGCGCCCGTGTCGGACTCTCCGGCGTATGGCATGCGCTGCGCGCGCATCCCCTGATCATGGCGGTGGGTTTCGTCGGCGGTTTTTTCGAAAGCGGCCTTACGTCCATCCTGCCGCTCTACGGTCTGGCGCTGGGGCTGAGCGCTTCGAGTGCCGCCCTGCTGGTTTCGGCCAGTGGCCTGGGCAGCGCGCTCATGATGCTGCCCGCCGGCATGCTGGCCGACCGCATGGCCGCACACCCGCGGCAGCGCTATGGCGATGCAAGTGCCGCGCGCCTGCAGCTGATGCGGGTGTGTGCCTTCATCACCTTGCTCGCCACGGGGCTGATCCCCTGGGTGGCGGCCCACCCGTGGCTGGCGGCGCCGGTGGCCTTTCTCTGGGGTGGCGCGGGCGGATGCCTCTACACGCTGGCCATGATCGACATCGGCTCGCGCGAAAACGGCATCACCCTGGTCAACAGCACGGCGGTGCTGGTGCTGTCGTACACGCTCGGCGGTGTGCTGGCACCCGCGCTGGGCGCAGCGGCCCTGCAATGGGCACCGGTGCTGGGCTTCCCGGTCCTGCTGCTGGCGGTGGCGGCACCCGGATGGTGGTGGCTGCGACGCGCCGCCAGCACCCAGCCCCGCTGAACCAGCCGCGATTCAGGGCACAGAGGAAGCGGCCGCGCTGCTGACGGGAGCCGCTTGGTGGTGGGGTTTGTCCAGCAGGCGATCGGTGATGCCGCCGCCGACCCACATGCCGCCCAGCGTCACCCAGGCCGTGACGGCGAAGATGGCGCCACCCGTCATGCCCGCGCCCACCGCACAGCCACCGGCCAGCATGGAGCCAAACCCCATCAGCACGGCACCCACGATGTAGCGCGGCATGCTGTAGCCGCCACCGAAGCCTTCGAGCTTCCAGTCACCCCCCACCAGCGCACCGATCAGCGACCCCAGGAACACCCCGGGCATCAGACCCAGGCCGAAGGTCCAGGGCTCGCCCGGCTCACTCAGCACGCGCATCAGCCATTCGGCCGATGGACCGCTGAAGGTCAGGCCCTGGATCTGTACCGGTTCAAATGAATTCGCCATCACCTGGTAGGTGCCGGCCCAGGCCAGCGCCACCATCAGGCCGGTGCCGATGCCCCCGGCCCACTTCCAGAAGCCCCATCCGCTGTGGTGCGCGAAAAACAGCCCGGTGATGAGCCACACGCCGGCGAAGACCAGACCATCCCAGGGACCCGCACCCAGCTGGGCCAGCAGGCTGCGCGAGGGGCCGCCGTCCACCACCCACCAGCTCGAAATGGCTTCTCGCCAGGGCGACAGCACCCCGCCCAGCGAAGCCTGCGCCACCACCGCGAAGATCAGACCGGACAGCAGGGCCCGCAGGTTGCCGTTGGCCGACAGCACGAGCAGGCGGCTGGCGCAGCCGCGCGTCATGACCATGCCCGCGCCAAAGATCAGGCCGCCCACCAGCGCGCCCGAGATGCTGCCGCGCGCCGAGAGCTGGCGCGCCGTGCTCACGTCGAGGCCACCGGTGACCACCAGCAACTGCACCGCCACCACCGCCGCGCCAAAGGCCAGCAGCCAGACCGTGAGCTTGTCGCCGAACTTGCCGTGCCAGAACTCGATGACCGCTGCGCGCAGGCAGAAGCGCGAACGCTGGGCAAAAAAACCGAACCCCAGCCCCACCGCAAGACCGCACAGGGCCAGCACACCCGACTCACCGAAGCGCTCGATCCAGCCTGTCCAGTCCATACCGTCTCCATCCATGAAAATATGCGCAGAAAAGCATATTACGCCCGGGAAACGCGCGCGGATTTGATGCGGCTCAAGTTCTGGTGAACCGGGGCGGCGCAGTACGCTCGAACCCACGGTCGGTTGTCGACCCCGTTCAGTCCATCCCGAAAGGAACCCCCATGGCCATTCCCTGGCTGGCTGCGCTCAAAGTCATTCCCTGGGGTGACGTGATCGAACACGCGCCCAAGGTGCTCAGCGCGGCGCGCAAGCTGATGGACCGGCAGCGCGCCGAACCACCTCCGCCCGTCACCCCCGCAGCCGACCGGGTGGGCGACAGCCCGCCGAGCCTGGGCGAGCTCCGGGCCCGCCTGACCGCCGCGCAGGACCAGCTCGACCAGCAGGCACAGACCCAGGCACAGCTGGCCCAGACCCTGGCCGAGCTGGCCGAGCAGAACGCGCGGCTGGTGAGTGCGGTGGAGGTGCTGCGTGTGCGCTCGCGGCTGCTGCTGTGGGGCGTGGCGCTGCTGGCGATCTGGACCGCCTGGCTGGGCTGGCGCTGAGCCGACCCGCCAGCAGACCGGTCAGCCGGGCCGCCGCGCCTCCAGCGTTGCGTCACAGCCCACGCCCGCCGCGATCCAGCGCCGCGCCAGCCGACGCAGCAGCGGCGCAGCCCGGCGCCAGCGTGGTCCGAGCAGACCTTCGGTATCCGTCAGCACGCCGCAGCGGTAGCGGCTTTCCACCTCGCTCCAGCGCAGCGCGTCGCAGGCACCCAGGCGCTTGCGCGAGACCAGCTGACCCAGCGGGCAAGGCTCGGCCAGGCAACACAGCCCGCAGCCGTTGCAGGGCGCGCCCAGCGCCGGCATAGGTGGCGCCTCGACGTGGATGTGGATGAGCTGCATGGAGGACCCAAGGCTAAGAGCGGGCCAGTACGGGTCCGAGGACCTTGCCCGTGTGCGTGTCCAGCCGCACCACCTCGTCGGGCGGCGCGGCGGCGACGATGCGACCACCGCCCGAGCCGCCTTCGGGCCCGAGGTCGATGATCCAGTCGGCTTCGGCCATCACGTCCAGATCGTGCTCGATCACGATCACGCTGTGGCCGCCGTCCACCAGCCGGTGCAACACTCGAATGAGTTTTTCCACGTCGGCCATGTGCAGGCCCACGGTGGGTTCGTCCAGCACATACAGCGTGTGCGGCGCCTTCTGGCCGCGGCGCGTGACGTCGTCGCGCACCTTGCTGAGCTCGGTCACGAGCTTGATGCGCTGCGCCTCGCCGCCGCTGAGCGTCGGACTTGGCTGGCCGAGGGTGAGGTAGCCCAGCCCCACGTCTTTCAGCAGCTGCAGCGGGTGGCTGATGCTGGGCATGGAGGCGAAGAATTCCACCGCCTCGTCCACCTCCATCTGCAGCACGTCGCCGATGCTCCTGCCCTTCCACGTCACAGCCAGGGTCTCGGGGTTGAAACGCGCGCCGTGGCAGACCTCGCAGGGTACTTTCACGTCGGGCAGGAAACTCATCTCGATGGTGCGCATGCCCTGCCCTTCGCAGCCCGGGCAGCGGCCTTCGCCGGTGTTGAAGCTGAAGCGGCCCGGGCCGTAACCGCGCGCTTTCGCTTCCAGCGTGTCGGCAAAGAGCTTGCGCACCGTGTCCCAGAAGCCGATGTAGGTGGCCGGGCAGCTGCGCGGGGTTTTGCCAATGGGGGTCTGGTCGACTTCGAGCACGCGGTCCACCACCTCGGAGCCGAGCAGCTTGTCGCAGCCCACCCAGGCCGGGCGCACGCCCTCGTTGTCCCAGGCCTGGCGACCGGCGAAGGTGCTGCGGGCGGACACGGCGGCCGCCGCGTTGGTGAGCAGCACGTCGCGCGCGAAGGTCGACTTGCCGGAGCCGCTGACGCCGGTGACCACGACCAGGCGCTGCAGGGGAACGGCGACGCTGAGGTTCTGCAGGTTGTGCAGGCGGGCGCCCCGGATCTCGAGCGCAGGAGCCGCCGGATCCACCGCCCGCCGCAGCTGCAGCGGGTGCTTCATCGCGTGCAGCAGGTAGCGCCCGGTCACCGACTCGGCATTCGCCGACAGGTCGGCGACCGTTCCCTGCGCGACCACACGACCCCCCCGTTTGCCGGCGCTGGGGCCGATGTCGATGATGTGGTCGGCGCGGCGGATGGTGTCTTCGTCGTGCTCCACCACCACCAGCGTGTTGCCCATCTCGCCGAGCTTGTGCAGGGCATTGAGCAGGATCGCGTTGTCGCGCGCGTGCAGGCCGATGGTCGGCTCGTCGAGCACGTAACACACGCCCTGCAGGTTGCTGCCGAGCTGCGCCGCGAGGCGGATGCGCTGCGCCTCGCCGCCGCTGAGCGTGGGTGCGCCGCGGTCCAGCGTAAGGTAGTTGAGGCCCACCTCTTCGAGGAAGGCAAGGCGGCTCTCGATCTCGGGCAGCAGGTCGCGTGCGATGTCGGCTTCGCGGCTCGTCAGCACAGCCACTTTCAGCAAGCCCTGCACCCACGCGCGGACCTCGTTCACCGACAACCGCGCCACATCGGTGATGCCCAGGCCGGCCTGACCGGTTTTTGGATTCGCACCGAACTTCACTGCCCGCGCCTGGGCGTTCAGGCGCGTGCCTTCGCAGCTCGGGCAGGGCTGGTCGGCCAGGTCTTCCACCTCGGGTTCGGCGAAGCTCTGCTCGCGCCCGCGCTCGGCGTCGTCGCGCACCGAGTCGTCCAGCGCCTTGCGCTGCTCGCGGGAAAGCGCCAGGCCCGTGCCCACGCAGTCGGGACACCAGCCGTGTTTGCTGTTGTACGAAAACAGCCGCGGGTCCAGCTCGGGGTAGCTGGTGGCGCAGACCGGGCAGGCACGGTTGGTGGAAAACACCTCCAGCTGGCCCAGGCCCACGGTGCTCGTGCCATCGGCCATGGCCTGCGCCAGGCCCTGCATCTGGTGCAGCACGTGCACCTGACCCTTGCCAATCTCCAGTGCCTTGGCCAGTTGCGTGCGCAGCCAGGCCTCGTCGGCGGGGTTCACCACGCCGTCGGCGACCGGCAGTTCGATGGTGTGCTCCTTGAAACGGTCGATGCGCGGGAAACCCGACGTGGGCAGGAACTCGCCGTCCACGCGCAGGTGGGTGTAGCCGCGGGGGCGCGCCCAGTCGGCGAGCTCGGTGTAGACGCCCTTGCGGTTCACCACCAGCGGCGCGAGCAGGCCGATGTGCTGTCCCGCGTAGCGCGTGAGGATGGCGGCGGCGATGCTCTCGGGGCTTTGCGGCATCACGGCCGCGCCGTCGTGCACGCAGTGCTGCGTGCCCAGTTTCACGTAGAGCAGGCGCAGGAAGTGCCAGACCTCGGTGGTGGTGCCCACCGTCGACTTGCGGCCGCCGCGGCTGAGCCGCTGCTCGATCGCCACCGTGGGCGGAATGCCGTAGACCGCGTCCACCTCGGGCCGGCCCGCCGGCTGCACGATGCTGCGCGCGTAGGCATTGAGCGATTCGAGGTAGCGCCGCTGGCCTTCGTTGAACAGGATGTCGAACGCGAGCGTGGACTTGCCGGAACCGCTCACGCCCGAGATCACGTTGAACTGCCCGCGCGGAATGTCCACGCTCAGGTTCTTGAGGTTGTGTTCCTTGGCGTTGACGATGCGGATGGCGTTGCTGTGGCCCTCGGCGCGCGCGGCAGCGGCGAGCTGGCGCTGCGGCTGCTGCAGGTAGTCGGTCAGCCGGCCTTCGTGCACCGCGTGTACCTCGCCCATGGACAGCGCGTAGTCGCGCAGCGCCCTAGCGGTGTGGCTCGTCGGATGCAGGCGCACCTCTTCGGGTGCACCTTCGGTCACGATCAGGCCACCCGCGGCGCCGCCCTCGGGGCCGAGGTCGATCAGCCAGTCGGCGGCGCGGATCACGTCCAGGTTGTGTTCGATCACGATCAGCGAATGCCCGGCGTCCAGCAGCTTGCGCAGCGAGCGCATGAGCTTGGCGATGTCGTCGAAATGCAGGCCGGTGGTGGGCTCGTCGAACAGGAACAGCGTGCCCTTGCGCGAGACCGGCTGGCGGCTGGCGCTCGCCGTCTTGGCGGCGTCGGCCAGAAACCCGGCGAGCTTCAGGCGCTGCGCCTCGCCACCCGAGAGCGTGGGCACCGGCTGGCCGAGCTTCACGTACTCCAGTCCCACGTCCACGATGGGCTGAAGGGCGCGGATGACCTCGCGGTCGCTGGTGAACAATGCGGCCGCCTCGCTCACGGTGAGGTCGAGCACGTCGGCGACGTTGAACAGGCGGCCGCCGCGCTCGATGCGCACCTCCAGGATCTCGGGCCGGTAGCGTTTGCCATCGCAGTCCGGGCAGCGCAGGTAGACGTCGCTCAGGAACTGCATCTCCACATGCTCGAAGCCGGAGCCGCCGCAGGTGGGGCAGCGGCCATCGCCGCTGTTGAAGCTGAACTTGGCTGGGGTGTAGCTGCGCTGGCGCGACAGCGGGGCGTCGGCAACCAGGGCGCGGATCGCATCCCAGGCACCGACGTAGCTCACCGGGTTCGAGCGCGCGGTCTTGCCGATCGGCGACTGGTCCACGAACACGACCTCACTCAGGAAGTCGGCGCCGAGCAGGCGGTCGTGGGCACCCGGCGCGTCGGTGGACTTGCCGAAGTGGCGCAGCAGCGCGGGGGCGAGCACGTCCTGGATCAGGCTGGACTTGCCCGATCCCGAGACGCCGGTGACCACCACCAGGCGCTGCAGCGGGAACTCGACCGTGACGTTCTGCAGGTTGTGCTCGCGCGCGCCCTCCAGAATCAGGCGGTGCGTGTTCTCCGTCACCATGCGCTTGAAGCCCATGCCCACGGTCTTGCGCGCGCCCAGGTAAGCGCCGGTCAGGGTGTCGGCCGAACGGATGGCTTCGGGCGTGCCGTCGAACACGATCTGCCCGCCGCGCTCGCCGGGGCCGGGTCCCATGTCGATCAGGCGGTCGGCGGCGAGCATCACCGCCGGGTCGTGCTCCACCACCACCAGCGTGTTGCCGGCGTCGCGCAGGCGCAGCATGGCCTCGTTGATGCGCGCCATGTCGCGCGGGTGCAGGCCGATGCTGGGCTCGTCCAGCACGAAGAGCGTGTTCACCAGCGAGGTGCCGAGCGCCGTGGTGAGGTTGATGCGCTGCACCTCGCCGCCGCTGAGCGTGCGGCTCTGCCGGTCGAGCGTCAGGTAGCCGATGCCGACTTCGCAGAGGTAGCGCAGGCGGGTGTTGATCTCTTCGAACAGCAGGCGCAGCGCCTGCGCCTGGCCGGCGCCCGCAATGTCCGAGCCCGCGGGAACCAGCGTCTGATTGAGCAAGGCAAAGAACACCCGCAGCTTGTCCAGCGGCAGCAGCATCAGGTCGTGCAGACAGAGGCCAGGCAAGGCTTCGAGCTGTGCACGCGACCACTTCACACCCTGCGGCAGGTAGCGTTTCGCGGGCGGCAGCACCGCGTCGGCCTGCTGCTTCGTGCCGATGCGCCAGAGCAGGCTGTCGGTCTTGAGGCGCGCGCCGCCGCAGCTGGGGCATTCGGTGTAGCTGCGGTACTTGGACAAGAGCACGCGGATGTGCATCTTGTAGGCCTTGCTCTCCAGGTACTCGAAGAAACGCGCGACGCCGAACCAGTGCTGGTTCCACTTGCCGTTCCAGTTCGGCGAACCGGTCTTCACCCAGTGCTGCTGTTCGGGGGTGAGCTTGTTCCAGGGCGTGTCGCGCGGAATGCCGGCGGCCTCGGCGTGGCGCATCAGGTCGTCCTGGGCCTCTTTCCAGGCCGGCGTCTGGAACACCTTGATCGCGCCGCCCCGCAGCGTGAGCTTGTCGTTCGGGATCACGAGACCGTAGTCCACCCCGATCACCCGGCCGAAACCGCGGCAGGCCTCGCAGGCGCCCACGGCCGAGTTGAACGAGAACATCGAGGGCGCAGGGTCGGCGTAGCGGATGTCGCTCTCGGGGCAGTGCAGGCCGGTGGAGAACCGCCAGATCACGGGCTCGGCGCCCTCTTCGCCCAGCACGTACACCATCAGCTTGCCGCTGCCGCGCTTGAGGCCGGCCTCGATGGCCTCCATCACGCGCGCCTGCTCGGCCGTGCCGATGCGGAAGCGGTCGGCCACCACGTCGAGCACCTTCACCGATTCGCTGGCCACGGCGCCTTTGGCGGCCTTGGCCTTGGTGGTTTTGGCCGGTTTCGCATCGGGTGCCGGCGCGGCGCGCTGGACGGTGCGTTCGGCCTGCACGCGGGTGTAGCCGCTGGCGGAAAGCCATTGTTGAATTTCTTCCGGCGTGGTGCTGGCGGGCAGCTCCACGGGGAAGGTCACCACCAGGCGCGGATCGCCGAGCGCCACACAACGCTTCTGCAGTTCGGCGTAGATCGACTCCGGCGAATCGTGCCGTACCGGCAGCGCGGTCTCGCGGTCGAACAGGTCGGCACCGCGCGCGAACAAGAGCTTCAGGTGGTCGTTCAGCTCGGTCATCGTCCCCACGGTGGAACGCGAGCTGCGCACCGGGTTGGTCTGGTCGATGGCGATGGCGGGCGGCACACCGTCCACCCGGTCCACCGCCGGCTTGTCCATGCGGTCGAGGAACTGGCGCGCGTAGGCACTGAAGGTCTCCACATACCGGCGCTGGCCTTCGGCGAACAGCGTGTCGAACACCAGGCTGGACTTGCCCGAACCGCTGGGCCCGGTCACCACCGTGAGCTCACCGGTCCGGATGTCGAGGTCGATGTTCTTCAGGTTGTGCTGGCGCGCACCGCGGATGCGGATCAGCCCGCTGCCGCCCTCGGTGGGGCCGGTGGACACCGCAGGCGCTGGCGGGCTGGGGTACTCAGCCGCAGAGGGCTCGACCGGGGGGATGGCGTCGGACATGAAAGGACTCCAGTGGAGGAGCCCGACATTCTACGGAGCAGGGCCCGACCCTGTGCCCCGCTGCGGCTTGTGTGGCGGCAAGGACCACGAGGCCGGAAACAGCCCCCAGCCGGATGGGACGAGGGGAATGGCGGTGACGGAGACGTCACCGCCCCGCACAGGCGCTGGCCCTCAGCTCTTGACGATCAGCACCGGCAGGCTGGCATGGGTGAGCACCTTCTGGGCCACGCTGCCCAGGATCAGGCCCTTGATGCCGCGGCGTCCGTGCGAGCCCATGACGATGAGGTCACAGCCTTCGGCGCTGGCGGTTTCCAGCACACCCTCGTACACCACGTTGCGCTCGATGGTGTCGCCCGCGAAAGGCACGCCTTCGTCGGAGCACGCCTTCTTCAGGGCTTCCAGGGCCTGGTTCGCCACGCTCTTGGCTTCGGCCAGATAGGCCTGCAGACCCACCGCCGAGGCATCGCCGATGCCGATGTAGGGAAACGGGTCGATCACGTAGACACCGATGATCTGAGCGCCCTGGGTCTTGGCGAGTTGCGCGGCGGCGATGCCTGCACGGTGGGCGAGTTCGGAGCCGTCGGTGGGAACGAGGATTTTCTTGAACATGGCAGATCTCCTGGTGGGTGAAAGCGCGGCAGGCCCGACTTCCGGTGCGATGAGCCCGCCGGTCCAGCAGCCATCATCTTAGCGGGCAGTGTGCACACCGCGCCTGCGCCGGATCAACGACGGCATGCCCCCGGTTCGCAGCGTTCACGCAAGGGCGGTCACGCAGCCCGGGGACGCGCCATCAGCCGTCTCGCCGCACCCCCACTGGCAGGCTGGCAGCCGCCTCCCAGGCACCCGACCCGAACCAGCCTTCGCCGTCCAGACAGGCGCGCAACATGGGCAAGGCGTCCTGGCCCCAGAACACACGGCCATCCATCACCAGGGTCGGCACACCGAACACGCCCAGCGCCAGCGCTTCGTCGGTGTTGGCGCGCAGGCGCTGTTTCACGACAGCGCTGTCGGGCCCGTGCCAGGGCTTTTCGCGCTGGACCATGTGGTCCTGCAGCAGGGCCTGCAAGGTGGCCAGACGTTCTGGCGCCTCGGCGTCCAGGCCGCCGCGCCACACGTGGTCAAACAGCTGCCCCGTCACATAGCGGTTGGTCTCCCCCGGCGCGTCGTCGATGGCCGTCGCCAGACCCAGACGCAGCACAGCCAGGGGGTTGAACGGATGGGCCGCCGGCAGGTCCAGCGGCACACCGTGCTGCTGCGCCAGCCAGCCCACCTGGCGGTAGGTCCAGTCGCGTTTGCCCGGGATTTCGGCCGGCCCGAGCTGGCCGTGCGCCTTGAGCAAGGCCGCGAACAGCACGGGCTTGTAGCGCACCTGCACGCTGTGCCCCATGAGGGCTTGCGGCAGGCGCTCGAACGCCAGGTAGGCGTAGGGCGAAATGGGGTCGTAGTAGAAGACGATGTCGTGCAGGGTGTCGGTGTTCATGGGCCAGCCTCCGCCATCAGTGTGTCCCAGTGGCACAGGCAAGCATGCCACGCATGAAACGGTCGAGCCAAGAGACACCGCCGGCCCGGCTCTGCCGGACGGCTGGTGTCGCCCCCTCGGGGGTAGCGCGCAGCGCTGCGGGGGGCATTTCAACCGGCCTGCCGCGCTTCGATGCGCTGCCAGATCACCAGCTTGTCGGCATCGGCCAGACCACCCCAGACGGCGATCTCCTGCAGCGTGCGGTAGCAGCCCTTGCAGCTGCTGCTGCGCTCGTCCAGCTCGCAGATGGACACACAGGGCGAAGGCACGCCCGGGCCGGGATGGCGCTCGCGAGCGTCGCGCAGGTTGATGAGGGGTTCGTTCATGGTGTCTGTGGCGGCGCTGCCGTCACGTCGTGCACCGGCGCACCGGTGAGCTGCTTCAGATCGCCGGGCGTGAGGCGGAACACACCGTGCGGATGGCCGGCAGCGGCCCAGATTTCGGCAAAACGGAACAGCTGGTCATCGATCAGCGTCACCGGCGGCGAGGCGTGCGCCAATGGCGAGACACCACCGATGGAAAAGCCGGTCTTGGTCTTCACGAAATCGGCATCGGCGCGGCCGATCTTGCCGCCCTCGGCGCAGACGATGGCCTGCACTTTCTTTTCGTCGACACGCAGGTCACCCGAGGTGATCACGAGCACCGCCACGTCGTCGCTCTTGCGGCGGAAGATGATGCTCTTGGCGATCTGGCCCAGCGCCACGCCGAGCGCGTCGGCGGCCTGCTGCGCGGTGCGCGCGGCATCGCTCAGCATCACCGGGGCGTGGGGGTGACCGCGCTCGGTCAGGGCGGCGGTGACGCGCTGCACGCCGGGCGGCAGCTCCACGGAATGGACGGTGTCTTCACTCATGGACGGCAATGGTAGCGGCCATCATCAGGTGGCTCGTTTCACCAGCAGCAGGCTCGCGCCCATGGCCACCAGCACGCCGCCAAACACGCGGTTCTGCGCGCGGCGCGCCTTCGCGGTGGCCAGCCAGCGCTGCGCGCGCGAGGCCAGAAAGGCGTAGCCGTGCATCACCACCAGGTCCACCGAGATCGAGGTCGCCAGCAGGATCAGCAGTTGCAGCCACAGCGGGCGCGACGGGTCGATGAACTGCGGCAGCACCGCCACCATGAACACGATGCCCTTGGGGTTGGTGACGTTGGTCATGAAGCCGATCAGCATCCGCTCACGCACCGTGGGCAGCCCCGTCCTGGCGCCAGCCACGCCTCCCTCGGCACCTCGCTTGGACGGCGCGGCGTCCACCGGCGAACGCCACTGCTTCACACCGAGCCAGATCAGGTAGCACGCACCCAGCACCTTGACCACGATGAACGCCGCCGCCGATGCGAGCAGCAGCGCGCCCACGCCCACCCCCGCGATCAGCAGGATGACCGACAGCCCCAGCTGCAGACCCGCGATGGTGGCCCCGGTGTGGCGCACGCCGTAGGCCAGCCCGTGGCTCATCGACAGCACCGCGCCCGAGCCGGGCGAAATGGCGATCACCCAGGAGGCGGCAAAGAAAGCGAGCCAGACGTTGAAATCCATGTCAACCCGCCCGTTTGGCCAGCAGCGCGCGTGCCACGCGCGAGCCGCTGGGCCGACCCAGCTGTTCGCTGATGAACTGGCCGGCGTCGACCAGCGCGTCGAGGTCGATGCCTGTTTCGATGCCCATGCCGTGCAGCAGGTAGACCACATCTTCGGTCGCCACATTGCCGGTGGCGCCCTTGGCATACGGGCAGCCGCCCAGCCCGGCCACCGAGGACTGGAAGTTCCAGACCCCCAGCTCCAGCGCGGCCAGCGTGTTCACCAGCGCCTGGCCGTAGGTGTCGTGGAAGTGGCCGCTGACGTGGTCGGTGTGGAAGTGCTTCAGCGTCGCCTCGATGGCGGCCTGGATGCGCTTGGGCGTACCCACACCGATGGTGTCGGCCACGTCCACACGCTGCACGCCGATGCCCTTCATGAGCCCCGCGAGATAGTCCACGCGCTCGGGCGGAATCTCGCCTTCATACGGGCAGCCCACGGTGCAGCTCATGGCGCCACGCACGGCAATGCCGGCTGCCTTAGCCGCGGCCACCACGGGCGCGAAGCGCTGAATGCTCTCGGCAATCGAGCAGTTGATGTTCTTCTGGCTGAAGGCCTCGCTCGCCGCGCCGAAGACCACGATCTCGTCGGGTTTGTCGAGCAGGGCCGCCTCAAAGCCCTTGAGGTTGGGCGTGAGCACCGAATAAGACACGCCGGGCTGGCGCACGATGCCGCTCATGACATCGTGGTTGTCGGCCATCTGCGGCACCCACTTCGGTGACACGTAAGACGTTACCTCGATCTCTTTCAGCCCGGCGGCCTGCAGGCGGTGCACCAGATCGATCTTGACCGCAGCGGGCACCGGCTGCTTTTCATTCTGCAGGCCGTCGCGCGGGCCGACGTCGATGAGCTGGACTCGGGAGGGGATAGCGATCATGGAAGGTCCTCTTCTGGGCCAGGAACACCGTGGAACGGGCTTTGCCAGGCCGCTGGTGTTGCCCCCTTGAGGGGGGATGCGGCTACGCGCAGCGAGCAAGCGACGGGGGTGTTCAATGTCATTTCAATAGCCTCGCACCGGGTCCACGACACCGGCGACGGACTGCCCCGCTTCGAGCGCCCGGATCTTGCCCGCGAGCTGCGCGATGCTCTCGTCGCGCAGCGTGCGCGCCGAGGTGTGCGGCGTGACCGTGATCTTCGGGTGGTTCCAGAACGGGTGATCCACCGGCAGCGGCTCGGTGCGGAACACGTCCAGCGTGGCACCGGCCATCTGGCCACTCTCCAGCAGGGCAAGCAGGTCGGCCTCGACCAGGTGGGCGCCACGCGCCACATTGATCAGGTAAGCGCCGGGCTTCAGGCGCCCGAGCGTGTCGCGGTTGAGGATGTCCTGCGTGTCGCGCGTGAGCGGCAGCAGGTTCACCAGCACGCGGCTGGACGACAGGAAGGTCTGAAAACCCACCTCGCCGCTGTGCGTGAACACGCCTTCGATGGCCTTCGGGCTCCGGCTCCAGCCGTGCACCGGAAATTCGAACACCCGCAGCGCCCTCGCCACGCGCTCGCCCAGCACGCCCAGGCCCATGACGCCGACCGGAAAGTCCTGGCGGTCGCGCGGCTTGCGATACGACCACTTGCCGGCCTTCACGTCGGCCTCGTAGCCATCGAATTCGCGGAAGTGGCGGATCACGGCGTGGCACACGTATTCGGCCATCTGCACCGACATGCCCGCATCGTTGAGCCGCACCACCTTCACGCCCGGCGGCAGCCGCAGCCTGAGCAGCGCATCGACCCCGGCGCCGATGTTGAACAGCCCCTTGAGCGCCTGCTGCTCGTCCAGGAACTGTTGCGGTGGCGCCCAGACCACGGCGTGGTCGGCCTGCGGCGCGCCGGGTTGCCAGACCTCGACAGTGGCACCCGGCAACGCCGCGCGCAGGCCCTCCAGCCAGGGTTCGGCCTTGGTGTCGGTGCAGCAGAAAGTGATGTTCATGCGGCGAGCTTAGCGGGCCCGGAGCCGCCGGGCCGCCCCAAGGCGAGGATACCCCCACCGGGGGGCAGCGACGGACACGCAGTGCCGAGCGTGGGGGCGTACATGACTGCCCCGGTGGTCAGGCCGCCTGAATCTTCAGCAGCTCCGCACCTTCGGCCACCTGGTCGCCTGGCGCGTACAGCAGCTCGGCCACGGTACCGTCGGCCGGGGCGGCGATGGTGTGCTCCATCTTCATGGCTTCCATCACGGCGAGCGGCTGGCCTTTCTTGACCGCGTCACCGGCCTTGACCGCAAACGACACCACCTTGCCCGGCATGGGCGCGGTGAGGCGCCCGCCGTCGTGCGCGGCTTCGCCCGCGTGGGCCAGCGCGTCGAGTTCGATGATCTGGGTGGCGCCCAGGTCGCAGAACACATGCACCACCTCTTCGCGCTGCCACGTCTGCACCGTCTGGCGCTGGCCCAGGAAGCGCAGGTCCATCAGCGTGCCGTTCTGTGCCGGCAAAGCGTCGAACGCGAGCAGGCCGCTGACCCCACCCAGCGCCAGTTGCAGCGCGCCGTCGTGCAGGTAGGTCAGGCTGGCCTGCAGGGCCGTTCCCTGGTATTCGAAGTCGAAGCGGCGCACCGTCAGGCCGTGCGGGCGCCAGCCGTCGCGGCGCGAGAACGGGTCCTGGCCTTCACTGGCACGCTCGGCCAGCAGCGTCTGCGCCACGGCCGATGCCACAGCGAGGTTCAGGCCGACCTTGTCCTGGTGGAACAGCACACCCGCTTCGCGCGGGATCAGCGCCGTGTCCAGATTCGCCTGCGCAAACGAAGGGCTGGCGACCACATGGCGCAGGAACTGCACGTTGGTGGACAGGCCGACGATGCGGGTCTGTGCCAGCGCCGCGTCGAGCCGGGCCAGCGCCTCGGCGCGTGTGCGGCCGTGCACGATCAGCTTGGCGACCATGGAGTCGTAGAAGGGGCTGATCGCATCGCCTTCGCGCACGCCGTCGTCCACGCGGACACCGGCTGTCGGGCCGTTGCCGTCCGCGCGTTCGAAGCTGGTGCAGGCGGGCTTGCGGTAGACGTCGAGCCGGCCGGTGGCGGGCAGGAACTGGTTGTCCGGCGTTTCGGCGCAGATGCGCGCTTCGATGGCGTGGCCGTGGATATGCAGGTCTTCCTGCTTCAGCGGCAGCGGCTCGCCGCTGGCCACGCGCAGCTGCCACTCCACCAGATCGAGGCCGGTGATGGCCTCGGTGACCGGGTGCTCGACCTGCAGGCGCGTGTTCATCTCCATGAAATAGAAGCGCATGCCGCCTTCGGGCGGCTGCTCGACGATGAATTCCACCGTGCCCGCACCGACGTAGTTCACGGCGCGCGCCGCGGCCACGGCGGCCAGACCCATCTGCGCGCGCAGTTCGGGCGTCATGCCCGGCGCAGGCGCTTCCTCCAGCACCTTCTGGTGGCGCCGCTGCACCGAACAATCGCGCTCGAACAGGTAGACGCAGTTGCCGTGCGTGTCACCAAACACCTGGATCTCGATATGGCGCGGGCGCTGGGCGTATTTCTCCACCAGCACCGCGTCGCTGCCGAAGCTGTTGCGGGCCTCGCGCTGGCAGCTCGCGAGTGCGGCGGCAAAGTCCTCGGCCTTGTCCACCGCGCGCATGCCCTTGCCGCCACCGCCGGCGCTGGCCTTGATCAGCACCGGGTAGCCGATGCGGTCGGCCTCGTGCTGCAGCATGTGCGGGTCCTGGTCGGCACCGTGGTAACCGGGCACCAGCGGCACGCCGGCGCTCTCCATCAGGCGCTTGGATTCGGCCTTCAGGCCCATGGCCTGGATGGCGGACGCAGGCGGTCCGATGAACACCAGGCCGGCTTCGGCGCAGGCGCTGGCGAAGGCTTCGTTCTCGCTCAGGAAGCCGTAGCCCGGGTGGATGGCCTGCGCGCCGGTGGCCTTGGCCGCGTCGAGGATGCGCTGCCACTGCAGGTAGCTGTCTTTCGGCGCGCTGCCCCCGATGTGCACCGCCTCGTCGCAGGCGGCCACGTGCTTGGCGCTGGCGTCGGCGTCGGAGTACACGGCCACGGTGCGCACGCCCATGCGGCGGGCGGTGGCGGCGACCCGGCAGGCGATTTCGCCGCGGTTGGCGATCAGGATTTTGTTAAACATGCGCACCTCCCGCGGCGAACTCGCCTGCGCACGCTGCGCGTGCCATGCAATGTGACGAAACGTCCGCTGCGCGGCCGTTTTCACCTCTGTTGGCAATCAGGATCTTGTTGAACATGAAGTTTCCTAGGCAGCAGCGGTTGAAAAGAAAGATTGCATGCGGCGGAACACCGCGCGCAGGAACCGGAACAGCGTCCAGGTGATGAACCACATGAGCAACACGGCGATCACGGCCACGCCGGCAAAAACCAACGGGTGGTTGCTGGCGAGCCAGACGATGCCAACCACCAGGCCGTCTTCCACGAGGCTCATGACCACGTTGGAAAACGGCTCGGGCGAGGTGTTGATGGCGGCGCGCGTGGTGGTCTTGGCGGCCTGCGCGGTGGCGGCCAGGCTGCCGCCGAGCAGCGCGCCCACCACGGCCATGGTGGCTCCGTCAGCCCCCAGAGCCCCCGCGGCCAGGGCGGCTCCGGCGGGGATGCGGATCACGCTGTTGACCATGTCCCACAACGAGTCGAGCCCCGGGATCTTGTCGGCAAAAAACTCCACGAAGAGCAGCGCGCCACTGGCAGCGAGCAGCGCCGGGTGCTGCAGCACCTGCAGGCCCTCGGGCAGCGGGATCCAGCCGATCCAGCCCGCGATGCCGACGATGAACACCACCGCATAGAGCCGGAAGCCACTGGCCCAGCCCAAGGCTGCCGCGAGCGCGAGCAGGCTGGCCATGTCCAGCTGGCTGGCTGCCGCGCCCACACCGGCGCCCACCTGCGCACCGACCTCGCCCACTGCGCCGCTGTCCAGGTGCAGGCCCAGGCCGTGCAGCCAGTTGACGAGGATGGTCCAGAGTGCGTCCATGGTGTGTTCCTCCAGGGTGGAAGACCCCGCTCAGCCCGCCAGCCAGGCGGGCTTGCGCTTCTGCAAGAAGGATTGCACGCCTTCGCGGCCTTCTTCACTCGCGCGGATCTCGGCAATGCCTTCGACCGTGGCGGCGATCAGCGCGGCATCGATGGCGCGCCCGGCCACGTCCTGCACCAGCCGCTTGCAGGCCTTCACGGCCGCCGGGCTGGCGCTCACCAGCGCTTGTGCGAGTTCGTTGACCCTGGCGTCGAGCGCTTCCCCACCTTCATCCGCGTCCACCAGCTCGTGCACGAAGCCGATGCGGTGGGCTTCCTCTGCACTGAAGCGCTCGGCGGTGAGGAAGTAGCGGTGGGCGGCGCGTGCGCCCATGGCGCGGATCACGTAGGGGCTGATGGTGGCCGGGATCAGGCCCAGCTTCACCTCGGAGAGGCAGTAGGTCGCGGTGCGCACGCTCACCGCCATGTCGCAAGCGGCCACCAGACCCATGCCGCCGGCGAACACGTCGCCCTGCACGGCCGCGATGGTGGGCTTGGGGCATTCGTAGATCGCCCGGAGCATCGCCGCGAGCTGGCCCGCGTCGGCGATGTTCTCCTCGCGCGTGTAGTCGGCCATGCGGCGCATCCAGCTCAGGTCGGCGCCTGCGCAGAAAGCCGGTCCCTCGGCCGCCAGCACCACGGCGCGCACGTCGTCGCGCTGGCCCATGGCTTCAAACGCGGCCTTGAGCTGCTGGATCACTTCGTCGTTGAAGGCGTTGCGCACCTCGGGGCGGGTGAGCGTGATGCGGGCGATGCGGTCATGCACCGCAATGGTCAGGGCGTTGCTCATGATGTCCTCGCTTCGGAGGCCTCCAGTTGCAGGTGATACACCCAGTCCAGCTCCGGGCAGGGCTGGCCCAGCGCGGTGAGTGCGGCGGTGATCTGGCCGCGGTGGTGGGTGGCGTGGTTGAACACGTGCGCCAGGGTGGCCGCAAACGGCAGCGACTGCGGCACACCCGTCATGGTCTTGTAGTCCAGCTGGCCGTCAAAGCGCTCGGCCGGCCAGGTGGCGATCAGGTGTTCCCAGTTGGCGGCACCGCCTTTGAGCGCCTGGCCCAGGCGTTCGCGGTCGGGCTCAGTCTCAGCATCCAGCGCCAGCAGTGGCGAAGCGCCTTTGGAGAAGCGCGCGTACCAGAGCAGGTGCTCGCCCACCAGCAGGTGGTTGAGCGTGCCGTGGATGCTCTTGAAGAACAGGCCCACGTCCTTGCGGTAGTCGTCGTCGGACACGCGGGAGACCGCGTCGAGCAGGCGGTGCGTGGCCCAGACGTGGTACCGCGCCTGGCGGGAGAAGTGGAGGTTTGGATTCATTGAAGGCTTTCCCAAAACCCTGCGCTTGACCAGCCCGTCCAGCCGCAGCCGCAGAACCGGCTTTGCCGGGCTGCAGGCTGCGCCCCCTTGAGGGGGTGACGCGAAGCGGCGCGGGGGTGTTCCATCTTCACATGCGGAACAGGCCGAACCTGGTCTCGGAGATCGGTGCGTTCAGCGACGCGGAGAGGCCGAGGGCCAGCACACGGCGCGTGTCGGCCGGGTCGATCACGCCGTCGTCCCACAGCCGCGCCGTCGCGTAGTAGGGGTGACCCTGCACCTCGTACTGCTCCTTGATGGGCGCCTTGAACGCGGCTTCTTCTTCCGCGCTCCAGCTGCCGCCCTTGGCCTCGATGCCGTCGCGCTTGACGGTGGCGAGCACGCTCGCGGCCTGCTCGCCGCCCATCACGCTGATGCGCGCGTTCGGCCACATCCAGAGGAAGCGCGGGCTGTAGGCGCGGCCGCACATGCCGTAGTTGCCGGCGCCGAAGCTGCCGCCGATGATGATCGTGAACTTGGGCACCGCGGCGGTGGCCACTGCCGTCACCATCTTGGCGCCGTTGCGGGCGATGCCTTCGTTTTCGTACTTGCGTCCGACCATGAAGCCGGTGATGTTCTGCAGGAACACCAGCGGCGTCTTGCGCTGGCAGCAGAGCTCGATGAAGTGCGCGCCCTTGAGCGCCGACTCGCTGAACAAGATGCCGTTGTTGGCGATGATGCCGACGGGCATGCCTTCGATGCGCGCGAAGCCGCAGACCAGCGTGGTGCCGAAGCGCGACTTGAACTCGTCGAAGTCCGAGCCGTCGACGATGCGGGCGATGATCTCGCGCACGTCAAACGGCTTGCGCGTGTCGGTCGGGATCACGCCGTACAGCTCTTCGGCCGGGTACAGCGGCGCCACCGGGTCGATGGTCGTGATGGGCGGCACCTTGCGGGCATTCAGGTTCTTCACCGCCTGGCGCGCCAGGGCCAGCGCGTGCAGGTCGTTCTGCGCCAGGTGGTCGGCCACGCCACTCAAGCGCGTGTGCACGTCGCCACCGCCCAGGTCTTCGGCCGTGACCACCTCGCCCGTGGCGGCCTTCACCAGCGGTGGGCCGCCCAGGAAGATGGTGCCCTGGTTCTTGACGATGATGGTCTCGTCGCTCATGGCCGGCACGTAGGCGCCGCCCGCCGTGCACGAGCCCATGACCACCGCGATCTGCGCGATGCCCTGCGCGCTCATGTTGGCCTGGTTGAAGAAGATGCGGCCGAAGTGGTCGCGATCGGGGAAGACCTCGTCCTGGTTCGGCAGGTTGGCGCCGCCCGAGTCCACCAGGTAGATGCAGGGCAAGTTGTTCTGCTGCGCCACTTCCTGCGCGCGCAGGTGCTTCTTCACCGTCAGCGGGTAGTAGGTGCCGCCTTTCACCGTGGCATCGTTGCAGACGATCATGCAGTCCACGCCGCTCACGCGGCCGATGCCCACGATGACGCCGGCGCAGGGCGCGCTGTCGCTGCCGTCGCGGTCCGGGTACATGCCCATCGCGGCCAGCGGGCTCAGTTCGAGGAAGGGGGTGCCCGGGTCCAGCAGCATCTGCACCCGGTCGCGCGGCAGCAGCTTGCCGCGCGCGGTGTGTTTGGCGCGCGCCGCGTCGCCACCGCCGAGCGTGGCCTTTTCAATCTGCGCCTTTAGGTCGTCGACCACCGCGCGCATGGCGGCGGCGTTGGCCTGGAAGTCGGCGGAGCGGGCGTTGAGTTGGGTGTCGAGTGCGGGCATGGCGTTCTCTGGTTCAGGCTGTCTTCTGTTCGGCCAGCCCCAGCTGGTCCTTCATGGCTTCGCGGATTTTGAACTTCTGGATCTTGCCGGTGATGGTCATCGGGAAGGCGTCCACAAAGCGGATGTGGCGCGGCACCTTGTAGTGCGCGATCTGTCCCTTGCAGAAGGCGCGCACGGCGTCGTCGTCCAGCGTCTGGCCGGGCTTGACGATGATCCAGGCACACAGCTCTTCGCCGTACCTGGCATCGGGCACGCCGACCACCTGCACGTCCTGCACCTGCGGCAGGCGGTAGAGGAATTCTTCGATCTCGCGCGGGTAGATGTTTTCGCCGCCGCGGATCACCATGTCCTTGATGCGGCCGACGATGTTGACGTAGCCCTCGTCGTCCATGGTCGCGAGGTCGCCGGTGTGCATCCAGCCGTCGGCGTCGATGGCTTCGCGCGTCCTGGCGTCGTCGCCCCAGTAGCCGTGCATCACCGAATAGCCCTGGGTGCAGAACTCGCCCGACTGGCCGCGCGGCACGGTGGCACCGGTGTCAGGGTTCACGATCTTGATCGCCAGGTGCGCCTGCACCAGGCCCACGGTGGACACGCGCTTGTCCAGCGGCGTGTCGGTGCTGCTCTGGCAGCTCACCGGGCTGGTCTCGGTCATGCCGTAGGCGATGGTGACTTCGCCCATGTGCATGTCGGCCTGCACCCGCTTCATCACCTCGGTCGGGCAGGGCGAACCGGCCATGATGCCGGTTCGGAGGGTGGACAGGTCAAATTCCTTGAAACGCGGGTGGTCCAGCTCGGCGATGAACATGGTGGGCACGCCGTGCAGGCCGGTGCACTTCTCGGCCTGCACCGTCTGCAGCACGGCCAGCGGGTCAAAGGCGTCGCTGGGGTAGACGATGGTGCTGCCGTGCGTGAAGCAGGCCAGGTTGCCCAGCACCATGCCGAAGCAGTGGTACAGCGGCACTGGGATGCACAGCCGGTCGTCGGGCGTGAGCTGCATGCACTCGCCGATGAAGAAGCCGTTGTTCAGGATGTTGCGGTGGGTCAGCGTCGCACCCTTGGGAAAGCCGGTGGTGCCGCTGGTGAACTGGATGTTGATCGGGTCGTTGGGCGAGAGGCCCGCCGCCGCCTGCGCCACGCGCGGGTCGCCCTCGCCGCCACTGGCCAGCAGCGCGGAGAAACGCATCATGCCGGGCTCGTCGGCGCCCTCGCCCGCCACGTCGATCCAGGCCACGGTGCGCAGCCCGGGCAGGCGCGCCGCCCTGAGCGCACCCGGTTCGCAACTGGCCAGCTCGGGCGCCAGCTCGCGCAGCATGCCCAGGTAGTCGCTGGTCTTGAAGCGCGCCATGGAAATCAGCGCCTTGCATCCCACCTTGTTGAGCGCGTATTCGAGTTCGGCCGTGCGGTAGGCGGGGTTGATGTTGACCAGCACCAGGCCGACCTTCGCCGTGGCCAGCTGCATCAGCACCCATTCGACGTTGTTGTGCGACCAGATGCCGATGCGCTCGCCCGGCTGCAGACCCAGCTCCAGCAGCGCGCTGGCCAGCCGGTCCACCTCGGCCGCCAGCGCGGCGTAGCTGTAGCGCCGCCCCTGGTGCACGCTCACCAGTGCCTCGCGCTGCGGCTGGCGCGCGGCCATGGCGTCAAAGAAGACGCCAATCGTCTGCTCGATCAGCGGCACGTCGGTCCGGCCCTGGGCGTGGCTCAGCGTGGGGTCCATGGGTGTCTCCTCTGCCAACAGGTCTGTGTGCGGTCCGCCAGCATAGCCCTCCGGCGCCCCACTAGG
>JAABQK010000014.1 GCA_011391495.1 Hydrogenophaga sp.
CAGTGCGCAGCACGGAGGGTAGTCCAGTGAACACAGCGCCGGGACCTTTGAGCCTGCGTCCGGTGAACGATGGCGTGTTCGCCGTGCTGGACGCCGCCGGCCAGCATGTGGGCAACCTCAAGCGCATCGGCGCGGTGTGGAAGTTCAAGGCGGTGGGCTATACGGCACAAGGCGAAGCCGTGCCCGGCGGCGGGCCGCTGACGGAGCGGCACAACACGGTGTTTGAACGACCGGATGCGGCCGAGGTGAGTGCTGGCTTGCTGGCGGGCTGAGCCCGGCCGCCAGCCACACGCTCAGGCTGCAGCGAAGCGCCCGCGCAGGTAGGCCACGATCGCGGTCGAGTCGGTCAGCCACTGGCTCTGGCCGCTGGCGTCGGTGATCTTCAGGCAGGGCACCTTGGTCGCCCCGCTGCCTTGCAGCAGTTCGGCGCGGTTGGCGGCGTTGTGCTGGGCGTCGCGCTGCTGAATGGGCAGCGAGAGGCGGCGCATTTCCTGCCGCACCTTGATGCAGAACGGGCAGGTGCTGAACTGGTACAGCGCGAGGTTCTGGCACTGCAGGTTGACGGTGGTCTGTGCAGCGGGTTCACGCACCACGCCGCGCGGCCGGGTGAGGCGCTCTTTGAGCAGCATGAACGGGCCGAGCACGGTGCGCAGGGTTTTGAAGAAGGTGCGGATGACAGGTTGCATGGTGGACTGTGAAAACAAAACGCCTGGCGGCGAAAGGGATCTGGCCGGGGTGGCCGGGATGACTGGGGAAAGAAAGGGCTGTGGGCCTCAGATGCGGGAGCCGTCTTCCAGAAAACGTTCTTCACGCTCCAGCGCGCCCTGTGGGTCGTAGTGCCTGCGGCGCAGCAGGAGGCCGCGCTCACCGTGCTCGTCTTCGCGCAGCAGCGCGCTGGCTTCGTTGAAGTAGCGCTGCCAGCCCCACAGGCGTCCGTTGCGTTCGACGTTGACGGCCGATACCGTGCCGGTGTCCCAGAAGCTCTCGGTGGTGCGCAGTTCCATGCGGCCCTCGCGTCGGACCTGCTGGTGCAGCCTGGGCTGGCCGTTCAGGTACCACTGCCGGATGCGCTGCTCAAAGCCGTCGGCCCACCGGGTTTCCTGCGTGAGCTGGCCGCTGGCGGCCCATTCGCGGCCGACGCCTTCGCGGCCTGTGCCCGCGGCGGCCGGGTCGCGCTCCAGCAGGTCGGTTTCAGAGCGCAGCTGGCCCGCGGGGTGGTACACGCGCTTGATGCGGCGCACGGGCTCGCCGGGCGACTGGCGCAGTTCTTCGCTGCGCACCAGGGCGCCCTGCTCGTTGAGCACGGTCAGGCGTTGCAGCGCACCGGCCAGGTAGCTCACGCGGCCCGAAGCCTGGCCGGGCGCGCGGTAGAGCGTCACATCACTGGCCTGCCCCTGATGGCCGCACACGGACTGGTCCTGAGGCAGCAGCGAGACCGGGGCGCAGCGCAGCTCGCTCAGCGAGCCATCGGCCAGGGTGGCGATGCTGACCACCGCACGCCCGTTTCGCAGGATCTGCTCGCGCAGGCGCACCGTGCCTTCGTCGTCGGTGCAGCGCAGCAGGCCGCTCTGGCCGGCGGTGGTGAAATCGTTGGCTGGGTTGACGCTCGCGCCGTTGAGCTCGCAACGCGCCACGGCATGGGCCGGGCCCGCGAGCAGGCACAGCAGCGCCAGCAAAGCGGCGATGCGCAGATCAGGCCGCATGAGCGGGCCCGGCCGCCGCGGCGGTGCAGGCCAGCGACCACTGGCGACACACGGCAACGCCCAGGTTGGCCAGCCGCCGCCGCATGCTCAGCACGTGCGCATCCTTGCTGACCAGCGCGGCGCGGTGCGCCACGGCGAGGTCGATGAACTTCTGGTCGTCCGCGTCCTTGCAGGTGAAGGGCGCCTTGGGCGCGTCGGGCACGATGCAGACACGCTGGTCGAACGCGTCGAGCACCTCGTCGGGCGCGATGGCGCGGGCCACCAGGCGCCTGACGATCTGCGGGTACGCCAGCACGCGCACCAGCTCCTCGCGCATGGCTTCGGTGGCCAGCCAGCCGTGCGAGACGCCATCGAGGGCCTCGCGCAGCGGCTCGGCCGCCGGGTCCTGGAACACGAACAGGTCCAGCGCGATGTTGGTGTCGAGCACGAGCAGGGAACGCAGCGGCAAGGCGGCCTCCAGAGCGTCAGCGGGGGGTGACATCCCGGTCCGGCTCGGTGCGCCGCGCCGTCAGGTCAAAACGGAACAGCCGGCATTCGATCGGGCCGTTCCACAGCGGCACTCGGCGCGACTCCTTGAAACGCATCTTGCCGGGCAGCTTGAGATCGGGCGTGAGCAGCCAGGCGCTCCAGCCGGCGTAGTGGCTTTTCCAGTGCGCGGCGAGCTGCTGGAAGAACTCGCTGCCGTCGCCGCCGTCGGCCATCTGCGCGCTCTCGCGGCCGAGGCCCGGCGCGGGGGGTGCGGCCTGGCCGGCGGTGAAGGTGCGCGGGGCACGCGGCGCCATGCGCTGGGCGCGTGCGCTCGCACGATCTTCCGAGCTTTGACCCGCCACACCGGCGGCCGCGATGCGCTCGCCATACGGCGGGTTGAGCAGCATCACCCCGGGCGTTTTCGTGGGGGGCAAACGCTGCAGCGCGTCGCCTCCGCGCAGCTCGATGGCGTGGGCCACGCCCGCGCGCTCGGCGTTGCGCTGCGCAAAGTCGACCATGCGGAACGCCACGTCGCTGCCGAACACGATGGGGGCGTGGCCCTCGGGCCAGTCGCGCATGCCTTGCTCGGCTTCGTCCAGGATCGCGGTCCACACGTGCTGCTGGAACGGCAGCATTTTTTCAAACGCAAAACGGCGCAGGATGCCGGGCGGGATGCGCAGCGCGATCTGCGCGGCCTCGATCACCACCGTGCCGCTGCCGCAGCAGGGGTCGTACAGCGGGGTGACAGCGTCCAGCGACTCGGCCTCGCCGCCGTTCCAGCCGGTGGCGGCGATCATGGCCGCGGCCAGGGTTTCCTTCAGTGGCGCGTCGCCCTTGTCTTCGCGCCAGCCGCGCTTGAACAGCGGCTCACCCGAGGTGTCGATGTAGATCGTGAGCTCTTCCGTGGTCAGGTGCGCGTAGATGCGCACGTCGGGCCAGGTGGTGTCCACGCTGGGGCGCTCGCCGCGCTTCTCACGGAAGCGGTCGCAGATCGCGTCCTTGATCTTGAGCGCCGCGAAGTTCAGGCTGGTGAGCGGGCTGTGCTGCGCGGTGATCTCGACCTTGATGGTCTGCGCCGGCGTGAACCAGATTTCCCAGGCGATCTCGCCCGCGGCGTTGTACAGGTCCTGCTCGCTGCGGTAGCTGCCGTGCCAGAGCTGCACCAGCACGCGCTGCGTCAGACGGCTGTGCAGGTTCAGGCGCATGGCGTCGCGCCACGAAGCCATCACGCCCACACCGCCGCGCGCCTTGAAGGCCAGCGGCTCGCCGGTGATGCGCTGCACCTCGTCGGCCAGGTAGTCCTCCACGCCAGCGGCGCAGGGGAGGAAGAGTTTCAGTTGGTTCAAAGTGCTTTTCTGAGGTTCGCGGGCGCGATGCGCAGCGCCTCGCGGTACTTGGCCACGGTGCGGCGCGCGCACTCGATGCCCTGCTCCTTGAGCAGGTCGGAGAGCTGGTTGTCGGACAGCGGCTTCTTCGGCTCTTCGGACGCGATGAACTGCTTGAGCAGGGCGCGCACCGCGGTGCTCGACGCGTTGCCGCCGGTCTCGGTGCCGAGCGAGGAGCCGAAGAAGTACTTCAGTTCGTAGGTGCCGAAGGGCGTGGCCATGTACTTGGCGGTCGTCACGCGGCTGATGGTGGACTCGTGCAGGCCGAGCTCGTCGGCAATCTCGCGCAGCACCAGCGGGCGCATGGCGAGTTCGCCGTGCATGAAGAAGTTGCGCTGGCGCTCGACGATGGCACTGCTCACGCGCAGGATGGTGTCGAAGCGCTGCTGGATGTTCTTGATGAACCAGCGCGCTTCCTGCAGGCGCTGCTGCATGGCGGCGTGGCCGGCTTCGCCGCCGCTGTCGCGCCCGCCACGGTTGGCGCGCATGGCGTTGGCGTACACGTCGTGCACGCGCAGGCGCGGCATGACGTCGGGGTTGAGCTGCACCTTGAAGCCCCGGCCGGCCCGGGTGACGAGCACATCGGGCACCACCACGTTGCGCTCCACGTCGACAAAGCGGCGTCCTGGCTTGGGTTCGAGGCGGGCGATGAGGGCGAGCGCGGCGCGTGCAGTCTCGTCGTCGATGCCGCACAGGGCACACAGGCGCTTGACATCGCGCTTGGCGATCAGCTCCATCGGCTGGCTGCACATGGCCAGTGCGGCCCGCGCCTCGGGGCTGTTGCGCAGTTCCTGGATCTGCAGCCGCAGGCACTCGCCCAGATCGCGTGCGCCCACGCCGGCCGGCTCCATGTGCTGCAGCAGGTGCAGGGCCACCGACAGGCGCTGCTCCAGGGCTTCGCGCTCTTCGAGCTGTTCCATGGGGTCGACCGCAGCGCCGGCCGGGGCCGACAGGTTCATCCAGGCACCCGCCAGATCGGGCAGGCTGTCTTCGAGGTAGCCCTCGTCGTTCAGCGACTCGATCAGGAAATACAGGGCGGCGCGGTCTTCATCGCTCAGGCGCAGGCAGCGCGCCTGGTCGTGCAGATGGTCCTGCAGGCTGACGTGGGCGCGCGCCAGATCGGCGGCGCTGGCGGTTTCGTCATCGCCCGCCGCACCGCTGTTGCGTGCCGGGGCATCGCCACCCCATTCGCTGTCGTCGGGCGCCATCTCCACGGTGCCGTCGCCTTCCCAGCTTTCTTCCACCGGCGTGGCACCGTCCAGGCGGCCTTCCAGCTCGTCGCCGGGCGTGCTCTCGCTGGCCGGGGCGCGATCGGACGCCGGACCGTCGTATTCCGGCGTGGGCGCCATGGACTCGGCACCGGGCATGGCGGCCTCGGCGATCTGCTCACCCGCACTCACCGGCACATCGACCTGCTCCAGACCGAAGGCCTCGCGCTCGGCGAGCTCTTCGCTGCGCTCCAGAAACGGGTTTTCGTCCAGCATCTGCTCGACTTCCTGCGCCATCTCCAGTGTGGACAGCTGCAGCAGGCGGATCGATTGCTGCAGCTGGGGCGTGAGCGCCAGATGCTGCGAAACCCGCAGGGACAGGCCTTGTTTCATGAAGCGCCTCCCCGCCGTGCTTCGCGCGCCCACCCTGAAGGGGGGCGCACCCTGAGGCCCGGCCAAGCCGGATTCCCGGCTGCCCTGGTTTGCGGCGCCTCACCCGGCCACCGTGGAAATGACAAGGTGCAGTCCATCACATGCGGAAGTGTTCGCCCAGGTACACCCGGCGCACGTCGGCGTTTTCCACGATCTCGGCGGGCGTGCCGCTGGTGAGCACATGGCCCTCGTTGATGATGTAGGCGCGGTCGCAGATGCCGAGCGTCTCGCGCACGTTGTGGTCGGTGATCAGCACCCCGATGCCGCGCGACTTGAGGAAGCCGATGATGCGCTGGATCTCGATCACCGCGATCGGATCGATGCCGGCAAAGGGTTCGTCGAGCAGGATGAAGCGCGGGTTGGTCGCCAGGGCGCGCGCGATCTCCACGCGGCGGCGCTCACCGCCCGACAACGCGGGCGCCGGGGAGTCCCGCAGGTGGTCCACGTGCAGGTCCTTGAGCAGCGTGTCCAGTCGGCTTTCGATGGCGCTGGACGAGAGGGGCTTGCCCGCCTCGTCGTGCTGCAGTTCCAGCACCGCGCGCACGTTCTGCGCCACCGTCAGCTTGCGAAAGATCGAGGCTTCCTGGGGCAGGTAGCCGAGACCGAGCCTGGCGCGGCGGTGGATCGGCAGGCTCTCGATGGGCTGGCCGTCCAGCAGGATCTGCCCCGCATCGGAGCGCAGCAGACCCACCAGCATGTAGAAGGACGTGGTCTTGCCGGCGCCATTGGGGCCAAGCAGTCCCACCACCTCGCCCTTGCTCACCGAAAGCGAGACGTCCCGGACCACCAGACGGCTGCCATAGGCTTTTTTCAGGCCCCTCGCCTCCAAGTGGCTGGAGGGATCGACGTCCAGGGGGCGGGTGTCGCTGGAGGCCGCCGCTGCCAGGGCGGGCGCCGTCACGGACGGCCCTCGCCGAGCTGGCCGCTCGGTTGCAGCGGAATCGGTGTGGCGGGCGGCGCGGCATCCCCGGCAGCGCCGTCCCGGGGTACCGGCGTGAGCATGGCTCGCACGCGCCCCGACGGGTTGGCCGCCGTGCGGTTGGCCACGCCGCCGTCCACCGTGAACATGTCGTTGACGTTGTTGTAGGTGATGACGGCGCCCTGGGTTTCGTCGTTCAGCTGCGTGCCCTTGTAGCGGCGCAGCACGGCAGCGCCCACGAAGCGCACCGTGTCGGCCTTGCTGTCGTATTCGATGCGCTGTGCCTGGCCTTCGATGAATTCGTCCACGGCCTCGCGCTTCTGGCGGAAAAAGCCCGGGCTGCCCGTGACGGTGCCGAACTGGTTGCCCTGGGGATCCTGCCGCACCTCGACCTGGGCGCCGCGGATCACGATGCTGCCCTTGGTGATCACCACGTTGCCGGTGAACACGCTGGTCTGGCGCGCGTCGTCGTAGCGCAGGGCGTCCGCCTCGGCGTTCATCGGCTTGTCGCGGTCGGCCCGCTCGGCCTGGGCGAGACCCGCGCACAGCAGGCCCGCCACCAGCACGGCAGCGGGGAGGCGGAAGCGGGAAAACAGGGCAAATGTGGGCATGAGGCGTTGGGGCACGAAACTTGCATTCATTGTAGCGGCGCAAGACCGGATTTCGCGCTGGAGCGAAAGACTTTCACCACGCCGGCGGGCACCCCGGGGCCGATCGCCGAAAGCACAAGGCCCGCGCGCAGCGGGCCTTGACGGGATGCGGAGCAGCGTCCGGATCAGGACTTGCGGAGATCGGCAATCAGCGCATCGGCCACCACCAGCGTGCGCGGCCCCTGACCGGTCACGTAATAGCGGCCCGCCACGCCCAGCGAGGGTGTGCCCTCCACCTGGTAGGCGTCCTGCAGCTGCGCGGCGCGCTTGGCCTTGCCGGCCACGGCAAAGGAGTTGTAGAACCCGGTGAACTTTTCGCGATCGACTCCCTGGGACGCCACCCAGGCAATGATGGCCTCGGGCGTGTTCAGGCGCTGCTTGTCGACGTGGATGGCGCGGAACGCCTTTTCGTGCAGCGCGTCGACCTGACCCATCGCTTCGAGGGCGTAGTACAGGCGCTGCAGCGGCACGAAGGCGTCGTTGAACGCCACGGGCGTGCGACGAACCACCACATGGTCGGGCTTTTTCTTGATCCAGGCTGCAAAGGCCGGCTCGAAGTTGTAACAGTGGATGCAGGTGTAAGCAAAGAACTCCACCACCTCGATCTGGCCGGCCGGGCTGTCCACCGGAGCCGGTCGCCCCAGCCGGACAAAGTCCGTACCCTCCTTGAGGCCCGCCATCTGGGCATGGGCTGGAGCGAGGCTCAGGGCCGCCGTGGCGCCCAGTGCAGAAGTGGCACCGACGGCCAGCAGGGAACGGGAAAAATCGCGGCGTTGCATGGATTCAGACTCCTTGTTGTGGTGGTTTTTTGGCCGCCCGGGCGGGGGAAAGTTCCCGCCGGTCACAACCGGGACGGCCACGTTCAGCGCTGGATGCGCACCAGGGCGGCTTCCACGCCATTGACTTCCAGCTGCTCGCGCGTCAGGTCGGCCAGCGCTTTCTGGGTGAACGGCCCGACCCGGACCCGGTACACCGTGCGACCGGCCTGTTCGCGCTCGGTGATCTGGGCATCGATGCCCAGCATGGCCAGCTTGGCGCGTTGCGCCTCGGCGTCGTCGGGCGTCCTGAAGGCACCCGCCTGCACGAAGTAGTTGAACGGATCGGCACCCGGAACCGGGGCGGTGGCGGCGTCCGGGGCGCTGGCGCCCTGGCCCAGGCGCGACTGGACGAGATCGCCCAGCGGATCGGCGGCAGGCGCTGTGCCGGCGGGCGGCGCCGGCAGCGCCTGCCCGTCGGCCGGCGGCACCACGATTGCGCCCGCTGCAGCGGCGTCAGGCGCCGGCGCTGTCACCGTCCCACCTGCCGAGGTGCCGCCGAGGGTGGCGTTCGGGTTCCAGCCCTTGTTGCGTTCGGCCTCCATCACGTCCTGTGCCGGCTTGCGCGACACGCCGCGGTCCACAAATGGCACCGGCACCTTGGTCACGTAGATGGCCACCGACAGGGCGGCCAGCAGGCCGGTGAGCAGGCCCACCACGAAGCCCATCAGGGTGCCGCCACGCTGCTGTCGGGACTGAAGAATCTGTTTGGTCATCGCTTGTTCCAGCATCACATTTTCTGCGGGGCACTCACGCCCAGCACCGCTAGACCATTGTGCAGCACCTGGGCCGTGGCCTTGACCAGCGCGAGGCGGGCCTTCTTCACGGTCTCGTCGTCCACCAGGATGCGCTCGGCGTCGTAATAACTGTGGTAGCTGGCGGCCAGCTCGCGCAGGTAGAAGGTCACGTCGTGCGGCGCGAAATCGCGCGCGGCGTCGGCCAGCATGGCGGGGTATTTCGCCAGCTGCAGCATCAGCGCCTGCGCGGCCGGGCTGTCCAGCGCGGAGAGGTCCACGTCTTTCAGCGTCGAGGCGTCTCCGCCCCAGGCGGCCAGCACCGAGCAGATGCGCGCGTGGGCGTACTGCACGTAATAGACCGGGTTGTCGTTGTTCTTCTGCACCGCCAGGTCGACGTCGAAGGTGTATTCGGTGTCGGGCTTGCGGCTGAGCAGGAAGAAGCGCACCGCGTCCTTGCTGGTCCATTCGATCAGGTCGCGCAGGGTCACGTAACTGCCGGCGCGCTTGCTGATCTTGACCTCTTCGCCGCCCTTGACCACGCGCACCATGGTGTGCAGCACGTAGTCCGGGTAGCCTTCGGGAATGCCCACGCCCGCGGCCTGCAGGCCGGCGCGCACGCGGGCGATGGTGCCGTGGTGGTCGGTGCCCTGGATGTTGATGACCTTGCTGAAACCGCGCTCCCACTTGCTGATGTGGTACGCCACGTCGGGCACGAAGTAGGTGTAGCTGCCATCGCCCTTGCGCATGACGCGGTCCTTGTCGTCGCCGTAGTCGGTGGACTTCAGCCACAGCGCGCCGTCGTGCTCGTAGGTCTTGCCGGCCTCGCGCAGCTTCTGCACCGTGGCGTCCACCTTGCCGCTGGTGTACAGGCTGGACTCGAGGTAGTAGTTGTCGAACTGCACCGCAAAGGCCTGCAGGTCCAGGTCCTGCTCGTGGCGCAGATACGCCACGGCGAAGAGTCGGATGTCGTCGAGTGCGTCCACGTCACCGCTCGCGGTGAACTCGCGGTCGTCGGAGTGCACGGTTTTCTTCGCCAGGTAGTCGTTGGCGATGTCCTGGATGTAGTCGCCGTTGTAGGCGGCCTCGGGCCACTCGGCGTCGCCCGGCTTGAAGCCCCTGGCGCGCAGCTGGGTCGAGGTGGCCAGCGTGCCGATCTGCACGCCCGCGTCGTTGTAGTAGAACTCGCGGTACACCTCCCAGCCCTGGGTTTCGAACAGGCTGCAGATCGCGTCGCCCAGCGCCGCCTGGCGGCCGTGGCCAACGTGCAGCGGGCCGGTGGGATTGGCCGAGACGAACTCGACCATCAGGCGCTGGCCCTGTTCAGCCGTGCGCTTGGCAGCGATGCCGAAACGCGCGCCGCCTTCCAGCACCTCTTTCACGATCTGCTGCTTGGCCGCGGGCTTGAGGCGGATGTTGATGAAACCGGGCCCAGCGATGTCGATGTCGCTCACCCACTGCTGGTAGACCGGCTGCGCCAGCAGCGCCGCGCGCAGGCTTTCGCCGACCTGGCGCGGGTTGAGCTTGAGCGGCTTGGCCAGCTGCATGGCGGCGGTGACGGCGAAATCGCCATGGGCCGCCACCTTGGGCGATTCGAACGCGGCCTTGGCACCCGCGCCGGGGGAGAGGGCTTCCAGCCCGGCGGCGAGGCCGTCGAGCAATTCCTGTTTGATCTTGAGCATAGGGATGGGATTTTAGGTTCCGGGACGGGTCGGACCCGACTGCCCCGGGCGACCCCGGGAAGTCCCGATGACGGAGCGGTTCTTTCTGGGTACCCTATGGAGTATGAAAACACCTTTTACCTCTGGCCGCCGCCACTGGCTGGGCAGCCTGCTCGCACTGACCGCGCTCTCGTCGGGCGCCCGCGCCGCCAGCCCCGCGCCCGCACCGGCGGCTGCGCCAGCGCCGGGCAACGACGTGCCGCACAAGATCGTCTACCAGCTCAACCAGGCCGACGAGGCTTACCAGGAAGCGATCTTCAACTCCATCAGCGCGCTGCTGAAGAAATACGTGGACGACGTGGCGATCACGGTGGTGGTCTGGGGACCCGGCATCCACCTGCTGGCGAAAAACCCGAAGCGTCCGGTGTCGGAACTGCACAAGCAACGCGTGCGCAGCATGGCCGAGTCCTACGGCGTGAAGTTCATCGCCTGCGGCAACACCATGCACACCGTGGGCTGGACCGATGCCGACATGCTGGAGTTTGCGCAGATCGAAGAAGTGGGCGCCGCCGCCGTCATGGAGCTGCAGGAAAAAGGCTACGCGTACCTGGCCTGGTGAGGGAATGGCCCCCGCGCTCCGCCGCTGCGCGGGTCGCTGCCCCCCCCGGAGGGGGCGCGGATTCAGCTTGGGGCGGCCCGGCGCTGAATCCCTGTAGCCCCCACGCTCAGCCGCTGCGTGGGTCAGGTCAACGGCGGCAGGCTTTCCCGTGCCGCGGCCTTGACCGCCTCGGTCAGGCGCTGCGCCGATGCCGATTCACGCGCCCAGTGTTGCCAGTACAGGGCCACATCCACCGTGGCGCCGGGCAGCACTTCCTGCAGCCCCGGGCGGTTCGCCAGGTCCTGCTCGGGCACCATGCCCCAGCCCAGACCCAGCTCGATCGCCAGCTCGAACGCGTCCACCGCGGGCGCGAAGTGGCGCGGGTAGTTCGGCTGCTTCAGGCCAAAGTGCTGCGCCAGAAAGGCGTCCTGCAGCGCGTCCTTGCGGTTGAAGATGATGGCCGGATGCGCCAGCAGCTGGTGCGGTGACACGGCGCCGCGCGGCGTGCGGCAGCGCTGCACCACGTCCGGCGCGGCCACGCAGCGGTAGCGCATGACGCCCAGCGGCTCGGCCACGCAGCCGCGCATGGGCTCGGCCAGCGTGGTCACGCAGCCGATCACGTCGCCACTCTTGAGCGCGTCGTGCGTGTGGTCCTGGTCGTCGATCACGATCTCCAGCAGCAGGCGGTGGCGCTGCAGCAACGGCGCCACCCCGGGCAAAAACCAGCTCGCCACCGAGTCGGCGTTGATCGCGACGCTCAGGCTTTGCCAGCGCGCGCCGTCTTTGGCTCCACCCCCCTGCAGGCCGCCCAGCAGATCGGCCTCCATCAGCCGCAGCTGCTTCACATGCGCCAGCAGCGCCTGGCCGGCCGCCGTGGCGCGCACCGTCTTGCCGCGCACCAGCAAGCGCTGGCCCAGGTGCTCTTCCAGTGCCTTGATGCGCAGCGACACCGCCGCCAGCGTGAGGTTGAGCGTCTGCGCGGCCGGGCCGAAGCCGCGGTGTTCGATCACGGCGGCGAGCGCTTCGAGTTGGCGGGCATCGAGCATGAACTGATCAACTATTTATTAAGTGATATGAGTTTAAGTTAACTTCATTTAAATATTGAGGCAAGCGGCGCACACTGGCGATTCGTTCTGCACAACAGCACCTGTCACACCCGCTTCCCCGGAGTCCCCCATGGTCCTCACCTTCCCCACCTTCTCGGCCGGCATGCTGCTGAGCATGTCGCTCATCATGGCCATCGGCCCGCAGAACGCGCACGTGCTGCGCATGGGCCTGCAGCGCCAGCACCTGTGGCTGACCGTGGCCGTGTGCGCGCTGGCCGACGTGGCGCTCATCGGTCTGGGTGTGCTCGGTCTGGCCCAGCTGGGCGGCCTCTCCGACAAGATGCTCGGTGCGCTGGTGGGCGCCGGTGTGCTGTTCCTCGGCGTGTACGGCTGGCAGGCGTTCCAGCGCTTCCTGAAGCCGCAGGCGCTCACCGTGCTGAACGATGACGACGGCCAGACCCGCCACGCGCCCGCGCCGGTGACGCAGCGCCAGGCCATCCTGTCGGCGCTCGCTTTCTCGTGGCTCAACCCGCACGCCTGGCTCGACACCGCCGTGCTGATCGGCACCGCGTCGCTGGCCTACGGGCAGGGCAGCAAGGTGTTCGGCCTGGGCGCGGCCACCGGCTCGCTGGTGTGGTTCGTGCTGCTCGGTGCTGCGGCCTTCTGGCTCGGTCGGCGGCTGAATTCGCTGCACATCTGGCGCTTGCTGGACGGCGCCGTGGCACTGATGATGTGGGGCACCGCAGCCTGGCTTCTGGCCTCGCTGGTTTGACACCATGACCACGACCCGCCCCATCTCCGCACCGGTCACGATCTTCGGGCCGGACTTTCCGTTTGCATTCGATGACTGGCTGAAAAACCCGCAGGGTCTGGCGCAATTGCCGACCAGCGCGCACGGCACCGAGGTGGCGATCGTGGGCGCGGGCATCGCCGGGCTGGTGGCGGCGTACGAGCTGATGAAGCTGGGCCTCAAGCCCGTGGTCTACGAAGCTTCGCGCATGGGCGGGCGACTGCGTTCCCAGCCGTTTGAAGGCGGTCAGGGCGTGATCGCCGAGCTGGGCGGCATGCGCTTCCCGGCGTCGGGCACGGCGTTCTACCACTACGTGCACCTGCTGGGCCTGCAGACCCAGCCCTTCCCCAACCCGCTCACACCGGCGGCCGGCAGCACGGTGATCGACCTCGAAGGCCAGACGCACTACGCGCGCTCGCTGGCCGACCTGCCGCCGCTGTTCACCGAAGTGGCCGGCGCCTGGAGCGAAGCGCTCGCCGAGCTCGGTTTCGGCGACCTGCAGCAGGCGCTGCGCGAGCGCGACGTGCCGCGCCTCAAGGCCCTGTGGGACCGGCTGGTGCCGCTGTGGGACGACCGCACCTTCTACGACTTCATCTCGCAGTCACAAGCCTTTTCGAAGCTCTCGTTCCGCCACCGCGAGGTGTTCGGCCAGGTGGGCTTCGGCACCGGCGGCTGGGACTCGGACTTTCCCAACTCCATGCTGGAAATCCTGCGCGTGGTGCTGACCGGCTGTGACGAAGACCAGCACCTGATCGTGGGCGGTGTGCAGCAGGTGCCGCTCGGCCTGTGGGCGCATGCGCCGGAGCAGATCACCCACTGGCCCCAAGGTACATCGCTCGCCCGCCTGCATGGCGGCGCCACGCGACCGGGCGTCACCGCCATCGCGCGGGCCGCGGACGGCCAGCTCGCGGTCACCGACGCCTGGGGCACGCAACGCGAATACCCGGCCGTACTCGTGACCTGCCAGAGCTGGCTGCTGACCACGCAGATCGCGGTGGAAGAAAGCCTGTTTTCGCAGAAGCTGTGGATGGCGCTGGACCGCACGCGCTACATGCAGTCGAGCAAGACCTTCGTGATGGTCGACCGCCCGTTCTGGAAGGACGTGGACCCCGCCACCGGCCGGGACACGATGAGCATGACGCTCACCGACCGGCTCACGCGCGGCACCTACCTGTTCGACAACGGGCCCGACCAGCCGGCCGTGATCTGCCTCAGCTACGCCTGGATGAGCGACGCGCTGAAGATGCTGCCGCACCCGCCACAGAAGCGCGTGCAGCTCGCGCTCGACGCGCTCAAAAAGATCTACCCAGGCGTGGACATCGCCAGCCATATCGTGGGCGACCCGATCACCATTTCGTGGGAGGCCGACCCGTATTTCCTCGGCGCCTTCAAGGGTGCGCTGCCCGGCCACTACCGCTACAACCAGCGCATGTACGGCCACTTCATGCAAGACGGTCTGCCCGCGGCCGAGCGCGGCATCTTCCTCGCCGGCGACGACGTGTCGTTCACGCCCGCCTGGGTCGAAGGCGCGGTGCAGACCTCGCTCAATGCGGTGTGGGGCATCGTCCACCAGCTCGGCGGTCAGTACACGGCCGACAACCCCGGCCCGGGTGAACGGTTCCCGGCCATCGGCCCGGTGGCCTTGCCGGACTGAAGATTTCGGGCACAAGATGCCGGCATGCAAGACCTGACCATCGCCCTCTGGCAAACCGCCTACGCGCCGCCGGCAGCCGGTACCGCCGAAGCGCTGCGCCGGCTCGACGCCACCGCGGCCGAGGCGCGCGCGCAGGCTGCGGACCTGTTGCTCTGCCCCGAGATGGGCCTGACCGGCTACGCCATCGGTGCCGAACGGGTCGCCACTCTCGCGGAGCCGCGCGAGGGCCCGCTCGCGCAGGCCGTGGCGGCCATCGCGCAGCGCCGCGGCATCGCCATCGTGTACGGCTACCCGGAACGCAACCCGACCGGCAAACCGTTCAACGCGACGCAGGCCATCGGCCCCGACGGCGTGCCGATCGGCCACTACCGCAAGACCCACCTCTATGGCGACCTTGACCGCGCGCAGTTCAGCGTGGGCGAATCGGCGTCACAGGTGTTCACATGGCGCGGCTGGCGCCTGGGCCTGCTGATCTGCTACGACGTGGAGTTCCCAGAAGCCGTGCGCGGACTCGCGCTGCAGGGCGCCGACGCGGTGCTCGTGCCCACGGCCAACATGGTCGGCTTCGACGAAGTGCAGCACATCCTCGTGCCCGCCCGCGCGCTGGAAAACCGGCTGCATGTGGCGTATGCGAACGCGTGCGGCAGCGAGGGCGACACCACCTACGGAGGGCTCAGCACCGTGGCCTGCGCCCGTGGCACCGTGCTGGCTCGCGCCGGCCGCGGGCCTGGCCTGCTGGCGGCCACGCTGGAGCGCGGCGCCCTGCAAGCGGCGCGGCAACACGCCTACCTGAACGACCGGCGGGCCGACCTCTACGGCCCGCTGGCGGGTTGAGGCATCCACAGAGGCCCATCCCGTCCCGTCACCCAGGCCAGCACGCGATCACCCCATCCGCGCTACTGCTGCCCCTCGGTCAGCGTGTCGAGCTGGAAGCGGCCGCTCTGGTCCCACAGCCAGGTGTCGGTGTAGGTGACGGCCGAACCGGGCGCGGGGTACGGCGCCGCGCGTCGCACGATGCGCTCGATCTCCGCCACCACCTCCGGCGCATGGCTGGGCGCACGCAGCCACCGGGTGGACGTCACCTGGCCGCGCCGGTCGATGTTCACCTGCAGCACACCGATGGCGTAGAGCATCGCCGGCAACACGCCCTTGTAGATGCGCTCGCTGTTGCGGCTGTAGAGGTGACTGGCGACGGTCCGCCGGTAGGCGCGCGAAGCGGGGTTGTCCGGCGCCCGGCCAACGCCGGGCATCGAGACCGGTATCGAACAACCGGCCAACAGGGCGGCGGCAGCGGCCACGGCGGTGGCGGCGCACACGATGCTCCGACGGGTGGTGCTCGACGTTGCTTGGGGAAAGGTCATGTCGGTTCTCCTGGCTCCAAAAGACAGCCTGCCACTTCATTGGGCGGCTGTCCACTCGATGATGTCACCCCGGTGGGTCTGCCGCGAAAGCACGACACCCTGGGCGGTCGGCTGGACGCCATGCGTTAGCGCTCCGCCCAGTAATCCGCCTGCCCGTAGTGGTGCTTCAGGAAATCGATCCAGAGCCGCACCCGCAAGGCAAGGTGCTTGCGCTGGGGGAACAGGGCGTAGATGCCGTTGGGCGGGGCTGCGTAGTCGTCGAGCACGGTCACCAGGCGGCCAGCGGCGATGTCGGACTCCACTTCCCAGGTGCTGCGCCAGGCGATGCCGTAGCCGGCCAGGCACCACTCGCGCAGCACCTGTCCGTCGCTGCAGTCGAGCGGGCCGCTGGGGCGCAGGTGGATGGTTTCGCGTTCGGGGCCGCCGTCCGCACCGGGCACGGTGAAGGCCCAGCCGCGGGTCTGGGATGCGTCGCTGCTGAGCACCAGGCAGTCGAAACGCGCGAGGTCGGCCGGGGTCTGGGGCCGGCCGTGCTGCTGCAAATATTTCGGCGTGGCCACGCAGAGGCGCCGGTTGTCGGCCAGGCGCACGCTCACCAGCGACGAATCGGGCAGGTCGCCGACGCGCACCGCGCAGTCGTAGCCCTCGCCCGCCACGTCCACCACACGATCGCTCAGGTTGAGCGAGACCGTCACTTCGGGGTGCAGCTCGCGAAAGTGCGGCACCAGCGGCGCCACGTGGCGCCGGCCAAAGCCCGCCGGCGCCGTGATGCGCAGGTGCCCGCTGGCCTTGACACCGCCGGCGCTGACGCTGGCTTCGGCGTTCGCCAGGTCGGTGAGCAGGCGCTGGCAATCCTCGAGGAAGGCACTGCCTTCGTGCGTGAGGGTGATGCGGCGCGTGGTGCGCACCATGAGCTTGACGCCCAGGCGCGCCTCCAGCGCGTCGAGCCGGCGGCCGATGATGGCCGGGGCCACTCCTTCGGCCCTGGCCGCGGCGGTGAGGCTGCCGCGCGCGGCGACCGAGACGAAGGTTTCGAGCTGCTTGAGTTTGGGCACAGGGGCAGATTAGCCGACGGGCAGGATTAAATCAACCACACCAGCGCGTGGATTGATGATGTTTCAGGCGCGTAATGATGCGTCTGTCCAGCCCTTGGGCAGGCCGGCTTCGGGTGTCATGCCGTAGACCGGTTCGCCGGGCAGGCCGGCCTTGAGCGGTTCACGCGCGGCGATGAGTTTTGAGAGGTCGACCCCGGTGGAAACGCCCATGGCCTCGAACATGAAGACCAGGTCTTCGGTCACCACGTTGCCGCTCGCGCCGGGCGCGTAGGGGCAGCCACCGAGGCCGCCGAGCGAACTGTCGAAACTGCGCACGCCGACGTCGAACGCGGCCAGGCAGTTGGCCAGGCCGAGGCCGCGCGTGTTGTGCAGGTGGGCCGCACCGGCGCGTTCGCCCAGCTCGACACGCAGCCGGGTGAACAGGCGGCGCACCTGCGCCGGGTGGGCCATGCCGGTGGTGTCGGACAGGCCAACCTCGTCCACCCCCGCCTGCACGCACGCGAGCGCGAGGCGGATCACGTCGTCTTCCGCCACGGCCCCCTGCAGCGTGCAGCCAAACGCGGTGGACAGGCCCACCTCCACCGGCACGCCGGGCGCGCGCTCGTTGCGCAGCGCCACCACGCAACGCAGCTCTTCGACCATCTGCTCGCGCGTCTTGCGCACGTTGGCGAGCGAATGCGCTTCGCTCGCCGACACCGGCAGGGTGAGCTTGTGCACGCCCGCGGCCAGCGCGGCCTCGGCGCCGCGCCGGTTGGGCACCAGCGCCATCACGCGCAGGCCGGGGTACGCGGTGGTGAGCGTGAGCGCGTGGCGCACCACCTCGGCGGCATCGGCCATCTGCGGCAGCAGCTTCGCGGGCACGAAGGAGCCGACTTCGATCTCGCGCAGGCCGGCCGCGGCCAGCGCGCTGATCCAGCGGCACTTGTCCGCCGTGGGCATGGTGGCCTTCACGGACTGCAGCCCGTCGCGCGGGCCGACTTCGCTGATGCGGACCTGCGCGCTGCCGCTCATGCTGCACCCCTCAAGCTGCGACCACGCGCTGTTCGCGCAGGCGCTGGATATCGGCTTCGGCATAGCCCAGGCCCTGCAACAACGCCACCGTGTGCTGGCCCATCGTCGGCGGGTCCAGTCGCACGCCCAGGCGCTGGCCACCCATGGTGAAGGGGAAGAGTGTGGTCTTGGCGGTCTGGCCGGCACGCGCGCCGTCGGGCAGGGTGATGTCGACCAGGCCGCCGGTGGCGATCAGGTGCTCGTCGTCGTACAGCTCTTCGGGCTTGCGGATGGGGGCGAATGGCAGGCCCACTTGCTCAAACAGTGCCGCCAGCTCGGCCGCGCGCCAGTGCGCCAGCCGCTCGCGCAGGATGGGCAGCAGCTGCGGCCGCAGCTGCACGCGGGCGTTGTTGTCGGGGTACTGCGGGTCGGCCTTGAGGTCGTCAAAGCCCAGCGCGTCGCAGAAAGTGGCCCACTGGGCATCGCTCACCGCGGCCAGGAAGATCTGCTCGCCGTCTTTCACGGTGAACACGTCGTACACCGCCCAGGCCGAGATGCGCTCGGGCATGGGCGCGGCGGCCTGGCCGGTGATGGCGTACTGCAGCATGTGCTGGCCGACGAGAAACACGTTGTTCTCGAACAGCGCGCTCTGCACTTCCTGACCCTTGCCGGTGATGCCGCGCTGGATCAGCGCGCCCAGCGCGCCGATGGCGCCGAACATGCCGCCCATGATGTCGTTCACGCTGGTGCCCGCACGCAGCGGGTCGCCGGGGCGCCCGGTCATGTAGGCCAGGCCGCCCATCATCTGCACCACCTCGTCCAGCGCGGTGCGGTGGTCGTAGGGGCCGGGCAGGAAGCCCTTGAGGCTGACGTAGATGCAGCGCGGGTTCACCTGCGACAGGGCTTCGTAGTCGAGCCCGTACTTCTTCATCGTGCCGGGCTTGAAGTTCTCGGCCACCACGTCGGCGCTGGCCGCGAGCTTGCGCGCGAGCTCGGCGCCTTCGGGCTGGTGCAGGTCGATCGCGATGCTCTTCTTGTTGCGGTTGAAGAGCGGAAAGAAGCCCGCGCCCGAGCCCAGCAGGTGGCGCGTGCGATCGCCGTCGACCGGCTCGACCTTGATGACCTCGGCCCCCATGTCGGCCAGCACCATGCCGCAGGTGGGGCCCATGACCATGTGGGTGAATTCGACGACGCGCAGGCCGGCCAGCGGAAGCGGGCGGGCAGGTGAGAGGGCAGCGGTGTTCATCGGAGCAAGTTTAGGACCTGCCGGTCCGCGATGCCGCAGCATGCCCAATGCCTGCTGTCGTGCATCCAGGAATCAGCGGCCACGCGCAGGTGCGGTCCGACGGGCACCAGCGAACCGCAGATCCGAAACCAAGATACCCAGTTCTCGGTATTGACGGGCCCCCGACGCACTGGCACTGTGATTGTCCGGAGACGCTTGCGCGTCAAGCCTTCACGAGGAGCTGGAACCCGGCTGACCATCATGACCGTTTCCGAGATCCTGCAGCCCCCGATGCCGCTGAACCTGCGCAAGCGCTTTGCGCTGGCCAGCCTGGTGGTCATTTCGGCGATTGCGATCGGCCTGGGCTGGATGCTCTCCAGCGTGCTGACCGAACGCATGCTGCAGCGCGAAGGCGAGGTCAGCATGGACTTCATCCAGAACCTGCTGATCACCGACGATTCCGCCCGCTACCTGGCCACGCCGGACGACGACGCCCTGAAGAAGCGCTTCTTGCGATCCATGGCGCACATCTCGGCGATGCGCGAGCCCGTCAGGGCCAACGCCTTCGGGCGGGATGGCACGGTGCTGTGGTCCACCGACAAAAGCCTGGTGGGCCAGAAGTTCGACTTCAACGTCGAGCTCGACGCCGCGCTGCAAGGCCAGCTGGTCGTGCACGGCGACCACCTTAGCACCGACGACATCAAACCCGAGCATGTGGGCCTGGAGCGGCACGGTTCGTATTTCGTCGAAAGCTACATCCCCATCCGCGGGCTGGGAAGCCCCGATGTGCTCGGGGTGATGGAGCTCTACAAGGTGCCGGTGCAGCTCGGCGCCGACATCCAGCGCGGGCTCAGGCAGCTCTGGCTGGCCTGCCTGCTGAGCGCCATCGTCCTGTTCGTGACGCTCTACTGGATCGTCGCCCGGGCCGACCGGGCCCTGCACAGCCAGCACCTGCAGCTGACCGAGGCGCAGAGCCTGGCCTCGGCGGTGGAACTGGCGAGCGCGGTCGCCCACAACCTGCGCAACCCGCTGGCGTCGATCCGCTCGGCGGCCGAGCTGATCAACGCCAGCGGCCTGTCCCCGGCGGAAACCCGCGAGCTCAGCGGCGACGTGATCGAAGCCGTGGACCGGGCCGACCGCTGGATCACCGAGCTGGTGCACGTGGCGCAGGCGCCGCAGCTGCAGCCGGAGACGGTCGACCTGGCGCCGCTGGTGGCCAACTGCCTGCAGGAGATGGCGCCCGAGATGCTGCGCCGCCACATCGTCTGGCAGGTCGACGAGACGCCGGCCCTGCAGGTCAGCGCGCACCGGGCCACCCTGCGCCAGATCCTGCTGAGCATCATGGCCAACGCTGTCGAGGCCATGCCAGGTGGCGGCCACCTGAAGATCAGCTGGTGCAACGTCTCCACGCTGGCCGGGCTGCGGCTGTCGGACAGCGGCGCCGGCATTTCGGCCGACGTGCAGCAGCGCCTGTTTCGCCCGTTCTTCAGCACCAAGGAGGGCGGCCTCGGCATCGGTCTGGCGCTCGTCAAGCGCATGGTCGAGCAGTGGCACGGTCAGCTCAAGCTCACGCCGGCCCAGCCCCGCGGCACCTGTGTCGAGATCCTGCTGCCCCGATCCGGCAGCACCCCGCCCGTCGCGGCCTGACGGTCATTTTGAAAGCGCACCACCATGGCAAACCTTCTGGTGATCGAGGACGAACCGGCACTGGCGAGAAACATCGCGCGTTTCTTCCGGCAGCACCACCACACGGTGGAGATCGCCAGCGATGGCCCTTCCGGTCTCGAGGCGGCCCGACGGCTGCCACCCGACGTGGCCATCGTCGACTACCAGTTGCCCGGCATCAACGGCCTGGAGGTGATCCGCGAACTGCACCGACACCATGAGCAGGTGCGCACGGTCATGGTGTCGGGGCACGCCAACGTGGCCGTCGCGGTGAGCGCCATGAAAGCCGGCTCGTTCGATCTGCTGACCAAGCCGGTGCCGCTCAACAGCCTGAAAGACGTGATCGACCTGGCGCTCAGCGAAGCCCATGCCCAGCGGACGGCGGACTATTACCAGCAGTCCGAGGCCAGGAACCGGCAGCTGGAGGCCGAGCACGGCGGCATCGACAACATCCTGGGCCATTCGGCGCCGATGCAGGCGGTGCGCGAGATGATCCGCGCGCTGATCCAGAACGAACCGTCCGACACGGCTCCGGTGTCGCCCATCCTCATCTGCGGCGAAACCGGGTCGGGCAAGGAACTGGTGGCACGGGCCTGCCATTTTTCCGGCCCCCGGGCCCAGGGCCCGTTCGTGGAGGTGGGTTGTGCGGCCCTGCCCGCCCACCTGATGGAAGGCGCGCTGTTCGGGCACGACAAAGGCGGCGATGCCGCCGGGCCGCGGATCGGTTTGATCGAGTCGGCCGACGGGGGAACGCTGTTCCTGGACGAAATCGGCGAGCTGGACCTGACTTTGCAGGCCAAGCTGCTGCGCGTGCTGGAGAACCTCCGCGTTCGCCGCCTGGGCTCCCTGATCGACCGCCAGATCAATGTGCGCATCGTCGCCGCCACCCAGCACGACCTGGATGCGATGACACGGGCCGGCCGCTTTCGCGCCGACCTGCTCTACCGCCTGCGGATGCTCGCCATCCGGATCCCGCCCCTGCGGGCACGCGGCAACGACCTCTGGCTGCTGGCCCAGCACTTCGCGGCGGTTTTCTCGCGCCGCTACAACAAGCCGCCGCTGCACCTGGACGCGTCGGCCGAGGCCACGCTGCGCCAGCACAGCTGGCCCGGCAACGTGCGCGAACTCAGCAAGGTCATCGAGCGGGCGGTGCTGCTGAACAACGGCGGGCCCATCACGTCCAGCGATCTCGCGCTCGCCCCCCTGTCGCAGCCGGGTTTCCGCGACAGCCTCTCAGAGCTGACCGAGCTCACCCGCCACGATGAGCTGGAGCGGTCCCGCCTGGTGCGGGCCCTGCAGGAAACCCGCTGGAACCTGCAGGCGAGCGCCGATCTGCTGGACCTGGATCTGGACACGCTGCAACAGCGCATGGACCGCCACGGCCTGTACACGCCGGCGGGATGAACCCGGAACGCCGGAGAATTACCGGCATAAATGTCACCTATCCATCGAAGCACAGTTATTTAATGCCGATACAGGTATCGAATAACATCGGCTTCACGTGTCCTCATGGGCTTTGTCTGCCTGCCTGGCGCAGGCAAGGGCTTGCTTGACGGCCTGAGGACACCTCCACTCTCCGGTTCACCCCCTTTTTGTTCGAGGTCATTGCCATGTCCGTCACCACCGCGCGCACCCCCGTCCACGGCCTGCAGGTCGCCACCGAGCTGTACGAATTCATCAATGCCCAGGTGCTGCCCGGCACCGGCGTCTCCAGCGAGACCTTCTGGAAGGGCTTTGACACCATCGTGGCCGACCTGGCCCCGAAGAACGCCGCCCTGCTGGCCGAGCGCGACCGCCTGCAGGCCGAACTGGACAAGTGGCACAGCGCCAACCCCGGCCCGATCACCGACATGGTGGCCTACCGCCAGTTCCTGGAAACCATCGGCTACCTCGTGCCCGAACCCAGGAAGGTGAAGGCCACGACCAGGAACGTGGACGACGAGCTAGCCACCCAGGCCGGCCCGCAGCTGGTGGTACCGATCCTGAACGCGCGCTACGCGCTGAACGCGGCCAACGCGCGCTGGGGCAGCCTGTACGACGCGCTCTACGGCACCGACGTGATCAGCGAAGACAAGGGCTGCGGCAAGGTGGCCAAGGGCAAGAAAGGCGGCTACAACCCCAAGCGCGGCGCCAAGGTCATTGAATACGCGCGCCACGTGCTCGACCGCACCGCCCCGCTGAAGAAGGGCTCGCACGTCGGCTCCACCAGCTACAAGGTCAACAAGGACGGTGAGCTGGTGGTGGGCCTGGCCGAGGGCGGCACCAGCAAGCTGGCCGACAAATCGCAATTCATCGGCTACCAGGGCGATGCCAAGGCGCCCAGCGCCGTGCTGCTCAAGCACAACGGCCTGCACCTGGAGATCCAGATCAACCGCGCCACGCCCATCGGCCAGAGCGACGCCGCCGGCGTGAGCGACCTCGTCGTGGAAGCCGCGCTCTCCACCATCCTCGACCTGGAAGACTCGGTGGCCGCGGTCGACGCCGAAGACAAGGTGCTGGCCTACCGCAACTGGCTCGGCATCCTGCAGGGCACGCTGGTCGAGTCCTTCGAAAAAGGTGGCAAGACCATGACGCGCGGCCTCAACGCCGACCGCGAATACACCGCACCCAACGGCAAGAAGGGCGTGCGCCTGCACGGCCGCTCGCTCATGTTCCTGCGCAATGTCGGCCACCTCATGACCAACCCCGCCGTGCTGTGGGGTGCTGAGGGCAAAGAGATTCCCGAAGGCATCCTCGACGCGATGGTCACCACCACCATTGCGATGCACGACCTCCAGCGCACCAAGAAAGACGCGATCCGCAACTCGCGCAAGGGATCGGTCTACATCGTCAAGCCCAAGATGCACGGCCCGCGCGAAGTGGCCTTTGCCGCCGAGCTGTTCGGCCGCGTCGAGCAGGTGCTCGGCCTGCCCGAGAGCACCGTCAAGCTGGGCATCATGGACGAAGAGCGCCGCACGTCGGTCAACCTGAAAGCCTGTATCGAAGCCGCCGCCAGCCGCGTGGCCTTCATCAACACGGGCTTCCTGGACCGCACCGGCGACGAGATGCACAGCGCCATGCTGGCCGGCCCCATGGTGCGCAAGGGCGACATGAAGTCCAGCGCCTGGATCCAGGCCTATGAGCGCAACAACGTGCTGGTCGGCCTCTCCTGCGGCCTGCGCGGCAAGGCCCAGATCGGCAAGGGCATGTGGGCTATGCCCGACCTGATGGCCGACATGCTGAAGCAGAAGATCGCCCACCCCAAGGCCGGTGCCAACACCGCCTGGGTGCCCAGCCCCACCGGCGCCACGCTGCATGCCCTGCACTACCACCAGGTGCTGGTGTCCGACGTGCAGAAGGAACTGGAGAAGATCGACGCCGCGAAAGAGCGCGACAACCTGCTCACCGGCCTGCTGACCATCCCCGTCACCGCCAGCCCGAACTGGACCGCGGCCGAGAAGCAACAGGAACTGGACAACAACGCCCAGGGCATCCTGGGCTACGTGGTGCGCTGGATCGACCAGGGCGTGGGCTGCTCCAAGGTGCCCGACATCCACAACGTGGGCCTGATGGAAGACCGCGCCACGCTGCGCATTTCCAGCCAACACATGGCCAACTGGCTGCACCACGGCGTGGTGACCGAGCAGCAGGTGCGTGAGACGTTTGAACGCATGGCCGCCGTGGTGGACCAGCAGAACGCCAGCGATTCGTTCTACAAGAAGATGGCCGGCAACTTCAAGACCAGCATGGCCTACCAGGCCGCCTGCGACCTGGTGTTCAAGGGCAAGGAGCAGCCGAGCGGCTACACCGAGCCGCTGCTGCACACCTGGCGCCTGAAGGTGAAGGCGGTGCAGTAAGTCACCCCCGCCGCGCTTCGCGCGACCCCCTCAAGGGGGCAACGCCTGCGGCCCGGCGGAGCCGGTTCCGCGGCGTTCTGGACAACCAGCAACGGCGCCTTCGGGCGCCGTTCTTTTTGCTCGCCGTCGGACAATCGCCCCCATGCACCTGCAATACCTGATCTTCGACGCCAGCGACGATGGCGAGGGCACCGGCACCTGGGAGGCCATGGCCAGCGTGCGCGCGGCCGATGTGCCCGCCGTGCTGGCGGAAGTGCGGACAGTGCTGACCTGGGCAGAGAAACGCAACCCGGGGCCGCGCGGCCCGCTGGACGAAGGCGGTGCCTGGGACGCCGACCAGCAGCTGCAAACCGACGGCGGCTGGACCACAGTGACGCTGACGATCACCGGACCCTGGGAATGGGGCGAGGCACTGGTGGCGCGGTTGGCGCCTGGCGACTGAAAGATCGCCGACCTTGCCTCAGCGCCCGTTGAACACGCCAGCGCGCTTCTCCTTGAACGAGGCCACGCCTTCTTTCGCGTCTTCGCTGTTCGCCAGCCGTTGCTGCACCGCGTCGAACTCGGCCATGGCGACCAGCGGTCCCTGCTCCACCGCCTTGAGTGCGTTCAGCCGTGTGGCCACCACGGCCAGCGGCGCCTGCCGGGCGATGGAGTCAGCAATGCGCAGGGCCTCCATCATCTCGCTGCCGGCAGGCACGACACGTTGCACGAAGTGCAGCCGCAGGGCCTCGGCGCTGTCGAACGCGTCACCCGTCAGCAGGTGCAGCAGCGCGTTGCCCAGGCCGGCGCGTTCGGCCATGCGCAGCGTGGCACCGCCGGTGGCCATGATGCCGCGCTTCACTTCGAGCTGCGAGAAGCGGCAGTTGTCCGCCGCGACCACAATGTCGGCCGCGAGCATGAGTTCGATGCCCAGCGTGTAGGTGATGCCCTGCACCGCCACCACCATCGGTTTGGTGCGGCGGCGCCAGCCGGCATCGCCCAGATTCAGCGGATCCACCAGGCCGTGCGGCACCGCGGTTTCACCGCGCTGCATGAGCGGCGCGAAGCTGGGCAGGTCGAGCCCGGCGGTGAAGTGCGCGCCGTGCGCGTGCAGCACGCCCACCCGCAGCGCAGGCTCGTCATCGAGCCGGGTGTAGGCCTCCGCCAGCGCCCGCAGCATGACGGGCGTGAAGCCATTGCGCTTGGCCGGGCGGTCGATGCCGATGAGCAGCACATGGCCACGCACCTCGGTGCTGATGCGGCCTTCGGACGGTGTGGGTTCGCCTGCAGGGGTGTTCATGGGGCCATGGTAGTGAGCGCCGCGTGCCGCGCCGGGTCGCCCAGGCGTCAACACCCGGTCACGGAGCCGACCCGCTTGCTTCAGCGCACGCGCTGCACGTCCAGCGGGGACACCGCCGAGGCCTGGTTGCCCCAGCTCTGGCGGATGAAGCTGGCCACGGCGGCGATCTCTGCGTCGTCCAGCAGCGTGCGGAACGGTGGCATGCCGTAGGGCTGGGGGTGACCGGCGGTGGCGGGTGCGAAACCGCCGTTCAGGATGGCCTGCACCAGGTTGTCGGCGCTGGCGAGCGTGACCGCCCGGTTGCCGGCGAGTGGGGGGTAGGCGCGCACCGCACCCTCGCCGCGCTCCCCGTGGCAGTCGACACACTGCTGCTGGTAGACCCGCTCGCCCAGCGCGAGCTGGGCCGACGGAGCCGGTGGCGCCGCAGCAGGCGGCGCGTCGGCTGCGGCCAGGCTTTGCAGGTACGCCGCCATGGCGCGCAGGTCGGCATCGCTCAGGTGCTGGGTGCTCTGGAAGACCACCTCGGCCATGGGGCCCGTGACCACGGCGCGGTCGGGTGCGTCATGGGCCACGCCGGTCTTCAGCAGGTCCACCACCTGCTGCTCGCTCCAGTGGGCCACGCCCGCTGCATGGCGCGTGCGCAAGGAGGGTGCGGTCCAGCCCTGGCCGGGCAGCTCACCGCCGCTGAATTCCCGCGCGGCATCCACGCCGCCCAGGGCGTCGCGTGGCGAGTGGCAGGCGGCGCAATGGCCGAGTCCACGCACCAGGTAGGCGCCGCGGTTCCAGACCGCGGACCGCCCGGGCTCGGGCTGAAAGCGGGCGGGCTCGAAGTAGAGCTCGCGCCAGACCGCCAGCGCCGCCTGCGTGCTGTAGGGGAAACGCAGCGCGTGGGGCCGGTTGGGCTGGGTCACGGGCGGCAGGCTGCGCAGGAAGGCGTAGAGCGCGTCGCTGTCCTCGCGGCTGATCTGGGTGAAGCTGGCGTAAGGGAAAGCGGGGTAGAGCAAGCGCCCGTCGCGCGACTGGCCGTGGTGCATCGCGCGCCAGAAGGCGTCGGCGTTCCAGGCGCCGAGGCCGGTGGCCACATCCGGCGTCAGGTTGCCGGCGAACACCGGGCCGAAGGGCGTGTGCATGGCGCGTCCGCCCGCATAGGCCGCACCACCGCGCGCCGTGTGGCAGGCCACGCAGTTGCCGGCGCGCGCGAGGTAGGCGCCGCGCTCCACCACGGCGCTGGCGGCCGGTGTCAGCGGTTCGGAAACAGGCGGCAGCGCATCCACATGCAGCTGGCGTGTGACGAGCACCACACCGGCCAGCAGCAGAACGCCGCCCGCGCCGAGCGCCAGCCACAACAGGCGGCGTACCCCGCGCCCGGCAGGGTCGGCAGAAGCGGCCACTGGCGCGTTCATGGCTGGGCACTGCCGCAGCGCAGCGGCAAGCGCGCGCCGGTTGCCGGCGCGGGGTGGGTATTGGCCGGCAGCGCTTGCGATGCCAGCCAGGTCGCCACGGCGCTCACGTCGTCGGCGCTCATGGCCTGCGCGATCTGCGCCATGCAGTCGGGCGCGTGGGCGTGGCGCAGGCCGGTCTGCCAGGCGCCGAGCTGGCCGATCAGGTAATCGCGCGGCAGGCCGAGCAGGCCGGGAATGGCGGGGTTGATGCCGGTGAGCGCGTCACCGTGGCAGGCGGCGCAGGCAGGCAGCTGGCGCGCGGGATCGCCACGCCGGATCAGCGCTTCGCCGCGTGCCAGGACCGCGGCAGGCGCGTTGGCCGTCTGCGGCGGCGGATACGGCAGGTCCAGGCTGGCGAAGTGAACAGCGATGTCGCGCAGGTAGGCGTCGGACAGGTGGTCCAGCAGCTGGGCCATGCCGGGGTTCTGGCGCCGGCCGTCGCGAAAGTGCGTGAGCTGGTTGTAGAGATAGCCCGCGGGCTTGCCGGCGATGCGCGGGAAGTAGCCGGCATTGGTGGCGCGGCCCTCCTTGCCGTGGCACAGGGTGCAGGCCATCATGCGCTGGTCCAGGGTATCGGGCACGGTGCGAGGCGCGGGCCCGGTCGCGCCGCTGGGCCTCGTGCACAGCAGCAACAGAACCACAAGGACAAAGGCGCCGGCCGTGCGGTGCAGAAGGTACATGGGACTCTGAAAATACCACAGGGGTCCCGGGCCGATACACTGACCCCTGCCCGAGAAACGCCATGGCCCACGACACCAGCGCCCCCGATCCCACCCGCTGCCCGCTGTGCGGCGCGGACAACCGCTGCGCGATGGAAATCGAAACCGCCACGGGCGTGGCGCAGGCGGCCTGCTGGTGCGTTTCGCAGCGCTTTCCGCCGGAACTGCTGGCGAGCCTGCCCGCCGGACTGCAAGGCACGGCCTGCATTTGCGCACGCTGTCTGGCGGCGTTCAGCGCGGGCCTGACCCGACCAACCGAACAGGAGACCAACCGATGATGGGATGGCTGGACCGATTTCCACTGGTGTGGCTGGTGGCCATTGCGCTGTGGCTGGCCGTGGCGCCGATCGTGCCCGAGCCGCACCTGATCGAAAAGCTGCGCCTGCTCAGCCAGGGCACCCTCACCCGGCCGCTGGACATTTTTGACCTGGGTCTGCACAGCGTGCCACTGGCGCTGCTCGCGCTGCGCCTGTGGCGCGACGTGCAGCGCCGGCGCGCGCCCCGGCCGTGAGCACGCCGCCCGCCGACCACTCCATCCTCACCCTGCGCGAACGCTACGGCGAGCGCTACCGCTGGCTGCTGCTGCTCTCGGTGATGGTGGGCACCATGGCGTCGATCATGTCGTCCACCATCATCAACGTGGCGATCCCCGACATGAGCCAGCACTTCACGCTGGGCCAGGAGCGCGCGCAGTGGGTCACCTCGGGCTTCATGGCGGCGATGACGGTGTCCATGCTGACCACGCCCTGGCTGCTCGCGCGCTACGGCTACCGGCGCACCTATTCGGGCTGCATGTGGCTGCTGATGGCCGGCGGCGTGGCTGGCGGGTTTGCCAACGACTACCCGCTGGTGCTGGCCGCACGCGTGGCCGAAGGCCTGGCTGCGGGCGTGGTGCAGCCCATCCCGGCCATCATCATCCTGCGCGCCTTCGAGCCGCACGAGCAGGGTCGCGCCAGCGGCATCTTCGGCATGGGCGTGGTGCTGGCTCCGGCCATTGGCCCCAGCATCGGCGGCCTGCTGGTCGATGGCTTCGGCTGGCGCTCGATCTTCTTCATGGTGGTGCCGTTCTGCATCGCCTCGCTGTGGCTGGCCCGGCGCTTCGTGCCCGCCACCGCACCCGGCGGCGGCGCGGCCAACCCGCAAGGCGCGGCGCTGGACTGGCGCGGCCTGCTGCTGGCCACCGTGGGCACGCTGTGCCTGCTCAACGGGCTGGTGGAGCTGCGCGGCGGCACGCCCGCACTGGGGGCGCTGCTGCTGGGTGCGGCGGCCTTGATCGTGGTCACCTTCGTGGTGCTGCAGCGGCGCACGCTGAAAGCGCGGCAGCGCCATCCGGACGCCGGCGTGGACCCGCTGATGAACCTCTCGCTCTTCAAGGACCGGCGCTTTGCCATGGGCAGCATCGTGGCGGTGATCTACGGCACCGCGCTGTTCGGCTCCACCTACCTGCTGCCGGTCTACATGCAGATGGGGCTGCGGCTCTCGCCCTCGTTCGTCGGCACCATCCTGCTGCCGGCCGGGCTGGTGCTGGCGGTCACCATCGCGGTGGTGGGCCGGCTTTCGGACAAACAGCCGACCCACCGGCTGGTGAGCCTGGGCCTGCTGCTGCTGGCAGCATCGTTCGCGCTCATGCTCACCATCGACGGGCGCAACCCGGTGCGCACCACCACCTTGCTGGTGGCCTGGGCGATCCTGGGGCGCATCGGACTGGGATTCATCCTGCCCTCGCTGAACACGGGCGCCATGCGCGGGCTGGAGCGCCACCACATCCCGCAGGGCGCGAGCGTCATCAACTTCCTGCGCATGCTCGGCGGTGCGGCCGGCGTGAGCCTGTGTGGCATCGTGCTCGAATGGCGGCTGGCGGCGCACGGCGTGCAGCTCGGCGCCGAAGGCAGCAGCCCGGCCCGGCTGGCCGCGTTCGACGAAACCTTTCTGATGCTGGCCACGCTGTGTGCGCTGGCGATCATCGCGGCCTGGAAGCTGCGTGCGGAGCGCGCGGCGAACTGACCGAGTGATGGACCTGCGCGACACTGCCCAGACGGCCCCGCCCCAGCGCGAACAGTCCGCAGCACAATAGACGCTTCACCACCCACGAGCCTCCCAACCGAGGCGCAGCGCCGGAGCGGGGACTCCCCACTCCAGCACACGCCGTGGAACCGGCTTTGCCGGGCCACTGGCGTGGTCCCCCCTTCCAGGGGGGAAGCCGCGCAGCGGCGCAGGGGGGTTACTCCAGATGTGCCAACTGCTCGGACTCAACTGCGCCACCCCCACCGACGCCTCGTTCAGCTTCACCGGTTTCTGCCAGCGCGGTGGCAACACCGGTGAACACGCCGACGGTTGGGGCATCGCCTTCTTTGAAGGCCGCGGCCTGCGCCTGTTTGTGGACCACCAGGCCGCCGCCCAGTCGCCGATGGCGGAGTTCCTGCAAAAGTACCCGCTCAAGAGCCAGAACATCATCGCCCACGTGCGCAAGGCCACCATCGGCGAAGTGAGCCTGGAGAACGCCCACCCCTTCACGCGCGAACTCTGGGGTCGGCACTGGGTATTCGCCCACAACGGCGACCTGAAAGACTATTTCCCGGCACTGCACAGCCATTTCCAGCCGGTGGGCAACACCGACAGCGAGCGGGCGTTCTGCTGGCTGATGCAGGAGATGGCCAAGTCGCACGCCAGCCTGCCCAGCACCGAAGAGCTCACGCTCACGCTGCGCGAGCTGGTGCCACAGGTGCGGCGCTTCGGCAGCTTCAATTTCCTGCTCTCCAATGGCGAGGCGCTGTGGGCACACTGCAGCACCAAACTGCACTGGCTGGTGCGTCAGCACCCCTTTGCCCATGCCACGCTGATGGACCACGACTGGACCGTGAATTTTGCCGAGCTCAACCAGCCCGGCGACCGCGCGGCGGTCATCGTCACCACGCCACTGACCCGCAACGAACAGTGGACCGCGTTCGAGCCCGACGAGCTCAAGGTGTTCGTGAACGGCCTGCCGGTGCAAGGCATGGGTCAGCCGGCATGAATGCGTGGCTCACCCTGGGGATCGCGATCGTCGCCGAAGTGATCGGCACAAGCGCACTCAAAGCCAGCGATGGTTTCACCCGTTTCTGGCCCTCGGCCATGGTGGTGGCGGGTTATGCGGTGGCGTTTTACTGCCTGTCGCTGGTGCTCAGGACCGTGCCCGTGGGCATCACCTACGCGGTCTGGTCGGGCCTGGGCATCGTGCTCATCACCCTGGTGGCCTTTGTCGTCTACGGACAGAAGATCGATCTGGCCGGACTGATCGGCATGGGCCTGATCGTGGCCGGCGTGGTGGTGCTCAACATGTTCTCCAAGGCGTCCGCACACTGAGGCAGGAGCCCGGCGCAAGCCCGTCAGAGCACCTTGAACAGTTTCTCGCGCAACTCCGGCAGCCGCTTGGCACCCATGCCATGGCCCGACATGCTCGTCGCCCAGGCGTGGTAGACGGTTCGCAACTGCTCGGTGGTCTGCGCGTTGAAGATGTCATTCACCAGCGAGATGCGCGTGTTCTGGCCAATGATGGAATTGACCGAATTGATCATGAAGTTGCGCGCCATCTCGTTGTCTTTTGCCGTCCGTGACTCGGCAGGCGGCAGACCGGGCACGTCCGCCGAAGCGGCCTCCTGAACCGAAGGCGCCGCCTGGACCGTCGGGGCAGCAGCTGCTGCGGCAGCAGGCTTGCGCGCCTGCGCCTCGACACAGCCTTGCGCCAGCAGTTGTGCCAGGACTTCTTCGATGTTGCCGTTCCCGGCAAGAAAGGCGGCCAGTTCGCTGCCGCTCTTCTTGCCATCGACCAGCACCAGGATGCGGCGCACCAAGGGCGGGAGACCGAGTGAACGGGACTGGATTTCCTGAAGACCCGCATCGGTCTTGGCGTAGACGGCTGTGATCAGATCTAGCGTTTCGGGCATAAGGCAGTTCGTTGAGTAGGCATGGGCACCTGATCCCAAGCTTTTACTGCAAGCACTGGCGCCCAGCAAGACGGGCATCTACCGATACATTTTGAAACAGACTCTTTTGACTGACAAATGGACCGCGACATTCAGCCATGAGACCACATGCCGTGGTGCGTGCACGACAGGCCTTGTACCGCCGAGACGGTCCGCTATGGATTTCGAGTGAAACTGAAACCGGGGCCGCAATCAGCCGCCACCCCGGCGCGCCCCACCACCAGCACGCCGCTCTTCGCGCAGCATGAAGAGATACAGGCCCTCCACCTTCTCGCGCGCCCAGGGCGTCTTGCGCAGGAAGCGCAGGCTGGAACCCACGCTCGGGTCCACATTGAAGCAGCGCACCGGGATGCGCTGGCCCAGCTCTTCCCAGCCGTAGTGGTCTGCCAGCGCGGTGACGATGGTCTCCAGCGTGAGGCCGTGCAGCGGATTGCGCGCCTGCTTGGTGGGCGGCGCCTGGGGAACTCCGGCGGGAGGGGTGACCGGTTCGTCGTTCATGCAGATGCCTCCATGGCGGCTTCCAGCGCGTCCACAAACATCGCGGGCACATCAAATCCGGTCTGGTCGGTGATTTCCTGGAAGCAGGTCGGGCTGGTGACGTTGATTTCGGTGACCTGGTTGCCGATCATGTCCAGCCCCACCAGCAGCAGGCCGCGTGCGGCCAGCGTGGGCGCCAGGGCCTCGGCCACGGCGCGGTTCTCGTCCGACAACGGCTGCGCCACGCCCTTGCCGCCGGCCGCCAGGTTACCCCGCACCTCGCTGCCCTGCGGAATGCGCGCCAGGACGAAGGGCGCCACCTTCCCGCCAATCAGCAGCAGGCGCTTGTCGCCGTCCACGATCTCGGGCAAGTAGCGCTGCACCATCACGCTGGTGGCGCCACCCTGGTTGAGCGTCTCGATGATCGACCCCAGGTTCATGCCGTCAGGCCCGACACGGAAGATGCCCATCCCGCCCATGCCGTCCAGCGGCTTGAGGATGATGTCGTGCTGCTCGGCATGGAAATGGCGAATCGCCTCGGGCGAGCGCGTCACGATGGTCGGTGGCGCGTACTGCGCGAACTCCAGCAGCGCCAGTTTCTCGGGGTGGTCACGCAAGGCGCGCGGGCTGTTGAAGACGCGCGCGCCTTCGCGCTCCGCCTGCTCGAGCAGGTGCGTGGCGTAGAAGTACTCGCTGTCGAACGGCGGGTCCTTGCGCATGATCACGGCGTTGAATCCGTGCAGGGCTTCGCGTCCCTGGCGGCTGACGTGGTACCAGTCGTCGGGATCGCCGGTGAGCGTGATGTGGCGCACCAGTGCGCTCACCGGGTGGCCGCTCTGCCACTGCAGGTGCTGGGCCTCGCAGGCCGCCACCGCATGGCCCCGGCGCTGCAGCTCGCGCATCATGGCAAAGGTGCTGTCTTTGTAGATCTTGAAGGTGACCAGCGGGTCGGCAACGAAAAGTATGTTCATGACTTGTTTTTCCTGAATCCGTACTGTTGCACAAACAGCGCGACCGAACCGGCCACCACGCCCCGGAAGGCAGAACCGACACCGCCGATCACCACGCCGCTGAGCTTGCACGGGACAAAGACATCAAGCGATTGTGCGGGCAAGCAGAACGACCAGGACGAGACCAGACGCTCCTGTGCGCGCGTCCGAGCCAAGGATGCGGTGGAGCCAGCTTTTTTGGCCACTCGCATCGTCACCCGGCGGGGGGCAGACGCGCCACCAGGGGGCGCGACGGTGGTCAGATCTCTATCTTCGAACCGAGCTCGATCACGGCGTTGCTCGGCAGGTTCAGGAACTCGGCCGCTGCACCGGCGTTGTGGTGCATCTGGGCGAACAGCTTTTCGCGCCACAGCGCCATGCCGTCGCCCAGTGTGGGCACCACCAGGTCGCGCGAGAGGAAATAGCTGGTGGACATGGGTTCCAGCTCGCAGCCACGCCCGCTCATCAACTGCAGCGCCTTGGGCACATCGGGGTCGTTCTTGAAACCGTAGTGGATCAACACCTGCCAGCAGTCGTGGCCCAGCGGCTCCACTTCAAGCCGTTTGTCGAGCCCGATCCAGGGCACTTCGTGGTTGCGCACGGTGACGAACAGGTTCTGCTGGTGCAGCACCTTGTTGTGCTTGAGGTTGTGCAGCAGCGCGTTGGGTACGGTGCCGGTGTCGGGCGTCAGGAACACCGCCGTGCCCTCCACGCGCGCTGGCGGAACCATGAACACCGCATCCAGAAAACTGTCGAGGTCCAGGGCATCTGCCTGCTGTTTCTCGGCCATCAGGGCGCGCCCCTGTTTCCAGGTCATCATGAGTGCAAACACGACGCCACCGATCATCAGCGGGAACCAGCCTCCGGCGAACAGCTTGAGCAGGTTGGAGCTGAAGAAGGCCAGATCGACCACAAAAAACCAGCCGGTGGCGGCGATGCACAGCCACAGCGGGTATTTCCAGCCGTAGCGGATGACGAAGAAGGTCAGCACGGTGGTGATCAGCATGTCCAGCGTGACGGCGATGCCGTAGGCCGCGGCCAGGTTGGAGGACGACCTGAACATCACCACCGCCAGCACGATGGCCGCGAACAGGCCCCAGTTGACGATCGGAATGTAGATCTGGCCGGTGTCGCGCACGCTGGTGTGCAGCAGGTTCAGGCGCGGCAGGTAGCCGAGCTGGATCGCCTGCTTGGTCACACTGAAGGCGCCGGTGATCAGGGCCTGCGAGGCGATCACCGTGGCCATGGTGGCCAGGCCCACCAGCGGCAGCAGGGCCCAGTCGGGGGCCATGTTGAAGAAGGGGTTCTTCACCGCCTCGGGGTCGGCCAGCAGCAGCGCACCCTGGCCAAAATAATTCAGCGTCAAGCAGGGCATGACGATGGCGAACCAGGCCAGGCGGATGGGCTTCTTGCCGAAGTGGCCCAGGTCGGCGTAGAGCGCCTCGCCGCCGGTCACACACAGAACCACCGCGCCGAGGATGATGAAGGTGGTGCCCGGTTGCTGCCACATGAAGCGCAGCGCGTGGTGCGGGCTCAGTGCGGCCAGGATTTCGGGATGGCCCACGATGTGCGAAACACCCAGCACCGCGATCGACAGGAACCACAACACGGTGATCGGACCGAAGAACCTGCCGATGCCGCCGGTGCCGCGCTTCTGCACGAAGAACAGACCGAACAGCACCACCAGCGTGATCGGCACCACGTACTGCTTGAACGCCGGCGAGACCACCTCCAGGCCCTCCACCGCCGACAGCACCGAGATGGCCGGGGTGATGACGCCGTCACCGTAGAACAGCGAGGTGCCGAAGATGCCGATGCCGAGCAACCACTGGCGCAGCTCGGGCTTGTCTTTCACCGCCTGCGATGCCAGCGCCAGCATGGCGATCAGGCCCCCCTCGCCCGCGTTGTCGGCGCGCAGCACGAGCACCACGTATTTCAGCGAGACGATGACCGTCAGCGTCCAGAAGACGATGGACAGGACACCATAGACGTTGTCGTGGGTGAAGGGGACATGGCCGGATCCGAAGATCTCTTTGATGGCGTACAGCACGCTGGTGCCGATATCGCCATACACCACACCGATGGCGCCCAGGGTGAGCGCGGCAAGCGAGGATTTGCTGCTGGACACAAATCAACCCGGGTCTTGTGTGCCCGGGATCCGTTGTCTGGAAGACCGCGATTCTGCGCCTGCGGTCTGCGCCCCGCCAGTGGGGCGCAGCGCCTAAACACGACAGACCGCTGGAATGTTGCGGCGCAACAACTTCATCCGCAAGCAGGGACTCCACCCGGAACACCACGGAACCGGTTACGCCGAGCCGCAGATGTTGCCCCCTGGGGGGTCACGGCCGAAAGCCGGGCGGGGGCTTACTCGTAAACCTCTGCGTCGGGGTCGGTGGCTTCCAGCTCGTAGCTCGCCGCCAGCATCGCCAGGCGGCCGATGACGCCGTACATGTAGAAGCGGTTGGGCAGGCTGGCGCCGGGCTTCACGCCCGGCTGTGGCAGCTGGGCACTCTGCTCGAAGGCCAGCGGCACGTAGCTGGAGCCCGGTGCGCTCAGGTTTTCGTCGGCAGCACGTTCGGCATGCACCCGGTAAAAGCCGCCCACCACATAGCGGTCCATCATGTACACCACCGGTTCGGCGACCGCCGCGTTGATGCGCTCGTGGGTCAGCACGCCCTCCTGGAGGATGACTTCGCTGACCGGCATCCCGCCCTGCACCGTGGCCATGCGTTCGCGCGCCTTCGGGCTGAGGGCATCGATGTCCTTGGCATCGCGCACCGTCATGATGCCCATGCCACCCGTGCCGTTGTCGGCCTTGATGACGACAAACGGCTTTTCGTTGATGCCGTATTCCTTGTACTTGCGCCGGATCTTACCCAGCAGCGCGTCGGTGTTGCTGCGCAGGCATTCGAGCCCGTTCTCCTCGGCAAAGTTGACCTCGCCACACTGGTTGAACAGCGGGTTGATCAGCCAGTGGTCCATGCCCAGCAGCTTGCCGAAGCGCTTGGCCACTTCCTCGTAGGCCTTGAAGTGGTGGCTCTTGCGGCGCGTGGCCCAGCCCGCGTGCAGGGGCGGCAGCAGGTACTGCTCGTGCAGGTCTTCCAGGATGCCGGGCACGCCGGCGCTCAGGTCGTTGTTGAGCAGGATGGTGCAGGGGTCGAAATGTTTCAGGCCCAGGCGGCGCTTGCTGCGGATCAGCGGCTCCAGCGTGACCGACTCGCCACCGGGCAATTCGATGGTGGTGGGCGCCTTGATGTCGTTGGAGAGCGAGCCCAGCCGCACATTGAGACCGGCCTGGAAAAAGATGCGCTGCAGCTGCGCGAGGTTGCTCAGGTAGAAGATGTCGGTGCTGCTCTCCGGCACCAGCAGCAGGTTCTTGGCCTCGGGGCAGATCTTCTCGATCGCCGCCATGGCAGCCTGCACCGCCAGCGGCATCATCTCGGGCGTGAGGTGGTTCCAGCCGCCGGGGAACAGGTTGGTGTCGACCGGCGCGAGCTTGAAGCCGGCGTTGCGCACGTCCACCGAGCTGTAGAACGGCGGCGTGTGCTCCATCCACTCGAGCCGGAACCAGCGCTCGATCACCGGCGTGGATTCAAGGATGCGCTGTTCCAGTTCGTTGATGGGGCCGGTCAGGGCGGTGACGAGGTGGGGGACCATAGGTGCGTATCCGGTGAAGGTGGGTCGCCCATCATAAAAGCGGGCCGCGACAAATCGGTATGGGGATGATTCGCCGGACTGCAAGCCCGCCGGCTGAGCGGTTCGCGCTCACTGCCGCACTTCGCCCTCGCCCAGCACCACGTATTTGAGCGAGGTCAGGCCCTCCACCCCCACCGGACCGCGGGCGTGGAACTTGTCGGTGCTGATGCCGATTTCAGCGCCCAGTCCGTACTCGAAACCGTCCGCGAAGCGGGTGCTCGCATTCACCATGACACTGGCCGAATCCACCTCGCGCAGGAAGCGCTGGGCGTGCCTGTGGTCTGTCGTGAGGATGGCATCGGTGTGGTGGCTGGAGTATCTGTTGATGTGGGCGATGGCCTCGTCCAGCCCGTCCACCACCTTGATGCTGATGACCGGCGCCAGGTACTCCTCGCTCCAGTCCTGCTCGCTGGCGGCCGCCACATGCGCGCCCGGCACGGCGGCCAGGATGGTCCGGGCCTCCGGGCAGCAGCGCATCTCCACCCCCTTGGCCGCGTAGATCACACCGATCTCCCGCAGGAAACCCGCCGCCACGCCGCGCGCCACCAGCAGGCTTTCGGTCGCGTTGCAGGGGCTGTATTTCTGCGTCTTGGCGTTGTCGGCCACCTTCACCGCCATGGCGATGTCACAGGGGTCGTCCACGTAGGTGTGGCAGTTGCCGTCCAGGTGCTTGATGACCGGCACCTTGGCCTCGGCGCTGATGCGCTCGATCAGACCCTTGCCGCCGCGCGGGATGATCACGTCCACGTACTGCGGCATGGTGATGAGCTGGCCCACGGCGGCGCGGTCGGTGGTGGGCACGAGCTGCACCGCGTCGGTCGGCAGGCCGGCGGCGGCCAGCGCCTGCTGCACCAGTGCGGCCAGGGCGCGGTTGGAATCGATGGCTTCGGAGCCGCCGCGCAGGATGCAGGCGTTGCCGCTCTTGATGGACAGGGAGGCGGCCTCGATGGTCACGTTCGGGCGGCTCTCATAGATCATGCCGAACACGCCGATCGGCACCCGCATCTGGCCGACGCGGATGCCGCTGGGCATCTGTTTCAGACCCGAGATTTCACCAATGATGTCGGGCATGGCGGCGAGCTGCTCACAACCCTCTGCGCAGGTTTCGATGACCTTGGGCGTGAGCTTCAGGCGGTCCACCATCGGTTCGGCCAGGCCGGCGGCACGCGCGCGCTCCAGATCCCTGGCGTTTTCGGTCTGCAGGGCATCCACGTTGGCACGCAGCAGGGCGGCCAGGCCGCGCAAGGCCTTGAGCTTGGTCGCCGCACTGGCCTTGGCCATCAGCGCCGAGGCTGCCTTGGCCTGGGAGCCCAGGGTGTTCATGAGTTCGGTGGTGTTGGTCGCGTTCATGAGCGCGATTTTCTCACCGATGACCCTTTCGCACGATTTTCCACTGGCGAGAGTGGGTGCGAACCGCCCTTGGACCCCGGCCTCAGGTGGACGGGTTCCGTCGGCGGCACAATCCCATCCTGTTCCCGCCACCTCCAGCCGAAAGGACCCCTGATGAAAACCGCCCTTGACCTCGTCGCGGCCGCCAAGGCACGCGTGACCGAAATCCCGCTGGCCGACGCTGAAGCCGCCATCCGTGACGCCGATGTGCTGCTCGACGTGCGCGAAGGCGACGAATTTGCTGCGGGCCACCTGCCCGGCGCCATCCACGCCTCGCGCGGCATGCTCGAATTCAAGCTCAGCAGCACTCCCGCGCTCACGGCGCGCGATCTCAAGGTGGTGCTCTACTGCAAGACCAGCGGCCGCGCCGCACTGGCGGCGGCCGCCATGCAGGACATGGGCTATCTCAACGTCCAGTCGATCGCCGGCGGCTTCGACGGCTGGGTGGCCGCTGGCAAATCCGTGGTGAAACCCGAACTGCCATCCTTCGGCTGAGCCACCGTCCGGCCAGCTGGCCGGGCCGTTTTACCGGACCACGTCAGAACGGGTAGTGCCGCGGCGTGGTCTGCACCGTGATCCAGCGCAGTTCGGTGAACTCGGCAATGCCGGCCTTGCCACCGAAGCGGCCGATGCCACTGCCCTTGACGCCGCCAAACGGCATCTGGGCCTCGTCGTGCACCGTGGGGCCGTTGACGTGGCAGATGCCCGAGTCGATCTTGCGCGCCACGTTGAAGGCGCGTGCGATGTCGCGGCCAAACACGGCGGCACTCAGGCCGTACTCGTTGTCGTTCGCGCAGGCAATGGCTTCCTCCGTGTTCTTCACGCGCACGATGCACTTGACCGGGCCGAAGGTCTCTTCTCGGTAGATGCGCATCTCGGGCGTCACGTGGTCGAGCACGGTGGCGGGCATGAGCGTGTTCTCCGACTTGCCACCGCACACGAGCTTGGCTCCCTTGGCGAGCGCATCGTCGATCAGCGCGTTGCAGTGGTGCACCGTGCCCATGCCGATCACCGAGCCCAGCACCACCGGCTCGGGTTTTCGCGGGTCGCCCAGCGGCAGCATCCGGGCCTTGTCGGTGAACTTCTTCACGAACTCGTCGGCGATCTTCTGGTCGACGATGATGCGTTCGGTGCTCATGCAGATCTGGCCGCTGTTGGCAAAGCAGCCGAAGGCGGCGCCGTTCACGGCATCTTCGATGTCGGCGTCGTCGAGCACCACCATCGGCGCCTTGCCGCCGAGCTCCAGCACCACCGGCTTGAGGTATTTGGCGCAGGTGGCGGCGATGATCTTGCCGACCTTGGTCGAGCCGGTGAAGTTGACGCGCCGCACCGCCGGGTGCGCCACCATCGCTTCCACCACCGCACCGGCATCGGCCGGGGCGTTGGTGATGTAGTTCACCACGCCGGGCGGGAAGCCTGCGTCTTCGAACGCCTCGACGATCAGGGCGTGGGTGCGCGGGCAGTTCTCGCTGCCCTTGAGGATCACGGTGTTGCCGCAGGCCAGCGGCGTGGCGATGGCGCGCACGCCCAGGATGATGGGCGCGTTCCAGGGCGCGATACCCAGCACGACGCCCGCCGGCTGGCGCACGCCCATGGCCAGCGAGCCGGGCACGTCGGACGGGATCACCTCACCCGCGACCTGCGTGGTGAGCGACGCGGCCTCGCGGATCATGCCGGCGGCCAGCATCACGTTGAAGCCGGCCCACATGCCGGTGGCACCGGTCTCGGCCGGTACCGCCTCGACGAACTGGGGCGTCTTGGCCTCCAGCGCGTCGGCTGCCTTGAGCAGCAGCATGCGGCGCTCGCTCGGACCGGTCTCGCTCCATTTCTTGAACGCCTCGGCGGCGGCCTCGACGGCCATCACCGCGTCGGCCGGGGAGGCGGCGGGCGCACGGGTGGCCACGCTGCCGTCCAGCGGGTTGCGGCGCTCGAAGGTGGCGCCTTTCTCGGCCGTCACCTTGAGGCCATTGATGAGCATGGACAGATCGGACATGGGGGTACTCCTTGGGTCAGTGAAGGGGGGATAGGGGAGGTTGGTTCGCCAGGTCTCAGGCGGTCGGGGCGTTGGGCCGGCGATGGGCCGCACCGGCAGCGGTGGCCGCACCGTGTGCCACGGTACTGCTGGCACCCAGGTAGGCTTCGCGCACGACGCTGGAGCGCGCCAGCAGCCGGGCCGGACCGCTGGCCACCAGCGTGCCGCGCTCCAGCACGTAGCCCCGGTCGGCAACCGCCAGCGCTTTCTTCACGTTCTGCTCGACCATCAGCACGGTGGTGCCGGCGTCGGCAATGCGCCGGACCATGCCCAGCAGCTCGTCCACCATCCTGGGCGCCAGTCCGAGCGAGGGCTCGTCGAGCATCAGCAGGCGCGGCGCGCTCATCATGGCGCGCGCCACAGCCACCATCTGCTGCTCGCCACCGCTCATGGTGCCGGCGAGCTGCTGGGCGCGTTCGCGCAGCTTGGGGAAGTCGGCAAAGGCCTGCTCCAGCCGGCGGGCGCGTTCGGCCTTGGGCGTGAGCCAGCCGCCCAGCTCGAGGTTCTCGGTCACCGTCATCTGCGGGAACAGCTGCCGGCCTTCGGCGACCAGGGCCATGCCGGCCTGCACGATCTCGTTCGTCTTCTCGGGCAGATCCCCGCCGTCGAGCGTGACCACACCCTGGCGGCGGATCAGGCCGTTGAGCGCCTTGAGCAAGGTGGTCTTGCCGGCGCCGTTGGGGCCCAGCACCACCGTCAGGCCGGGGCGCACTTCCAGGTTCAGGTCGCGCAGCACCAGGAAGGCGCCGTAGCCAGCCGACAGGCCCTCAACCTTCAGGTGGGCGCGCTCGCTGCCACCGAGCACGAAGGGGGTGTCGCGGTACCACATCATGGGGGCGTTTCCTCCATCATTTCATCGCCCAGGTAGGCCTCGATCACCTCGGGGTTGCGCACCACCTCGGCGGGCGGGCCATCGGCGATCTTGCGGCCCTGGTGCAGCACGATCACGCGCTCCACATGGCGCAACAGCGTGGTCACGGCGTGTTCGATCCAGACCACGGTGAGGTCCAGCTCGTCGCGCAGGCGGCGGATCAGCTGCGCCATGTCTTCCACCTCGGACTCCGTCAGACCGGCAGCCACTTCGTCGAGCAGCAGCAGGCGCGGCCGCGTGGCCAGCGCCATGCCGATCTCCAGCAGGCGCTGCTGCGACGGCGTGATGGCGGCGGCGGGCAGCTCGGCCTGGGCGCCCAGACCGATCAGGTCCAGAATGCTGTCGGCCGTGCGCAGTGCCCAAGGCACCGAAGCCTCATCGCCCCAGAGCCAGTACTGGCGCGGCCGGCGGCCGGCGAACTTCAGGCCGAAGGCGATGTTGTCGCGCACCGGCATGTCGCCGAACACGCGTGGCGTCTGGAAGGTGCGCGCAATGCCCTGGGCCGCGAATCGGTGCGGTGCCTGCCCGCTCAGGTTGCGCCCGCTGGCGAGCAGGCGGCCGCTGGTGGGCTGGGTCACGCCGGAAATGGCGTTGAAAAAGGTGGTCTTGCCGGCACCGTTGGGCCCGATGATGCCCACCAGCTCACCGGCGGTGAAAACGGCGTCCACCGCATCCACCGCGGTGAGACCGCCGAAGCGCACCGTGATCTCGCGCGCATCCAGCAGCGGCACCCCGCCGCGCGGCAACGGTGCCTCAGACATGGCGGCGCTCCCGCTGCTGTTTTTCGCGTTGCTTGAGACGCCGTGTCTCGCCGCTCAGATCGGCGCGGGTTTCCTGCCACCAGGCGCGGCTGGCACGCCACCAGCCCCTGAAGGTGTCGGCGCGCAGCGAAGCCAGACCGCCCGGCAGATAGAGCACCGACAGGATGAGCAGCAGGCCGAGCGACATCATGTAGAGCTGTGGCACCTGCAGGCGCAGCGTCTCGGCCAGCACGCTGAAGACGATGGCGGCGATCAGCGGCCCCCACAGCGTCATGGCGCCACCGATCAGGGCGATCAGCACGGTCTGGAAACCGATGAAGGGATTGAACACGGTGTGCGGGTCGATGTAGGTCCAGCGCACCGACATCGCCGCGCCCACCGCACCGGCCACCGCGGCGGTGAGCGCAAAGCCGGCGATCTTCACCAGCCGGGTGTTCACGCCCAGGGTCTGGGCGCGCTGCTCGTCCGCACCGATGCCCGTCATCGCCAGGCCAAAACGCGTGCGGCGCACCACGATGGACAGCGCGACGGACAGCACCGCCAGCGCCAGCATGGTGAGGTACACCGTGTCACGCTCGGGCACCACCATGAGGACGCGGCCCACCGTGCCGGTGACACTTTTCTCGAAGTAGCTGATGGCGTGACGGATCAGCTCGGTCATGCCGAAGGTGAGCACGGCGAAATAGGTGCCGCGCAGGTGCAGCACGGCCGCACCCATGACCACGGCCACCGCCGCCGCCACCAGGGCGCCGAGGGCGATCACCTGCACCCAGCTGAATTGCTCCAGCAGCAGGGCGCTGGTGTAGGCGCCGAGACCGAAGAAGGCCGAGGTGGCCAGCGACAGGTAACGCGTGCTGCCGCAAAACAGCGCCCAGCTGGACGAGAGTGCGATGTACATCAGACAGGTGAGCGCCATCGAGACCACGAACTCGCTGCCCAGGCCCGGAAGGGCCAGCGCCCAGCCGGTGAGTCCGAACAGGACCAGCAGGTCGCGGATGAGGAATTGCCGGGAGTTCATGGCGTCAGGCTTTTCTTGTTTTCCGGGCAAACAGACCTTCGGGCCGCAGCAGCAAAACGGCGATGAACACGACGTAGCTCAGCAAGGCCTTGAGCGAAGGGTTGGTGAAGTGCATGCCGATGGCCTCGATGACACCCAGCAGCAGGCCGCCCGCCAGCGCGCCGCCCATGCTGCCGAAACCGCCCAGGGTGATGACGATCAGCGCCGTGACGGTGTAAGGCTCACCCATGGACGGGCTGATGGTGTAGGCCATGGACAGCAGGCACCCGGCCACGCCCGAGAGCCCCAGACCGATGCCGAACATCAGGGGGTGCAGGCGCCGGGTGTCGATGCCGACCAGCTGCGCGCCCACCGGAGACTGCATGAGTGCGCGCACCCCCTTGCCCAGCAGCGTCAGGCGCAGCAGCGCGATCAGCGCACCCGCGAACAGCAGCGCCAGCGCAAACACGAGCAGCTTGTTGGCCGCGAACTGCGCGTCGCCGACCGGCACGGGGTCGGCGAGGAAGTCGTAGCCCCGCAGGTCCCCGCCCCAGATGTAGGACACCACGTTCTGCACCAGGAACATCAGGCCGAACGACACCATGAGACCCCGCGCCTCGAAGATGTCGAGGCTCGGCGAGGTGGCGGAGAGCCGGCGAAAGCACAGCCAGTGCACCGCCAGGCCCAGCGCCATGAGCAGCACAAAGGACACCGGCACCATCCACAGCGGCGAGAGTCCAAACGAGGTCTGCACCATCCAGGTGAGGTAGGCACCGACCATCAGAAACTCGCCGTGCGCGATGTTGAGGATCCGCATCAGGCCGTACTGCAGGTTCAGGCCCAGTGCGACGAGCGCATAGATGCCGCCGGTGATGAGCCCGGAAGCGATCAGTTCAAGCCAGGAAGTGAAGGACATGTTGGGGCGAGGAGGTCAAACCGGGAATGCCACGGATCTGGCTCAGCCAGTCCGTGGGCATTGCCCCCTTGAGGGGGTGACGCGCCGCCAGGCGCGGCGCGGGGGTGGGCCTACTTCCAGTCCGGCTTGCTGGGGTTGAGCGCGGCGGTGGCGACCTGTTTCGGCCACACCACCTCGAACTCACCGTTCTGCCACTGGCCCACGGTGCCCGGCGTGCCCACGTTCTCGCTGCCGCTGAACCGGATGTCGCCGATGATGGTCTTGTGCGTGGTGCCCGCCACGTAGTCGCGGATCGCCTTGCGGTCCAGCCCGTTTCGGGCCACCGCATTGGTGAGGATCTCCAGGCCCGCCCAGCAGGCGCCGCTGGCCCAGCGGTCAGGCTCCTTGCCACCAAACTTCTTGGTGTGGGCGTCAAAGTAGGCCTTGGCACCGGGGCTGGTCTTGCTGTTCCAGGAACCCATGCCCAGCACGCCCTCGGCGCCAGCCGGCGTCATCACGTTGCGATACAGCTGGAAGGCGGTGCCCACAGAGGCGTAGAAAAATTTCGGATTGAAGCCCACTTCCTTCGCCTGCTTGCTGGCCAGGATCGTGTCGGGCGGATAGGTGAAGCCCACGAACGCATCGGGGTTCTTGCCCTTGATGCTGCGCAGCACTGGCGACAGGTCTTTCACGCCCGCCGGGTAGCTCTTGTCTTCCACCATCTGGATGCCGCTGCCCTGCAACGCGACCTTGAGTGCGGCGTAGTTCTCCAGGCCAAACAGATCGTCCACATAAATGCAGGCCAGGGTCTTGGCGCCGCTGGCCTTGAGCATCTCCACCAGCGCATTCGTCATGGGCGCGGGCTGCTGCAGCAGCAGGAAGAAATAAGGCAGCTTCATGTCGACCAGCCGCTTGGACAGCGCGGTGGGGGCGAGAAACGGGTAGCCGAACCGGTTGGCCAGCGGGGCGACCGCAAAGTTGGCGTTGCTGCCCCAAGGCGCCAGCACCAGGTCCACCTTGTCGCTGCCCATGAGCTTTTCGTAGGTGCGCACGCAGGTCTCGACCTCGCTGCGATCGTCGTAGCTGATGAGCTCGATCGGGCGCTTCACGCCCTTCACATTCAGGCCGCCCGCAGCGTTCTGCTGCTCGGCCCACAGCAGGTAGTTGGGTTCCTGGCTGACCTGCGCGCCGCCGGTCCAGGGCCCGGTTCGGGCCATGGCGTAACCGATGCGCACCGGGCCGGCCTGGGCGAGCAGGTGCGGGGCGACGGACATCGCGCCCACCGTGGCGGCGGCGCTCTTGATGATCAAACGGCGTGTGGACTGGACCATGGCTTGTCTCCTGTTGTGTTCGAAATGCCAAAGCACATGGTAGGCAGGGAGCCGCCGACCCGCTTTGCTGGCCGTGCACAAGCTGCTTGCCGGAACGTGCACCGGGCTGCGGGTTAACCCTCAACCCTGGCGACCCCAGGGCCGTACCCGGCCACCCATAATTTCCCCATTCCCCGAGCCGGAGCCCTGCCATGAAACCTTCCCATGTGATGAGCACCGACGCGGTCGCCCCCGGCGAGCGCGCCGCGGTCTGGCGCGACTGGATCTGGTCCCATTTCGGCGGCCTCGAGTCCGACCTCTACGGCGACACCGATTTCGACGGCCACCTGTGTGCCTCGCACGCGGGCGACGTGGTGCTGACCAAGCTCGAAGCGAACCGCCACCGCGTGCTGCGCAGCCCGCGCCTGGCGCGCAGCAGCGACACCAGCTACCTCAAGATCGTCGCTCCCTGGCAGGGCAGCGCGGCAGTCGAGCAGCAGGGCCGGCAGGCCTGGGTGCGGCCCGGCGGCTGGGCGATCTACGACACCACGGGCAGCTACGACATCGCCAACCCGGAGCGGGTCGAACACCTCATCGTCATGCTGCCGCGTGAACAGCTGGCCGAGCGTGGCCTGCGGCTGGAGACCCTGATGGCTCGCCACGTGGGCGGCGCCCAGGGCATCTCACGCGTGGCACTGGAGACGATGCGCAGCACCTTCCAGGAGCTGCCGGCGATGAGCGAGACCGCCGCGCGCGGCGCGGGCGAGCTCATCATCGAGCTGGTCCGGCTGTCGCTGCAGGAACTGGCTGGCCGGGAGAACGCCACCACCCAGCTGGAAGCCTTCCGGGACCGCATCCGTGAACACATCGGCCAGCACCTGCGCGACCCGGACCTGTCGATTGACCATATCGCCCAGTCGCTCAACTGCAGCAAGCGCCATCTGCACAACGCCTTCAGCGCGGAAGACGACACGCTGGCGCACTACATCCTGCGTCGGCGCCTGCAGGCCTGCATGCGCGAACTGAAGAATCCGGCGCAGGCGCAGCGCACCATCACCGACATCGCGTTCTCCTGGGGGTTCAGCAACGGCGCCCACTTCAGCCGCGTGTTCCGAGAACACACCGGCCTGTCGCCCAGCGACTTCCGCGAAACCGCCCTGCGGCAGACCAGCGCGGCCTGAAGCAGGCCGCGTCACTGCGCCACCACGCAGGTCGGCCTGCGACCCTTCAGCGTGGAGCGCAGGCCTGCGTCACGCCCAGCGCCATCTGCTGCAGTGCCTGCCAGGGATCGGCCGGCCAGCCTGGCGCCTTGAGGCCCTTGACGATGCCGTCCACGGTGTGGGCGTCGTCCAGCCACCTGGCCAGCGTGCCTGCGCCCAGGAGCGGCAGGGCGCGCTCGATCAGCTTCTCCTTCACACCCCAGACGCGGTTTTCACGCAAGGCCATCGGCAGCGGGCGGCCCGCGTCCATCGCGCTGCGGACGCGGTTCAGGGTGCGGATGTCTTCGGCCAAGGCCCAGTGCACCAGCACCGCCGCCTCGCCTTCGGCCTGCAGGCCGTCGAGCATGCGCTGCACGCGCAGCACCTGGCCCGCCAGCACGGCTTCGGCGAGCTTGAAAGCGGTGTAACGCGCCACATTGAGCACGGCGCTTTCAACCTGCTCGAAGCCGAGTTCGCCCGCCGGGTACAGCAGGCCGAGCTTCTGGATCTCCTGGTGCGCGGCCAGCAGGTTGCCCTCCACCCGGTCGGCAAAAAACTGCAGGGTGCGCTGCCCTTCTTCGCCTGCCGCCACCCGCTGTCCCTGCTGCTGCAGACGCTGCGCGATCCACTGCGGCAGGGCCTGGCGCTCCACCGAGTCCACCTTCACCGTCACACCGAAGCTGTCGAGCGCACCAAACCAGGCGCCCTTGAGCGTGGGACCGTCGAGGCGGGGCAGGATCACCAGCGTGAGCGTGCTGTCGTTGCCCTGGGCGGCCTGCGCGATCTGCTGCAGAACCTGCGAACCGTCCTTGCCCGGCTTGCCCGATGGCACGCGGATTTCGACCATCTGCCGGTCGGCAAACAGGCTCAGCGAGCCGCCGCTGGCGAGCACTTCGCTCCAGTCGAAATGCGCGCCGGCCGCGGTGTGCACGGTGCGCTCCGTGTAGCCCTGCGCACGCGCCACGGCGCGGATGGCGTCGGCCGCCTCCTGGATCAGCAGCGGTTCGTCACCGTGCAGCGTGTAGAGGCTCTTCAAGCCGCGCTGCAGCTGAGCGGCGAGTTGCGGGGCGGCGACCTGCATGGTGCGCTACAGCGTCGCCACCGCGGCAAGCCGTCGCATGACCTGTTGCACGATGTCGCTCTGCATGTCGCGGAACAGCAGGGCCTCCTCGGCTTCCTTGGCCAGCACCGCGCTCTCGGTGAAGCTGATGTCGCGCTCCAGCAGCAGCTCGGTCTGCTCCAGCAGCGGCTTGCCCGCGGCGTTGACCAGAGCGAAGCGGAAGCGCGTGCGCAACTGGAGTTCGCGCACCTGGCCCGAAGCGGTCTGGCCGACCACCGAACGCTCTCGCTGATCGGTCAGGACCCGCAGCACGACCTGGCCGGTCTCCCCTTCGGGGCTGGCAGGCACCGAGGCCGTGAACACCCGCACGCCCGCGCCCTCCAGCGCACGGCGCAGCTCGTTCGCCACGGCGGTGCTCTCACCGCCTTCGAAGCGCAGGGACTCAAACGCGAAGGACGGCGCCTGGCGCAGTGCAAATCCACAGCCCGACAACGCCAGCAGCAGCGCCAGGCTGCCAGCCGCCGCTGTGCGCAGCAGCAGATGCCGGCGCGAAACCGCCCCGCCTGGAGGGGTGGTGGCGTCCTGCGGACGGCGGCTGGAGCGCTGTGAGGTGCACGTCATCGGGGAGCGCCTCAGACCACCACGTTGACCAGACGGCCCGGCACCACCACCACCTTCTTCGGCGCGGCGCCATTGGCCTGCTTGACGAAAGCCTCGCTGGCCAGGGCCGCGGCTTCGATGGTGGCCTTGTCGGCGCTGGCCGGCACGGTGACGCTGCCACGCAGCTTGCCGTTGATCTGCAGCATGAGCTCGATCTCGTCGCGTTGCAGCGCGGCCTCGTCGGCCTGCGGCCATGGTGCGTCGAGCAGTTCGCCCGCAGCAGCGGCGAAGCCGAGTTCGGTCCAGAGGCTGTGCGCGATGTGCGGCGTGGCCGGGTAAATGCAGCGCAGCAGGATGCCGAAGCCTTCGGCCAGCGCGGCGTTGTCACCGGCCGAGCCGTCGCCCTTGAAGTCGTCCAGCGCGTTGAGCATCTTCATCGCACCCGAGACGACGGTGTTGTACTGCATGCGCTGGTAGTCGTAGTCCACCTGCTTGAGCACGGTGTGCACCTCCAGGCGCAGCGCCTTGGCGGCTTTGGAGAGCGTCTGCGTGCCCACGCTGGCGGCCAGCGCGCCCAGGCCCGCCGTGGCCGAGAGCTTGTTGCCAAAGCCCCAGACGCGCTTGAGGAAGCGGTAGCTGCCTTCCACCGCGGCGTCGTTCCACTCCAGCGTGGCCTCGGGCGGCGCGGTGAACATGGTGTACAGGCGCGCGGTGTCGGCGCCGTACTTCTCGATCAGGTCCTGCGGGTCGACGCCGTTGTTCTTGGACTTGGACATGGTGCCCACGCCCTCGTAGTCGATGGCCGTGCCCACGGGCAGATCGCCGACCGCCTTGACCAGCTTGGCGCCGATGACCTTGCCGGCGTCGTCAAAGACATGCTCCACGTCCTGCGGCCAGAAGTAGTCCTTGCCACCCTTCTCGGTGCGGCGCGAGTAGATGTGGTTGAGCACCATGCCCTGCGTCAGCAGCTTGCTGAACGGCTCGTCCACCTTCACCAGGCCGAGGTCGCGCATGACCTTGGTCCAGAAGCGCGCGTACAGCAGGTGCAGGATGGCGTGCTCGATGCCGCCGATGTACTGGTCCATCGGCATCCAGTAGTCCGCGCCCTCGGCGACCATCTGCTCGCTGTTGCTCGGGTCGCAATAGCGCATGAAGTACCAGGACGAATCCACGAAGGTGTCCATGGTGTCGGTCTCGCGCCGCGCGGCCTTGCCGCAGATGGGGCAGGTGACGCCGGCATGGAAGCCTTCGTGCCTGTGCAGCGGGTTGCCCGAGCCGTCAGGAATGCAGTCCTGCGGCAGCACGACCGGCAGGTCTTGCTCGGGCACCGGCACCGCGCCGTGTTCGGCGCAGTGGATGATGGGAATGGGCGTGCCCCAGTAGCGCTGGCGGCTGATGCCCCAGTCGCGCAGGCGGAAGGTGGTCTTCTTTTCGCCCAGGCCCTTGGCGGCCAGCAGTTCGGCAACCTTGTCCACGGCAGCCTTCTGGCTCAGGCCGTCGAGCCTGCCGGAGCTGACACACACGCCGCGCTGCTTGTCGCCGTACCAGTCGGCCCAGACGGCGGTGCTGAATGTCTCGCCTTCAACGGCCACCACTTGCTTGATCTCGATGCCGTATTTCAACGCAAACGCAAAGTCGCGCTCGTCGTGCGCGGGCACGCCCATCACGGCGCCGTCACCGTAGCTCATGAGCACGTAGTTGCCGACCCAGACGGCGACCTGTGCGCCGGTCAGCGGGTGCGTGACGAACAGGCCGGTGGCCATGCCCTTCTTCTCTTGCGTGGCCAGCTCGGCTTCGGTGGTGCCGCCGGTCTTGCACTCGTCGATGAAGGCGGCCAGTTCGGGGTTGGACAAGGCTGCGTGGTGGGCCAGCGGGTGCTCGGCGGCCACGGCGCAGAAGGTCACGCCCATGATGGTGTCGGCGCGCGTGGTGAACACGTACATGCGGCCGTCGCCGATCAGCGCACCGTCCGCACCTTTGATGTCATGGGGGAAGGCGAAGCGCACCCCCTCGCTCTTGCCGATCCAGTTCTCCTGCATCAGGCGCACCTTGTCGGGCCAGCCGTTGAGCGTGGCCTTGGGGTTGCCCAGCTGCACGTGGTCGAGCAGCTCGTCGGCGTACGAGGTGATGTTGAGGTAGTAACCCGGGATCTCGCGTTTTTCCACGGTGGCGCCGGTGCGCCAGCCCTTGCCGTCGATCACCTGCTCGTTGGCCAGCACGGTCTGGTCCACCGGGTCCCAGTTGACGATCTGGGTCTTGCGGTAGGCGATGCCTTTTTCCAGCATCTTCAGGAACAGCCACTGGTTCCACTTGTAGTACGTCGGGTCGCAGGTGGCCACCTCGCGGCTCCAGTCGATGGCCAGCCCCATCGCCTGCATCTGCTGCTTCATGTACGCGATGTTCTCGTACGTCCACTTGGCCGGCGGCACCCCGTTTTTCAGCGCCGCGTTTTCCGCCGGCAGACCGAAGGCGTCCCAGCCCATGGGCATCAGCACGTTGTGGCCGTTCATGCGCAGGTAGCGCGTGAGCATGTCGTTGATGGTGTAGTTGCGCACATGGCCCATGTGCAGCTTGCCGCTGGGGTAGGGCAGCATGGAGCAGGCGTAGAACTTCTTCTTGCCGGCGACCTCGGTCACGCGGTAGGCGTCGTTGGCGTTCCAGTGGGCGTGCGCGGCGCGCTCGACATCCTTGTGGGCGTATTTTTCTTGCATGAACCAGGGGCCGGGCATCCGGTGACGGTGAATGGGGAGAAGCGGTGCGGGCGGGTTTTTGACTTCGCGTCGGAGCCGCGCCACGATCACCGTGGATTTTAGGCCTTGGGCACCGGGTGGCCCGACCACCCCGGGTTCAGCGTACGGGCGCAACGGCCGCGGGCGCGCCCAAGGCCGGATCGGCCACAAAGCCGATGCGCGTGAGGCCGGCGGTCTGTGCCATGCCGATCAGCTGAACCACCCGGCCATAGGGCACGCTGGTGTCGGCCCGCAACTGCACTTCCGTGGCCGGGTTGCGCCGTGCGGCCTCCGCCAGGCGCTGTCGCAGGGTGTCGGCGTCCACCGCCTGATCGCCCCAATAACTCTGGCCCCCGGCATCCAGGCTGACCGAAACAAAGGCCTCGGACTCGGGTGCAGCGGAAGCGGGTGCTTCGGCTTTGGGCAACTCCAGCGCCAGACGGCTCGCCATCAGCGGGGCCGTGATGATGAAGATGACCAGCAGCACCAGCATCACGTCCACCAGCGGCGTGACGTTGATATCGCTCATGGGCTGGTGGCCGGCAGGTTTTTCGAGCCGACCGAAACTCATGCCACCTCCCGGTGGACAAGCAACTCGCGCAGGTCCCGCGCGAAACCCTCCAGATCGGCCTCGATGCGCGCAATCTGGCGACCCAGCACGTTGTAGGCGAGCACCGCGGGGATCGCGACCGCCAGGCCCGCCGCCGTCATCACCAGCGCCTCGCCGACCGGTCCGGACACCTGCTCGATGCGGAACTGCCCGTCGACCCCGATGGCGGTGAGCGCGTTGTAGATGCCCCAGACCGTACCCAGCAGACCCACGAATGGGGCGGTCGAGCCGACCGTGGCCAGCAGCACCTGGCCATACTGCAGTCGGTGCAACACGCGGTGCAAGGCGTCGCGCAACACGCGCGTGAGCTGCTGCGAACGGTCGCCTGCCACGGCCAGTGTCTGCGGGGTTGCCTGCTCTAAAGACCGGGCCGCCTGCAGCAGCGGCAACACCAGCCGCTGTCCATCCAGCACGGCCAGACGCTGCTGCGCATCGTCCAGGTGCGCGGACTGCCAGAAGGCCGCGGTCGAGAGGTTCACATTCGTCAGGGCGCAGCGCAGCAGCCAGCCTTTCCAGAGGATCACCACCCAGCTCCCCACGGACATGGCCAGCAGCAGCAGGGCCACACTGCGGCTGAGCGCATCGCCCTCCAGCACGGTTTGCCAGACGCTCACAGCGGGTTGCCCTGGGCCGGACCGCTCAGCGCAGGCCGAGCACGTCGAACATGTCGTACAAGCCGGACTTCCGGCCGGCGAGGAAGCGCACCGCCCGCAGGCTGCCCTGGGCATAGGTGGCGCGGCTGCTCGACTTGTGGGTGATCTCGATGCGCTCGCCGGTACCGGCAAACAGCACCGTGTGGTCGCCCACGATGTCGCCACCGCGGATGGTGGCGAAACCGATGCTCGACGGGTCGCGCTCGCCGGTCACGCCCTCACGGGCATAGACGGCGCAGTCCTTCAGGTCGCGGCCCAGCGCCCCGGCGATCACTTCGCCCATCTTGAGCGCCGTGCCGCTGGGCGCGTCCACCTTGTGGCGGTGGTGCGCCTCGATGATTTCGATGTCGTAGCCGGTGGACAGCGCCTTGGCCGCCATCTCCAGCAATTTCAGCGTGACGTTCACGCCCACACTCATGTTGGGCGCCATGACGATCGCGATCGACTTCGCCGCTTCAGCGATGCCGGCCTTCTGCTCATCGGTGAACCCGGTGGTGCCGATGACCGCGTTGACGCCGTGCTTCACGCATTCGCGCAGATGCGCCAGCGTACCCTCGGGACGGGTGAAGTCGATCAGGAACTGGCTGCCCGACAGGCCGGCCGACAGATCGGCGGTGATGGTCACGCCGGTCGCATGGCCACCAAAACCGCCTGCATCCTGACCCAGCGCCGGGCTGCCCGGGATGTCCAGCGCGCCGGACAACACGCAGTCATCACTGCCGCGTATCGCCTCGACCAGCATCTGCCCCATGCGGCCACTGGAACCCGCCACACAAATTCGCTGCAGGGTCTGCGGCAGCGCGCTCATTGCACGGCCCCCTGAGGCTCCAGTGGGGGATAGGTGACCGACGGGGCAGGCGCTGGAGGCACAGCCGGGGTGGTGGCAGAACCCTGGTTGCGTTCCTGGAAGGCCTTGAGCTGCGCTTCGGTGGCTTCCAGAACCGGCGGTTTGGAGGCTTTGCGCCGAACGTCGAGCGAGGCCACAAACTCGGCTTCACTGGGCAGCTCGTCGGCCTCGAAGCGCTCCAGCACCCCGGCCTTGAAGAACACCGCCAGCTTGCGCTGCTGGAGCGGCTGCCCCTGGCGACGGAAGGTGAAGACGTAGTCCCAGCGGTCGGCGTGGAACACACTGGTGAGCAGCGGCGAACCCAGGATGTCGCGCACCTGCTGGCGCGGCATGCCGGGCTGCAGCGCCTGGGCTTGCTCACGGGTGACCACATTGCCCTGCTGGATGTCGATCTTGTAGGGCGTGACCAGCCCTTCAATGCTGGGCAGTCGGTCGCCGAGGCCGGCACAGGCGGTCAGGCTGGCCAGCGTCGCCAGGCCGCACAAGACAGATACCCGTCGGATCAGGCGCTGGCGGCGCTCGAGGGCAATTTCGCTGGGGGCGGTCGTTGGGTGCATGGGAGCAAGACTGGAAAGCCGCGCACGGGCGTGGCGAACATCGGGCGGATACCGCAAGCGAGGCGCTGACGATATGATCCGGTCATTGTAGCCCCGGGGGTCGTCCCGGTGCAGGCCAGCCCCAGCGCTGCGCGGCATGGGCTTCGTCTGTTGCGAAGGCTCCTTTTCGGCCCCCTTGATACCCCTCGCCATGACCAACATCGAAGAACTGAAAAGCACGGGACTCAAGGCCACGCTGCCGCGCCTGAAGATTCTCGAAGTTTTCCAGAACGCCAAGCAGCGCCACATGACCGCTGAAGACGTCTACCGGGTGTTGCTGGAAGACCGGTCGGACATCGGTCTGGCGACGGTCTACCGGGTGCTGATGCAGTTCGAACAGGCGGGTCTGCTCACGCGCAGCAACTTCGAGTCAGGCAAGGCGGTCTACGAGCTCAACGAGGGCCAGCACCACGACCACCTGGTCTGCCTGGATTGCGGTCGGGTCGAGGAGTTTTACGACCCGGAGATTGAGAAGCGGCAGCAGATGGTGGCCAAGACGCGCGGCTTCATCCTCCAGGAACACGCGCTGTCGCTCTACGCCACCTGCAGCAAGACCGACTGCCCCTACCGCGCAAAAGCCAGGGACTGAACGGCTTCGTACCGCCGCGGCCATTGTCCGGAACCGCTGTGGAGCCGGCCTTGCCAGGCCACAGCTGTTGTCCCCATTGGGAGCGAAGCCGCGGGGGGCGACCCGCTTATTCCCCGCGCGACATGGCGGCGCGGTGGCGGGACACGAACTCCTGGTAGGTGTCGATGCCGCGCAACTGCAGGATGGTGTTGCGCACCGCGGCCTCCACCAATACCGCGATGTTGCGACCGGCCACCACCTGGATCACCGCCTTGCGCACCGGAACGCCCAGGACATCCTGGTAGAGCGGTTCGTGCGGCATGCGGTCGTAGTCCCGCTCCATCGTTTCCTTGCGCACCAGGTGCACGATCAGCGTGAGCCGCATCTTGCGGCGCACCGCCGTTTCGCCAAAGATGGCCTTGATGTCGAGCAGACCGATCCCGCGCACCTCCAGCAGGTTCTGCAGCAGCTCGGGACAGCGACCCTCAATGCTGGTCTGGTTGATGCGATACAGGTCCACCGCGTCGTCGGCGACCAGGCCATGGCCGCGCGAAATCAGTTCCAGACCCAACTCACTCTTGCCCAGACCCGACTCGCCGGTGATCAGCACGCCCATGCCAAGGATGTCCATGAACACGCCGTGCATGGAGGCGCGATCGGCGAAGTGGCGGGACAGGTAGGCGCGCAACACGTCAACGACAAACGCCGCTGGCTCGGGCGTCGCGAACATGGGGATCTGCGCCCGCTCGCACATTGCCATGAGCGCATCGGGCGCTGTCTGGCCATCGGCCACCACCAGCACGGGAGGTTCCAGCGTCACGATGCGCGCCACGCGGCGGCGGTTGTCGTCGGGGCTGGGGCCCGTCAGGTAGGCGACCTCGCGTTCACCAAAGACCTGCACACGGTAGGGATGGATGTAGTTGAGGTAACCGACCAGATCGGCGCCGGAACGGGCCTCCCGGATGGCCACCTCGTCAAACCGCCGCTCCGAAGCGCCCAGGCCCGCAATCCACTGCCACTTCAGGGCCTCGCGGTGGTCCTCGAACAGGACATCGGCGCTGACGACGGTGGGCTTCATGTCAGGTCACCAGGATGCCGTGCGAAGCGCCCACTGGCGATTCCATGGGCTGCTGCCCAAGGAACACCCCGGCACTGCAAGAGCCGTGCAATCCGCGCATCGGCGGCGTGTGCTGAACATTCAAGCAGCTGCGTGGGCAGACTGCCAGCTGGTGATCAGCCCGTGCAGGGCCGACGACTCACCGGAGGTCTTCATTTGCTCGCGCAGTGCACTGTCGCTCAGCAGTTCGGCGATCTCGGAGAGGATTTCCAGGTGCTTTTGCGTGGCCGCCTCGGGCACCAGCAGGAAGATCATGAGCTGCACGGGCTGCTCGTCCGGCGCGTCAAAGCCGATCGGACTCGCCAGCTGGAACACGGCGGCGAGCGGCTGTTTCAAGCCCTTGATGCGACCGTGGGGGATGGCCACGCCATGCCCCAGACCGGTGGAACCGAGGCGCTCACGCGCGAACAGGCTGTCGGTGATCAGTGCACGGTTGAGTCCGTGCAAGGTTTCAAACAGCAAGCCCGCTTCTTCAAACGCGCGTTTCTTGCTGGTCGCGTCCACGCTGACGAGCACTTGCGTTGCGGGCAATATGGCAGATAGTCGGTTCATGTGGGCCTCTTGGACCGCAAATTATGCCGAGTTGGGCCGCCTTGGCTAGACTGCGGGCACAAAAAAGCCGCTTGACTTTCCAAGCGGCTTGCTGCATCGCAGCATTTTTGCAGAGCTGGATCGGAGCAGCCCAGGACTGCCGTCACATCAGGCGTTTTGCCGGATCGTGGTGGTGATCCTGGCTCTTGTCCTTGTATCGCAACACCTGACGGTCCAGCTTGTCGGCAAGCTCGTCCACCGCCGCGTACAGATCGGCATGGGCGCTTTCAGCAAACAGATCCTTGCCTTTGACATGGATGTTGCATTCCGCGCGCTGTCGCATGTCTTTCTCTTTCAAATTGTCCACTGTCAGCAGCACCTTGATATCGACCACCTGGTCGAAGTGTCGGGATATGCGTTCGAGCTTGCTGGTTACATAGCCACGCAGAGCGGGCGTGACTTCGAGGTGGTGACCGCTGATCGTCAGGTTCATACAAGAGCCTCCTAATGCTCCGGGTTGACACAAGCCGCCTGGGGCCAGAGCCCCCGACGGCCACGGGGATGTCTTGAACCCACTATGCCCATGAACGCCCACCGGCGCAAGCCTGCACTGCAACAAAGCATGAAAAAGCGGCCCGCGGCGGCAGATGACGAAAGGCAGCCCGCTCACGCCGCCGGCAGATGCACCGTGACGGCACTGTGTACACGCAAGCGGCGCGCCATCCAGATCGCAGCCAGGCTGGCGCAAGCGCCCAGCAGCCCGGATATCCAGTAATGCTGAACCAGGCCAGCCGCATCGCGGCTGATGATGAGACCGCCCACGAATGAGGCCAGCCCCATGGCCGCCGACTGGACCGAGGCATTGAGGGCCATGAAGGTACCGCGCAGCGCAGGGTTGGCGGCGCCAGTGACCAGGGCCATGCCCGGAATCATGCGTCCGCTCATGAAGATGAACAGGCCGGTGGACACAACCAGCACCGCCCACAGTGGCCATTGGGGCATGAGGGTGGTGGCCAGCATGGGCACGATCACGGCCAGCGCGAGCACGGTAAAGGTGCGCACCTTGCCCAGGCGGTCGGCCAGCCGGCCAAACAGCCGGGCAGTGAACAACGTGGCCAGGCCCCCGCACAAGTAAAGATACGGTATCTGGGCCGGCAGCAGACCCACGTTGGCCTGCATGTAAATGGTGATGTAGGGCAGGACGGTGAAACCGGTGAACATCAGCAGGGCGGAAAAGACAAAGGCGCGCTGGTGGTTGGGCTCGGCCAGCACCATGCCGATACCGCGCCAGATGGATGGCCGGTCTTTGACGAACAGGTGGTGGTTGAGGGCGGGCATCGTCAAAGCCGCCCCCAGCGCGAGCAGCGCGCTGAGCCCGGCGATGCCGATGAAGGGCGCCTGCCAGCCCAGATGGCTGGCCAGAAACAGGCCCAACGGCACGCCGGCGACGGTGGACACCGAAAACGACGACATCACGATGCCCATGGCTCGGCCACGTCGTTCAAAGGGCACCACGTCGGCCACGATGGTCTGCGACAGCGCCGAAAGCACGCCGCCGAACATGCCGGCAGCCACCCGCGCGAGCATGAGGAAGCCGTAGCCAGGCGCCAGCCCGCAAGCCAGCGTGGCCAGCGCAAACAGGACGTAGAGCGTGAGCAGCAGGCGCTTGCGGTCGAAACGGTCCACATAGGTGGCGGCGGCCAGACCCGACACGCCAGCCGACAGTGTGTAGGCCGAGACCAGCAGGCCGAACTGTGCGTCACTGATGCCAAACAGCCGCGTGAACTGCGGACCGAGCGGCATCATGATCATGAAATCCAGGATGTGGGTGAACTGGATGCCCGCGATGGTCAGCAACAGCCAGAGCTCGCGCCGGGGTGTGAGGTGGGGATGTGTCATGATTTTGGTCAACAGCAGACTGTATCCCCCCGAACAACCAGCGCCCGCTCCCAGGTCATTCCACCCACCGTGTCCCTCGATACGCTGATCACACGCAACCTGCTGGACATCGGTACGCCCGAAGCACCGGAAAGCGCCTGCGCCCTGGTGCTGATGGGTGGTGGCGCGCGCACGGCCTACCAGGCGGGTGTGCTCAAGACGGTGGCCGCGATGCTGGCGGCCAGCGGGCCCGACGTCCGGAGCTTTCCCTTCCGGTGGTTGTTCGGCACCTCGGCCGGCGCCCTCAACGCGAGCTACCTGGCGGGCCGCGCCGGGCAGGGGCTGGACGCCCTGCCGGAGCTGGCGGCCTTTTGGAGCGGCCTGCGTTCGGACCTGGTCTACCGGCTCGACGCGCCCGGCTGGGTGCGCGCGAACCGGGTGGTTGCGGGCCTGACCCTGGCGCGCCAGGTGAAACGGCACCGCGCCCTGCTGGACACGCTGCCACTGGTGGATACGCTGCACCAGGCCATCGACCTACCCGGCGTGGAGCGCGCACTCGAACAGGGCCACATCGACGTGCTGGGCATCTCGGCGTCGAGCTACACCACGGGAGAGCACTGGACGTTCTGCCAGACCCGGCCCGACCACCCGGTCCAGCCCTGGCACCGACCCGGGCGGCGCGCCACGTTCCAGCCTGTCACCATCGAGCATCTCATGGCCTCCAGCGCCATCCCCTTTCTCTTTCCCGCCGTGCCGCTCTGGGTCGAAGGACACAAGGAGCATTTCGGCGACGGCTCCATGCGCCAGCTTTCGCCCTTGTCGCCAGCCATCCACTTCGGTGCGCGCCGGGTGCTGGTCCTCGGTGTGGGCCAGCCGCAGCGCTCGGGTCTGAGCGCACGCATCAGCGACGAACCCACCGCCGGCACCATCGCTGGCCACGCCATGGCCAGCGTGTTTCATGACACGCTGCAATCCGACGTGGAGCAGGTCCAGCGCGTGAGCGAGACCCTGGCCCGGCTACCCCCCGAGCTCGCCGCTGCACTGCCGTACCGGCCGGTGAATGTGCTGGCGCTGCAACCCAGTTTTTCGCTCGACGAACTCGCACGCAAGCACATTGGCGCCCTGCCCGCCTCCACGCGCAACACCCTCACCGGACTGGGCGCGCTCGACACCGGCCGCGGTGCTGCCGGCAGTGCCGCTGCGTTGGCCAGCTACCTGCTGTTCGAACCGGATTTCATCCATGCTCTGATGGAGCTGGGCGAGCACGACGCCTGGCGCCGCAAAGACGAACTGCTGGCCTTTTTCCGCGCACCGCAGCCGGTGGACAGCGCAGTGGCGGTGCCATAATCGGCGCCACTGTTCCCGATGGAGTTCCGCATGGAAAGCACCGCCCCCAGTTGTGTGCTTTCAGTCCTCCCCGCTCCCGTCTGAGCGTTGCGCCCGCCGCAGCGTCTGAGCCCCGGCAGCGGACCGGCTGAAAGCGCCTCCGATCCGCCCCGAGGCTGCACGCGCGTGCCTCGCCCGCCCCTCAGAACCCCTTGCCCCCGGGAGCGTCACCATGCTCAACGTCTTCACCCTGGCCAACGGCCGCCTGTTCCAGGAAGAAATCGAGTCGCTCGAAGAGCTGACCCGGTTCAAGCCGATCTGGGTCGACCTCGAAGCCCCCACGCCCGAAGAGCGGCGCTGGGTCAAACAGCACTTTGGCCTGTCCATCCCGGAAGACGCGATGGACGAAGACATCGAGGAGTCGGCCCGCTTCTTCGAGGAAGACAACGGCGAGCTGCACGTGCGCAGCGACTTCCTGATCGATGACGAGGAGGACCCGCGTGCCATCCGCGTGGCCTTCATCCTCAACGAGCACAACGCCGAATTGAAGAGCCAGGGGATCCTGTTCTCGATTCACGACGAAGACGTGCCGGTGTTCCGTCTGCTGCGCATGCGCGCGCGCCGCATGCCGGGCCTGATCGAAAACGCCAAAGACGTGCTGCTGATGCTGTTCGATGCCGACGCCGAATACTGCGCCGACACGCTGGAAGACATTTACGACGACCTGGAGGAAGTCAGCCGCCAGGTGCTGGCTGGCAACGTGACCGACAACAAGGCCGGCGAAGTGCTGTCGGCGATAGCGCGCCACGAGGACATGTCCGGCCGGATCCGCCGCAACGTGATGGACACCCGGCGCGCCGTCAGCTTCATGATGCGCAGCCGCATGCTGAGTGCCGAGCAGTTCGAAGACGCGCGCCAGATCCTGCGCGACCTGGATTCACTCGACAGCCACACCGCCTTCCTGTTCGACAAGATCAACTTCCTGATGGACGCGACGGTCGGTTTCATCAACATCAACCAGAACAAGATCATCAAGATCTTCTCGGTGGCCAGCGTTGCCTTGCTCCCGCCCACGCTGATCGCCAGCGTCTACGGCATGAACTTCAAGTTCATGCCCGAACTGGACTGGCAGGCGGGCTACCCCTTTGCGCTCGGGCTGATGGTGCTCTCGGCCGTGGGACCCATGCTGTATTTCCGCAAGCGCGGCTGGTTGAGATAGAAGCACCCCCGCGCCGCCTCCGGCGTCACCCCCTCAAGGGGGCGATGTGAGTGGCCCGGCAAAGCCGGTTCCACCGCATCCTCGACAGAAGGCACTTCGCGCCGGTCAGCTCAGTGGTTGAACAAGGCTTCGATCACTGCGCCGCTGTAACGCGACGCGACGTCCCTCAGGAAGCGCGGAAAGTCCACGTGCGCGGCATCGTCGGCACGGTCGGAAATGGTGCGTACCACGGCCAGTGGCACGCCGAAGTCGTCACACACCTGAGCGAAGGCCGCGCCTTCCATTTCCACCGCCAGGGCGTCGGGCAGCTCGCACTGCAGTGCCTGACTTTCGGCGCTGCTGGCAACGAAGCGGTCACCGCTGACGAGCAGACCCCGGTGCAGGCGGGGCTGGTGCAGGTCGAAGGCGGCCACGGTTCCGGCGCCCAGCCGCTGCGGCAGGCTGTGCAGCATGCGGACACAGGCCAGCTCGAGGGCATCGGTCAGGGCCCCGTCCGCGTCGAAACGGGAGCGCCCGTAACCCGGCACCTCGTGGCGAGGAAACAGCGGCGAGGCGTCCATGTCGTGCTGCAGGAAGCTGCTCGCGAGCACCACGTCGCCCACGTTCACACCAGCGCCCAACCCGCCGGCCACACCCGTGAAGACGATACGTTGCACCCCGAAGCGCTGGATCAGCAGCGTGGCCGTGGTGGCTGCCGCCACCTTGCCAATGCCGCTGAGCACCGCCACCACGTCCTGCCCGTGCAGGTGGCCGACCCAGAATTCGCGCCCGCCAATCTCCTGCCGGTGTTCGTCGGGCATCAGCGCCAGCACGCTGGCGAGCTCGTCGTGCAGGGCGGCGACGATAGCGGTGCGCGGTGAATTGTTCATGCCGACATTGAACCAGAAGCCAGCACTTTCATCGGAGGGCGTGTCTGATTCGAGAACGCGGCGGAACCGGCTTCGCCGGGCCGCATCGCGTTGCCCCCTGGGGGTGACGCCGCAGGCGGCGCGGGGGGGTTACTTTTTGTCCCGGAGTTCGCGCCGCAGGATCTTGCCCACCGGCGTCTTGGGCAGCTCGGTGCGGAACTCGACCACCTTGGGCTGCTTGTAGCCGGTGAGCCTGGTCTTGCAGAACTCGCGCACCTGGGCTTCGGTCAGTGCCGGGTCTTTTCTGACGATCACCAGCTTGACGGCCTCGCCCGACTTGTCGTCGGGTACACCGACCACGGCGCACTCGAGCACGCCAGGCAACTGCGCCACCACGTCCTCGACCTCGTTCGGATACACGTTGAAGCCGCTGACCAGCACCATGTCCTTCTTGCGGTCGACGATCCTGAAGTAGCCACGCTCGTCCATGATGCCCACATCGCCGGTCTTGAAGAAGCCGTCGGAGGTCATGACCTTGGCGGTCTCGTCGGGACGCTGCCAGTAGCCGGCCATGACCTGAGGCCCCTTGATGGCGATCTCGCCCGGCTGCCCCTGGGGCACCTCGTTGCCATCGTCATCCAGGCACTTCATCCAGGTATTGGGCAGAGGCACACCGATGGTGGCGGTGAATTCGGTATTGGTCACCGGGTTGCAGCTGGCCGAAGGGCTGGTCTCGGACAGGCCATAGCCCTCGCAGATCGGGCAGCCGGTCTTGTCCAGCCAGAGCCTGGCCACCGCACCTTGCACCGCCATGCCACCGCCCACCGAGACTTTCAGCTTGCTCCAGTTGACGGTGTTGAAGTCGGGATGGTTCGCCAGCCCGTTGAACAGCGTGTTGACGGCGGGAAAGCTGTGGAAGCTGTGCTTGCTCAGTTCCTTGAGCACCGCGGGCAGGTCGCGCGGATTGGGGATCAGGATGGTCTTGCCGCCGGTGCGCATGGACAGCATCATGTTCACCGTGAAGGCGAAGATGTGGTACAGCGGCAGGGCGCACACGCTGGTGGGTTGCTCTTCGGGCGCCAGCTGTTTCATGACCGGCTCGTTCCAGGTTTCGGACTGCAGCACGTTGGCGATCACGTTGCTGTGCAGCAGCACCGCCCCCTTGCTGACGCCGGTGGTGCCACCGGTGTACTGCAGCACGGCCACATCGTCGGGACGGATCTCGGGACGCTTGAGGGTGCCGCGTGTGCCACGGGCGATGGCGTCGTTGAAGCGCACGGCCTGCGGCAGGTTGAAGGTGGGCACCATCTTCTTGACGTTGCGCACCACGTAGTTGACGACCGCGCCCTTGACCAGGCCCAGCTGGTCGCCCATGGCCGCGAGCACCACGTGCTTCACCGGGGTCTGCGCGATGCACTGCTCCAGCGTGGATGCAAAGTTCTCGATGATGACGATGGCCTTGGCGCCGGAGTCCTTGAGCTGGTGTTCCAGTTCACGCGGTGTGTAGAGCGGATTCACGTTGACCACCACAAGGCCGGCACGCAGGATGCCAGCCACCGCCACCGGGTACTGCGGCACGTTGGGCATCATGATGGCCACGCGGTCGCCCTTCACCAGGCCCAGACCCTGCAGGTAGGCAGCAAACGCCTGTGACAGGCTGTCGGTCTGGGCAAAGCTGATGTCCTTGCCCATGAAGCTGTAGGCAGCACGGGCAGCGTGCTTCTGGAAGCTCTCCTCCAGCAGGTGCACCAGCGACGGGTACTGCGCCACGTCGATATCGGCCGGGACGCCGCTCGGGTAGGCGCTCAGCCAGGGACGGTCAGCGACGGCTTGCGTCGGTTCGCTCATGTGTGGTCTCCACGGGGTCCGTTACAAAAAAACACCCAACATTTTCGCGCACGCGGCTGGCGTTGGCTCGCGTGTTTTCCCTGACACCATTCTGACGCAGCTCCCTAAACGCCCGCAAATGAAGCCGCAAGTGCTACAAAAAGAAGAAAGGCCGGTGTTACCACCGGCCTTTCCGACACCGAACACCCGAAGGCCGTTGCTCGATGGCTCTGGCGCTGTCCTCGACCAGCTTCTTCGCGCGGTCAGCTCTTCAAAGCGGTCAGCACCTCGTCCAGCATCTTCTTGGCGTCGCCAAACAGCATGCGGTTGTTGTCCTTGTAGAACAGCGGGTTGTCCACGCCGGCGTAACCCGAGGCCATGCTGCGCTTCATCACGATGGAGGTGCGCGCCTTCCAGACCTCCAGCACCGGCATGCCGGCGATGGGACTGGTCGGGTCGTCCTGCGCCGCCGGGTTCACGATGTCGTTGGCGCCGATGACGATGGCCACGTCGGTGTCGGGGAAGTCGTCGTTGAGTTCGTCCATCTCGAACACGATGTCGTAGGGCACCTTGGCCTCGGCCAGCAGCACGTTCATGTGGCCGGGCATGCGGCCGGCCACCGGGTGGATGCCGAAGCGCACATTCACGCCCTTCTCGCGCAGGGTGCGGGTGATCTCGAACACCGTGTGCTGCGCCTGCGCCACCGCCATGCCGTAGCCGGGCACGATGATCACGTTCTTGGCGTCGCGCAGCAGTTCGGCGGTCTCGGCGGCTAGGATGGGGTTCACTTCACCCACCGGCTCGGCGGCGGCACCGCCCGCCGGCTTGGGCGCGGCGGCGGTGGTGCCGAAGCCACCGGCGATCACGCTGATGAAGCTGCGGTTCATCGCGTTGCACATGATGTAGGACAGGATGGCACCGCTGGAGCCGACCAGTGCGCCGGTCACGATCAGCAGGTCGTTGGACAGCATGAAGCCGGTGGCCGCGGCCGCCCAGCCCGAGTAGCTGTTGAGCATGGACACCACCACCGGCATGTCGGCGCCGCCGATGGCCATCACCATGTGGATGCCGAACAGCAGTGCGATGCCGCTCATGATGAACAGCGGCACCATGCCGTCCTGCACCGTTTCGGCGTGCAGGAACTGGCGGCCGAAGTAGACCACCGCCAGCAGACCGGCCAGGTTCAGCCAGTGCCGGCCGGGCAGCAGCAGCGGCTTGCCGCCGACGCGGCCGGAGAGCTTGCCGAAAGCGACGACCGAGCCCGAGAAGGTGACTGCACCGATGAAGATGCCGATATAGATTTCCATCGCGTGGATGGCGTGGGCCGCGCTATCGAGGTTCCTGGACGCTTCGGGATCGACGAAGGTGGCGTAGCCCACCAGCACCGCGGCCATGCCGACCATGCTGTGCATCAGCGCCACCAGCTCGGGCATCTGGGTCATCTGCACCGTGCGCGCGGCGTACAGGCCGATGGCCCCGCCGACCACCATGGCGCCGACGATCCAGGGGATGCCGGCGGCCGTGACCTGCGGGCCGAACACCGTGGCCGCCACGGCCAGCGCCATGCCGACCATGCCGAACAGGTTGCCGCGGCGCGCGGTTTCCTGGTTGGACAGGCCGCCCAGGCTGAGGATGAAGAGAATGGTCGCTCCGATGTAGGAGACCGTGGCCAGACTTGCAGACATTCAGGGTCTCCTTCTTATTTGCGGAACATCGCCAGCATGCGCTGGGTGACGGCAAAGCCGCCGAACATGTTGATGGCGGTCAGCACCAGCGCCACCGCAGCCAGGGCGATGATCAGCGTGTTGGGCCGCTCGGCCGCGTTGGCCAGGGGCGAGATCTGCACCAGCGCACCGATGGCGATGATGGAGCTGATGGCGTTGGTCACGCTCATCAGCGGCGTGTGCAGCGCGGGCTTCACGTTCCACACCACCATGTAGCCGACGAAGCAGGCCAGCACGAAAACCGTGAAGTGCGACAGGAACGCGGCCGGCGCGTAGGCGCCCACCAGCGCGAACAGCACGGCGGTGACGCCGGCCACGATCGCCAGCTTGCCGGCGGGCATGGGCCCCGATGCCTCGCCATGGCCGTGGCCCTTCTTCGCAGCCGGTGCCGCAGCGGGCTTGGCCGCCGGCTTCGGTGCCGCCACCAGCGGTGGCGCAGGCCAGGTGATCTCGCCGTTCTTGACCACGGTCAGGCCGCGGATGGCGTCGTCTTCCATGTTGACGTTGATGACGCCGTCCTTGGACTTGCACAGCTCTTCGGTCAGGCGGAAGAGGTTGGTCGCGTACAGCGTGGACGACTGCCGCGCCATGCGCGAGGCCAGGTCGGTGTAGCCGACGATGGTCACGCCGTGGCGCACCACCGCCTCGCCCGGCACGGTCAGTTCGCAGTTGCCACCCTGCTCGGCCGCCATGTCCACGATCACGCTGCCGGGCTTCATGCTCTGCACCATCTCGGCCGTGATCAGCTTGGGCGCTGGCTTGCCGGGGATCAGCGCGGTGGTGATGATGATATCGACCTCGCGCGCCTGCTTGGCGTACATCTCGCGCTGGGCCTGCTGGAAGCCCTCGCTCATGACCTTGGCGTAGCCGCCGCCGCCCGAGCCTTCTTCTTCGTAATCGACCTTGACGAACTCTCCGCCGAGCGAGACCACCTGGTCGGCCACCTCGGCGCGCGTATCGTTGGCGCGCACGATGGCGCCCAGGCTGGCGGCCGCGCCGATGGCGGCCAGACCGGCCACACCGGCGCCGGCGATGAACACCTTGGCCGGCGGCACCTTGCCCGCTGCCGTGATCTGGCCATTGAAGAAGCGGCCGAAGGCGTTCGCCGCCTCGACCACCGCGCGGTAGCCGCTGACACCGGCCATCGAGGTCAGCGCATCCATCTTCTGCGCCCGGCTGAGCGTGCGCGGCAGCGCGTCGATGGACAGCGCCGTGACCTTCTTGGCCGCAAGCTGCTGCATCAGTTCCGGGTTCTGGGCCGGCCAGATGAAGCCGATCAGCGTCTGGCCTTCGTGCATCAGAGCCACCTCGTCCGGCGTGGGCGCGCGCACCTTGAAGACGATGTCGCTGCCGCTCCACAGCTCGGCGGCGGTCGGCGCGATGCTGGCGCCGGCTTCGCGATAGTCGTCATCACCCAGCTGGGCCAGCTCACCGGCACCGCTTTCCACCACCACGGCAAAGCCCAGCTTGACCAGCTTGACCACCGCCTCGGGCACCGTAGCTACCCGTTTTTCCCCCGGGAAGGTTTCGCGCGGCACACCAATGCGCTGCGGTGTGGGTGCTGCCGCGCTGGCTGCGGCTGTTTCGGTCGAAGCGCCAGAAGTCATGGGGAAGTCCTTGATGCAGGGATTTCAGAATGAAGCAATGCAGGCATGGGCGGGACGCCAACCCGCACACGAACTTTTGCATTGTGCGGGATTGTGCCGCAGACGCTCATCAGGGTCTGCCCGCTGACCCGGTGGTCAAGCCGGCCGTTCGATCGGGCCCGGATAATGGCGCGCATGAACCCCCGATGGAAACCCAGTGTCACCGTGGCCGCGATCATCGAGCGCGATGGCCGCTACCTGCTGGTGGAAGAACACACGCCCGAAGGCTTGCGCCTGAACAACCCGGCCGGCCACCTCGACCCGGGCGAAAGCCCGGAACAGGGCGTGGCGCGCGAGACCCTGGAGGAGACCGCCCACACGTTCGAACCCACCGCACTGGTGGGCGTCTATCTCTCCCGCTTTCAACGCGACAGCACGGGAGAAGACATCACCTACCTGCGCTTTGCGTACTGTGGCGAACTCGGCGAACAGGAGATCGGACGCAGCCTGGACACCGGCATCGTGCGCACGCTGTGGATGACCCTGCAGGAGGTGCGTGACAGCGCGGGGCGTCACCGCAGCCCTCTGGTACTGCGCTGCATCGAGGACCACCTGGCCGGCCATCGCTTTCCGATGGACCTGGTGATCACCGACCCCTCGGTGATGCAGGCCCCGGCCTGAACTCCGCGTCACACTTGGCTGCGCGCGGAGGGCTGGCTATCATGCGGAGCTCCGACATGAAGGCCTGCACACCGTGGAACCACCCGCCGCCACTCCGCTGCTGACACCGGATCACCTCGCCATGATGGCGCGCGGTGTCTCGGTGATCGTAAGCTCCTGCGGCCACGACCTCACGCCCAGCCTGATGCGTGCGGTGGGCAGCCAGATCAGCCCCCAGGGCGACCGGATCACGGTGTTCCTGAACCGCCAGCAGTCCGCCCAGCTGCTGCGCGACGTGGCCAGCACCGCGCGCGTGGCGGTGGTGTTCAGCGAACCGCACAGCCACCGCACGGTGCAGGTCAAATCGAACCAGGCCCGCCTGCGCGAAGCCACACCGGACGACGTGCCGGCCCTGCAGCGTTACCAGCAAGCCATGCAGGTCGAGCTGGGCCGCATCGGCTTCGCGCCCGACTTTGCCGCAGCCATGCTGGCGCACCGCTTCGACGACCTGAGTGCGATCGAGTTCACGCCCTTGCAGGCCTTCGACCAGACGCCCGGCCCGCACGCCGGCCAGCCGCTGCAGGTGGCACCATGAGCGCCGCGCCGGGCCGCTCCCAAGCAAGCTCGCACCGCAGCCCGCAGGGCGAAGGTACTCCAGTGAGCGCCGCCCGGCCGTTCCGAAGGCGCTCAGCCCCGCAGTGCGCAGCGCGGAGGGTCGTCCCATGAACGCGGTCACGCTGGGTGAGGTGCGCCCCTGCCTGGAGGGCGCCATCCCGGCCATCATGGCCACCAGCGCAGCCGACGGAACGCCCAACGTGGCCTACATCTCTCAGGTGTTCTATGTGGACGAGCGGCACGTCGCGCTGTCGTTCCAGTTCTTCAACAAGACACGGCAGAACATCCTGGCCCACCCGCGCGCCACCGTGCTGCTGCTGCACCCGGTGACCGCGCAGTTCTACCGCCTGCACCTGCGCTACCTGCGCACCGAGACCAGCGGCCCGGTGTTCGAGAGCATGAAGGCCCAGCTCGCGGGCATCGCGTCGCACAGCGGCATGGCCAGCGTGTTCGTGCTGCGCGGCTCCGACGTCTACGAGGTGCTCGACATCGAGCGCCTCGACGGCCAGCCACTGCCCGGTTCCGTGCCGCGCTGCAGCCTGCTGGGCGCGCTGCGCCGCGGCAGCATGCGGCTGGCCGAGGCCACGACGCTCGATGCCACGCTCAGCGCCACGCTGCAGACGCTGGAACAGGACATGGACATCCCGCACGCCATGGTGCTGATCCTCGACCCCGCCACCCAGCGGCTCTACACCGTGGCGAGCCAGGGCTACGCCACTTCGGGTGTGGGCTCCGAGATCGCGCTGGGCGACGGCGTGATCGGTGTCGCCGCGCGCGAGGGCACGCCGGTGCGCATCGTGCACATGACCAGTGCCTACCTCTACAGCCAGGCGGTGCGCAGTGGCCTGGAAGACCGGGGCCTGCTGGACGCGCCCGCCTGCACCGAGATCCCCTACCCCGGCCTGCCCGAGCCACACAGCCAGCTCGCCGTGCCGCTGCGCTCGGCCGGCCGGGTGCTGGGGGTGCTGTTCGTGGAAAGCCCGCAGGACCTGCGTTTCAGCTTCGAGGACGAAGACCTGCTGGTCACGCTGGCGGGCCAGCTGGCCGCGGCGATCGACCTGATGCAGGAGGAGCCGGAAGCCGCCGCAGCCAGCGGGAACGGCGAGGCCGGGCACACCGCCCTGCCCCAGGGACCGGCGCTGCAGGTGCGCTACTACCCCGCCAACGGCAGCGTCTTCATCGACAACGCCTACCTCATCAAGGGCGTGGCCGGCGCCATCCTGTGGAAGCTGCTACAGGACCACCAGCGCAGCGGCCGCAGCGAGTTCTGCAACCGCGAGTTGCGGCTCGATCCCTCGCTGGGCCTGCCCGACGTGGCCGACAACCTGGAAGCGCGCCTGCTGCTGCTCTCGCGCCGCCTGCAGGAACAGTGCCCGAAGCTCTGCATTGAAAAGACCGGCCGCGGACGCTTCCGCCTGTGTGTGGGCGGACCGGTCGAACTCGAGGCGGTGGCGGCCTGAATTCCGACCAGCCGCGCCTTACACCGTCTCCACCAGCCCCGGCACCGCAGGCAGCCCCAGGCCCTGCGTGAGCTTGGCCCAGTCGCGCAGGCTCAGGTGCGGCTGCACGGCATCGAGCACCGCCTGGAACACCGGCGCCGGCGCGCCCTGGCGCATGCCGCCGAGCACCTGCAGGCGCTCCAGCGCGTGCATCTGCGGCAGCATCCAGCGCATCACCTGCATCATGTCGGCCGGCTCGATCGTGGCCACCAGCGCGTCGTGGATCCCGCGCAGCTCGGCGTCGGTGTATGCACTCCAGAGTGCGGCGTTGTGCCGCGTCTCCTCCAGGTGCATGTGCTGCAGGTTGTCGGCCACGAAGAGCGAGAGCTCCAGGTACAGCGCGTGCAGGGCGCCCTGCCGCAGCGTGGCGTCCAGCCCCGGCAGCTGCTGCGCCGCTGCGCGCAGACACTCGATGTGGTGCAGGTGTTCCACGTGGTCCTGCGCCACCTCGCTGCAAACGCCCGGCGTGCGCGCCTCGATCGCCGGGTGCACGAAGGTGTCTTCGTGCTGCACGTGCGCGGCGCAAAGGTCCATCAGCGCGGACACGCGCCCGCTGGCGTCGGCCACGTCCTGCGGGTCCGACGGGTCGGCGCGACCGACCGCGAGCAGGGTGTCGGTCATCACGGCGCGCAGGGCCTTGTGGATGCCGGCATAGAGGTTTTCGCGCGAGCTGCTGCTGGCGGCAGCCAGCTGTTTCATTTCCTGGTGGTTGGATTGCATGAAGACTTCCTTGGGCGGAACGGGTCCGCGTTTGCTGCCTGGCGGCGGCGCCCCATGCGCCACCTGCCATGGGAGAAAGTCTAAAAATCCGGTCGCGGGCGCGCTGCTAAATTGCGCTTAAGAACATCCTAAAAAATGCTTAAACGGCGCGCCGGACCGCTACTCGACGCCGCGCACACGGCCACGCTGCTGTTTCACCTGCGAGCGCGTGGCCTTGCCCTCCAGCCGGCGCTGCTTCGAACCGAACGTGGGCCGCGTCGCCTTGCGCGCCTTGGGCAAGGTGGCCACGCTGTCCACCAGCGCCTGCAGCCGCTCCAGTGCCTCGGCCTTGTTCTGTTCCAGGCTGCGGCTGGTCTGCGCCTTGATGACCACCACGCCTTCGGTGGTGATGCGCTGGTCGCTCAGGGCGAGCAGCCGCTCCTTGATGGCCTCGGGCAGCGACGAAGCGTGGATGGCAAAACGCAGGTGCACCGCGTTGGACACCTTGTTGACGTTCTGCCCACCCGCGCCCTGGGCGCGGATGGCGGTGAACTCCACTTCAGAAAGATCGACGCTGGGCATGCGCGGCAGTGTGCCATGCGTGCCCCGCGCTCACCAACGCTCTTTCACACCGGTGATCATGGCCTTGACCAGTCGGGTGCGCTCCAGCCGACCCATGACCAAGGCCGCCGCCGCGTGCAGGCCCACCGAGAGGATCAGCACGTCGCTCAGCGCCTCGTGCAGGTCCATCAGCCATGCCTCGCCCCAGAAGGCATCGAGTGTCTGCATCCACCCACTCAGGCCCAGCCCCAGCACGATGCCCATCAAGGCCAGCATCATCAAGGCACCCAGCGGGTTGTGGCCCCAGTGCATGTCGGTCCGACCGGCGCGCAGTTGATTCAGGTGATGGCGCAGACGGCCCGGCGTGGGAAAGAAGCTCGAAAAGCGCGCATGGTGCGTGCCCACAAAGCCCCACACGATGCGCGCGACCACCAGCCCGGCGGCCAGATAGCCCAGCCACTGGTGCACGGCCTCGCCGTCGGTCATAACAAAGGTGTTGAGCAGAACGCAGCTCACCAGACTCCAGTGGAAAAGACGCACAAAGCGGTCCCAGACCGGACGCGACCGTTCCACACTCCGAACGTGTTGCATGTCATGCACCTTCCATTTGTTGGGAGCCGTGAGAGGTTCAAAACCCCTCACGGCCAAACCCCGCCAGGCGGGGAGGAAATGCCCATCCGTACGGCGGGCGAACGGGAAACCGAGGCGTTGCGCCCTGGTGGATTACTTCGACTCGATCACCGCGCCCGTGGCGGGATCAAAGTAGATCTCGATCTTCTGCCCGGCCTTGTCCGTGCCATAGATTTCGTAGCAGTTGCCCTTGGAGACCTTGAAGGTCTTGATGTCGTAGCCCTTGGCCAGCAGGTCTTGCTTGAATCCAGCTTCCGGCAGCCATTTTTCCTTGGGCACATTGCACGAGGGACCGGCCAGGGCCATGCCGGACGCGGCGATGAGCGAAGCACTCAGGATGAGGGTTTTCAGGGTCAATTGCATGGGGTTTCCTTGTTTGTGGTCGTCAGCATTTCGTGACGAGGCCATTGAAACCCGCGCATCCTTAAACTGGCTTAAACGGGGCTGTAACCGATGTATGAACCCGTAGGGCACGGTTACATGGCTGCCAAAGGCTCCATGGCTCAGCGCGGCGCAAACCCTGTTCCAGGTGGCGCGGCGGACGTCCCGTTCAACAGGGGTGCTGCGGGGTTCGATTCGTCCTTCAGCTCGACGCCCGTGCACCGGCGCCGGCGCGCCAGCGACAACAGCTGGTGCAAGCGATCGGCGGCCACGGCCACCGGCAAGCCCGCACTCCGGATGTTGGACACGCAGTTGCGCTGCGCGTCGTTCAGGCCCACGCGTGGCGCCCAGCTGAAATAGACACCCATGCTGTCGGGTGAACTAAGTCCCGGCCGCTCGCCGATCAGCACCACCACGCAGCGCGCACCGAGCAGCTGACCGATCTCGTCGCCGATGGCGACGCGGCCTTGCTCCACCAGGGTCAGGGGCGCCAGGGTCCAGCGCTGCCCGGCGTCGGCGCGCAAGCGCGGCAGCAGTGCGGCCAGCAGTGGCACGGCGTTCTGCATCACGCCGAGCGCCGACAGGCCATCGGCCACCACAAAGGCCAGGTCTGGCGGCTTGCTGTCGGGGACGGCGGCATGCGATGCCTCCAGCCGCTGGCGGGAGGCTGCATCCAGGCAGCGACCGAGATCGGGTCGTTGCAGGTAGGTGGTGCGATCGGACGCGGCGCTGTGCAGCGGCCAGACATCCAGCCCCAGTGCGTGCAGCGAGGTGGTCATGCCAACCGCATCCAGCGCCAGGTGCACGGCGTCGCGCGCCTGCGCGTGCGCCAGCTGGAAGGCCAGGTGGGCAGCGGTGGGCTGGCTGTGGCCGGCGCGGCCGAGCGCGATGCGCGCGTCGGTGAAGCGCTTCAGGCTGCCCCAGGGTGTCGGCGTGACGGGCGCTGCGGGCAGATCGTTCATGTGCCCTCCAGGCGCTGGATCGTCGGCACAAAGGCCGCGGGCAAGGCGGGTGCCAGCCGCAGCGCGCCGCCCGGTTCGCTGATGCCCATGCGCTGCAGCCAGGCGTCGAACTCGGGCGCCGGTTTCAGGCCCAGCAGCTGGCGCATGGCCAGCGCGTCGTGGAACGAGGTGCTCTGGTAGTTGAGCATGATGTCGTCCGCGCCCGGCACCCCCATGATGAAGTTGACGCCGGCGGTGCACAGCAGGGTGAGCAACGCGTCCATGTCGTCGCTGTCGGCCTCGGCGTGGTTGGTGTAGCAGACATCGCAGCCCATCGGCAGGCCGAGCAGCTTGCCGCAGAAGTGGTCCTCCAGGCCGGCGCGCAGGATCTGCTTGCCATCGAACAGATACTCGGGACCGATGAAGCCCACCACGGTGTTGACCAGCAGCGGCTGGAAATGCCGCGCCACCGCGTAGGCGCGCGCCTCGATGGTCTGCTGGTCGCAGCCCTGGTGGGCGTTGGCCGACAGTGCGCTGCCCTGGCCGGTCTCGAAATACATCACGTGCTGCCCGCGCTGGCCATCGTCAAACAGCGCGCCGCGCTGGAGGGACACAGCCGCGGCGCGCGCCTCGGCGAGCAGGGCCAGATCGATGCCAAAACTGCGGTTGGCCGCCTCGGTACCGGCGATGGACTGGAACACCAGGTCCACCGGCGCGCCACGCTCCATGGCCTGCAGCGTGTTCGTCACGTGCGTGAGCACGCAGCTTTGCGTGGGGATGCCGTGGCGGGCGATCACCTCGTCGAGCATGGCGATCAGACGCACCACCTGCGGCACGTTGTCGGTGGCGGGGTTGATGCCGATCACCGCATCGCCGCTGCCGAGGAGCAGACCGTCGAGCAGGCTCGCCGCAATGCCCGCCCGGTCGTCGGTGGGGTGGTTGGGCTGCAGACGGGTGGCCAGCCGCCCGGGAAGGCCCAGCGTGCCGCGAAACCGCGTGACCACGGTGCACTTGCGCGCGATGAGTGCAAGGTCCTGCACCCGGCAGAGCTTGCTCACGGCGGCCACCATCTCGGGCGTGAGGCCGGGCGCCAGGGCTGCGAGGGTGGCGGTGTGTGCCGCGTCACCCAGCAGCCAGTTGCGGAAGTCGCCCACCGTGAGATGGGCCACCGGCGCGAAGGCCGCAGCGTCGTGGGTGTCCACGATCAGGCGCGTGACCTCGTCGGCCTCGTACGGCACGACGGCTTCGTTCAGAAAGTGCGCCAGGGGCAGCTCGGCCAGCGCCATCTGCGCGGCCACGCGTTCCTGGCTGTCGCTGGCGGCCACGCCAGCCAGCCGGTCGCCCGAACGCAGGGGGGTGGCGCGCGCCATGAGCGCGCGCAGGTCCTCGAAGACGTAGCGCCGGCTGCCGATGCTGTGGTGGAAGCTCACCGCCAGCGCCCGTTCAGGCCGATTCGAGCGCCCGCCGGGAGCCGCTGCGCCACAGCAGCATCAGGGCCAGCAGCGCCGAGGCGACCATGAGGAAGAGGCTCACCGCATTGAGCACCGGTGTGGCGCCTTCGCGCATGCGGCCGTACATCAGCACGGTCAGCGGTGCGTCCGAGCCCACCAGCATGAGCGTGGTGTTGAAGTTTTCGAACGACATCAGGAAAGCCATGGCCGCTGCACCGATCATGCTCGGTCGCAGATACGGCAGCGTGATGGTCCGGAGCACCGCCGCGCGGCTCGCGCCCAGGTTGTAGGCAGCCTCTTCGAGCGTGCGGTCGAACCGGCGCAGGCTGGCCGATATGGTGAGCGTGGCGATGGTCACGATGTAACTGAACTGCCCCAGCACCACCAGCGGCAGGCCGGGGCGCAGGAAGTCCAACTCCAGGCCCCAGGTCTCGTCGGCGAAGTTGGCGATGCGGCTCGCGAAGGCGAGGATGGAGATGCCCAGGATCACGCCCGGGATCACCAGCGGCAACATGCTGAGCAGCGCGATCGCGCTCTTGCCCGGAAACTCGAACCGCTCCAGCAGGAAGGCGTTGCAGGTGCCCACACCCACCGAGAGCAGCGTGACCCACAGCGCCACCCAGGCGCTCACGCCCATGCTCTGCAGCAGCTCCGCGTCAAACAGCAGCCCTGTGCGCGCATCGCTGTTCGCGGTGAACCAGTCGAGCGTGAAGCCCATCCACGGCGGTGTCGGGTAGTTGGCGTTGTTGAAGGCGAACACCGCCACCACGATCAGTGGCACGAACAGGAAGACGAAGAACCCGGTGACGAAGGCGCCGAGGCCGAGGCGCTGCAGGACAGGACGGGGCAGGCTGGGGATCATGTCAGCTCGCCTTCATCACGGCGCCGAAACGCTGGCCGGTCAGCTTCAACCCTGCCCACACCAGCAGGCTGGAGAGAAACAGCAGCAGGAAACCGAACGCCGCGCCCTGGTTCCAGTTGAAGCGTGTGATGAACTGGGTGTAGATCTGCTCGGTGAACCAGAGCGAGTTCTTGCCGCCCAGCAGGGTGGGCGTGAGGTAGTTGCCCAGGCAGAGCATGAAGACCACGATGCTGCCGGCCGCGATGCCGGGCGCCGCGTGCGGGATGACGATGCGACGCACGATGTTGGCAGTGCTGCCGCCGAGGTCGTAGGCGGCTTCGATCAGGCTGTCGTCCAGGCTCTCCAGGCTGTTCACCAGCGGGATCACCATGAACAGCAGTGAGGCGTAGACCAGGCCCACCAGGATGGTGGCGTCGTGGTACAGCAGCTCCACCGGCTGATCCGCCAGGCCCACGGCTTGGAGCAGGCCGGAGACCACGCCGGTCTCGCGCAGCAGGATCAGCCAGCCCAGGGTGCGCACCATCTCGCTGACCCAGAACGGCAGCAGGCACAGCACCAGCAGCAGCATCTGCACCCGGCCCCTGGCCACCTTGGCGATGTACCACGCGGCGGGAAACGCGAGCAGCAGCGTGAAGACCGTCGCCAGCACCGACATGACCGCCGTGCGCACAAAGGTGTTCCAGTACAGCGGCTCGTCCACGAAGGTGCGGTACTGGTCCAGGCTGGCCGCGTATTCGCCCGGTCCAACGCGCGCCTGCAGCGAGAGCAGCAACAGCTCGGCGTGCGGCAGGATCACCAGCCCGCCGAGCCACAGCAGCGCCGGGGCCAGCAGCAGGCCCAGCATCCAGCGGCGTTGGGTGGCCACGTCGTTCACGGCATCAAGCGCCGAAACACCAGGCCTGCGCGGGCTGGTAGGCGAAGTGCACCGTCTCGCCGGCGTTCAGGTCGGCCAGGCGGCCGGTGAGCGGCAGGGCGATCTGCAGTGGCGTCTGGCTGCCCGACTCCAGCACCTGCACGGTGGAGTTGCCGCCATCGAACAGCACGCTCTGCACGCTCGCGCTCCACGCCGGTTCGCCCGCCGGCAGCTCGCGCGGGCTGCGCCCGATCTCGATCGCTTCGGGCCGGATGAACAGGACGGCCGACTGCCCCACATCCACCGCGCCCATGCGCTGCGACCACAGCCCCAGGCCACTGGCGGTGCGCAGCAGCACCTGCTCGCCGCTGCGCGATTCAATCGCGCCTTCAAAGCGGTTGTTGTTGCCCACGAAACCGGCCACGAAGGCGGTCTGGGGCTGGTAGTACAGCTGCTGCGGCGTGCCCAGCTGCTCAAAGCGGCCGTTGTTCATGACCGCGACCTGGTCGGACATGACCAGCGCCTCGCTCTGGTCGTGCGTGATGTAGACAAAGGTGGTGCCGACCTCGGCCTGCAGCTGCTTCAGCTCCACCTTCATGTGCTCGCGCAGCTTCAGGTCCAGCGCGCCCAGTGGTTCGTCAAGCAGCAGCAGCGCGGGCTCCAGCACCAGCGAGCGCGCAATGGCCACGCGCTGCTTCTGCCCGCCTGACAGCTGGTCAATGCGCTTGCCTTCGCTGCCCGGCAGGCCGACGCGCTGGAGCATGTCGGTCACCCTGGCCTTGGCCGCTGCGCCCTTCATGCCCCGCCGCTCCAGTCCGTAGGCGATGTTCTCGCCCACGTTCATCATGGGGAACAGCGCCAGGTGCTGGAACACCATGTTCACCGGGCGCTTGTTGGGCGGTACGCCACGCATCGACGCGCCCTTGATCACGATGTCACCGGCATCGGGTTCGATGAAGCCCGCCACCATGCGCAGCAGCGTGGTCTTGCCACAGCCCGAGGGGCCAAGGATGGAGAAGAACGAGCCCCGGCGCACCTGGAAGCTCAGGTCATCCACCGCGGCAAACGCCCCATAGCGTTTGCGCACGGAACGAATGTCCAGATCGTGGGTACCGGGGCCGCTGGCGGCCGGTGTGGACGACAACGCCAGCCCGCCGTTTACTGCGCAGCCTTGATGCGGTCGAGCACGCGCCCTTCGATGTCTTCAATGCCGGCCGGCACAGCGGGGTACCACTTGATGTTCTTCAGCGCGGCGTCGGGGAAGCTGTCGGCGAACTGCTTCTTCAGCACCGGGTCCATCTGCTGGTCAGCGCCCTTGCTGGCGGTGAAGTTTCCGGCCGACCCGGCCACCCTGGCTGCAATCTCGGGGCGCATGTTGAAGTTGATCCAGGCATAGGCGGCTTCGTCGTTGCGGCCTTTGGCGGGAATGGCGAAGGTGTCGATCCAGCCCAGCGCACCGGACTTGGGGGCAATGAACTGGATGTCGGGGTTCGTCTTGTTCAGGCCCCAGCCGCCGGTATCCCACATCATGGCGGTGGTGAGTTCACCCGATCGCATGCCGGCAAGCAGCTGGTCCTTGCCGTCCCAGTAGAACTTCACGTTCTTCTTGCAGTCGGTGAGCTTCTTGCCCACGTCGTCCATCAGCGCACCGTAGGCCTTCGGGTCGTTGTAAGCGGCAAAGGGGTTCTTGCCGCTGGCAAAAGCAAACGCGATCAGCGTGGGGCGCTTCAGGCGCATGCTGACCTTGCCCGCGTTTTCAGCGGCGCAGAGGTCGGTGTAGTCGGTGGCCTTGGACGTCTTGGTGTTGACCACCAGGCCGTCGGTGCCCCAGATGTGCGGCAGACCATAGACCTTGCCGCCCACGGTGGTGTTGATCTTGGTGGCGTCGAGCATCGACGGAATGAACAGCTCGGACTTGACCTTGCTCAGGTCCAGCGGCTTGTAGATCTTGAACTCGGTCTGTGGCCCGGCGATGCGGTCCTGGCTGGGCTGGGCGAGGTCGAAGCCGGCGCCGGCGGTGGCGCGCAGCTTGGAGATCATTTCCTCGTTGTTGGAGAGCGTGACCTCGACTTTGATGCCGGTCTCTTTCGTGAACTGCTCCAGCACGTCCTTGGGCACGTAGTCGGCCCAGGTCAGCAGGCGCAGGGTCTTGTCCTGTGCATGGGCGGCGCCGGCGGCCAGCACCAGGGTGGCCAGAACGATTCGGGTCATCTTGTAGGTCATGAAGAGGCTCGCTTTCCTTGTGGGTGTGACAGATTCGCCCGCAGTCCAGTCTGCGGTCGGGCCGGTGGCGGGCGATCGCAGAATCCGGCAAAAGGCACCATAAGTCAAGGATGTGAAAGCGGCATGACAGGTCGTCGACATCGCGGTGGCAGCGGCGCGTCGACGGTCGACTGGCGGCCACGCCCCCCTGGGCAAGGGTTTCCCCTTTTTGCCTGTAGGGTTTCTGTGCTTACCATGAACCCTACCCCGTTTGGTATTCAACCGATCTTCAGGAGCCCCACATGCCCATCCTCGCCACGCCCCGCCGCCGTCAGATCCTTCAGGCCACTGCCGCCGGTGTGGCCGTGCTCGCCACCGGATGCGCTTCCGTGTCCACCTCGGCGAAGCCGCGTGTGGTGGTCGTCGGTGGCGGCTGGGGTGGCCTGGGCGCGGTGCGCGGCCTGCTGGCCGCCGGCGGCGCCGACGTGACGCTGGTCGAGCCCAACGAAGGCTTCATGTCGTGTCCGCTGAGCGCGCACTTCATCGCCGGCCACCAGCCGGCCAGCGACTTCCAGCGCAGCTACGCCCGCATCGACCAGCTGGGCGCACGGCGCGTGCGCGAGCGCGTGACCGAGATCGACCGCGCCAAGCGCGAAGTGGTCACCGCCACCCAGCGCCTGCCCTACGACTTCCTGGTGCTGTCACCCGGCGTGGACTACATGGAAGACGGCATCCAGGGTTATGCCGAAGCCCGTGCGCAACTGCCGGTGGGCTTTCGCGCGTTCGAGCAGATGGCGGTGCGCCAGCAGGTGGATGAATTCCTGGCCAAGGGCGGCAACTTCGTCATCAGCGCACCGAAGCCGCCGTACCGCTGCCCGCCCGCGCCCTATGAGCGCGCGTTCCTGATCGCCGAGCAGATGAAGCAACGCGGCACCAAGGGCAAGATCATCCTGGTCGATGCCAACCCCAACCCCATGCCTGCACCGATCGCCAAGCCGATCCTGGCCGGCATGAAGGGCCTGTACGCGGCACAGATCGAGTACATGCCCGAGGTGGACATCCGCGCGGTGGACATGGGCAAGCGCCAGCTCACCACCTCGGCAGGCGACATCCCCTTCGCGCACGCCAACCTGATCCTGCCGATGCGCGCACCCGCGCTGATCCGCCAGGCCGGCCTGGGCGAGCGCTGGGCCAACGTGAAGCTGCCGAGCTTCCAGAGCCAGGCCGACGAACGCATCTACGTGATCGGGGACTCGCAGGGCACGCCCCTGCCCAAGAGCGGCCACGTCGCCTTTGGCAGTGGCCAGCAGGTCGCTGAAGCCATCGTGGGCCGCATCGCGGGCAAGACGCCCGCCGTGGCCGCAGGCCCGGTCGACCTCCCGCTGGGCATCTGCTGGGCCAACGTGACACACAAGGAAGCGATCAACATCAACGTCGCCTCCAGCGTGGCGCCAGGTGAAGCGCCCAAGCTCAAGTTCACCGTGGACCCGGAGCACAACGCCCGCTCGGGCGCGGCCGCCATGAGCTGGGGCAACGGCATGTGGAAGGCCATGCTGGGCTGAGCCCCGGCGCACAGTGGGCCGGCACGGCCACGGGGATAATCGCCCCATGGCAAAGAAACAGCGTGTCGTGGTGGGATTGAGTGGCGGGGTGGACTCCGCGGTGAGCGCGCACCTGCTCAAGGAGCAGGGCTTTGAAGTCATCGGCATCTTCATGAAGAACTGGGAAGATGACGACAACGGCGAGTACTGTTCGTCGAACATCGACTTCGTGGACGCCGCCTCGGTGGCCGACGTGCTGGGCATCGAAATCGAGCACGTCAACTTCGCCGCCGAATACAAGGACCGCGTGTTTGCCGAATTCCTGCGCGAGTACCAGGCCGGGCACACACCCAACCCCGACATCCTGTGCAACGCGGAGATCAAGTTCAAGGCGTTTCTGGACCACGCGATGCGCCTGGGGGCGGAGAAGATCGCCACCGGGCACTACGCGCGGGTGCGTCTGAACCCACAGACCGGACGGTACGAACTGCTCAAGGGCCTGGACCCGCTGAAGGACCAGAGCTACTTCCTGCACCGGCTCAACCAGGCGCAGCTGGGCAAGACCCTGTTCCCGGTGGGCGAGCTGCCCAAGACCGAGGTGCGCCGCATCGCCGCAGAGATCGGCCTGCCCAACGCGAAGAAGAAGGACAGCACCGGCATCTGCTTCATCGGCGAACGACCGTTCCGCGATTTCCTGAACCGCTACATCGCCAAAGAGCCCGGGCCGATCAAGGATCCGACGGGCCGCACCATCGGCCAGCACGTGGGCCTGAGCTTCTACACCCTGGGCCAGCGCCAAGGGCTGGGCATTGGCGGCGTGAAGGCCAAGGGTGCGCAGAAGGGTGGCAACGAGCACGAGCCCTGGTTCGTCGCTCGCAAGGACATGGAGAAAAACGTCCTGTGGGTGGTGCAGGGCCACGACCACCCCTGGCTGCTTTCGCCCACGCTACGCGCCGAGGACCCGAGCTGGGTCGCGGGCCAGGCGCCCGCCGCGGGTGATCTGGCCGCCAAGACGCGCTACCGGCAGGCCGATGCGCCCTGCCAGTTCGAAGCCGAAGGTGATGCCGGTTTTGCGCTGCGCTTCACCGACCCGCAATGGGCCGTGACACCCGGCCAGAGCGCCGTGCTGTACGACGGCGAGGTCTGCCTGGGCGGCGGCGTCATCACCACCGACGCGTTCAGCGCCGTGTGAGCGCGGCGCCGGTCTTCACCGGTATTGCCGCAGGTAGGTGCCTTCGAAGAAGCGCTTGGCCCAGTGGAACAGGCGGCTTGACGGCAGGATGATC
>JAABQK010000015.1 GCA_011391495.1 Hydrogenophaga sp.
CCGGCCCGCGGTCCAGCACGCCGAGGCGGCAATGCGACCCGTCCTGTTCGCACACCAGTTCCACCGGGCACGAAGGGGCGTAACGCATCGCGTTCTGCAGCAGGTTGCCGAGCGCCCGGCGCAGCGACAGCGCGGGCACGGACCGCACACAGGGCTCGCTGCGCACCTGCACCAGGCAGGCGGCGGTGGAATGTTCGGTGGCCAGTTCGTGCAACAGCGCCGGCAGGTCCACGGCCGTCGCCGGCTCGTGGGCCAGGCCGCGCGCCAGGTCGAGCACGTTGCCGATCAGCTGGTCCATCTGCTCCATGTCGCGCTCCAGCCGCTCGAACAGCGAGGCGCTGGGCTGGGTCTTGAGCATCTCCAGCGCCAGCCGCATGCGGGCCAGCGGCGTGCGCAGGTCGTGCGAGACGCCCGCCAGCAGCGTGGTGCGGGCGGACAACAGGTCCCGCACCTGCACCGCCATGGTGTTGAAGCGCCGGCTCAGGGCCGCCAGCTCCCGTGGCCCGGTTTCGGGCAGCAACTCGGGCGTCTCGCCCTGACCCAGGCGCGCGCTGGCCTGCTCCAGCCGTGCCAGCGGCGCCACCACGCGGCGGGCCAGCAGCAGCGCCAGTCCGCCGGCCAGCGCCAGCCCGCCCAGCAGGGTGACCAGCAGTGCCACGAGTGGCTGGCTGTCGATGCGCTCGCTGGACAGACCCACCGCCAGCGTGCCGCCGCCCGAGGGCAGCCGGGCCCAGTACCAGTCCGCCCCGTCGCCCTCCTGCGTCCGCACGAGGTGCTCCTGCGTGCCGACACGACCCCGCAGTGCCGACTCCAGCAGGAGGAAAAAGGGCGCATGCCATTCGTCCACGCTGGCGCCCGACGTGGCGGGACGGATCTGCAGCGCGTGCTTCTCGCGCAGCTCGGTTTCAAAGGCGGGACGGGTGTCGGGCGGCAGCTCGGCCCAGGTCTGCGCCGACAGCACCATCAGCCCCGCCAGGTCATCGGCCGAGCGCCGCGCCAGGGGCAACATCACCAGTCCGACGAAGGCGATCACGGCCAGCAGTTCGATGGCGATGAAGGCCGCGGCCAGCAGCCCGGCGTGCTGCCGCACCAGGCCCGCAGGCCCTTTCACACCTCGCCCCCGCGCGGGTTGAACAGATAACCCTCACCCCGCACGGTGCGGATGTAGAGCGGCGCTGCCGGGTCGGCTTCGATCTTGCGGCGCAGGCGGGTCACCCGGCTGTCCACGCTGCGGTCAAACGGATCGCGGTCGTAGCCCTTGAGCATGTCCACCAGCACGTCGCGCGAAAGTACGCGGCCGGGGTGGCTGACAAAAGCCGCCAGCAGGGCGTATTCCGCGCTGGTCAGGGCCACCTCCTGCCCGTCGCGCAACAGCCGGTGGCCGGCCGTGTCCAGCTGGTAGGGGCCAAACGCGGGACGCTCCGCCTCGGAAGCTGTTGCCGTACCGGGAGCGCCCGGCGTGGCGGCGGGCTGGGCCGGCTGAGCGTGCGTGCGCCGCAGCACGGCCCGCAGGCGCGCCAGCAACTCGCGCGGACCAAACGGCTTGGCCAGGTAATCGTCGGCGCCCACCTCCAGGCCAATCACCCGGTCCATCTCCTCGCCGCGGGCCGACAGCATGAGCACGGGGATGTCCGATTGCGCCTTGATGCTGCGGGTGAGCGACAGGCCGTCCTCGCCCGGCAGCATCAGGTCCATGACGATGACGTCGGGCAGCCCGCTGGCCAGCGCCTGGCGCATCGCCGGGCCATCGCCCACGGCTTGCACCTGGTAGCCATTGGCGCTCAAATACTCGGACAGCAGGGTGCACAGATCGGGGTCGTCATCGACCACCAGAACGCGGGGGGGAACAGGTGATTGCATGGCCGCCAGTGTAGGCCGCAACACCCGCACCAGCGTGGTCGCTGACACCGGCTGGCACACACCGACACACAACGGAACGCCGCGTGGCGGGCCCGCCATCGTGCTGCGACAGACCGCGCCCACCATGCAGCCATCGGTTCAGAGCCGTTGGCTGTTTCGATGCTCCCGGTTGCCATGAAACCGTCCCACAGTCTGCAACCCGTTCTATTGAAGGAATGACCATGAACACCACGCAAAAGACCCTCTCAGCCCTGACCGCCGTGCTCGCCTTGGCGGCCGGTTCCGCCATGGCGGCCGATGCGGTGCAGGACACGGAAGCACAGGTCCTGAAAACCCGGCAACGCACGGAGCTGCGCACCCAGCTGGAAGAAAAAACCCAACTCCAGCTGCAGCAGCGCGAACAGCTGAAAGCACATGCCGCCGACCAGGATGCCCGCCTGCCCGAGCTGACCCAGACCCAGAGCCGCACCCAGGCCCGTGTCCAGACGCAGACCCGCACACGAGCCCAGACCCGGATCCAGGTGCAGGACGGCAGTATGGGCAGCGCCGCCATGGGCTCTGCTGGCGGCGGCATGGGCAAGCGCTGATCGACCGTTCACCCACCCACCAGCAGGCACGACCCGCATGGCCTCCCGTCGACTTTGCCTCTGCCTGGCCTGGCCGCTGCTGGCTGGCGTGTCCCTGCCCGCCTGGGCCGGGACAGGTCCGACCAGCACGCCCGCAACCGCCAGCTTCACGGCAGTACCGTCGGTGAACCACACCCGGCTTCCCTATGGCGCGGGCTTTGAGCAGCGACAGCAAGCCCGACGCGCCTGGGGCCAGACCACACAGCTCCCCGATCTGGGCGCAGCCCCCGCCAGCGCACGCAACGCGCCGGGCGGTGGAGGCCGCAACGGAGCGGGCAGTTCGGGCGGCTCCGGTGGATCGGGCAATTCGGGTAGCTCGGGCGGCAGCCGCTAGAGCCTTCCAGGTGGCTGCCGGACGGGTTGCGGCGGTCATCCCTTTGTTTCGAACAACCCAAGCTTCCAAGGAGTCTGTGATGATGAAACGTACCCTGATGGCTGCGGCCGTTGCCGCCACACTGGGCCTGTCTCTGGGCGCGGCTTTCGCGGCCGATGACCCGATCCTCATCTATGGCAGCCAGCTCATGACCGAGCAGGAACGCCTGGAGTACCGCAACACCCTGCGCAACGCGAAAACCAGCGAGGAGCGGGAGCAGCTTCGCCTGCAGCACCACGAGCGCATGCTGCTGCGGGCCAAGGAAAAAGGGGTGGTCCTGCCCGAAGAACCGCCAGCCGGTGGTGGCATGAAGCCAGGCGGTGGCATGGGACCCGGCGGTGCTGGCCAGGGGCCAGGCGGCGCCATGATGATTCCACCCGGCGGCAAGGCGCGCTGACCCGGCACACCACTCCGGTACGGCGCCCTGCGCCGCACCGGAGTGGCCGACAGTCCTTGCGCCGAAGGAGCGAAGGAGCGAAGGCCTGTTACCGCTGGACCTGCCGTTCAGGTCGTCAGAACTTCACGTTCAGCCCGGCGTACAGCGTGCGCCCCATGCCCGGCACGGCGGTGCCCCACTGCGGGTAGTTGGGCAGCGCGGGGTTGGTCATGGTGGTGCCCTGGCCAACGTAAGCGCCGCCGGTGGGCAGGTTGTAGAACCGGTTGAAGAGGTTCTCGATGCCGACATCCAGCCGCACTGTTTTCCATGAATAACTGCCGCGCAGGTTCACCAGGCCGTAGCCGGGTGTCCTGATCTCGTTGCGCATGGTCGAGACGTGGGTCTTGGCTGCCACGGCCACCAGTTCGACGCTGTTGTCCCAGCCGCCCAGTTGGTGCGTGACAGCCAGTTTGGCGTTGAGCGGCATCATGTTGTAGAGACCGTCTCCGGTGTCGCGGTTGGAGCCGCGCGTGACGTTCAGCCGGCCCTTGAAACCCCATTCACCCGCGTCGTTGCGGGCCAGCGGCAGGTGCCCCGAGAGGTCCAGGCCGTAGAGGCGCGCCGACTGGTTGACGTACTTGAGCACGCTGAACTGGTCCCTGACCAGGGTCGTGGCGGCCTGGTTGGTGGCGGCGTTCCACTGGACGGCGTCGATGTAGTCGCTGACCCGGGTGACGTAGGGCGTGGCCCTGAAGCCCCAGCGCTGGTCTTCGGCGTGCCAGTCGAAGGTGGCCGAGAGCGTGTTGGCTTTCTCGGGCTTCAGGTTGAGGTTGCCGATGTAGCCATTGCCGTCGCCGACAAAGTTGTTCATGAGTGCGGCCATTTGCCAGGTGGACCAGGTGAAGCGCTCGTACACATTGGGTGAGCGCTCCTTGTGGGCGAAGCCAAACTCGATGTCCTGCGTCGGGCTGACGGTCCAGCGCGCCAGCGCGCTCAGGTCGAGGTTGCGGTCGGTGCTGGCGTGTTCGGCGGCGTTGAAGGCAGCCGCGTCGCGCCCCTGAAAGCCGCCACCGGCCGGGTTGTAGCCGGCCACGTCGCCCGCGTTCATCTTCACCTGCTCGAGGCGCGCGCCGATCAGCGTCATCCACTGCGCGCTCTGGCGGGTTTCCCACTCACCCCACAGGGCGGTGCGGTCGCGCTCACCGTCGCGGATGTTCCAGAAGGTGCCCGGCCACATGCCGGCACCGGAAGGCGGCCACCAGTCGTTGATCCGGTAGGTCTGCAGATCGCCGCCCAGCCGCAGCAGGTCCTGCTCGCCCAAGGGCACCTCGGCCTTGATGCTGACACCGGTCGTCTTGCCCTCGGTGTACATCGGCATGCCGGCTGCGCAGCTGGGGCCGATCGGGCTGCAGGGGATGCCGTCCAGCGCGGTGGCCCCTCCCGAGGCCGTGCCGTACCAGTAGCGCTTGTCGGCGCCAAAATCCATGAAGTGGTCCACTTTTTCCTGGTAGACCCGTGCCTCCAGTTGGCCCCAGTCGAGCTGGCCCGTGTAGCGCAGGTTCACACTGGCCTGGTCGTTCCTGAGCATGTCCATGCGCTGGTTGGGGTAGAGCTGGGAAGGCATGTCCTGCACACCCAGCCGGGCCTCGAACAGGTGCTGGTCCCGCTTGAAGGCCAGGGCCAGCGTATGGTTGCGCGTCTCGTACGCCGTGGAGCCCACCTCGTCGCGCGGCAGTGTGTGGCCGACACGCCCCGTGAAGTCGTAGTCCTTGAAGTCGTCGCCCGCCGTGTAGTTGTCGGCCTGGCTGGTGGCGCCGCTGTAGCTGATGTTGAAGCGGTCGGTGGCGTAGGTGGCCGAGAGGTTGAGGCCGCTGGCGGCGTTGTTGCTGCGGTAGAAAGCGCCGGCCTCGCCTTTGCGGAGGGGTGCCTGCCCGGGCGCCGCAAACTCCGGCGCGCGCGTCTCGGCCAGGATGCTGCCGCCGATGCTGTCGCCGCCCGCGCTGACGGGTGAAATGCCGGCGTACACCTTGAGCGAACCGAGCTGGGTGGGATCGATGTACGAGAGTGCGGGATTCATGTGGTTGGGACAGGACGCGATCAGGTCCATGCCATCGACCTGGATGCGCAGCCGGTCATCGGCCAGGCCATGGATCGACGGCAGGCTCGACACACCGCCCGCCGCATTGAGGCTCACGCCGGGCACGTCGGCGAGCAGGCTGGCGGTGTCACTGGTGGCGGCCCGTCTGGGCAGCAGCTGTGACTGGCTGAGCTGGCCTGCGGCCTGGGGCAGCGGCACCACGCGGGTGCCCCGGACCACGACCTCTTCCAGTTGGGCGACCGGTTCGGCGGCCTGGCTGGCTGGCATGTACAGCAGTGGAAACACGGCGGCGAGCGAAGCGCTCAGCAGCGAGAGGCGATGCACGGGTGCGCGTCGGGATTGAAAACGGGATGGCATGTTTGAAACAAGAAAATTGAAGGTGTTGATGCAGCGGCCAGCCGGCTGTGCCAGGCGCGCAGCGGGAAGCGGGTGAGGCGTGGAGCGGTTCAGGACCACAGCGCGGGCGGTGCCCGCATCGCCGACATGAGCAACACGCGGAGGATGTTGTCTGGCGGGTGCATCCCACAGACCTGCAGCAGGCCGGGAGCAAGCAAAACGGGAACCGACGTCGGCGGGTAGCCGGCGTCCAGGCCAGGCGCCACGGCCACGTGGGCCCCAGCCCACACACAGACTGACGTCAGCGCCCCGGCCGGAAGTTCCTCCGCACCGCCTGCGTCTTCAAGCGCCACCCACTGCAGGCCCTGGGGCGTGCAGATCTGCACCGTTGGCTCGCTGGCGATCAGAGGGACCACCCAGGCACCCAGCGTCCCGTGCAAGGCTGCAAAGAGCGTGCACAGCAGCACGCCACGCAGCCAGCGTCGGGCACTGGCGTTCAAGGCTGGTGCGCTGCCGATGGTCGGTCGCATGGCTCAGCAACGGGTCGACACCGCTGCACCGACGGGCAAGCGCGCAGCGCCCACGGTCCCGGCGCAAGCCCGATGCGCTGCGAATCTCACGCCGCAGCGCCCAGTGGCGCGGCGTTGGCGGCCCAGCCGGTGGTCAGGCGCCCCAGTCCGGCCACCGGGCCGAAACGGTCCGAGCGCACCGGTCCACTCTTGCGGCTGCGCGGGGGCAGCAGCTGTGCCAGCGCGCGGCACACCGTTTCGGTCTTGGCATCCACCACCTGCGCCACTTCGCGCAAGGCAGGCAGGGCTTCGCGGATGGCGTCGGCGTTGTCGCCCCAGGCCAGGTCGGCCGGATGCCATTCCAGGCCCAGCAGGCGCAGCAGGTGGGTGATGCGCTGCAGCACGGTGCCGGTGCGCAGGGCCGCCATGTCCTGGCTACGGTCCTGGTGCTGCAGCAGGGCCTGCTGCAAGAGCGGCTCGCGCGCGCTGTCGGCGCCCAGGCGCACGGGTTCCAGGCGGCAGGCGGTGAAGGCGGTGGCGCTGAACTGGTAGCGCCGCCCGCACAGCGATTCGATGCCGACCAGATCGCCGGGCAAGGCCAGCTGCACCGGCTGGCGGACCGGGCCACTGTCGCGGTCGAGGCGCACGATGCCATCGACCACGCGCCACATGGGGCCGGCTTCACCGGCGAGAAAAACGGCTTCCGCACTCGCACACGCGAGGGCGACCGGGGTGTCTTGATGTTTCATGGGTGCTCCTGTGTCTGAACAACGGGCTACCGAAGGCAAACATCGGCAACCGGACGGAGGCCTCCCACCAGGGGAAGCCGGTGCGTGTCAGACGAGGAGCGGCGGACCGCGCGCGGCCGGGCTGGGCGCCGCGCGCGATGCGGGCGTGCGGGCGGTGTGTTCGGGTGCCGGCCATGGCTGGGCCATCGCCGCCACCACGGGCAGTGTGGGCAGCAGCGGCGCAAAGCGCTCAGCCGCCAGACCGCAGTGGCCACAGTGGTCGAGCGCGTGCAGCAGGTCGTCGGCACTCAGCGGGTCGGCGTCGGCGCTGGCCGCTTCCAGCTGCACCCAGCGCATGCCGCCCGTGGTGCAGATCTCCACCCAGTCGCCCGCGCCGCGCGTGCTGGCAAGCCCGCGCGAAATGGCTGGCGCCAGCGCGGCCAGCAGCATTCCGGCCAGCAGGCAGCGGGCCAGGGTGCGCATCAGGCGGGCGGACATGGGAGATGCGGGTTCTCAGGCCAACGGGCTGCGGATCAGCGCAGACCGTCGAGGTACAGCTTGCTCAGTTGCGCGAACTGCTCGGCGCTCAGGATCTTGCGCAAGGCTTCCACGCAACGGTCGCGGCCCTTGAAGTGCTCGATTTCGGCCTCGCCGATCTGCTTCATCAGCGCTTCGCGGTCGGTAGCAGGCTGGTTGTCCAGCAGGGCCATGCGCAGCTCGCCGCGCAGCGCCAGGATCTTCTTCTGCACGGCCACGCGACCGGGCATGGCCTGCTTGCGGTAGCCGTCGAGCGCCTGGATCTGCTCGGCCGTGAGCTTGAGGTCGGCCTCATGCTTCATGGTCAGCGGCATGAGTTCGACCACGGGCAGGGCGCCGTCACCCGGCACCGATTTGGCAGCAGCCAGGCCGCTACCGAAGGCCAGGCACAGCGCGAGCGTGAGGTGACGAAGGGTTTGGGAAGAGAAGTTCATGGGGAGGGTCCCGGGTCAGAAAAGAGGAGGTTGGGGGATCAGTGCTTGTGTTCCATGCCCGGCTTCATGGGCATGGTCATGGGCGCGTTGCCACCGCCGAGCGCCGTCACGGGCGCCTTGATCTCCTGGGTGAAGCGTTTCTTGGCATCGTCCTCGAACACCAGGGTGATGGGCACGCTCTCGCCGCCCTTGAGCTGCTGCTTCAGGTCCATCAGCATCACGTGGTAGCCGCCCGGCTTGAGCTCCATCGACCGGCCGGCCGCCAGGTCCAGGCCGGGAACCTGGCGCATCTTCATGATGTCGTTCTCCATCGCCATTTCGTGGATTTCCACCACGCCGGCCACCGGCGACTGGGCGGCCACCAGGCGCGCGTTGGCCGACGGCGTCAGGCGCATGAAGGCGCCGGTGGCTTTTTGTGTGGCCACGGTGCCACGCACCCAGGCGTCTTCCACCTTGACGGTGGTTTGCGCCCAGGCGCTGGCGGTGACGGCGAGCAAGGCGGTGATGAGCAGTTTTTTCATGATGACTCCTGTTGAAAAAGTGGGGGAAAGGAAAGAAAAGGAAGAAAGGAAAAGGTGCGCATTCAGGCCGCGCGCTCGGCCAGCAGTTGCTTCACATCGGCCGCGTAGTCATCTGCCGTCTGCTCGTGGCGCAGGGCCACGCGGATGCGGCCCTGGCGGTCGAACAGGTAGGTCAGTGCCGTGTGGTCCATGGTGTAAGTGCTGCCGGTGGGGACCTTCTTGTAATAGACGCGGAATTCGTCGGCCGCCGCCTTGATCTGCGCGGCGTCGCCATGAAGCGCCATGAAGGACGGGTCGAACGCCGCCATGTAGTCGCGCAGCAGCGCCGGCGTGTCGCGCTCCGGGTCCACGGTGACAAAGAGCAACTGCACCTGAGTGGCATCGGTGCCGAGCTGCTGCATCACGGCCGAGGCCCGGGTCAGTGCCGTGGGACACACGTCCGGACACTGCACGAAGCCGAAGTACAGCATCACCACCTTGCCCCGGTAGTCGGACAGGCTGCGCGGCTGACCGTTGAAGTCCATCAGTGAGAAGTCGCGCCCGTACGGAGCACCGGTGATATCGATGCCTTTGAAGCTGGCGGGCTGGCCAGCCCCCAGCGGCTTGTCACAGGCTGCCAGCAGGCCGCTGCAGACGGCAGCGCCGAGCCACAGCGTGGCCGCGCGGCGGGTCGGCACCCTGGGCGCCAACGGCGAGATGGAATCGGTACGAGGCATCGGGCCTCCTGAACATCATGGGACACACGCAGCCCCGAGGGGGTCTGCGAACCGTGGTGGTTTCAGGAGGCGGACGGCGGGGCGCGGGCGTGGGCGACGGCCCAGACGCCAGAGAGCGAGGCCACGTGGGAAAAGGCGGGCGGCCGATCGCTCTGGCGGGGGGTCAGCTCGATGGCGGCCATCGCCAGCGGCAGGCCAGGAGCGCCACCGTGCAGGCTGCACCAGGGGCAGTGCATCCAGCTGTCCGACATCGGGCCACCCGCATCGTGGCCGGCCTGATCGACGCCGGATGCTGCCGACGGATCGGCCTTGACCCACATCATGCCGCTGGCGCTGCAGACCTCGACCCACTGTGCGCGGTCGGAAGACGCCACCACCGTCTGCACCACCGCGGGCGCCAGCGCGCCCAGCACCATGGCCAGCAGGGCCAGCCAGGCGGTGAAACGGCGGTGGACGCGGGAAAACGGCATGCAGACAGTTTATCAGCCTGCACTGATATCTGCGCGGGCAACACCGATGTTGCCTGTGCGACTGCCCCGCTCCACCCACCGCCACTACCATGGCCAGCCACCCCAACCAACGGAGACTCCCCATGCTCGCACTCTGCGGCTTCGCGGCCAGCAACTACTACAACAAGGTCAAGCTCGCCCTGCTGGAGAAAGGCGTTCCGTTCACGGAGGAACTGGTCTGGGTGGGCGAAACCGATCCGGCGGCCAGCCCCCTGGGCAAGGTGCCGTACCTCCGGACGGACGAGGGCACGTTGTGCGAGTCCACCGTGATGCTCGAATACATCGAGGCGAAATACCCGCAACCGGCCCTGCTGCCGGCCGACCCGTTTGCCGCCGCCAAGGTGCGTGAACTGCTGCGCTACCTGGAGCTGCATCTGGAGCTGGTGGCGCGCAACCTCTACCCGGAAGCCTTTTTTGGCGGCAAGGTGAGCGACGCAGCCAAGGAAAAGACCGGCCAGCAGCTGGAGAAAAACATCGCTGCGTTCGGCCAGCTGGCCCGCTTCGCGCCCTTTGTCGCTGGCGACCGTTTCACCCTGGCGGACTGTGCGGCCGCCGTGCACCTGCCCCTGGTGGGCAGCGCCACGAAGATCATCTATGGCCGCGACTACCTGGCCGACCTGCCGGTGCGCGACTACCTCAAGCGCATCGCCGAGCGCCCGGCGGTGCAACAGGTCAATGCCGACCGCAAGGCCAGCACCGAGCTGATGATGCAGCGCGCCAGAGCGGCGGCCGCCGCCAAGGCCTGACCCGCACCGGCACACGACGCCACCACCTTCCGGGCCGGAGCGCTTGCATGGGCCCGGAGGAGCGACACAATGCAGCGCATCGCCACGCCATGCCACACAGGAACATCCAGATGGCCGAATTCCAGCCCCGGGGATTGAAGGAAGCGCTGCTGGCCGCTCTGCTGCGTGCATCGCTCCAGCTGTTGCTCAAGCCCGTTTTTTCTCCCCGCTTTTCCATCGCATTCCAGCGCCGCTGGCTGGCACTGGTCGCGCGCACCACGCTGGTCCCGCGCGCGGTGGCCATCACGCCGGGCCAGGTGGGCGGCGTGCCCGGCGAGTGGCTGCGCAGCCGCACGGCCCAGCCCACGAGGCCCGGCGCGCTGCTGTACCTGCACGGCGGCGCGTACTGCGTCGGTTCACCCGCCACCCACCGCGCGCTCACCGCCCGCCTGGCCCTGGCTCTGGGTCTGCCGGTGTTTGCGCTGGACTACCGACTGGCCCCCGAACACCCTTACCCGGCAGCGCTGGGCGATGCGCTCGCCGCCTTCCGCGCACTGCGCGCACAGGGTCCGGTGCTCATCGCCGGCGACTCGGCCGGCGGCGGACTGGCGCTGACCACCGCGCTGGCCCTGCGCGACACAGGTGAGCCCGCGCCCGCCGCCCTGCTGCTGTTCTCACCCTGGGCCGACATGGTCATGCCCGAGCCCGAACCGCCCCCGGTGGCCGGCGAAGCCATGCTCAGCGCGGCCTGGGCCAAGGCCTGCGCTTCTTTCTACCTGGGCGACCTGCCCGCCGCATCCCCCCTGGCCTCGCCGCTGCGCACCGGACTGCAGGGCCTGCCGCCCACTCTCGTCCAGGCCGGCACCGACGAAATGCTCTACCCGCAGGCGCTGGCGCTGCACGAAGCCCTGCAGGCCGGGGGTGTGGCTTCCACGCTCGACATCACCCGGGGCCGCTGGCACGTGTTCCAGCTGCACGGCGGCGTGCTGCCGAGCGCCGACGCCGCCATTGCCCGCGCCGCGCGCTTCGCCCTCGCGCCACTGGCCGCGGCGACCCCGCCCGCGCACAGCGAGCACGAGGTCGTGATCATGGGCGCGGGTGTCTCGGGCATCTGCATGGCGATCCAGCTGCAACGCGCCGGCCAGCACAACTTCGTCATCCTGGAGAAGCAGCCGGGCCTGGGCGGCACCTGGTGGGACAACACCTACCCCGGCGCCCACGTGGACGTGCCCTCCCCGGTGTATGCGTTCTCCTTTGCGCCCAATCCCGACTGGTCGCGCCGCTTTGCGGGCGCCCCCGAAATCCAGGCCTACCTGCAGCATCTGGCCGAGCGCCACGGCCTGCTGGCGCACCTGCGCCTGGGCACGCGCCTGAGCGAAGCGCGCTTCGACGAAGCCAGCGGCCACTGGCACTTCCGGACCGAGCGCGGCGACACCTTGCGCTCGCGCTTCTTCGTCTGCAGCACCGGCCCGCTGAACCAGCCGCGCTGGCCCGACATCCCCGGCCTGGCCGGGTTCCAGGGCGAGCGCCTGCACTCGGCCCGCTGGGACGCCAGCGTGCCGCTGGACGGGCGGCGCGTGGCCGTGATCGGCACCGGCTCCACCGCCTCGCAGCTCATTCCGCCGATCGCGGCGCAGGCGGCCCAGCTGCACGTGTTCCAGCGCACGGCCAACTGGGTGCTGCCGCGCCTGGACCGGCCCTACAACCGGCTCGACCACCTGCTGGCGCACGTGCCACCCTATGCCGCCACCGTGCGCTGGTGCTGGACGCAGGTGCTGGAGTGGGGCCGCCGTGGTTTCGACGAAGGCACGCTCGCGCGCCAAGGCATGCTCAGGACCGCGGCCGCGCACCTGCGCCGCCAGGTGCCCGACGCGGCACTGCGCACGCAGCTGACGCCCGGCTACCCACTGGGCTGCAAGCGCATCATCTACTCGAACGATTTTTATCCCGCGCTCACCCGGCCCACCGTGGAACTGGTCACCACGGCCATCGAGCGCATCACTCCCGGCGGCATCGTCACCGCCGACGGCCGCGAGCGCGCGATCGACGTGCTGGTCTGCGCCACCGGCTTCGACACGGTGCAGCTGCTGTCCTCGGTGAAGGTGACCGGTCTGCAGGGCCAGACCCTGCGCCAGGCCTGGGCCAACGGCCCCGAGGCCTACCAGGGCGTCAGCGTGGCGGGATTCCCCAACCTGTTCCTCATGCTCGGCCCCAACACCGCCACCGGCCACACATCCACCCTGCTCTACATCGAGCCCGAGGTGCAGCACGCGATCGCCTGCATGCAGGCGGTGCAGGCCGGCGGTCACCGCTGGATCAGCGTCAGACCCAAGGTCTTCGCAGAGCACAACCGCGCGCTGCAGGCGCGTCTGGGCGGATCGGTGTGGAGCCAGTGCCGCAGCTGGTACCGCATGGACAACGGGCGCATCGTCGCGCTGTTCCCCGGTTTCACACGCGAATACGTGCGCGCGGTGCGCGTGCCGCGACTGGGCGACTACGAGCTGGCGTGAGCCGTGAAGCCTTCCGGCGTAGAGTGCAAGGCACAAAGGAAAGCACGCATGGAATACAAAGACTATTACAGGGTCATGGGGGTGGAGCGCACGGCGACCCAGGATCAGATCAAGACCGCGCACCGCAAACTCGCGCGCAAATACCACCCCGATGTGAGCAAAGAGGCCGACGCCGAGGCGAAGTTCAAGGAGGTCGGCGAAGCCTATGAGGTGCTCAGGGACCCGGAGAAGCGCGCTGCCTACGACCGCTTGGGCGCAGATTGGAAAAGCGGGCAGGACTTCCGGCCGCCCCCGGGCTGGAACGCCGGTTTTGAAACCGGTGGCCGGGGCTTCCCGGACGACGATGGCGCAGACCACAGCGACTTTTTCGAAACCCTGTTTCGCCAGGCCCGCAGCGGGCAGGCCGGTCGCCATGGCGCCGGCCAGGGCTTTCACGCGCACGGGCAGGACCGCCACGCCCGGATCCAGATCACGCTGGAGGAGGCCTACCACGGCGCTACCCGCAAGCTCGTGCTGCAGGTGCCCGAGACCGACGCCCAGGGTCATGTGGTGCTGCGCGAACACCCGATCGAATTTTCCGTCCCGCCTGGCGTGCGCGCCGGCCAGCGCATCCGTCTGGCCGGGCAGGGCGGTCCGGGCATCGGCCAGGGTCAGCCCGGCGACCTGTTCCTCGAAGTCGAATTCCAGTCCCACAGGCACTACCGGGTGGACCAGCACGACGTCTACCTGGATCTGCCGCTGGCACCCTGGGAAGCGGCGCTGGGTGCCGACATCCAGGTGCCCACCCCGAGCGGAAGGGTGGAACTCAAGGTGCCGGCTGGCTCCAGCGAAGGCCGCAAGCTGCGGCTCAAGGGGCGCGGCATTCCGGGCAAGACACCGGGCGACCTGTACTTCGTGCTGAAGATCGCGCTGCCGCCAGCCACCACCGAAGCCGACCAGGCCTTTTACCGCGGCATGGCCGACCGGTTCAAGTCCTTCAACCCGAGAACCTCGCTGGGAGCTGCGTCATGAGCGATGCCCATACCCCATGGAATGCCCGTCTGCCGGTCCAGCCAGGCGGGTTGACGCTCGACGAGCTGTGCCGGGTCTGCGCGGTGCAGACCGGCTTTGTGCTGGCCCTGCTGGACGAGGGCGTGATCGAACCGCAGGCGGGGCAAGCGCCCGAGAGCTGGCGTTTCACCGAGACACAGGTGCGCCACGTCACGTTGGCGTGGCGCCTGCAGCGCGACCTGGGCGTCAACCTCGCCGGCGCGGCGCTGGCCGTGCAACTGCTCGACGAAATGCAAGCCCTGCGCGCTCAACTCGCAGCCAGCATCCCGGCAGCTGACGACCTGGCTTGAACGCCCGGGCACTGGAAGCCCGGCTGCGCCGATGCGCCGGCATGCCGGTTCAGTGCCCTGCCGTGCCGGCCAGACCCAGCATCCCCGCCACCTCACCCTGCAAGGCCTGTGCCCAGGCGCGGCGGTCACGGCCTTCGGCCTCTTGCGCCTGGCCATAGGTCACCACCGCCTGCAGGCCGCTGGCGCGCAACGTGGACCAGATCGACTCCATCAAGGTCGTGTCACCGATGAACAGCGGGGCGTCGCTGCGCCCGCCGGTGGCACCGTCCACAAAGGCCAGTGCCACCGGCATGACCGGCGCATGAGCCGAAATGGCGGCCTGCACGAGGTTGGCATGGAAGGGCAGCAGCTGGCGGCCGTCCCCCGTGGTGCCTTCGGGAAAGACCGCCAGGGTGTCGTGTGCCCGCAGACGCTCGGCCATCTGGTGCACCACGCGCATGGCGTCGCGCCGGCTTTCCCGTTCGATGTAGAGCGTGCCTGCGCCGGTGATGAGCGCGCCCAGCACCGGCCAGTGCCTGACATCGGATTTGGAGACAAAACGTGCGGGCTGGGCCGCATTCATGACCACGATGTCGAGCCACGAGATGTGGTTGGCCACCAGCAGCACCGGACCGCGCTCGGGCGGCGTGCCGCGCACCACCAGTTCCACGCCCATGATGCGCAGCATCTGCCGCGACCACTCGCGCACCAGCAGCGCGCACTCGTCGGGTTTCAGACGGCCGAACTCGCTGCGGATGATCCACAACCCGCGCAGCACATGACCCACCGCGCGAACCGCCCGCCAGCAAGCCTTGAGCCGGGACGTGCGGGCGCTCACGCCAGCGCCGTGGCCTTGCCCGACCCCTGGGACAGCTCGTGCGCGAGCTGGCCGCCCACGAGCGTGGCGCGCACGCGCACCGGCATCTCGTGTCCGCCAAAGGGCGTGTGCTTGCCCTGGCTGCGCAGCGCTTGAGGCTCCACGCGCCAGCTGGCGCTGGGGTCGAAGATGCAGAGGTCGGCCTGACCACCCACCACCAGACGGCCCACGCTGTGCTGCAAGGTACCCAGGCTGTTGCCCAGCACCGCCTGCGGTCCGGTGGTGAGCACGGTGAGTGCCCGCATCAGGTCCAGACCGTCCTGCTGCGCCCATTTGCAGGCCAGGCCGAGCAGCAGTTCCACCCCCGTGGCGCCGGGCTCGGCCTCGGCAAACGGCAGCACCTTGGCATCGCTGTCCACCGGGTTGTGGTCGGACACCAGCGCGTCGATGCTGCCGTCGGCGAGTCCGGCGCGCAGGGCGTCGCGGTCGCGCTGCTGGCGCACCGGCGGCTGCAGGCGCAGGCGGCTGTCGTAGTAGCCGATGTCCACGTCGGTCAGATGCAGGTTGTGCACGCTCACGTCGCAGCTCACCGGCAGGCCCTCGGCCTTGGCCTGGCGCACCAGCGCCAGCCCGGCGGCGCTGCTGATGCGGCACAGGTGCACGCGCGCTTCGCTGCCCTTGCCATGCACCGCGCGCAGCAACTCGAACAGGGTGTGCAGCGCGATCGTCTCGGCCATCACCGGGATACCCGACAGGCCCATGCGCGTGGCCAGCGGCCCGCTGGCGGCCACACCCTTGCCGAGCCAGAAGTCCTGCGGACGCAGCCAGACCGTGTAGCCGAAGGTGGCCGCGTACTGCAGCGCACGCTGCAGTACCTGGGCGTTCACGATGGGCACTTCAGCCTGGCCGAAACCGATGCAGCCCGATTCGGTGAGTTCGGCCATTTCGGTCAGCACCTCGCCCTTGAGCCCGCGCGTGAGCGCGCCCAGCGGGAAGACCCGCGACTGGTGCAGTTTTTCGGCACGGAACTTGAGCATGTCCACCAGACCGGGTTCGTCGAGCACCGGGTCGGTGTCGGGCGGGCAGACCAGCGAGGTCACGCCACCAGCCACGGCCGCGGCCATTTCGCTTTCCAGCATGGCAGCGTGTTCCTGGCCGGGCTCGCGCAGGCGCACCGCCAGGTCCACCAGACCCGGAGCCACCACACAGCCGCTCGCGTCGAGCGTGCGGTTGGCGTGGAAGTCGGCGGCCACGTTGCCGATGGCAATGATTCGCCCGGCGGCGATGGCGATATCGGCGATCTCGTCACGGCCGGTGGCCGGGTCCATGACACGGCCGTTCTGAATCAGGATCTTCATGTTATGCCTCGTTCCCGGCGACGATGCCCATCACCGCCATGCGCACAGCGATGCCGAAAGTGACCTGCGGCAGGATCACGCTCTGTGGCCCATCGACCACCGCAGAGTCGATCTCCACGCCGCGGTTGATCGGACCCGGGTGCATCACGATGGCGTCGGATTTTGCCCAGCGCAGGCGCTCGGGTGTCAGCCCGAAGCTCTTGAAATACTCCTGACTCGAGGGCAGCAGCGCGCCACTCATGCGCTCGTTCTGCAGCCGCAGCGTGATCACGACGTCGCAATCCCTGATGCCCTCCTCCAGGGTGTGGCACACACGCACACCCATCTGCGACAGATCACCGGGCACCAGCGTGCGCGGGCCGACCACGCGCACATCGGGACAACCCAGCGTGGTGAGGGCGTGGATGTCGGAGCGTGCCACGCGCGAGTGCAGCACGTCGCCCACGATGGCCACCGACAGCTGGGTGAAATCTTTCTTGTAGTGGCGGATGGTGTACATGTCCAGCAGCCCCTGCGTCGGGTGCGCGTGGCGCCCGTCGCCGGCGTTGATCACGTGCACATGCGGCGCCACATGCTGCGCGATCAGGTAGGGCGCGCCCGACTCGCTGTGGCGCACGACAAAGATATCGGCCGCCATCGCGCTCAGGTTGGCAATGGTGTCGAGCAGCGACTCGCCCTTGGCGGTGGAGCTGCGCGCGATGTCGAGGTTGATCACATCGGCCGAGAGGCGCGTGGCCGCGATCTCGAAGGTGGTGCGGGTGCGCGTGCTGTTCTCGAAGAACAGGTTGAACACGCTCTTGCCACGCAGCAGGGGCACTTTCTTCACTTCGCGGCTGCTCACGCTGACGAAGTTGGCCGCGGTGTCCAGGATCCGGGTGAGGATGTCGCGCGACAGGCCCTCGGTGGAGAGCAGGTGGATGAGCTCGCCGTTCTTGTTGAGCTGGGGATTGGATGGCACGGTCAGGCTTCCTTGTTTTCGAGCACGAAACTGAGGCGTCCGTCAGCGTCGCGCGCGAGTTCGAGCCGTTGTCCGGAGGGCACGGTTGCGGTGGCGGCACACACGTTGGCCTCGATCGGCAGCTCGCGCCCCCCGCGGTCCACCAGCACCGCGAGCTGCACGCTGTCCGGCCGGCCGTAGTCGAACAGCTCGTTGATCACTGCGCGCAGCGTGCGCCCGGTGTAGAGCACATCGTCGATCAGGATCACGTGTGCGCCATTCACATCGAAGGGCAGCACGGTCTGTGCGCTGACGGCCAGGCCACGCTGGGCGAAGTCATCGCGGTGCATGCTGGACGAAATCACGCCCGCGTCACCGGCGAGTTCCAGGTCACGCTGCAAACGCTCGGCGAGCCAGGCGCCACCGGAGGTGATGCCGGCCAGGTAGACGGGCCGGGGCGTGGCCGTCACGAGCTTGCGCACCCCGTGCAACAACTCGGCGTAGAGCGCTTCGGCGTCCAGCGGGAGGGATGAAATCAAGGCAGACTCCTCAGGAACTGTTCCAGGATGATGCAGGCCGATGCGGCATCGGCGTCCTTCGCACCAAGTGCATGGGCTTCGGTGGTGCTGTAGCGCTCGTCCACCTCAAACACCGGCAGGCCGTAGCGGCCGCGCAACTGGCGCGCGAACTTCAGCGCACGCGCCGTGTTTTCATGCGGCGCCCCGTCGGGGTGACAGGGGACGCCGACCACCAGGGCGTCGGGCTCCCATTCCTTGAGCCTGGTGGCGATCTGGGCAAAACGCGCATCGCCTTCGGCGGCAATGGTGCTCAGCGGTGTGGCTGTGCAGGTGAGACGGTTGCCGCTGGCCACTCCGGTCCTCTTCTGGCCATAGTCAAAGGCCAGAAAGCGCTGACAGTGTGCCGCTGCGGGATGGGTGGCAGGCATGGGGGCCGTCAGGATCATGCATGCCCCGCATCGGGCGAGAGCATCCAGGGTTGCAGCCCCAGCAGCGCCATGGCACGCTCGTAGCGCTCGGACACCGGCGCATCAAAAATCAGACTCGGGTCGGCTTCTACGGTGAGCCAGCTGTTTTCGGTGATCTCGGACTCGAGCTGGCCCTGTCCCCAGGAGGCATAGCCCAGGGAGACAAACACCTTGCGCGGACCGGCGCCCGAGGCCAGTGCTTCCAGCACGTCCTTGGAGGTGGTCATCTCCAGCCCGCCGGGAATGGACAAGGTGGAGGCGTAGACCGACTGTCCCTCACCGCCCTCGATGGCTTCGTGCAGCACAAAGCCGCGTTCGGTCTGCACCGGCCCCCCCTGGAACACCGGCAGCGTGGACAGGTCTTCGCGACCCATGGGCAGATCGACCTTTTCAAACAAGCGGGGCAGCAGGATGTCGCTCGGCTTGTTGATCACCAGGCCCAAGGCACCGCGCTCGCTGTGCTCGCACATGAACACCACGCTGCGACCAAAAAGCTCGTCGCTGAGACCGGGCATCGCAATCAGGAAATGATTGGTCAGGTTGATGGGGGCAAAATCAGCGGACATGGGACGATTTTAAGCCGTCGTTCCGCAGGACACGGCCCGCACAACCACCCAGCCCACAGCGCATGAACACCTACAACAAAGGCCTGATGTGGTTCCGCCGCGATCTGCGTGCCGATGACAACGCTGCGCTCCACCACGCACTCCAGGCTTGCCGGCAGGTGTGGTGCGTGTTCGTCTTCGACACCGACATACTGGACCCGCTGCTCGAGCGCGGCCTGGTGGCAGACCGGCGGGTGGAGTTCATCCGCGAGTCGCTGGTGGCGCTGGACGCCCGCTTGCGCGAACTCGGGCACGAACACGGGACGCAGGGTGTGAGCCTGATCGTGCGTCACGCTCGGGCACAGGATGACATCCCCGCGCTGGCGCAACAGCTGCAGGTACAGGCGGTGTTTGCCAACCACGACGATGAGCCGGCCGCACATGCCCGCGACGCCCATGTGCTGGGCAGGCTGGCGCACGCGGGCATCATGTTTCACGGCTACAAGGACCACGTCGTCTTCGAGCGGCGCGAAGTGCTCACGCAAGCGGGCCATCCGTTTGGCGTTTTCACCCCGTACAAGAATGCCTGGCTCAAGCAGCTGCAGACGGTTCATCTCGCGCCGCACCCGGTGGCGCCGCATGCCGGTTCGCTCGCCCCCCTGCCCGGGCAGTCCGTCGGCGTTTGTGGGGCACCGGTACCCACGCTGGGTGAGCTGGGCTTCCAGACCACCAACCTGGCGCAGATCCGAATCCCGACCGGTACCCACGGGGCCCACCAGCTGTTCGAAGACTTTGTCCAGCGCATCGACCGCTACCAGGACACCCGCGATTTCCCGGCCATCAAGGGCCCGAGCTACCTGAGCGTGCACCTGCGCTTTGGCACCATCTCCATCCGGCAGGTCGCCTTGGTGGCCTACCAGATGCACTTGCAGGGGATGGCGGGTGCGAGCACCTGGCTGTCCGAACTGATCTGGCGCGATTTCTACCACCAGATCCTCGCCAACTTCCCGCACGTGGTGGAGAAGGCTTTCAAGCCCGAGTACGACCACATCAAATTCGAGCATGGCAAACACGCGAAGGAGCTGTTTGCCGCCTGGTGCGAGGGCCGCACCGGCTACCCGCTGGTGGACGCAGCCATGGCGCAGATCAACCAGACCGGCTACATGCACAACCGGCTGCGCATGGTGGTGGCGAGCTTCCTCGTGAAGGACCTCGGCATCCACTGGCAATGGGGTGAACGCTACTTTGCCGATCATCTGATCGACTTCGACCTCGCCGCCAACAACGGCGGCTGGCAATGGGCCAGCTCCAGCGGTTGCGACGCGCAGCCCTACTTCCGCATCTTCAACCCCGTCACGCAAAGCGAACGTTTCGACCCCCAAGGAAAGTTCATCCGGCGTTACCTGCCCCAGCTGGCGAACCTGCCCGACGCCTGCCTCCACGCTCCCTGGCAGGCCCGCGAGCTGGAGCTGGCCGCCGCCGGCGTGGAGCTCGGCAAGACCTATCCGCTGCCGGTGGTGGACCATGCCGAAGCCCGGGAGCGCACGCTGCTGCGCTACGCGGTGGTGAAGAAGCCGGGCAAAGTGGGGAACTGAGACCCGATGCCCTTGTATGGCATCGGCTGGGCCGGCGCGCACCCGTTGCTCAGGCACGGCGCCAAAGCGAGATGCCTTGCGGGGACCGGTGGTGTCCTGCTGCCCAGTGCACAACTGAAAAACAAAACCCCGGCGCAAAGGCCAGGGTTTTCGCAACCGCACCGGAACCCGTCAGGCTTCGGCCGTCATCTTGGCATAGTGGCCAATCAGCGCCAGCAGTTCCTCTTCCGAATACGGCTTGCCCAGGTAGTGATCCACGCCCAGTTCGCGGGCATGTTCCCGGTGCTTTTCGGCAATGCGGGACGTGATCATGATCACCGGCAGATCGGCCAGGCGTGGGTCGCTGCGAATGTTGCGTACCAGATCGAATCCGTCCATGCGCGGCATTTCGATGTCGGACAGCACCACGGTCGGCCGCTCATGCTGCAAGCGTTCCAGCGCCTGCAGTCCATCGGCAGCCATCGACACGCGGTAGCCCTCGCGCTGCAGCAGACGCTGCGTGACGCGGCGCACAGTGATGGAGTCGTCCACCACCAGCACCAGCGGCACGGCATTCGCCGCCAGGTCCACCGGCGGCGCGACCTCGCCTGCCACCTGAGGTGCCTGGCCCTGACGGCTGGCCACCCAGTCGGGCACCTGAGCGCCGTACACGGTGGCCAGTGCCACCGGGTTGTAGATCAGCGCCACAGCACCAGAGGCCAGTACCGACATGCCGGCCAGACCCGGCAGGCGCGAGAGTTGCGGACCGAGGTTCTTGACCACCACCTCCTGGTTGCCCAGCACTTCATCCACGTGCATCGCGACACGCTGTGCGGCGCTGCGGAAGATCACCACCGGCCGCGTTCTGCCCTGCGGCTCATGGGATTGGGTGGATGACTGCAACAGCGCCCCTGCCCAATAGAACGGCACGTTTTCGCCTGCCACCGGCAGCATGCCGCTGGCGTAGGCCTTCGACAGTTCATCGCTGCTGAGGCGGCGCACCACCTCCACCAGGTTGGAGGGCACCCCCAGAGTCAGGGAACCGGCGCGCACCATCACCACCTGCGTCACCGCGGTGGTCAGGGGAAGCATCAGCTTGAAGCTGGTGCCCTGGCCGGGCTGGGTGCTGGTGTCGATCCGTCCACCCAGCGCCACGACGTCGTTGCGCACGACGTCCATGCCCACGCCGCGCCCAGCGAGCGAAGACACCTCGTTGGCGGTGCTCAAGCCCGGCGTGAAAATCAGCTGCGCTGTCTCGGCATCGTTCAGCTCGGCATCCGGCGTCACCAGACCCAACGACTGCGCCTTTTCACGCAGTCGGTGCAGGTCCAGCCCGGCGCCGTCGTCACGGAACACCACCGACACGTCGTTGAGTTCCTGGGCCAGGTGGATGCCGATCTGTCCTTCGGCCGGTTTGCCTGCGGCCAGCCTGGCCTCCGGGCTCTCGATGCCATGGACCACGCTGTTGCGCAGCAGGTGTTCAAAGGCAGCGGTCATGCGGTCCAGCACACCGCGGTCCATTTCGATGTTGCCGCCCGTGATGTCCAGGCGGACCTGTTTCCCGGTTTCTTTGGACGCCTGACGCACCACACGGTACAGACGCTCGGAGATGCCTTCGAACTCCACCATGCGGGTGCGCAGCAGGTCGCGCTGCAGTTCGCGCGTCTGGCGCGCCTGGGATGCCAGACCGTCCTCGGTGGCCTCCACCGCTCGCTGCAGGTTGCGCTGCACCGTGGCGACGTCGTTGACCGACTCGGCCATCATGCGGGTCAATTCCTGCACACGGGTGAAACGATCGAATTCCAGCGGATCAAAGGACTGCTCGGCATCACGCGCCTGGGCCAGCCGCGACTGCATCTGCGTTTCGGCCTGCAACTCCATGTCTCGCAGCTGCTGGCGCAGACGGTCCAGGTTGCCCGTGAGTTCCTTGAGCGAAGCACGTAGCGTGACCAGCTCGGCCTCCATGCGCGCACGGGTGATGATCACTTCACCGGTCTGATTCACCAGTCGGTCCAGCAGCTCCGGGCGCACCCGCACGGCGGCACCCGCGCGGGCCTGCACCGGAACGGGAACCCGCGGCAATGAGAGGCCGCTGAGGCCTTGTCCAGGCGAAAGGGCCGGCGACGCGGCCGCCAGCTCGGTGTATGACGGGGCAGCCGTCTCGGGCGCCGGCGTCAGAGCATCGGCCTGCACTTGCTCGGGTGCGCTCTGCACCACACCCTGCACGGCTGGATCGGTCTGCCGCAACAGGTCAAAGCGCGCGTTGAGAGCGTCGAATGCATGCTGGAGGGGTTCCAGGTCGGCACTGCGCTGCACGTCGGAACCCAGACGCTCCGCCGTGGTCTCCATGCGATGCGCCATTTCGCCCAGACGCAAAGCGCCCGCGAGGCGGGCACTGCCCTTCAGCGTATGCAGGTTGCGCAAAACTTCCGCCCGCGCACTGCCATTGTCCGGGCGCGCCACCCACTGGCGCAGGGCACCACCGAGCTGGGGCAGCAGTTCAAGGGCTTCATCGGCAAAGATCGGGAACAGGTCGACGTCGATCGTGTCCAGCACGTCGATGTCGTCGTCGATGTCCTGCACCGGCCCCGCCACAACGCCATCGGCGGAAGGCAACTCAGCGAACACGGTGGCCGACCCGCCGGAGGCCGGCTGGTCGAAAACGGGCGCAGCAAGGGCGTGCACCGGCTGCGACACCACCGTTTCCTCACTCACCGGTGGCACTCCAGACTCGGCCTCAGGCCCGACGCTCCACTGGCCAGCAAGAGTCAGATCGAACCCGTCATCGGACGCACCTGACGGCACTTCCTGGCCAAGCGCCCCGGGCGGAATGCCCTCGGGCACCGGTTCATGAACCACCCGGTGCAGCGCGGCCAGCAGGTCGGGACTGGGATCCTTGAGGAAGCCGGCGGCAAACTGATGCAACAGACGGCGAATGTCTTCAGAGGCCTCCACGAACAGCTGCGCCTGCTCGGCTGAGGCGGGCCATCCGGCCTGCTGGTGCAGGCCCACGGACTCGATGGCGTGCTCCAGTGCCCTGGCGATGTCCGACAGGGACTGAAAGCCTACCGTGGCCGAGCTGCCCGCCAGCGAGTGGGCCAGCGCCTCGGCCTGGCCAGGCACTGGCTGGTGGTACTCGAGCGCCCATTCGGCCAGCTCGGTGCTCAGGCGGCGCGACCATTCGTCAGCCTCATTGAGGTACACGTTGTACAGCTTGATGCCGATGCGCAGAGAACCGATGACACGGACCTGTTCATCGGGCATGTCGTCAAACGGCTGCTCGATCCGCTCATCGGCAACCACGGCGTCCACAGCCACGAGGTCCGCCTCATCGGCCTCTGGTACAGGCGCCGCCGGGCCCGGCATATCCTCGGGAGCTTCAGACAGACTCTGTGCATCCGATCCAACCGTCTCTTCGGCCCCGACGTCCAGATCCACCCGCTCGCTGCCGCTCTCAGGACCCGCTGAAGCTGGCATGTCCAGGTCCAACGAAATGTCGTCAAACATGGACGACAGGGTTGGCGGCTGTGTACCCAGCACGACGCTGGCATCCGGCGCAACGGCCTCGGCTTCTGCCTCACGTCCGGACGCATCGACGGAAGCCGGCTCAGATAGCGTGCTGGATGACAACGCCACCAGACTACCGAAGTCGATGTCGTCCAGCATGGGAACAGCCTGAACCTCGCCCGGAGCCTCGGCGAACAGGGGATCCGATTCCAGATCAGTGGCATCAGAGAACGGCGGTGTCTCGACGTAACCAGGTTGGTCCGGCGCAGGCCCGACCGCTTCGGCCGGCAAGGGCTGCTCGGCGTCCAACGCCAGATCCAGTACAGCAGCGGGCGCGACCTCTTCGAACGAAGCAGCCGCCCATTCCGGCTCCAGCGCCTGCGATGCGGGCAGGGCGATATCGCCTTCTACTGCAGGCACCGCGCTATCCGCTGCATCCGCCGCATCCGCCGCGGCCGATTCGACCGCGCGTTCCACTGGCTCGCCAGCTCTCGCGGCGTCCAGCTGCAAGGGGAGGTACTGTGCATGGTTGCGCCAGGCCTCGGCGCTGGCGCGAAACGGCTGGGCAGACCAAGAGCCGTCCGAACGTCCGTCAATGTCATCGACCCATCGGGACAACGCGCCCATGGCCTCATCTGAGAGCCTGAGCATGTCGGGGTGCGCGGCGCGCTGTTCAGCCAACACGGTGTTGAGCAACTGCTCCATGGCCCAAGCCGCTTCGCCGAATTCGTTCAGGCCCACCATGCGCGAACTGCCCTTGAGCGTGTGAAACGCGCGACGCAGGGTGGTGAGGTGTTCAAGGTCGGACGGATCCAGCTGCAACTGACCCACGGCTTCGCGGCCGTTGCCCACGACTTCGCGGGCCTCCTCCAGAAAGATGTCCAGCAGGTCGTCCTCTTCGTTGTCCTCACCGGCCAGCTGCACTGGTGCCGCTTCGTTCGCCTGGGGTGCCGTCTGCGAGAGGTCCACCAGCGCCTGCGCTCCCGCGACAGCGTTGTCGCTGACCACGGCCTGGGCGGCGTCGCGGGCAGCGCGGGCCACGGCGGGTTGCTCCGCCAATGAGGCCTGTGTCGCCAGCGTGTCGAGCTGCTGGCTCAGATCGACCAGATTCAGACCGTCCTGCACGCCTTCGACCACACGCTGCACTTCGGCGTTGATCGCCGCCGCATCCTGGCGGGCCGCCTGCGGGGCCGCCTCTGCGCTCAGGGTGCGACCCATCAGCGGCAGCAGCTCACCCTTTTCTTCGTCAAAGACAAACAGCTTCTTGGCCAGCGCAGGCTGGTAATTGAGCATGTCGACCAGGAAGCTCAAGGCGCTGAGGTTGTTGCCCAGCTGCTGAAACGTACCCGCCTCCCTGGCCCGTGCCTCGTCCACCTCGGTGTCCAGGATCTGGTCGACGGTGCCACGCATGCGCGCGACGGTCTGCACCGCCTGCTCCAGACCTAGGACCGAGAGCACGCCGCGCATTTGAGCGAGCTGCGACACCGCCTGGTGCAATCCGCCCTTTTCATGGGGCGTGCGGAAAAACTGGTCCAGCGACTTTTCAACCTCGCCGAGCGAAACCTTGAGCTCGCCCACCACGCTGCCCATGGTCTGACGGTCGCTCACGCGGCGGTAGAGCTGCTCCATCCAGGGGTCGAGCGGTTGTGCAGGCGCACCGGCCAGCACGGTCTCCAGACGCGATGCAAGCGCCTGGGTCCGCTCGGTCATCTCGGGATCGTTGGGATCGAAATCCTCAAATGCCGCTTCCAGGTACAAGGTGGTCGTGGCCACTTCCATGGCCAGTTCGGGGCGCACCCCGGACGAATCCCGGGCCGCCTGCTCGGCCGCCTTCACCAGCGCCTGCGCCAGCACCGTGCTGGCGGGATGCAGCTTGAGCAGCGAGTCACCGATCAGGCCGAACTGGTCCTGAACCTGGCGGGCACGGCTGACATCCCCGCCCGAGAAAAGCGACCAAGCCTCCTTGGCCGCGTGGATGCGTTTGCGCGCCTGGACCAGGAGCGCCGGATCGTACCGGCCCAGCGTGGCCTGGTTGTAGTCCACCACCGGGTGTTCGCCCAGCTGGAATGCATCACGCACCGCCACCAGATGGGGCGTTTGAGCCGATGCGGCCGGACTGGCCTGTGCACAGAAAAACAGCAGATCGTGCAGCAGAGTCTCGGACACCTGGGTCTGACCTTGGGCAAAGGTCGCAAACTGCAGCAGGATGCGCGAGGCCGCCCGCTTGACATAGACGTCAGCGGGCAACAGGTGATGCGCCATCGCTTCAAAATAAGCTGCAGCTGCCCGCCAGAAAGTCTGGGCACGTGCTTCGGATGCACCAGCGGACAGGCCGGCACTGAGCTTGGCGAGCTGCTGCGCTGCTGCGGGACTCTGGGTCTTGATGAGCAGCAGAACCAAGCGGTCAAACAGCGATCGCAGGGTCGCATCGCAACGCATGGGTGCGGTGTCCCGGGGGGCTACCACGTTCACACCGCGGTGTTCGTACGACCACAGATCGGCCGGGTGAATACGCTCCGCAGCCGCCAGTTCCTGCACGTCTCGGTATTGCGAGAACAGGGCCACCGGCTGGACGGTCTTGTTGTTGAGCACCGCCTCCAGGTACTCGACCAGTGCAAAACTGGCGCGTTCGATTTTGCCCGCTGCGGCTTCCGTGCAGACTTGCGGGCGCTGGACAAAGCGCTGGACCGCAGACTCCATGGCACGCAGCACATGGGCCGGCGCCGCGAGACCCACCATCTCCAGCGCGCCGACGGCCTGGTGCAATTGCTGGCGGGCCAGGCGAAGCGAGCCAGGATCCACCGCTTCCAGGTCATCGTTGCGAGACTGTTCGGTTTCGCGCACAAAACGTTTCACGGCCTTGTTGGCGCCGTCCAGCGATTTGCGCAGCTCGTCGAACACCCAAGCCAAGGGACCGAGGTCGGTCAGCGGTGCGTCCGTCTGCAGGCTGTCGGCAGTGGTGTCGAGCATGGTCTTCGGTCAGAGTGGTGCGGATTCGGGCAATGTTTATGCGATCTTGAAACGCGCCACCGACTGGCGCAGTTCCTCGGCCATGGCCGAGAGTTCACGCACCTGGGTTGCCGTGGAACGCGTTCCCTCGCCCGTCTGCTCGGTCACTGCAAAGATGTGCTGGATATTGCCCGCCACCTCATTGGCCGAATCGGCTTCGCGCGACGTGGCGCTGGAGATCTGCTCGATCAGCTCGGCCAGGCGACGCGACACACGATCGATCTCGGAGAGCGCCGTACCGGCGTTGTCGGAGAGCTTCGCACCTTCAACCACACCCTGGGTGGAGCGCTCCATGGCGGCCACCGCGTCCTGGGTGTCGGTCTGAATCGCCTTCACCAGCGCGGCAATCTGGCGCGTGGCGTCGGCGGAACGTTCGGCCAGACGTTGCACCTCTTCAGCCACCACCGAGAAACCGCGACCCGCTTCACCGGCCGATGCCGCCTGAATGGCAGCGTTCAGAGCCAGCACGTTGGTCTGCTCGGTGATGTCGGAAATCAGTTCCGTGATTTCACCAATCTCCTGCGACGATTCACCGAGGCGCTTGATGCGTTTGGAGGTTTCCTGGATCTGGTCGCGGATGGCATTCATACCGCCGATGGCGTCCTGCACAGCCTGCAGGCCCGACTCGGCCGCCTGCAGAGAGGCTCGGGCCACCGAAGCCGATTCCTGCGCCTGGCCCGATACTTGGTTGATGCGCTGCGCCATGTCCACCACCGACTGGCCGGTTTCGCGAATCTCCCGCAGCTGCTCGTTGGACGCGGCCAGCAGCTCGGTCGACGTGCTTTCCACCGCCGCCGTCGTTTGTGCCACGCGGGTGGCCGTGGACTGTACGTTGCCCACCAGCGAGCGCAACTCTTCCACCGTGTAGTTCACCGAGTCAGCGATGGCACCGGTGATGTCTTCCGTCACCGTGGCTTCCTGCGTCAGGTCACCTTCGGCCACCGTCTGCAGTTCGTTCATCAAACGCAGAATCGCAGCCTGGTTGGCATCGTTGACGCGCTTGGCATCCTGCTCCAGCGATTCGGCTGCGACCCGCTGGGATTCCGCCACCAGCTGGCGTTTTCGGCTGTCCTGTAGCTGGACATAGGCCAGCCCAGCGGCGCACAGCAGCGAGAAGAGCGCAGCGCCAACCAGTGCAGCCAGCTGACCGCCCCCCATCCCCGACTGGGTCGAGAGTTCGGCCTGGAGCGCCTGCAGGCCGAGGCGCAGAGGTTCACTGTCGGCAATGATGCCGGCCTGCGCTTCCCGCGCCGAAACCAGGCCTTGCAGATTCCCGAGAATGGCACCCGCTTCGGTTCGGGTTTGCTCATACAGCTGAAGCAAGGCCTCCAGGCGCTCACGCACCTGTGCGTCACGGGCCGGCGCCAGCCGAAGCTCGTCACTGCCCTTGAGCAGACCCTCGGAGACCTCCTTGAACGTGTTCAGGTCTTTGCCGAGCAGGAAAACCGCCTCGGGACTGACACCCTCCATCGTGAGGAACTCGTTGGCGGACTTGCCGATACGCTGGGTCAGCATGACCAGCTGACCCGCAGCAGAGATCTCGGCAGCGGGTGCGTTCTGCTGCAGCTTGAGCGACGAGATGGTCTCGGCGATCTCCAGCAGGTCGGAGGACTGGCGGTTGATGGTGCGCAGCGCTGTGCCCACCTGCGTCAGGATGCCCTCCTGGGCCAGAACCGCCGACGCATTGCTTTCTGCCTGGTCGATCTTGGGGAGCAGCTCATCCAGCTGCCCGGCGTACTGCGCACCCAGCGCAGCAATGGACAGTTCAGCATCACCCTGTTTCAAGCCGCGCACGTTGCGCGCCAGCACGCCCGAACTCTCCTTGACTTCAACGAACGCACTGGGACTGCCGATGAGGGCCTGCGACACGCTCTTGGCCAGCCGCTGCGACTGCATCAGGGCCTGACCACTGGCCGCGACCTGCTGGCTGATTTTGTCCGTCTGGCTGAGGGTGAAAACCGTCACACCCCCCAGCAGAACCAGACCAGAGGCCAGCAAGATGGCCAGCGTGCGCTGGTGCTGCTCAGCCGACTTTCGGCCCAGGATGGGCAAGGAAACGCCAGCTTCCCCGGAGCCTTCTTCTGCGTCGTCTGCCAATCGGCTCTCCGCAAAGTCGCCAGCTGCCGGATCTGGCGCCAGTCGGGCGGCGGCCAGCTCGGCCATCTCCTGGTCGGACACAGCGCTCAGGTCGGGCTCATCTGCGGGTTTTTTCTTGAACAGTCCAGGGAATCGATCAAGCATGGCCATGAAAAAACCTTCCAACGGAAAACAAAATGACAAAAAAACAGGCTGGCTGACGGGTGGGAAGCGTCAGGCGGCAATCGCCATGAACTCAGGCTCGGCTGTCAGCGCCTGAAGATCAAGCTCCTGCCATGAATGGCCCTGGTGATCCACAAGGCTGCGCGTGAAATAGTCGCGGGAGGCAGCAGGCCGCTCACCCAGGGCGCCAAACATGGCCGGGTTGCGCAAGCCAAGCAGCCGGTCGATCCAGAACACGGCGTTGAAACCCAATGCGGTGTGCAGACTGACCAGGCGCGAGTCGGATGTGACGCGATCCACCGGAGACGCTGCCAGCGGTGAGCCCGTTTCACCACCGACGAACCGCGCCAGGTCGATCACGCCGTGCAAGCCGCCGCGAAGGCTGGCCACACCGACGTACCACGGCTTGGTGTAGGGGACGACCTGGACCGCAGCCCAGGGGAAGATTTCGCCGGACTGGACCAGCGGCATCAGATACCGCTGGCCGCTCGCTTCAACGGCCAGCCAGGAGGCCGTTGCGGCTTCCGACTTTGCTGCAGTCAGGCGTTGGGCCAGTCGTTCCTGCAAATCCTTGAGTGACTGTCGGTTGGTGGCCATGCTCTGTGGGGTTGGGTCGCGTGCTGCGGTGTGCGCTGGACGCTCAGCCCAATGCCCGGATCTTGGACAGCAGTTCTTCGGCGTTCACCGGCTTGGTGACGTAGTCACGCGCACCCTGGCGCATACCCCACACCCGGTCGGTTTCCTGATTCTTGCTGGTGCACATGATGATGGGAATGGTCGAATACTGCGGATCGCGGGCAATGGCTCGCGTCAACTGAAATCCATTCTGACCGGGCATCACGACATCCATCAAAATCAGGTCCGGCTTTTCCTCGCTCAGCCGACGGAAGGCCTCATCGGCATTCTCGGCGGTGCGCACGGTGTAGCCGTTTTTTCCCAACAGGTCGGACAGGACCATCAACTCGGTTTTCGAGTCGTCCACAACAAGTACTTTTTCAATCGGCATCACACGGCTCCAGGGTGGTTGGCACCAAACTGCTGCACGGCGTGCAGCAGCTGGTCTTTGGTAAAGGGTTTGGTCAGGTAATCCTGCGATCCCACCATGCGACCGCGCGCCTTGTCGAACACTCCGTCTTTGGAGGAAAGCATCACCACGGGGATGCTGGCGAAGCGGGCGTTGCGCTTGATGATGGCGCAGGTCTGGTAGCCATCCAGGCGCGGCATGAGGATGTCGCAAAAAACAAGATCCGGCTGGTAGTCGTTGATCTTCGCCAACGCATCAAACCCGTCGTCTGCCAGCAGTACCTCGTGCCCACCCTGCTTGAGGAAGATCTCTGCACTGCGGCGAATGGTATTGCTGTCGTCCACCACCAGGACTTTCAGTGCGGTTGTCGCGTTCATGGGTTCATCGCTCCAGAAAACGTTTCAGGGCATGGGGCACACAACGGGCCGTTTCGCATCAAGCCCCGAGGGTGAACAAGTTCGCCGGGACCTGACACAACAGCATCAGATTTGCACCATTTCGAAATCTTCTTTGCGCGCGCCACACTCGGGGCAAGTCCAGTTCATGGGAACCTCCGACCAGGGCGTTCCCGGCGCGACGCCGTGCTCCGGATCCCCGAGCGCTTCGTCGTAAATCCAGCCGCAAATCAGGCACATCCAGGTCTTGGTTTCGGTCATGGCTCCAGGGGGCATTGTCATAGAATGCAATGATTGTATAGAGGCGCACCAGGGCTTCCGGCCATTCACGCCGCTGGTTTCCCCTAATGGTTGCGTTGCCGCAACCCAGCACCCGCGTCGGTCCCGCCCTTCACAACAACACCATGTCCGACACCCCCGATTCGCACCCACAAGCCCAGGTCGACACAACCGGTGAGGCGTCCCTGCCCTGCGTGATGGTGTTCAACGCCAACGATCCGAGCGGCGCTGGCGGATTGAGCGCCGACATCACGGCCATGTCCAGTGCATCGGCCCACGTGCTTCCGGTGGTCACGGGCGTCTATGTGCGTGACACGTCGGACATTCACGATCACTTTGCACTGGATGAGGAAGCCGTCACCGATCAGGCGCGCTGCGCGCTCGAAGACATGCCGGTGCAGGCTTTCAAGGTGGGGTTCGCGGGCAGCCCGGAAAACCTCAGCGCGATCGCAGCGATCACCACCGACTACGCCGACGTGCCGGTCGTGGCCTACATGCCAGACCTGTCCTGGTGGGACGAACTGGCCATCGAAACCTATCTGGACGCGTGCGTGGAACTGCTGCTGCCGCAAACCACCGTGCTGGTGGGAAACCACAGCACACTGTGCCGCTGGCTGTTGCCCGACTGGGAGGGTGACCGTGCACCCCACCCGCGCGAGGTGGCGCGCGCCGCAGCCGTGCACGGCGTGCCCTACACGCTGGTCACCGGCTTCAACGCTGCCGACCAGTACCTGGAAAGCCATCTGGCCAGCCCCGAGACGGTGCTGGCAACTGCCCGCTATGAGCGCTTTGAAGCCACCTTCACTGGCGCGGGTGACACCTTGTCGGCGGCACTGTGCGCGCTCATTGCCGGGGGGGCCGACCTGCAGTCCGCCTGTGCCGAAGCCCTGACCTACCTGGACCAGTGCCTGGACGCCGGCTTTCAGCCCGGCATGGGGCACGCGGTACCGGACCGTCTGTTCTGGGCCCACGACGATGACGGTGGGGAGCAGGGTCTGGCGGCCGATGCCCCGCCCGACAGCAAGCTCGATGCTGACGATTTCCCGCTTGACACCACCCGGCACTGAACACGTTGGCCAGGGCCGATCCGCCTGACATCTCGTCCATCCGACACCCCGTTTCAAGAAATCCATGAGCACCTCTGACCGCAACCAAGAACTGTTCGACCGTGCCAAGGCACTGATCCCCGGCGGCGTGAATTCCCCCGTGCGCGCGTTCCGCGCCGTGGGTGGCACGCCACGCTTCGTGCAACGCGCGCAGGGTGCGTACTTCTGGGACGCCAACGGCCAGAAGTACATCGACTACATCGGTTCCTGGGGCCCGATGATCCTGGGCCATGGCCACCCGGCGGTGGTGGAGGCGGTGCAGAAGGCCGTGCTGGAAGGCTTTTCCTTCGGCGCCCCCACCGAGCGCGAGGTGGAACTGGCCGAAGAGATCATCAAGCTCGTGCCGAGCATCGACATGGTGCGCCTGGTGAGCTCGGGCACCGAAGCCGGCATGAGCACGATCCGCCTGGCGCGCGGCGCCACCGGCCGCAAGAAGATCATCAAGTTCGAAGGTTGCTACCACGGTCATGCCGACGCGCTGCTGGTGAAAGCCGGCTCAGGCCTCGCCACCTTCGGCAACCCCACCAGCGCCGGCGTGCCGCCCGAGGTGGTTCAGCACACCATCGTGCTGGAGTACAACAACGTCGAACAGCTGGAGGCCGCATTCGTCGAACACGGCCCTGAAGTGGCCTGCCTGATGATCGAACCGATCGCCGGCAACATGAATTTCGTGCGCGCCAGCGTGCCGTTCATGAAGCGCTGCCGCGAGCTGTGCACGCAGTACGGCGCGCTGCTGGCCTTCGACGAGGTGATGACGGGTTTCCGCGTTGCGCTCGGTGGTGCGCAGAGCGTGTACGCGAAGCTCATTCCTGGCTTCGAGCCCGACATGACGGTGATGGGCAAGGTGATCGGCGGCGGCATGCCGCTGGCGGCCTTTGGCGCCAAGCGCGCGGTGATGGAGCAGCTGGCTCCGCTGGGTGGCGTCTACCAGGCCGGCACGTTGAGCGGCAACCCGGTGGCCACTGCCTGCGGTCTGGCCACGCTGAAGGAAATCCAGAAACCGGGCTTCTTCGATGCGCTGTCGGCCACCACGCAGTCGCTGGTGAGCGGCTTGGCATCGGCTGCCGCAGCCGAAGGCGTGACGCTCTGCGGCGACAGCCAGGGTGGCATGTTCGGCTTCTTCCTGTTCGATGAACTGCCGCAGAACTACGCCAAGGTGATGACCACCGACGGTCCGCGTTTCAACACCCTGTTCCACGGCCTGCTGGACCGCGGCGTGTACATCGCCCCAGCGCTGTACGAGGCCGGGTTCGTGAGTGCGGCGCACACGGCGCAGGACATTGCCGACACCGTGTCCGCGGCTCGCGACGTGTTCAAGCTGCTGGGCAAGTAAGCGATTGTGCTTTCTTGAGGGTTCAGGCGGCCGGTTCTTCCGGCCGTTTGCTTTTGCGTACCCGCTGCGTTTCCCGCCAACACATCGCGCCAGGCGGATGGTGGATCTGCCGTACCCCGACCTCCTGCCCTTGCACCATGCAGGCGAGGAACAGGACACACGCAGAAGCGCCGGGAGAAACAGAAAAGGACCTCTAAGAGCCCTCACCCCAACCCTATCCCGGCACAGGGAGAGGGCGTAGGAGAATCAATGCCGGAAGTGGCGTACACCCGAATAGACCATCACCACACCGCGCTCGTCGGCCGCATCGATCACCTCCTGATCGCGCATCGAGCCACCCGGCTGGATCACGCAGGTCGCGCCCGCATCCACCACCACGTCCAGACCGTCGCGGAAGGGGAAGAAGGCATCGCTCGCCACCGCGGTGCCCTGCAGCGTCAGGTTCGCGTGACCGGCCTTGATGCTCGCGATGCGGGCTGAATCGAGGCGGCTCATCTGGCCGGCGCCCACACCCATGGTCATGCCGTCCTTGCAGAACACGATGGCGTTGGACTTCACGAACTTCGCCACCTTCCAGGCGAACAGTAGGTCGTCCAGCTGCTGCTCGGTCGGCTGCAGCTTGGTCACGACCTTGAGATCGCCACGTTGCAGCACATGGTTGTCGGCGCTCTGCATCAGCAGGCCCGAGCCCACGCGCTTGATGTCGGTGAGGTTCAGGCCTTTGTCCCAGGCGGTGGAGCCACCCGGCGGCAGCGCGATTTCGAGCACGCGCACGTTGGCCTTGGCCTTGAAAACTTCCAGCGCTTCGGGCGTGTAGCCCGGCGCCATCAGCACCTCGACGAACTGCTTGCTGATGGCCTGTGCACCGGCACCGTCCAGCACGCGGTTCAGGGCGATGATGCCGCCGAAGGCGCTGGTCGGGTCGGTCTGGAAGGCCTTGCTGTAGGCCTCCAGCGCATCCTTGCCGACCGCCACGCCACAGGGGTTGGCGTGTTTCACGATGACGCAGGCGGGCACGTCAAAGCTCTTGACGCATTCCCAAGCGGCATCGGCATCGGCGATGTTGTTGTAGCTCAGCTCCTTGCCCTGCAGCTGTTTTGCCGTGACCAGCGAGCCCGGGGCCGGGTGCAGGTCGCGGTAGAAGGCGGCGGTCTGGTGCGGGTTCTCGCCGTAGCGCAGGTCCTGCAGCTTGACGAAGCGGCCGTTGGCCTGGCCGGGGTACTCGGCGCGCCGGGGCACGCTCGCGCCCTCTTCGAACTGGATCGACGAGAGGTAGTCGCTGATGGCGCCGTCGTACTGGCTGATGCGGTTGAACGCCGCAACCGACAGGGCGAAGCGGGTCCTGTCACTGAGCTTTCCAATGGCCTTCAGTTCGTCGATCACGGCCGGGTACTGGACCGCGTCGGTCAGCACCGCCACGTCTTTCCAGTTTTTGGCGGCGCTGCGCACCATGGCCGGGCCGCCGATGTCGATGTTCTCGATCGCGTCTTCCAGCGTGCAGCCGGGCTTGGCCACGGTGGCTTCAAACGGGTAGAGGTTGACGATCAGGATGTCGATGGTGTCGATGCCGTGCGTCTTCAAGGCGGCCATGTGCTCGGGCACATCGCGTCGCGCGAGCAGGCCGCCGTGCACCTTTGGGTGCAGGGTCTTGACGCGGCCATCGAGCATCTCGGGGAAGGCGGTGACCTCGGCCACTTCGGTCACGGGCAGGCCGTTGTCGGCCAGCAGCTTGGCGGTGCCGCCGGTGGAGATGAGGGACACGCCGAGACCGTGCAGGGTCTGGGCCAGTTCGACGATACCGGACTTGTCTGAGACGGAGATGAGTGCTCGCATGGGAAGGGATCTCGGAGAGGTTTTGAATTCGATTCGCGCAAGGCACAGTGCTCAATCAATGAGCTTGTGCTCCAGCAGCTTCTTGCGCAGGGTGTTGCGGTTCAGGCCCAGCCACTGCGCGGCGCGAGACTGGTTGTTCTGCGACTGCTGCATCACGACTTCGAGCAGCGGCTTTTCGACCGCCTTGACCAGCATCTCATGCAGACCGGCAGGGTCGGTGCCGTTGAGGTCGCGAAAATACTCTTCGAGGCTGGCACGCACACAGTCGTGCAGATTGTTGTGGGAGCTCATGCGGCCAGTTTCCAGTTGTCTTCTCGGGTCATTGATTGTTCAGGCGCCGAAGCCCAGGCGTCGAAGTGCTCGCGCACGCAGTGCAGCTGCGCCTGCGCGGTGGTGAGCGTGTTGATGCGGCTGCGGAACACGGCCGCGGCGCCCGCAGGCAGCGGCAACGCCTGCACGTACCAGCCCAGGTGCTTGCGCGCGCTGCGCACACCGGTGAACTCGCCATACAGGCTGTAGTGGTCTTCCAGGTGATCCAGCAACCAGCCCTTCACCTCCAGCAGGTCGGGCGGCGGCAACTCTTCACCGGTGGCGAGAAAGTGCGCGATCTCGCGGAAGATCCAGGGCCGGCCCTGCGCGGCGCGGCCGATCATGAGGGCATCGGCGCCGGTGCGCTGCAGCACATCGCGCGCCTGCTGCGGGCTCGTGATGTCGCCATTGGCCACCACCGGGATCTTCACGCGGCTCTTGATGTGGGCCACCGTGTCGTGCTCGGCAAAGCCTTTGTACCCCTGCTCACGGGTGCGGCCGTGCACGGTGAGCATCATCACGCCCGCGGCTTCGGCGGCGAGCGCGATGGTCGGCGCATTCTTGCCGTCGGCGCACCAGCCGGTGCGCATCTTGAGCGTGACCGGCACGCCATGCGGCGCGGCGGCAGCCACCACGGCATCCACGATCTCCAGCGCCAGCGCTTCGTCCTGCATCAGGGCAGAGCCAGCCCACTTGTTGCACACCTTCTTGGCGGGGCAGCCCATGTTGATGTCGATGATCTGCGCGCCGCGGTCGATGTTGTAGCGCGCGGCATCGGCCATCATGGCCGCGTCGGTACCGGCGATCTGCACCGCGATCGGACCGGGCTCGCCGCTGTGGTCGGCACGGCGCGAGGTCTTCAGGCTGTCCTGCAGATCAGGCCGCGAGGTCACCATTTCACTCACCGCATAGCCTGCGCCCAGCCGCTTGCAGAGCTTGCGGAACGGCCGGTCCGTCACGCCGGCCATGGGCGCAACAAACAAAGCATTCGGCAGGGTGTAGGGACCCAGTTGCATGACGCGGGTGAGTTCGGATGGGGTGCGGTGGGAGTCCCGCGCGTCGGCAAAACCGCGACCGGGGAGGGGCATTGTATCTGCCTGTTTTTTCAGCAGGCGATATGCTCTTGCATTTCGTGTCTGCTCATTGCCCATGCCCGACTGGATCACCCACCTGCTGCATCTGCTGGCCTTGCCCGAAGTCGGCCTGGGCACGGTCTTCGTGGTCGCCTTCATCTCCGCCACCCTGCTGCCCCTGGGCTCCGAGCCCGCGGTTTTCGCACTGATCAAGCTCAACCCCGAGCTGTTCTGGCCCGCCATCCTGGTGGCCACCGTGGGCAACACGCTCGGTGGCGCGGCGAGCTGGTGGATGGGCTACGGCGCCCACCGCATGGTGGACAAGGCGCGTCACGGGCACGACACCCACCTGCGCGCCATCGACTGGCTGCAACGCTTTGGCCCCAAGGCCTGCCTGGCTTCCTGGCTGCCGGTCATCGGCGACCCCCTGTGCGCGGTGGCAGGCTGGCTGAAGTTCCCGTTCTGGCCTTGCGTGGCCTGGATGGCGGTGGGCAAGTTTGCGCGCTACCTGACAATGACCGGCGGTTTGCTGTGGGTGTTCCCTGGGGGACTCCCCGCCTGATGCCTGCGCCTGTACGAAGCGATACTTGAGCGCTTAGATTCGTACACCGAAGTCCTTGCCCCGAGTCCCGATCCGATGGCGGCAGCGCCCTCCGGACGGCTTCGCGTCTCCCGCGGCGGCGGGAGGCACCGGGCCACCGCACCAGAGACCACCACCTCCCGACATGACCCACCCGCGCACCAAGACCGCCCTGCCCCGCGCCCTGTGGGCGCTGATGCTGGGCAACTTCGTGATCGGTACCGGCGTGATGGTGGTGCCGGGCACGCTCAACGACATCAGTGCCTCGCTGAACGTGTCGATACCGCAGGCCGGCCAGCTGATCACCGCCGCCGCGATCCTGATGGGCCTGGGAGCACCGGCCTTTGCCACCCTGGTGGCCGGCTGGGACCGCCGGCGCCTGCTGACGCTGTCGCTGCTGTGGTACGCCCTGCTCACCGGTGTCTGCGCGCTGGCGCCGAGCTACGCCGTGCTGCTCCCGCTGCGGGTGCTCGCCGTGATCGCACCCGCCATCTTCACCCCGCAGGCCGCCGCCAGCGTGGGTCTTCTGGTGCCGCCCGCGCAACGCGGACGGGCCATCACCTTCGTGTTCCTGGGCTGGTCGGTCGCTTCGGTCATGGGCATGCCGCTGTCGGCCTGGATCGGTGGCACGCTGGGCTGGCGCTGGGCGTTCGGACTGGTGGCCCTCATGGCACTGGTCAGTGCCGGCTGGGTCTGGCGTGACATGCCCGATGGCATCCGGCCCGCAGCCCTGACGCGTGCCGCATGGCAGCAGACACTGGGCTCGGCGCCGCTGATGCTGGCGGTGGGCGTCACCCTGCTGTCGGCCTTCGGCCAGTTCACGCTGTTTTCCTACTTCGCCCCCTACTTCCTGCAGACGCTGGGACTGGGCGGCGCGGCACTGTCGCTGATGTTTCTGTGGTTCGGCGCTTTCGGGCTGGCGGGCAACATCGGCCTCACACGCTGGGTGGACCGGCTGGGTGCGCCGCGGGCGGTGCTGTTCACCCTGGGCGCCATCGCGCTGAGTCTGCTGTTGTGGCCGCTGGGTCGGCTGGGCCTATGGCAGCAGGCACTGGTGCTGGTGCCCTGGGCACTGGGCTGCTTTGCCGTCAATTCGGCGCAGCAGGCCAGGCTGGTGCACCTGTCACCGGCACTGGCCCCGGCCACGGTCGCGCTCAACACCTCGGCCATGTACGGCGGTCAGGCCCTGGGCGCTGCGCTGGGCGGCGCGCTGATCGCGCAGGGACAGATGCTGCGTCTGCACGAAGTGGGCATCATCGTGCTGCTGCTGGCCATGGCCCTGAGCGCGTGGGCCACGCAGCGTCAGAACCGCTCGTAGGGCAGCAGGTAGCGCCACTGCCCTGCCGGCAGCCCGCCCAGGCCAATGCGCCCGAGCCGCAGCCGCCGGATGGCCGTCACCCGCAGCCCGGCGCGCTCGCACAGATGCGCCACCTGGCCGGGCCGTGTGCCCTTGATGGCCAGGCGCAGGCGCAACTCGCTCTGCCAGCTGGCGCGCGCCGAGGGCACGGACCAGCCGTCAAAGAACAAGGCCTTGCCGAGCGACTGGAGCACGGCATCGCGCCGGGCATCGTCCTCCAGCGCCGGGTCTTCGGCCACCTCCACCAGCCACTCGTGCTCCAGCTGTGCGGACTCGTCGGACAGCTTGCGCGCCACGCCCGGGTTCTGGGTGAACACCATCAGGCCGCTGGCCAGACGCTCCAGTGGCGCCACCGGCAACAGCTTGTGCACATGGGCCTTGAGCGGCCGCACACCGGAACGGTCACCCTTGAAACGATGGGCAGAGGTGAACAGGCTGGCCGCCACGGCGTCGGGCAACGGCGACGCCTCGGGCAGCGCCTGACCCACCGGCTTGTGCCAGATCAGCGTCATCGAGGCCAGCGGCTCCAGCCTCGCCTTCGGGTCAAGCGCCACGTCCTGCTCATCGCGCACACGGGCCATTGGCTCTTCCACCACCGTGCCATCCACCCGCACCCAGCCACCGGCGATGTAGAGCTCGGCATCGCTGCGCGAGCAGGGCAACTGTGCGGCCAGGCGCTTGGCCAGGCGCTGGGGTTCGGGCCGGCCGGGTTCGGTCATGCGAATCGGCTCAACTGGAGAACAGGAAGTTCATCACGTCGCCATCCTTGACGACGTAGTCCTTGCCCTCGGCGCGCATCTTGCCCGCGTCCTTGGCGCCCTGTTCACCCTTGTAGGTGATGAAGTCGTCGAAGGCGATGGTCTGGGCACGGATGTAGCCCTTCTCGAAATCGGTGTGGATCACGCCAGCGGCCTGCGGGCCGGTGTCGCCGACGTGGATGGTCCAGGCGCGCACTTCCTTCACCCCGGCGGTGAAGTAGGTCTGCAGGCCCAGCAGCTTGTAGGCGGCGCGGATCAGGCGGTTCAGGCCCGGTTCGGTCTGGCCCAGTTCCTTGAGAAACTCGAGCCGGTCGGCGTCGTCCATCTCGGACAGCTCGGCCTCGATCTTGGCGCAGATGGCCACCACGGGCGCGTTCTGCTTCGCCGCGAATTCCTTCAGGCGGTCCAGCAGCGGGTTGTTCTCGAAGCCGTCTTCCGACACGTTGGCCACGAACATGGCCGGCTTGGCGGTGATCAGGAAGAACTGCTTGAGCTGGGCCTGTTCTTCCTTGCTGAAGTCGATCGTGCGCACCGGCTGGGTGTCGTTCAGCGCGGCCTGGCACTTCTCCAGGATGGCCAGCTGCTTGACCGACTCCTTGTCGCCCGAGCGCGCCGTCTTGCTCACGCGGTGGATCGCCTTTTCCACCGCCGCCAGGTCGGCCAGGCAGAGCTCGGTCTGGATGACCTCGATGTCGGCGATCGGGTCCACCTTGTTGGCGACGTGGATCACGTTCGGGTCTTCGAAGCAGCGCACCACGTTGACGATGGCGTCCGTCTCGCGGATGTGCGCGAGGAACTTGTTGCCCAGGCCTTCGCCGGTGCTCGCACCGGCTACCAGACCGGCAATGTCCACGAACTCGACGATGGCCGGCACCACGCGCTCGGGCTGGACGATCTCCGCCAGCTGGGCCAGTCGCGGATCGGGCACCTCCACCACGCCGGTGTTGGGCTCGATGGTGCAGAAGGGGTAGTTTTCAGCCGCGATGCCGGCCTTGGTCAGCGCGTTGAAAAGGGTGGACTTGCCCACGTTGGGCAGGCCCACGATGCCGCATTGGAGACTCATGGTTTACCTCGAAAATCAACCTTAAAGTGTATGCGATGCCCCCGCTTGCGGTAGGCTTCCCCCGGTCTGGCAGATCCCAGAGGCGCATGGAGACACAAACAATGGATGTTCAGACGGCCGGCAACTCGGCCCTGTACCTGTTTGAAAAATTCGAGGTCGGGGTGATCCATCTGGACGCCGGGCGCAATGTGGTGGCGATGAACGATTTCGCCCGCAAGGTGCTGCCGGTGGGCGAAAAGCAGCCGTTCGACAAGCTGGTGACCTCGTTCCATCCCGAGCGCTCCAAACCCAAGGTCAATTTTCTGCTGGACCAGGCATCGGGCTGCCCCGTGGCCAGCTCCACGCCCATGACCATGATCATCAACATCCCGGAACAGGTGCTGCTGATCAAGGTCACCCGGCTCGGCGATCACCTGGGCGTCACCACCGGTTTCGTGCTCGTGTTTTACGACGTGACCCAGGTGGTGAGTCAGGACGCCCCGGCGACCGACACGCCGGCGGCGAATCTGCGGCTGAACCGCATCCCCATGGTGGCCAACCACAAGGTGTCCTTTGTCGACACCCACGACGTGCTGTGCCTGGAATCCCAGGCGCACTACACCCGGGTGCTGACCCGCGAGGGCTTTCACTTCTGCAACCTGAGCATCGGGGATCTGGAAGCCCGGCTGAATCCGGCCCAGTTCATGCGCGTGCACCGCTGCTTCATCGTCAACCTGTGCGCCGTGGCCGAGCTCGGGCGCGAGGGCAGCAAGACCCAGGTGATCCTGAAAGGCAAACACCGCGATCCGATCCCGGTGGCGCGTGGGGACGTGGCCCGCCTGCGCGAAGCCCTCGGCATCATGGCCCGGCATTGATGCCCCGCCTTTGCCTGCCCCTAGGACTTACCCGGATTGCCAAGCGGCATGCGCCTGATCTGAGCACTTCATGCAGCTGGGCGCGCAATTCGTGCAAAAAACGCCGCATTTGATGCCTTCTGTCCGCTAAACCCCGACACTGGTGTCAAGTTCACAGTCTCCCTACACTGGTTTGTCTTTGACAAATGTCAATTGCAAAACCCAGTCCACAGGAGACAAGCATGATTCCACCGCGTTTCGAGTACCACGCACCGCGCTCCGTGAGCGAAGCCGTGGCCCTGCTGGGCCAGCTCGGCTCTGACGCCAAGCTGCTGGCCGGCGGCCACAGCCTGCTGCCGATGATGAAGCTGCGCTTTGCCGAGCCGGCGCACCTGATCGACATCAACCGCATTCCCGAACTGCGCGGCATCCGGGAAGCCGGCAACACGGTGGTGATCGGCGCGATGACTTCCGAAAACGAGCTGATCCATTCCCCGCTGGTGCAGGCGAAACTGCCCTTGCTGGCCGAGGCCGCGAAGCTGATCGCCGACCCGCAGGTGCGCAACCGCGGCACCATCGGTGGCGACATCGCCCACGGGGACCCGGGCAACGACCACCCCGCCCTGTCGATCGCGGTGGAAGCGCATTTCGTGCTGGAAGGTCCGAACGGCCGCCGCACCGTGCCGGCCGACGGCTTTTTCCTCGGCACCTACATGACGCTGCTGGAAGAAAACGAGGTGATGTGCGAGATCCACGCCCCGGCCTTCGCCCAAGGGACCGGCTGGGCCTACGAAAAGCTCAAGCGCAAGACCGGCGACTGGGCCACCGCCGGCTGCGCGGTGGTGATGCGCAAGAGCGGCAACACGGTGAGCCATGTGCGCATCGCGCTCACCAACGTCGCGCCCACCGCGCTGCGCGCCGAAGCCGCCGAAGCGGCGTTGCTCGGCCAGGCCTTCACACCTGCGGCCGTGCAGGCCGCCGCCGACGCCGCCACCGCCATCTGCGACCCCGCCGAGGACCTGCGCGGCGACATTGAATACAAGACCGCCATGGCCGGCGAAATGGTCAAACGGGCCCTGGCCAAGGCCTGGGCCCGTTGCGCCTGATCCGAACCACACCAGGAGACCACCCATGGCAAAGAAACTCATTTCCGTCAACGTCAACGGCCGCACCGAAGAGAAAGCCGTCGAGCCACGCACCCTGCTGATCCACTTCCTGCGCGAGGAATTGAACCTCACCGGCGCCCACATCGGCTGCGAGACCAGCCACTGCGGCGCCTGCACCGTGGACATCGACGGCCAGTCCGTCAAGAGCTGCACCCACCTCGCGGTGCAGTGCGACGGCTCCGAGGTGCTGACCGTCGAAGGCCTGGCCAACAAGGGCGTGCTGCACGCCGTGCAGGAAGGCTTCTACAAGGAACACGGCCTGCAGTGCGGCTTCTGCACCCCCGGCATGCTGATGCGCGCCTACCGTTTCCTGCAGGAGAACCCCAGCCCGAGCGAAGAGGAGATCCGCCACGGCATGGCCGGCAACCTGTGCCGCTGCACCGGCTACCAGAACATCGTCAAGGCGGTGCAGTACGCCGCCAAGAAACTGCAAGAACCCGTCACGGCCTGATCAGGAGAACACCACATGAACGCACCGGTCAATACCGCCGAAGCCCGTGAAATCGCCCTGGCTGGCATGGGCGTCTCGCGCCTGCGCAAGGAAGACGCCCGCTTCATCCAGGGCAAGGGCAACTACGTCGACGACATCAAGATGCCCGGCATGCTGCACATGGACATCGTGCGCTCGCCGATCGCCCACGGCCGCATCGTCAGGATCAACAAAGAGAAGGCCCTGGCGATCCCCGGCGTGCACGCGGTGCTCACCGCCGACGACCTGAAGCCGCTCAAGCTGCACTGGATGCCCACCCTCGCGGGCGACGTGGCCGCCGTGCTGGCCGACGAAAAGGTGCACTTCCAGATGCAGGAAGTGGCCATCGTGATCGCCGACGACCGCTACATCGCCGCCGACGCGGTGGAAGCCGTGGAAGTGGAGTACGAAGAGCTGCCGGTGGTGCTCGATCCTTACGCGGCCCTGCTGCCCGACGCACCGGTGCTGCGCGAGGACCTGGCCGGCAAGACCAGCGGCGCGCACGGCGCGCGCGAGCACCACAACCACATCTTCACCTGGGACGCGGGCGACAAGGCTGCGGCCGACGCGGCGTTCGACAACGCCGCCGTGAAGGTGAGCCAGCACATGTACTACCCGCGCGTGCACCCCTGCCCGCTGGAGACCTGCGGCTGCGTGGCCAGCTTCGACCCGATCAAGGGCGAGCTCACCACCTTCATCACCTCGCAGGCGCCGCACGTGGTGCGCACCGTGGTGTCCATGCTCTCGGGCATCCCGGAGAGCAAGGTGCGCATCGTCAGCCCCGACATCGGCGGCGGCTTCGGCAACAAGGTCGGCATCTACCCCGGCTATGTGTGCGCTATCGTCTCCAGCATCGTGCTGGGCCGCCCGGTGAAATGGGTCGAAGACCGCATCGAGAACATCTCGTCCACCGCCTTTGCCCGCGACTACCACATGGACGGTGAAATCGCCGCCACGGCCGACGGCAAGATCACCGGCCTGCGCGTCAACGTCATCGCCGACCACGGCGCTTTCGACGCCTGCGCCGACCCGACCAAGTTCCCGGCCGGCCTGTTCCACATCTGCTCCGGCAGCTACGACATCCCCGCCGCCTACGCGAGTGTCAAGGGCGTGTACACCAACAAGGCGCCCGGCGGCGTGGCCTACCGCTGCAGCTTCCGCGTGACCGAGGCGGTCTACCTGGTCGAACGCATGGTCGACGTGCTGGCGCAGAAGCTGAACATGGACAAGGCCGAGATCCGCGCCAAGAACTTCATCAGGAAGGAACAGTTCCCCTACACCAGCGCCTTCGGCTTCGAGTACGACAGCGGCGACTACCACACGGCCCTGAAGAAGGTGCTGGATGCGGTGGACTACCCCGCCCTGCGTGCCGAGCAGGCCGCCAAGCGCGCCGACCCCAACAGCCCGACACTGATGGGCATTGGCCTCGTCACCTTCACCGAGGTGGTGGGCGCCGGCCCGTCCAAGATCTGCGACATCCTGGGCGTGGGCATGTTCGACTCGTGCGAGATCCGCATCCACCCGACCGGCTCGGCCATCGCGCGCATGGGCACGATCACGCAGGGCCAGGGCCACCAGACCACCTACGCACAGATCATCGCCACCGAACTCGGCATCCCGAGCGAAGTGATCCAGGTGGAAGAAGGCGACACGTCCACCGCGCCCTACGGCCTGGGCACCTACGGTTCGCGCTCCACACCGGTGGCCGGAGCGGCCATCGCCATGGCGGCGCGCAAGATCCACGCGAAAGCGAAAAAGATCGCTGCGCACATGCTGGAGGTGAACGAAAACGACCTCGACTGGGAAGTGGACCGTTTCAAGGTCAAGGGCGATGACAGCAAGTTCAAGACCATGGCCGAGGTGGCCTGGCAGGCCTACCACCAGCCACCCGAAGGCCTGGAGCCGGGCCTGGAAGCGGTGCACTACTACGACCCGCCGAACTTCACCTTCCCGTTCGGTATCTACCTCTGCGTGGTCGACATCGACCGCGCCACCGGCGAGACCAAGATCCGCCGCTTCTACGCACTCGACGACTGCGGCACCCGCATCAACCCGATGATCATCGAAGGCCAGATCCACGGCGGCCTGACCGAAGGTTTCGCGGTGGCCATGGGCCAGCAGATGCCGTTCGACGCACAGGGCAACCTGCTGGGCAACACGCTGATGGACTATTTCCTGCCCACCTTCGTGGAAACGCCGCACTGGGAGACCGACCACACGGTGACGCCCTCGCCGCACCACCCGATCGGCGCCAAGGGCGTGGCCGAGTCGCCGCACGTGGGTTCCATTCCCACCTTCACCTCCGCCATGGTGGACGCCTTCGCCCACCTGGGCATGACGCACATGGACATGCCGCACAACGCTTTCCGGGTCTGGAAAGAGCTCAAGGCCCGCGGCCTCAACCTCTGATCGGCAACACAAGATGGAAGTCAAACTCGACAAACGTTACCCGCTGGATGTGGACCCGGCCCGCGCCTGGACCATCCTCAGCGACCTCAAGGCGGTGGCGGGCTGCATGCCCGGCGCCGAACTCACCGAGCAGCTGTCCGAAACCTCGTACAAGGGTGGCGTGAAAGTGAAGGTCGGCCCGGCCGTGGCCCAGTTCGGCGGCACGGTGGACGTGCTGGAAAAGGACGACGCGGCCCAGAAGATGGTGCTGCGCGGCAAGGGTGCCGACAAGGGCGGCTCGTCGGCCTCGATGGACCTGATCGCGGTGATCGAGGCCGACCCGGCCAACCCGGCGCACGCGGTGCTGCACGGCGACGCCTCGGTCATCGTCAACGGCAAGTTCGCGCAGTTCGGCGGCCGCATGATGGTGCAGGTGTCCGACATGATCCTGGTCCAGTTCGTCGAGAACTTCCGCCAGGCGGCGCTGGCCCTGCCCGCACCCGCGTCGGTGGCCATGGCGGCCGACGCCGAAGCGGCGTTTGGCGCGGCGCCGGCAGCGGCACCGGCCGCACCGGCGCCTGCCGCTGCGCCGAAGGTGGCAGGCGAGATCAATGGCCTGGCCATCGTCTGGGCGCTGATCAAGAACTGGTGGCTCGGCCTGTTCGGCAAACGGACCTGATCGGGGCAGCGCCATGTCCAGCCCCCCGACGCCTCTTGACGAACGTGCCCTGCGCGAGCAGCTGCAGCGCGTCGGCTACCTGGCCGACGCGGACCTCGCCACCACTGTCTGGCTGGCTGGCCGGCTGCAGCGACCGCTGCTGATCGAGGGTGACGCGGGCGTGGGCAAGACCGCGCTCGCCACCGCGCTGGCCCAGGCCCAGGGGGCCGAACTGGTGCGGCTGCAGTGCTTCGAAGGGCTGGACCTGTCGCAGGCGGCCTACGAATGGAACTACGGCCGCCAGCTGATGGCGATCCGCCTGCACGAGGGCGGGCCCGGCCCGGTGAAGGAGTCCGACGTGTTCGCGCGCGACTTCCTGCTGGAGCGCCCGCTGCTCAAGGCCATCAGCCAGAGCGGCCCGTGCGTGCTGCTGATCGACGAGATCGACCGTGCCGACGAGGCCTTCGAAGCCTTCCTGCTGGAGGTGCTGGCCGATTACCAGATCACCGTGCCCGAGATCGGCACCATCCGCGCCTTGCACATCCCGCAGGTGATCCTGACAAGCAACGGCACGCGCGAACTCTCGGACGCGCTGCGCCGCCGCTGCCTCTACCACTACCTCGACTACCCGAGCGTGGCGCGCGAGATCGCGATCGTGAAGACCGCTGTGCCCGAGGCCGACAGCCGGCTGGTCGAAGAGTGCGTGCAGTTCGTGCAGCGCCTGCGACACGAAGACCTCGCCAAGACCCCCGGCATTGCCGAAACGCTGGACTGGGTGCGCGCCCTGCACCAGCTCGACCAGCACACCCTGCCCGATGACATGGCCGTGCTGCTCACCACGCTCGGCTGCCTGCTCAAGACGCGCGAAGACCGCTTCCTGCTCACCACCGACCGCGCACGGCAGCTGGTGGAGGGCCGGCGCAGCGTGGGCGTGGCGGAAAGAACCGACGCAGTGATGGCCGCGCCATGAACCCGACCCGCACGCCGCACGCGGTACCGCCCGGGCAAAGCCTGGCGGGCTTTGCCGCCATGCTGCGCGACCACGGCCTGAAGGTCGGCGTGGCCGAGCAGCAGGCCATGCTGCAGGCGGGCATGGCCCTGGGCGCCCTGCAGGGCGAACGGCTGCGCGCTGCCTGGCGCGCCATTGCCTGCCACAGCGCGCGCGACTGGCGGCAGTGGCCCGAGCTGTTCGAACGCTACTGGTACCCGCAGCGGCTCAAGGGCCAGGTGCGCGTGAGCGGCCAGATGCGGCCGTCGCGCGACCTGCGCCAGGCGGTGCAGGAGATGCACACCCATATGGCGGCACCCACGGCCAGCGCCCCTGGCAAGGCCGCACCGCACACCGCCAGCGACGCTCCCGGCGCCAGCCAGCACACCGGCGACGCGGGCAGCCCGCGCGCCATGGGTGGCGCCAGCCGCACCGAAGCGCTGCACCAGCGCGACGGCCAGATGTGGCTGCCGCAGGAGCTCGGCGCGCTGCAACAGCTGGCGCGCCAGATCACCGCCGAGCTGCGACCCCGCCCCACCCGGCGCTGGCAGACCGCACAGCCCGGGCGGCGGCTCGACCTGCGCCAGACCCTGCGCCGCAGCGTGGCCTGGGGCGGCGAGCCGCTGCGCCCGGCCTGGCAGGTGCAGCGGCGCGAGCCGCCGCGCCTGTTCATCCTGGCCGACGTGAGCCGCTCCATGGAGGCGCACGCGCCGCTGTTCCTGCGTATCGCGCGGGCCTTTGCGGTGGCGGCGCAGGCGCGGGTGTTCGTGTTCCACGTGCGGCTGGCCGAGGTCACACCGCTGATGCAGCGCGATTCGGCGGCCATCCAGGAAAAGATCAACGCCGTGACCGCGGGCTTCGGCGCGGGCACCCGCATCGCGCAGAGCCTGCAGGATTTCGTGCGCATCCATGCCCGCGCCCAGCTCCACCGCGGCGCGCGGGTCTGGATCTTTTCCGATGGCTTCGACACCGACGCCCCCGAGGCCCTGCCCGAGGCGCTGCGCGCGGTGCGCCAGCGCGGCGCGCGCATCACCTGGTTCCACCCCACGCGCGAGGTGCCCGCGGCCACCGCGCTGCAGCGCTCGCGCGCCTGTGTGGAGCGTTTCATCCCCCTGGCCAGCGTGAACGACCTGGCCGCTGCCCGACACATGCTGCACTGAACACCGAAGGATCCCCCATGAACCCCAACGAATGGATCACCCACGCCGCCCGGCTGCAAGCCGAGCAAACCGCGTTTGCGCTGGTCACCGTGCTGCGCGCGCAAGCCCCCACCTCGGCCAAGGCCGGCGACAAGGCCCTGGTCACCGCCGACGGGCAGATCCACGGCTGGATCGGTGGCGGCTGCGCGCAGCCCGCGGTGGTGAAGACCGTGCGCCTGGCCCTGGCCAGCGGCCAGCCACAAAGCATCCGCATCGCGCCCACCGATGCCACCGCCGAGCGCACGCTGGGCGACGTGCTGGAGTTCGGCATGGCCTGCCACTCGGGCGGCACGCTCGAGCTCTTCATCGACCCCGTGCTGCCGGCACCGCAGCTCACCGTGTTCGGCGACTCGCCGGTGGCGCGCGCGCTGGCTGGCCTCGCCCCTCGCGTGGGCCTGCGCGTGGCGCTGGTGGCCGAGGGTGCCAGCGCCACCGATTTCCCGGAGGCCGCTCTGGTGGTGGGCCGCGACGCGGTCGAACCGGTGGTGCAACAGATCACCAGCGGTGGCCTGGCCGTGGTGGCCACCCAGGGCCGGCGCGACCTGCCCGCGCTGAAAGCCGCGCTGGCCTTGCGGCCGCAGACGCTGTGGTTCGTGGCCAGCGAACGCAAGGCCTCCGTGCTGCGCCAGAGCCTCATCAGCAGCGGCGAAGACGCGGCCGCGGTGGCGGCCATCGTGGCCCCTGCGGGCGAACCCATCGGCGCGCAGACACCCGAAGAGATCGCGCTGTCGGTGCTGGCGGCCGTGGTGGCCGCGCGGCGCAGGCGCGTGGCACCGGCGCTTGCGCTGGAAACGGCGACGGCAGCCCGGCCAGCGCCAACGTTCAAGCTCGACCTGCCACCCTTGGAAGTGGGCAGCTGCTGCGGCGGCGAGGCCCAAGCGGTGGCTGCGCCCGAAGCCGCTGTCGAACCGGCCGCTGCGGCGCCGGTCAAGAAGTCCTGCTGCGGAGGAAGCTGAACATGGGCTGCATTCTCAAAGGGGGGGGTGGCCTCTACAGCCGGCTCGCGGTGGGCGCGGTGCTGCTGGCCGCGGGCTCGGGTTCGCGCATGGGCCACCGGCCGAAATGCCTGCTGGAGCTCGGCGGCATACCGTTGATCCGGCGCCAGATCATCGCGCTCTCGGGCGCGGGGGTGGACGAGCTGGTGGTGGTGCTCGGGCACCACGCGGAACGCATCGCGCAGGTGGTGCAGGAGTTCCCGGTGACCGTGGTGCACAACCCGGACCCGGACGCGGGACAGAACTCGTCGCTGCGCCTGGGCCTGCAGGCGCTCTCGCCCAGGATCGACACCGTGCTGGTGGCGCTGGCCGACCAGCCGCTGATCCACTCGCAGGACATCAATGACCTGATCGGCGCCTACAAGAAGCGCCCCGAAGGCACGCTGGTGGTGCAGCCCGAGGTGGACGGCCAGCCAGGGAACCCGGTGCTGTTCAGCGCCGAGGTGCGCGAGCAGATCCTGGCGGGCGAAGCCCGACTGGGCTGCAAGCAGTGGCAGGCCGCCCATCCCGAACAGGTTCACCGCTGGGCCACCACCAACCAGCGCTACCGCACCGATGTCGACACGCTGGAAGACATCGAGGCCCTGGCCGTGCGCACCGGCCACCGGCTGCGCTGGCCGGCCGACCTGCTGGCCAGTGCCTGAGACCCCATGAAAGCCGACCCGCTGCTGCAGCTCTGGTCCACTCCGCTGGGCGTGCACCACCTGGCGCAGGCCGACGCGCTGAACCCGCTGCTGGTGCGGGTGTTCCAGTCGATGCGCGCGACCGACCCGTTGGCCGATCCGGCTGCGGCGTTCTACGCCAGCCGCGACGACCTGCTGCAGCGCATACGGGTGGGTGAATGGGAACAGCTGGTGCGCTTCCTCGTCGATGGCCTGCGCCAGACCGTGGTGCTGGCCAACCAGGGCGCCTGGCCCGACGCCACGCCGGGCCTGCAGATCGCGCTGCGCGGCATCTGGTTCCAGATCGCCAACCGGGGCAGCCACCACGACGTGCACACACACGGCAACTGCTCCTGGTCGGGCGTGTACTGCGTGCAGGTCGACACCGGTGCACAACGCGCGGCCCACCCGCTGCTCGGCGCCACCAACGGCGTGACGCGTTTCTACGGTCCGCACTTCAACCACCTGGGTGGCGCCCACATGGACTTCGGCAACGCCTACCTGCAGTCGGCACACCTCGACGTTGCGCCGTTGCCGGGTCAGCTGGTGGTGTTTCCGTCCTGGCTGCCGCACCAGGCCATGCCCTACGACGGCGAGGCCGACCGCATCATCGTGTCGTTCAACGCCAGCGTGCATGCGGCCACGGGTTCCGACCAGCTGCACGGCTACACCCATGTCTGAACGCCACACCACCCCGCAGCCCGCCGCGCTGGCGCTGGCGCGCTGGACCGTGCTGCTCATGGGCTGGGTGTGGCTGGGCGCGCAGGGGCAGCGCCTCGGATGGTCCCTGGCCAGCGGCGTGCTCCCGGTGGCGCTGTGGTGGGGCCTGCGCCTGGTGTTGGCTGCCCTGCCGATCCCTCAAGGCCTGCCGCGCCAGACGCCCTGGGTGCTGGGGGTGCTGACCGCCCTCGGCACCCTGCTGGTGGCACAGGTGCCGGGCCCGGGACACGCGGCACTGCTGGCGCTGGCCGCGGTCTGGGCCGCCTGGCTCGCCTGGCTGGACGTGCCCGAGGCGGCCGCCCGCTGCAGCCGCCGCCAGGCCGGCTGGCCACCGGTGGTGGCCGCCGGACTCACCGGGCTGGTCACCGCAGCACCGCTGCCCATGGCGGTCTCCGCTGCCGCGGTGGTCCTGCTGCTGCTCGCCGCGGCCTGGCTGGGGCGCCGTGTTCCCGCCCCCATCGAACGGTCCGGCAGCAGCCATCCCGCTGCCCTGATCCCCGCCACCGCCATGGGCCTGATGATGGGCACGCTGTGGCTGGGCAGCGCCTGGTGCAGCGCGGCCGGCTGGTCCGACGCCGCGGTCGTGACCCTGCACCTGGGACTCATGGCCGCATTGCCCGCACTGACCCGGCTGGACCTGATTCCGCGCCGCTTGCCGCCCACCGTGGCCCACCGTCTGCCGCTGGCCCTGGTCTGTGCCGGCGGCTCGGTGCTGCTCGCCGGCACACAGGCCGCGCACGGCCTGGTGGGTATGGTCCTGCTGGCCCTGGCCTGGTCGGTGCATGCCGGACGCCATGGCGCAGCGACACCCTCCCCCTCCCGCTGGCGCGGAGCGGCGCTGGGCGGCCCGGCCCTGTTGCTGGCGGTGGGCTGGCTGGCTCCCACCCAGGGTCCGCAGGCCCTGCAAGCGGCCTATGGCCTGCTCGGCGCGCTGGCCCTGCTCACCCTGCTGACGGCAGGGTGGCGCACACCGACGCATCATTCGACCTCCCTGGAATGGAGAGACGCATCATGAACAGCATCGATATCGACGTCATCCGAACCGCCCTGGACTGGCAAGGCCGTGGCCACCGCGTGGTGCTCGGTACCGTGGTGCGCACCTGGGGTTCGGCGCCGCGCCCGCCGGGTTCTCTGATGGTCATCCGCGACGACGGCCAGGTGGCCGGCTCGGTCTCGGGGGGCTGCATCGAAGACGACCTGATCGGCCGGGTGGCGCGCGGCGAACTGGCCCTGCGCCGGCCCGAAGCCACCACCTACGGCCAGACCGCCGACGAGGTGCGCCGCTTCGGCCTGCCCTGCGGCGGCACGGTGCAGATCGTGCTGGAGCCGCTGTCGCCGCAATCACAGCTGCGCGAGCTGCTGGCGGCGATTGAAAGCCACCAGCGGGTGCAGCGGCGGCTCGACATGGCCACCGGCGTGGTGCGCCACGCAGCGGCGGTCGATGGTGACAAGGTGCAGTTCGACGGCCAGACCCTCAGCACGGTGCACGGCCCGCGCCTGCGCCTGCTGATCATCGGTGGCGGTCAGCTGTCGCGCTACCTGGCGACCATGGCGGTGATGCTGGACTACCAGGTGACGGTGTGCGAACCGCGCGAGGAATACCACGAAGGCTGGGAACGCCTGGAAGGCGTGACCCTGTCGACCACCATGCCCGACGACCTGGTGCTCGCCATGCACCTGGACCGCAACAGCGCGGTGGTCGCCGTCACGCACGACCCCAAGCTGGACGATCTGGCGCTGATGGAAGCGCTGCGCACGCCCGCCTTTTACGTCGGGGCACTGGGCTCGTTGCAGAACAACGCCAGGCGCCGCGAGCGCCTGCTGGAATTCGACGTGAGTCCCGAAGAGGCCGCCCGGCTGCACGGCCCGGTGGGCCTGAACCTGGGTGCGCTCACGCCACCGGAGATCGCCATGAGCATCGTGGCCGAGATGACCGCGCTGCGACGCGGCATGGACCTGAGCGGGCCCCTGAGCAACTGGGCGGGGTCGAAGACGGTCTGCAGGACCTGCTGAACCCCTGGCGCCGCCGGGGCGCGCCAAGGTGAAACGACCCTCAGTCGAAGGTCCAGTCCGCGCTGACCGTCTGACCCACACGCAGCACCAGACCATCGCCCTCCAGCACGATGGCGTTCATGCCGAAGGTGATGGCGCCGTCCAGGCGCGGGTCCCGCCGGTAGGTCTGCAGCGTGTCGCCCACCTGGGGTGCCGACTCGGCGGTGAGCGGGTCGATGTTCGGTATCGGGCAGCGCGCGCAGGGCTTGACGGTTTCGATGAGTGCCACACCCGCCCCGGTGGCGATGCGCATCGGGCCGAGCCGGTCTTCATCGTGCGCTTCCACGCCGCCCAGCACCAGGTTGGGACGGAACCTTTGCATCCCCACCGGCGCGTGTCCGTCTGCCAGCAGCCGCTCGTTGAGACCAGCCAGCGAAGCACCGCTGGTCACCAGCAGGCCGAACCCATCGGCGAACTGGGTCACGGCTTCCCGGCCACCGGTCCATTTCGGGCTGCACAGGCGGCGCACCGCCGGGTCGAACCGGGCCAGTCGCAACCGTTTCAGGTCCCCGGGCGCATCAGGACCGAGGAAATCGCTGAACCACTGCGCGGCCACATCACCCATGTCGTAAGCGTCCAGTTCGTCGTCCCAGACGCGCACGCGCAGGGGCGCTTCGGCAGCGTCCAGCGCCAGGTGAAGGCTGAGCATGCCGGGCGCGCGCAGCACCAGCTGGCCCATTCTGAAGCTGGGCTGGACCAGCGCCATGCGGGGCAGTTCGCGCTGGGTGACGAATTCGCCCTGTTCGTCCACCACCATCCAGGACCGGTCGTAGGCCAGCCCCGTTGCGGTCAGTTCGGCCTCGGTCAGCGAGAGACCGGCGCAGGACTTCACCGGGTAGATCCAGAGCTGTTCGATGGTGGCCCGCACATCGGCAGCGGCGGCGTTTTCGGTGTTCATGGCAGAGGTGGGATCGCGGTCGGCGGAACGAAGGGGAGCGCCGCCAACCCTGCGCGGTCCGGGGATGGCGGGGCACGCGGCAAGGGGAATTGTGCCCTGCTCCTAAAATCCACCCATGTCGCACGCTTCCCACCGCCCTTCCGTCCACCGGCGCTTTGACGTGACCATCCGGGGTGGCGGTGTGGTCGGCCAGACCCTGGCCCTGCTGCTGGCGCGCGAAAGGCTGCGCGTCGCGCTCGTCGGTGCACCCCGCCCCACCGCCAGCCGCCCCGATGTGCGCGCCTACGCGCTCAACGCCGCGGCGCGCGAGCTGCTGCGCTCGGTCCGCGCCTGGCCCGAAGGCGGCGCCACACCCGACGAGGCCCTGCCGGTCGAGGCGCCGCCCAGCGTCACGCCGGTCACCCGCATGGACGTCTTCGGTGACGACCGCGGCACGCTGGGTTTTTCGGCGGCCGACCAGGGCACGGACGCGCTCTCCTGGATCGTGGACGTGCCGGCGCTGGAACAACGCCTGGCGCATGCCGTGCACTTCCAGAGCGGTATCGAATGCCTGAGCGAAGCGCCACCGGCGGCGCTCACTGTGATCTGCGAGGGCAAACGCAGCGCGACCCGCGACGAACTGGGCCTGGAATACGAGGTGCGTCCTTACGCCCACAAGGCGGTCGCCGCCCGCCTGCGCTGTGCACTGCCGCACGGCGGCGTGGCGCGCCAGTGGTTTCACCAGGGGGAAATCCTGGCCCTGCTGCCGCTGGAAGGCGCACAGGGGAACTCTGTGGCGCTGGTCTGGTCTCTTCCTGCTCAGCAGGCTGACGACTGGGTGGCGGCCGAACCCCAGGCGCTGGCGCAAGCGGTGCAGCAGCGGTGCGGGCAGATCCTGGGTGAGATGCATCTGCAGAGCCCGGCTCAGGCCTGGCCGCTCGAACTCTCGCGAGCCCGGCGCTGGATCACCGGCACGGTCCAGGGTGCTGTGGTGCTGGCCGGTGACGCGGCGCACGCCATGCACCCGCTGGCCGGGCAGGGGCTCAATGTGGGGCTGGGTGATGCTGCCGAACTGGCCCGCGTGCTGCACGAGCGCGAGTACTGGCGCGGCCTGGGCGACCTGAAGCTGCTGCGGCGCTACGAGCGCGCGCGGCAGGCCGATGTGAATGCCATGGGCTGGGTGACCGACGGGCTGTTTGGCCTGTTTGCCCAGACCGACAGCCGCGTCCAGGCCCTGCGCAACTGGGGCATGACCGGCGTCGACCGCCTCGGCCCGCTGAAACACTGGCTGGCCCGCCAGGCCATGGGGCAGGCGGGCTGAAGCCTGACCTGCCATTGCTTTTCCAACCATTCCAGCCCACGGGCCGATTCATGAAACTCCTCCAGACCACCCTGATGGCTCTCGCCGCCGCCCTGTCCATGGGCGCGTTCGCGCAGGAAGCCGCCATTCGCAAGAACCTGGCCGAGCGCCTGCCCAACCTGCCCAAGATCGACGAGGTCAGCAAGACGCCGATGGACGGCCTGTACGAGATCCGCGTCAACCACAGCGAGATCTTCTACACCGACGCACAAGGCAACTTCCTGATCCAGGGTTCTCTGATCGACACCCAGGCACGGGCCGACCTGACGGAGCAGCGGCTCAACAAGCTGACCGCCATTGCCTTCAAGGACCTGCCCTTGAAGGACAGCTTCACGATCGTGCGGGGCAACGGCAAACGCAAGATGGCGGTGTTCGAAGACCCCAACTGCGGCTACTGCAAGCGCTTCGAGCGCGACCTGACCAAGGTGGACAACGTCACCGTGCATGTTTTCCTGTACCCGATCCTGAGCGCAGACTCGAACGAAAAATCGCGCAACATCTGGTGCGCCAAGGACAAGGGCGCTGCCTTTCTCGACTGGATGACCAAGGACGTGGTCCCGAAGACGGCCCAGTGCGATGCCACCGCCGTGGCGCGCAACGTGGAACTCGGCAAGAAGGCCCGCATCACCGGTACGCCCACCATCATCTTTGCCGATGGTTCGCGCGTGCCCGGTGCCATCGGGGCTGACCGCATCGAAAAATTCCTGACCGAGGCCAAGCCCTGAACCCCGTGACGCCCCAGGCCGTGCTGCACGACCCGCACGACACCGCCCTGATCCGGACCCTGGGTTACGCCGGCCTGATTCCGTTTGTCCTGCTCGCTGGCCTGCTCTGGCTCATCGAGGCCGACCTGCAGGTCTGGGTCTCGATGGCCCTGGCGGGCTACGCTGCGCTGATTGCTGCCTTCCTGGGCGGCGCGCACTGGGGTATCGGCTGGCTGGCGGGGCTGCATGCCCGTCAGACCGCTGGCGCCCAGCGAGCGCACCACGCACAGCGCCACCACTTTCTCTGGGGCATCGTGCCTTCGCTGCTGGCCTGGCCCGGGCTGCTGATGCCGCCGTTTGCCGGGCTGGCCTGGCTGGGCTTCGTGCTGGTCCTGAGCTACCTGGCCGACCGCACGCTCTACGCCAGCGCCGGGCTGCAGACGTGGCTGACCCTGCGTTTTCGGCTGTCGGCCGTGGCTTCGCTCAGCTGTTTCATCGGCGCAGCCGCCCTCTGAATGGTCCCCACATGACACCCACCCCGAAGCCACGCGCCACACCGGCGCGCCAGCGCTCCGCCGCTGTGCCGCAGCCCGCCGTGCGCTACCGCGTGGAGCCACTCAGCACCCAGGCCCACCTGTTTGCCGTCACGCTGGAGATCGACGCGCCCGCCGCCCGCCAGCGGCTGAGCCTGCCGGTCTGGATCCCGGGCAGCTACCTGGTGCGCGAATTTGCCCAGCACCTGCAGCACCTGCAGGCCACGCAGGCAGGCGAGCCGGTGCCGCTGCGCCAGCTCGACAAGCACAGCTGGCAGGTCGAGGCCGACGGCAGCCTGCCGCTGCTGCTGCACTACGAGGTCTACGCGTTCGACGCCTCGGTGCGCACCGCCTTCCTGGACAGCACGCGCGGCTTCTTCAACGCCACCAGCCTGTGCCTGCGCGTGAACGGCCAGGAAGACCGGCCGCAGGGCCTGGAGATCACCCCCGGCGCTGCACCACTGGGCTGGCAGGTGGCGACCGGCCTGGACGCCGTGGAGGTGGACAGCGCCGGTTTCGGCCGCTACCGGGCACAGGACTACGACGAGCTGGCCGACTGCCCGGTGGAACTCGGCGCCTTCTGGAGTGGCAGCTTTGTCGCCCACGGCGTGCCACACCGCTTTGTGGTCAGCGGCGCGGGTGGCTGGTTCGATGGCGAACGCCTGCTCGGCGACACGCGCCGCATCTGCGAAGCGCAGATCGGCTTCTGGCACGGCGCCAGCGGTCAGGCGCCGTTCAAGAGTTACCTCTTCATGCTGCATGCCAGCGGCGACGGTTATGGCGGGCTGGAGCATCGCAACAGCACGGCCCTGATCTGCCAGCGCACCGATCTGCCCAAAATCACCGAGCCCCCACGCTCCGCCGCTGCGCGGGTCGCTGCCCCCCAAGGGAGCGGTTTCGCCTTGGGGCGGCCCGGCGGTGAAACGCCGGCCAAAGAACAAAAACCCGCCGCCCTCAAAGCCACCGACGGCTACACCACCCTGCTCGGCCTGATCAGCCACGAGTATTTCCACACCTGGAACGTCAAGCGCCTGCGCCCGGCCGAATTCAGGCACTACGACTACCGCGCCGAAAACTACACCGAACTGCTGTGGTTCTTCGAAGGCTTCACCAGCTACTACGACGACCTGCTGCTGAGGCGCGCCGGCCTGATCGACGACGCCACCTACCTGCAGCTGGTCACCAAGACCGTCAACCAGGTGGCACAGACGCCCGGTCGGGAGGTGCAAAGCGTGGCGCAGGCCAGCTTCGACGCCTGGGTGAAGTACTACCGCGTCAACGAAAACACGCCCAACGCGACGGTGAGCTACTACACCAAGGGCGCACTCGTGGCGTTGTGTTTCGACCTCACGCTGCGCGCCGAGGGCCACAGCACGCTCGACGATGTGATGCGCGAACTCTGGCAGCGCAGCGCAGGAGGTCCCATGCGCGAAGCCGACTTCGCGCGCGCCCTCAAGCGTCTGGGTGGTCGCAGTTTCGACAGCGAGCTGCTGCACTGGGTGCACGGCACGTCCGATCTGCCGGTGCTCGCCCTGCTGGAGAAACACGGCACCAAGGTCCAGCACGACAAGGCCCCGCTGCCTCAGCAACTGGGTCTGCGCGTGAGCGAGTCGGCGGGCCTCACGCTCAAGACCGTGCTGCGCGGCAGCGCGGCCGAAGCGGCCGGCATGGCCGCGGGCGACGAGTGGCTGGGCGTGGAGTTTGCGCCACCCAAACGCGGCCAGCCCGCCGAAGCGTGGCGCATCCACAAGCTCGACGACGTGCTTCAGCTGCGCGGCCAGCGCAGCCATCTGATCGCCCTGGTCTCGCGCGACAAGCGCCTGCTGCGCTGCCCTCTGGAATGGCCCACCGAGACCAAGGCTGTGCGGCTGACGGTGGGCGACGCCGGCCTGCTCGCGCGCTGGCTGGCCCCGGCCAGCTGAGCCGCGCGGTCAGCGCCTGCGCAGGTCCACCACCCGCTTGGCCTTGCCCTGGCTGCGTTCCACACCGCCTTCGGGCTTCAGGTCCACCTCCACGCTGCTGCCCACAAACACCTTGACCTCGTGCCGCAGCAGCTCGGCCGCGGCGCGCGCCTCGATGCTCTCGGGCGACAGGCCCGGACGCGTTTCGACCACGACGGTCAGACTGTCCATGTGGCCTTCTCGCGTCAGCACGCACTGGTAGTGCGCGCTGAGTTCCGGACGTTTGAGGATGAGCTCCTCGATCTGCGTCGGGAACACGTTGACGCCGCGCACGATCATCATGTCGTCGCTGCGGCCGGTGATCTTTTCCATGCGGCGCATGGTGCGTGCCGTGCCGGGCAGCAGGCGCGTGAGGTCGCGCGTGCGGTAGCGGATGATGGGCAGCGCTTCCTTGGTCAGGCTGGTGAACACCAGCTCACCCATCTCGCCGTCGGCCACCGGCTCACCGGTCTCGGGATGGATGATCTCGGGGTAGAAATGGTCTTCCCAGATGGTCGGTCCGTCCTTGGTTTCCACGCACTCGTTGGCCACGCCCGGCCCCATCACTTCCGACAGGCCGTAGATGTCCACCGCGTCGATGTCCATGCGCGCCTCGATCGCCGCGCGCATGTCGTTGGTCCAGGGCTCGGCGCCGAAGATGCCGATGCGCAGGCTGCTCTCCCGCGGGTCCAGACCCAGACGCTGAAACTCGTCGGCAATCGCCAGCATGTAGCTGGGCGTGACCATGATGATGTCGGGGCGGAAGTCCTGGATCAGCTGCACCTGGCGCTCGGTCTGCCCGCCGCCGAAGGGCACCACGGTCAGGCCCAGTTTCTCGGCTCCGTAGTGCGCGCCCAGGCCACCGGTGAACAGCCCGTAGCCATAGCTCACATGCACCATGTCGCCGGGCCGCGCGCCACTGGCGCGGATGCTGCGCGCCACGACCGTGGCCCAGGTGTCGATGTCTCTCAGCGTGTAGCCCACCACGGTGGGCTTGCCGGTGGTGCCGCTGCTGGCGTGGATGCGCGCGCAGCGCTCGCGCGGCACCGCGAACATGCCGAACGGGTAGCTGTCGCGCAGGTCGTGCTTGGTGGTGAAAGGGAACTTCGCCAGATCGGCCAGCGTGCGGCAGTCGTCCGGGTGCACGCCGGCCTCGTCGAATTTGCGGCGGTACACCGGTGAGTTCTGGTACGCGTGGCGCAGCGTGGCCTGCAGGCGCTTGAGCTGCAGCGCGCGCAGTTCGTCGATGCTGGCTTTCTCGATGGGTTCGAGCGGGAAGTGGTTCATGCTGACGCCTCCTCCGGAAAAATCTGGCCGGGGATCACCGCGCTCTTGCCGCGGAACATGGCGATCACCTCGCCCTTCTGGTTGCTGACCTTCATGTCGTAGATGCCGTGGCGGCCGCTGAGCGTCTGCTCGACGCCTTCGCAGGTGAGCACGTCGCCTTCCTGGCCCGGCTTGAGGAACTCGATGCTGCAGCCCGCCGCGACCGCGTTCTTGTTGTAGCTGTTGCAGGCGTAGGCGAAGGTGGTGTCGGCCAGGGTGAAGATGAAACCGCCATGGCAGATCCGGTGGCCGTTCAGGTGCAGCGGCTTCACCAACATGCGCAGCACGGCGCGGCCCGGCTCGACGCTCACCAGTTCGATGCCCATGGTCTCCCGAGCCGCCACGTCGACGGCGAACATGGTTTCACCCACTTTCCGGGCACGTTCCTGTGGACTCATCATTCCCCCCTGAACCGCGCCGGGCGCTTCTCGCGGAACGCCATCACACCCTCGATGTAGTCGTGTGTGGCACCCAGGGCCGACTGCGTGTCGCGCTCCACGTCCAGCTGCTGGTTCAACGTGTGCGTGCCGGCGTCGCGCAGCAGGGCACGCGTGGCGACCAGGGCCTTGGTGGGCATGACCGCCAGCTTATCGCCCATCGCCAGCGCTGCCGCCAGCGGGTCGTCCTGCACGTCCCAGATCATTCCCCACTCCCTGGCCTGCGCCGCGGGCAGCTTGTCGCCCGTCATGGCCAGCGCCATGGCGCGCGCCAGGCCCAGCCGCTCCACCAGGAACCAGCTGCCGCCAGCGTCCGGGATCAGGCCGATCTTGCTGAAGGCCTGGATGAAACTGGCACCTGGCGCCGCGATCGCGATATCGCAGGTCATGGCGAGCGATGCCCCCGCGCCCGCGGCCACGCCGTTGACGGCGGCGATCACCGGGAAGCGCAGCGACTGGATGCGCCGCGCCGTGGGGTTGAAGGCCTGGTCGATCACCGGGCCGGGGTCGGCGCGCTGCACCAGATCCGGACCTGGCTCGAAGTCGAACTCGGCGAGATCGGCACCGGCACAGAAACCGCGGCCGGCTCCGGTGATGACCATGGCGCGGATCACCGGATTGGCCTCCGCCCGGTCCAGCGCAGCCCACAGCTCGCGGTGCATCTGGCGGGTGAAACTGTTGAGGGCGTCGGGGCGGTTCAGTGTGACCAGGGCAACGGCGCCGCGCTCTTCATAGAGCACGGTGCTGCCCGCGGCGGGGGCGTTCATGGGTAGGTGTCTCCTCGGGCCGTCGTGAAGCGGCGCCTGTTCGGGGTGGTTAGCATGCAATTTACCATTAGCCGACCCATCGGTCGGCTAATGTTTTCCCTTGGATGCCGTGTCACGGGGTCGCCCGCTATAGTTGACGTTCACGTCAATACCGACCGATCCACCCAAGGACACCCCATGAGCGAAGCCACCGCCCCCGAATTCATCAACGTGCGCACCGAAGGCCGTGTGGGCGTCGTCACCCTGAACCGCCCCAAGCAGCTCAATGCCCTTAACGACCAGCTCATGACCGAGCTGGGCGTCGCGCTCAAGGCCTTTGATGCCGACGACAACATCGGCTGCATGATCGTCACCGGCAGCGAGAAAGCCTTTGCCGCGGGTGCCGACATCGGCGCCATGGCGACCTACACCTTCGCCGACGTCTACAAGGGCGACTACATCACCCGCAACTGGGAAACCATCCGCAGCGTGCGCAAGCCGGTGATTGCCGCGGTCAGCGGTTTCGCCCTCGGTGGCGGCTGCGAACTGGCCATGATGTGCGACTTCATCATCGCGGCCGACAACGCCAGGTTCGGCCAGCCCGAGATCAAGCTGGGCATCATCCCCGGCGCCGGCGGCACGCAGCGCCTGCCACGCGCGGTGGGCAAGTCCAAGGCCATGGACCTGGCCCTGACCGGCCGCATGATGGACGCCACCGAGTCCGAGCGCGCGGGTCTGGTGAGCCGCGTGGTGCCGCTGGACAAGCTGATGGACGAAGCACTGGGCGCGGCCCTGCAAATCTGCGAATTCTCCCTGCCCAGCGTGATGGCCGCCAAGGAATGCGTCAACCGCGCTTTCGAGGGCGGCTTGGCCGACGGCGTGATGTTCGAGCGCCGCATGTTCCACGCCCTGTTCGCCACCGACGACCAGAAAGAAGGCATGGACGCCTTCGTGAACAAGCGCAAGGCGGTGTTCAAACATTCCTGAGCGGAAGGGGCGAGATTGAAAGCAGCCCGAAAATTTGGCTATAATTTTGGTCTTCGGCGATATAGCTCAGTTGGTTAGAGCGCAGCATTCATAATGCTGATGTCGGTGGTTCAAGTCCACCTATCGCCACCAGAATTCCAAAAGCGGACCCCGGCGACGGTGTCCGCTTTTTTCTTGCCCGGCCCTTTTCTCCATCGTCCATGGCCATCAAATCCACCATCTTCAAGGCGAACCTGCAGATTGCAGACATCGACCACGGCTACTACGCCGACCACGCGCTCACCCTCGCGCGCCATCCGAGCGAGACCGACGAACGCATGATGGTGCGGCTGGTGGCACTGGTCATCCACGCCCATGAGCTGCAGGACACCTGCCGCGGCGACGGCACGCTGGCCTTTGGCGCCGGTCTGTCCGACCCGGACGATCCGGACGTGTCGCTGACCGATTTCACGGGCCGCAAACGCATCTGGATCGAGGTCGGTCAGCCTGAAGACAAGCCGCTGGCCAAGGCCTGCAGCAAGGCCGACGCGGTGCTGGTTTACGCCTTCGGTCCAGCGGCGGACGTGTGGTGGCGCGGCATCGAGACCAAGCTGACCCGACTCGACAGGCTGCAGGTCTGGCGCCTGCCGAGCGACGCTGCACCGGCCCTGGCCGCACTCGCCGAACGCAGCATGCAGCTGCAGGCGACGATCCAGGAGGGCGAAATCACGCTCTCCAGCACGCAAGGCAGCGTGCACATCGTCCCGCTGCGCTGGAAATAAATCCGACGGCGTGGCCTTGCTCGACCAGCCAACCCGCTGAAGTCATTGCCAGGCCGGTCGCGTCAGCCGCCCGGCGTGCTCTGGTCCACCCAGATCAAAGCCCGGGTATCCACGCCCAGGGCTTGCGCCTGCCGGATCAAGCGATCACGCACCCCGGCGGGCAACTGGCGCTCCCGAGCCAGAATCCAGAGGTAGCCGGTGTTCGGTCCGATCACCATCGCCCAGCGGTAGTCCGGGTCCAGCGCGATCACGTGGTAGCCGCCATAAAACGGACCGAAGAACGACACCTTGAGCGACGCGGTGTGGCTGTCGCCCGTGAACACGGCGCGTCCCAGCGCCTCGCTCCATGCCCCCATGGCCGCGTTGTAGCCCCGGTTGGTCACCTGGATGCTGCCGTCGTCCCGCAGGTCGTAGCGCGCGCTGACGCGGCTCAGTCCGCGCTCGAAGCTGTGGTCCAGCCGGGCGATCTCGAACCACGCGCCCAGGTAACGCTGCACATCAAAGGAGCCGACCACCGTCACGCCCTGCGGCGGGGCGGTGGAGCAGGCGCTCAGCCCCAGCACCAGGACAGTGGTGAACAGCAGCCGCACGAAGCATGGGCGCAAGCCCCACATGGACACTGGAATCATCGTACGGCTCCTGAAAGAACGGTTCGTCGGTGCTGCACCGGCAGCAAGATATTTGTCATGGACAAACCGCATTCTGCTCCGTATCCTTGCGACCTGTGGTTTCCGCTTTGCACCCCCGTCAAGGTGCACATCAGGGGTTTTTGATGAATCTGTTCAACATTCTGCCGGGCTTCCAGACAACACCCGCCGGCCTGGAGCGTGAGGTGTTGCGCCGGCTGCCCCGGGTGTTGTGGGTGGGCACGGCGGTGCCCGCTGCGCTGTCCGTGCTGGCGCGCTGGCTGCCCTGGAGTGGCAGTGAAGCCGAGGTGCTCACGCACATCACCACACTGGACATCTATGCCATCAGCCTGGTGGTGCTGCACTGGACGCTGGTGCTGACGGTGGCGATTGGCGCGTTCATCGTGATGGTGATGAAAGGCCCGGCCTATGTGGCCGACGCCTACCCGCTGGTGGAATACGAGCATCCGCAGGCGAGCAGCGACCGGTCACAGGCCTGAAGCCAGGCGAGCACCCGGCGGGCGCCATGAGAGAATGCAGTTCCTTCTGCGATGGCTCGCACACCAGCCCCGCACGTTCTCACAGCCTCTGGATCTACACCATGAACCGCTGCTTCGCTTTTCCCCTGAGCGCCTCCCGGCGCACCGCCTTGCTCACGCTGGCTCTGCTGGGTCTTGGCTTTTCCCAGGCCTCCCCCGCCCAGAACCTGAAACGCCAGTTTCCGCCAGCGGCCCTGCGCGGCACGCTGGTGGTGGTGCAACCACCCATCGTCTCGCTCGACGGCCGGCCCGCGCAACTCTCGCCGGGCTCGCGCATCCGCAACACCAACAACGCACTGGTGCTGTCAGCCTCGCTGGTGAACCAGGAACTGCTGGTCAATTACGTGCGCGATGGCCAGGGCCTGGTGCACGAGGTCTGGATCCTGAACGCGGTGGAGGCGGCTGAAAAACGCCCCACCGCCAGCGACCTCAACGACTGATCCAACGCAACCCGCCGGGCTGTGGTCCGGTGCCGGATGCCCGAGCGCACCGCTGGCGCGCACATCCCCTTTGCCCCCGATGAACCCGCGACCGCATGACCGGCTGGTTGCACCCCACGCTGTCCACCATGAGCAAAAAAGTCTTTGTCAAAACCTTCGGCTGCCAGATGAACGAGTACGACTCGGACAAGATGGTCGACGTGATGAACGCCGCTGAAGGCTATGAGCCCACCGCCAACGTGGACGAAGCCGACCTGATCCTGTTCAACACCTGCTCGGTGCGCGAGAAGGCGCAGGAAAAGGTCTTTTCCGATCTCGGCCGCGTGCAGCACCTGAAGAAAAAGGGCGTGCTGATCGGCGTCGGCGGTTGCGTGGCCAGCCAGGAAGGTGCCGAGATCATCAAGCGCGCGCCGTACGTGGACGTGGTGTTCGGGCCGCAGACCCTGCACCGCCTGCCGGAACTGCTGGCACGGCGCGAGCGCCAGGCGCGCCCGCAGGTGGACATCAGCTTCCCCGAAATCGAGAAGTTCGACCACCTGCCGCCTGCCCGGGTGGACGGTGCATCGGCCTTCGTCTCCATCATGGAAGGCTGCTCCAAATACTGCAGCTACTGCGTGGTGCCCTACACGCGCGGCGACGAGGTGAGCCGGCCGTTTGAAGATGTGCTGGTCGAGATCGCCGGCCTGGCCGACCAGGGCGTGCGCGAGGTCAACCTGCTGGGCCAGAACGTCAACGCCTACCGCGGCAAGATGGGCGACAGCGCCGAGATCGCCGACTTTGCCCTGCTGCTGGAATACGTGGCCGACATCCCGGGCATCGAGCGCATCCGCTACACCACCAGCCACCCCAACGAGTTCACGCCGCGCCTGATCGAGGCCTATGCCAGGCTACCCAAACTGGTGAACCACCTGCACCTGCCGGTGCAGCACGGCAGCGACCGCATCCTCATGGCCATGAAGCGCGGCTACACCGCCATGGAATACAAGAGCACGGTGCGCAAGCTGCGCGCGATCCGTCCCGACCTGGCCATGAGCAGCGACTTCATCGTCGGCTTCCCCGGCGAGACACAGCAAGACTTCGACAAGCTGATGAAGCTGATCGACGACATCGGTTTCGACATCAGCTTCAGCTTCATCTTCAGCCCACGCCCAGGCACACCCGCGGCCAACCTGCCCGACGACACGCCGCACGACGTGAAGCTCAAGCGCCTGCAGCACCTGCAGGCCACGGTCGAAGCCAACGTGGCGCGCATCAGCGCCAGCCGACTGGGTACGGTGCAGCGCATCCTGGTGGAAGGCGCTTCGCGCAAGTCCACACAGGAAGCGCCCGAGCTCATGGGCCGCACCGAATGCAACCGGGTGGTGAACTTCGAAGCTGGCCCCAGCGCCTCCCGCCTGGTGGGCCAGATGATCGACGTGCGCATCACCGAGACCTTCCCGCACTCGCTGCGCGGCGAGGTGCTGGTGACGGAGTCCACGGCGGCATGACCCTGGTACACAACGAGCTGGACGTGCTCGCCGAGCTGGTGCCGCTGCACCGGGGTCTGAACGTGGTGGAACTGGGCTGTGGCAGCGCCCGCCTCGCCACCGACCTGCTGACGCGTTTTGAACATTGCCGCGTCACCGGTCTGGAGGTGGACCAGCGCCAGCATGCCAAGAACCTGGCGCGCCTGCCGGCGGCGCTGCAGGGACGGCTGCATTTCGTGCAGGCCGGTGCACAGGCCGTGCCCGCGGCAGACGGCAGTTTTCAGCTCGCGCTCATGCTCAAGTCGCTGCACCATGTGCCGCTGCCGCTGATGCAGACGGCGCTGGCCGAGGTGGCGCGCGTGCTGCAGCCGGGTGGCTGGCTCTACGTGTCAGAGCCGGTGTATCACGGCGCGCTGAACGACATCGTGAAGCTCTTCAATGACGAGGGTACCGTGCGCGCCGCGGCCCAGGGCGCGGTGGACGAGGCGCTGCAGGCAGGGTGCTGGACGCAGGTGGCCGAGCGCCGCTTCGACATGCCCGTGCACTTTGCCGACTGGGCCGAGTTCGAGCAGCGCATGCTCTACCCCACGTTTGCGGACCACGGCATCACCGACACCCTGAGCCAGCAGGTGCGCGCCGTGTTCGAGCCGCACGGTGGCCCTCAAGGGGCCCACTTCACCCGGCCGATGCACGTGCGCCTGCTGCAGAAAAACGCCGTGTGAAACACGGCAGGGTTCGGACTCAGCGCCCTGGCTCGGGCGTCTTTAGGTAACGCCCATCCGACCAGGTGGCCAGCCAGTGCGGCGCAAAAGCCACGAAGATCGCAGCGAACATGCCGGTCAGAAACGCGTCGCCCCAGGCCATGAGCCAGCGTGCCACCAGCGCCTGCTCCAGGGCAGGCCCTCCCGCCAGGCGGTGCAGCAGCTCCATCAGCACGCCCGACAGGAACACGGCCGCCGCAGTCCCCAGAAACCCCCGGCCCAGTGTGTAGACGAACGGATTCGGCGGCAGCCAGCGGCGCAACAGCGAGCCAATGCCCAGCGCCAGGGTCGCCGGCGCCAGGCCGATCCAGATCCATTGCGACAGCGCCGCGGCCAGGTCGGCATGCCCAACGCCCCACACGACCAGCGCCACCAGTGCCAGCACCAGCACCGCCAGCGGCCAGCCGAGCATCAGCACCAGCAGGCTCGCGCCCGACAGCTGTATCTGCAAGCCCTGCGGCATGCTCTGTGGCAGCAACCACAGCCAGGGCAACAGGGCAAGCGCTGCGAGCGCCGGTGTGAGCAAGGCGCCTTTCAGCATGCGCCAAGGCTGCAGCGAGAGCGCGACGAGCAGGGCCAGCGCCCCGAAACCCCATTCAATGGCAGACAACATGCGGACCGAGTATGGCGGGAGGTTCCGGGAACCGGCTTGACTTCGGTCAACCCATGCCAGGCAGCTTGGGCATGCCTTTCATGCCGCCCATGCGCTTCATCATCTTCATGAGGCCGCCACCCTTCATCTTCTTCATCATGCCCTGCATCTGTTCGAACTCCTTGAGCAGGCGGTTGACTTCCTGCACGTGCACACCCGCCCCGGCGGCGATGCGGCGCTTGCGCGTGGCCTTGATGATCTCGGGCTTGCTGCGCTCGCGGGGCGTCATGCTGCAGATGATGCCTTCCTTGCGCTGGATGTCCTTTTCTGCACGGGTCAGATCGGCCTCGCTGGCCTTGGCGGCCATGCCGCTGGGCAGTTTGTCCATCAGACTGGAGAGTCCGCCCATCTGCTTCATCTGGCGGATCTGGTCCAGGAAGTCGTTGAGATCGAAGCCCTCACCGCTCTTGACCTTGGCCGCCAGCTTCTGCGCCGCCGCCATGTCGACCCCGGCGGTGACCTGTTCCACCAGTGCCAGGATGTCACCCATGCCCAGGATGCGTCCCGCATGGCGCTCGGCATCGAACACCTCCAGGCCGTCGATTTTTTCAGAGGTGCCGGCGAACTTGATCGGCGCGCCGGTGACCTGCCGCACCGACAGCGCCGCGCCACCGCGCGAATCTCCGTCGAGCTTGGTGAGGACGATGCCGGTCAGCGGCAGCGCAGCGCTGAAAGCCTTCGCGGTGTTGATCGCGTCCTGGCCCTGCATGGCGTCCACCACGAACAGCGTCTCCACCGGGTTCAGCACCGCGTGCAGTTCCTGGATCTCGCGCATCAGCGCTTCGTCGATCGCCAGTCGGCCGGCCGTGTCCACCAGCAGCACGTCAAAGTAGTGCCTGCGGGCGTAGTCGATGGCGGCGCGCGCGATGTCGACCGGCTTCTGGTCGGGCGTGCTCGGGAACCATTCGGCCCCGGCCTGCGCGGTCACGGTCTTGAGCTGCTCGATGGCGGCCGGACGGTAGACGTCGCCTGAGACTGTGAGCACCTTCTTTTTGCGCTTTTCGATCAGGTGCTTGGCCAGCTTGGCGGTGGTCGTGGTTTTACCGGCACCCTGCAGGCCGGCCATGAGGATCACCGCCGGCGGCTGCGCCGCGAGGTTGAGGTCGGCCACGCCGTCACCCATGGTGGCGGCGAGTTCGCGGCTGACCACGCTCACCAGCACCTGGCCCGGGGTGAGCGATCCCACCACCTCCTGGCCGAGCGCCTTTTCCTTCACGCGGGCAATGAAGTCGCGCACCACCGGCAGCGCCACGTCGGCCTCCAGCAGGGCCATGCGCACCTCGCGCAGCATGTCGGTGACATTGGCCTCGGTGATGCGGGCCTGGCCGCGCATTTCCTTGACGATGCGTGAGAGACGGTCGGAGAGGGCTGATGCCATGGTGCGCTCGGGTGGTGGGAAGGGCTGCCGGGATGGTGCGGCTGCATGGGCTGCGATGCGGACCGGGGGCCAGCGTCTGTCAGCGACACGGGCCAGTATCCAGCGGGTACGGCCGGACAAGCCCGTTAAACTGTCAGGATGATTTTAGCTGCGCCCCGCACTGGAAACCGCCGCAGACCCCTGATCCGATGAACCTCCTGCCCGCCTTGACGACCCATCCGCTCGCGGCCCTGCTTTCCGGCGTGGCGGTGCTGTCGTATGCCGTCCTGGCCTGGGCGCACCCCCGCATGACGGCGGCCCAGACCCGTGGCATGCTGGGCGCAGCCTGGCTGCTGCACCTGCTCGCGCTGGCTGCCGGCCTGCTGCGTCAACCCGCCCACTTCGGCTTCGCGCCCGCGCTCTCGATCACGGTCTGGCTGGTGCTCACGGTCTATCTGATCGAAAACCGACTGCACCCGCAGCTGCGCGCGCGCTGGCCGCTGGCGCTGCTGGGCAGCGTGGTGGTTCTGCTGGCGCTCTTTTTCCCGGGTGCACCCTACCCGCTGCTGCGCTCGAACTGGCTGCCACTGCACTGGGCGCTGGGGATCGCTTCCTATGGCTTGATCGCAGTGGCCGTCCTGCATGCGTGGCTGATGCAGCGCGCCGAGAAGGCCATGCGCCTGGGTACGTCACCCGACACCGCCATGCCCCTGCTGATGCTCGAGCGACTCACGTTCCGCTTCGTCGCGGCCGGCTTCGTGCTGCTCAGCGCGACCCTGCTGGCCGGCTGGTGGTTTTCCGAGCTGTTCAACGACCGCTTTGTCTGGAACCACAAGACCCTGTTCACCGTGCTCTCCTGGCTGACCATGGGTGTGTTGTTGTGGGGCCGCTGGCGCCTGGGCTGGCGCGGGCGCGTCGCGGCTCGCACCTTGTACCTGGGTGCGGGCTTTCTGCTGCTGGGCTATGTGGGTTCGCGCTTTGTGCTTGAAGTGCTGCTGCACCGCGCCTGACCGGTCACCTTGATGAAATACCTGCTTGTTCTGGCCGTGGTACTGGTCGCCGTCTATGTCTGGCGCAACAACCGGCTGACCGGAGACGAGGATGCTGCCAAGGCGGCTGCACGCAAAAAGCCCAAGCTCCGTGCGCCAACCATCATGGTCGCCTGCCTGGAGTGCGGCACCCACCTGCCCGAGAGCGAGGCCGTGAAAGGTCGACAGGGTGCCTACTGCTGCGCCGAACACCGGCAGCAGCGGGAAGGCCAGGGTTCGTGAACCCGTCGCGCGTGCGCTGGTGGCCCGCCCAAGCCGGCAGGATCTGACATGTCCCGGGACATTTCCTCACAGTTCGCCCCTTCGTGGTTTTCTGCGCTGGAAGGAACGAGTACCCATGGACACGAGCAGCGCGTGCGCTCTTTTGTCCGCTTGTGGCGCGCTTTCATGCGCGCGAGGGTGTTCATTGCCGCGGTGCTGCTGGCGCTGCAGGTGTTCGTGGTCGTCACCGGCACCGGCGGCCCGCAGTGGCTGGTCGCCGTCTGCGCCTTCCACCTGAGTGCCGCCCTGGCGGTGCTGATCTGGTCGAAGCCGATCCAGCCAGGCAGACCCTTTCACTTCCAGTGGCTGCTGACCATCGGCGTGGACGTGCTCGTGTTTGCCGTGCTGCAGTTCTTCCAGCACGGCGGCATCAACTACACACCCCTGTTCGCCCTGCCCGTTTTGCTGGCGTCGATCCTGGGACCGCTGATGCTGGCGCTGGCCACCGCGGCGAGCGTCACGCTGCTGCTGCTGGGCGAAGCAGCCCTGAGCGCGAGCCTGATGGGAGAAGTCTCCACTTCGCGCTTCCTGCAATCGGGTCTGACCGGCACCGGTTTTTTCCTGGTGGCGGTGCTGGCGAACCAGCTCGCCTTGCGCCTGGCCCGTGAAGAGGCCGTGGCACAGAGCAGCCAGGCTGCCGCCCGCATGCAGGCACAGGTCAACGAGCTGGTGATCGAGAGTCTCAGCGAGGGCGTGCTGGTGGTGGACCGGCACGGCGTGGTGCGCAACGTCAACCCGGCCGCGCAATCGATGCTGATGGGTGATGCTTACCCGCACGCAGCCAAGCTGCTGCTCTCCGCTCGCCCAGGCTGGGAAGGACTGGCCCATCTGGTGTCCGAAACTTTTGTGCTGGGTCATCCGCTGGAATCGGAGATCCAGGTCGACATCGACGAGCTCACCACCCACCACGTATTTGCCCGCACCCGCCTGACGAGTGGCCAGGGAGGCCGCCAGGCCGGCTTGTGTGTGCTCTTCCTGGAGGACCTGCGCGAGGTGGAAGCCCGGGTGCGTACCGAAAAACTGGCCTCCATGGGTCGCATGTCGGCCGCAGTGGCGCACGAGATCCGCAACCCGCTCTCGGCCATCACCCAGGCCAATGCCCTGCTCGACGAAGAGGTGCAAGAGGCTGCGCAGAAAAAGCTCACCCGCATGATCGACCAGAACGCACAGCGGCTCGCGCGCATCGTCGATGACATCCTCAACGTGGCACGCGCGCAGCCCAGCCAGGGCGACCTGCCGGTGCCGGCCTTGCCGCTGGACCAGACGGTGCGCCACATCACCCACGAATGGACCCGGCAGAACCAGGCTCAGGGCGTGCTGGGCGTGCACACCCATGCGCCAGCAGCCCACGTCGGCTTCGACCCGGAACACCTGCGCCGGCTGCTCGTGAACCTGCTGGACAACGCACTGCGGCACGCCAGCGGTGGACCCTCATCGATCCGCGTCATCACCCAGCCCAGTGGCGGCGACCGCATCCGCCTGTCGATCTGGAGCGATGGTGCTCCGCTGGAGTCTGGCGTGCTGCGCCACCTGTTTGAACCCTTCTTCTCGTCCGAAAGCCGCTCCAGCGGTCTGGGCCTCTACATCTGCCGGGAGCTGTGCGAACGTTATGGCGCGCAGATCGCCTACCAGCGCACCCGCCTGGACCAGCGGGAGGGCAACGAGTTCTACGTGGTCATGCCCTCGTCCGACAGCCACCGCACGCCGATGCAGCAGAACCTCGCCTACCCCGACTCGGTGCCCGGCCGCACCCTGCCCGGACACAGCCGCCCGGGCGATGCCCCCCTGACACTCCGCTGAGCAGCCCGACGACATGTCTGTGAACCCCACCGCTTGCGTGCTCGTTGTCGACGACGAGCCGGATCTGCGCACTCTCTACGAGCTGACGCTGCTGCGCGAGGGCCATGAAGTGTTCTCGGCCCCGGACCTGGCCCAGGCGCGCGAATGGCTGGCCCAGCGGCGTTTTGACGTGCTCATCACCGACATGCGCCTGCCCGACGGCCTGGGACTGGATCTGCTGCGCGAACTGCACGCGGGCCAACGCACCGAAAAAAGCATCGTCATCACCGCCTACGGATCGGCTGAAAACGCAGTGGAAGCGCTCAAGAGCGGCGCTTTTGACTACCTGACCAAACCGGTGGACCTCAAACAGTTGCGTGCCGCCGTCACGGCGGCCCTGCAAAGCCAGCGCCATGCTCCCGCCACAGCCAGAGACCGCGTGGGTGCTGCCTCTCCCACCGCGCTGCGCAGCGCGCCGCCGCCGCCCGGCGGCGTGCAATCGCTCGCGCGCATTGTGGGCCGCTCCCCCTGCATCGTGCAGATCAAGGAGCGCATCGAAAAAGTCGCCACCAGCATGGCCCCGGTGCTCATCCTCGGAGAATCGGGCACCGGCAAGGAGCTGGTCGCGCGCGCGGTGCACGAATGCAGCCACCGCGCCAGCGGCCCGTTCATTGCCGTCAACTGCGGCGCCATTCCGGAGAACCTGATCGAGGCCGAATTTTTCGGCGCCCGCAAGGGTGCCTACACCGGCGCCACGCAGGACCGCGAGGGGTATTTTCAGGCCGCCAAAGGTGGCACCCTGTTCCTGGATGAAATCGGTGACCTGCCGCTTGCCATGCAGGCCAAGCTGCTGCGCGTGATCCAGGAGCGGCGCGTTCGTTCGCTGGGCGGCGTGCAGGAAGAAGCGGTGGACGTGCGGCTGGTCAGCGCCACCCACCGCGATCTGGCCGCTCTGGTCGCCAGCAGCGATTTCCGGCAAGACCTGTTCTACCGCCTCAATGTCATCGAACTTCGCACACCCGCGCTGCGCGAGCGGCGCGAGGACCTGCCTGAACTCGCGCACGCGCTGCTGCAGCGCATCTGCAGCGAATCGGGTCTGGAGGCGCCCGAGCTCTCGGCGCCCGCGCTGTCCTGGTTGCAGTCGCGCGAATTGCCCGGCAATGTGCGCGAACTTGAAAACCTGCTGCAGCGTGCCATGGCACTCAGCAGCGGCCATGCACTGCAACCGCAGGACTTCGGCGAGGCCGGTCAGGCGCTGCGTGCCGCGCCTCCCGTGCCCACCGAGGCCGCAGCGCCTCAAGCCCCTTCCACCGCCACCGCAGCGGGCATCCCCCCGGACCTGCAGGCCTACCTGGATGAACAGGAACGGCAGATGCTGCTGAAGGCACTGAAGGAGACCGATTTCAACCGCACCGCCGCTGCGGCACGACTCGGTCTGAACCTGCGCCAGATGCGCTACCGGATACAGCGACTGGGGATTGCCATGCCGTCGGACCTGTCGCCCGAGGATGGCGATGCGGCCTGACACCGGAGGAACCCGTACCGGCTGGCGCTGGGCCGGTGGCTGGCTGCAGGCAGCGCGGCACTGCCCCTCGCCCAACTTCGGTCCACGACCCGAAGGCACCGGCATCGACCTGATCGTGCTCCATTCCATCAGCCTGCCCCCCGGCGTGTACGGCGGCCCCGAGGTGGAACAGCTGTTCACCAACCAGCTCGACTGGACGGCCCATCCGTACTTTGAACAGATCCGCGGCGTCGAAGTGTCGGCCCATTTTTTCATCCGCCGCGACGGCGAACTGGTGCAGTTCGTGGATGCCGATGCCCGCGCCTGGCATGCCGGCGCATCGTGCTGGCGCGGCCGCGGCAACTGCAACGACCACTCCGTGGGCATTGAACTCGAAGGTCTGGAAGGCGAGCCCTTTGAGCCGGCGCAATACGGCACGCTGACGCGGCTGTGCGCCAGCCTGGCTACGCGCTACCCCATCGCCCATATCGCAGGCCACGAACACATCGCGCCGGGCCGCAAACAGGACCCGGGACCCGGGTTTGACTGGCAGCGTCTACACCACAGTCTCCGCTGGGCCGATGCCTGTTTCCCCCAGGACACAGATCACACCCCCTCGACCCTGGGTTGATGGCCAACGGCCCCGGATCGGTGACCAGCAGGACAGGGCCTGCATCCATGCGGTGTCCCGACACAAATCCCATCAGGATGCGCAGCCCGGCTGGATTTTCCTGAAGGCAGCGAGGGCATTTGCGCGCCTGCAGCCGGTCAGTCTGCATGGCGAGGTCGCTGCTCGACGAAGACGCATTTTGTCTGGCGAAAAATGTCCGCTGCCGCACGCGGACAATCCGCACAAACACTACCTGTAGTGGCTTGAAGAGCACCCACACACCAGATATAGTGTGCGCTGTGCTTTTGCGGAACACACCCATTTCAACCTGAAGACCTGCTGCTGCGAGGCGATGGTCCTGTGGCAAAGCACTCTGCAAGTCACGAACCGTCGGTCCCGCAAGCCCGTGTTGCCGCTGACTCGTGCCGCTGTCCGGCACCGCTCCATGGACGACCGGCGCCCTACAACAACTGAAAGAGGAACCATGCTGACCACCCAATCTCCCGCCCCCCTGTCCTCCGCCTCCGCCCGGCCGGCCACCGATGCATCCGGCGCCATGTCCCCAACTTCGTTCGGTTCGGTATTTGCCCACTACCAGATCATCCGCCGCAACGGCGCGGTGGTGGCTTTCGAGCCCAGCAAGATTGCGGTCGCCTTGATGAAGGCGTTCCTGGCTGTGCACGGCACCCAGGGCGCGGCCTCGGCCAGCGTGCGTGAAACGGTCGATGCCCTGACGCAGAACGTGGTGCGGGCCCTCATGCGCTCGCGCCCGGGCGGCGGCACCTTCCACATCGAAGACGTGCAGGACCACGTGGAACTCGGCCTCATGCGCAGCGGCCACCACGAAGTCGCTCGCGCCTATGTGCTGTACCGGGAGCGCCGCACGCAAGAGCGCGCCCACCAGGCCGAGACCGCCAAACCCGCAGAGGCGCTGCTGCACGTGATCGATGGTGGGCAGCGCGTGCCGCTGGACCTGAACCGCCTGCAGCACCTGATCGAGGACGCCTGCCAAGGCCTGGGCAAAGATGTCAAGGCCGACCCCATCGTCGCCGAGACCAAGCGCAACCTGTACGACGGCGTGCCGATCGAAGAGGTCTACAAGGCCTCCATCCTGGCGGCACGCACCCTGATCGAAAAGGACCCGGACTACACCTACGCCACCGCGCGCCTGCTGCTGCACACCATCGTCAAGGAAGTGATCGGCGAAGAAGTGCCGTCTTCCGAGATGGGTGCCCGCTACGCCGACTACTTCCCGCAGTTCATCAAGAAGGGCGTGCAGAACGAACTGCTCGACGAGAAACTGCAGCAGTTCGACCTCCCCCGCCTGGGTGCCGCGCTCAAGCCCGAGCGCGACCTGCAGTTCGACTACCTCGGCCTGCAGACGCTGTACGACCGCTACTTCCTGCACGTGCGCAAGACCCGCATCGAGCTGCCACAGGCCTTCTTCATGCGCGTGGCCATGGGCCTGGCGCTCAACGAGATCGACCGCGAGGCGCGCGCCATCGAGTTCTACGAGGTGCTGTCCTCGTTCGACTTCATGTCGTCCACGCCCACGCTGTTCAACGCCGGCACGCTGCGCTCGCAGCTCTCCAGCTGCTACCTGACCACCGTGCCCGACGACCTGGACGGCATCTACGAGTCGATCAAGGAAAACGCGCTGCTGTCCAAGTTCGCTGGCGGCCTAGGCAACGACTGGACCCGCGTGCGTGCGCTGGGCGCCCACATCAAGGGCACCAACGGCGAATCACAAGGCGTGGTGCCCTTCCTCAAAGTGGTGAACGACACCGCCGTCGCGGTCAACCAGGGCGGCAAGCGCAAGGGCGCGGTCTGCACCTACCTGGAAACCTGGCACCTGGACATCGAAGAATTCCTGGAACTGCGCAAGAACACCGGCGACGACCGCCGCCGCACCCACGACATGAACACGGCGAACTGGATTCCCGACCTGTTCATGAAGCGCGTGATGGAGAAAGGCGACTGGAGCCTTTTCTCGCCCAACGACGTGCCCGACCTGCACGACCTGTTTGGTGCCGACTTCGAGAAAGCCTACGTGGCCTATGAAGAGAAGGCCGCCCGCGGGGAGATCAAGCCCTACCGCAAAGTGCCGGCCACCGACATGTGGCGCAAGATGCTCTCGATGCTGTTCGAGACCGGCCACCCCTGGATCACCTTCAAGGACGCCTGCAATGTGCGTTCGCCGCAGCAGCACGCCGGCGTGGTGCACAGCTCCAACCTCTGCACCGAGATCACGCTCAACACCAGCGACACCGAAACCGCGGTCTGCAACCTGGGCTCGATCAACCTGCTCAAGCACGTCAAGGACGGCGGCGTCGATCATCAGAAGCTGCAGAAGACGATCAAGACCGCGATGCGCATGCTCGACAACGTGATCGACATCAACTACTACGCGGTCAAGAAGGCGCGCGACTCCAACATGCGCCACCGCCCGGTGGGTCTGGGCATCATGGGCTTCCAGGACGCGCTGTACGAACTGCGCATCCCCTACGCCTCCAACGATGCGGTCGAGTTCGCCGACCGTTCGATGGAAGCGGTCTGCTACTACGCCTACTGGGCGTCCACCGAACTCGCCCGCGAACGCGGCCGCTACGCCAGCTACAAGGGTTCGTTGTGGGACCAGGGCATCCTGCCGCCCGACACGCTGGACCTGCTGGCGCGCGAGCGTGGCGGTTATGTGGATGTGGACCGCAGCAGCAGCCTGGACTGGGATGCCCTGCGCCAGAAGATCGCCACCGACGGCATGCGCAACTCCAACTGCGTGGCCATCGCGCCGACGGCAACCATCTCCAACATCATCGGTGTGGACGCATCCATCGAGCCCTGCTTCGGCAACCTGTCGGTGAAGTCCAACCTGTCGGGCGAGTTCACCGTCATCAACGGCTACCTGGTGAAAGACCTCAAGCGCCTGGGCCTGTGGGACGACGTGATGGTCATGGACCTCAAGCACTTCGACGGTTCGCTGCGTCCCATCGATCGCGTGCCGCAGGACGTGAAGGCGCTCTACGCCACCGCGTTCGAGGTCGAGCCGCTGTGGCTGGTGGAAGCCGCGGCACGCCGCCAGAAGTGGATCGACCAGGCGCAGAGCCTGAACATCTACATGGCCGGCGCATCAGGCAAGAAGCTCGACGACACCTACAAGCTCGCCTGGTTGCGCGGTCTGAAGACCACCTATTACCTGCGCACCACCTCGGCCACGCAGGCCGAAAAATCCACCGGTCGCACCGGTCAACTCAACGCGGTCTCGGTGCATGGCAACGAGGTCACGATGAGTGCACCCGCGGCCGCTGCGATGAACGCGGAGCCCGCAACCGACATCAAGTTTTGTGCGATCGATGACCCCGGTTGCGAAGCCTGCCAATGAGCTCTGCATGCGATGCGTGTGAACGTTGTGGTGTTGAACGTCGCGCATTCGATGCGACACCGCAACACAAAACATTCATCACACACATGAGTCCTTTGCATTTCATGCCGACACTTCGATAATCCACCGAATTGGACACACCTATGTTGACCTGGGACGATCAAGTTACTCCCTTCTCGAAGCCCGCACCGATTCCCCTGCCACCTCACATGCCGGGTGTGCAAGCGTCACTGTCCTCCGCGACAAATCCCTCCCCCGCTTTCGCTGCTCCCCGGACCACGCCGGGCGCGCACCGCGTCAACGCGGCCGACAAGCGCATCATCAACGGCAAGACCGACGTCAACCAGCTGGTGCCGTTCAAATACAAGTGGGCCTGGGAAAAGTACCTCGCCACCTGCGCGAACCACTGGATGCCGCAGGAAGTGAACATGAGCCGCGACATCGCGCTCTGGAAAGACCCCAACGGCCTGACCGAAGACGAGCGCCGCATCGTCAAGCGCAACCTCGGCTTCTTCGTCACCGCCGATTCGCTCGCAGCCAACAACATCGTGCTCGGAACCTACCGCCACATCACGGCACCCGAGTGCCGCCAGTTCCTGCTGCGACAGGCCTTTGAAGAAGCCATCCACACCCACGCGTACCAGTACATCGTGGAGTCGCTGGGTCTGGACGAGTCCGAGATCTTCAACGCCTACAACGAAGTCCAGTCGATCCGCGACAAGGACGAGTTCCTGATCCCTTTCATCGAAGCGATCATGAACCCGGGCTTCAACACCGGAACGCCTGAAAACGACCAGACCCTGCTCAAGAGCCTGATCGTGTTCGCCTGCCTGATGGAGGGCCTGTTCTTCTACGTGGGCTTCACGCAGATCCTGGCGCTGGGCCGACAGAACAAGATGACCGGTGCCGCCGAGCAGTACCAGTACATCCTGCGTGACGAGTCCATGCACTGCAATTTCGGCATCGATCTGATCAATGCGATCAAGATGGAGAACCCGATGCTGTGGACCGCCGAATTCAAGGCCGAGATCAAGGCCCTGTTCATGAAGGCCGTCGAGCTCGAGTACCGCTACGCCGAAGACACCATGCCGCGCGGCGTGCTCGGCCTCAATGCTTCGATGTTCAAGGGCTACCTTCGCTACATCGCCAACCGCCGTGCCACGCAGATCGGCTTGGAGCCCATGTTCCCGAATGAAGAGAATCCGTTTCCCTGGATGAGCGAGATGATCGATCTCAAGAAGGAACGCAATTTCTTTGAAACCCGCGTGATCGAATACCAGTCTGGCGGCGCTCTGTCCTGGGACTGACGCCGACAGCACCGGGGCCGCATCCATTCAACACATGTCTTTTGAACATTCAAGACCCCGCTGCCTGCCCATGGGTGCAGTGAGCGGCGTCTTGTCACAGGATTCAACGCCTTGGGGTCCGACGTGGATGCATCCACATGACTCCAGGGCCTTGAATCACTTCACCGGGAACAGACCGGGTGAAGTGCTCTTTGCAACTTGATCAAGGAGAAAACAATGGCAACTGCGAAAAAAGCCCCGGCCAAAAAGGCCGCACCGGCGAAGAAAGCCGCACCGGCGAAGAAAGCTGCACCGGCGAAGAAAGCCGCACCGGCGAAGAAAGCCGCACCGGCGAAGAAAGCCGCACCGGCGAAGAAAGCTGCACCGGCGAAGAAAGCCGCACCGGCGAAGAAAGCCGCACCGGCGAAGAAAGCCGCACCGGCGAAGAAAGCCGCACCGGCGAAGAAAGCCGCACCGGCGAAGAAAGCCGCACCGGCGAAGAAAGCCGCACCG
>JAABQK010000016.1 GCA_011391495.1 Hydrogenophaga sp.
GGGCCGGGGTCGGTGGCAAACAGGATGCCCACCGCCACAAAACTGAGCCAGAAGCCCGGCTGCAGCAAGGCCCAGGGATCGAGCAACAACACCGCACACATGGCCAGCAGCCAGACCGCCGGCCAGGGCCATTGCCGACCGGCGAGCCGCAGCCCCACCACCACCGCGAGCATGATCACGGTGCGCTGGGACGGCACACCCCCGCCGGAAAAGAGCGCGTAGGCGGCCGCCATCGCCACGCCGCCCAGGCCGGCGGCGCGCGGTGCGGGCAGCGCCAGCACGAGGTGCGGCGCCACCAGGGCCAGCCGCCGCCAGAGGGCGCCGATCAGCGCCGTGGCGAGCCAGGCAAACATGGTCACATGCAGTCCGGAAATGCTCATCAGGTGGGCCACGCCGGTGGTGCGGAACAGGTCCCAGTCGTCGCGTTCGATGGCGCTCTGCTCGCCCACCACCAGTGCCGCCAGCACACCCGCACTGCGCGGGTCGGCCACGCGCGCCCCGATGCGCTCGCTCACCCACTGGCGGGCCCGCTCCAGCGGGTGCCAGCCACTCGCGCCCAGGTGCTGCGGCGCCGGATCGCGCGGGCCGGCACGCACGTAGCCCGTGGCGCCGATGCCCTGCTCCCACAGCCATCGCTCGCGGTCGAAGCCGTGCGGGTTGGCGTTGCCGTGCGGGCTGCGCAGGCGCACCGTGAAGCGCCAGCGGTCGCCGGCGACCAGGCCGGGTTGGAGGTGTTCCCCTCGGCCGACCGCTGCCTCCGGTCTGGCGTTGCTCTCGCCGTGGCGGTACCAGCCCAGCTGCAAGCGCCCGGGTAACGCCACGGGCTGTCCGTCCCGGGTCGCCGACTCGACCACCAGCTCGAAGCGCTCCCCCAGCGGGCTGCGCTGCGGCAGGGAGGCTAGGCGGCCCGTCACCACGATGTCGACTCCCTGCAATCCGGGGTCCAGCGCCTGCGCCGCGAAGTGGGCCGCACGGGCGCCCGTCAGGCCGAAGCCGGCCAGCGCACCCGCCGTCAGCACCGTCGCCAGCCCCAGCCAGGCGACGGGCCCACGCCGGCTTGCACGGGAGGCAGACCGCGCATGGCGCGCTGCCAGCAGGGTCGCCACCAGCAGCACGCCCAGCGCCAGAAGGGCCAGGTAGGTCCCGAGTGACCACAGCGCCGCCTGCTGCAGTTGCAGGGCCACGCCCAGCGCCCAGGCCGGCAGCAGAGCCCAGGCCTGCCGTGCCACGCTCAGGCCCGGCAACGCGCCGGCCGCGAGCGCGCAGCCGGGGTGTCAGCGCCATGTGGCGCAAGACTTGCTAGCATGGCAGCAAGCCGCGACGGCAAAAGTCTTGCCCGCGAACCCATGGTTGTTCTACCTCCCTGTCGAAAGTCACCAGCATGGCCATTCATGTTGCCCTGAGCCACATCACCCATTATCGGTACGACCGACTGGTCAAACTCGGCCCCCAGGTGGTGCGCCTGCGCCCGGCGCCGCACAGCCGCACCAAGGTGCTGTCGTACTCGCAAAAGGTCGAACCGGCGGGCCATTTCATCAACTGGCAGCAGGACCCTTTCGCCAACTACCAGGCGCGCCTGGTGTTTCCCGAGCCCACCACCGAGTTCAAGGTCACGATCGACCTGGTGGTGGAAATGGCGGTGCACAACCCGTTCGACTTCTTCCTCGAACCGCGCGCCGAAGAATTCCCTTTCAGCTACGACGCTTCGCAACAGCAGGAACTCGCGCCCTACCTGGCCACCGCGCCCCTGACCGACAGGCTCAAGGCCTACCTGGCCCAGGTGGACGTGACGAAGCGCCGCACCATCGATTTCCTGGTCGATGTGAACCAGATGCTGCAACGCGACATCGGCTACACGATCCGCATGGAGCCTGGCGTGCAGACACCGGAAGAAACGCTCACGCTGAAAAGCGGCTCCTGCCGCGACACCGGCTGGCTGCTGGTGCAGATGCTGCGCCACATGGGTCTGGCGGCGCGTTTCGTCTCCGGCTACCTGATCCAGCTCAAACCCGATGTGAAATCGGTCGATGGCCCGAGCGGTCCGGAACAGGACTTCACCGACCTGCACGCCTGGTGCGAGGTCTTCCTGCCCGGTGCCGGCTGGATCGGCCTGGATCCCACCTCCGGCCTGCTCGCCGGCGAAGGCCACATCCCGCTGGCCTGCACGCCGCAGCCCTCCAGCGCCGCGCCGGTGGAAGGCGCCATGGACAAGTGCGAAGTCAGCTTCAGCCACCACATGGGCGTGACACGCGTCTACGAGTCGCCGCGTGTGACCGCGCCCTACACCGAAGAGCAATGGGCCGGCATGGTGGCGTTGGGCGAAGCGGTCGACGCCGACCTGCACAAACACGACGTGCGTCTGACCATGGGCGGTGAGCCGACCTTCGTGGCCACGGCCGACCGCGACGCCGCCGAGTGGAACATCGACGCCCTCGGCCCCACCAAGCGCGGCTACGCGACCGAACTGCTGGGCCGGCTGCGCGAGCGCTACGGCGCGGGCGGCTTCGTGCACATGGGCCAGGGCAAGTGGTACCCCGGTGAGCAGCTGCCACGCTGGGCGCTCTCCATGTTCTGGCGCGCCGACGGCGAGCCCTGCTGGCACAACCCGGCCCTGCTGGCGGACGAGCGCGACACCGCCACCTACGACAGCGAAGATGCACGCCGCTTCACCCAGGCACTGGCGCGCAAGCTCGGCCTGTCCACCCAGTACATCACGCCCGGCTACGAGGACACCTGGTACTACCTCTGGCGCGAGCGCCGCCTGCCGGTGAACGTGGACCCCTTCGACGCCAGGCTCGACGACGAGCTCGAGCGCGCCCGCCTGCGCCGCGTCTTCACCCAGGGGCTGGACGCCACGGTCGGCTTCGTGCTGCCACTGCAGGCCGACGGCACCGGCCCGCTCTCCAACAACGGCAAGAGCGCCTACCACCGTGTCTCGGGCACCCGCTGGTCCACCGGTCCGTGGTTCTTCCGCGACGAGCGCATGTACCTGGTGCCCGGCGATTCGCCGATGGGCTACCGCCTGCCGCTGGACTCGCTGCCCTGGGTCTCGGCCGCCGACTACCCGTACCACATCGAACAGGACCCGCACACCGCACGCGACCCGCTGCCCAAGGGCTCGACCGTGAAACACCAGGTGTCGCCCCACACCATCGGCGGCGGCTTTGCCGAAGGCGGCACGGTGTCCATGCAGGGCATGGACTACGGCACCACCGGTCCGGCGATCGACGGGCTGCGTGCCGGTCAGCCCGGCCCCGGCGCGGCACCCGCCCAGGCGCTGGCCGCCCGGTTTCCGCAGCGCAACGAATCCGCCGCCTGGCTCACCCGCACCGCGCTCTGCGTGGAAACGCGCGACCCGCACCGCGCCAACGGCCCGAAGGCCGAAAAGGCCGGGGGCGGCAAGTCGCAGCACCTGTACGTGTTCATGCCGCCCATGCAGCGGCTGGAAGACTACCTCGACCTGCTCTCCGCTGTGGAAGCCACGGCCGACAAGCTGGGCATGAAGATCGTGCTCGAAGGCTATCCACCACCGCGCGACCCGCGTCTGAAGACGCTGCAGGTCACGCCCGACCCGGGCGTGATCGAGGTCAACATCCACCCCAGCGCGAGCTGGGGCGAACTGGTCGAGCGCACCGAGTTCCTGTACGACGCGGCGCACCAGACGCGCCTGTGCGCCGAGAAGTTCATGACCGACGGCCGCCACACCGGCACCGGTGGCGGCAACCACTTCGTGATGGGTGGCGCCACGCCGGCCGACTCGCCCTTCCTGCGCCGACCCGAGCTGCTGGGCAGCCTGGTCGCCTACTGGCACAACCACCCGGCGCTGTCCTACCTGTTCAGCGGCCTCTTCATCGGCCCGACCAGCCAGGCGCCGCGCGTGGACGAGGCGCGCAACGACCAGCTGTACGAGCTCGAAATCGCGCTGCAGGAGATCGAGAAGAACCGCCAGACCTATGGCCAGGACATGCCGCCCTGGCTGGTGGACCGCACGCTGCGCAACATCCTGATCGACGTCAGCGGCAACACGCACCGCAGCGAGTTCTGCATCGACAAGCTGTTTTCGCCCGACTCGCCCACCGGCCGCCTCGGCCTGCTGGAGCTGCGCGCGTTCGAGATGCCGCCGCACGCGCGCATGAGCATCGCGCAGCAGCTGCTGCTGCGCGCGCTGGTGTCGCGCTTCTGGCAACAGCCCTTTGCGGGCAAGCTCACCCGCTGGGGCACCGAGCTGCACGACCGCTTCCTGCTGCCGACCTTCATCCGCATGGACTTCGAGGACGTGCTGGCCGATCTGGCTGCCTTCGGCTACCCGCTGGACATGGCCTGGTTCGAACCGCATTTCGAGTTCCGCTTCCCGTTGGTGGGCCAGGTCGCCGCGCGCGGCATCGAGCTCACGCTGCGCAGCGCGCTGGAGCCCTGGCATGTGATGGGCGAAGAAGGCGCGCCCGGCGGCACCGTGCGCTATGTGGACTCGTCGCTGGAACGCATCGAGGTGCGCGTGAACGGCTACAACGACAGCCGCTACGTCATCACCTGCAACGGCCGCGCCGTGCCCATGCAGAGCACGGGCACCGTGGGCGAGTTCGTCTCGGGTGTGCGCTACAAGGCCTGGGCACCGCCATCGGCGCTGCACCCCTCCATCCCGGCGCACGCACCGCTCACCTTCGACATCGTGGACACCTGGATGCAGCGCTCGCTGGGCGGCTGCCAGTACCACGTGGCGCACCCGGGCGGGCGCAACTACGACACCTTCCCGATCAACGCCTACGAGGCCGAAAGCCGGCGCCTCTCGCGCTTCTTCCAGATGGGCCACACGGTCGGGCGCATGCAGGTGGCGCCCGCCACGCCGAGTCGCGAGTTCCCGTTCACGCTGGACCTCCGGCACTGACCGGGGACGGCGCGGGACCGCGGGTGAAGGATGGCACAGGGCGACCCACCGGAGAGCGGATCGCCCGCGCCACAGCGGGCATACTCGGCCCCAGTGAAACCTGAAGCCTCCGACTCCCTTTTTGGCGAACCCGGTCCCGGCACGCCCGGCGACTGGGCCCTGTCCCTGTCCATCCCGGGCGATCCCGGGCACCGCGACGAACTGCGCGGTGCCTGCGGATCCGACGAAGATCCGGCGGAAAGCCTGGCGCCCACCTGGGCCAGCTTCTTTGAGCACATCGGCGCCGACGGCTTCGCCGACCTGAACCGGCGCGCCGACAACCTGCAACGGCAGGTGCGCGACAACGGCGTGACCTACAACGTCTACGCCGATGCGGCCGCCGGCCTGCAGCGCCCCTGGGCGCTCGACCTGTTCCCCATGATCGTCAACCCGCAGGACTGGGCACAGATCGAGGCCGGCGTGTTGCAGCGCGCGCGCCTGCTCAACGCCATGATGGCCGACCTGTACGGCGAGCGCGAACTGCTCAAGCGGGCGCTGCTGCCGGCCGCACTGGTGCAGGGCCACCCCGGCTACCTGCGCGCCATGCAGGGCGTCACCCCGCCGGGCGGCACCTGGCTGCACATCATGGCCATCGACCTCGCCCATGGGCCCGACGGGCGCTGGTGGGTGGTCGGCCAGCGCACCCAGGCGCCCTCGGGACTGGGCTACCTGCTGGAGAACCGCATCGCCATCTCGCGCCAGTTCCCCAAGGCCTTCGCCGGCATGAAGGTGCAGCGACTGGCCGCGAGCTACCGCGCGCTGATGGACGGCATCAAGCAGATGGCGCCCGAGGGCGAGAACGCGCGCATCGCCCTGCTCACACCCGGCCCCTACAACGAAACCTATTTCGAGCACGCCTACCTGGCACGCTACCTCGGCCTCACGCTGGTCGAGGGCAACGACCTCACGGTGCGCGACCAGCGCCTGTACCTGAAGACGCTCAGCGGCCTGGAGCCGGTGCATGCGCTCATCAAACGCCTGGACGACGAGTGGCTGGACCCGCTGGAGCTGCGCTCGGACTCCACACTCGGGGTGCCCGGCCTGCTGCAGGTGCTGCGCGCGGGCAACCTGCTGCTGGCCAACGCGCCCGGCTCGGCGCCGCTGGAATCGAGTGCGCTGCTCGGTTTCCTGCCCGCCATCAGCCGGCACCTGCTGGGCGAAGAGCTGGCCCTGCCCTCGCTGGCCACCTGGTGGTGCGGCGAAGACGCCGCGCTGCACGAGGTGCTGCCGCTGCTGAAGGACAGCGTGATCCGGCCCACCTACCCGCGCTCGGGGCTGGAGACCGTGATGGGACAGCGCCTGAGGCCGCGCGAGCTCGACGAGTGGTCGGGCCGCATGGTGCGCCACCCCGACAACTACACCGTGCAGGCCTGGCTGCCGCTGTCGCAGACGCCCACCTGGACCGGCGAGCGGCTGCTGCCCCGCTCAGCCATGCTGCGCGTGTTCGCACTGGCCGACGGCCCGCAGTCCTGGCGCGTGCTGCCCGGCGGCCTGGTTCGGCTGGCGCCGCGCGGCCAGCTCATTGCCGCCATGCAGCGCGGTGGCAGCAGCGCCGACTGCTGGGTCCAGACGGAGGGCGCGGTGGACCACACCAGCCTGCTGCACGCCGCGACCAGCACGCTGGCGCTCGCGCAGCAGAAACGTCCGGTGACGAGCCGCGCCGCGGAAAACCTGTTCTGGCTCGGTCGCTACACCGAGCGCGCGGAAAACAGCATCCGCCTCGCGCAGATCGTGCTCGACCACCTGGGTGGCGAAGAGCCCAGTTCGCCCAGCGTGATGGCCTGGCTTTCGGCCACCGCCCGCGAAAACTCCCTCGTGCTGCCCGATGTGCCCTCGGCCGGGCAGTCGGCGCGCGTGTTCGTGCGTTCCCTCATTGCCGGTCTGTCACCCAGGACGGGCACGGCGCTGGCCGGCCAGTCCTACAGCGTGGGCTTCAACCTGCGCGCGCTCAAGGCGTCGGCCTCGCAGGTGCGAGAGCGCCTCTCGCAGGAGCACTGGAACCTGATCGAGCGCACCGAGGCCGGGTTCGGGCGCGACTGCGCCGCGCTCTCCACCGATGCCGATTACGCGAATGCCGAGGCCCTGAACGCGCTGCAGAACGCCAGCGAACTGCTGGCCGCCATCACGGGCGCCCAGACCGATCGCATGGTGCGCGACAGCGGCTGGCGCCTGCTCTCGATCGGCCGCCACATCGAGCGCCTGATCACGCTCTCGCGCGCCCTCATGCTCGGGCTGGAACACGATTGCCTGCACGACCCGGCGGGCTTCGAAGCCGTGGTCGCGCTGTTCGACAGCACCATCACCTTCCACGCCATGTACCAGCAGCGCCGCGACATGGTGGCACTGGTCGACCTGCTGGTGATGGACCGCGACAACCCGCGCTCGCTGGCCTGGGTGGTGCAGACCCTGCGCTCGCGCCTGGCCAAGCTCGCCCTGAGCGCCACGCCACAAGACGCGGTGCTCGCCCAGGGTCTGCCCGACCCCGACACCTGGGTGCTCGCCGACCTGAGCAACTGGCAGCGCAGCCCCGAGGGCCAGCGCAGCTGGAGCGAACTGGCCGCCCTGCTCGACGGCTGCGAAGCCGCCGCGGGCGAACTGTCCGACGAGATCACGCGCCTGCACTTCAGCCACGCCGACCGGCGCAACCAGAGCGTATGAAAATGCTCCCCCCCGTTGCCCGCTCGCTGCGCGTAGCCGCATCCCCCCTCAAGGGGGCAACACCAGCGGCCCGGCGAAGCCGGTTCCGCGGTGTTCCTTTGGGGTACGCATTCACTTCACTCCGGTCATGCTGTTAAGAATTTTGCACCGCACCCGCTACCGCTACCACGGCAGCATCGACATGGCGCAGCACATGGTGCACCTGTCGCCGGTGAACACGCGCGCGCAGACGCTGGTTTCCCATGTGCTGCGGATCGAACCCGAGCCGGCGGCCCGTAGCCAGACCACCGACGTCTTCGGCAACCTGCGCACCTTCTTTTCGCTGCAATCGAGCCACGAGACCCTGACCGTGGAGGCCGACAGCCTGATCGAAACCCGCCCACCCGAAGCCCTGCCGGACAGCACCGCCTGGCGGCAACTCGGATGGGAGAAGGTGCGCGAGCACTTCCGCTACCGCGCCGGAGCACCCTACGACCCGGCCAGCGAGTTCCTCTTTGCCTCACCCAACGTGCCGCGCGACGACGCCTTCCTCGCCTTTGCCCGCCCGGCCTTCAAGCCCGGCCTGCCTGTGCTGCAGGCCGTGCGGGCGCTGATGGAGCGCATTCACTCCGAGCTGCGCTACGAGACCGCCAGCACCGAAGTCAACACCCCCGCGCTGGAGGCGCTGCAGCAGGGCAAGGGCGTGTGCCAGGACTTCGCCCACATCATGCTCGGCTGCCTGCGCAGCCTGGGCCTGCCCGCACGCTATGTGAGCGGCTACCTGCTCACCCGGCCGCCGCCCGGCAAGCCGCGCCTGATCGGCGCCGACGCCTCGCACGCCTGGGTGGCCGTGTACGTGCCCGTACCCGCCGAGGCCAGGGCCACGGCCGGTGCGGAAGCCCCGGCAGGTGCCTGGTTCGACTTCGACCCCACCAACAACCGCTGCGGCTGGGGCAGCCCCGGCGAAGACTACGTGACGCTGGCCGTGGGCCGCGACTTCTCGGACGTGTCGCCCATGCGCGGCGTGATCCAGAGCGGCGCGCGGCACACGCTGGACGTGGGCGTCACCGTGGCCCCGCCCGACGAACTCGAAGCGCTGGCTTGAAGTGCACCCCTGCAGCGCTCCGCGCTACCCCCTCTAGGGGGCGGCACTGGCCGTCCGGCGAAGCCGGCCCGGCGGTGCCCTGGGCTGGACCGCTTCATGCCCAGTGATGGCGCTCCGGCGTCCAGTCAACAAGCCCCATGAATCATGGCTGATGCCCGCAGCCCCACGCCAGCCCGGTGTACACCCGCCCGTAGAATGGTCTGCACCCCTGCCGCACCCCTGCCCCATCTTGCGCCGCAGGCCCTCCACCCCACTTCAGGAGCATCCCCATGAGCGTTTACGACAAGCTGTCCCAACTCGGCATCGCCCTGCCCCCGGTGGCCATTCCGGCCGCTGCCTACGTGCCCTTCGTGCAGACCGGCCAGCTGGTTTTCCTGAGCGGCCACATCGCCAAGAAAGACGGCAAGCCCTGGGTCGGCCAGCTCGGCCTGACCATGGACACCGAAGAAGGCAAGCTCGCGGCCCGCGCCATCGCCATCGACCTCATGGGCACCCTCGCCGCTGCCTGCCTGGCCGCCGGCAAGACGCTCGACGACGTGACCCGCATCGTCAAGGTCATGAGCCTGGTCAACAGCACCGGCACCTTCACCGAACAGCACCTCGTCACCAACGGCTGCAGCGAACTGCTGGGTGAGGTGTTCGGCCCCACCGTCGGCGCCCACGCCCGCAGCGCCTTCGGCGTGGCGCAGATTCCGCTGGGCGCGTGTGTGGAAATCGAGCTGATCGCCGAGCTGGGGTAAACCTCAACCCATCTTCAGGGAGGAGTGAGGACATGCCCATGCAGCCCGTACCGCTCGACAAAGCCAGCCGCCTGCTCAACCACGGCCCTACCGTGCTGGTGGGCAGCGCCCATGGCGGGCGCGTCAACGTCATGGCCGCCGCCTGGGCCATGCCGCTGGACTTCGACCCGCCCAAGATCGCGGTCGTCATCGACAAGGCCACCCTCACCCGCGAGCTGGTGGATGCCAGCGGCGTGCTCAGCGTCTGCGTGCCCTGCGTCGCCCAGGCCGACCTGACCCGCGCCGTGGGTGGCGAAAGCGGCAAGGACCACCCCGACAAACTGCAGCGCTGCGGCGTCGCCTGGGAGCCCGGCCCGCAGACCGGCACCCCGCTCGTGCAGGGCGCCATCGCCTGGATGGAATGCCGCGTGTTGCCCGCCACGGTCCATGTGGCCGGGCCGCACGATCTGATCCTGGCCGAGGTGGTGAGCGCCTGGGCCGATGAGCGCGTGTTCAGCCGCGGGCGCTGGCACTTCGAGACGGGACCGGATGCATTGCGGAGCCTGCACCATGTGGCGGGTGGGGTTTTCTATGCGGCGGGAGCCGCCATACAAACACAACACCCCCTGTAGGCACACGCCCAGATTTGACCCCGAGAGCGGGCTGGGCGGCCCCGCCAGCCCGATTGCCCCGGGGCTTCAGCGGCAGGTTGTTGGCAGCCCGCCGCTCCCGGGCTTTGATGCAGATCAGAACGGGCTCTGTGCAGTGGCCTACATTGACCCACGGGCCAATAGCCCCTGTCGCGGCCGCGCAGTGCCGCGTTTCATCTCCCCCTCAAACCAAGGAGACCGCCATGAAAACCTCACGCACCGTGCACGCCACCCTGATGGTCAGCGCCGCCGCAGCCCTGCTGCTGGGCGCGGGCTGCGCATCCACGCCGCCCACGGCGGAGAAGATGGCAACTGCGCCGATGGGCACCGTCACCACCTACCACCGCAAGAGTTCGGGCAGCCTGGGCACTTTTGACGGCCAGGTGGTGTGGACGCACGCCCCTGCCACCTGGCAGGGCAAGCCGGTCATTGCGTTCGGCGCGCCGCAGGCCGGCGTGGCCCTGCACGACCCGGCGACCTTCGGCATGCTCGCCAGCCTCAACCCGGCGGGACAACCGTTGATGTCGTTCGATCCGCCGATCGACTACCCCTGGCCACTGCAGGTGGGCAAGACCTGGACCGCGAACCACACGGTGACCTTGTACCCGTCGGGCCGCACGGTGCCGACGAAGATCGAAGGCAAGGTCGAGTCGTGGGGAGACGTGACGGTGCCAGCCGGTACGTTCAAGGCGTTCAAACTGGTGTGGACCATGAACGGGAACGAGTTTGAGACCCGCTGGATCAATCCGGCTGAAGGGCTGGCCACGATCAAGCGCCACGTGGAGCGCCCGGCCACGCACCCGCAAGGCGCGGGTGTGCTCGACGCCGAGCTGCTGTCGCGCGTGTTGCCCGCCAAGTGACCCGAATGGCGCGCGTCCGCCAGGCACACGCTCCCGTTCGCGGCGCATCACGCCGCGGTGCGCTCATCAGCCCAGCGCGAGCACGAAGTCGATCGCCGCGCATACCGCCGCCACCTGTGCGGCGTTGCACTGCTCGGGTGTGGTGTACGGGCTGTCGGGGTAGACCTCGGTGGTGGTGGTGTAGCGCGCGCCGGTGATGCCGGCGCACAGGCCCAGCGCCTTCAGCTCGTACCGGATGACACCGCGCGCAAACAGGGGCGAGCCGATGATGCCGCCTTGCGCGTCGGCCGGCGCAATGTGCGTGATGCGCTCCACCGCCGCGATGATCGCCCGCTGGAATTCGGGCTGCGGGTTTCGTGTGTCGTCCACCAGATAGAAGCCGTCCGGGATGGTGCAGGGCGCGAAGGCTTCGCCATCGCGCGCGGCCTTGGCCGGCCGGAATTCCGATTCGTCGCTGTCGGTGGTTTCGTGCAGGTCGATGTGGGCAGCGAACTGGCCTTTGAGGGGCGCCACCAGCCGCATCAGCGCGGCAGATTCCTGCGCCGGGCTGGGCTCTCTGAACGAGCGGTTGGGATCGATGGCGTCGAAGTTCCAGCGGTGGATGCGCTCGTAGGCCCACGGGCTCACGCAGGGCACCACCAGCAGGTTCACCCGGCCCTCGTAGGCCTCGGCGTGCTGGTCCAGAAAGCACAGCGCGCCGTGCACGCCGCTGGTCTCGTAGCCGTGCACGCCCCCCGTCACCAGCACGCCCGGCAAGCCGGGTCGCCATGTGCGGCTGCGCAGGGCGACCAGCGGGTAGCGTTCGTCCTGGTACGCCACGTCGCCATAGGCCGAGACCTCGAAGCGGGACCGCAACCGGTCCACCACGCCCAGCACGTCGTCCGCATAACCCCGCTGCCGCACCTGCCGCGCACGCCACGCGGAGACTTCCGCTGGGCCCCAGGGCTGGCCGGGGGTACCGATGGGATAGAAGGCTGGGGCGGTCATGAAGCGGTCGATTCCATAGAGGGCTGGTTGGGGGTTGGGGGCTGGGGTCTAGGGAGGTGGGGCGAAGCGGTGCGACGGGCATTATGCGCAGCAGAGCACCCCCTGGCTCCGACACCTCACCCAACGGGGTTCCGGACGTAGACTGATCGAAAGCAAGGAGATGTGATGCCACGCAAAAAGAAAGAAGTCCTCGGCTCTCCCGAAGCTGATGTGTCGGGCTCCGCCATTGCCCAGGCGATCCTGCCGTTCATGGCGAAGATACCGGCCTCGACCGAACGCAAGAGCAAGACGCCGCTGGAAGACGCACGCCTGAAGGCCAATGCGGCGGCAGCGAAAGCGGCGCTGGCAGCGGGTGCTCTGGCGCTGCCGCCGGGTCCCCTGGGCTGGCTGACCATCCTCCCCGAGATGATGGGTGTCTGGCAGATCCAGCGGCAGCTGGTGGCCGACATTGCCGCGCTCTACGGCAAGCAGGCCACGCTGACGCCCGAGCAGGTGGTGTACTGCCTGTTCCAGCACACCGCAGCACAGGGTGTGCGCGACCTGGTGGTGCGCGTGGGGCAACGCACCCTGGTGCGGAGGGCGTCGCCGCGGCTCATCGGCGCGATCTCGCGGCGCATCGGTACCAAGCTGGCGCAGAGGGCGTTTGGCAAGGGCATGGCGCGCTGGCTGCCGATCGTGGGTGCGGTGGGCGTGGGTGCCTATGCGTATCTCGACACGGCCCAGGTGGCGTCCACGGCCATCGATCTGTTCGAGGGCGTGATCGAGGTGGAGGCGGTGGAGCTGGACGGCTAGGGTGGGCGGGCATCGCGCTGGGCGAAGCCAGCCAGCCCGGTTCGTCGCGCCCGGGTGGACAAGCCCCGGCTTCCCGGACCATCATCGCCTCCCAGACCGCGCGAAAGGAGCCCCGTCATGAGCACTGGAACCGTCACCCTGCACCGTGTCTTCACGGCCCCGCCCGAGCGCATCTACCGCGCCTTTCTCGACCCCGACGCGATGGCCAAGTGGCTGCCGCCGCACGGCTTCACCGGCCGGGTACTGGAGATGGACGCCCGCGTGGGCGGCCGCTACCGCATGCAGTTCACCAACCTGAGCAGCGGCCAGGTGCATGCCTTCGGCGGCCAGTACCTGGCGTTGGTGCCCAACGAGCGCATCGTGAACACCGACACCTTTGACGACCCCGTCCTGAGCGGCGAGATGCGCACCACGGTCACGCTCAAGCCTGTGTTGGTGGGCACCGAGCTGACGGCGGTGCAGGAAGGCATTCCGCCGCTGATCCCCACCGAGGGCTGCTACCTGGGCTGGCAGCAGTCGCTGCAGCTGCTGGCGCTGCTGGTGGAAGCCGAGATTCCGGGCTGAGCAGGGCCCCGCGTTTCAGCGCGGCGGCCCGGCAAGCGCCTGCAAGCGCTGGTGCGCCTCACTCTCCCGGTCCAGCGGCAGGTTGCGTTTGGCGCTCAGGTAGTGGGCGCTGAACACATCGAGCCATGCGGCCAGCGTCTCGGCCGCATGGCTTTCGCCGGCGAGCGCCATACACAGGGCGGCCACCTCGGAGGTGCAGAAGTGGTGTTCGTGCGCCGAGCGGCGCAGGCGGTAGCTAGACGCCTGACCGGGGTGCAGGCTGAGCACGGGCAGGTGGTCAAGGTATGGGCTCTTCCTAAACATCTTGCGCGCTTCGGCCCAGGTGCCGTCGAGCAACACGAACAGCGGGCGCTGGCCGCCCTGCCCGCCCGCTGACGACCCATCGGCGGACAACACCCTGGCCGCCAGCACCTCGGTCACCACGCGCCAGGGTTCCACATACTCGCCGGGAAACACCAGGTAGGGCTGCCACTGCGGGTCGGCCAGCAGGGCAAGCAGCGCCGGGTCCACCGAAGTGCGCGACCAGCCGAAGGCCCAGGTGTCGGCCACCACGTCGGCCACCAGCCAGCCGGTGTTGCTGGGCTTGAGCGGCTCGATGTCGCCCATGATCAGGCACACCCCCGCCCGCGTTGGCACCGAGGGGCGCAGGCTGCAGACGCAGTGGCTGGCGATGAGACGGCAGCCGGCGCAGCGCCCCGAGCCCGAGCCCCGGGCCAGGAACGGCTTGGCACTGGCGGCCAGGCGCGCGGTGCGCAGACGCGAGACAGCGTGGCTCATGGGAGTAGCTTCGCCCTGCGGGCTGCGGTGCGAGCTGGCTTGGGAACGGCCCGGCACTGCGCTCATGCCGGCATCCGGCGGACGATGAAAAAAACAGTCATGCGGGGAATGTATGCGGACCGGTGGGTCGCGGGCTGTCGCCGCACCCGGCAGGGCGGGATCACACGCGTGCCGACTCAGCCACCGCCGTTGCGGAAATGCTTGCGGTTGCGCTCGACGAAATCGTGCAGCACGCCGGTGAGGCCGCCCAGGGCGCGGCCGGTGAGGTACAGATAGCCTGAGAACGCGCCGATGCTGGCACCGATCACGTCCACGATCAGGTCGTACATGGTGTCCAGCAGACCGGACTTCTGCATGTTCAGACCGAAGACCTGGTCCATGCCGAACTCGAAGATCTCCCACAGCGCGCCGATGGTGACGGCGAAGCTGAACGCGATCAGCGCCATCGCCCAGGCGGGGGCTGCGTAACGGTCGCCTCCGAAGAGCATCAGCACGAACAGGAAACCCAGCAGGCCGAAACCCATCGCCGAGCCGCCGTGCAGCACCATGTCCCACCACCAGTAGCGGTTGTAGAAGTCGGACGCCTCGCCCAGAAAGATGGCAGCAAAGATGAAGAAGGTGATGCCGACCAGAAAGGCGGTCGGCAGGCGGATGCCCATGCGCCTGACCAGCAGCATGGGCATGAGCGTGAGCAGGAAGGTGATCGCCGCGACCCCGGCCAGCGGCCACTGGCGCTCCCACAGCGCGACGAAAAACTCCGCGAAGAGAACGGCCCAGATCAGCAAGACCACCAGCGGCTGGCCTCGCAGGGCCTGCCAGGAGCGTTGAATCCACATGCGGCCATGATAGGCCGCGGGCCGGGGTATCGGGGCAGGCGTCCCGCAAGACAGGCCGGACTGCTGGAGCGTGAACCCTTCCGCAGGACCGTTGCAGGGCACCAACCATAATCGCCGCATGTCCATTCCTGAAATTGCCGTCTGGTCCGCCATGCTCGGCGGCCTGCTGACCCTCGCGGCGCTGGCGCTGGGCGACGTGCCGGGCAACCGCAAACTCGGCTCGGTGCGCAACCTGGTCTTCGTGCTCATCACCGGTGCCAGCTGCGTGCTGATGACCGGCCTGCCGGAGGTGCTGTTCCCCGCTCTGCCGGCGCGCCTGCTGATGGTGCTCAAGGCCGGCCTGGGGCCGCTGGCGGGCGCCATGGCCCTGTATTACCTGGGCAACTGGCTGGGCGGGGCGCGCGAAGACGTGCAGGTGCACCGGCTCACGGCCTGGGGCGGCGCTGCGGTGCTGGTGGCGGCCCTGGCCCTGGCGGTGCTGGGGGGCCTGGTGGACCCTGAGGACTTCCGCACCCTGCTGATGGTGGCCGCGGTCGTGAACATGGTGCCCGTGCTGCTGGCGCTGGTGGCGGTGATCCGCTCGGCGAAGCGCGGCGACCAGCTCGCGCGCTGGATGGTGCTGGCCGTGGCCTGCCTGGCCGCCATGGTCATCGGCATGTACCTGCGCGGGCTCGACGTGCCGGGCTTTGGCCTGGTCACCTGGCTGCTCACCGCCGTGGTCACGGTGACCTTTTTCCTCATCTCGACCGTGCTGGTGCTGCTGCGCAACCGGGCCAGCCGGCAGCTCGCCCGCCTGTCGCGCCTGCATCGGGAGTTCGAACCCGCCACCGGCCTGCCCACCGGTTCGGCGCTGCTGGCCCAGATCGAACACGCGTTCTGGCGCACGGCTCGCATGGATGGTGAATGCACCGTGGTGTGCCTGCTGCTGAGCAATCTGTACGAACTGGCGGAATCGGCCGGACCGGGTCTGGAGCACCAGATCCTGGTGACGATGGCCGCCCGCATTCGCCGCGCGGCCGGCTTTCGCTGCGTGGTGGGGCTGCACCATCCGCGCTGCTTCGTGGTGGTGATCTCGAGCGACAAGCACGACGCCCCGGTCGAGGACACAGTCAGGCGCCTGCGGGCGGTGGGGAACGAGCCGCTGACGGTGGTGGACGGGCAGCAGGTGCACCACAGCTTTCGGCCGCACATGGGCGTGGGCATCGTCACCCACGCACCGACCCACGCCAGGCCGATGGATGTGCTCAACGACGCCGAACGGCAGGCCCTGGCCCGGGTGCGAGAACCCGAAAGCCACCTTGCCGAACACGACATCGAGACCGCCCCGGCCGCACTGGCCTGAGTGCAGCGCCGGCAGACCGCCTCCGATGGCCGGCCGCCGGCATCGGGGGTAGGATGGCAACGCTGCCGATCCGAACAGGCGACCTACTTGTCCGCTGGCTGGTCCGGTTTGCGGGGGGTATTTCGGGCGGCCATGGCCTTGGGCCGATCACCGAGCAAGGACTTGACCGGGCATATCTTGAAGGCCGGACATTTCCGGCAGCCAACGGCGATGGCAATGGGGCAGACCGTCATGGGATCTCCTGGCGGGGCATCACTGCGCCGGCCCTGGCGCCACGGCGGGAGCGCCGTTGGGCACCGGCGTCGCGGGCATCTCGGTCACCAGTTCCCTGAGAACACCCCCGCCGGCGACCGAGCCCGACGCGCTGCCCTCGCCCAGCACCATGCGCTCGCAAATGAGCTGGCGGTCACGGGACATGTCCTTGCAGCGCTGCAGCGCGTTTCGGGCGCGCGCCTCGGGGGTCTCTGAAGGCATGGAACGGCCACGCCGCGCTGCGTCACGCACGGCCCCCGCTTCGCGCAGGCAACTGCTGCGCTCGTGCTGCGATGTGGTGCTGAGGCAGGCAGCGCGGTCTTGCCGGTAGGTCGCTTCGATCGAAGCGGGCATGGGCGCCGGAAGCACTGCGCCGCTGGCCGGTGAAGCGGCCCAGACGGGCGGCAACACCAGAACGGCGGCAGTGGCGAGCAGCGCGGCGGCGCGGCGGGTGGAGGGGATGTGCATGAGGACTCCTGCAGGCTGGGTGGGCGAAGCGGCAAAACACCGCATCGCCCGCACAAACTACCCCCGACGCGCAGGCCCGTCTGTGCACCAGCGCACACGGCGGCGGGGCCGGGTGCTCATGCGGCCGCACCGGTGCAGGGTGCTGCCGCCTAGAACCCGAGGCTCTGCTGCGGCTGCGCGCGCAACGGCGCAGGCTCGCCCACCAGCCGTTCGGCCGGTGCGGCCCGCATCATCTGCACAGCCTGGGCAGGCGACGCGTGCAGCCACTGCGCGTAAGCCCCGGGCTGCAGGATGACCAGCATGCGTTTCTCGTCGCCGGGCCGGTGCATGCGGCCCAGCAGTGGGTGGCTGTCGGCATTCACCGTGAGCAGGGTGAAGCTGCGCACGATCTCGCCGCTGGCCGGGTCGGTCCACTGCTCGTGCAGGCCGGCAGCGGCGAAGGGCGCGCCAGTGGCCATGGCGATGCGCCAGCGCACCGACTGGCCGGTCTCCCAGCAGGGCTCGAAGTAGTGGAGCATGGGCGCCAGCGCAAAGCGGCGCTCGCGCCAGGGGGCACGGTAGCTGGGCCTTTCGGCCACCGTTTCACTGCGGGCGTTGTAGGTGTGGCGCGACAGCGTGGCGGCCTGCTGGCCGTCCTTGCACCAGCGCGGCACCAGGCCATAGCGCGCCACCTCGCACACCGGCGCACCAGCCTCCGCCGACCCGGGGCGTTCAGCGCTGACGATGATGGGCGCGGCGTAGCCGGGAAAGGTCTCGGCGGGCCAGTCCTGCGCCGGCAACACCACGCCCTGCAGACCGGGCATGGCGAGCAGGTGCCGGGGTGTCGCGGGGGTGTAGTTGGCGCACATGCGGCCCGCCGCTTGCGTTACTTCTGCACCGGGTTGGCGGTCAGCCAGTTGGCCGGGTAGGCGCGCATGAACTCCCGGGCTTTCTCGGGGTGGGCCGCGTTGAGCCAGGCGTCGTAGGCGCCTTCGTTCAGCACCGCCGGCATGCGTTTTTCGGCGCCGGGCTGCTGGTAGCGGTGCATCAGGGCGTGGCTGTTGGCGTTCACCGTGAGCAGGGAAAAGCTGACGATGACCTCGCCGTCGGACCCGAGCCAGCGCTCCCACAGACCGGCCACGCCCATGGGCTGGCCGTCCACCCGTGCGATGCGCGTGGGCACGGCCTTGCCGCTGCGGAAGTCGTCCTCAAAAAACGCCATCATGGGCACGATGCAGCGCTGTCCGGCCAGCCAGGCCTCGCGCAGGTTGTTGGAGGTGGTCACGGTCTCCGCGCGGGCGTTCACCAGCTTGGGCGAACGCAGCCTGGCATCGGACGCCGACTTCACCCAGGCCGGCACCAGGCCAAACTGCCCGGTCGCCAGTTCGCGGACGGGCTGGCTGTCGACCCCGGGGAGGCCAGGCGCATCGCCGGCCGTCACGTCGTCACCTTGCGCCTGCAGCCGGCGGATGAACACGCCCGGCTGCCGCGGCCACAGGTCGCGACCCACCGGGGATGCGGGGGCCGGAACGCCAAAGGCGTCGGGGTACAGCGTGGCGGGGTGCACGCTCTCGTAGTGGACGGTCATGCGGTCGATGCTAGCCGATGGACGTCGTGCATCCTTTTGAGAAGAAAATGCCTGCATGTCCATCCACTCCGCTCATCTGAACCCGGTGCTAGCCCTGCTGGGACGCCGGCTGCGCCTGGCCGTGATCGGGGGCGGGCCGGGTTCCTTCATCGGCCCGGTGCACCGCCAGGCCGCGCGGCTGGACGACCGCTACGAGCTGGTGGCCGCTGCGCTGTCATCGGACGCGCAGAAGTCGCTGCGCGCGGGGACCGAGCTGGGCTTGCCGGCCGAGCGCTGCTACCCCGACGCGCTGGCGCTGCTGCGGGCCGAAGCGGCCCGGCCCGGCGGCGCGGACGTGGTGGCCATCATGACGCCGAACGACAGCCACTTCCCCTACGCCATGGCGGCGCTGGAGCACGGTTTCGACGTGATCTGCGACAAGCCCATGACGCATACCCTGGTCGAAGCCGAGGTGCTGCTCGCCCGCGTGCAAGCCACCGGTCGCGTGTTCTGCCTCACCCACAACTACAGCGGCTACCCGCTGGTGCGCCAGGCGCGCGCCATGGTGGCCGACGGGCAGCTCGGCGAGATCCGCCTCGTGCAGATCGAGTACGTGCAGGGCGGGCGCGCCAAGCCCGGCCCGGGCCGTACCGCGTGGAAGACTGACCCCGTGCGCGGCGGGCCCTCGCTGGTGATGGGCGACATCGGCACCCACGCGCACCATCTGCTGCGCTTCGTCACCGGGCTGGAAGTGGCCGAGGTCGCGGCCGACGTGGGTAACGTGGTGCCGGGCAGCAGCGCACACGACTTCGCCGGCGCGCTGCTGCGGCTGCAGGGTGGTGCACGCGGCAGCTTCTGGGTGACGCAGGCGGCCGCCGGCGTGGAGAACGGCCTGCGCATCCGCGTGAGCGGCTCGCTCGGCACACTGGAATGGCTGCAGGAACAGCCGCAGCTGCTGCAGTTCAAACCACTGGATGCACCCGCCCAGGTGCGCACGCCCCGGGGCCCGGGCACGCTGCCGCTGGCGGGACGTTCGTCGCGCGTGGCGGCCGGCCACCCCGAAGGTTTTCCGGAGGCGTTTGCCAACCTGTATGCGGACGCGGCGGAAGCCATCGCAGCGCGCCGCGCGGGCGCCACACCCGACCCGCTGGCCCTGCATTTCCCCACCGCACACGACGGCTGGATGGGCCAACGCTTTGTGGACGCCGTGATCCGCTCCAGCGAGGCCAACGGGGCCTGGATCCGCGCATGAAACCCACCGTTTTCGCCACCGACCGGCAGGCCCTCACGCGCCGCTCCACGCTGCTGGGCGCCTGCGGCCTGCTGGCGCTGGGCGCGGCGCCGCGGGCGCTTGCGGCCACGCCAACCGATGCCGGCGTCTGGCCGGTGGACTCGCAGGTGCCCGGTGGTGTGGCCCGCCTGTCTCTCGGGCCGGCCGCCTCGCGACCCAGGGCTTACGCGGGCGAGGTGCCCCTGCTGGTGCTGGGCGACCCGATCGAATGGACCGCGCTGGTCGGCATACCGCTGGCGGCCGAGCCGGGCGAGGCCCACGTCACCGTGCAGTTCGACGACAGCGCGGTGCGAAGGATGGCCTACACCGTGGCGCCCAAACGCTACGCCGAGCAAAGCCTGAAGGTGGAGCCGAAATCGGTGGACCTCTCGCCGGAGGATCTGGCTCGCTTTGAGCGCGAGCGCGATCACCAGCAAGCGGTGATGGCCACCTTCAGTGAGCCGTTGCCCACGGCCCTGCGCATGGCGGTGCCCGCGCCGGGGCGGCGCTCCAGCTCGTTCGGCTTGCGGCGCGTGTTCAACGGCCAGGCGCGCAGCCCGCACAGCGGCATGGACATCGCCGCGCCGACCGGAACACCGGTGCTGGCGCCGCTGCCAGGGCGGGTGATCGACACCGGCGACTATTTCTTCAACGGCCGCACCGTCTGGCTGGACCATGGCGGCGGGTTGCTGAGCATGCTGTGCCACCTGAGCGCGATCGACGCGAAAACCGGCGATGGGCTGAACACCGGTGAACGCATCGGCGCCGTGGGTGCCACCGGGCGGGTGACCGGGCCGCACCTGCACTGGAGCGTCATGCTCAACCGCGCCATGGTGGACCCGGCGCTCTTTCTGGCCGGCTGAAGAACCGCGCCCCGCCATGCTGATCCGCTTCAACAAACCCTACGGGGTGCTCAGCCAGTTCACGCCCGAGGGCCGCTGGCGCGGGCTCAAGGACTTCATCGACCTGCCGGGCGTGTACGTGGCGGGCCGGCTGGATGCCGACAGCGAAGGCCTGCTGCTGCTCACCGACGATGGCCAGGAGCAGGCGCGCATCGCCGACCCGCGCTTCAAGATGGAGAAGACCTACTGGGTGCAGGTGGAAGGCGTGCCCGATGAAGCCGCGCTGCAGGCCCTGCGCCGCGGCGTGATCCTCAACGACGGCCCCACCCTGCCCGCGCGTGCCCGTGCCATGGAGGCACCGCCCGCACTGTGGGAGCGCGAGCCGCCGATCCGCGTGCGGCAGTCCAGACCCACGGCGTGGCTGGAGCTGGTGATCCGCGAAGGCCGCAACCGCCAGGTGCGCCGCATGACGGCTGCGGTGGGTTTTCCCACGCTGCGCCTGATCCGCGCCGCGGTGGGGCCCTACGACCTGGACGGTCTGACACCCGGCACCTGGAGCCCCGTCAGCGCCAGCGGGTCCCCGACGACGGGTCCGACAACGTCGGGAAAAGCTGCGACACTGGGCCGGTGAACCCGCCCGATGCCTCCTTCGTCCCCCCGCTCGACCCACCCGCCACGGTGGACCCGCTGTTCCTGGCCGCGCCCCGCGTGTCCACCTACTTCGGCAGCCAGCCGCTGACCAACGCCAGCGGCTTTTTCTTCCAGCGCGACGGACGCCTGTACCTCGTCACGAGCCGGCACGTGCTGATCGACGAGGCCACGCAGCACCGGCCCGACCGGCTGCAGATCGAACTGCACCTGGACGCCGCCAACCTCACGCGGTCCACCGGTTTTTCCATGCTGCTGTATGCGAATGGCGAACCCGTGTGGCACCAGGGCCGCGACAGCGGCGGCGAGATCGACGTGGCCGTGCTGGAAGTGGACTGCGGCCAGCTGCCGGCCGAGGCCAAGGTCCACGCCTTCACCCCGGCCCACCTGCAGACCGCGTTTGCTTCGGTGCCGGTGGACGCTTCGCTGCTGGTGGTGGGCTTCCCCCTGGGCTTCCACGACACCCTGCACCACCTGCCGGTGGTTCGTCAGGCGGCCATCGCCTCGCCCTACGGCATCCGCTTCCAGGGCAAGGGCTTTTTCCTGACCGACGCGCGCACGCACCGCGGCACCAGCGGGGCAGCGGTGGTGATGCGTGACACCGCACCCACCGCAGCAACCGCGACGCTGCCCTGGCGGCTGCTGGGCGTGCACTCGGCGCGCATGGACATGGGCAACCGGGACCTCGTGCTCGACGAGTCGCTGGGCCTGAACTGCGCGTGGTACGCCGACATCCTGATGACGCTGACCGAGCCCCGTCCCTGACCTTCAGGTTCAGCATCCGCTCCAGGCATCCCGTCCCAGCAGCCCGGCCAAGTCCATCCGAAACGGTCACACCATGCGGCATTTTCCGGGTTTCTGTTCCTTGTACACACGCATCAGGAGGCGACTCATGGGCTCTCACATCGGCAACCACCATTTCCAGGTCGACTGGGGCGGCGACCGCATCGGCTGCATGGAGGTCAGCGGTCTGGGCATCGAGCTCGATGTGGTGGCGTACCGGGATGGCGCCTCGCGGGACAACGCCGCCAGCCTGTTGCCCGGCCAGAGGCATTTTTCCCCCATCGTGCTCAAGCGCGCCATCGTCCAGGGTGACAACGGTTTTTTCGAGTGGATCAACAGCGCGCGCCTCGAGCAGGTGGAGCGCCGCGATGTGACCGTGTCACTCCTGAACGACCGCCACGAGCCGATCGTGACATGGCGGATCGTCCGCGCCTTCCCCTCCCGGCTGGAATACGCCACGCTCAATGCGCAGGGCGGTGAGCTGGCCACCGAGTCACTGACGCTGGTGCACGAGGGCCTGGTGGTCGAACACCGATAGGAGCGCCGGGCAGGCGCCTTGAACTTTCGGGGTCGGCACGCCTCTGTCATGGTCATGAAACGCCTGCTGCTCACCCTCCTGACCCTGGCCGCGATGCTCACGGGCTGCGCCACGCTCGACGAACGCCAGCGCGAGTGGATCTTCCAGCCCTCGGACCGCAGCTGGTCGCGCGGCGCCGAAGCGGCCGAGGGCATGGCCGATGTGTGGATCGACTTCAGCTCGAAGGAAACCGGCCAGTCCGTGAAACTGCACGGCCTGTGGCTGGCGCACGAAGACTTCAGCACCCGGGCCGATGCCCCGGTGCTGCTCTACCTGCACGGGGCGCGCTTCAACGTCACCGGATCGGCCTTCCGCGCGCGCCGCATGCAGGAACTGGGCTTTTCGGTGCTGACGGTGGACTACCGGGGCTTCGGCAAGAGCACCAAGGAGCTGCCGTCGGAAACCCTCGCCGTCGAGGACGCGCGCGCCGCCTGGGACTGGCTGGGCCAGCAATACCCGGGCCGTCCGCGCTACATCTTTGGCCACTCGCTGGGTGGCGCCATCGCCATCGAGCTGGCTGCGCAAGTCAGCGATGAAGCCGGCACGCTGGTGGAAGGCACGTTCACCTCCATTCCGGACGTGGTCAGCAGCTTCAAATGGGGCTGGCTGCCGGTGTCGCCCTTGATCACGCAGCGCTTCGAGGCCGTCAAGCGCGTGCCGGCCATCGGCTCGCCCCTGCTGGTGGTGCATGGCAGCGAAGACCGCCTGATTCCACCCGACCTTGGGCGCCGACTGTTCGAGGCCGCCACCGGGCGCAAGGCGTTCGTGCTGGTGGAAGGCGGCTCGCACCACAACACCAACTCGGTCGGCCAGCCGCAGTACCGGGTGGCGCTGGCGGAGCTGTTCGGGCTGAAGTGAGCGCCACAACCGGCGCCGCACTGCGCTGCGCTGGGCCATCTGCTACCCTCGACCGGATGTCCGCTTCCCCCGTTTCTGTTGCCGCGCGCCCGGCCATGTCACCAGCCATGATCGTGCTGGTGCTCTCGCTGCTGCTGGGCCTTCAGCCCATCACCACCGACCTCTATCTCCCGGCCCTGCCCACCATCACGCAGGGCTTCGGTGCGGCCATGCCGCAGGCCCAGCTCACGCTCACCGCTCTGCTGCTGGCCTTTGGCATCTCGCAGCTGGTCTGGGGGCCGCTGTCGGACCGCTTCGGGCGCCGCCCGGTGCTGCTGGGCGGCACGCTGCTCTACGTGGTGGCCTCGATGGGCAGCACCTTCGTCACCTCCATGGAACAGCTCATCGTCTGGCGCACGCTGCAGGGCGTGGCCATGGGTGCGGGCGTGATGTGCGCGCGCGCCGTGGTGCGCGACCTGTACGCGCCCACCGAAGGCGCGCGCATCATGTCCAAGGGCCTCACGGGGCTGGGTGTGATCGCCTGCGCCAGCGCGCCGGTGGGGGGCCTGCTGGCCGAACACTTCGGCTGGCGCGCAGCGCTGATGGCACTGGCCGTGTTCGGTGCCCTCGCGCTGGCGGTGGTGGCCTGGCGCTTCGAAGAATCGCTGGCGCAGAAAAATCCGCGCGCGCTGGAACCGCTCACCTTGCTGCGCACCTGGGGCCAGATCGTGCGCCACCCCACCTTCTGGGCCTACACGCTGCTGGCCACCACCTCCTATGGCGGTCTGTTCACCTTTCTGGCGGCAGGTTCCTTCGTGTTCATCGGCGTGCTGGGCCTGTCCAAGCCAGCCTATGGACTGGCCATGCTGACGATGTCGCTCTCGTACATCGCAGGCACCTTCATCTGCCGTCGCCTGCTGCCGCGCTTTGGCGTGCGCAAGACGGTGGCCATCGCCGGTGCCTGCACGCTCACCGCCGGCACCACCATGGGCTTGCTGGCACTGGCGGGCGTGCAGAGCGTGGCCGCGATCATGCTGCCCTTCTACCTGTTCATGCTCGGCCACGGCGTGCACCAGCCCTGTGGCCAGAGTGGCTCGGTCGGCCCCTTCCCGCAGGCCGCGGGCGCGGCCTCGGCCATGAGCGGCTTCCTGATGATGGTGGCCGCCTTCTTCATGGGTGGCTGGCTCGGCAAGAGCCTGGCCGCCAGCCCCGGCAGCGTGCTGCCACTGACCAACGGTGTCTGGTTCTGGAGCGTGCTGATCGCGGCCACGGCCTGGACGCTGGTGCAACGCCACGGCGAAGTCAAGGTGCCACCCGTGCGGATGGTCAGCGAACCCACCCCATGATGTCGCGTGAAGTGTCTGAACCCGAGGCATCGCGGGACCGGCTTGGCCAGACCGCTGATGCCGCCCCCTTGAGGGGGTCGCGCGAAGCGCGGCGGGGGTGCGTCGTGCTGGCACTCGCAGGACCCACCGCGAGCGGCAAGAGTGCGGCCTCGCTGGCCATCGCCGCGCGCTGGCCGGTGGAGATCGTCAGCGTCGATTCGGCGCTGGTCTACCGCGGCATGGACATCGGCACCGCCAAGCCCACGCCGGCTGAACTGGCCCTTGTGCCGCACCACCTGATCGACACCACCGACCCGCTGCAGGCCTGCAGCGCGGCCGATTTCGTGCGCAACGCCACCCGGCTGATCGGCGAGATCCAGGCGCGCGGCCGCACGCCCCTGCTGGTGGGCGGCACCATGCTGTATTTCAAGGCGCTGATGCAGGGCCTGGACGACATGCCGCAAGCCGATGCCGCGGTGCGCGAAGCGATCGAGGTCCGTGCCCGTGCCCAAGGCTGGCCCGCGCTGCACGCCGAGCTGGCGCGGGTGGACCCGGCCACCGCGGCACGCCTCTCGCCCAACGATTCACAGCGCATCCAGCGCGCACTGGAGGTGTTCGCGGTGTCGGGGCAACCCCTCTCCAGCTTCCAGACCAGGCGCACCGGTGACCACGCCCACCCGATCACACCGGGCGGATTCTTCAGCCTGGAGCCGCAGGACCGCGCCTGGCTGCACGCGCGCATCGCACAGCGGTTTGACGCCATGCTGGCGGCCGGTTTTCTGGACGAGGTGCGCCGGCTGCGCGCGCGCGGCGACCTGCACCCCGATCTGCCGTCCATGCGCTGCGTGGGCTACCGCCAGGCCTGGGAAGCCCTGGACGCGGGCGACCCGCCCACACCCGCGCAGCTGGCCGGGCTGCGCGACCGCGGCATCTTCGCCACGCGCCAGCTCGCCAAGCGCCAGATCACCTGGCTGCGCTCCATGCCGCAGCGCGTGGTGATCCCCTGCGACGCTCCCGATGCGCTGGAGCAGGTGATCACCCACGTCACGGCCCTGCTCGGAGCGCCCGCATGAACGCTGCTCCGGACCGTTCCCAGGCCACCTGCACCGCCGTGCGCGGCACGGAGGACCTCCAGTGAGCCTGGTCATCGAAGGCCTCAGCAAACGCTACGGCGATGTGCCGGTGTTTTCGAACGTGGACCTGCGCGTGGCGCCGGGCGAGTTCATTGCCATCGTCGGCGAGTCGGGCGTGGGCAAGTCCAGCCTGCTCAACTGCATGGCCGCGCTGGATGACTGGAGCGAAGGCCGCATCACGCACCAGGGCGTGGATCTCGGCGCGCTGAATGAAGTGCAGCGCGCGCACTGGCGGCGCGAGCAGCTGGGCTTCGTGTTCCAGGCCTTCCACGTGTTGCCGCACCTGGACGTGGCACAGAACGTGGGCCTGCCTCTGCTGCTGCTGAACCGCCCCGACCCGGCCCGGGTGGCGCAGATGCTGGATGCGGTGGGCCTGCATGGCCTGGGCGGGCGCCTGCCGGCCCAGCTCTCGGGCGGGCAGCTGCAGCGGGTGGCGATTGCGCGCGCGCTGGTGCACCAGCCCAGCCTGCTGCTGGCCGACGAACCCACCGGCAACCTCGATCCGACCACCGCCGCACAGGTCATGGCTGTGCTGCAACAGAAGGCCACCGGGAGCGGCGCCGCACTGATCCTGGTGACGCACTCGGAAGCCGCTGCGTCGAAGGCGCAACGCGTGCTGCACCTCACCGCGCAGGGCCTGGTTGACCGGCTCGCCTCAGGGGTCTGAAACCGGGGCTGTGCAAGGGCTGTGCGCTTCGGGCAACATGGCAGCGCACGGGAGCGACACGTTGCCAATGGAGGGCACACCATGGGTATCTGGATCGAGCTGGGGGTTTTCTTCGTCGCGCTGGCGTTTGGCATCTGGCAACTGCGCGACGTCAAGCGGGCCCAGGCCGAGCGCCTGGCGCGCGAGGCACAAAAGCGTGTTGCCGACGCCGATGCCGACTCCGGCCAGCGCTGAAACGTCCAGCCGCTCAGACCTTCAGGAACACGTCCCGATCCGGCGCGAAACAGGCGTGCAGCGGCAGCAGAGCGCCGCCCAGGGCGCGCGCGTCCGAGCCGATGCTGCCCAGCTCCAGCCGCGGCATCTGCTGCAGGCCTTCGTGGTTGTAGGCCTTGAGCGCCTCGCCGGTCTGCGCCCACAGGCTGCGCAGCAGGTCGGGCGCCACCACGCCGTCGATCACCACCGCTTCCACGTCCAGGAACGCGGTGCCGGCCACGATGCAGTGCGCCAGCGCCAGCGCGGCGCGGTCGATCCACTCGCGTGTGTGGGGCAGCCAGGGCAACTGCATGGCGCGCGCGTCGTAGGCGGCCATGGGGTCGAGCGCGTGCTCGCGAAAGCGCTGCTCCAGGTCCCACAGCGAGGCCTGGCTGATGAGCTGCGGCGGCAGCTCCCTGCTGCCGGCCACAGCCACCTGCAGTGGCAATGAGGCCACGGCGCCTGCGTTGCCGTGCACGCCACGGTGCAGGTGCGAGTCGATCACCAGCCCGCCGCCGACGAAGGTGTCCAGGAACAGGTAGAGAAAGCTGTGGATGTCGCGCCCGCGCCCCTGCAGCAGCTCGGCCACGCAGGCGGCCGAGGTGTCCTTGGCGTAGCTCACCGGCAGATCGGTCAGGGCCTGCACCTCGGCGGCCAGGTCGATCTGGTTCCAGGCCAGCGACTGCGCTTCCGTCAGTCCCAGCATGCGGTGCCAGCCGCCGAGCTGGAACGGCGCGGCCACGCCCACGCCCACCACGCGGCTGCGCAGCGGGCCCAGGCCGTCCAGCAGACGGTTCAGGTTGCGCTTGATCGCGGGCAGCAGCACCGCGGCATCGGGAAACGGGTAGTCCAGCACCAGACGCTGTCGCACGCGGCCGGTGAAATCCACCAGCAACCAGTCGGCGCTGCGCCGGCCGACCTTGATACCCACCGCGAACGCACCGTCCGGGTTCAGTCCGATCGGCACCGAGGGCTGGCCCACGCGCCCACGCACCGGCGCTTCGCGGGTGAGCAGCTGGTCTTCGTCGAGCCGGGCGGTGATGAGGCCGATGGTCTGGGCCGTGAGTCCGGTCAGGCGCGCGAGATCGGCCTTGGGCAGGCTGCCGTGCACGCGCAGCGCCTGCAGCACCACACGTTCGTTGAACTGGCGCATGCCCACCTGGTTGGAGCCACGCGGGCGCAGGCGCGGTGCGCCCGCGGGTTCGGTCGCGGCGTCGGGTGCCGTTTCATCGGCGGTGTCGGTCGGATGCGGATCGGTCACAGGCGCCGAGTTTGACATGGGCGACAAGGGCCTACACCCGCAGGCTGTTGCCGAGCACGCCCTTGCGCAAGATGAAATTGCCCCAGGGCTCCAGTTCGCCGGTCACGACGATGGCGTAGGCCTTCTTCACGCGCTCGTAGAACGCGTAGCGCTCCACCGCTTCGGCCTGACCGTCCTGCAGGCCTTCCTGCGCCAGAACGGCCAGGGTTTCGCGCTGCAGGGCCGAGCGGTAGCCCGGCTCGCTGCCACCCACCTGCATGTAGGCCACGGGGTGCGGCACATCCTGGGCCAGCGGCAGGAGGCTGGCCACTGCCTGCACCGTTCGCGCCATGCCGATGCCCGGCAGGCGCAACACCGGCTTGCCGGCGCCCAGGCTCATGGCGGTGAAGTTGGCGTCGGCCAGCACCAGCGCGTCGTCGTGGCCCATCTCGGCCAGCAGCTTGAGCAGGTCCGGGCTGAGCAGGGGATCAATACCTTTGAGCATGATGGATCCGTGTTCAGGCCAGCACTTCTGGTGGCAACTCTTCGACCGTCATCGCACCGGTCATCACCGCCACGGTGTCGCTCATGCTGATCTTCTTCGGGTTGACCACCGCCGCGCGCTTGCCCAGGCGGGCGATGTGGATGCGGTCGGCGATCTCGAACACGTGCGGCATGTTGTGGCTGATGAGGATCACCGGCAGTCCCTTGTCGCGCACGCGGCGGATCAGTTCCAGCACCATGTTGCCCTCCTTCACGCCGAGCGCGGCGGTCGGCTCGTCCATGATCACCACGTGCTGCGCGAACGCCGCGGCGCGCGCCACGGCCACGCACTGGCGCTGGCCGCCGGAGAGCGTTTCCACCGCCTGCGTCATGGAGCGGATGCCGACCTTGAGGTCGTTCATGCGCGCGATGCTTTCATCCAGCATCTTCTTCTTGTCGATCATCTGCAGCACGCTGCCCAGAAGACCGGGGCGGCGGATTTCGCGGCCCAGGAACAGGTTCTCGGCGATCGTCATGGCCGGGGCCACGGCGAGGTCCTGGTACACCGTTTCGATGCCGGCGCGGCGCGCGTCGATCGGGCTCCTGAACTGGGCGCGCTGACCATCGAGGTAGATCTCCCCTTCGTCGGGGATCGTGGCGCCGGCGAGGCATTTGATCAGCGAGGACTTGCCAGCGCCGTTGTCGCCGATCACGGCCAGGATTTCTCCGGCGCGCAGTTCGAAGTCGGCACCGTCGAGCGCGGTGACCTGGCCGTAGCGCTTGACCAGGCCCCTGGCCTGGATCACGAGCGGGCTTTGTGCGTTGGGGGCGGTGGACATCAGCGGGCTCCTTTGCGTGACATCTGGTCGGTCAAGACCGCAAGAATGACAAGAACACCCGTGACCAGGATCTGGTAGACGGATGAGACGCCCATGAGCGTGAGGCCGTTGCGGAACACGCCGACGATCAGCGCGCCCACCAGGGTGCCGAGGATGATGCCGCGGCCACCGAACAGGCTGGTGCCGCCCAGCACCACGGCGGTGATGGCGTCGAGGTTTTCGGTCTGCCCGGCGTTCGGGTCGCCGGCGCCGATGCGCGCCACCGACAGCAGCGAAGCCAGACCGTAGAACACGCCGGCCAGCACGTACACCCCCAGCAGCACCTTGTCGGTGGAGATGCCGGTCAGGCGCGTGGCTTCCGGGCTGTTGCCCACGGCGTAGATGTGGCGGCCCGGCGCGGTCTCGCGCAGGAACAGCCAGGTGATGAGATAGAGCGCGAGCATGAGCACCACGCCGTACAGGATGTTGGTTTCACCGATGCGGAACGAGTTGCCGAGCCAGGTCATGCCCTCGGACACCTCGGTGATGGTCTGCGAACCCGAGTAGAGCTGGGTGATGGCGAACGCGATGTTCAGCGTGCCCAGCGTGACGATGAAGGGTGGCAGCTTCGCCTTGGTGACCAGAAGGCCGTTGACCAGGCCGAAACCGGCGGTGGCGGCGATGCCCAGGGTGATCGCGACCGGAGCCGGGAGGCCGAAGTCGGCGCCCATCTTGGTCATCACGATGCTGCCCAGCGCCATGATCATGCCGCACGACAGGTCGATGCCGGCGGTGAGAATGATGAGGGTCTGGCCGATGGCGATGGTGCCCACCACCATCACCTGCTGCAGGATCAGCGAGAAGTTCTGCAGCGTCAGGAAGCGGTCGCTCTGCGTGGCGAAAAACAGGCAGGCACACACCAGGGCAATGAAGGGCCCGAGCGTGCCCATGGGCGGAAGTTTGGCTTTGATGGCATTCATGGCGGTGGCCCGTCCAATCAGAGAAGAGGAAGTTGCGGCATCACTGCGCCCAGATGGCGAAGGTGCTGACGATGACCCGTCTGACGCGGGCTATCGAAATCAAAAGATCAAGGAGGCAGGAGGTGACCCCATCCAGGGGCACCAAGGGTCCGGCTCGGCCGGCCCGAGGTGCCGTCCCCCCTCCCCGCCGGAGGCGGCCAGAGAGGGGGAAGCCGCGCAGCGGCGCAGGGGGGTGAACCCTGCCACCTCAGGGGGGAGTTACTTGTTGCCCCAGCAGAGATCCGTACCGGTCTTCACGTCCTTGCTGTCCACACCAGCCATGGCCTTGGCAGCGATCAGCGTCACGCCCGTGTCGGTGTATCCGCTGACCTTCTTTCCGGTCTTGGCGTATTCCACCCCCGCGGCCACGCCCATGGCGGCCATGCGCAGCGGGTACTGTTGCGAGGTCGCGGCGATCACGCCGGCGCCCACGTCCTTGATGCCGGCGCAGCCACCGTCCACCGAGACGATGACCACGTCTTTGTCCTTGCCAGCGGCTTTCAGTGCCTTGTAGGCACCGGCGGCGGCGGGTTCGTTGATGGTGTAGACGAGGTTGATGCCGGGGTTCTTCTGCAGGCAGTTCTCCATGCCGGTCTGGCCCTTCGCGGCGTCACCGAAGCTGTCGGCCATGCAGACCACCTCGTCGGGCTTGGCCAGGTCGTTGCTCTTGGCGTCCAGCGACTTCAGTCCGTAGCCTTGCAGGAAGCCGTTGTGGCGCTGCGCGCCCACCGGGTGGCCCGGGAACAGGTCGAGCGTGGCGATGACGGGCTTCTTGGCGCCCAGCGCGGCCTTGGCGTACTGGCCGATCAGCACGCCAGCCTTGTAGTTGTCGGTGGCGAACAGGCCGTCCACGGCGGTGACCGGGTCGGTCGGGCTGTCGAGGGCGATCACCTGCACACCCTGCGCCTGGGCTTTCTTGATGGCAGGAATGATGGCCTTGGCGTCGCTGGGGGTGATCAGGATGGTCTTGGCACCGGCGGCGATCATGTTTTCCATGGCGGTCACCTGGCCGGCGTTGTCGCCATCGGTCTTGCCGGCAGCGGACAGCAGCTTGGCGCCCAGTTTCTTGGCTTCGGCGGTGGCGCCTTCCTTCATCTTCACGAAGAAGGGGTTGGATTCCGTCTTGGTGATCAGGCCGATCACGGGCTCGGCGGCCGAGGCCGCACCAACGGCCAGGGCCAAGGCAGAAAAGACGACAGCGGGGGCGATTTTTTTCACGGATGTCTCCTCGAGGGATGGATGATGGTCAATACAGGGACGGGGCTCAGACCGCTGCAGCGCGGCTCATGGGGTTTTCACGAAGTGCGCTGCGGGCTGGCTGAACTATAGTGGTGTTCAGGTTAATAAATCAACTGGATTTAGTTATGGTTTTCCCTAAGCCCAATTTGCCCATTCAAGTCGCCACCGCCGGCGAAGCCCTGATCGACATGATCGAAGAAGCCGACGGCCGCGTGCGCCCCTGTGCTGGCGGTGCGGTCTACAACCTCACGCGCGCCCTCGGCCTGCAAGGCGTGGGCACGCTGTACCTGAATCCGCTCTCCCGCGACCGTTTTGGCCGCATGCTGGCCGAAGGCATCCACGAGGCACGCGTGATGCTGGCCAACGAGGTGCCGGTCCACGAGCCCACCTCGCTCGCCGTCGTCGGACTGGACGAACACGGCAAGGCCAGCTACAGCTTCTACCGCGACGGGGTGGCAGACCGGCAGGTGCATGCGCCGGCCATGACGGCGCAGTGCGCAGCCCTGTCGCAGCTGAAAGTGGTGGCCACCGGCTGCCTCGCGCTGGTGGCCGACGATGCCAGCAAATACCTGCCCTGGCTCAAGGCCCAGCGCGCGGCCGGTCGTCTGGTGGTGGTGGACGCCAACCTGCGTCCGGCCATCGTCCCCGACATGGCGGCCTACCAGGCCAGCGTGATGGCCGCACTCGGCCAGGCCGACATCGTCAAGGTGAGCGACGACGACCTGCAAACCCTGGGCTTCAGCGCAGCAGACCCCTTGCAGGCTGCGCGCGAACTGCTGGCCGTGACGCCTGCGCGCTGGCTGGCGCTCACCCTGGGCGCCAAAGGCGCGGTCCTGCTGCAGCGCGACGGCGCCGGCTGGCAGGCGGCCGAATCCGTGCCGGTCACGGTGGCCGATACCGTGGGTGCGGGCGACTGCTTCCTCGCCGGCATGCTGGTGGCGCTGCTGCAACGCCCGGCCATGCAGGCCGCGCACAAGGCCAGCGAACTGCGGCTGGACGCCCAAGACGTGGAACACATCCTGGGCCACGCCGTGGCCAGCGCCAGCCTGTGCGTGATGCAAACGGGCTGCGTGCCGCCCAGTCTGGCGCAGGCACAGGCGCGTGTGCGGAGCGCCCGTCCGCTGTTCCGGACCCTCTGAAGCCCCGCAAGCGGCCTCCCGCACACCGTGCACGGAGCTTGCTTGGGGTTTCGGCGCAAAAAGAACCCGTCATGTAACTTGATTACATTAAACTGAAATTTTTCCGTAACCACCCACAACCATGGTCGCACCCACCACCACCCCTACACCCCCTGCCCCGCTCGACCTGGTGATCTTTGGCGGTGTGGGTGACCTCTCGGTGCGCAAGCTGCTGCCAGCGCTGTACATGGCGCACCTGCACAACAACCTGCCCGCGCAGACCCGCATCCACGCCCTCGGCCGCCAGTCCTGGGATCGCGCGGTCTTCCTGGCCTTCATCCAGGACAAGGTGCCTGGCTTCATCGAGACCAAGGCCTTTGAAGGCGTCGCGTGGCAGGGCTTTCTCGATCGCCTGCATTACGTGAGCCTGGACGCCACGCAGCCGCAAGACTTCGACGCCCTCGCCGCCGCCATGCAGCCTGGCTCGGAGCGCGTGTACTACCTCGCCACCGCGCCCAGCCTGTTCACAGCCATCTGCGCGAACCTGTCCGCCGCCAAGCTGATCGACGCCCGCTCGCGCGTGGTGCTGGAAAAGCCGCTCGGCCACGACCTGGCATCCGCACAGGCGATCAACGACGAGGTGGGCCGCCATTTCGAGGAACAGCAGATCTTCCGCATCGACCACTACCTGGGCAAGGAAACGGTGCAGAACCTGATGGTGCTGCGCTTTGGCAACACCATCTTCGAACCGCTCTGGCGCAGCCCCTACATCAAGAGCGTGCAGATCACGGTGGCCGAGAGCGTCGGCGTGGGCAGCCGCGCCGGTTTCTATGACGGTACCGGCGCACTGCGCGACATGGTGCAGAACCACCTGCTGCAGCTGCTGTGCATCGTGGCCATGGAACCGCCGGTGTCGCTCGACCCCGACGCCGTGCGCGACGAAAAGCTCAAGGTGCTGCGCTCGCTGCGCCCCATGACCATGGCCGACGTGGCCACGGACACCGTGCGCGGCCAGTACAGCGCCGGCGCGTCCGACGGGGACGCAGCCGTGGGCTACCTGCAGGAAGCCAACATCCCGGCCGACAGCAACACCGAGACCTTCGTGGCGCTGAAGGCCCACATCAACAACTGGCGCTGGGCCAACGTGCCGATCTTCCTGCGCACCGGCAAGCGCATGGCCGAACGCCGCTCGGAGATCGTCATCGAGTTCGCCGACCTGCCCTTCACCATCTTCCAGGACTCGCCACGCCAGTCGGTCAACCGCCTGATGATCCGCCTGCAGCCGGAAGAGCACATCCAGCTGCAGATGATGGCCAAGGAGCCCGGCAGTGGCATGCGGCTGCGTCCGGTGAGCCTGAATCTGGACCTGGAATCCGCCTTCTCCGAGCGCCGCGCCGAAGCCTACGAACGCCTGCTGATGGACGTGATCAAGGGCCGCCTGACGCACTTCATGCGCCGCGACGAGCTCGAATCGGCCTGGACCTGGGTCGAGCCCATCATCAACGGCTGGCAACAGCTCAACGAAAAGCCCAAGGCCTACACCGCGGGCAGCTGGGGGCCGGCGGCCTCGTCGGCCCTCATGGCGCGGGAAGGCTCCTCCTGGGTGGAGGAGTCGTGAACATGGCACCCCCCTGCGCCGCTTCGCGTCTTCCCCCAGGGGGACAACACCAGTGGCCCGGCAAAGCCGGTTCCACGGTGTTCTTGAACAGAGACACCTCATACCTGCACCCATGATCACCGAACACACCAACGCGACACCCGCCACACTGGCCGCGCACATCGCCGACGCCCTGCGCGCGGCCATCACCGCGCGTGGCCAGGCGAGCCTGGCGGTGTCGGGCGGCAGGTCGCCCATCCCCCTGTTCGAGGCGCTGCGCGAGCAGGAGCTGGACTGGTCACAAGTGACCGTGGTGCTGGTGGACGAGCGCGTGGTCCCGCGCGACCATGCCGACAGCAACACCGCCCTGGTGGCGCGACACCTGCTGCAAGGCAAGGCCGTTGCGGCGCGTTTCCTGCCCTTCTTCCGCGAGCTCGCACCCAAGTTCAACGCCGAGGTGCTCGACGCCCTGGTGCGCGACGCCAGCGAACGGATCGCCGCCCTGCCCTGGCCGCTCGACGTGGCCGTGCTCGGCATGGGGGAAGACGCCCACACAGCCTCGCTGTTCCCCGGCGCGCCCGGCTACGCGCGCGCCATCGCCACCGATGACCGCCTGGCATGGGTGGTGCCCGACACGGCGCCGCATGCGCGCATAAGCTTAACGCTCAGCGCCCTGCTCGCCGCGCGCGAACTGGTGCTCTCCATCGCAGGCGAGAGCAAGCTCGCCGTCTACCGCCGCGCCGCCGAGAGGGCCGACGAGGCCATGCCGATTTCGCTGGTACTCAACCAGTCACAAACTCCCATCAGCGTCTGGATGACATGAACACCCCCGTCGCTTGCTCGCTGCGCGTAGCCGCATCCCCCCTCAAGGGGGCAACACCTGCGGCCTGGCAAAGCCAGTTCCACGGTGTTCTTGAACAAACCTCCTGAAAGCCCACGATGTCGCACATCCACCCCACCCTCGCCCGCGTCACCCAACGCATCACCGAACGCAGCGCCGGCCCGCGCGGCGCCTACCTCGCCAGCATGGCGGCACAGCGCAAAAGCGGCACGCAGCGCGGCGGCATGGGCTGTGCCAACATGGCCCACACGACGGCCGCCCTGCCGGCCAGCGACAAGCTGAAGATCCACGCCGAGCGCGCGCCGCACGTGGGCGTGATCACCGCCTACAACGACATGCTCTCGGCCCACCAGCCCTACGAGCACTACCCCGAGCTGATCCGCAGCCACGCGCGCACGCTGGGCGCCACGGCGCAGGTGGCGGGTGGCGTGCCAGCCATGTGCGACGGCGTCACGCAGGGCGCGGCCGGCATGGAGCTGTCCCTCTTCTCGCGCGACGTGATCGCCATGGCCACCGCCGTGGGCCTGTCGCACAACGTGTTCGACGCCGCGCTCATGCTCGGCATCTGCGACAAGATCGTGCCCGGCCTGTTCATGGGCGCGGTGCAGTTCGGCCACCTCAGCACCGTGTTCGTGCCCGCCGGCCCCATGACGAGCGGCCTCTCGAACGACGCCAAGGCCAAGGTGCGCCAGCAGTACGCGCAGGGCCTGGTCGGCCGCGACGCGCTGCTGGAGAGCGAGGCCCAGGCCTACCACGCGCCCGGCACCTGCACGTTTTATGGCACCGCCAACAGCAACCAGATGCTGATGGAGATCATGGGCCTGCACCTGCCGGGCGCTTCGTTCGTGAACCCCGGCACCGAGTTGCGCGAACTGCTGAGCAAGGCCGCGCTGGAGCGCGCGCTGGCCAACACCGGCAAGACCGGCCAGGCTGCCATCTGCCTGGCCGACATCGTGAGCGAAAAGACCATCGTCAACGGCATCATTGGCCTGCTCGCCACCGGCGGCTCCACCAACCACACCCTCCACCTCGTGGCCATGGCCCGCGCGGCCGGTGTGCTGATCGACTGGGACGACTTCGCCGAACTCTCGGCCGTGGTGCCGCTGCTGGCCCGCGTGTACCCCAACGGCAGCGCCGACGTGAACCACTTCCACGCCGCCGGCGGCATGGGCTTCCTCATGAAGGAACTGCTGACCAACGGCCTGCTGCACGGCGACGTGACCACCGTCATGGGCCAGGGCCTGGGCGCGTACGCGAACGAGCCCTGCCTGCAAGACGGCCAGCTGGCCTGGCGCCCGGTGCCCGAGCAGAGCGGCGACACCGCCGTGTTGCGGCCTGTGAGCGAACCCTTCGGCGCCGACGGCGGCCTGCGCCTGCTCCAGGGCAACCTGGGTCGCAGCGTGGTCAAGGTATCTGCCGTGAAACCCGAGCACCGCGTGGTGCGCGCGCAAGCCGTGGTGGTGAGCGACCAGCAGGATCTGCTGGCCCTGTTCAACGCCGGGAAGATCAACAAGGACCTGATCGCTGTGGTGCGTTACCAGGGCCCGCGCGCCAACGGCATGCCCGAGCTGCACAAGCTCACGCCTCCGCTGGCCGTACTGCAGGACAAAGGATTCAAGGTCGCGCTGATCACCGATGGCCGCATGAGCGGCGCTTCGGGCAAGGTGCCCGCCGCCATCCACCTCAGCCCCGAAGCACTGGCAGACGGCCCGATCGCCCGCGTGATGGACGGTGACTGGATCACGCTCGACTGCGAGCGCGGCGTGCTGGAGCTGGAAGTGGACGCTGCCACCCTGGCCGCGCGCAGCGTGAGCCACCCCGACCTGAGCCACAACGCGCACGGCACGGGCCGCGAACTGTTTGGTCTGTTCCGCGCACACGCGAGCACCGCCGAATCCGGCGCGTCCCCACTTTTCGGCGACCGCCCTTGAACTGGACATCCCCATGACCCCCACCTGCTACTCCCGCCCCGCCTTCCAGTCCCGCGTCGTGCCCGTCATCGTTCTCAGCGACCCGGCCCACGCCGTGCCGCTCGCGCATGCGCTGCTCGAGGGTGGCATCGACGTGATGGAGATCACCCTGCGCTCGGACGCCGCGCTCGCGTCCATCGAAGCCGTGGCCAAGGCCGTACCGCAGATGCACCTGGGCGCCGGCACCGTGACCCGCGTGACCGAGGTGCAACGCGTCATCGACGCGGGCGCCAGCTTCGCGCTGTCCCCCGGCTGCACCGACGCGCTGGTCGACGCGGTGAAAGCCGCGAAGCTGCCGTTCATTCCCGGCGTGATGACGCCCGGCGAAGTGATGCACCGCCGCGAACAGGGCTTCTCGCTCATGAAGCTGTTCCCGGCCCAGCAGGCTGGCGGCCTGGGCATGCTCAAGGCGCTGGGTGCACCGATCCCCGACGTGATGTTCTGCCCCACCGGCGGCGTCAGCCCCGAGAACCTGAAAGACTTTCTGAAGCTGCCCAACGTTGCCATGGCCGGCGGCAGCTGGCTCACGCCGGCCGAAGCGCTGGCCGCGGGCGATTGGAAGAAGATCACCCAGCTGGCCAAGGAAGCCATGGTCATCGCCGCAGGCTGACCCTCGCCGCACCGCGACAATCGCAAGACACAACCGGGATCGCACATGTCCACTCCCACCCAACTCCCAGCCTGGCAACAACTCGCCACTCTCGCCGCCGCACCGCAGCCGCATCTGCGCGAGCGCCTGGCCCAGCCCGGCCGCGAACAGCAGTTGCAGGCCAGCGCCGCCGGCACCGGCATCCAGATCGACTTCAGCCGCCAGGCGCTGGACAACACCGTGTGGGCCGCGCTCATGGACCTGGCCCGCCAGGCCGGCGTGGAGCGCCAGCGCGACGCCATGTTTCGCGGCGATGTGATCAACACCTCCGAACAGCGCGCCGTGCTGCACGTTGCGCTGCGCGGCACGCCCGGCGCCAGCGGTGCGCAGGCGCCGTGGGGCGACGCGATCCAGCAGCAGGTGCAGGCCGAGCTGGAACGCGTCTGTGCCTTCGCCGACCGCCTGCGCGCGGGTGACGTGAAAGGCAGCACCGGCCTGGCCATCACCGACGTGGTGAACATCGGCATCGGTGGCTCCGACCTCGGCCCACGCATGGCGGCCGACGCGCTGGCGCCGTGGTGCAGTGGCGGGCACCACGCCCAGGACCCGGGCGTGCGCGTGCACTTCGTCAGCAACCCCGACGCCTGGGCGCTGCACAGCACGCTGCGCGGCCTGAACCCGCTGACCACGCTCATCATCGTGGCGAGCAAGACCTTCACCACGCAGGAAACCATGACCAACGCCGCCTCCGCGCGGCGCTGGCTGCAGGACGCCGGCATCGCCGGTGCGGCGCAGAGCCCGCACCTGGTCGCCATCACCGCCGCACCGCGGAAGTCTGGCGCCGCCGGCTACCCCACTGAGCACACCTTCACCTTCTGGGACTGGGTCGGTGGCCGTTACTCCATCTGGTCCGCGCTCGGCCTGCCGCTGGCGCTGGCCATTGGCTCAACCGCCTTCCGCGAATTCCTGGCCGGTGGCCAGGCCATGGACGCACACTTTCGCAGCGCGCCGCTGGCGCAGAACCTGCCCGTCATCCTGGCCCTGAGCGGCGTGTGGAACCGCAACTTCCTGCACTGCCCCACCCAGCTGCTCTCCACCTACCCCAGCCGCCTGGTGCGCTTCGCGCCCTTCGTGCAGCAGATGGACATGGAGAGCAACGGCAAACGCACGCGCAAGGACGGCCAGCCCTGCGACACGGACACCGGCCCCATCGTCTGGGGCGGCCTCGGTATCGACGGCCAGCACGCCTACTTCCAGCTGCTGCACCAGGGCACGCACCGCGTGCCGGTGGAATTCGTTGGCGTGCTGAGCGAAGACACGCCGCTGCCGCTGGCGACCGAACACCACCGCGTCGTCAACCTCAACCTGCGCGCCCAGGCCCAGGCCCTGGCCCTGGGCCGCGACGAAGCGTCCACCCTGCAGACCCTCATGGCCGAAGGCCTGAGCGCCGAGCAGGCCGCGGTGTTCGTGAGCCAGCGCAGCTTCCAGGGCGACGTGCCCAGCAGCACCGTCTGGCTCGACGCACTCACCCCGCACCGACTGGGCGCGCTGATCGCGCTGTACGAACACAAGGTGTTCACGCAGGCCGCCATCTGGGGCATCAACGCCTACGACCAGTGGGGCGTGGAGCTCGGCAAGACCATGGCGAAGGCGATGGAAAAAGCCGCCAGCTGATGGGCGCCCCGAGCCCTGCCGCTGCGCGGGGCGCTGCCATCTTGGCAGTATCGCAGCCGTGCGCTGCACTTGTTCTTGACTGCGAAACGACAACCTCAAGGCACGGTGTTACCGACCGATGCTGAACAGGGTGGATCCGAGCTTTCCGGTCGTGTCAACGATTTCGTACAAGTCTCCTTCTCCCTTTCGCACCCAGCCGCATGTGGAGTTGATGCCTGTGGTTGTGCCGATGCTGTTGAGTTTCCAGCAGAGCGTGTTGTTTTCCGCTTGCCATTTGCCTACATCGGCGCACTCGGTTTTGGGACTGCTGCCGATCAGCCGGGCGCACAGTGATCCATCCGCTCTGAAGTTCCAGTGAGAAAAGAATTTGGGATCTGAAGGCGGTGTCCCGGCAAATCGAAGCTCGAGCCGCTTTCCGGAAACGAGGGTGCGGATCTGCTCATCTTTGAGATCGTTTGGCGACGGTTGGGCCATGGCAGAGAGTGATACGAGACAAGTGGCGTGAACCGTCCACAGCGCAATGGTTCGCAACGACATTGGGTTCTCCTGGTGATGGAAGTCGGGGTCTCGATGACGCCAATTTCGATTCAAACGACAAAACGTGGATACCCAGCATCGCAGTCGTTCAACAAAGTCGCACCACTCGCCGGATCATCCACAGGAACGCAGCCCGAACCGCATCGTACCGCTTGCATGAACAGGTTGAACAGAATCGACCAAACCGACTGACCGCCTCTGCATCCGAACACCTGCTGTTTCAGGCCAACGTGTGCTTCATTGGACAATCGATCAAAGCAGCCTCAGCCACCGGGACGCTGGACAGGTAGCAGCCCCTTCGCCGCCTCGATCCGGAGTGCCAGCGGCGCAGACGGGTCGTTCATCACCGCGAGCAAGAACGCGCGCGGATCCTGAAAACTGCCAGTGACGGACGGGATGGCGTCCTTCGTTTCGGCTTTCACGGACGAGCGCGCAGGTGATGCTGCCGTCCGTTCCTCAGCAGCCACCAGCACGGCCTGCGCCGTGCGCAGTTCGGCCACGTTGATGGAGCGTTGCCGCACCAGGAGGTCGGCCTGGGCATCGGCACCGGGCTCGAAGTCGAGCGCCGGGTCGTCGCCGAAGACGGCGGGCAGGTCGGGCGTGATGAAGGCGGCCCAGCGCTCCGGCCCGGCGGCGAACGGGGGGCAGGCGGGAGGTTCGGCGGCCACGTCTGCACCGGGCCAAGCGCGCACCCGCTCGGGGCGCAGGTCGGCCAGGTAGCGGCGCTGCAGCTGCGCCAACAGTTCGGTCGCCTCCGCGCGGGGCAGCGGGTCGGCCAGCGAGAACCAGAGTTCGAACGCATCGACACCGTTGACCGCGATGGCCGGGGCTGGCCAGCCCAGGTCGGCCTGCACCCCGCGCCACAGCGGCGCGAGCGTGGCCCAGTCGGCCGGCTGGCCGAGGGCCAGCACCAGGGCCCTGACGCGCCCGTCGGCACCGATCAGGCCCAGGGCGCCGCCGCTGTCTGCGCCGGTTTCGGGCGGCAGGTAAAGGCGCTGGTATTCGGTTTGCAGTCGGGTCATGCGGACATATTACCCGCCGGACAGGGCGCCGGTGCCCCGCCGGCGGCCCGGTCTGCCGCGCCCTGCGCAGGGCGCTGCGGCCACGCCCGGACCGCCCTCAGCCGTGCGTCTGGTTGAGCTGGCGGGCGATGATGTCGTGGTTGAGCCAGAGCACCGGTCCGCTGGGCACCGAGCACTCACGGAACATCAGGGCGCCCGAAGCTTCGATCACCAGCGCGCTGAGCAGGTCGGTGATGAGGGCGCCGCGGTCTTTGTGCATGGCGACCAGGTCATCGGAGGCGCCGATCATCAGGTCGGCCAGGCCCTGGCTGTTGGGCATGGGCCAGGCGGCGAAGTCGCCATAGCCCTTCATCACGTCGCTGGCGTAGAAGTCGGCAATGCGCTGCATCACCACGGCCAGGCCAGCCTCGCCGTCGTTCAGCAAGCCGGCGCAGGCGGCCCACTGGGCTTCGGCCCAGGCGCCACCGTTTTCCTTGCGCAGGGCGCGCAGCAGCGAGAACAGGGGCAGCTCCACGCCGGCAAAGATGTCTGACGAGTTGGTACGGATCTCGGGACAGTTGAAGACGGTGGCGCGAACGCCCTGCTCCCAGGCGGCCTGCGCAATGCGCTCCAGCCGCATCTTGGCGTAGCCCTGGGTGTAGTTGCTGTAGGTCTGCCACTGGTACTCATCGCCGATGAGGATGCTGGTGCCGTGGTAACCGTAGGCGCTGTAGCGGACCTGGCCACCGGTGCGCTGCACGCGCTCGCGGATGGGGGCGCTGGCTTCGATGAGGTGACCCAAGGTGTTGGCTGAGACTTCGTCAAAGTTCTGCAGGATGAGCTTGCCGAGGTCGCTGTCGAGCAGCACCTGCGAAGACTGGTGCCGCTCCCCGCGGCCCTTGTAGACGCGATTGGCGATGGCGAGGAAGACCTTGGCCTTGGGGATGCCGCCGGCCATGGTGTGGGCGAAGAAGACATTGCTGCCGTCGGGGATCATGCCGTCGAGCGTGCTCATGACCCGGGCGAGCGAGGTCTTGAAGCGCTCGACGCCGATGTCGCGGCATCGGGCGATGTGGTCCCAGTCCAGCTTGTCTTCGGTCCAGGACTTGAGGGTGAGCTTGCCCAGCATTTCCGTGGGCGTGGGCGTGCCGGCGGGCGCGTCCATGTCAAAACCTGCCATCAGGGGCACGTTGATGATCTTGCCGCCCAGGTTGTCTTCGGCAGCGGCGAGTTCTTCGTCGTTGAGCGGGCGCAGCGTGCCGTCGGCTTCGCGACGGCCCACGGTGATGCCGATGATGCGCATGCCGGCCTGGCGGGCTTCGTTGACGAGCCCGTTGGCGTAGCCACGGCCGAAAAGCTCACCAAACAGCACGAACACGTCGCCGGCGCGAAAGATGTTTTTCTGGGGGAGTTGATTCAGGGCGGTAGGAGCGTTCATGTCGATTCTGCGGGTGTGTGAAGAGGGAGCACCGCGGCTGGAGCCCGGTCGGTCACGGCAGCCAGGAGCAGCCAGAGCCACCCCAAAAAGAGGACCGTTGAGGGGCGTACTCTACCGGAGGGGGAGGACCAGCGTTTCCGGCCGGTCACCGGCCCGTCGGCAGGCGGCGTGCCATCTGAAGGTGTTTGCCATCTCCCCAGGGCCGGGCACACACGCCACAGCTCGCTCCGTCTCACACCGCGAGCGGCCTCCATCCTGCCGGGCGCAAGAGAGTCCAGTTCACGTCGGGCGGGTTGCGAACATTCGGATGGAGAGCTATGGAAGTGGTGTGGGCCACGCCGATGATCAGCGCCGAGGGCGCGAGGCCGCGTGCCCCTGGCGTGCCAGCGCACCATCCCCGGCGCCGGCCCCTCCCGTAGAATGCGCGGCCGGGCAAACGGCACAGACCCCGCCAGTCCGCTCAATTCCTTTCTCTGGACCCTTCTTCATGCGCTACTCCGTCTCCCACCACAAACTCAACCTGATCCTGGCCGCCCAGGGATTGAAAACGGGAGACGCCGGCGGCATCGACAAGCTCTTTGGTGGCCAGGATGGTTACTACTGGTTCGGCACGCTGCGCGACCTGTGTCCGCCCGGCAAGACGATCTCCTGGGAGAACCAGTACGAGATGGTCAACAGCATCCAGGCGCACGAAAACGCCACCGCCGCCGAAGACGAGATGAAGCCTCAGGTCCCCAGCGCGGCCAATATTGCCGCCCTGTCCAAGTTGCTGGGCGACCCTCTCTGACCTGAAACGGTCGCCGTGGCGCTGCGCCATGTGAGCACCGCCGGCGGGCCGCTACCATAGCGTCAATGTCCCTCCCAAGCCCCTTCCAGCGCCTGCTGGCCCGCGCCCTGATGCTGCTGGCTCTGGCCACGGGCTTCCCGGGGTGGGTGCAGGCGGCGACGGTTGAACCGGACGCCACGCTGCAGGCGCGCTACTGGGTGGACCCCGCCGGCACAGCCAGCGTGGACAGCGTGGCTGCAGCGCCGGCCGACCAGCTCCAGCCCCTGGAACGCCACCGCAGCTTCACCCTGGGCCAGGGCGCGCTGTGGCTGCGGCTGGAGATGCCCGCCATGGATCCGGCCCGGCGCTGGTTCATCATGCTCGACGGCTCGGCCTTCACCGACCACGCCAGCCTCTACCAGCCCGACACGGCCGGTGGCTGGCAGGTGCAGCACGCGGGCGACCATGTGCCGGTGGCGCAGTGGGCCATTCCCGACCGCTCGCCGGTGTTCGCGCTCGACGACACCCGCGCGCCGCGCACGGTGTGGCTGCGGCTGGACAACCACCCCGCACCGCTGAGCCCGCGCACCTACCTGCTGAACGCCGACGATCTGCAGCAGAAACGCGCCTGGACCTACCTGCTGGTGGGCGGCTACCTGGGCTTCGGCCTGCTGGTGCTGTTCCTCGGCTGGGTGCATGCGCGCCTGTATGCCGATCGCGCGTTTGTGGCCTATGTGGTCTATGTGGCGTGCATGCTCGGCTTTCAGGTGGCGTTCACCGGCATCGGCGGCCTGTTTTTCTGGCCACACTCGGCCGGGTGGAACAGCGCGGCGCCGGCGGTTTTCATGCTCTGGCTCACGGGTGCGGGCATCTGGTTTGTGCGCGAGGTGTGCGCGATCTCGCGCTACCACCGCGGGCTGGACCGTTTTGCGCTGGTCTGGTCGGTGTTCGGCCTGTTGTACCCGGCGGCCTACCTCACGCTGCAGAGCGCGCCGGCGCTGGCGGTGTTGAACCTGTATGGCCTGCTCTCGGTGCTCCTGAGCATGGGCCTGTGCCTGTGGGCCTGGCGCCAGGGCGAGCGCTACGCGGGCTGGATGGTGCTGGGCTTTTTGCCGGTGCACCTGGGCTACCCCTTCCCGGCGCTGCGCGCGGCCGGTCTGCTGCCCGACAGCTGGGGCGCGCAGTACGCGGTGTTGATCGGTTCGGCCATCGAGATCCCGCTGCTGCTCTACATCCTGCACCGCCGGGCCAAGCACTTCAGCGAAAACCGGGCCCGTCTGCGCGTGCTCGACAGCACCGACCCGCTGACCGGCCTGACGGTCACCCCCGTGCTCACGCTGCGCCTGCGCGACGCGATCCGCCGCGCGCGGCGCTACGGGCACCGCTGCGGCCTGCTGCTGGTGGAGTTGTCCAACCATGCCGACATCAGGACGCATCTGGGCAGCGAGGCGGGTGACCGTTCCCTGGTGGTGGCCGCCGCGCGGCTCACCCGCGTGATGCGCGATGTGGACACCGTGTGCCGTGTGACCGACACGCGCTTTGCCATCCTCGTCGAAGGGCCTCAGCGTTTCGAGCACATCAGGCTGCTGGCGCAGCACATCGTGGCCAAGGGGCTGGAGCCGGCATCGCTCCTGCCGGAAGACACCAGCCTGCGGTTCCGCCTGGTCTCGACCATGCTGCCGGCCGACCGCGAAACCGCCGCCGAGGAAGAGGAGCGCGTGGAGGTGAAGCGCACGCTGGAGCGCCTGCACCACGCACTGGACGAGCTGGCCGACGACCCGCGCCGCCCGGTGCTGCACCTGCCGCAGGAGCAGGCGCGGGCCACAGCGCCGGCCACGCCGGCCTGACATGCGGTTACAGCCTTTGCGGCCCGGTTCACGCCCGGTTCACACGGTGCCGGGATAATCCGGTCCCATGTTTTCCCCTTCTGTGCGCCGGGTGCTTGTCACGCTGGCCATCGCCCCCTCGGCGCTGCTGGTGACGGTACCCTCGAGCGCCGCCCTGGTCGATCTGCCGCCGATCGACCGCATCGTCAACTACAGCCCCAAGCTGCCGCTGCAGGTGTTCACCGCCGACGGCGTGGAGATTGCGCAGTTTGGCGAGGAGCGGCGCGACTACGTGCCGCTCTCGCGCACGCCCAGGATGCTGCAGGACGCGGTGCTGGCGGTGGAAGATGTGCGCTTTCGCGAGCACTCGGGCGTGGACCCGAAAGGCATGGCGCGGGCGGCGTTCGCCATGCTGACCGGCGGGCGCAAGCAGGGCGCGTCCACCATCACACAGCAGCTGGTGCGCACCATGCTGCTCACGCGCGAGCTGACGGTGGAACGCAAGGCCAAGGAGATCATGCTGGCCTTCAAGGTGGAGGATGCACTGTCGAAAGACCGCATCCTGGAGATCTACCTCAACGAAATTTTTCTTGGCCAGCGGGCCTACGGTTTTTCCGCCGCGGCACAGACCTACTTTGGCAAGCCGCTGGACCAGCTCACGCTGGCCGAAACCGCGATGCTCGCGGGCCTGCCGCAGAACCCGTACTACGCCAACCCGGTGGCCAACCTCGAGCGAGCGCTGCAGCGCCAGCGCGTGGTGCTGGAGCGCATGCGCGCCACGGACATGATCAGCGACGCGCAGCTGGCCGCCGCGCGCGCCGAGAAGCTGCACATCCGTACGCCGGGGCAGCGCAGCGTGCATGCCGCGCACGTGGCCGAAATGGCGCGCCTCGCGGTGGTCGAGCGCTTTGGCACCGAGGCCTATTCCACCGGTCTGCGCGTGACCACTTCGCTGCGCGCGAAAGACCAGCGCGCGGCCCATGAGGCGGTGCGGCGCGGGGTGCTGGCATTTGACCGCCGGGGCGCCTGGCGCGGCCCGGAGGCCTTTGAGACCCTGCCCGATGCCAGCGGTGCCGAGCTGGAGCGCGCCGCCGCCGAAGCGCTGAAGGACCACCGGGACGACGAGACCCTGCGTGTGGGCATGGTGCTGGCGGCCACGACCCAGGCGCTGCAGGTCCAGCTCGCCAGCGGGGAACGCATCACCGTGCAGGGTGAGGGTCTGCGCTGGGCGCAGGCAGGGTTGAGCCCGAAGGCCAAGGCGCCACTGAAGATCACGCGCGGCGCGGTGGTGCGGGTGGTCAAAGGCGGCAAGAACTGGGCCGTTTCACAGTGGCCGGAGGCCGAGGCCGCGCTGGTGGCGATGGACTCGAAAACCGGCCGCGTGCGCGCACTGGTCGGTGGTTTCGACTTCTCCCGCCAACCCTTCAACCACGTCACGCAGAGCTGGCGTCAACCGGGCTCGGCCATCAAGCCGCTGCTGGTGTCGGCAGCGCTGGAAGAGCGCGTGATGCCCGCCACACTGGTGGACGACCTGCCCTACACCGCTCCCAACGGATGGAGCCCGGGCAACAGCCACGGCCAGGGCAGCGGCCCGATCACGCTGCGCGACGGCCTGGCCCGGTCAAGCAACCTGGTGAGCGTGCGCGTGCTGGCGCACGTGGGCACACACCGCGCCCGCGACTGGACCGCCCGCTTTGGTCTGGACGCCAGCCGACAGCCCGACAATCTGACACTCGCGCTGGGCACCGGGCTGGTCACGCCGCTGCAGATGGCCCGCGCCTACGCCACGCTGGCCAACGGCGGCTGGCGCGTGAACCCGGTGGTGGTGGAGAAGATCACCGACGCCAACGGTAAAGTGTTGTTCGAGGCGCCGCCGGCCGAAGCGATGACCGACGCGAGCCGTGCCATTCCCGAGCGCAACGCCTATGTGATGGGCAGCCTGCTCAACGACGTGACCCGGGTGGGCACGGGAGCGCGTGCGCAGGCGCAGCTGAAGCGCCCCGATGTGTACGGCAAGACCGGCACCACCAACAACGCGGTGGACGCCTGGTTTGCCGGTTACCACCCCACGCTCGCCACCGCCGTGTGGATGGGCTATGACAAGCCGCGCAGTCTCGGCAGCAGCGCCTCGGGCGGGAACGTGGCACTGCCGATCTGGACCGACTACATGGGTGCCGCGCTGAAGGGCGTGCCGGTGGCCTCGCCGCCAGAACCACCCGCTGGGCTGGTGCGCGAGAACGATGACTGGCTCTACAGCGAGTGGCTCAACGGGGGTTGGGTCAGCAGCATTTCCGACACGGGTGGTTCGCAGTACGCGGGGCCGCCCACTTTGCTGGACGCGCTGAAAGACCTGTTCAAGCCTTGAACGCGCGAAGCTCACGCACAAAAAAACCGGCCTTGAGCCGGTTTTTTCATGGCACCACCTGCCTTTGGCTCATGCCGCGCAGATGCGCGCCTTGGCCTCGGCATACTCGCGCTTGAAGCGCGCCACCAGATCGGCCGCAGGCAGCACCTCGCGGATCGCGCCGATGCCCTGGCCGCAACCCCAGATGTCCTTCCAGGCCTTGGCGGCGTTGGCGCCTTCACCGGTGGAGAAGTTCATCTTGCTCGGATCGCTCTCGGGCAGGTGATCCGGGTCCATGCCGGCGTTGCGGATGCTGCCCTTCAGGTAGTTGCCGTGGATGCCGGTGTAGAAGTTGCTGTAGACGATGTCGTCCGAGTTGCTCTCGGTGATCATCTGCTTGTAGCCCTCCACCGCGCGCGCTTCTTCGGTTGCGATGAAGGCCGAACCGATGTAGGCGAAGTCGGCACCCATGGCCTGCGCGGCCAGGATGGCGCCGCCCGAGGCGATGGAGCCCGAGAGTGCCACCGGGCCGTCGAACCACTCGCGGATCTCCTGCACCATGGCAAACGGGCTCTTCACGCTGGCGTGGCCACCGGCACCGGCCGCCACGGGGATCAGGCCGTCTGCGCCCTTTTCGATCGCCTTGTGCGCAAACACGTTGTTGATCACGTCGTGCAGTACCACGCCGCCCCAGCTGTGCACGGCGGTGTTCACGTCTTCGCGCGCGCCCAGGCTGGTGATGACGATCGGCACCTTGTACTTGGCGCAGACCTGCAGGTCGTGCTCCAGTCGGTCGTTGCTCTTGTGCACGATCTGGTTGATGGCGAAGGGGGCCGCCGGGTTGCCGGGGTTGGCTTTGTCGTGCGCGGCCAGAGCCTCGGTGATCTCCGCCAGCCACTCGTCGAGCTGTGCAGCCGGGCGCGCGTTGAGCGCTGGCATGGAGCCCACCACGCCGGCCTTGCACTGGGCGATGACGAGCTTGGGGTTGCTGATGATGAACAGCGGCGAGCCGATCACCGGGAAGCGGATGTTCTTCAGCACCGGGGGCAGGTAGCGTTGACGGGTGGTCATGGTGTCTCCGTTGTATGAATCAGAAAGCAGGCTGGATTCTGGGTCAGCCGGTGCACGCATCCTGTCGCCGCAGCAACAGGGTGCAAGCGCCTCAGAACGCGTCGATGGCCATGGCCGTGACTGCGTCGGAACCTTCGCAGATGCTGTCGCGCACGCCCGGGGTGCGGCTCAGGATGTGGTCGGCGTAGAAGCGCGCGGTCGTGATCTTGGCCTGCATGAAGGCGGCGTCGGTGCCGGCGGCCAGCTGGTCTTCTGCCACCAGCAGCGCACGCGCCAGCTGCCAGCCCGCCACCACATTGCCCGCGAGCATGAGGTAGGGCACGCTGCCGGCGAAGGCGGCATTGGGGTTGCTCCTGGTGTTGGCGGCGATGAACTCGACCACGTCCACGAAGGCCTGGCGCGCGGCCGTCAGGCGCTTGGCCACGGCCAGCGCATTGGCGCTGCCGCGTGCAAGCAGCTCGGCTTCGGTCTTCTGAATCTGCGCCGCGATGGCCTTCGCCTGGGTGCCGCCGTCGCGCGCCGTCTTGCGGCCCACCAAGTCGTTGGCCTGGATCGCGGTCGTGCCTTCGTAAATGGTCAGGATCTTGGCGTCGCGGTAGTACTGCGCAGCACCGGTTTCTTCGATGAAGCCCATGCCGCCGTGCACCTGCACGCCCAGGCTGGTGACTTCCAGGCTCATCTCGGTGCTGTATCCCTTGACCAGCGGCACCAGGAATTCGTAGAAGGCCGCGTTGTCCTTGCGGGCTCCGGCGTCCGGGTGGTGGTGGGCCGCGTCGTAGGCGGCAGCGGCCACGGCGGCCATGGCGCGGCAGCCCTCGGTACTGGCGCGCATGGTCATGAGCATGCGCTTCACATCGGGGTGGTGGATGATGGGCGCGGCGGCGCTCAGCGAGCCATCGACCGGGCGGCTCTGCACGCGGTCCTTCGCGTAGCCCACGGCCTTCTGGTAGGCGCGCTCGGCGATCGCGATGCCCTGCACGCCCACGGCGTAGCGCGCGGCGTTCATCATGATGAACATGTATTCGAGGCCGCGGTTTTCCTGGCCCACGAGGTAGCCGACGGCGCCGCCGTGGTCGCCGTACTGCAGCACCGCGGTGGGCGATGCCTTGATGCCCATCTTGTGTTCGATGGAGACGCAGTGCACGTCGTTGCGCGCGCCGAGCGTTCCGTCGGCGTTCACCATGAACTTCGGCACCACGAACAGGCTGATGCCCTTCACGCCTTCGGGCGCGCCCGTCACGCGGGCGAGCACGAGGTGCACGATGTTCTCGGCCATGTCGTGCTCACCGTAGGTGATGTAGATCTTGGTACCGAACACCTTGTAGCTGCCGTCGGGCTGCGGCTCGGCGCGGCTGCGCACGGCGGCCAGGTCGGAGCCAGCCTGCGGTTCGGTCAGGTTCATGGTGCCGGTCCACTGCCCGCTCACCAGCTTTTCCAGGTACGTGGCCTTGAGCTCATCGCTGCCGGCGGTGAGCAGGGCCTCGATCGCACCGTCGGTCAGCAGCGGGCAGAGCGCGAAGCTCATGTTGGCGCTGTTGAGGATCTCGCCACAGGCGGCGCCGATCGTCTTGGGCAGGCCCTGGCCGCCGAAGTCGGTGGGGTGCTGCAGGCCCTGCCAGCCGCCTTCGGCGTACTGTTTGAAGGCTTCCTTGAAGCCGGGCGTGGTGGTGACCTTGCCGTCGTGGAACGACGACGGGTACTTGTCTCCCTCCCAGTTCAGCGGCGCGATCACGCCTTCGTTGAGCTTGGCGCATTCCTCCAGCACCGCCTGCGCGGTCTCCAGGCCAGCGTCTTCAAAGCCGGGCAAAGCCGCCACCTGGTCGATGCGCGCCAGGTGTTCGATGTTGAACAGCATGTCCTTGAGGGGTGCGGTGTAGCTCATGTGGGGCTCCGGTTTTCGAATTTGGATACAAAAAAAGGGCATCGCGAACGATGCCCTCGGCAGACGTCTGCGTCTTACAGCGCCTTGATCAGCTCCGGCACCGCCGTGAACAGATCGGCTTCCAGGCCGTAGTCGGCCACCGAGAAGATCGGGGCCTCGGGGTCCTTGTTGATCGCCACGATCACCTTGGAGTCCTTCATGCCGGCCAGGTGCTGGATCGCGCCCGAGATGCCGCAGGCCACATACAGCTGCGGTGCCACAATCTTGCCGGTCTGGCCGACCTGCCAGTCGTTCGGCGCGTAGCCCGCGTCCACCGCCGCGCGGCTCGCGCCCAGCGCGGCACCGAGCTTGTCCGCCAGCGGCGTCATCACTTCGTTGAACTTCTCGGCGCTGCCCAGCGCACGGCCACCGCTGACGATGATCTTGGCGGCGGTGAGTTCGGGGCGGTCGCTCGTGGCGATTTCGCTGCCCAGGAAGCTGCTCTTGCCACTGTCGGCCTGGGCGGCGGCGGTTTCCACGGCGGCGCTGCCACCCGTTGCGGCGGCCGGGTCGAAGCCGGTGGTGCGCACGGTGATGACCTTGGTGCCATCGGTGCTCTGGACGGTGGCGATGGCGTTGCCGGCGTAGATCGGGCGCTCGAAGGTGTCGGCAGCGATTACCTTGGTGATGTCACTGATCTGGCCCACGTCGAGCTTGGCGGCCACGCGCGGAGCGATGTTCTTGCCGCTGGCGGTGGCGGGGAACAGGATGTGGCTGTAATTCGAAGCGATCGCCAGCACCTGGGCGGCCATGTTCTCGGCCAGACCGTGCGCCAGGTACTCGGCGTCGGCGTGGATGACTTTGGACACACCGGCAATCTGGGCAGCGGCAGCGGCGGCACCAGCAGCATTGTGGCCGGCGATCAGCACATGCACGTCACCCCCGCACTGGGCGGCGGCGGCGACGGTGTTGAGCGTTGCGCCCTTGATGGAGGCGTTGTCGTGTTCGGCAATGACGAGTGCGGTCATGTTCTGTGTTCCTCTAGATCGTTGATGGCAGCGGTCTCAGATGACCTTGGCTTCATTCTTGAGTTTTTCAACGAGTGCAGCCACATCGGCCACCTTGATACCGGCGCCGCGCTTCGGGGGCTCGCTGACCTTGAGCGTCTTGATGCGCGGGGTAACAACCACCCCGAGGTCTTCGGGCTTGACGGTGTCGAGCTGCTTCTTCTTGGCCTTCATGATGTTGGGCAGCGTCACGTAGCGCGGCTCGTTCAGGCGCAGGTCGGTGGTGACGATGGCCGGCAGCGTGAGGCTCAGGGTTTCCAGGCCACCGTCGACTTCGCGGGTCACGTGGACCTTGCCGTCCACCACCTCGACCTTGGAGGCGAAGGTGCCTTGCGGCAGGTCGGCCAGCGCGGCGAGCATCTGGCCGGTCTGGTTGCAGTCGTCGTCGATCGCCTGTTTGCCCAGGATCACGAGGCCGGGCTGTTCCTTGTCCATCAGGGCCTTGAGCAGCTTGGCCACGGCCAGGGGCTGCAGCTCTTCGGACGTTTCCACCAGGATGGCGCGGTCGGCGCCGATGGCCATGGCGGTGCGCAGGGTTTCCTGGCATTGGGCCACGCCGCAGGAGACCGCGATGACCTCGGTGACGACGCCCTTCTCCTTCAGGCGCACGGCTTCTTCCACCGCGATCTCGTCAAACGGGTTCATGCTCATCTTGACGTTGGCCAGGTCCATGCCGGACTGGTCGGCCTTGACGCGCACCTTGACGTTGTAGTCCACCACGCGCTTGACGGGGACGATGACCTTCATGTTGGGTTGCTCCTGCTGGTTGTAGAAAAACAGTGGTCTGAATTGACGTGCACGTCAATTCCGGGATTGTATGCCTGCCCCCTGAGCAGATCGGTGCTGCGGGTCTGCTCACTGCGAGCAATAAACGAACGATCGTGCTTTTTTTGAATTATAGAGGAGCGGCCACTTTCGAACAAAGGGCCTTCCGCAACAGGCGGCCGGGAATGTCGCCGCGACGACCGTTAACCAACCGATCGGTCGGCTAATCCGGGTAAGTCTGGAGACGCCAAACCGGCGTCATCACCTATAGTGAAAAAGGAATTTTTATTTATCTTGAGTAACCATATTCATCCCTCCCCAGGAGACTCCGCATGAAATTTCGTCACGTGTTCGCTGCCGCCCTGTCCGCCACCGCCCTGAGCAGCGGCCTGGTTTCGGCTCAGACGGTCTTCACCGTTTCCAGCTGGCTGCCGCCCACCCACACCCTGAGCACGGTGCAGAAGAACTGGTGCGATCTGCTGACCAAGGAAAGCTCGGGCCGCATGAAGTGCAACATCCTGCCCAAGGGCGTGGTGGCAGCACCGGGCACCTTCGATGCCGTGCGCGACGGCTTGGCCGACATTTCGTACACGGTGGACGGCTACACCCCGGGCCGCTTTATCAACACGCAGGTGGCCGAATTCCCGTTTCTGGGTGACAGCGCCACCGCCACCTCGGTGGCCTACCAGCGCATCTACAGCAAGTACTTCGCCCCGCTCGGCGAGCACCGCGGCGTGAAGGCCCTGGCCGTGTTTACCCACGGCCCCGGCATCATCTTCAACAGCAAGAAACCGGTGGCTTCGGCGGCTGATGCGGCATCGCTGAAGTTCCGCATCGGAGGCGGCAACATCAACGAACTGTCCAAAGCGATGGGCTGGAACACCACGCTCAAGGCCGCGCCCGAGTCGTTCGAGCTGCTGTCCACCGGCGTGATGGACGGCACATTCTTCCCCGACGAGTCGGTGGCCTCGTTCAAGCTCAGCATGATCAAGCACGCCACCACCTTCCCCGGTGGTCTGTACAACACCAGCTTCGTCTTCATGATGAACCAGGACAAGTACAAGGCCCTCTCCGCCGAGGACAAGGCCGTGGTGGACAAACTCTCGGGTGAAGTCGCTGCGCGCATGTTCGGCGAAGGCTGGGACAAGGTCGATGCCGCCAGCCGCGATGGCGCACAAAAGGCCCAGGGCGTGACCCGCATCATGGCCGACAAGGCCTTCGTCAAGGCGGTCATGGACAAGCAGGACTACCTGGAAACCAAATGGGCTGCCAGCGCGCAGGTCAAGGGCCTGAAGGACCCCAAGAAGGTGCTGGCCGAGTTCCGTGCTGAAATCGCCAAGGTGAAATAAACCGGGGCCGCCGGCCCGCAATGGCTGGCACGCACCTGTGGGCCGATGGGACAGCAGCCCTGCTGCCACCCCATCGGCCCTCTTCGTATGCTGAAAGCACAACATGCACAAAACACTTGACCGGTTGTTGTACTGGTCTTCCGGCGTCATGGCGGCCATGGCGCTGTTTTCCATCATGTGGCTCACCGTGGTGGACGTGGTGGGTCGCAAGTTCTTTGACCACTCGGTCCCGGGCGGACTGGAACTGACCGAAATGCTGATGGTGGTGGTGATCTTCGCCGCCCTGCCGCTGGTGTCCTGGCGCGGCGAGCACGTGGTCTTCGACACGCTGGATGCGGTGATTCCCGACTGGCTGCGCTCCATCCAGGCGCGCGTGATCCACCTGGTCTGTGCCGGCCTGTTTGCCTTCCTGGGGCGGCTCATGGTCATGCGCGCCGAGCGCTTCGCCGAATACGGTGACACGACGGTGCATCTGGAACTGTCCATCGCACCGGTGGCCTGGCTGATGGCGGTCTTGCTCATGCTCACCGGGCTGGCCCATCTGCTGCTGGTCTTCGTGCGGGCACCCGCCACCGGCCATGCACCCTCTGAAACCCAGGGAGCGTCCACATGACCGAAGCACTGCTGGGCTTTCTGGCCGTCTTCGCGCTGGCCTTCCTGCGCGTTCCGCTGGCGGTGTCCATGTCCATCGCCGGACTGGTGGGGCTGGGGCTGATGCGCGGCTGGCAGCCAGCCTATGCCAGCACCAGCCAGGTGATCTTCGAGACCGGCTTTCACTACGTGCTGTCGGTGATTCCCCTGTTCGTCCTGATGGGCAACTTCGTCGCCCGCGCCGGCATGGCGCGAGAACTCTTCACCGCCGCCAATGCCTTTGTGGGCCACCGCCGCGGCGGCCTGGCGATGGCCAGCATCATTGCCTCGGGCGGCTTCGGCTCGATCTGCGGCTCGTCGATTGCCACCGCCGCCACCATGACGCGCGTGGCCTACCCGGAGATGAAGGCCCACGGCTACAAGGACACGCTGGCCACGGGCTCCATCGCATCGGGGGGCACGCTGGGCATCCTGATCCCGCCATCCACCATCCTGGTGATCTACGGCATCATCACCGAGACCGACATCGGCAAGCTGTTCATCGCCGGCATCCTGCCCGGCATCGTGGCCATCACCTGCCTGTGCCTGGCGGTGGTATTCGTCACCTGGCGCGACCCGTCGGCCGGACCACCGGCCGAGCGCTTCACCTGGACCCAGCGCTTCGCGGCGATCCGCGGCATCTGGGGCGTGGCGGTCCTGTTTGGCCTGGTGATCGGCGGCATCTACGGTGGTGTCTTCACCGCGACCGAGGGTGCGGGTGTGGGCGCGGCAGGCGCCTTCCTGATTGCGCTGCTGCGCGGCACGCTGCGCCCGCGCGTGCTGCTGGACATCCTGGTCGAGAGCACGCGCACCACGGCCATGCTGTTCATGATCCTGATCGGCGCGATGATCTTCACCAACTTCATCAACTTCACCAGCATGCCGGGCGACCTGCGCGACTTCGTGCTGCAGTTCAGCCCCAACCCCATCATGGTGGTGGTGATGATGATGGGCATCTACCTGGTGCTGGGCATGGTGATGGAGGAACTCTCCATCGTCCTGCTGACGATTCCGGTGTTCTTCCCGGTCATCACTGGCCTGGGTTTCGACCCCGTGTGGTTCGGCATCCTGATCGTCACCATCGTGGAGATCGGCATGATCTCGCCACCCGTGGGCCTCAACCTTTTCGTCATCAACTCGCTGCTGCCCGACGTCAACCTGGCCACCATGTACCGGGGTGTCTGGCCCTTTGTGGCGGCCGACATCGTGCGCCTGGGGATTCTGATCGCCTTCCCGGTCATCGCGCTGTGGCTGCCGGGATTCATGGGCTGATCAGGCCGCCGGCTTCATGTGCACGATGCGCTGCGGGTACGGTATCTCGATCCCGTGCTCGCGCAGCGCCCGAAGGATGGCCAGGTTGATGTCCGAGCGCAGGTTGAGCTGCCCGTTCTCGGGGTCGACGATCCAGTAGCCCAGCGTGAACTCCAGCCCGTCGGCGCCAAACGCCGACAGGGCGGCATTCGGCGCGGGATCCTTGAGCACCCGTTCCTGAGCCAGAGCGGCTTCCGCGAGCAGGCGGCGCACCAGATCCACGTCGCTGTCGTAAGCCACCGACACCACCGTGGACTGCCAGACCTTGGCGTCGGCCAGCGAGAGGTTTTCCACCCGGTTGGTGATCAGGATTTCGTTGGGCACGATGGACTCGCGCCCGGCGGCCGAGCGGATCACGGTGTAGCGCGCCTTGATGTCGCTGATGCGGCCTTCGAAGTTGTCGACCTTGACGTTGTCACCGATTCGCATGCTCTGCTCAGCCAGGATCACGAAGCCGCTCACGTAATTGGACGCCAGCTTCTGCAGGCCCAGACCGATGCCCACGCCCACGGCGCCACCCAGCACCGAGAGCGCCGTGAGGTCGATGCCCACCGCCGACAGCGCGATGATCAGGCCAAGGAACATCAACACGGCGCGCGTGGCGTTGCTCACCGCCTTGCGCAGCGACAGCTCACCACCCACCGCCTTGCGCAGCAGGCGCGTCTCGATGGCCGACGACACCCAGAGCGACAGAATCAGCACAGCGCCCGCTGTGAGCGCGCCCTCGATCATGGTGCGCAGGCTCAGCGTGGTGGCGCCGATCTTCCAGGTGATCTGGTCCAGCTCATTGAGCACCACCGGCAGCAGGCCACTGACCCACAACACCATGGCGAGCCAGGCCACCCAGGAAATGGTGCGCTCCAGCACGCGCACCCAGGGAGCGCTGGCAAACGCCACTTGCAGCACCTTGACGCCCACACGGATGACCACCAGTGACACCAGCACCGGAATGGCCACCTTGAACACCGCGATCGGCACGTATTTCAGCAACACCGCGCGTGCGGTGTAGCCCAGGGTCAGCAGGAGCAGCGGGAACATGACCCCATCAATCAGCCGGCGACCAAACATCACCGGACTTTTCTCGTCCCGCAGGCCCAGGGCGCGGCGCAGCAATGCCGTGGCCCACCAGGCCAGCAGAACACAGCTCGCCAGCGCGGCAAATTCAACCCACACGGTGGGCTGGGTGAAGCCGGCCAGCCAGGCCTGCAGGTCGTCGATCGGGGGCGGTGTGGTGGTGAGCGAAACGGTCGATGTCATGCGATATCGCGAGAAAAAAAGAACAGATCATGGAACACGGCGAAACCGGCTTGTCCGCGCTGCAGGTATTGCCCCTTGGGATCTGCGGTGAGGCGTGGCGAGCAGGCCGGAGGGGCATCACCAGTTCGGAGCGCGCTTTTCGATGAAAGCCTGCACGCCCTCCTGCGCCACGGCGTGCGCCATGTTGCAGGCCATGGTCTGGCCCGCGAGCTGGTAGGCCGACTCCAGGCCCGTTTCCAGCTGCCGGTAAAAAAGTGCCTTGCCCATGGCGATGGCCTCGCGCGGTTTGGCCACGATGCGGTCCACCAGCGCGGTCACTTCCGCATCCAGCGCGTCAGTGGCCACCACCCGGTTCACCAGACCACGCGCCCTGGCCTCGTTGGCCGAGATGAAGTCGCCGGTGAGCAGCATTTCCATCGCCTGCTTCGGCAGCATGTTGCGCGACAGGGCCACGCCGGGCGTGGCGCAGAACAGACCCACATCGATGCCGTTGACGCCGAAGGAGGCCTCCGACGCCGCCACCGCCAGATCGCACTGCGCCACCAGCTGGCAGCCCGCCGCCGTGGCCAGTGCGTGCACGCGGGCGACCACCGGCACCTCCAGCCTGCGGATGCTCAGCATCAGCTTCGAGCAGGCGGCGAACAGCGCCTGGTAGTACGCCACGTCGGGCCTGGCCCTCATCTCCTTCAGGTCGTGCCCGGCGCAGAAGGCGCGGCCGCTGGCAGCAATCACCACGGCGCGCGCCTGCGGGTCGGCCGCCACCGCGTCCAGCGCCGCCTGCAGCGCCGCCATCATGGCTTCGCTCAGCACATTGAAACTGCGAGGAGCGTTCAGCGTGAGCGTGTGCACGCCGCGTGCATCGCGCAGGTGCAACACCAGGTCCACCGAGGGTTCAGACATCGGCCAGGACCCTCAGATGGGCTTCCACGCTGCGCGCCAGCGAACTCATGTCGTAACCCCCTTCGAGGCAACTCACGATGCGGCCTTTGGCATGGCGCTGTGCCACTTCCTTGATGCGCTGGGTGATCCAGGCGTAGTCGTTCTCGACCAGGCCGAGCTGGCCCATGTCGTCCTCCCGGTGACCGTCAAAGCCAGCGCTGATGAAGATCATCTGCGGCTGGTGGGCGTCCAGCCGCGGCAGCCACATCATGTCGATCAGTTCCCGGATGTCCATGCCCTTGGTGTAGGCGGGCACCGGCAGGTTCACCAGGTTGCTGGCGCTGGAATGCTCCCAGACCGGGTAGAACGGATGCTGGTAGAAGCTGCACATGAGGATGCGCTGATCGCCCGCCACGATGTCTTCGGTACCGTTGCCGTGGTGCACGTCGAAGTCGATGATGGCCACGCGCTTCAGTCCGTGGCGCTCCAGCGCGTACTTGGCGGCCACCGCCACGTTGTTCACGAAGCAGAAACCCATGGCCTGGTTGCGCGTGGCGTGGTGGCCGGGCGGGCGCACGGCGCAAAAGGCGTTGGCCAGTTCACCGGCGATCACCGCATCGGTGGCGTCGATGGCGGCACCGGCGGCCATCAGGATGGCGTCCCAGGAATGGATGTTGATCGAGGTGTCCGGGTCCACCTGGGCGTGCGTCGGGCCACCGGCGGCGATCTCGTCGCGCAGCCCGTCGGACAGGCCTCGCAGCGAAGCCAGGTGCATGCGGCCGTGTGCCAGTTCCAGATCGGCCAGCGCGGCGGCGGTGGCTTCGCGGCGCTCCAGCGCCACGTCCAGTCCGCAGGCGAGCAAACGGTCTTCGATCGCATCCAGCCGCGCCGGGCATTCCGGATGTCCGGCGCCCATTTCGTGTCTCCAGCAATCCTTGTGGGTGAAATAACCGGTGGCCTGGCTCATCACATTTTTGCGCTATGGTTCACGGCATGATTGCCGATCAAAAAATCCAACAATTGCTGAACCAGCTTAACACGGTCATCGTCGGCAAAGCCCCCCAGGTGTCCGACTGCGTGGCCTGTCTGCTGGCGGGGGGCCACCTGCTGATCGAGGACGTGCCGGGCGTGGGAAAAACCACGCTGGCCCATGCGCTCTCGAAGTCGTTTGGCCTGCAGTTCTCGCGCGTGCAGTTCACCGCGGACCTGATGCCCAGCGATCTCATCGGGGTGTCGATCTATGAGCGCGGCCGCGAGGGTTTCGTGTTCCACCCCGGCCCGGTGTTTGCCCAGGTGCTGCTGGCCGACGAAATCAACCGCGCGAGCCCCAAGACACAGAGCGCCCTGCTCGAAGCCATGGAAGAAAAGCAGGTCACGGTGGAGGGCTCGACGCGCGCACTGCCCAACCCCTTCTTCGTCATCGCGACCCAGAATCCGCACGACCAGCTCGGCACCTACGCCCTGCCCGAATCGCAACTGGACCGGTTCCACATGCGGCTCTCGCTGGGCTACCCCGACCGGGCCGCCGAGCGCGAGTTGCTGCGCGGCGCCGACCGGCGCGACCTGCTGGACAACCTGCAGCCGGTGCTGACCCCCGCGGACCTGGCCCGCCTGCAGCAGGCGGTCGCTGCGGTGCACACCGCCGAGCCAGTGCTGGAATACCTGCAGGACCTGGTCGCGGCCACCCGCTCGGGCCGCTGGTTCGCCCAGGGCCTGTCGCCGCGCGCGGCGCTGGCGGTTGCCCGAGCGGCCAAGGCGCAGGCCTACCTGCAGGGGCGTGACTACGTGGCGCCCGACGACATTGCGGCCATCCTGCCGCAGACCGTGGCGCACCGCCTGATCCCGGTGAGCGACGCCGGCCGCGGACCGGTGGAACAGGTGCGTGCCATGGTGGACGCCACGCCCCTTCCGTGATGTGGAAAACCCCCGCCGCGCTGCGCGCGACCCCCTCAAGGGGGCAACACCAGCGGCCCGGCGAAGCCGGTTCCGCGGTGTTCCCGGATAAGGCACTTCGTACCACCGCTCGTTCAATTTCAATGAATTCCGT
>JAABQK010000017.1 GCA_011391495.1 Hydrogenophaga sp.
TGCGCCAGCTCTGGACCCGAATGGGCGTGGCGGACAGCCCGCGCTGAGCTTCAGGGCTGGCTCTCCGGCCAGCACACTCTCCACCCCCCCGCGCGCCACCCGGGTTCACTGCAGCTTGTGGCGCAACAGGTCGTTCACCTGCTGCGGATTGGCCTTGCCCTTGCTGGCCTTCATCACCAGACCCACCAGCGCATTGAAAGCCTTGTCCTTGCCGGCACGGAACTGCTCGACCATGGGCGCGTTGGCGGCCATCACCTCGTCGATGATGGCTTCCAGCGCGCCAGCGTCGTTCATCTGCTTGAGGCCCTTGGCTTGGATGACTGCATCGACATCGCTGCCCTCGCCGCTCCACAGCGCGTCCATCACCTGTTTCGCAGCGTTGTTCGACACCGTGCCGTCGGCGATGCGGGCGATGAGGGCTGCCAGTTGCGCGGCGCTGACCGGCACATCGGCCATGTCGCGCTCCTCGGCGTTGAGCCGGCGTGATACCTCGCCCATGATCCAGTTGCTCACCAGCTTGGCTTGGCCGCAGGCTTTCGCAGCCGCCTCGAAGTAGGCCGCCATGGCCGGGCTCTGCGTCACGGTGGTCGCGTCGTACTCGGGAAGCCCATAGTCGCGCACCAGGCGCTCGGCCATCTGGCGCGGCAGCTCGGGCATGGAGGCCTTCACCTGCTCGACCCAGTCGCGCGCGATCACCAGCGGCGGCAGATCGGGGTCGGGGAAGTAGCGGTAATCGGCCGCGTCTTCCTTGGTGCGCATGGCGCGGGTCTCGCCCGTGTCGGGGTCGAACAGGACGGTGGCCTGCTGGATGGCATGGCCGTCCTCGATCTGCTCGATCTGCCAGCGCACCTCGTAGTCGATCGCCTGCTGCATGAACTTGAAGGAGTTCAGGTTCTTGATCTCGCGCCGCGTGCCCAGCTCGCCGCCGGGCTTGCGCACCGAGACGTTGGCGTCACAGCGGAACGAACCTTCCTGCATGTTGCCGTCGCAGATGCCGATCCAGGTGACGATCTTGTGCAGCTCTTTCGCGTAGGCCACGGCCTCGGCACTGGAGCGCATGTCGGGCTCGGTCACGATCTCCAGCAGCGGCGTGCCGGCGCGGTTGAGGTCGATGCCGCTCATGCCGTGGAACTCTTCGTGCAGGCTCTTGCCCGCGTCTTCTTCCAGGTGCGCGCGCACCAGGCGCACGCTCTTCTTCTCATCGCCCAGAAAGAACGAGACCTCGCCGCCCTGCACCACCGGGATCTCGAACTGGCTGATCTGGTAGCCCTTGGGCAGGTCGGGGTAGAAGTAGTTCTTGCGCGCGAACACGCTCTGCTCGGCGATGTGCGAACCCAGCGCGAGGCCGAGGCGGATGGCGTGTTCCACCGCGCCGCGGTTCATCACCGGCAGCGTGCCGGGCAGGGCCAGGTCCACCGCGCAGGCCTGCGTGTTGGGCTCGGCACCGAACGCCGTCGGTGCGCGGCTGAAGATCTTGGATTGGGTGGCGAGCTGGGCGTGGGTCTCGAAGCCGATCACGACCTCGTAGCCCTGCACCAGCAAGGATGCTTCTTTTTTGACTGTGTTCATTTTGGAAACCTCATTCAGTTCGCGAGGACGGAGCACGAGGTGCCCCCATCGCAGGTCACCGCGGAACTGGCTTTGCCAGGCCGCAGGTGACGCCCCCTTGAGGGGGTGACGCCGAAGGCGGCGCGGGGGTGCTCGTTCAATAGCCCTCCGGCGTCTTCAGGTGCCAGTCAGTGGCTTGCTGGAAAGCATGGGCGGTCTGAAGCAGTTCGCCTTCCTTGAAATAGTTGCCCACCAGCTGCAGGCCCACCGGCATGCTGGCAGCGCCGAAACCGGCCGGCACGCTCATGCCGGGCAGGCCGGCCAGCGAGGTGGACAGGGTGTAGATGTCGGCCAGGTAGTTGGCGACCGGGTCGTCGCTCTTCTCGCCGATCTTCCAGGCCACGGTGGGCGCCACCGGACCGGCGATCACGTCGCACTGGGTGAATGCCTGCTGGAAGTCCTGCGCGATCAGGCGGCGGATCTGCTGCGCCTTGAGGTAATACGCGTCGTAGTAGCCGTGGCTCAGCACGTAGGTACCGATCATGATGCGGCGCTGCACCTCGGGGCCGAAGCCTTCGCTGCGCGACTTCCTGTACATGTCGGTCAGGTCGTCGTACTGCGCGGCGCGGTGGCCGAACTTCACGCCGTCAAAACGGCTGAGGTTGGAACTGGCCTCGGCGGGCGCGATGATGTAGTAAACCGGGATCGAGAGTTCGGTGCGCGGCAGCGAAATGTCCACCAGCGTGGCACCGAGCTTTTCGTACTCGGCCAACGCGGCGCGCACGGCAGCCAGCACATCGGGCGCACAACCTTCGCCAAAAAACTCTTTCGGCAGACCGATGCGCAGGCCCTTGAGCGGCATCACTGCCGTGGCACCTTCGCGCGGCTGCCCCAGCCCGCGGGTGTAGTCCTCGGCCGGGTGGTCCAGACTGGTGGAGTCGCGGTCGATGTCCGGCCCGGCCATCACGCTGAGCAGCGTGGCGCAGTCGGCAGCGCTGCGCGCCATCGGTCCGGCCTGGTCGAGGCTGGAGGCAAAGGCCACCATGCCGTAACGCGAGCAGCGGCCGTAGGTGGGCTTGATGCCGGTGATGCCGGTGAAACTGGCCGGCTGGCGGATCGAGCCGCCGGTGTCGGTGCCGGTGGCCGCGGGCACCAGGCGCGCGGCCACGGCAGCGGCCGAACCGCCCGAGGACCCGCCCGGCACGCGGGCCGTGTCCCAGGGGTTGTGCACCGGTGAATAGGCCGAGTTGTCGTTGCCCGAACCCATGGCGAACTCGTCGCAATTGAGCTTGCCCAGCGCCACGGCACCGGCCTTGGCGAGGTTGGCGACCACCGTGGCGTCGAAGGGGCTTTGATAGCCGGCCAGCATCTTCGAGCCGGCGGTGGTGGGGAAGTCCTGGGTGACGAAGATGTCCTTGTGCGCCAGCGGAACACCCAGCAGCGGCGTGCGTTCGCCCGAGGCGAGGCGCGCGTCGGCGGCCTGTGCTTGCGCCAGCGTGGCTTCCTCGTTGAACGCGAGGTAAGCGCCCAGCGCAGCGTGCTGCTTCGCACGCGCCAGCAGGTGCCGGGCCGTCTCGACAGCAGAGACTTTCTTGTCGGCCAGGGCGGCGGCCAGTTCGGCCACCCCCATCTGGTGCAGGTCCATGGGGGCGCTCATTCGATCACCTTCGGTACGAGGAACAGGCCACGCTCGACGGCGGGCGCGCTTTTCTGGTTGGCTTCGCGCTGGTTGGGCTCGCTGGCCACGTCCGGGCGCAGGCGCAGGCTCACGTGGTCGATCACGGCGGTGGGGTGGGCCAGCGGCTCGACGCCCGTCGTGTCGACCGCGTTCATCTGTTCGACGATGTCGAAAAAGCCGTTGAGCTGGGTGAGCATGCGCTCACTCTGGGCGCCGGAGAGTTCCAGGCGCGCCAGGTTGGCGATGCGCCCGATGTCGGACAGGGTCAGGGACATGGCAGCGATCGGATCCGGAAGAGGAAGAAAAACACAGCCCGAGGGACGAAAGAACGCCCCTGCAACGGGTTGTAACGTGAAGATTTAGCCCCCCGATCAAGGCAGTTATGCACAGGGGATACGGTATTATCCAAGGTTTAACGGCAAAACCCGTGCCACCACGGTTTTTGCCGATGAATCAATCACTTAAGCCTCTGCTCCCCGCCCAGACACCCGGCGATGGTCGCGCGAAGCCGCTGCCATGCCCCACAGGATTTTTGCACCATGTTTGAAGCGTTCCGTCGGCAGTTTTCGACCGACCTGGCCATCGACCTCGGCACCGCCAACACCCTCATCTACGTCCGCGGCAAGGGCATCGTTCTCGACGAGCCTTCGGTCGTGTCGATCCGCCACGAAGGCGGGCCACAGGGCAAGAAGACGATCCAGGCCGTCGGGCACGAGGCCAAGGCCATGCTGGGCAAGGTGCCCGGCAACATCGAGGCCATCCGCCCGATGAAGGATGGCGTGATCGCCGACTTCACCGTCACCGAGCAGATGCTCAAGCAGTTCATCAAGATGGTGCACCCGCGCTCGATGTTCAAGCCGAGCCCGCGCATCATCATCTGCGTGCCCTGCGGCTCGACCCAGGTCGAGCGCCGGGCCATCCGCGAGTCGGCCCTGGGTGCCGGAGCGTCCGAGGTCTACCTGATCGAGGAACCCATGGCCGCAGCCATCGGCGCCGGCCTGCCGGTGTCGGATGCGTCGGGTTCCATGGTGGTGGACATCGGCGGCGGCACCACCGAGGTGGGCGTCATCAGCCTCGGCGGCATGGTCTACAAGGGCAGCGTGCGCGTGGGCGGCGACCGCTTCGACGACGCCATCATTGCCTACATCCGCCGCAACTACGGCATGCTGATCGGCGAGCCCACCGCCGAAGCGATCAAGAAGAGCATCGGCTCGGCCTTTCCCGGCTCGGAAGTCAAGGAGATGGAAGTCAAGGGCCGCAACCTCTCCGAAGGTGTGCCGCGCAGCTTCACCATCTCCAGCAACGAAATCCTGGAAGCCCTGACCGATCCGCTGAACAACATCGTCTCGGCGGTCAAGATGGCGCTGGAGCACACGCCGCCGGAGCTGGGTGCCGACATCGCCGAGCGCGGCATGATGCTGACCGGCGGCGGCGCGCTGCTGCGCGACCTGGACCGCCTGCTGGCCGAGGAAACCGGACTGCCGGTGCTGGTGGCCGAAGAGCCGCTGACCTGCGTGGTGCGCGGCTGCGGCATGGCGCTGGAACGCATGGAGCGCCTGGGCACCATCTTCACCAGCGAATAAGCACCGGAGCGCCGGTCCCCGGCCCGACCAAGCCCTTCGCGAGCCCACTCCGACATGCCACTGGGCACCCTGGACCGCACCCCGCCACCCTTCTTCAAGCAGGGGCCGTCGGCCCTGTCCAAACTGGTGGTGTTCAGTGCGCTGGCGCTGTTCCTGATGGTGGCCGACATCCGTTTCAAGGTCGCAAGGCCCGTGCGCGCTGCGCTCGCCACCGCCTTGTACCCGGTGCAGTGGCTGGTGTTGCAGCCGGTGCAGGCGGCCGGCCAGGCGGGCAGCTATTTCACGTCCTTGCACCAGGCCCAGAAGAGCGAAGGCGAAGCGCTGCAGCGCCTCGCAGCCCAGGCCGTGCGGGTCCAGCAAATGGAACAGCTCACCCTGGAAAACCAGCGCCTGCGCGAATTGCTGACCATGCGCGAACGCATCAGCACCCCCGCCACCGGCGCCCAGGTGCTGTACGACGCCGCCGACCCTTATTCGCGCAAGGTGGTGATCGACCGCGGTCAGACCCAGGGCATTGCGGCGGGTGCTCCGGTGATCGATGAAAGCGGTGTGCTTGGGCAGGTCACCCGCGTCTACCCGCTGGTATCCGAAGTGACCTTGCTGATCGACCGCGACCAGGCCATTCCGGTGCTGAATGCGCGCACCGGTGTGCGCAGCGTGGCCTACGGTCAGCCCTCGGCCAGCGGCGACGGGCTTGAACTGCGTTACACGCTGGCCAATGCCGACATCAACGAGGGCGACCTGCTGACCACCAGCGGCGTGGACGGGGTCTACCCGCCCGGGTTGCCGGTGGCCCGGGTGTTGCAGGTCGAGCGCCGCGCCGAGTCGTCGTTCACCCGCATCCGCTGCGAACCGCTGGCCCGTGTGCAGGGTGCGCTGCATGTGCTGGTGCTGGCACCTGTGGGCCCGTCGCTGCCGCCGTCGCCGGCGCCCGAACCCGGCAGCACCCAGGCAGGCAAGCCGGGTGCCCCGTCCGGGAACAAGCCGGGGAGCGAGCCATGATCATGCGTCCCGGACAGCAGCTGCTGCTGCCCGCCAGCCCGGTCTTCATCTGGTTCAGCCTGCTGACGGCGCTCGCGCTGAACATGCTCATGAACATGGGTCTCTGGGGCCGCGCGGCCTGGGTGCCCGATCTGCTGGCCATCGTGCTGGTGTTCTGGGGCGTGCACCAGCCGCTGCGCATCGGTGTGGGCGTGGCGTTCTTCTTCGGCCTGGCCATGGACATGCACCAGGGTGCGCTGCTGGGCCAGCATGCCCTGGCCTACACCGTGCTGGGCTACTTCGCCATTTCCATGCACCGGCGCCTGCTCTGGTTTCCCGTGCCGACGCAAGCGGTGCAGGTGCTGCCGCTGCTGTTTGCAGCGCACGTGCTGCAACTGCTGGTGCGCATGCTCGCGGGCGGCACCTTTCCTGGCTGGTCTTTCTTCCTCGCCCCGTTGATCGAAGCAGCGCTCTGGCTGGTGGCCAGCGTGCTGTTGCTGGCGCCGCAGCGGCGAGCGCCGAACCCGGACGACAACCGGCCGCTGTAGATGGAACACCCCCGCGCCGCCTCCGGCGTCCCCCCCTCAAGGGGGCGTCACCAGCCGTCCGGCAAAGCCGGCACGGCGGCGTCCTGGGCGGGCGTCTCTTCGCGCAATGCGGTTCTCGCTTTGCCGGACAGCAGATTGCGATGACCGAGCTGCGCAACGTCGAAGCCGACCTGGCGCAGTTCCGCACCCGGGTGCTGGTGGCGGGTTTGGCGGTGGTGTTCGCCTTCGGGCTCGTGGCTGCGCGCATGGTCTATCTGCAGGTCATCCGGCACGACGACCTGGCCGCACAGGCCGAGAGCAACCGCACCGCCGTGTTGCCGGTGGTGCCCAACCGGGGTCAGATCCTGGACCGCCATGGCCGCGTGCTGGCGACCAATTTCTCCGCCTACACCTTGGAGATCACGCCTTCCAAGGTGGAGGACCTCGACGCCACCATCGAAGCGCTGGGCGCTCTGGTGGACATCCAGCCGCGCGACAAACGCCGCTTTCGCCAGCTGCTGGCCGAGTCGCGCAGCTTCGATTCGCTGCCGATCCGCACCCGGCTGTCGGACGAAGAGGTGGCCCGCTTCGCGGTGCAGCGCTACCGTTTCCCGGGTGTCGATGTGCGGGCCCGGCTGATCCGCCACTACCCGAACGGCGAGATCGCCAGCCACGTGGTCGGCTACATCGGCCGCATCAACCAGCGCGAGAAGGAAGCGATCGAAGACTGGCCGGACGAGGAGCAGGCCAACTACCGCGGCACCGAGCACATCGGCAAACTGGGCGCCGAGCAGCACTACGAGCGCGAACTGCACGGCCTGACCGGCTTTGACCGGGTCGAAACATCGGCCGGCGGACGCGCCGTGCGCTCGCTGGCCAACACGCCCGCCACGCCGGGCAACACGGTGGTGCTGTCGATCGACATCCAGCTGCAGAAACTGGTCGAGGACATGTTCGGCGAACGCCGCGGCGCGCTCGTGGCGATCGACCCGCGCAACGGCGAGGTGCTGGCCTTCGTGAGCAAGCCCACCTTCGACCCCAACCTGTTCGTCGAAGGCATCGACGTGGAAAACTGGCGCCTGCTCAACGAGTCGCTGGACAAGCCGCTGCTGAACCGGGCCCTGCGCGGCACCTACCCGCCGGGCTCCACCTACAAGCCCTTCATGGCGCTGGGTGCGCTGGAAACCGGCACGCGCAGTGCCGGCACCGTGATCAACGATCCGGGCTACTGGATGTTCGGCAACCACCGCTTTCGCAGCCACGGCGACGGCGGTCTCGGCGCGGTGGACATGTACCGCAGCATCGTCAAGTCGAGCAACACCTACTACTACTCGCTGGCCAACGAGATGGGCGTGGAAGCCATGCACGACTTCATGGCACCGCTGGGTTTCGGCCAGATCACCGGCATCGACCTCAAGGGCGAGGTGCGTGGCGTGCTGCCCAACCAGGAGTGGAAACGCAACACCTACAAGCGCCCCGAGCAGCAGCGCTGGTACGCCGGCGAGACCATCTCGCTGGGCATTGGCCAGGGCTACAACAACTTCACCATGCTGCAGCTCGCGCACGCGCTGGCGACGCTGGCCAACGGTGGCATCAAGAACCGGCCCCACCTGACCCTGGCGACCGAAAACCTGCTGACGCGGGAGCGCACGCCGCTGCCCACCGATCCCCCGGTCAGCCTGGGCTACAAGCGCGAACACATCGACGTGGTGCTGCGCGCCATGCAGGGCGTGACCACCGAAGGCACCTCGGCGCGCGTGTTCGCCGGGGCCGGCTACAGCAGCGGTGGCAAGACCGGCACGGCGCAGGCCGTGACCATCGGGCAGAAGGACCGCTACGACGCGCGCAAGCTGGAGGAACACCAGCGCGACCACTCGCTCTACATCGCCTTCGCCCCGGTGGAGCAGCCCCGCGTGGCGCTGGCGGTGGTGGTGGAAAACGCGGGTTTCGGGGCGGCGCATGCCGCGCCGATCGCGCGCCGCGTGTTCGACTACCTGCTGCTCGACCAGTACCCGAACCCGCAGGACCTGGCAGCGGTGCAGAAAGGTCTGGCCGCAGCGCCCATCGGCACGCCGCTCAAGGCGAGTGAAATGCCCTGGCCTCCGCAAGAAGAGAACACCCCCGCGCCGCCTGCGGCGTCACCCCCTCAAGGGGGCGATGCGAGTGGCCCGGCGAAGCCCGTTCCACCGCATCCTGGGACGCAGACAGCTCGCGCCGGATAGAACCACTTGCTACAAGGGCTTCCCCCCGAAAGTCAAACACCGATCCAACCGTGATGCATCGCGAAGCGATGGATCACGGAATGCGTTTCGACTTGACTTGATTCAATTGCCACCTTCAGCGCCCAGCCCGGTTGCTCAACGAGCAAGGGATGCGGACAGCGAAACTACAAACGGTCATTGATGCTGCTTTGATTCACAGCGGACCCTGATGAAAGACGCGCGCGGGGGACCCATTCGTTAGCCGAGGATGACCGGCGTTGCCACCGGCCCTGGACTCCTTGAGTATCTCGGTCACGCCCCGCGCAGGTCCAACCCTGACTCATCAACGCTGGCTGCACGCGGTGGTGGCAATCAATTTCTCTGACGTTCTCTTTTGCTCAGCGGCGATGTTCAGGCCGGCAGCCGGAAGTCCTCACCCCGACTGAGCACCGCCCAGCACATGCGGGCGTTCTTGGCGGCGATGGCGACCACGGCTTTCCAGTAACCCCGGCGCTGTGCCAGCGCATTGGCCCACCGACTGATCGGGTCGCTCTTGTTCTTCGCTGCGGCCAGCACCGCCCGCGCACCCAGCACCAGCAAGCTGCGCAGGTACGGATCTCCGGCCTTGGTGATGTGACCCAGGCGCTGCTTGCCGCCAGAGCTGTACTGCCCGGGCACCAGACCGAGCCAGGCGCACAGCTGGCGACCACACTTGAAGTCGCGCCCGTTGCCGATGGTGCTCAAGAGCGCGGTGGCTGTCGTTTCGCCAATGCCACTGATCTGCATCAGGCGCTGGGCCTCGGTGCTCTGGCGCGCCATGGTGCGGATGTGCTGGTCGTACTGACCAATGCGCTCATCGAGTCGGGAGACCTCGCTCAGCAGATCACCGATCACGGTGTTGGCCCAGCCGGGCAAGTCCTCCAGACGGGCTATCGCCTCGCGACGCACCACAGCCGCCTTCAATGGCAACACGATGCCCAGCTCCGAGAGCAGGCCGCGGATGCGGTTGAGCGTGGCGGTGCGCTGTTCCACGAAACCCTGGCGGGCGCGGTGCACCAGCAGTTGGCCTTGTTGCTCGGCGCTCTTGACCGGTACAAAGCGCATGTTGGGCCGGGTGACGGCTTCGCAGATGGCGGCGGCGTCCGCGGAATCGTTCTTGCCGCGCTTGCCCGAGAGGCGGTAAGGGATGACGAACTTGGGCGCCATCAGGCGAACGGTGTGGCCGAACTTCTGGAACTCGCGTGCCCAGTGGTGGGCGCCGGAGCAGGCCTCCATGCCGATCAGGCACGGAGGCAGCGAGGAGATGAGTTCGAGCAGTTTGGCGCGAGGGACACTGGGGCGCACCAGCGCGGGCTTGCCCGATTCATCCACGCCGTGAACGGCAAAGACGTTCTTTGCCAGATCGATGCCAACGGATACGATTGCCATGGACTTCCCCTTCCAACAAACGAGTGAGTTGATGAGAGATCGCACTTCCCATCGTGGCACCTGGTTGCCGTACCCCGCAACTGCGCGGATCACTAGGGACGGGGAAGTCCCTTTCATTCGTTAGGGGGGGTTGGTTCCAGGGCACCGTGGAACCGGCTTTGCCGGGCCGCCAGTGCCGCCCCCTTGAGGGGGTGACGCGCCCTTGGGCGCGACGCGGGGGTGGGCCTACCGCATCCACGCGTCGTAACTGGTCTTGAGGATCAGCGCCGTGACGACGACGATGAAAACGCCACGCACGAAACCGCTGCCGTGCTTGAGCGCCAGCCGCGTACCGAGCAGGCTTCCCACCACGTTGGCGACGGCCATGGCGAGCGCAAAGTGCCACCAGACGTGGCCCTTCCAGGCAAACAGCAGCAGCGCGGCCAGGTTGGAGGCGGTGTTGAGCAGCTTGGCACTGGCGCTGGCGTGCAGGAAGTCGTAGCCCAGCCAGCGCACGAACAGGAAGACAAAGAAGCTGCCGGTTCCTGGTCCGAAGAAACCATCGTAGAAGCCGATGACCACGCCCAGCATGCAGGCTGCCGCCGTTTCCCGGTGCCCGCTGAAGCGCGGCGCGTGGTGACGACCCAGCTCCTTGCGGGCCAGCGTGTAGGCCAGCACCGCCAGCAGCACCAGGGGCAAGGCACGGCGCAGGAAATCGGGCGAGATCACCGTCACCGTCCAGGCCCCAACCATCGAGCCGGCAAAGCCCACGGCGGCTGCGGGCAGCAACGCGTGCCAGGGCATCTGCACCCGCCGGGCGTACTGCACGGTGGCGGCGGCCGTGCCCCAGATGGATGCGCTCTTGTTGACGCCGAACAAGGTGGCCGGGTGTGCGCCCGGGAACACGGCAAACAGCGCGGGCACCAGGATCAGCCCGCCACCCCCGACGATCGAATCCACAAAACCGGCGAACAGCGAGGCCAGCGAAACGAGCAGCAATTCCATGCGGCCGATTGTGCCCGCGCCCCCGGGCCGGGCCGGACGGCGGTTTCGCGGACCCAAAAAAAAGCCAACCCCTGCGGGTTGGCCTGTGATCTCTGGCATCTCTGGGGACGCTGCAGCGATGGTTCTGGTTGGACTGGGCTTGTCTCCTCGGTCCCCCGCGGTCATCGGCGCCGGGCGCCGCTTGCGAGTGCACGAACTATAGCGACCTGCACCACGGGCGTGCATCGGGGGTTTCCCTTGGCCGGCCCATCCGTTGGCACAGGAAATGCTGTCTGGCCAGCGTCGTTGGAAAAGGTAACAAAATGCACCAAAACCGTGGGGCCCGCGTGGTCCTGGCAGGCGGGCTCGCGCTCGCCTCTCCTTCCCTGCTCTGGGCCCAGGCGGCCGAGGTCACCGTCAGTCCCCCACCGGCTGCCACGGCGGCGCTGACCGCCCCGGACTGGGTGGCGACCAGTGCCATCAGCGGTGCCGACACCGCCTGGCTCATGGTCAGCACCGCGCTGGTGCTGCTGATGACGCTGCCCGGCATCGCACTCTTCTACGGCGGCATGGTGCGGCGGGTCAACGTCATCAACACCATGGCCAGCGTCGTCGGCATCGCGGCAGTGGTCAGCATGCTCTGGTTTGCTTTCGCGTATTCCCTGGCCTTCACACCCGGCAGCGACACCCTCGGTGGCCTCATCGGCGGCGTGGAACGCATGGGCTTTGCGGGCATGGGCTATCTGGGTGCCAGCGCTCAGGTGGCGGTGAGCCACATCGCGCCGCACGTGCCCGAGTCGGTGTTTGCCATGTTCCAGCTCACCTTTGCCATCATCACCTGCGCGCTGGTGGTGGGTGCGCTGGTCGAACGCATGCACTTTGGTGCCCTGTTGCTGTTCAGCGGCCTGTGGCTGCTGCTGGTGTACGCACCGATTGCGCACTGGGTCTGGGAGCCGGGTGGCTGGCTCGCGCAACTGGGCGCACTCGACTTCGCCGGTGGCGCCGTGGTGCACATCAACGCCGGCGCGGCCGCACTGGTCTGCGCCTATGCGCTCGGCCCCCGCACTGGCTATGGACGCGAGCCCTTTGTGCCGTTCAACCTGGGCCTGACCATGGCCGGCACCGGTCTGTTGTGGGTCGGCTGGTTCGGCTTCAACGCCGGCTCGGCCCTGGCCGCCGACGGCCGCGCGGGGCTGGCGCTGCTGGTCACGCACCTTGCGGCAGCCGCCGGTGCCCTGTCCTGGATGGGCGCGGAGTGGCTGGCGCGCAAGCGCGCATCGCTGCTGGGCCTGTGCTCGGGCGTGGTGGCCGGGCTGGTGGCCATCACCCCGGCAGCGGGTTTCGTCACGCCGCGCAGCGCGCTCGTGATCGGTCTGGTGGCCGGTGGGGCCTGCTACTGGGGCGCCACCGCCCTGAAACGCAGGCTGCGCGCGGACGACTCGCTGGACGTCTTCGGCGTGCACGGCGTGGGCGGTCTGGTGGGCGCCGTGCTCACGGGCGTTTTCGCGGAACCGGCGATCTCGGGTGTTCAGGGCAGTGTCGTCACGCAGCTCATCGCCTGCGCGGCCGTCCTGGGTTACAGCCTGGTGATGACCGCCGTGGTGCTGTGGATCACCTCGCGCCTGACCCAGCTGCGGGTGCGCGAAGTGGAGGAGCGCGCCGGGCTGGACCTGGCGCTGCACAACGAACAGATTGGCCACTGAACCCGGACGGTCCGCGCCATGTCCCAGAGCGAAACCTTTGCCACGGCCGCCCACCTGCATGTGCTGCTGCGGCGCAAGACCGGCCGCGTGACCGACACCGAGTGGATGGCGACCAACGCCGACTATGCGCGCGAGATCGTGCGCTTCGCTCGCGAGAAAGCGGCCAGCGAGGGACATGTCGAGCTGCAGCCCTGGGCCGACAAGCTCGAAGCCGCCTGCGCGCAGATGGAAGCCCCGGTGCGCAAGCCCTTGCTGCAGACCGCCACGGAAACGCTGCGCGCCGGACAGGTCAGCCCCGGCGCGGCCCGCCAGGCCAGCACGCCGCGCACCGGCGGATTCGCCGATTCGGTGCCGGCCAGCGGCTTTGCGGAATCGCTCTCGTCGGTGTTGGGCGGGAAGCGCACGGACGCTGACGAGTCCGACGCACGCTACATCGGCGGACTCCGCTGAGGGCCCGGCATTGCGGGCGCAGTCACCTCACGGCGCCGGGCCGGTCGCCGCGGCGCGGGCGAGCCGGGGCGCGCCAGGACTTACTCGCCACGCACGATCCAGCGCGCCGCCTTCTCCGCGATCATCAGGGTCGGGCTGTTGGTGTTGCCGCTGGTGATGGTGGGCATGACGCCCGCGTCCACCACCCGCAGCCCCGCCACGCCGCGCACGCGCAAGTGGCTGTCGACCACGGCCATCGGGTCATCGGCGCGGCCCATCTTGGTGGTGCCCACAGGGTGGAAGATGGTGCTGGCGATGTCACCAGCCAGGCGCGCCAGTTCCTCATCGGTCTGGAACTGCACGCCGGGCTTGAACTCTTCGGGCCGGTAGGGCGCCAGCGCCGGCTGCGCCACGATGCGCCGCGTCACGCGCAGGCTGTCGGCGGCCACCTGGCGGTCGTCGGCCGTGCTCAGGTAACACGGTGCAATGGCCGGCGCGTCTTCGGCGCGTGCGGACTGGATGCGCACATGGCCGCGGCTGCTCGGGTTGAGGTTGCACACGCTGGCGGTGAACGCGGGGAAGTCGTGCAGCGGTTCGCCGAACGCGTCCAGGCTGAGCGGCTGCACGTGGTACTCGATGTTGGGCCAGGGCTGCGCCGGGTCGCTGCGGGTGAAGGCGCCGAGCTGGCTGGGCGACATGCTCATGGGGCCGCTGCGCCTGAAAGCGTATTCCAGTCCGATGAGGGCCTTGCCCCAGAGCGAGCTGGCGAGGGTGTTGAGCGTTTTCGCGCCGCTCACCTTGAACACGGTGCGAATCTGCAGGTGGTCCTGCAGGTTGTCGCCCACGCCCGGCAGGTCGTGCTGCACCTCGATGCCGTGCCGCTGCAGCAGCCCGCCCGGGCCAATGCCCGAGAGCTGCAGGATCTTCGGCGTGCCGATGCTGCCCGCACTCAGCACCACCTCTTTCGCACACGACACGCTGACCGCCTGGCCCCCGCGCAGCAGTTCGACGCCGCTGCAGCGCAGGGCGCCGCCGTCGTCGCGGGTGAAGCGCAGACGTTCGACGTGCGTCTCGGTCCACACGGTGAGGTTGGGCCGCCGCTGCACCGGACGCAGAAACGCCTTCGAGGCGTTCCAGCGCCAGCCGGCCTTCTGGTTCACCTCGAAATAGCCCACGCCTTCGTTGCTGCCGGTGTTGAAGTCGGCGGTGGCCGGAATACCGGCCTGCTGCGCGGCCTGGGCAAAGGCGTCGAGGATGTCCCAGCGCAGGCGCTGCTTCTCGATTCGCCACTCGCCGGTGCTGCCGCGCCGGCCGTTGCCGTGCAGGGCGGCCAGCGCGGGGTCGGCCTGCGCGTCGAGGCGGTAGTGGTCTTCGTGCGCCTTGAAGTCGGGCAGACAGTGGTCCCAGCGCCAGCTGTCGTCACCGGTGAGCGCCGCCCACTGGTCGTAGTCGCGCGCCTGCCCGCGCATGTAGATCATGCCGTTGATGCTGGAGCAGCCGCCCAGGGTCTTGCCGCGCGGGTAGCGCAGCCGCCGGCCGTTGAGTCCGGGGTCGGGTTCGGTCTGGTACAGCCAGTCGGTGCGCGGGTTGCCGATGCAGTACAGGTAGCCCACCGGGATGTGGATCCAGTGGTAGTCGTCCTGGCGGCCGGCTTCCACCAGCAGCACGCGCCGGTTCGGGTCGGCGCTCAGCCGGTTGGCCAGCAGGCAGCCGGCCGTGCCGGCGCCGATCACGATGTAGTCAAAGTTGGCTTCGCTCATGGACATGGCCGATGGGTGTGTTGAAGAAAAAGGGAGGGGTTCAGCCGGGTGGAGGCGTGTCGTCGGGCAGGGCGAAATCGCCGCGCTGACAGGCGGCCATCACCGCCTCGGCCTCGGCCAGCCGCCGTGCAGGCACCAGCACGCGCACGGGAATGGCCCCGGCCAGCAAGGTGTGCGCCTGCACCAGATGGGCATCGGCCACCACCGCCGGCACGCCGCCGGCCTGCAGGCAGCCGCGCAGCAGGTAGGCCTCGGTCGGGCTGAAAAAGGTGACCAGCGTCTGCCAGTCGCCATCGGCCGGGTCGTAGGGGCTGTCGCCATGCATGGGTCGTCAGCCCGGACGGCGGGGCCCTGTTCGCGCAGCCCCATTGGGTTGGCTCATGGGAATGTCTCCAAAGGGTGCCCAGTGTGGGAGCAAGACAGTCAGAAATCCAATGAAATCGGCTAAGGCCGATCATAAGTTCGACAAATAATGCAGCCATGCAGAACCGCGCTCCCGCCACATCCAGCACCGCACCCGGCGGCCGGCCCGCCGCCCTGTCCCCGGTGGAACCCCAGACCCTGCGCGCCTTTGTCGCCGTGGCGCGCGAAGGCAACGTCTCGCGCGCGGCCGTGCGCCTGCATCTGAGCCAGCCCGCGGTGAGCCTGCAACTGAAAACGCTGGCCGACGCCACCGGCCTGCAGCTGTTCACGCGCACGCCGCAGGGCATGGCGCTCACGCGCGACGGTGCCGCCCTGCTGCCGCTGGCCGACAAGGCCCTGGCGGCCATCGCCGACTTTGGCCAGGCCGCCGCTGGCCTGCACCAGACGGTGCGCGGCACGCTGCGCATCGGCACCATCCTCGACCCCGAGTTCACCCGGCTCGGCGCCTTCCTGAAGCAACTGGTCGAAACGGTTCCGCAGGTGGACACCGAACTCGGCCAGGGCATGAGCGGTGACGTGCTGGCGCGGGTGGGCCGGCGCGAACTGGACGTGGGCTTTTACCTCGACCTGCCGCACGACCCGGTGGGCCCACCCTACCGCCTGCGCCCGCTCACCCGCTTCAGCTACCGCGTGCTGGCGCCCGCCGGGTGGGGCCCGCAGGTGCGCGGCAAGGACTGGAAGGCGCTGGCGGCCCTGCCCTGGCTGGCCACACCGCCAGCGAGCGCTCACCACCGGCTGCAGCGCCGGGTGTTCGGTCCCGGCTCGCTGACCGGCCTGGAGCCGCGTCGCGTGGCGCTGGTGGACCAGGAAGCGTCGATGCTGGACCTGGTGAAGAGCGGTGTGGGCCTGTCGCTGGTGCGCGATGCGATCGCGATACGCGAAGCGCAGGCGCGCGGACTGGTCATTGCCGACCAGGTGGCGCTGGAATGCGATCTGGGCTTCATCTGCCTGGCCGAGCGCGCCAGCGAGCCGGTGATCGCGAGCGCATGGGCTGCGCTGGACGCGGTCTGGGCATGATGCGGCCACCCAGACCCTGGCCGATCAGACACCTAGCGCACGGCAGCAAACCGCTGCTCCATCTCACGCCGCATGGCCTTGCGCACCTCGGCCGCGGCGTGGCGCCGACGCTCTTCGGGCGTGAAGGGGCGCAGGGGCGAAACGGCTGTGGGTTTGCCGGCGTCGTCCACCGCCACCATGGTGAAGAAGCAGCTGTTGACGTGGCGGTTTTCCTGGGTGCGGATGTTCTCCGCGATCACCTTGATGCCGATCTCCATCGACGAGCTGCCGGTGTGGTTGACCGAGGCCAGAAAGGTGACGAGCTCGCCCACATGGATGGGCTGGCGGAACATGACCTGGTCCACGCTCAGCGTGACCACATAGGTGCCGGCGTAGCGACTGGCGCAGGCATAGGCCACCTGGTCGAGCAGCTTCAGGATGGTGCCGCCGTGCACGTTGCCGGAAAAATTGGCGGTATCGGGCGTCATCAGCACCGACATGCTGAGTTGGTGAGCGGGGAGTTGCATGGCGGGCTGGGGCTTTCAGCGGCGGTGGGGCGACAGGAGAAGCAGCGATCGTGCCATGACACGGGGAGGAGCACCGCCTCTGTAGCATGATCACGGTGCGGTCTGTGGCCCGATGGGCCGCAGCGGGCCGCGCAGTCACCCCCCTTTAAGGAGACCCCTCATGCGACACGCCCTCCTGGCTGCCGGCCTCGGCCTGGCACTGCCCGTCCTGGCGCAGACCCCCGCAGCCACCTTCCAGACCCAGTCACTCACGCCCGAAACCGCGCTGGCCGCGGCACAGGCGGCCCTGGCATCCTGCCGCGCGCAGGGCTTCCAGGTGGGTGTGGCGGTGGTGGACCGCTCCGGCCTGACGCAGGTCTTCCTGCGCGACCGATTTGCCGGCGCTCACACCGTGGACGTCGCCACCCACAAGGCCTGGACGGCGGCAAGCTTTCGCACCTCCACCCAGGAGCTGGCCACCGAATCCCAGCCCGGCAAGCCAATGAGCGGCTTGCGCCACACCCCCCGCATGATGGCCGTCGCGGGCGGCGTGGTCATTGAAGGGGGTGGTTCCATCTACGGCGCCATCGGTGTGTCGGGCGCGCCCGGCGGTGATGCCGACGAGGCCTGCGCGAAGGCCGGTGTGAAGGCGATCGCCGACAAGATCGACTTCTGACGCTCTGGCTGCGTGCACTTGGCTCTGGGGCCGGTCATCGCGGCGACTGCCCCAGGAAGAAGCGCAGCATCTCGGCGGATGCGTCGGGGCCACTGCGGTCCGTGAACGAGCCCGTCGCGTCGCCGCCCGACCACGCGTGTCCGGCACCGTGCAGCGTCCACGACTCCACGCGCGGCCGGCCGCTGGCATCTGCGTGCACCGTACGGGTGTAGCGGCGCCCGCCGGGTGACGTGCCCTGTTCGGTGGTGCTGGTGAGCGCAGCGGCGCGGCGCGCGTACGCTTCGCTGGCCTGCTGGGCGATGTGCTCGCCATTGCTCAGCTGCACCGTGTGGTCGCCGTCGCCGTGGAACACGATCACCGGCACCGCCTGCGCCGCCTGGCGGCGCGGATCGTCCGCCGTGCCCGGCAAATGCCCCATGCCCATCACGCCCCGGCCTTTCATGGCCGCCATGGCCGAAGGAATGTCGTGCGCCGCCGCATAGGGCAGGCCCGAATGGACCCCCACCGCGCTGAACAGCTCGGGGTAGGTCTCGCCCAGGATCACCGCCATGGCCGCGCCGGCCGACAGCCCGGCGACAAAGACGCGCCCGGTGTCCAGCCGCTGCTCGGCCGCCACCGCCTGCACGATGCCGGCGATCAGCTCGGGCTCACCGCCCAGGCGCACCTGGTCTTGCGCGCGAAACCAGTTCCAGCAGCGCGAAGCATTGGCGCCCGGCGCCTGCTCGGGATAGAGCACCAGAAAACCGTGCTGATCGGCCAGCCGGTTCATCTGCGTGCCGGCAGAAAAATCATCGGCCGACTGCGTGCAGCCGTGCAGCATCACCACCAGCGGCATGGGCCCGGCCGCGGAGCTGGCGGCGTTTGCTGGCAGATAGAGCTTGTAGGAGCGGGTGCCGGCAGGGGCCGTGTAACTGCGGGCGACGAACTGGCCGGGCATCGCAGCGCCGGCCGCCGTGTCAGGCGGTGTCGTCACCTCACGCGCCACCACGTCGATGGCGTCACCGCCCCGACCGGCGGATGGTGGTGGCGAAGTCGCCGGGGGCGGCACCGTGCCAGCGCCCAGGCCTGCCGAAGCCAGCGCCTGGCGGATCGTGTCCGTCACGCCGCGCAGCGGCCCGCTGCGGGTGTTCAAGCCGGCGGACGCCAACGCGCGTTCAATCGTGTCTTGGATGTTCATGGCAAGCGGGCTCGCTGCGGTAGGGTGGGAAGGGAATTTCAAGAATGGCTTTCGTGGTGCAGGCGGGTGTGCGGGGCGTGCGGGAACCGGCAGCCAGGACGGCTTCAGACCATGCGGCCGGCCAGCGCACGGCGCACCGCGGGACTGGCGTGGAACGCCCCGAGCACCGACACCGACTCGATCGCGGCCAGCGCCAGTTCGGGCGGCACATCGTCGGCGATGCGGGCCAGTCCCACGACCTGCACGCGCAGCCGCTCGCCTGTTGCCACCGCGCGCTCCAGATCGGCGCGACTCAGGTGCTGCAGACCGAGCATGAGCGTGCGGCGCGCCACCGTCTGGCGCAGCGTGTCCGCGTGGGTGGCCAGCAGGTTGCGCACCGCCGTGCGGATCAGGTCGGAGCGGTTGGAGTAGAAGCCCTCCTGCACCAGCAGATCGACCTGTCCCAGGTCCACGACCCCCAGGTTGACGGTCAGTTTTTCCGTGTCGCCGATGCGGGGCCTGGATTCAATCAACGCGCTTTCCATCTGTATTCCTTCTTCATGGATTCCATGTGGATGGTATTTAAGCACGTTTGGCCGCCGGACCAGGTCTGGTTGCAACCTTCCGATGAGCGGCGACACCGGGGATTTCGCGTCCGCGAACGCCGGTGTCCGGCCCGCCCAGGTTCAGATCCGGGCCGCGGTCTTGCCCGCTGCCAGCAGCACCGGGTCCCAGACGGGGGCAAACGGCGGCGCGTAGGAGAGATCCATGCCGGCCAGCTCCGCCACGGTCATGTCGTTCCACAGTGCGGTGGCCAGCACGTCGATGCGTTTGCCCGAGCCTTCGCCGCCGACGATCTGCGCGCCGAGCAGGCGGGCGCTGCCGCGCTGGGCAACGAGCTTGATCGTCATGGGCTGCGCACCGGGGAAGTACTGCGCCCGGCTCGACGCCTCCGTGAGGACGCCGATGGCGTCAAAACCCGCCGCGGCGGCCTCGCGTTCGGTGAGCCCGGTGCGGGCGACCTCCATCTGCTGGAACCGGGTGATCGCGGTGCCGAGCACGCCACCGAAGGCGTCGTCGCCACCGCCGATGTTGGTGCCCGCCACCCGACCCTGCTTGTTCGCATGTGTGCCCAGGGCCACCACCATGGACCGACCCGTGAGGCGGTGGCGCGACTCGACGCAGTCGCCAGCGGCCCAGATGTGCGGCGTGTCGGTGCGCAAGTGGTCATCGACGGTGATGCCGCCGGCTTCGCCCACGCCGATGCCCGCCGCCCGCGCCAGACCGGCGTTGGGGCGCACCCCGAGGCCGATCACCACCAGGTCGGCCGGAATCGGGCCAGCCCCGGTTTCCACGGCCGTGACCCGCCCGTCGACCACGGTGAAGCCCGTGACGGCCGTGCCGAGCCGCAGATCAATGCCTGCGGCCCGCATCGCTGCGGCCACGCCAGCAGCCATGTCGGCGTCGAGGACCGCCCCCATCGGGGCATCGAGCCGTTCGACGACCGTCACATGGAGGCCGCGTTCGACCAGCCCCTCGGCCACCTCCAGTCCGATGTAGCCGGCGCCGACCACCACGGCGCGCCGGGCGCCGGCGCCGAGCAGACGCTCCACCTCGGCCGCATCGTCGAGGGTTCGGAGTTGCAGCACACCCTGCGCATCGATGCCCGGCCACGGCGGCGAAATGCCCGATGCGCCGGTCGCGATCAGCAGCTCGTCGTAGGGTTCGGTGAACTCCCGGTCCGCCTCGAGGTCGCGCACCGTCACGCTGCCGGCCTTGGGATCGATCGCGACGACCTCATGGCGGATCCGCACGTCGATGCCCTTGGCCCGGTGCTCCTGCGGGGTCCGGGCGATCAGATCGTCCGGCGTCTTCACCAGACCGCCGATCAGGTAGGGCAGGCCGCAGGCCGCGTAGGACGTGCGCGACGAGCGCTCGAAGACCACGATCTGCAAGGCCTCGGCCGACTGCATCCGCCGCGCCTGGGACGCCGCGGACATCCCGGCGGCGTCACCGCCGATGACCACCAGCCGCCGTGTCATGAAGCCTCCTGGGGTCGCATCGGATCGGGGTTCATGCCCGTTACCGCAGGTGGAGCCCGGAACCGAACAGGCCCAGCAGGCCCATGACGATCAGGTAGATAGCCACGATGTAATTCAGCAGACGGGGCACCACGAGGATGAGGATGCCCGCAATGAGCGACATCAGGGGGCCGATGCTCAGGTTCAGATTCATGATGTGTGTCCTGGTTGGAGGGAAAACAGCGCGGGGCCTGCAGCGAGACGCCCGCATCACAGTATGCAAGGATCGGCTTGCGCGTGGCGCCCGTCTGTACGACAGCGCACCCACGAAGGCAGGCGGCCTGCACACGCACAGCCACGGGTAAACCCTTGCTTGACAGGGCCCAGCCCGCGATCGAAGGTGCAAGTCTGTTTTGTCCCCGCGGAGCCCGCCATGCACACCTGTCAGCCGCAGCGCCTCGCCACCGTGATGCCGTTGAACAGCGGGGGTGCCCGTGCGCCGTGCACCTTGTGGCCCGAGCCACGCCAGTGAAACGGACGCGCCATGCGGATCTTCATCAGCCATGCCTGGGAGGACAAGCCGCTGGCGAAGGAACTGGCCGCGCTGACCGACTTCGTGGACGCCTGGGTGGACGAACGTGAACTGATGGGCGGCCAGAACCTGGACCCGACCATCATCCGGGCGATAGAAGACAGCCATGTCTTCCTGGTGCTGCTGAGCCGGATCTCGATCGCCAAGGCCTGGGTCGCGAAGGAAGTGGAGTGGGCACTGGACCGCGAAGCCGGGAAGGACCGCGTGTTCGTGTTGCCGGTGCTCATCGACAGCGGCATCGACTTGGCTGCCTGCGCGCCGCCTTTTGCGCAGTTCGCCGAGCGCCTGTACATCGACGCGAGCGACCGCAGCGAGGCCGGAAAGGACAAGGCCCGCGCGGCGATCACGAACACGCTGTTCCACTGGGCGAGCGACTGGCTGGAGAAGATGGAGCCCAGGGGCGACAGCAACCACCGCTTTGCCGAGGCGCTGGAGGCCGATCTGGCGGAGTTCCAGACGCGGCTGTTTGCGGTGAAGGCCGCGCTGGCCTGGCCGCTGCCCACGCTGGTGCAGGACGACGCGGTGGCGCACCTGGTGAAGGTGAAGGACGACTACAACGCCTGCACCGAGCGCTTCATGCCGCGGCTGACGGAGGCGGACGGCGAGATCCGGTGGCGCTTTGGCGTGTCGGCGCAGCGCGGCTTTGCACGGCTGGTCACCTTCATCCGCAACGAGGTGTTCCACGGCGCGGCGTTTGCGCTGAACGATGTGATCGAGTCCATCAACGCGTACGACTCGGTGCTGAGCCAGGACGCCGCCGCCCTGGCCGCAGCCGAGCAGCGGCGCTCCGCGCGCGTGGCGGCGCTGGAACCGGTGATGGCCGAGCTGGTGGAGCGCACGGCCGACTACCTGGATACGCTGCGATGACCGCCCTGCCCCGCCGTTGGGCTGCGCTGCTGTGTGCCGCGCTGTGGCACACCAGCGCCGCGCTGGCCGTGGACTCGGAGCCGGTGCCGGTGCCGCTCACGCGCCTCAGCCTGGGTGACATCGGTGGCTGGATCGAGGTGAACGTGCAGGTGAACGGCCAGCCCGGGCGCTGGCTGATTGACACCGGCAGCACGCGGCACATCGTCTCCAGCGCCTTCACTGAACGGCACGGCCTGGCGTCGCGTGCGAGCGTGCGGGCACACACGGCGCTCGGTCCGGTGCAGGGCGCCGAGGTGGCGCTGCCTCCGTTGCACATCGGCACCCACACGCACGCGGGGCAAACCGCCGTGCGGCTGGACGACCTGCGCGGGCTGGTGGGCGCCGCGGGCGAGGGGCTGGACGGCGTGCTCGGTGTGACGCTGCTCGCGGGGGTGTCGCTGGACCTGGACCTGCAGAGCTGGACGCTCGCCATCACCGCCCAGCCGCCCGGCAGCGCACCCGCCGACTGCCCCGCCGGCACGCTGGCGCTGCCGCTGGGCACGCACCGCGGCCTGCCTGTCATTGAGCTGCGCATCAACGGCGGGCCGGCCGAGGCGCTGCTGCTGGACACGGGCAATCCGGCGGCGGTGGTGCGCATCGTGGCGGACGAGGCGGATGCCACCGGATCCGGCCTGCCGCTCTCGGGCGGTGCGCGGCTGGCGCTGGCTTCGCGGGTGGCGGTGGCCGCCTGGCAGCGCGCGGACGTGCCGGTGCTGCGGCTGCGTGCGCCGGGCCTGCAGCGTGCGCTGGCGCCGCGCATCGCCGGGCTGGCGGGCACGGCCTTGCTCGATGGCACGCGCTGGCAAATCCAGCTGGACCAGCGGCGCGCCTGCGTGGCACCCAACCCGACCGGCCTGCCCGGCGGCTTTGGGCTCACGCTGGTGCAACGCGAGGGCGCACTGTTCATCGACACCGTACTGCCCGGCGGGCCGGCGCAGGCCGCGGGCTTGCGCGCGGGCGATGCCGTGCAGCGCTGGGCCGGTGGCCCAGCCATGGGTCCGCTGCGCGAACTGTGGGCGCGTGTGCAGGGGCAGGACGAGATCGAAGTGCAGGCAGGCGCAGACGCCCGCGTACTGCGGCTGCGGCGCGCGCACTTTCTGCCGCGCCTGCCCTGAGGCGACTCAGGAGCACGGTGTACCGGGAATGCCCAGCGGATCGGGCTTGCGGGTGAGCGTCAGGCTTTGACCCGTGGCGTTCAGCAGCTTGAGCGTGGCGCCGCCCACGAACTCGACCTCGCGGAACATCAGGGCGGTGTCAACCGCGTTGCGCAGTTCGGCGATGGTGGGCCGCGCGAGCGTGGTGGTGTTGAAGCCGGTCATGGTGCCGGTGAAGCGGACCTTGGACGCGGTGTTGGACAGGTCACAACCGGTGGCGTTGTTCAGGTCGCTGCTGTTGTTGTCCACCGAGAACGGACCTTCAAACTTCAGCGTCATCTGGCCGTTGTCGCTGACCCACACGCCGGTCTGCAGGCGCACGTCGACCCGGGAGTTGAAGTAGCTGCGCGCGGGTTGGGCTCCGATGGCAACCGCATCGAAACGGCGCAGATCAACAAAGCTGCCCTCAAGGCAGGCGGCCGTCGCACCGGGCAGACGAAGCGAAAGCTTGCCGTTGTCGAGTGTGCCCGGCACGTCCAGGCTGGCCCCGCACACACCCGAGACCGAACCGACATTGGCCGTGACGTTGAGCTGGGACAGGAACACCTGCTCGTCTTCCGTGGGCGCCGTGAAGGAAATGGTTTCACCGCCGCCGGCGTCCCACTGGCCGGCGAGCGGGGTGACGATCTGCAGCAGCGCGAAGATCTCGCCGCCACCACACGCGGCCAGCAGAGCAGCCGTCAACACGCCACCGGAAACCTGGCGGGCCACCCGCCTCGCTGATGTCTGAGCCATGGTGTTCTCCTGCATTGCCTGACGCGGCCCGATGGAGTGAAGCCCCTGGCCGCAAGGGGAACGGGCATCTTATGCCTGCACGCGGGCGTGTGGAAGACCGGTCATCCCCCCGGCGGGCCGGCGTCCTTCAAACAGGGGGGGGTTCGATCACGGTCACATCGCCCCAGGCCGGTGACGCCTGGCTGCCGATCACCAGCAGGCGCACCGGGTGCGCGAACGTTCCGCTGCGCGCCGCCAGCAGGCTGATGCGCTTCTGCAGGGCAGCGGCGGGCAGGTGCAGCGCCACCAGCAGCGTGGCCCGCCGTGCGACGGGTTCGTCCACCAGGTAGCCGCTGTCCCACGGGTCGACCGGCTGGCGCGCAAACCACCAGGTGGCGTCGTGCAGCTTCACGCGCAGGCGAAGCAGCAGGCGAGCCACCGCGCTGCCCAGGGCATTCAGCTGGTCGCTGCCGTCGATGTGCCGGGAGAAGGCTTTGGCCAGCGCGGGAAGGTCCGCTTCGGGCGCGCCGTTCAACACGGCCACGGTGAAGCGCTGGTCCACGCGCGGCCGGGCTCCCGGTCGCCCGAACGGGCAACGCCCGTCGCCCGCGCCTTCAAAACACCAGGCTTGCAGGCGACCCCAGGCCGCACGCTGCGGAGCCCCGACCGGCTCCGGCCCCGGCTCGACAGGCGGCGCCACGCGCAAGGCCTCGCGGTCGTAGCGGGAGTTGAGTGTGGGGACGACACGGCCTGCCACCACCAGCCCGGCCAGGGCCAATGCCATGCCTGCGGCGACGAGCCGGGTCGCCACCGTGCCCGGGCGCACCGCCCTGGCCTGCTGTTTTTGAACCATGGCTGGGATCCCGTCCGTCACACCGACCGTGGTGCCGTGCCCAAGATGGTATCGGCCCGGCTTTCGTCTTGACCGGCCGGGCACCGCGGTGAAGAATGAAACGCCCCTGCCATCGGCCTTGAAAGAAAAGAAGCCTGCCCATGAACCCGCCCCTGGAACTACTGCTTCGCCTGCCGGTGGACGGCGTGCGCATTGAAGGCCTGCTGTCGCTGCCCGCCGCGGCGCAAGGCCTGGTGCTGTTTGCGCACGGCAGTGGGAGCAGCCGGCACAGCCCGCGCAACAACTTCGTGGCGCAGGTGCTGCGTGAACGGGGCATGGGCACGCTGCTGATGGACCTGCTCACGCCCGAGGAAGACCAGGACCACGCGACCCGGTTTGACATCGACTTGCTGACGCAGCGTCTGCTGGCGGCCACGCAGTGGTTGCAGCAGGACCCGGCCACACGCGCCTTGCCCATCGGCTGCTTTGGCGCCAGCACCGGCGCGGCCGCCGCGCTGCGGGCAGCGGCCGAGCTGGGGACCGGCATGGGCGCGGTGGTCTCGCGGGGCGGCCGGCCCGACCTGGCGGGAGCGCACGCGCTGGCAAGGGTGACCTGCCCCACACTGCTGCTGGTGGGCAGCCGGGACGAGGATGTGCTGGAGCTGAACCGGCAGGCCGCGTCGCACCTGCGCTGCCTGCACAGCCTCACGGTGATTCCGGGTGCGACGCACCTGTTCGAAGAGCCCGGCACGCTGGAGGCGGTGGCCCGGCTGGCGGCCGACTGGTTCGAACAGCACCTGCCTGCGCGGGACCGGCCCGATGCCGTGAGCCTCAGCCCCCAAGCAGCCGGATGACCTCGTCGTCTTCCACCTGCGGAAAGTGGCGGTAGAACTGGCCCACCGCCTGGAAACCGACCGGCGCGTGCAGACAGACCACCTCGTCGGCCATGGCGCGGATCTTCTCCAGCGCTTCGGGCGATGACACCGGAATCGCGCAGACCAGCCGGGCCGGGTGTTGCCGGCGCAGGCTGTGCAGGGCCGAGATCATGGTGGCGCCGGTGGCCAGGCCGTCGTCGACCACGATGACGACGCGCCCGGCCGGGTCAATCGGCGGGCGGATCGGCGAGTACTGCACGCGCCGCGAACGGATGGTTTCCAGCTGCTGGTGTTTTTCTTCGGCGATGTAGTCCTGATCGGCACCCACTTCCGCGGCGTAGGGCGCGATGTAACTCCAGCCGCTTTCGTCGACCGAGCCGATCGCCACCTCGGGCGAGTAGGGCGCGCGCAGCTTGCGCACCAGCACCACGTCCATCTCGCCGTCCAGCAGCTCGGCCAGCCGCCTGCCCATGGGCACGGCGCCGCGCGGGATCGCCAGGATCAGGGGGTTCTGGCCGCGGAAGCCGGCCAGTCGGGTCGCCAGCTGGCGGGCGGCGTCATCTCTATCCTGGAACATGGTGTGTCCTCCTGCGGAATTCGGTGGGCTTCAGGTTTCGCGCATCGGCTGCAGCAGCTGAAGGCTGAAGTCGGGCTCGTACGGCGGTACATGGCAATCGATGATGTCGGCGGGCGCGATCTCCAGCCGCACGCCCACCACATCGGCACGCACCGGCAGCGTGGTCACGCCACGGTCGGCCAGCACCGCCACGCGAATGGCAACCGGCCGCTTGCGCGCCAGGTACGCCACCACCTTCAGCAGGGAGTGGCCGCGGTACAGCACATCGTCCACCACCAGCAGGGTGTGGCCGCTCAGGTCCAGCGCCGCGTGGCCGGCCTCTTCGGTCAGCTGGGTGTCGGGGTAGAGCAGCGTGAGGTCGTCGGCATAGCGTTTGACCGACAGGTCCAGGCGCAGCGGCGGCGCCAGCCCGTGCTGCTGCACCAGGCGCTCGGTCAGCCGGTCGGCCAGCGGTGCACCCCGGCGCAGCACGCCCACCACAGCCAGCGGGCCACACCCCTGCAGCAGGCTGGCCGCTTGCTGCGCCATGCGGTCCAGAACCGCATCCAGCCCGGTGCTGTCGTACAGGCAGGTTCGTGGTCCGGATGCTTCGCTCATGAGGCTTTCAGGTGGTGGGTTCGGCAGCAGGGCCATGGGATCTGCGAAGACCTCACTGTAGGTGGCTCACGGTGGACCGCCTTGACCTGAGTCAACGGGCCGGGCCGCCTGCAGCGAACCGCTGGCGTGCGGCGCGAAGCGGGCCAGTTCGTCCAGCAGACGGTCCCGCACGGCCGTCATGCCGCGGTAGGCCACGACCGCGTCGCTCATGGAGGCGAGCGCGTCACGCAGCTCCAGCGCACGGCCCGGCGCCACGCGCAGCACGGCGGCCAGCGGGCAGACCATGACCCGGATGAAGAAGACGCCACGCCGCAGTGCCGGCAGCGGCAACGTGGTCTGGCGCTCGACACGGAAAAAGATCTGGTCCACGAGTAGACCGGTGCCACCGGACGCGTCGGCCTGCCGGACCGCGTCGTCCCAGCGGGTGCGGCGGGTGTCCGGGTGCTGCGGCAGATCGCCGCTGGGGCTGAGCAGCCACACATGGCGTTGCATCGGCGTCTGACGAAAGGCCAGGTCGACGATGCCCCTGGCCCCCGCCTGCAGGAGGGCGTTGTCGGCCACCGGGGCGTGGATGGCGGCGAAGTCGAGGCCGAGTTTTTCCGCCGGGTTCCAGCTGGACGGGAAGCACACCGAAAGAAAACGGGCGCGCATGGCCGGCCCGGATGCGGTGTCTTCGTCGTGCAGGATGACGAAGTCCTCCTGCAGGCCCAGCGCCAGAGCGGCGGCCTCGGGGGCGAGCGCGATGCCGGTCTGCGCGGCATGGGCCGCAGCGATCGCGTGCAGCACGGCCGGGTCGGCGTTGCCGACCTGGGCGCCCTCCGGACGGGACTGCAACACGCTCTGCTTCTGCGCGGCGTAGGCCCCGGCCTGCGCGTCGCGCAGGAACAGCGCTGGTGGTTCGGTGGCTGCGCTGTGCCGGCCGTCCTGGGCCAGGCGCGCCAGGCCGGGCCGCATGCGAAACGGACTGGCCACAGGCCACGGCATCCCGGTTGCGGGGGTCAGGGTTTCCATGGCTGCATTGTGCGGCGATCCGGTCGCCACGGCGGCGCCAGACCGGTGGACCGGCACAGGGCCCGCGCAGGGTTCAGCCCACGGCCGATTTGAGCAGACGCTGGACCAGGGGATGCTGCACCTTGCGGGCGGTGCCGATGGCATAGGCGTGCTCCTGCACCCCTTCGCAGGGTGCGAACCACTGCAGGCCGTAGCCTTGCGAGAGTTTCTCCCGCATGCGCTCGGACGCCGGAAACACCCCCATGCCCGATGAGCCGAAGGTGGCCAGCAGCGCGCTGTCTTCAAACTCGCCCACCAGGTTGGGCAACACGCCCTGCTGTTCAAACCACTGGTCGATGCGCAGGCGCACCGAGGCCTGCGCGCTCGGCAGCAGCACCGGCACCTGGGCCAGACTGCGCGGGAAGTCGTGCCGGGCCTGTTCCAGCCAGTCCTTGGGCGCGTACCAGCCCAGTGCCGAGGAACCCAGCGCGTGGCTGTAGAGCTTGAGGTTGGGGTTGGCAGGGGCCGGTCGGTCGGACAGCACCACATCGAGCCGGTGCAGGGCCAGGTCGGCCAGCAGATCCTCGAAATCGTCTTCGTGGCACACCAGGCGCAGGCGTGGCTCTTCGAGTGCGGGCGCGAGCAGGTCGCGCACGGCCAGCTTGGCCAGCCCGTCGGAGATGCCCACCACCAGCCGGACGCCGGTCTGGCCGGTGGCGTCGCGCACGGCGGAATGCAGGTGCTCGCCCAGGTGAAAGATCTGCTCGGCCACCTGCAGCGCGGCCTGGCCGGCTTCGGTGAGCACCAGGCCACGGCCCGCCGGCTTGAACAGCGCGTGGCCGAGCGACTGCTCCAGCAGGCGCACTTGCGCACTGATGGTCTGCACCGCCATGCCGAGCCGGGCGGCCGCATGCGACATGCCGCCTTCCTTGGCCGCGACCCAGAAATAGTACAGGTGCTTGTAGTTCAGTTCCTGGTTCATTCTTCGGTTTTTAGGGATTGAAGTTCTTTCATTATCTGCTTTTCAGGAAAACATGCAGGCCCTATCTTCGGCTTTCCCTTCCTTCCAGGAGCACACCATGAACCTCGACCCCAGGACTTCCACGCTGACTGGCCGCACCAGCACTCTCGGCGGCGGCTCCCTCGGCATCGACCGCCCGCAGGCGGTCCGCGTGCTGCGCAACACCTATGCCCTGCTGTCGCTCACGCTGCTGTTCAGCGCGGGCGTGGCCGCACTGGCGGTGGCGGGCAGCTGGCCCGCGCCCGGGCTGGTGATCACGCTGGCAGGCTTTTTCGGCCTGCTGTTCGCGGTGCACAAGCTGCAGAACAGCGGCTGGGCGCTGCCGGCGGTCTTTGCGCTCACCGGCTTCATGGGCTACACGCTCGGCCCGCTGCTCTCGCGCACGCTGGACCTGCCCGGCGGCGCCGGCACCATCGTGACGGCGCTGGCCGCCACCGGCGCGACCTTTGTGGCCTTGTCGGCCTATGTGCTGACCACCCGGCGCGACTTCAGCTTCATGGGCGGCTTCCTGTTCGCCGGCATGGTGATCGCGCTGGTGCTGGGCATCGTGGCGTACGCCTTCTCGATGCCGGCCATGGCCCTGGCCGTCTCGGGCATGGTGGCGCTGCTCTCGGCCGGCCTGATCCTGTTCGAGACCAGCCGCATCGTGAACGGCGGCGAGACCAACTACGTGCTGGCCACGGTGGGCCTGTTCGTTTCGGCCTTCAACCTGTTCACCAGCCTGCTCAGCCTGTTCGGCCTGGGCAGCAACGACTGACCGACCCCCTCAACCCACAGGAGATTTCCATGCAAACCTACCCCGTCAACAGCCCGGAAGCCGCCGCCCGCGTTCTGGCCATGGCCATGCTGGCCGACGGCCAATATTCCATGACCGAGATCCGGGCACTGGACCGACAGCAGGTACCGGCCCGCCTGGGCCTCACGCCCGAAGCCTTCAAGACCGTGGTGGACGGCTTCTGTCAGGACCTGCTGCTCGCGAGCGCCGGACACTGGACCGGCACGGTCGACGCCGCCACCCGCGAGCAGCTGATGGGCGAGATCACCGAGCGCGACCTGCAGGACATGATCCTCCAGCAGTGCGAGGCCCTGATGCTGGCCGACGGACACCTGGCCGACGGTGAGGTGGACCTGCTGGACGCGCTCGGTGCCGCCTGGCGCCGGCCGGTGCTGGTGTGAACGCCATGAAGACGCTGATCTGGAGCCTGACCGCCCTGCTCGCCGCCGGCTGGACCGGCCTGGTGTGGTTGACGCACCAGGTGACCGGCTGGCTGCTGGGTGCGGTCGACGCCGACGGCCTGAAAGACGCTGGCGGCGCGGTGGCCGGTCTGCCGCTGCCTCCACTGCCCGACGCGCTGGCGCTGTGGATCGACACCGCCTGGCTCGGTACCCTGCAGGCCTGGAGCGCCGGGTTGCTGGGCTGGCTGGGTGCGGTGCTGCCCTCGGGCGACGCGCTCATGGCCTGGATCGGCCCGCTGCTGTGGGTGGGCTGGGGGCTGGGTCTGCTGACGCTGCTGGCGCTGGCCGGTCTGACCCATCTGCTGGCAGGCCGCGGCCCGGCGATCAAGCAGGCCCTGCAGTCGGTGCGAGCGTGAAGGTGCCAAGCCGCTCCCGGGCGCTCCTGTCGCAACGGATGGCGCGAGAGGACAACGCATGAGCGTCGGCATCGCCCTGCGCCTGCGCACAGCGGCTCAGGAAGGTTCGGCCACGCTGCGCCTGAGCCTGCAGGAACTGCTGCACCTGCACGGCGAAGGTTCGGGTGCGGTGCTGCTGATGCTCATGGCCTTGCTGTCCACCTTGCCGGTGGCGGGCGCGGGCACGGTGCTCAGCCTCGGCATTTTTGCGCTGGCCTGGGCCTGGCTGCGTGGGCGCGACAGCCTGCACCTGCCCGAGCGTCTGGCCGGCCTGCAGCTCAACGCCCTCTGGACGCGGCGCTGCCTGCACAGCCTGGCCTGGACCTACGAGCGTGCCGAGCGCTGGCTGCACCCCCGCTGGACCGCGCTGTGCCACACGCGCACCCGTTTCTGGTGGGCGCTGTGGATCGCGCTGATGGCGGTGCTGATCTTTTTACCGCTGCCGCTGGGCAACGTGCTGCCCGGCACCAGCCTGATGCTGCTGAGCCTGGGCTGGCTGTTCCGCGACGGTCTGGCCTTGCTGCTCTCGGCCGCCACCGGCGCCGCGGGCGTGGGTTACGCCCTTTCGGTGGGCCACCTCGCGTTGGCTGCCTGGCAGCACATCGGCGCCTCGTTGGGACTCTAGAACCCTCCACCCAGGGGAGCCAGCCCCTCGGAGGGTTGGGACATCAGTGTCTTGAAAAGAAGAGCGCGCTCATCACCAGGCCGGTGACGATCACGCCCGCCCGCACCCACGGCGCAGGCAGGCGCCTGGACCAGCGCGCGCCGAAGAAGCCGCCGGCGGTGGCCGCCAGCATCATCAGCAGCCCTTCGCGCCAGGCGATCGCCCCGGCCAGTACGAAGGCAGCGACCGAGAGCCAGGACAGGACCAGCGAGTTGAGGTTCTTCAGCGCGTTGACCACGTTCAGGCGCGACTCACCCGTGACGGTGTACAGCGCCATCAGCAGGATGCCCAGCCCACCGTTGAAGTAGCCGCCGTACACCGCCACGACCAGCAAGGCGGGCTCGCGCCACTTGGCCAGACCCTGGCCTTCGCGAGACGCCACGGCGGCACGCCTGGCCATCGCCGGTCCGGCGGCGAAGAGCAGCGTGGCGAACAGCAGCAACCAGGGCACGATGCCCGAAAACAGCTTCGCCGGCGTGACCAGCAGCAGCAGGGCCCCCGCCACGCCGCCCACGGCCGAGATCGCCATTTCACGCTTCAGGCGCGCGGGGGGCAGCTCGCGCAACTCCGGCCGGAAGCCCAGCGTGCTGCCCAGGTAGCCCGGGCTCACCGCCAGCGCGCTGGTCGCGTTGGCCACGATCGGTGGCACACCGGTGAACACCAGCGCGGGAAAGGTGAGGAAGCTGCCGCCGCCGGCGATGGCGTTGAGCACGCCCGCCGCAAACGCGGCGCTGGCCAGCAGCCAGGAGGTAGTCCAGAGATCCATGGTGTTCTTGTGGGGTGGTCGCGCGGGCGGCGCAGCAGGTCCGCTGATTATCGGCAGCCGCCTAGAATCGAAGCCGCCTTCTCCACCGGACCGCCCGCTTGACCCCCAACCCCGCCACCGCCGCGTCCAACACCTGCCCGCTGTATGTGGACCTGGACGGCACCTTGACGCTCTCGGACACGCTGTACGAGTCGGTGATGCTCTTTGTGCGGCGCCACCCGCTGAACCTGCTGCGTCTGCTGGCCTGGCTGCTGCTGGGCAAGGCCGGCTTCAAGCACCGTCTGGCCGACGCGGTGCGCCCGGACCCGGCGCGCCTGCCCTACAACGAGCGTTTCGTGCAGTACCTGCGCGACGAGCACGCGCGCGGCCGCACACTGGTGCTGGCGAGTGCGGCCGATGCGCGCATCGTGAGCGAGATCGCCTCGCACTTCCGGATCTTTGACGACACGCTGGGCACCCGCGGCGGTGCCGGCGGCCCCAACCTGAGCCGGGCCCACAAGCGCGCCGCCATCGAGACACACGCCCGTGCCGCAGGCCACCGCCAGTGGGCCTATGCCGGCAACAGCCGGGACGACCTGAACGTCTGGCCGGGCAGCGCGCAGGCGGTGGCGGTGAACACGCCGGCTGGCGTGCTGTCCGCGCTGCAGCAGCAGCACCCCGGCGTGCGCGTGTTCGAACGTGAGCCGCTGCGCCTGAAGACGGTGCTGCGCGCCATCCGCCTCAAGCAATGGGCGAAGAACGCCCTGCTCTTCGTGCCGCTGCTGGCCGCCCATTCGCTCGACCCGCAGGCCTGGGCCACGGTGCTGGTGGCGTTTCTGGCCTTCGGCCTGTGCGCCTCGGCCACCTACCTGTTCAACGACCTGCTCGACCTGCCCAGCGACCGGGTGCACCGCATCAAGCGCAACCGGCCGCTGGCGTCGGGTGCCCTGGCCATTCCGGTGGCCGTCGCGCTGGGCAGCGTGATGATCGTGCTCGGTTTTGCGCTGTCGCTGGCGGTGTCGATGGGCTTTGCGGCCATGCTGCTGCTCTACACCGTGATCACGCTGGCGTATTCGCTGCGGCTCAAGCGCCTGGCGCTGATCGACGTGCTGGTGCTCTCAGGGCTGTACACGCTGCGCATCGGCGCCGGCGCGGTGGCCGCGCAGGTGGAGCTGTCGAACTGGCTGCTGGCGATTTCGCTGTTCCTGTTCCTGAGTCTGGCCCTGGTCAAGCGCTGCGCCGAACTGGAGGAACTGGACGACGAAGAGGCGGCGCTGGCGCCCGGGCGCGGCTACCAGGCGCGTGACCTGGTGTCGTTGCGCGCCATGGGCCTGGCCAGCGGCTTCCTGGCGGTGATGGTGCTCACGCTCTACATCGACAGCCAGAAGGGCCGCGAGCAGTACGCCCAGCCCGAGTGGCTCTGGGGCGCGGCGCCCTTGCTGCTGCTCTGGATCATGCGGATCTGGCTCAAGACCGGGCGGCGCGAGCTGCACGGCGAAGATCCGCTGCAGTTCGCCCTGCGCGACGGCTTCAGCTGGCTCACCGTGGCGCTGATGGGCGGCGTGGGCCTGCTGGCCACGGCCGGCGTATGAGTGAAACGAGCAAGGGATGTCGATGAAATCACTGGCCCTGGGCCTGGCCCTGTTCTGCGTGCTGCTGTCCTCTGCCGCGCAGATCGCAATGAAACGCGGCATGTCCGCACCCGGCAGCGGCGACCTGGGCTCCACCTACGGCCAGGCGCTCAGCAGCCCCATGGTGTGGCTGGGTCTCGTGCTTTACGGCCTGAGCGCGGTGCTCTGGCTGTGGGTGCTCTCGCGACTGGACGTGAGCGTGGCCTACCCGCTGGTGAGCCTGGGCTTCGTGGTCACCATGGCCGCGGGAGTGCTCTGGCTGGGCGAGCCCTTTTCCTGGCTGCGCGTGGGCGGGTGCACGCTGATCGTGATCGGCGTGAGCCTGCTTGCCGTGGACGCCTAGTCTTGGACCACATCACCCCCGTCGCTTCGCTCCGCCCCTCAAGGGGCAACACCTGCAGCCCGGCAGAGCCGGTTCCGCGGTGTTAGCGGCTTGGACCCGTGCGCGCCAACCACCTGATTGATTGCCATGACCGTTTCTGACCTTTCCATCGCTGGCGCGCGCCGGCTGTTCTGGACCACCTGCTTCGCCACGCTGCTGCTGAAGATCGTGCTCGCGGCCGGCTTTCCGGTCACCGGGGACGAGGCATTTTTCTACCAGTGGGGCGTGTCGCCGGCCTGGGGCTATTCGGACCACCCGCCCATGGTGGGCTGGCTGCTGGCCGTGCTGCACGGCCTCAGCGACCACCCGCTGGTGCTGCGCAGCTTCACGCTGCTGGTGACCAGCGTCATCGCGCTGGGTCTGGTCGATGCGCTGAGGCGCGCCCTGCCCGCCGAGCGCGAAGCCAGCGCCTGGATGGCCGGCGCGGTGTACCTGGTGATGCCCTGGTCGTGGATGTTCGTGCTGGTCACCACCGACACCCCGCTGCTCTTCTTCATGGCCCTGTCGGCCTGGGCTTATCTGCGCGCGAATGCCTGCAAGGACCGGGGTACGGGCTGGTACGCGCTGGCCGGCCTGTTCGTGGGCCTGGCCTTTCTGTCCAAGTACTTCGCCGTCCTGCTCGGCCTGGCCTACGCGGTGCACATCCTGGGCTGGCGGCGTGAGCGCTGGTGGGCGCTGCCCGTGATGTTCGCGCTGGCGCTGCCCTCGATCGGCGTGAACGTGGCCTTCAATGCCACGCACGGCTGGACCAACGTGATGTTCAACGTGTTCAACCGCAACGAGGGTGCGCACTGGAACCTCCAGACCTTCGGTGTGTATGCGGGCATGGCGATCTACCTGCTGACTCCCTGGCTGCTCTGGCAGGGCCTGCGCGCGCGCCAGGCGGAAGGCGCAAGCCGTGTGACCCGTCAGGCGGTGGCGGTGCTCTGGCTGTTCCCGATCCTGCTGTTCGCCTTCATCAGCCTGCGCCGCACCATCGGCCTGCACTGGGTGCTGGGCTTCGTGCCGCTGTTCGTGCTCTGGGCCGGCCTGAAGCTGGATGCGCAGGCCTTGCGCCGCAGCATGAACTGGACGCTGGCGCTCTCGCTGCCGCACCTGCTGCTGGTCGCCGCCGTGGCCTGGGCACCGCTCTCGCTGTGGCAGCACACGAAGCTGCACGACCGCGCGGTGTTCCTGCGCGAGACCCCGGCGGTCGTGGCCGCGCTGCAGAACGAGCTGCCCGCCGGCGCCGTGCTGATGGCGCGCACCTACAACCCCGCCGCCATGATCGCCTTCCACCACGGCGCGTATGTGCCGGTGTTCGGTGTCGGCCGCCACCATGCGCGGCAGGACGACCAGCAGGTGGATTTCCGCGCCCTGCAGGGCAAGACGGTGCGCATCTTTGCCTACGACGCGCCCGACCCGGCCGACTTCACGCCCTACTTTGATGCCGTGAGCGTGCGCCGTTTCGACATCGAGGGCGTCGCGTTCTATGCGGTGGACGGTGTCGGCTTCCGCTACCAGCCCTACCGCGACACGGTGCTGGCCGAGATCGCGCGCGAGTTCCACGACATTCCGCGCTGGCTGCCGCTGCTGGGCAGCCCGTTCTGCACACGCTACGGGTTTGCCGACTGCTCGCCCGACCGCTGACATCGCGCAGCGGCGGGACCCGGCTACCTGGACCGACCCAGCCGGGTCTGCAGACGGTCCAGCACCTCGACCACCGCTTGAGAAGCCGCGCCGCCAGCCGCCTGCCGGGCCAGCTCCTGCTCGGCGACCGACAGGTTCAGCCGCACGTAGGTGCTGTCCAGTGCGTGGCGCGTGGCCAGCAGTTGCTGGGCGATCTTGGTGCAGTCGGCATCGTCTTCCAGCAGCTTCTGCAACCCCCGCACCTGCCCCTCGGCACGGCGCAGGCGGTGCATCAGCTCGGCCTTGCGCCCGGCTGTCAGGGCCTGCGGGGTATCGGGTGCGTCGTCGCTCATGGCGGTTCGGCAGGGGCTCAGGCAGACGCGGGAATGATGTTGGCCACCGGTTCGGGCGCGAGCAGGGAGCCGTCGCGCAGACCGCGCACGGTCGCGAAGCCCAGCCACAACACGATGATGGACGTGGCGGCCAGCAGCAGCACACCGGCGTTCTGCAGCAGGCCGTGCCAGCGGCTGTCGGGCTGCAGCTCGGCCAGGCGCAGGGTGAGCGTGGTGAAGGCGGCGAACGGAAAGGACAGTGCCCAGAACGCCACCCCAAAGGGCTGACCGGCCATGCGCCGCACGACAGGCAACAACCACAGCAGGAAGAACAGACCGATGCCCCAGGCGGCCTGCACCAGTGGCAAGGGGGCCTGCATCTGCGCCAGTGCCAGCCCGATCACCGCCGGCGGCGCGAGGGTGATGAACCAGGCCGGCAAGACGCGTTCGGGCACCGGGCTGTGGGCGATGCGCCGCGCCAGGATCAGCGTGAGCACGACGGGCCAGAAGAAGACACCGATGCCCATCTGCGCCGCCGACCAGCCGTCGATGCCCAGCGGGATGCCCGCCAGTGGTGCCACCACATTGCCCACCACCGGGATCAGCAACACCGGCGTGACCGAAGGCCAGAGCCCGGTCGCACCGGGCTGGCCGGGCTGCGCCGCTGCCGCTGGCGATATCCAGCGGCTCAGGACCCAGAGCGTGGCCCACAGCTGCGTGAGGCTGCCCAGCCACCAGACGGCGCGCCACCCCACCGCCAGGCCGCCGCTGGCACCCCCAAGGGCCACGCCCACGGTGGCCAGCAGCAGCAGCGACACCGGCAAGGTCGCCACGAAGGCGTGGCGCACCGGGTGCTTCAGATCTTCGGCCAGGGCCTGTGGGTAGCGCGACACCCGCAGCAGCGAAGCGAGGAACAGCACCAGAAACACCAACGCGGCCACGAGCCCGATCACGAGCGAAACGCCGCTGGCCATGTCGCCCAGCACGCTCTGCCCGCGGTGCCAGGCCAGGGACAGGCCACAAAGGCCCATGACCAGGGCGAACCAGCCGGGCATGAGGAATTTCAGAGGGTTGGGGCTGGTCATGAGCAAGCTTTCGATGGGTCGGCGCAAGACAAACGGTCCACCGACGGGTGCGCGGTGGCGACGCACCGGGCGGCGCCGCCAGACGACACCCGCACGGTGGTCTCAGGACTTCAGTTGCATTTGCCGCCGGAGCAAGATCCATTGCCTTCGGGCACACCCAGCTTCTTGAACAGAATGCCAGGCGGGCAGAAGCCGGTGATGCCGGACTGGAACAGGTTGAAACCGGCGAAGGCGGTCAGCGCGAGGAACCACTCGCTGACAAAGATCGGACTGCCTGCGTAGCCCAGGGCCAGCGAAAGCATGACAACAAAACCGGCCATGATGCGGATGTAGCGTTCAACGGTCATTTCAAACTCCTAAGAAAAACAGGGTGGAAAAAAGTCAGGTGGCAGCGGCCGCCAGTGCTTCGTATTTGCGGCGGTACACCGCGTAATACAAGACCGGGATCACCACCAGCGTGAGCAGGGTGGAGACGGCGATGCCGAAGATCAGCGACACGGCCAGGCCGTTGAAGATCGGATCGTCGAGGATGAAGAAGGCGCCCATCATGGCGGCCAGGCCGGTCAGGGCGATCGGCTGCGCGCGCACCGCGGCGGACTGCACCACGGCCTCGGCAAACGGCACGCCGCGCGCGGTTTCCAGCTCGATGAAGTCCACCAGCAGGATGGAGTTGCGCACGATGATGCCGGCCAGCGCGATCATGCCGATCATGGAGGTGGCGGTGTATTGCGCGTTGAGCAGGGCGTGGCCCGGCATCACGCCGATGATGGTGAGCGGGATCGGCGCCATGATGATCAGCGGCGTGATGTAGCTCTTGAACTGCGCCACCACCAGCAGGTAGATCAGGATCAGGCCGACACCGTAGGCCGCGCCCATATCGCGGAAGGTTTCATAGGTGATCTGCCACTCGCCGTCCCACTTCACCGCGTACTGGCGGTAAGGGTCCTTGGGCTGGCTGATCCAGTATTCACCGAGCTCGCCCGTGTTGGGCAGCGCCGTCTGTCCCATATGGCTGCGGATGCCGAACAGGCCATAGAGCGGCGAGTCCAGCGTGCCGGCCATGTCGCCGAACACATAGGTCACGGGCAGCATGTCCTTGGTGTAGCGCGGCTGGTCGATCACGCCCCGCTCCACCGTCACCAATTCGGACAGCGGCACCATGACGCCGTTGGCGGCTTTCATGGGCAGGGCCAGCAAGGCTTCCAGGCCCACCTGCCGGTCCAGCGGCAGCTGCAGGCGCACCGGCACCGCGAACTTGGCATGACCGTCGTGCAGCCAGGCTGCGTCCGAGCCCGACAGCGCGGCGTAGACCGTCTGCGCGATCACCTGCACCGGGATGCCGAGCGATTCGGCGCGCTGGCGCTGGATGCGCAGGAAGGCGCGCGGAGCGGCTTCCTTGAGCGAGGTGTCGACGCCCACGATGTCGGGCGTGGCCTGGTACGCCGCGGCCACGCGCTGGGCGAGTTCGGCGCGACCCTTCTGATCGGGGCCATAGACCTCGGCCACGATGGGCGACATGACCGGCGGGCCGGGCGGCACTTCCACCACCTTGATGCGCGCGCCATGGACCGCGGCAATTTTCTCCAGCTCCGGGCGGTGACGCTGCGCGATGGCGTGGCTCTTTTCGCTGCGGTCGTGCGCGTCGACCAGGTTGACCTGCAGGTCGCCGCTTTCCGCTTCGGCACGCAGGTAGTACTGGCGCACCAGGCCGTTGAACGTGATCGGGCTGGCCGTGCCGGCGTAGCCCTGCACGTTGGCCACCTCGGGCTGGGCCGCGAGGAAGGCCGTCATGTCCTGCAGCGCAGCGGTGGTGTCTTCCAGGGGCGTGCCGGCGGGCATGTCGAGCACCACCTGGTACTCGCTCTTGTTGTCGAAGGGCAGCATCTTGAGCACCACGCCAACGAACGAGTTCGGCACCAGCGCCAGGCTCACCGAGAGCAGCAGCGCACCGCCAATGCCGGCGGCCAGCAGCCAGCGCTTCTTCGTGCTTTGCAGCAGGGGCGTGAGCGTGCGGGTGAAGAAATTTTGCAGCGTGCGCGTGATCTTGCCCGGGCCGTGCGCGGCGTGGCCGGCACCCGTCTGCGTCAGCTTGAGCGCGAGCCAGGGCGTGACGGTGAAGGCGATCGCCAGCGAGATCGCCATGCCCATGCTGGCGTTGATCGGAATCGGACTCATGTACGGGCCCATCAGGCCGCTCACGAAGGCCATGGGCAGCAACGCCGCGATGACGGTGAAGGTGGCGAGGATGGTGGGGCCGCCCACCTCGTCCACCGCGCGCGGGATGATCACCGACAGCGGCACGTCGGGCGTGAGCATGCGGTGGCGGTGGATGTTCTCCACCACCACGATGGCGTCGTCCACGAGGATGCCGATGGAGAAGATGAGCGCGAACAGCGACACGCGGTTGAGCGTGAAGCCCCAGGCCCAGCTGGCGAACAGCGTGGCGGTCAGCGTGAGGATCACCGCCGCACCGACGATGATGGCCTCGCGCCGGCCCAGGGCGAGACCCACCAGAATGATCACGCTGCCGGTGGCGAAGATGAGTTTCTGGATCAGCTTGTTGGCCTTGGCGGCGGCGGTCTCGCCGTAGTCGCGTGTGATGGCGACTTCGAAATCGTCGGGTATCACGGTGTTCTTGAGGGTGTCGAGGCGCTCGCGCACGCCGCGCGCCACGTCGACCGCGTTTTCACCCGGCTTCTTGGTGACCGTGATCGTCACGGCCGGGTGGTTCTGGCCCTTCTGGCCGGCCAGGGCGTCGTCGGCCGCGGCACCGGGCGTGAACCAGACGTAGCGTTTCGGCAACTGGGCGCCGGCTTCCACCCGGGCCACCTCGCGCAGGTAGACCGGACGGCCCTCACCCGCCCGGCCAGTGACGCCGACCACGATGTCGCCCACATCCTGCGCGCTCTGCAGAAACTCGCCCGTCTCCACGCTGAGCATGCCGGGCTCGCCGGGTGCGGCGCCAGGGTTGATCACCGAACCCGAAGGCATGGCCTGGTTGGCCGAGGCAATGGCCCCCTGCAACGCCTGCACGCTGACGCCACGCTCGCGCAATCGGGCCGGATCCAGCCACACATGCACCGCGCGGCCCGGGCCACCGATGGTGACCACTTCGCGCGTGCCGGGCACGCGCTTGAGTTCGGTCTCCACCGCATGCGCCACACGTTCCAGGTCAAGAGCGCTCTGCGCGTCCTTGGTCCAGAGCGTGGCCGCCAGCACCGGCACGTCGTCGATGCCCTTGGGCTTGACGATCGGGGTGAGCACGCCCAGGCCCTGGGGCAGCCAGTCCTGGTTGGCGTTGAGCACGTCGTACAGGCGCACCAGCGCGTCGGTGCGTGGCACACCCACCTTGAACTGGACCGTGAGCACCGCCACGCCGGGGCGCGCCACGGAGTAGGTGTGCTCAATGCCCTGGATCTGCGACAGCACATGTTCGGCCGGTGCCGCCACCATCTTTTCCACGTCCGCGCTGGATGCCCCGGGGAAGGGGATCAGCACGTTGGCCATGGTCACGTTGATCTGCGGCTCTTCTTCCCGCGGCGTCACCATGACGGCGAAGAAACCCAGCAGCAGCGCCACCAGCGCCAGCAGGGGCGTGATGGCGTTGGCCTGGAAGGCGCGGGCCACCGAACCGGAGAAACCCAGTTTTTCGGAGGCGCCGGCTGGGCTGGTGCCCGGCGGCGTGTGGTCGTGTTCTTGGCTCATGGTACCGTCCTCACTGAGCCACCGGCACGGCACCCGCCAGACCGGCACGCACCGGGTCCAGCGCCACGCGGTCACCCGCTTTCAGGCCCGCCAGCACTTCCACACCCGCGGTACCGTGAGAGGCTCCCGTGCGCACCGCACGCAGCGCAAAACCGGCGGGTTTGCCTTCACCCTTGGTGGCCACCACATACACGCCGGTCAGTTCACCGCGGCGCAGCAGTGCGGTATCGGGCACCAGCAGCCGCTGGCTGTCCGGTGAGCCCGCACCACCGACGAAACGCACACGCACCTGGCGACCGGGCACCTGGTTGGCGCCATCGGCCTCACTCAGGTCCAGCCGCCACTCCACCGTCTGCGACACCGGGTCGGCCGCGGGCAGACTGGTCTTGGCGGCCGGGCTCACCCATCGGTCCGTGCCGGGCAGCTGCACCTCGATGCGTTGCGCCTGCTGCGCCAGCGTCTGCTGGGAGGCCGGTACATGCACCACCGCGCGGATCGGCTGCGGGGCGTACACCGTGAGCACCGGGGAACCCGGCAGGGCCAGGGCACCGGCTTCGGCGTGTGTCTGCAACACCCAGCCGTCGTACGGCGCCGTCAGGCGGGTGAAGCCCTGGGCCACGCTGGCCTGGGTCTGACCCGCACGGGCCGCCGCTGCACCCGCCTGAGCGGCCTTGTACTGGGCGAGCGCCGAGTCGAGCGCCGCCTGGGCCACGAAACCCTGAGCGCGCAGGTCGCGCGTGCGCTCGTAGGCGGCCCTGGCATTGGCCAGGTTGGCATCGGCCTGCGCGAAGCTGGCCTGCGCCTGGGCCACCCCGGCCTGGGTGGCACGGTCGTCGATCACGGCCAGCACCTGGCCCGCCTTGACGCGGTCACCCGCCTTGACCGACAGCGTGGCGATGCGGCCCGAGGCCTGGGCCGACAGCACGCTCTGGCGCACCGCCTGCAGGTTGCCGTCCAGCTGCAGCCCGGCGCCCACGGCCTGGGCGCCGACCTGCAGCACCGGCACCTGCGGCGCGGCCACCCGGGTCTCGTCCGCCGCCCGCACCCCGCCCGACAGCAGCAGGCCCGCTCCGGTCACAAGGGCCAGCGTGAATCCGCCCAGCACCCAACGGCGCTGGCCGGTGCCAGCCTGCGTCAGCGACGGGGTAGCGACGGTCGGGGCATGCGAAATTCGGCGGGAAATCCGGGCGTTCATGGTGTGCTTTCTCCTATACGGACCACAGTATACACATATACCCCCAGGGGTACAATGACATCGAGGTTCCTGCCCCTGCCGGCACGGCGGTCTGGCAAGGACTGGCTTCGCGTATTAGGTAACGGCCGGGCTGGACAAGCAAGAGGAACGGCGGCGGCGCCTAGGATGCTGCAAACGGCACGCGGGGCGCCACTGCGCACAGCAGCTCATAGGCAATCGTCCCGGCCGACGCGGCCACCTCGTCCACCGGCAGCATCCCGCCCGCCGCAGAGCGCCCCCACAGCACCACCTCGGACCCGATGCCACAGGGCACCCCGGCGGCGTCCAGCGGCGAAAGGTCCACCGTGATCATGTCCATGCTCACCCGGCCCACGACCCGCGTGCGCACCCCGCCCACCAGCACCGGCGTGCCGGTCGGCGCATGGCGCGGGTAGCCGTCGGCGTAGCCACAGGCCGCCACACCCACGCGCAGGGGCGTGTCCGCGCTGAAGGTCGAGCCATAGCCCACGGTGTCGCCCGCCTGCAGCTGCTGCACGCCAATCAGACGGCTGGCCAGCGTCAGGGTCGGCTGCAGATGCCAGCCAGCGGCACTGCCTGCCGGAAAATCGGGCGCGCTGCCGTAGAGCGCAATCCCCTCACGAACCCAGTCGGCGGCCAGCGTGCTCACGCCCTCGCCGCGCAGGGGCGACTGGGCGTGCCGCAGGATGGCCGCGCTGTTGCACAGGGTGCGCTCACCCGGCAGGTCGGCCGTGGCGGCCTCGAAGGCGGCCACCTGGTGGGCGATGCCACGCGGGCCGTCGGCGTCGCTGAAGTGCGTCATGAGCGAGATCTCGTCCACCTGCGGCAGCGCGTTGAGTCGAGCCCACGCCGCGCGAAAGGCGGTGGGCGCGAAGCCCAGGCGGTTCATGCCGCTGTTGAGCTTGAGGAAGACGCGGTGCGGCACCTGCGTCTTGTGGGCCGCCAGCCAGTCGATCTGCTCGGTGCAGTGCACCGTGTGCCACAGATGCAGGCGCGAACAGAGCTCCAGATCGCGTGGCTCGAACACCCCTTCGAGCAGCAGGATCGGGCCACGCCAGTCCAGCGCACGGATCCGTTCGGCCTCGGCCAGGTCCAGCAGGGCAAAGCCATCCGCGGACCGCAGAGCGTCAAAACAGCGCTCGATGCCGTGTCCGTAGGCATTGGCCTTGACCACCGCCCAGACGCGGGCGTCGGGCACGCGCAGGCGGGCCTGGTTCAGGTTGTGCTGCAGGGCTTCGGGGTGGACGGTGGCGAGGATCGGACGGGGCATGGCGGGTGGGCAGGGTGCGGCCGGGGGATTTACAGACGGTCACATATGCCGTGCTATAACCCAGCATCGTTGGAGACCGGACGTCGAACTTTCGCACAAAAATGCCGCCTCAAGCCCTGCGCTTGACCAGGTCTGGCCCCCAAAATCATCTTCATGAAGCGCGGCTTCTACACCATCATGACGGCGCAGTTTTTCAGCTCCCTGGCTGACAACGCGCTGTTCGTGGCCGCTATCGAACTGCTCCGCAGCCGCGCTGCGCCCGAATGGCAAAGTGCGGCACTGGTGCCGCTGTTTGCGCTGTTCTACGTCGCGCTGGCGCCTTTCGTGGGCGCGTTCGCCGACGCCAGGCCCAAGGGCCAGGTGATGTTTGTCAGCAACGCCATCAAGGTGGTGGGCTGCCTGCTGATGCTGGTGGGCGTGCACCCACTGCTGGCCTACACCCTGGTGGGCCTGGGTGCAGCCGCCTACTCTCCCGCCAAGTACGGCATCCTCACCGAACTGCTGCCGCCTTCGCAGCTGGTCAAGGCGAACGGCTGGATCGAAGGCCTGACCATCGCTTCCATCATCCTGGGCGTGCTGCTCGGCGGACAGCTCGTGGCACCCTGGGTGTCGGCCAGGCTGCTGGCCCTGGACCTGCCGGGCCTGCACACGGGCATCCAACACCCGGCCGAGGCGGCGATCGCCGCGCTGGTGCTGGTGTACGCGCTGGCGGCCTGGTTCAACACCCGCATCCCGCTCACCGGTGTGACGCCGCGCCCGATGCCGAAGAACCCGCTGGCCCTGCTGCCGGATTTTTGGCGCTGCAACAGCCGGCTCTGGCGAGACCACCTCGGTCAGATCTCCCTGTCCACCACCACGCTGTTCTGGGGCGTCTCGGGCAACCTGCGTTACATCGTGCTGGCCTGGGCCGGCGCCGCGCTGGGCTACAGCACCACGCAGGCCTCGTCACTCGTCGGCGTGGTGGCGCTGGGCACCGCGGTGGGCGCGGTGGTCGCCTCCATGCGCATGCGGCTGGAGCAGGCCACGCGCGTGATGCCGCTGGGCATTGCCATGGGCGTGCTGGTGATCCTGATGAACTTCATCGACAACGTCTGGGTCGCCGCGCCGTTCCTGGTGCTGCTCGGCGGCCTGGGTGGCTTCCTGGTGGTGCCGATGAACGCGCTGCTGCAGCACCGCGGACACAACCTCATGGGCGCGGGCCGCTCGATCGCGGTGCAGAACTTCAACGAACAGGCCTGCATCCTCGTGCTGGGTGCGGCGTACAGCTTCTCCACCGCGGCCGGCCTGTCGGCCTTTGCGGCCATCACCGCCTTCGGCCTGGTGGTGGCCGGCTTCATGTGGCTGATCATGAAATGGCACCAGCACAACCAGCGCCACCACGGCGTGGAGTTGGAACGGCTGCTGGAGATCGCCCGGCGCGACGATCTCCACGGCTAGCCCCCGCGCGCCGCGCCGGAGGTTCAGAAACCGATGTTGGTGCGCTCAAAGCCGTCCAGGCTGACCAGGCGGTGCTGGGCCAGCACCTTGTACAGCTCGGACTCGCCGACCGAGCGCGACAGGTAGGCATCGCTGCCGGCCAGACCGGCCTTCATGCGGTCCATGCTGCCCGCCGTCGGCGCAAACATGATGACCACGGGCGCACCGGTGGGGCGTTTCTGCTGCTTGACGGCTCGACAGACCTGGTAGGCATCGGGTTCGCCATTGAGGCGGTCGATCACCACCAGGCGGTAGGGGTGGGCCTTGAGCATCACCAGCGCCTGCGGCGCCTCGCGCGACCAGTCGATCGACAGGCCATAGCGCTTGAACCGCTTGTGCAGGATGCGTCCCTCCACCAGACTTTCCGCCACCAGCAGCATGTCGCCGCGCTGGACCTCGGGAACCTGCGCCTTGTTCTGGCCCAGCCGCGAGCGCGGCGGAGCGCTGGAACGCGGGTGGCGCGAGGGCACGGACGCCGGCGCGGCGGCGGGCAGTTCGTCCAGTCCGCCGAAATCGGTGAGCCGCATCACGCCCGGCTTCTGCCCGGCGGCAGCACCCGGGCGCCGCGCCGCTGCCGGAGCGGGGACCGCCGCGGGCGCGGCGGGACTGGCCGTTGGCAGCATGGCCGAACGCGGCATGGGGCGTGTGGCGGGGAATTCGGAATCGGCGCGTTTGCTGCGCCGGGCGGGCAGCGCGGGCACCATCGGCTGAACCGACGCACCCTGGAACGGTTCGGTCGCAGCAAAGCCGCGGTCAGCGACCTGGCCCAGACTTGCCGCAGGCCGGCGGCGCTCGGCGACTGGCGCTGCAGCTTTCGAGCCCTCGGAGCGGGTGGCGACAGGACCGGTCGCGGAAGCTGCGCGCTGGGGCATGGACGCGGGCGGAGCCACCCCCACGATGGCGTCCAGTGCGGCCAGCACCGCCACCAGCTTCACCGGCTTGCGCTGCAACGGCCAGCCGGTCCCGCCATCGCTGTTGCCGATCAGCAGTACCTTGCCCGGCAGGTCGGCGTGCTGCACCAGGTGCACCGCCTGCAGGTTGTCGGCATTGACGACCAGGATCTGTGCGTCCATCACCTCGTCCTGCACCACATAGCTGGGCGGCCGGCGGGCGGCCAGTCTGAAAAACGATTCGAACGTCGTGGACTCGTTTTGGGGAAAGCCCACCAGGGCCACCGTGTAAGAACCTGCCATTAACCCGCCTCTGGTGAGTACGAAGGAATTAGAAAAAGGAAAGTATGCCCGTTCTGGTGCATACCCTGCACGGTTTCCCTTGAAGCATTCGACACAAGCGTGACACATCTCGCTGACGGCAGAGGGAGCCGCCACAATCGGACACCCCACCGCAACCGCAGGAGTTCCGCAGCATGGCCACCCTTTACGACTTCGAAGCCCAGTCCATCGACGGCAAAACCGTGGCGCTGGACCAGTTCCGAGGCAGGCCGCTGCTGATCGTCAACACCGCCAGCGCCTGCGGCTTCACACCGCAATTCGGTGGACTGGAACAGTTGCATAAAACCTACGGCTCGCGCGGACTGGTGGTGCTGGGCTTCCCTTGCAACCAGTTTGGCAGCCAGGACCCGGGCAGCAACGAAGAAATTGCAACCTTCTGCCAGCGCAATTTCGGTGTCAGCTTTCCCATGATGAGCAAGATCGACGTCAACGGCGCCGAGGCCCACCCGCTCTACCAGTGGCTCAGCGCCGAAGCCCCGGGCCTGCTCGGCAGCAAGGCCATCAAGTGGAACTTCACCAAGTTTCTCGTCGGCAAGGACGGGCGCGTGATCAGGCGCTACGCGCCGCAGGACGCGCCGGAGAAACTGGCGAAAGACATCGAAGCCGCACTCGGGTGAACACCCCCAGCGCCGCCTGCGGCGTCACCCCCCAGGGGCGATGCGAGTGGCCCGGCGAAGCCGGCGCGGGGAGAGGGCCTATACCCAGCGCAGCAGCCAGCCCGCCACCAGCGGCAGCGCCACCGCGCTGAACAGCGCGGACAGACCCATGGCCAGGCCGGCGAAGGCGCCCATTTCCTCGCTCACCAGAAACGCCCGCGCGGTGCCGATGCCGTGTGCCGCGGTGCCCAGCGCGAAGCCGCGCACCGTCGGGTCTTTGATGCGCAGCGCATCGAACAGGTAGCGCGCGCTGGCCGCACCCAGAATGCCGGTGCACACCACCAGCACGGCGGTGAGCGTGGGCAGGCCACCGATCTTTTCCGAAATGCCCATGGCGACCGGCGCGGTGACCGACTTGGGCGCCAGCGAGGCGATGGTGGCCTTGCTGGCACCGAGCATCCAGCCCACGCCGATGGCGGTGACCGTGGCCGCCAGCGTGCCGACCACCAGCGCCCCCAGCATCGGCAGCCACAGGCGCTTCAGGCGCGCGAGCTGCTCGAACAGCGGTACCGACAGCGCCACCGTGGCCGGCCCGAGCAGGAAGTGCACGAACTGCGCGCCTTCGAAGTAGGTGGCATAGGGAGTGCCCGTACCCCAGAGCAGCGCGCCGAGCACCATGACCGACAGGGCCACCGGATTGGCGAGCGGATGAAAGCCGCTGCGCCGGTAGGCCACGAAAGCTCCGTGGTACACCAGCAACGTGACCGTGAGGCCCAGCAGCGGCGAGGCCGAAAGGTAGACCCAGACATCGGCCAGGCGGCCGACCGCCATGCCGGCGATCGGCAGGCCTTCGTTCATGGCGTGTCCTCGTCTGCGCGCGACCCCACCCGCTTCATCAGCCAGGCCATGGTGAGCGCCGCACTGGCCAGCCCCACGAGCGTACTGACCACCAGCGCCACACCAATGGCGAGCGCCTCGTCGCCCAGGCGCTGCAGGTGCAGCATCACGCCCACGCCCGCAGGCACGAAGAGCAGCGAGAGGTGCTGCAGCAGCGTCTGCGCGGTGGGCTTGATGGCGTGCAGCAGCGAAGGCCGCAGCACCAGCGTCAGCAGCAGCAGCGCCATGCCCACCACCGGCCCCGGCACCGGCACGGCCAGCGTGCGCACCAGCGCTTCGCCGATGAGCTGGAACACGAGCAGGGCGGCGAGCGCGGGGATCATGCGCAGATCAGAGCAGTTCTTTCGGAATGTTGCCGCCGTTGGCGGCGATATGGCCCAGCACCTGTTTGTGCAGCCACATGTTCATCTGGGCGGAGTCGGCCATTTTGTCGTCGGGGCAGTAGAGCTCCTTGGCCAGTTCCTTGCGGGCGGCCAGGCTGCTGTCCAGGCCCAGCAGCTTGAGCAGATCCACGATGGAGGTCTTCCAGTTGAGCTTTTCCGGGTGGTTGGCGGCCTTTTCGGTCAGCAGCGTGACCACGTCCACCATCGCGATGGGATTGACCACGGGCGCAGCCGGGGCAGACGCCACCACCGGTGCGGGCGCCGGCGCAGCGGCAGCAGGAGGCGGCGTGATGACAGGCGCTGCGGCCGCCTCTTTCATGCCCAGCTTTTCCAGAATGTTGCTGAAGAAACCCATGATCAATCCTTTGATGGCGTCGTGAACAGAAGGCGCTGTACCGGACGCCGACGGCAGCGCACCCCCAGCTTACAGGCTGCACACCCCATAGGCATGACACAGGGGAGAATGTTCCGGCTCAGCAGCTGCGCCGGGGCGTGCGCCCATGCCCGCCCGTCTCAGGCCAGCGCGTCGTCCAGCAGCTCGATCCAGTGCCGCACCGGCGTGGCCGTGCCGCTTTGCAAGTGGGTGATGCAACCGATGTTGGCGCTGGTGATCACGTCGGGTTTCAGTTCGCTCAGGTGGCCGAGCTTGCGGTCGCGCAGCTGGTACGACAACCCGGGGTTGAGCACCGAATAGGTGCCGGCCGAGCCACAGCACAGATGCGCTTCGTTCCTCGCCACCTGCACGGTGAAGCCGAGCGCGCTCAGGTGCGTCTCCACACCGCCTTTGAGCTGCTGGCCGTGCTGCAGCGTGCAGGGCGGGTGGAACCCGATCACCTTCTTCGCGTCGGGTTGCTTCGCGAGCTTCGGCTTGAGCACCGGCACCAGCGCGGGCAGCAGCTCACTCAGGTCTTGGGTCAGTTCGCTGATGCGCGCGGCCTTGGCCGCGTAGACCGGGTCGTCAGCCAGGATGTGGCCGTATTCCTTGACCGTGACACCGCAGCCCGAGGCGTTCATGACGATGGCTTCCACGCCGGCTTCGACGTGCGGCCACCAGGCGTCGATGTTGGCGCGCATCTCGGCCTTGCCACCGTCCTGGTCGTTCAGGTGGAACTTCACCGCGCCGCAGCAGCCGGCCTTGGGGGCGATCACGGTCTGGAGGCCAGCGGCGTCGAGCACGCGTGCGGTGGCGCTGTTGATGTTGGGCATCATGGCCGGCTGCACGCAGCCGGCGAGCAGGAGCACCTTGCGCGCATGGGTCTGGCCCGGCCAGCGCCCGGCGTTCTGTTTCGCTGGCACCTTGTTCTTCAGGGTCCCGGGCAGCAGCGGGCGCACCAGCTGGCCGAGCTTCATGGCCGGGCCGAACAACGGCGAGGGCAGGCCCTCCTTCAGCAGCCAGCGCACCGCTTTCTCGCCCGCCGGGCGCGGCACTTTCTCGTCCACGATCTTGCGACCGATGTCGATCAGGTGGCCGTAGTCCACGCCGCTGGGGCAGGTGCTTTCGCAATTGCGGCAGGTGAGGCACCGGTCCAGGTGCAGCTGCGTCTTGCGCGTGGGCTCGGCGCCTTCCAGCACCTGCTTCATCAGGTAGATGCGACCGCGAGGACCATCGAGCTCGTCGCCGAGCAACTGGTAGGTCGGGCAGGTGGCGGTGCAGAAGCCGCAGTGCACGCATTTGCGCAAAATGGCTTCGGCCGCGCGGCCGTCCGCGCGTTGCTGGTATTCGGGGGAGAGTTGGGTTTGCATGCCGAGCGTGCTTTCAGACCATTCGGCCCGGGTTGAAGATGCCTGCCGGGTCGAACTCGGCGCGCAGGCGTTGCGTGATCGCTTCGATGGCGGCACTTGACCGGTCGAAACGCGGCACGCCCGGCGCTGCGTCGGCCCCGGCACGGAACAGGGTGGCATGGCCGTTGACCGCGGCTGCCGCTGCGCGCAACTCGGCGGCCGCCGCTGCGGGTGCCCACAGCCAGCGCTGGGCGCCCTGCCACTCGATCAGCTGTGCATAGGGCACTGGCAGCACCGGCGCGGTCTGCGGCACCGACAGACGCCAGAGGCAGAGGTCGGGTGCCGCTGCGGCAAAGAACGGCAGGCTCTGGTCGCGGCAGGCGGCCCAGTCGGGGCCGGCCTGCGTTTGGTCCATGCGCTGGCCACCCGCCTCGCGGATCAGGCGCTCACTGGCCGATTCCACTGCCGCCACCGCGCCGCGCAGGCGTAGGAACAACAGCTCGGGGGAACCCGCCTGGGTTTCGTCTTTGACCCAGCAGCTCGCATTCAGCGGCAGCGGCTGGCCGCCCCAGCGGTGCAACTGCTCCAGTGCATCGTGCTGCGGCAGCGTGAACACCAGCGTGGCCTCGGCGGGCGCCACCGGCAGCACCTTGAGGCTGACGTCGGTGATGACGCCGAGCGTGCCCAGCGAGCCCGCCATGACCCGGCTGACGTCGTAGCCGGCCACGTTTTTCATGACCTGGCCACCAAAGGTCAGCCAGTCACCCCGGCCGTTGATGAACTGCACGCCCAGCACGTAGTCCCGGACGCCACCGGCGCTGGCGCGTGCCGGGCCGGCCAGTCCGGCCGCGACCACGCCACCCACGGTGGACGCGGCGCCAAAGCGCGGCGGCTCGAAAGGCAGGCACTGGCCCTTCTCGGCCAGCGCTGTCTCCAGCTCGGCCAGCGGGGTGCCGGCGCGCACCGTCACCACGAGCTCGCTCGGCTCGTAGCTGACGATGCCCTGCCAGACGGTGGTGGACAAGGCGTCGCCCGCGGTGGGCTGACCGTAAAAGGCCTTGGTGTCGCCACCGATGATGCGCAAGGGCCTGCGCGCCGACGCAGCGGCCTTCACCTGATCGATCAGCTGACGGGGGGATTCATTGGGGCTGGAACTCATGGCCGCCATGGTAGCGGCCGCGCTTCGGACCGGTTTTGAATTTTTTGCATGCGCGGGTGCAAATGCGCCCCCCAGGGACCCGAAGCCGCCGGCCCGCACCACCCCGGCCAGCAGGAAGATCCGCTCCCGCTACCGGGTACGCCCGAGGCACACGCCCGCATTGGGCCGGCCCTTGCACTCGCGCTTGAGGCGTTTGTCGCGCGCCGCCGGGCTCTCGTCGGAAGGCGCTCCCACGAAGCTCACTTTGGCTGGTTTGCCGCTCCCGCCCTGCGCGGCCTTGGTGCTGGCGGCGAGCGTCGGCAGGCTGAGGCCACACAGCAGCACGGCCGCCAAGGACCACCGCAGACGCATGGATGCAAGGGATTTTTTCCGGGACATGGTTTGCTCCTGAACACGGGATGACACCCGCTGTTCATCTTGAGCCGTCTTTGACGGGACTTCAGTGATGCATTCACCAATCGGCATAGGGGACCCCCATCATAGGAGGCACCCCTGCCACACCACCTAGCATGCGGGTCCGCACTAGGCGGTTCAAGAGCTTGAGGTCACGACAGCCTTGGCACCCCCAACCCGTCGAAGTACGCAATGGTCAGCACGCTATTGAGCAGCTTGGCGCTGTTTCGCCACCAACAATGGCAGTTGCCCGCCACCTGTCGGGCGACATCCTCGCTGGCCCCCAGTGCCTTGAGTTCCCGGTAGATCGTGTTGGACCGCTTCCAGTGCTTGAGCTGGATGGCCCTCAGGCGGTGGCGCAGCCATTCGTCCAGCGCTCGCCAGACTCCCGGCGTTTGCGCCAGCCCAAAGTACGTCTTCCATCCCAGCACATAGGGCCTGAGCTTTTCTACCGTTTCCTCCATGCTGCACCCGCCCGAGCGGCGCGTGAGTTGCCGGATCCGGGCC
>JAABQK010000018.1 GCA_011391495.1 Hydrogenophaga sp.
AAGGACGTGGGCTACATCTCCACCGGCGGTGGTGCTTTCCTCGAAGTGCTGGAGGGCAAGACCCTGCCGGCGTTCGAGGTGCTGGCGCGCCGCGCGGGCGACTGAGCTTCTGCGCAGCCCACCGATCCACTTTTCAGTCTCAACTTTTCAAGGAGCCCACCATGGCACTCATTTCCCTTCGCCAGCTGCTCGACCACGCCGCCGAGCACAACTACGGCCTGCCGGCCTTCAACGTCAACAACATGGAGCAGGTGCAGGCCATCATGCAGGCGGCAGACAAGGTGAACAGCCCGGTCATCCTGCAGGGTTCGGCCGGTGCACGCTCCTACGCGGGCGAGCCCTTTCTGCGCCACCTGATTTCCGCCGCGATCGAGATGTACCCGCATATCCCGGTCTGCATGCACCAGGACCACGGCGCCGCGCCCGCCATCTGCTTCCGTTCCATCCAGTCGGGCTTCAGTTCGGTGATGATGGACGGCAGCCTGCTGGCCGACGGCAAGACACCGTCGAGCTACGAGTACAACGTCAACACCACCAAGCAGGTGGTGGACCTGGCCCACGCCTGCGGCGTGTCGGTCGAAGGTGAACTCGGTTGCCTGGGCTCGCTGGAAACCGGCAAGGCCGGCGAGGAGGACGGCCACGGTGCGGAAGGCGAGATGGACCACTCCATGCTGCTGACCGACCCCGATGAAGCCGCCGACTTCGTGAGCAAGACCCAGGTCGACGCGCTGGCCATTGCGATCGGCACCAGCCACGGCGCCTACAAGTTCAGCAGCAAGCCCAGTGGCAAGGTGCTGCGCATCGACCGTGTGAAAGAGATCCACCAGCGCATCCCCAACGTGCACCTGGTGATGCACGGTTCCAGCAGCGTGCCGGAAGACTGGCTCGCGATCATCAACCAGTACGGTGGCGACATGGGCGTGACCTACGGCGTGCCGGTGGAAGAGATCGTCGAAGGCATCAGGAACGGCGTGCGCAAGGTCAACATCGACACCGACCTGCGCATGGCCAGCACCGGCGCCATCCGCAAGCACCTGGCCGAAGACCGCAAGAACTTCGATCCGCGCAAGTTCTACAAGGAAGCCACCAAGGCCATGCAGGCCATCTGTGCCGCGCGCTACGAGGCCTTCGGTGCCGCCGGCATGGCCAGCAAGATCACACAGGTGCACAGCCTGGAGACCATGCAGAAGCGCTACGACAAGGGTGAGCTCGCGGCCAAGGTGGCCTGATCGCCTTGAAGCACAAGCAGAACGGCGCTCCAGGGAGCGCCGTTCTGCTTTGAACCCGCCAGGGTAGGGCGCCTATTTGCTGCTGACGTATTCGGCCACCGCCGCCATTTCCAGCTCGGTCATCTTCTCCACCACCGTGTGCATCACCGCGTTGTCGTTGGTGCGGTCGCGCTTGTTGAAGGATTTCAGCTGGGTGTGGATGTAGCCCGAGAACTGGGTCGCCAGACGGGGCAGGTTGGCCGCGCCCTCACCATTGCTGCCATGGCAGCTTGCACAGGCGGGCACGCCGCTGAACTTGTTGCCGTTGTGGTAGATGTAGCGCCCCATGGCCGCGAGCTGCGGATCCTTCGCCTCTTCGCGCGGCAGGTTCATCTTTTCGTAGTACTTGCCCAGCGCCAGCATCTCGTCGGGCGTGAGCTTGGACACCATCTCTGCCATCGCCGTGCTCTTGCGCTGGCCGCTCTTGAAGGCGGTCAGTTGTTTGGCCACGTACTCGGCATGCTGTCCCGCCAGTCGGGGAAACACCTCGCTGGTGGATTCACCCTGGGCACCGTGGCACAAGAAGCAGGAGCCTCCGGCAATTTTCTTGGCTCGGGCTTCATCGGCTTGCGCCCAGGCGGCGGCGCTGCCCAGCAGCAGGGCGGCTGCGGCGACGGATCGGAAAAGGGCGTGGAATCGGGCGGCCTTCATGGCAGGACCTCTGACGGATGTCTTGGAACGAAAAAAAGCGCCCCGGCTTGCGCCGGGGCGCTGCCGGGATTCAGGCCAGTGTATCGGCCCAGATGTTGCGTGCCCAGGCGTGGGCGTAGCGACCTTCAAGTTCGCTGGCGGCCACCGACACACCACCGGAGCCCGGTACCGTCAGCATCGTTTTCTTCTCGGCATCGTAGCGGTGCACGCTGGCCACGTGCACCACGTCTTCGTCGGTCACGAAGCTGTAGCAGGTGTTGGCGTAGATCGGCAGCGCCAGCGGCTCCTTGCCTTGCAGCAGCGCGACCACGGCGGCGGCGCATGTCTTGGCGTGCTGGTTGGCCATGTGTCCCGACTTGGGCATGCCGGGTGCGATCTGGATGGAGTCACCCAGCACGTGGATGTTCTTCGCGGCCTTCGATTCGAAGGTCAGGAAGTCCACCTCGCACCAGCGGTTGTTGGCGGTCGCCAGGCCTGTCTTCACGGCAATGTCACCCGCGCGCATGCTCGGCACCACGTTGGCCACGCCGGCCTTGAAGTCTTCGTTGAATTCGAACTTCAGGGTGTTGGTGGCGGCGTCGACGTCGGTGACCTTGTGCTTGGGGCGGTACTCGATCATGCCGTCGTAGTGATCCTTCCAGGCCTTCAGGAAGAGGCCTTTCTTCGACTGGATGTCGTCGTTGGCGTCGAAGATCACGACCTTGCTCTTGGGTTTGGCCTTCTTGAAATAGTTGGCCACCAGGCTGGCCCGTTCGTAGGGGCCGGGCGGGCAGCGGTACGGCGCCAGCGGGATCGACAGCGCGTACACACCGCCATCGGGCATGGCTTCGAGCTGCTTGCGCAGGGCGACGGTCTGGGCACCGGCTTTCCAGGCGTGCAGCACCTTGTCCTTGGCGCCGTCCTTGGCCATGCCGGGCAGGCTTTCCCACATGAAATCGACGCCGGGCGAGAGGATCAGGCGGTCGTAGGGGATCTCGCCGCCGCTGGCGAGCTTGACCATGCGCTTTTCAGCGTCGATGCTGGCCACCATGTCGCGAACGACCTTGACGCCGTGGCGCTTTTCCAGGTTGTCGTAGGGCGTGGTGATGTCGGCGATGGTCTTGCTTCCCTGGATCACCAGGTTGGAGATCGGGCAGGAGATGAAAGACGGGTTGGGCTCGATCATCGTGACCTGGATGCCCTGCTCCGAGAACAGACGCACGTATTTGGCGGCGGTGGCACCGCCGTAGCCGCCACCCACCACCACCACCTTGGCACCGTTGCCGCCACCCGAGGCGCAGCCACCGAAGAGACCCAGGCCGGCAGCGGCCGAACCAGCACCCAGCGTTTGTACAAATTGACGACGTTTCATGTTGGTGGCTCCTTATTTCTTGAGGCTGGCAAAGTAGGCGGCCAGCTGCTGGAGCTGCTCATCCGAATAGCCCTTGGAGAGCTGGTGCATGATGGTGGCCGGCTTGCGGCCCGTCTTGAAGTCCATCATCTTCTGGTACAGCTCGTCCTTGTCCTTGCCCGCGAGAGACTCGTTGCCGGGTTCCGCCTTGCCCATGGTGCCGTGGCAGTTGGCGCAGGCCGCTGCCCACACGCGCACCTGGCTCACTTCAGCCTGGGCCCCGAACGTGGCGGCGCACAGGGCACCGGCAGCCAGCCATTTCATTTTTTGGATCATCTTCGCTCCAGAAGAGTGGTTGCACATATCGCCGTCCAAATCAGGACCGAACGGCTGTAGCGATGCTACATCCATGGTTCCGTATATTTAGATAGTACTTATGTTATCGCTGGCCCCATCCGACCCCAAACCGTAATAACCCTAGCGGGTGGGCCGCGCGATGGTCGCAGCGAACGGCAGCATGGGCGGTTGGCGGACGCAGGGGCACGCCGTTCAATCCAGGCTGGGAAATGGTCGCAGTGCTGGCTGACGCTGTTGGTGTTGCGGGTCAGATCCTGGACTGCGGTGGACATGCACCCAAGTGTCAGAAAAGTGTTGGAGTCCGGGTTTACACTAATCTATATATAGGCATTCAATCATATAGTTGAGGCCGAATGATCAACAGCGCTGGAGACAAGTCGGTGGATGACATGCACGAGGTTTTCGAGTCTGTAGCACGCTACTTCAGCGTGCTCGGCGAACCGACGCGCCTGCGCATCCTGCACGCCTTGTGCCAGGACGAGAAGTGTGTCAACGAGATCATCAAGGTGACCGGACTCGCTCAGGCCAATGCATCCCGCCATCTGGGCTTGATGTACCAGGCTGGCATGCTGTCGCGTCGCCGAGAAGGCACCCAGATTTTTTACAAAGTGGCCGATCCCATGTACGTCGAACTGTGCCGAACGGTGTCGACCCAGGTGCTCGGCCGCACCGAGCATGCATCGATCCCCCGTCAGGCCATCAACCAGTTCGTGGATGACCTGACACCCGGCCAAGGCCCGTCGGCCGCGGCAAAACGCCATCCCCCTGCCAACCAGAAGGAAAAAGCAAGTGTCTAAAGACTTGAGCGACGTGATTGGGCGCGTGATTCCCGCGCCGGAGAATTTTCTGAGCCCCGAGAAGCTGGAAGACGCCCGCAAGGCACGTCGCAGCTTCATGGGCAAAGCACTGGCCATGGGTGCCGGTGTGGCGGCCTCGGCTGGCGTTGCCACGCGTGCGATGGCCGCCGAAGGCGAAGAAGCCATTCTGAAAATGCCGGAGCACACCACCGGTCTGGGGCAGGCGGTGGCCATCGAAGACGGCTATGGAAAACCCAGCAAGTGGGAGACCAACCTGCGTCGCCGCCAGAGCCCCGGTCTGACCCGTGTGGATCAGGCTTCGGTGAGCTTCACGCCGCTGCAGGGGCTGTTCGGCATCATCACGCCCAGCGGTCTGCACTTTGAGCGCCATCACCAGGGCTGGTGGGACATCGATCCTTCCAAGCACCGCCTGATGGTCAATGGTCTGGTGAAGCGCCAGCGCGTCTTCACCATGGACGACCTGATGCGTCTGCCCAGCGTGTCGCGCATCCACTTCATCGAATGCGGTGCCAACTCCGCCACCGAATGGGGCAATGTGGCCGTGCCTACCGTGCAGTACACGCACGGCATGGTCAGCTGTTCCGAGTTCACCGGTGTGCTGCTGTCCACCTTGCTGGAAATGTGCGGCTACGACAAGAAGGCTGCCAAGTATGTGCTGGCAGAAGGTGCCGACGGTTCTTCCATGACCCGCACCATCGACATTGAGCGCGCCATGGATGACTGCATCGTGGCCTGGGCCATGAACGGTGAAATGCTGCGTCCGGAAAACGGCTACCCGCTGCGCCTGGTGGTGCCGGGCATCCAGGGCGTGAGCTGGGTCAAGTACCTGCGCCGCATCGAAGTGGGCGACCAGAAGTACGCGACCAAGGACGAAGCGGTGCACTACATCGACCACATGCCTGATGGCACGCACCGCCAGTACACCGGTATCCAGGAAACCAAGAGCGTCATCACCACGCCCTCAGGCAGCCAGACGCTGCTGGACAAGGGTTACTACAACGTCACCGGCCTGGCCTGGTCGGGCCGCGGCTCGATCAAGCGCGTGGACGTGAGCGTGGACGGTGGCCGCAACTGGCGCACCGCCCGCATCGAAGGCCCGGTGCTGCCCAAGGCCATGACGCGTTTCAACATCGACTGGGTGTGGGACGGCAAGCCCGCCATCCTGCAGAGCCGTGCGATCGACAGCACCGGCTACGTGCAGCCCAAGATCAACCAGCTGCGTGCCGTGCGCGGCACCAAGTCCGTCTACCACCAGAACGCCATCCAGAGCTGGCTGGTGTCCGAAAACGGTGAAGTCTCCAACGTGCAGGTGTACTGATGAAATCCATTTTTAAACTCTCGACGAAAGCCGTTGTCCTGTCGGCGGCGCTGAGCGCTCTCTCGATCGGTTCTGCCCTGGCGCAGACGGCTCCCTGGCACAACATGGGCCGCGACGCCACCCCTGCCGAAGTGAAGGCCTGGGATATTGACGTGCGTCCTGACTTCAAGGGCCTGCCGGCCGGTGCAGGCAGCGTTTCCCAGGGCGAAGCGGTCTGGGAAGTCAAGTGCGCCTCGTGCCACGGCAGCTTTGGTGAGTCCAACGAAGTGTTCACACCCATCATCGGCGGCACGACAAAAGACGACATCAAGAACGGCCGCGTGAAGGGTCTGGAAGAGGGCAAGAGCATCTCTCCCCAGAAGACCACCATCATGAAGGTGGCCACGGTCTCCACGATCTGGGACTACATCAACCGCGCCATGCCCTGGAACGCGCCCAAGACGCTCACGACCAACGAGGTCTATGGCGTGACGGCGTACCTGCTCAGCCTGGCCGAGATCGTGCCGAGCGACTTCACGCTGAGCGACAAGAACATCGCCGAGGTGCAGAAGCGCATGCCCAACCGCAACGGCATGGTGTTCTACGAGCCGCTGTGGAAAGTCAATGGCAAGGGCGACGTGAAGAACGTGGCCTGCATGAAAAACTGCGAAATCGACCCCGTGGTGCATTCGTCGCTGCCGACCTTTGCTCGTGATGCGCACGGCAACATCGCCGAGCAGAACCGTGTCATCGGCCCGGTGCGGGGTGCCGACACGACCAAGCCGGCACCCACGGCTCCAGTGGGTACCGGGCCGGCACCCAAGGCGGTCGTGGTCGCGGCAGCGCCGTCGGGCGATGCGGCTGTCAAAGGCATGCTGGCCGCCAACGCCTGCACGGCCTGCCATGGCGTCAAGAGCAAGATCGTCGGACCCGGCTTCAACGAGATCGCTGCCAAGTACAAGGGCAAGGCCGACGCAGAGTCCTACCTGACGGGCAAGATCAAGGCGGGTGGCTCGGGTGTGTGGGGCGCCGTTCCCATGCCCGCGCAGGACCAGCTCAAGGATGCCGACGCCAAGGCTATCGCCAAGTGGATCGTCGACGGCGCGAAATAATTCACCCTTGTTGTAAAGCACCCGGAACCAATACCCCCGGGTGTTCCCCTAAGGGCTGGTCAATTTACTCGTTAACCCCATACGTTTTTTACCGAAGGAGACCTTAAGCTATGAAGATGGATTTCAAACAAGTCGTCCTGGCCGCTTCGGCTCTGCTGGCAACGGCAGGTGCCTACGCGGTGGATGCCGCCGCCGCCAAGGCGCTGGCTTCCAAGAGCGCTTGCCTGGCTTGCCATGCCGTTGACAAGAAGCTGGTTGGCCCGTCCTACAAGGACGTGGCTGCCAAGCACAAAGGTCAGGCAGACGCGCTGGACAAAGTGGCTGCCCGTATCAAGTCGGGTGGCTCGGGCATGTATGGCGCGGTCCCCATGCCGCCTCAGCCTGGCCTGAAGGACGACGAACTCAAGCTGCTTGCGGCTTGGGTGCTCGCCGGTGCCCCGGATCAGTAAACTTCACATCGATTTTCTTTCAACAAGGAGTTCAGCATGAACAACTCACGTCGCGTCGCGATCAAGACCACCGGCGCCTTCGCCACCCTGGTGTCCCTGGGCATCATCACCCAGAGCCAGGCCCAGGCCGCTGTGGACCACGCCAGCTTCCAGGTCAAGACCCTGGAAGATGCCCTCAAGGCCATTGGTGGCACCGCCGCCACCAGCGACCAGGTCAGCGTCGTGTCGCCTGACATCGCCGAGAACGGTGCTGTCGTGCCGGTGGGCGCCACCAGCAAGCTGCCCAACACGACCGAGATGTACCTGATCGTCGAGAAGAACCCGACCCCGCTGTCGGCCGCCTTCATGATCCCGGCCGGTACCGAAGCCGATGTGCAGACCCGTCTGAAAATGGGCCAGAGCACCAACGTCATTGCCGTGGTCAAGGCCGACGGCAAGCTGTTCTCGGCGACCAAAGAAACCAAAGTGACGCTGGGCGGTTGCGGCGGCTGATCGCCCCCGACATTCCACGATTTCACCCCATCCCATTTTTGAAAAGTTAGGAGTCCATCATGGCTGATCCGATGCGCATCCGTGCCGCCCTCGCAGGTGATACCACCACCGTTCGCGTGCTCATGTCCCACCCCATGGAACCCGGTACCCGCAAAGACGCGGCCGGCGCCCTGATCCCCGCCCACTTCATCAAGGACGTGGAAGCCACCAGCAACGGCAAGTCCGTTCTGAAGGCCATGTTCAGCGGCTCCGTGTCGCAGAACCCCTTCCTGTCCTTCAAGTTCAAAGGCGGCGCCAAGGGTGACAAGGTCGTGGTGAAGTGGACCGACAGCAAGGGCGAGTCCCGCACCGACGAAGCCGCCATCGCCTGATAGGGCGTTGGTGCAGCACGGCCAGCCACGCAAGTCGCTGGCCGTTTTGATTTTTCAACCGCTAGAAGAAGGAGACCCCCAGATGAAACATTCCGTGGCCATTCGCCATGTGTTCGTGGCAGCCGCACTGACCGCCGGCGTGGGTGCTGCCAGCGCCCAAGGCAATGCGGCGCTGGACGGCATCGCCAAGTACCGCGAGATGCTGCAGGACGGCAACCCGGCTGAGCTCTTCGAGATGAAGGGTGAGGAGCTGTGGAAGCAAAAGCGCGGCCCCAAGAACGCCTCGATGGAGCAATGTGATCTGGGTCAGGGTCCCGGCGTGCTCAAGGGCGCTTTCACCGAACTGCCGCGTTACTTCAAGGACACCGGTAAGGTCATGGACCTGGAGACCCGCCTGATCCATTGCATGGTGACCCTGCAAGGCTTCAGCGAAGCCGACCTGTACAAAGCGGCGCCGAGCATCGGAAAGGGTGAGGGTGCCAACCTAGTGGCCATGACGACCTATGTGGCGACCCAGTCGAAGGGCATGCGCTTCAATCTGTCGCAAACGCACGACCAGGAAAAGGCCATGTACGAAGTGGGCAAGCGCCTGTTCTTCCAGCGCGGTGGTCCACACGACTTTGCCTGCTCGTCCTGCCATGGCGTCGATGGCGGCCGCATCCGCCTTCAAGAATTGCCCAACCTGACCAAGAACCCGGGTGATGGCATCGGCGTTGCCGCCTGGCCGGCTTACCGTGTCTCCAACTCGCAGATGTGGACCATGCAGAAGCGCCTGAACGACTGCTACCGCCAGCAGCGCTTCCCCGAGCCGAAGTTCGGCAGCGACGCCACCATCGCTCTTGGTGTGTACATGGGTGTGAACGCCAAGGGTGCCGAATCCATCGTGCCGGCTATCAAGCGCTGATCAGGAGACTTGCGACATGAAAAAAACCATCTCTTTTGCACTCATCCCCCTGGCCTTGGTCGCGCTGAGCGCTTGCACCACCGGCGTCGGTGGAGCCGACTACGACAAGGCGCACGCCGATGTGGTGGCGGCCTCGTTCCAGGCCAATGGCATCGCCACGCTGGATTACCTCAAGCAGGACGAAGCCAACCGCCTGTGCAGCGCCGCTGACGTGGCCGGCAAGCCGCTGGACGAAAAGACCGCCAAGGCGATCGAAGAGGCCGCCCTGAAGACCATCAAGATGCCCAGCGACGGAAAGTTTCTGGGTGACTGGAAGTCTGGCGAGAAGATTGCTCAAAGCGGCCGTGGCCTGACCTGGACCGACAAGGCCAGCGACGTCAATGGCGGCAATTGCTACAACTGCCACCAGATGACCAAGGAGGAGATTTCCTTCGGTAACCTGGGCCCAAGCCTCTACAACTACGGCAAGCTGCGCGGTGTGACCGACCCGAACGCCGCAGCTTCCAAGGCCATCGTGGAATACACCTGGGGCAAGATGTGGAACTCCCGTGCCTACAACGCCTGCTCGCAGATGCCGCGTGCCGGCCACAAGGGCATCCTGAGCGAGCAGAACCTCAAAGACGTGATGGCGCTGTTGCTGGATCCCGCTTCGCCGGTGAACAAGTGATGGAAACCCGTCCGCAGGACGCCTGACCTGCGGGCCACCCTGCTCCCGGTGTTGCACCGGGAGCAGGTGTTGGTCAAAAAAATTTGGCACAAATATCAGCAATCAATTGTTAAGGAATGTTTATGAGCTTCAGTCGTCGTGAATTCATGCAGGTGCTCGCTGTGGCCAGCGCGGGTGGCATGGCCCTGGATCACAAGGATGTGCTGGCCGGCAAACCGGGCGCGGGTCAGGCGATGTACGACCTGCCGAAGTTCGGCAACGTCAGTTTTCTCCACTTCACCGACTGCCACGCGCAGCTGATGCCCATCTACTTCCGCGAACCCAATGTGAACCTGGGCGTGGCCGATGCCGTGGGTCGTCCACCGCACATCGTGGGCGAGGGCCTGCTCAAGCACTTCAAGATCCGTCCCGGTACCCCCGAGGCGCATGCCTTCACTTACCTGAACTTCGAGAGCGCCGCCAAGACCTACGGCAAGGTCGGCGGCTTCGCGCACCTGGCCACGCTGGTGAAACAGATGCGGGCCAGCCGCCCCTACGCCATGCTGCTCGACGGCGGCGACACCTGGCAGGGTTCGGCCACCGCTCTGTGGACCAACGGCCAGGACATGGTCGATGCCTGCAAGCTGCTGGGCGTGAACGCCATGTGCCCGCACTGGGAGTTCACCCTGGGTGAGAAACGCGTGCAGGAAATCATCGAAAAGGACTTCGGCGGCAAGCTGGACTTCCTGGCCCAGAACGTCAAGACCAACGACTTCGGTGACCAGGTGTTCAAGCCCTACGTCATCAAGGAAATGAACGGCGTGCCCGTGGCCGTGATCGGGCAGGCCTTCCCTTACACCCCCATTGCCAACCCCAAGCACATGGTGCCGAACTGGAGCTTCGGCATCCAGGACGAGAACATGCAGAAGATGGTGGACGAGGTCCGTGCCAAGGGCGCACAGGCCGTGGTGGTTATCTCGCACAACGGCATGGACGTGGACATCAAGATGGCCTCGCGCGTGAGCGGCATCGACGCGATCCTCGGCGGCCACACCCACGACGGCATGCCTGCACCCATCGTGGTCAAGAACGCCAAAGGCCAGACCCTGGTGACCAACGCCGGCTCTAACAGCAAGTTCCTCGGCGTGCTCGACTTCGACGTGCGCGGAGGCAAGGTGCAGGACTTCCGCTACAAGCTGCTGCCCGTGTTTGCCAACCTGCTGCCGGCAGACGCCGAGATGCAGGCCTACATCGACAAGGTGCGCGCACCCTACAAAGCCAAGCTCGACGAGAAGCTGGCCGTCTCCGAAGGCCTCCTGTACCGCCGCGGCAACTTCAACGGCTCGTGGGACCAGCTCATCGTGGACGCGCTGATGGAAGTGAAGGGCGCTGATCTCGCCTTCTCGCCGGGCTTCCGCTGGGGCACCACCATCCTGCCGGGCCAGGCCATCACGCGCGAACTGATGATGGACCAGGTAGCCATCACCTACCCGACCAGCACGCTGACCGAGATGTCCGGTGAGACCATCAAGACCGTGCTGGAAGACGTGTGCGACAACCTCTTCAACCCCGATCCCTATTACCAGCAGGGCGGCGACATGGTGCGCGTGGGCGGCCTGGCCTACACCTGCGACCCCAAGGCCGCTTCGGGCAAGCGCATCAGCAACATGATGCTCAAGGGCAAGACCATCGAAGCGGACAAGACCTACAAGGTGGCTGGCTGGGCGCCGGTGGCCGAAGGCGCCAAGGGCGAGCCGATCTGGGACGTGATGGAGGCGTATTTCAAGAACCACAAGACCATCACACCGCGCAAGATCAACACCCCCAAGCTGGTGGGCATGCAGGGCAACCCTGGCATGGTGGTCTGAGGCCGCCTCTCTTATCTGCAGGGCCAGCTCCTGCAGACAGGGACAGGCATGAAAAAACCCCGCTTCGAGTGATCGAAGCGGGGTTTTCAGTTTGGTGCCGGAGAGATGAATCGAACACCCGACCTTCTCATTACGAATGAGCTGCTCTACCGACTGAGCTACACCGGCTTGTAGCCAAAGATTATAGCGTGCTGTGGTAACTGGTGATCCGGTCCACCTCATTCTTGGAACCCAGGACCACGCTCACGCGCTCGTGCAGCTTGGCCGGTGGGATGTCGAGAATGCGCCGGCGGCCATCGGTCGCAGCCCCTCCGGCCTGTTCGATCAGCCAGCTCATGGGATTGGCCTCGTACATCAGGCGCAGCTTGCCTGGTTTGTCGGGTTCACGCTTGTCCCATGGGTAGAGGAAGACACCGCCACGGGTGAGGATGCGGTGCACGTCGGCCACCATGCTGGCCACCCACCGCATGTTGAAGTTTTTGCCACGCGGGCCATCCTTGCCCTGCAGGCACTCGTCGATGTAGCGCTTCACGGGTTCGTCCCAGTGGCGCATGTTGCTCATGTTGACGGCGAACTCCTGCGTGTCGACCGGGATCTGTACATGCTCCTTGGTCAGCACAAAGGAACCCTGCTCGCGGTCGAGCGTGAACATGGCCACGCCGTCGCCCACGGTCAGTACCAGTGTGGTCTGCGGGCCGTAGACGCAGTAGCCCGCAGCCACTTGCTGGCTGCCGGGTTGCAGGAAGTCCTGCTCGCTGACGGGCTCGATGGTGTCGGGCTTGTCGTTGCCTTTCTTGAGCACCGAGAAGATGGTGCCGATCGATACGTTGACGTCGATGTTCGACGAGCCGTCCAGCGGATCGAACAGCAGCAGGTATTCGCCCTGCGGGTAGCGGTTGGGCACCACGTAGATCCCTTCCATTTCCTCGCTGGCCATGGCGGCCAGGTGGCCACCCCATTCGTTGGCTTCGATCAGGACTTCGTTGGCGATGATGTCGAGCTGCTTCTGCATTTCGCCCTGCACGTTTTCCGTGCTGGCGGCGCCGAGCACGCCACCGAGGTCGCCCTTGTTGACGGCCTGGCTGATGCTCTTGCACGAGCGCGCGACCACTTCCAGCAGCAGGCGCAAGTCGCCCGGAATGTGACCGTCAACGCGCTGCTGTTCGACGAGGTAGCGGGTGAGGGAAATGCGTTTGGACATGATTAGCTCTTTTTTTGTATCAATCGGCCAGGGCGCGGGTCACGACCTCGCGCACGTCATTGCTCAGATCCGTCTTGGCCGCTACGCGCGCGATGGCTTCTCGCGCCGCACTGCGGTAGGGATCGGCGAGTTTCTTCCAGCGGTCGAGCGCGCGGGCCAGCCGGGCAGCCACCTGCGGGTTGAAGGCGTCGAGCTCGATCACGCGCTCGCTCCAGAACACGTAGCCCGCCGCGTCGCCACGGTGGAAAGCTCCGGGGTTGGCGCTGCAGTAGCTAAAGATCACGCTGCGCGCGCGGTTGGGGTTGCGCAGGTTGAAGTCCGGGTGGGCCATGAGCTGGCGAACGGCGGGCAGCACGTTGCCACGGCGGTCGGGCGCACCGGCCTGAAGGGCAAACCATTTGTCGATCACCAGGGCCTCGTTGCAGAACATGGCGTGGAAGCGGGCCAGCGCATCCTTTGCGAGGGGTTGGCCACTGACCACCAGAGCCGACAGCGCGTTGAAGCGGTCGGTCATGTTGCCTGCATCCTTGAAGCGCTGGAAGGCCTTGCCTGGCCAGACCGGGTTGCCGTTCTCGTGCGCGGCCAGGCACAACATGGTGAGGGCCATGCCCGCCAGTGCTCGACGGCCGGTGCTCACAGGATCAGGACGGTAGGCACCGTTGTCCTTGTGTGCTTCATAGGCCCATGCCCAGTCGTCGTGCAGTGCGTGGGCGAGCTGTTCGCGCATGGTCTCGCGCAGCGCGTGGATGCGCTGCGGATCCACCACATCGAGCTGCTCGGCCATGTAGGTTTCGCTTGGCAGGGTGAGCACCAGTTCCTTGAACGCTGCATCCAGAGAGGGGTGGCGCAGCACGTCGCGCATGGCACCCAGGAAAGCTGCGTCCAGAGGCTCACGCGGCAACGGACCGTCCGCGCGGATGGCCATGAGTGCGCGGCGAAGTGCCAGTCGCTGACCGGCTTCCCAGCGGTTGAAGGCGTCGGTGTCGTGCGCCAGCAGGCTCAGCAACTGCGCGTCGCTGTAGTCCACGTCCAGCAGCACGGGTGCGGAGAAGCCGCGCAGGATGGACGGCACCGGTTCGGCTTCGACGTTGATGAAGGTGAAGCTCTCGCTGGGCTGGGTCAGCACGAAAGTGCGGGTGCCGCTCTCAGGCTGGCTCCAGTGGGCCAGCTGCAGCGGCAGCTCGGTGCCGTGCGCATCCAGCAAGCCGAGGGCCACCGGGATCACGAACGGCTCCTTGACGGACTGACCGGGTGTCGGCGCGCAGCTCTGTGTGAGCGTGAGCGTGTAGCAGCGCGCCGCGGGGTCGTAGGTGCCGCGCGCCTGCACCAGGGGCGTGCCGGCCTGGCTGTACCAGCGCTTGAACTGCGGCAGCAGGCGGGCGAGGTCGCTGCCCGGGTTGGCATCGGCCATGGCCTGGGCGAAGTCGTCGCAGGTCACGGCGCTACCATCATGGCGGGCGAAGTACTGCTTCATGCCGGCGGCAAAGCCGGCGCGACCCACCAGGGTCTGCATCATGCGCACGACCTCGGCACCTTTTTCGTAGATCGTGACGGTGTAGAAGTTGTTGATCTCCACATAGCTGTCCGGACGCACCGGGTGGGCCATGGGGCCTGCATCTTCGGGGAACTGGGCGGTGCGCAGCACGCGCACATCTTCGATGCGCTTGACGGCGCGCGCCGAGGGTTCGGCGCACAGGTCCATACTGAATTCCTGGTCGCGGAAAACGGTGAGGCCTTCCTTCAGGCTCAGTTGAAACCAGTCGCGGCAGGTGACGCGGTTGCCGGTCCAGTTGTGGAAATACTCGTGCCCCACCACCGACTCGATGTTGGCGAAGTCGGTGTCGGTGGCGGTGGCGCTGTTGGCCAGCACGTACTTGGTGTTGAAGATGTTGAGACCCTTGTTCTCCATCGCGCCCATGTTGAAGTCGCTGGTCGCGACGATCATGAAACGTTCCAGATCGAGCGGCAGGCCGAAGCGCGCCTCGTCCCACGCCACACTCGAGATCAGCGAGTTCATCGCGTGCTCGGTCTTGTCCATGTCGCCAGGGCGCACATAAACCTGCAGCAGATGCTCGGATCCGCTGCGCGAGACGATGCGCTGTTCGCGCGCCACCAGCTGGCCCGCCACGAGTGCGAACAGGTAGCAGGGCTTCTTGTGCGGGTCGACCCACTTCGCAAAATGACGGCCGTCGGGCAAGTCACCTGACTCGACCAGATTGCCGTTGGACAGCAGCACCGGGCATTTGTCCTTGTCGGCGCGCAAGGTGACGGTGTAGCTGGCCATCACGTCCGGGCGGTCAAGGAAGTAGGTGATGCGGCGGAAACCCTCGGCCTCGCATTGCGTGAAGAAGGTGCCCTGGCTCACATACAGGCCCATGAGCTGGGTGTTCTTCTCGGGCGCGCAGGTGGTGAAGATTTCCAGCTGGATGGCGTCGGTCCCCTCGGGCAGGCTTTCCAGTACCAGTTGGTTGCCATCCATCTTGAACGAGCAACCCGCGCCGTTGACCAGCACGCGTGCCAAGTTCAGATCTTCTCCATCGAGCCGCAGTGGCTGGGCCGGTACGTCCGGGTTCCGGCGCAGCCGCATCTTGTTGAGCACCCGGGTCTTGGCCGGGTCCAGGTCGAAGCTCAGTTCGACGGTATCGACGAGATAGGGCGGGGCGGCGTAGTCTTCGCGGCGGACCACAGTGGTCGGGCCTTCACGCAGTGAACTCATGCAGATTCCTTGTGTTGATACAAACGGCACATCGCCGTGCCGCCCCGACGGGGGCCGCGACCCGCGCCGCGGTGGAGCGTGGCAGCCGCACGTCAGACGCCCTGTTTCAGGGAAGCTTCGATGAAGATATCGAGATCGCCGTCCAGCACCTTCTGTGTGGCAGATACCTCGACGTTGGTGCGCAGGTCCTTGATGCGGCTGTTGTCCAGCACGTAGGAGCGGATCTGGTGGCCCCAGCCGACATCGGTCTTGGTATCTTCGAGCTTCTGCTGCTCTTCCTGCTGCTTGCGCAGTTCGTGGTCGTAGAGCTTGGAGCGCAGCCGCTTCCAGGCCACGTCACGGTTGCTGTGCTGGCTGCGCCCGTCCTGACACTGCACCACGATGCCGGTGGGGATGTGCGTCAGACGAACCGCCGAATCGGTCTTGTTGATGTGCTGACCGCCGGCGCCAGACGCGCGGAAGGTGTCGGTGCGCACGTCGGCCGGATTGATGTTGATCTCGATCGAGTCGTCGATTTCAGGGTACACAAACACCGAAGCGAACGAGGTGTGGCGCCCACCCGAGGAGTCAAACGGACTTTTGCGCACCAGTCGGTGCACGCCGGTTTCGGTGCGCAGCAGACCAAAGGCGTGGTCGCCCTCGATCTTGATGGTGGCGCCCTTGATGCCGGCGGTATCGCCCGCGGTTTCGTCTTCGATCGTGGTCTTGAAGCCCTTGCGCTCGGCGTAACGCAGGTACTGGCGCAGCAGCATGCTGGCCCAGTCACAGGCCTCCGTGCCGCCCGCGCCGGCCTGGATGTCCAGGAAGCAGTTCAGCGGATCGGCCGGGTTGTTGAACATGCGGCGGAACTCGAGCTTTTCGACCTCGCCTGCGACCTTGGCTGCTTCGGCTTCGATGGTGACCAGACCCGCGTCATCGTTCTCCTCGCTGGACATCTCGAACAGCTCGGTGTTGTCCGAGAGTTCGCTGCTCAGCCGGTCCAGCACCAGCACCACATCTTCCAGCGATTTCTTCTCGCGTCCCAGGTCCTGGGCGCGCTTGGGATCGTTCCAGACCGTCGGATCTTCCAGCGCGGCTTCGACTTCCTTCAGTTTCGATGCTTTGGCATCGTAGTCAAAGATACCTCCGGAGCTCGACCACGCGCGTGGTCAGGTCTTCGAGTTGGCTGCGGAGGGTGTTGATGCGTTCTGCTTCCATGGGGCGTGTTCCTGGTGAAGGTGTCTAAAACCCGATTTTCTCACGCGGACACGCGCACCGTGGCCGAAACCGTTCCCGAGGGGCTTCGCCCGGGGCCAAGGCGGCTTTCAGAAGCGCCAGGTGGCACCAAACATCAGCGCCGCGGTCCCCAGGATCTGGACTTCGACCGCTGCCTGCGGCGAGAAACGGTAGCCCAGCGCCGGGATGATGACCGGCGAGAAACCGCCCACGTTCAAAGGCACCTTGTTTTTGTACTTGCCGACATAGCCGTACACAATGCCGGCGCTCACCGTGCCGTAGATACGGGGATGGGACTGGAACAGGTTCGGCCAGCTCCAGCCCGTGAAGGCATAGGCCGAGGGTTGGCCAAAGGAGTTGCTGAACAGGCTGAATCCGCAAAACCGATCGTTGGGCAGCAACCGGGATAGCGTGACAGCGCCCACGGCTCTGTGCTCCTCCGAAGGCGTCCAGTGGAAGGTGTACGGGGATACAAAGGTTTCGTAGCGGAGAGCGGGCTGACTGGCGGGGTCGGGGTCATCCAGACCCGGGCACACGGACCAGTCGAAGGCCATGGCGGGGGATGCGAAGGCTGCCCACAGCAGGAGCATCCGGAAAAAAGGCAACATGGGCGATCGTGTTCACACAGAAAGTAATATGAAAAGAATTGTGCCATCGGCGTGTAAAGACCCGCGTTGAGACTTGAAACAGACCGTGTGAGATCCATGCCAACCTGCCAGCAGCCGTGTGACCGGAAAACGGCACGGTCCGGTTCGCCCGGGCCGTGCTGGCTGTTGCTGCTTTCTTTGCTGGTGCTGTTGCAGGGTTGCGCGGCGCTGGACGAGTGGCAGCGTCAGAAGCTGTACCGGCCCACACCGGTCCAGACGCCGGCCGAGTGGCAGAAGCTGCTGCGGTCGCGGCCCGACATCGGGGTGATGACCGTCCCCGTGGAGCCACCCGGCGATCAGGTTCAGGTGCTGCAGATACCGGCGCAAGAGGGACAGGTCAGCCCGGTGCGGGTGCTCTACCTGCACGGCACCTACCGGCACGCATTCCAGAACCTGGGCAAAGCCGAGCCCATGCGGCGCGCCGGCATGGATGTGGTGATGCCGGACTACCGGGGCTGGGGCGCCTCGACGCCCCGCCTTCCGAGCGAGGCCAGCATTCACGAGGACGCCTGGGCGGTCTGGCAGGCCCTGCAGGCTGAGCCCATGCGTCCGGGCGCCACGCCACCCCGGTGGGTGATCTACGGTCATTCCATGGGGTCTGCCGTGGCGGTGCGGCTGGCGCGCCGGTTGCAGGGGTCAAGCCCCTCAAGCCCCATTTGTGCGCTGGTGCTCGAGAGTTCATTCACCCGCTTTTCCGATGTCGCCTACGAAGGGGCTGGATGGCTGGGGCGGCTGCTGGCCGGCCTGGGCACGCAGGACATGGCTTCCATCGACCACATCGCCCAGGTGGACGCCCCCGTCTGGTTTCTCCATGGCAGCCGCGACCGCACGGTACCACCCGTGCTGGGGCGGCGACTGTACGAGCAGGCGCCCCAGACCAGGCAGTGGCATGACTGGCCGCTGGACCACAGCGATCTGCACACCGATCCGACGGGCCGCTACGACCAGGTCTGGCGGCAGATTCACGCGTCGTGCAGTCCGCCCTGATCAGAACGGTCGAGCCAGGAATTCTTCGATGAGCTGTGCCAGTTGAGATGGCTGGTCGTGGTGCAGCATGTGGCCCGCATCGCTGATGACGGCGTTTTGAAGCACCGGCACCGCCTTGAGCCGCTCCTTGTACTGCGCCAGCGTGAACTGGCCCTTCCACCACTGGCTCAGGCTGTCGTCGCTGGCCGTGACACTGAGCACCGGCGCCGTGATGCGCCGGTAGATGGCCAGCGCTTCCTCGACTTGGTACAGGTGCGCACTCACGATCTTGTGCGCCGGGTCGCCCAGGATTTCCCACTGGCTCCTGGCGTTCGGTGCCGCCCAGTGTCGGGCCAGCCAGGCGGCCTGGTCCGCGCCCAGGCGCGGGTTGGTCTTCATCAGCCGACGCGCCACCCCTTCTGGCGAGTCGTAGGTCTTCAGCGCCATGCCGCCCTGGTGCAGGGCTTTCACTTCATCCATCCATTTCGCGTAGCGCTCGGGCGCCTGGGCCGGGCGCGTTTCGGGCAGGCCAAAACCTTCCAGGTTGACCAGGCGCCGGATGCGCAGCGGCCGCACGCCGCTGTACAGCATGGCCACGTTGCCGCCCATGCTGTGGCCGACCAGATCGACCGGCTGGTCCTGCACGTAGTGGTCCAGCAGCGCGTCCAGGTCCGCCAGGTAGTCGGGAAACCAGTAGCTGTCGGGCGCCGGGTCGGATGCCTTGGTCAGCCCGAAGCCGCGCCAGTCGGGCGCGATGATCCAGCGATCCGTGCGCAGCACGTCCACCATGAACTGCCAGGACGCGGCCACGTCCATCCAGCCGTGCACCAGCACCAGCGGCGGCTCACCGGCCGACGGTGAGCCCCAATGGCGAACGTGGTACCGCAGGTGACGGACATTGACGAACTCGCTGCGAGAGGGTTTCAGGGCTTGGTACATTCGCTCGATCATAGTGAGCGAGACGGAGACAATCGATGCACCCGAGTCAAGGGAGAGACAAGGCCGCAGGCCGTGGAGCCACCGGGCGCAAGGCGTCCAGCCGGTGCAGCGGACCGGCGCCTGTGGACCTGTACGACACGCTGCACAGCCGCTTCTGCTGGCAAGTGCCCGAGCACTTCAACATGGCCGAGGTCTGCTCGCGCCGCTGGGCTGAAGACGCTTCGGTGGCCCGGCGAACAGCGGTGATCGGCTGCACACCCGGGCAGCCCGATCGCCACCACAGCTACGCCGAACTGCAGGCGCACGCCAACCGCCTGTCGAACGGCCTGGCAGGGCTCGGGGTGCAGCGCGGCGACCGTGTGGCCATCGTCATGCCGCAGCGCTTCGAGACGGCCGTGGCCTACATGGCGGTGCTGCAGATGGGCGCCGTGGGTATGCCGCTGTCGCAGCTGTTTGGCCCCGAGGCGCTGGAATTCCGCCTGCAGGACAGCGGGGCGGTGGTGGCGATCTGTGACCCGAGCACGCTGGCGGCTGTTCAATCGGTCGTCGGCAAATGCCCGGCGCTGCGCGGGGTGATCGCCGTGGACGGCGGCAACGGCGCACTGGAATGGTCGGCTGCGCTGGAGCAGCAGCCGGCCCACTTCGATGCGGTGCACACCCTGGCCGATGAGGCCGCCGTGCTCATCTACACCAGCGGCACCACCGGCAACCCCAAGGGCGCACTGATTCCGCACCGCGCACTCATCGGCAACCTCACCGGCTTTGTCTGCAGCCAGAACTGGTTCGGCTTCGATCCTTCGGACGCGAGCGTGCCGAGCGAGGCGGTGCTCTGGTCACCCGCCGACTGGGCCTGGACCGGTGGCCTGATGGATGCACTGCTGCCCACGCTGTACTTCGGGCGCCCCATCGTGGCCTTCAACGGACGCTTCAGCGCGCAGACCGCGCTGGAGCTGATGCAGTGCCACGGCGTGACCCACAGCTTTTTATTTCCCACTGCGCTCAAGGCCATGATGAAGGCCTTCCCCAGGCCGCGGGAACAGTTCACCCTCCGCTTGCAGGCCATCATGAGTGCGGGCGAGGCGGTGGGAGACGCCGTGTTTGCCTATTGCCAGCAGCAGCTGGGTGTGACGGTCAACGAGATGTTTGGTCAGACCGAGATCAACTACATCGTGGGCAATTGCGCCAGGCTCTGGCCGGCCAGGCCGGGCTCCATGGGCAAGGGCTACCCGGGCCACCGCGTGGCGGTGATCGACGACGACGGGCGCGAATGCCCGGTGGGCGTGCCGGGCGACGTGGCGGTGCACCGCCGGGACATCCACGGCGATCCCGATCCGATCTTCTTTCTGGGGTACTGGAAAAACGACGCCGCCACCCGCGCCAAATTCACCGGCGACCCCGGGGACAGCTGGTGCCGCACCGGTGACATCGCCGTCCGGGACGCGGACGGCTACCTCTGGTACCAGGGGCGGGCCGACGATGTGTTCAAGGCAGCGGGCTACCGGATCGGCCCGAGCGAAATCGAAAACTGCCTGGTCAAGCACCCGGCCGTGGCCAATGCAGCGGTGGTGCCCAAGCCCGATGCCGAGCGCGGTGCGGTGGTCAAGGCCTATGTGGTGCTGGCGCAGGAATACCTGGCGGCGACGCTGGGGCGCAGCCTGGGCGACGCGGTGTCTGAGGCGGCGCTCACGGCCGAGTTGCAGGCCCATGTCAAAGGCAAGCTCGCGCCCTACGAGTATCCGAAAGAGATCGAATTTGTGGACGCGTTGCCCATGACCACCACCGGCAAGGTGCAGCGTCGCGTGTTGCGGCTGCAGGAAGAGCAGCGCTTCAAAACACAACAGGGACGGGCCTGACGGCGCGTCCCTGCTGGAGCAAAGGAACCGGGGCAGCGGACCCCGGCGTCTGCTTCGGCTTACCTGGCCTGGGCTGGCTCGGCCACGTACACCTCGATGCGACGGTTCTTGGCCCGGCCGTCCACCGTATTGTTGTCGGCCACCGGCTCGCGTGAGCCCCGGCCCTCGGTGCTGAAGCGGGCCACCGCCACGCCGCGAGCGATCAGGTAGTCGCGCGCGCTGTTGGCACGGTCCAGCGACAGCGGATTGTTGACGGCATCGCTACCGGTGCTGTCGGTGTGGCCGATGATCGACACCGAGGTCACGGGGTTGGCGTTCAGCGTGGTGGCGAACTGGTTGAGCACGCCGCCGAGGTTGGGCTTGATGGTGGAGCGACCCGTGTCAAATGAAATGTCGCTCGGAATCTCCAGCTTCAGGCGGTTGTCGGCGGTCTGGCTCACGCCCACGCCCGTGCCAGCCGTCGCTTGTTCCATCGCGGCCTTCTGCTGCTGCATCTTGGTCGACCAGACATAGCCACCCAGGGCGCCTGCAGCGCCGCCGATCGCCGCACCTTTGACGGCGCTCTTGGAGCCGCCCGTGAGGGCACCCAGCACCGCACCGGCAGCCGCGCCGATGCCGGCTCCCTTGGCGGTGTCTTGCTGGGTTTCGGTCATGTTGGCGCAGCCGCCCAGCGCGATGGCCGCGGCCAGGACGGAGACGGTGAGGCCGCGGGTCAGGTTGATATTCAGTGTCTTCATATTGGTTTCTCCTAAAGAAGCGTTGCGGGACATGGCTGGCTCCAGGCGGGATGCGCGCTGAGGTGAAATTCAGCCCCGCGGATGTTGCGGTGGCGACCGGCTCCCGTCCAGATGCACCCTAAACTTATACCCTGTCCAGACCCCTTGCCAACATCTTCACCCTGTCTTTACAGAAAATTTCATGAAAACCGTTCAACTTGGCTCCAGCTCATTGCACGTCACACCCGTTTGTCTGGGCACCATGACTTTCGGGGAGCAGGTGGACGAGTCCACTGCACACAGCATCCTGGACCGGTCGATGGAACGTGGTGTCAACTTCCTGGATGCGGCCGAGATGTACGCGGTGCCGGCGCGCGCCGAAACCTGTGGCGCGACAGAAACCATCCTGGGCAACTGGTTTGCCAAGACACCGGGAGCGAGGGACCGGCTGGTGCTGGCCACGAAGGTGGCCGGACCCGCGCGCGGCATGCCGTGGCTGCGCGCCGAGGTCAGCAAAGCCGGCATCATCGAGGCGTGTGAGGGCAGCCTGCGCCGCCTGCAGACCGACGTGATCGACCTCTACCAGATCCACTGGCCGGCGCGCAATGTGCCCGCTTTCGGTGCCCTGTATTTCGACCCCACGAAGGACAAACCCAGCGCCTCCTTGCTGGAGCAGCTGGAGGCCATGGCCGAACTCGTCCAGGCCGGCAAGGTGCGGGCCGTTGGCCTGTCGAACGAAACGCCCTACGGCGTGCACGAGTTCGTGCGTCTGGCCGAGCAGCATGGCCTGCCGCGCGTGAGCACGGTGCAGAATCCGTACTGCCTGATCAACCGCAGCTACGAGAACGGGCTCGACGAAACCTGCCACCGGCTGGGCGTGTCGCTGCTGGCCTATTCGCCGCTGGGTTTTGGTCTGTTGACCGGCAAGTACGACGCCGCCGGCCTGGTGGGCGAAGCCGGCCGCATGGCACTCTACGAGTCGATGCGCAAGCAGCGCTGGGGCCGGCCCGAAGCGCTGGAAGCCGCGCGGCGCTACAACGCGCTGGCGCGCGAACACGGCATGACGCCCTCGCAGCTGGCGCTGGCCTTCTGCTACACCAGCTGGCGCGTCGCCAGCACCATCATCGGTGTGACCTCGTTGACCCAGCTCGACGAATGCCTGGACGCCTGGGGCACCACGCTGTCGGCCGAGTTGCTCAAGGAGGTCGACAAGATCCGCTGGGAAGACCGCGATCCCGCCCAGTGATGGCGAAAAAGGCGCACGTCAGCGAGACCCCCGCCACCGCCTGGCTCAAGGCCCACGCCGTGAGCTTCACCGAGCACCCCTACGAGTACCTGGAGCACGGCGGTGCCCGGCACAGCGCCGAGGTGCTGGGGCTCGACCCCTTTGCCGTCGTCAAGACGCTGATCATGCAGGACGAGACGGCCAGGCCGCTGGCGGTGTTGATGCACGGCAACCGCACGGTGTCGACCAAGAACCTGGCGCGCCAGATCGGTGCCAAATCGGTTGAGCCCTGCAAGCCCGAGGTAGCCAGCCGGCACAGCGGGTACTTCGTGGGAGGCACCTCGCCCTTTGGACTGAAGCGGGCGATGCCGGTGTGGGTGGAGGCCTCGGTGCTGGAGCTGCCGAAGATCTGGATCAACGGCGGGAGGCGTGGCTTTCTGGTCGGCATCGATCCGGCGGTGCTGTACGGGCCGCTCGGCGCAAGGCCGGTGCACTGCGCGCTGGCAGAATAGACCGGTCGAAGCGCCCTCCAGGGTGCCCTTTCCCACCATCACAAGATCCCCTGCGAGGAGCCCGCCTTGGAAGCCGTTTACCCCCTGATCGCGACCGTCGCCGCCTATCTGATTGGCTCGCTCTCGTTCGCCGTGCTGGTCAGCCGTGTGATGGGGCTGAACGACCCGCGCACCTACGGCAGCAAGAACCCCGGCGCGACGAACGTGCTGCGCTCGGGCAACAAGGCCGCGGCCATCGTCACGCTGCTGCTGGACGCGCTCAAGGGCTGGCTGCCGGTGGTGGCGGTCCAGGTGTGGGGCGACGCCTTCGGTCTGGGCAACGGCACCGTGGCGCTGGTGGGCCTGGCGGCGTTTCTGGGTCACCTGTTCCCGGTGTTCTTCGGCTTCAAGGGCGGCAAAGGCGTGGCCACGGCGGCGGGCGTGATCATCGGTTTCAATCCCTGGCTCGGGCTGGCCTCGCTGGCCACCTGGCTGATCGTGGCTTTCTTCTTCCGGTACTCGTCGCTGGCCTCCATCGTCACGGCGGTGTTCGCGCCGGCGTTCTTCCTGCTGGGCGGCCATGTGGCCTGGGACGCGCCGGCTGTTCTGGTGCTGAGCCTCGCGGTGATGGGCGTGCTGCTGGTCTGGCGCCACGCAGAAAACATCAACCGCCTGATTGCCGGCAAGGAAAGCAAGCTGGGGGCCAAGAAGCCATGAGCAGCCACATCACGCGCCATGGTGTGGCCGCGCGTTTCAGCGAAGCGGCCATCTTCAACGGCGTGGTGTACCTCGCTGGCATGGTGCCGGAACGCGGCGATGCCGACATCCGCACGCAGACGCAGGATGTTCTGGACCAGGTGCAGCAGCGTCTGCAGGAAGCTGGCAGCGACAAGTCACGCATCCTGCGCGCACAGATATTCCTGACCGACATCCGCGAGATCGGCGGCATGAATGCGGTGTGGGACGCCTGGGTCACCCCGGGCACGGCGCCACCGCGTGCCACCGTGCAGGCTGCGCTGGCCGACCCGGCCTGGAAGATCGAGATCGTGGTGACCGCAGCGCAGAAGGTGCTTGCGGACGGCATCTAGAAGCGCCGCTCCAGCGTCAGCTGGTCGTTGCTGCGCTGCATCTGGAAGCGTGTGAGAAAGCTGTTGCCCAGCAGGATGTAGGGCATGGACTGGGGCGTCACCACGGCGTCCACATTGCGGACCATCACATCCCCCACGCGCACGCTGTCGAGCTGGATGAGGTAGCCGATGGCCGTGCCGTTGGCGGTGTTCATGCGCACCCGCTGGCCTTGTTCGTAGTTCAGGTTGATGCGCTTCGCGTCGGACTCTCCGAGGCCGACCACGGTGGCGCCGGTGTCCACCATGAACTGCACCGCCTTGCCATTGATCTGCCCTTGCGGCTTGAAATGGCCTTGGCCATCGGCGGTGAGCACGATGCGCTGCCCGCCACCTCCGCTGGTTGCCCCCCGACCCACACTCACCGGTGCCTCGCCCACGCGCAAGGTCTGTCGCTGGCCATTGACTTCGATGACAGCGCTCTCACCCTGCGTGCCCAGCAGCTTCACACCCTGGTGCGCCTGTCCCGGACTCAAGAACTTCGGCGCCGCACCATCAATGATCACCAGCGCTTTCGAGCCCGCCACGCCCGAGAGCGCCACCGACTGCGCCAACGCCGAACCCGCGGCGAGCGCAAAAACCAGTGCAGTAATCAAAGGCGTGAGCATGAGGTGTATGGGTCCAGGGCGACGCGGAAACGGCTATCCCGGGCCACCAACGCCGCCCCCCGGGGGTGACGCGCGCAGCGCGGCGCGGGGGGTGACATTCAGTCCCTGAAGTTGTCGAACGACAGCGGCAGGTCCTTCAATTCGCCCTTGATCAGCGCCATGGCGGCCTGCAGATCGTCGCGCTTGGCGCCGGTCACGCGCACCGCGTCACCCTGGATTGCGCCCTGCACCTTGAGCTTGCTAGCCTTGAGCACCTGCTGGATTTTCTTGCCGTCCTCGGTGCTGATGCCGTTCTTCACCTTGACCACCTGCTTGACTTTGTCGCCGCCGATCTTCTCGACCTTGCCTTCGTCCAGAAAGCGCACGTCCACTTCGCGTTTGGCCAGCTTGTTGCGCAGCACCTCCGCCACCTGCGTGAGCTGGAAGTCAGCGTCACCGAACAGCGTGATGTCCTTGTCCTTGAGTTCGATCGCGGCACTGGTGCCCTTGAAATCGAAGCGGGTGCCGATTTCCCGCGCCACCTGGTCAACTGCATTTTTCACTTCCACAAGATTGGCTTCGAGAACGGTGTCAAAAGAGGGCATGGTGAGGATTCCAGAGAGCGTGAATGAGACAATCCAACGATGGTAGTCGAGAACAACGTGGCGCTCCAGCCCTACAACAGCTTTGGCATTGCCGCACGGGCGCAGCATCTCGTGCGTGTGCATGCCGAGAGCGATGTGACACAGCTGCTTTCCAGTCCCGACGGACCATCTCGCCCCCCGGACGCACCGGTTTTTGTGCTGGGTGGCGGCAGCAACCTGGTGATCACCGGTGACATCAAAGCCCTGGTGCTCAAGGTGGAAATTCCCGGCCGACGGCTGATCGAGGCCTCCGACAAGGGTTGGCTCGTGGAAGGCGGTGCCGGCGAGAACTGGCACGGCTTTGTCGCCTGGACGCTGGACCAGGGCTGGCCCGGGCTGGAGAACCTGGCCCTGATTCCCGGCTCGGTGGGTGCCTCGCCGGTGCAGAACATTGGCGCTTACGGCGTGGAGCTGCAGGACCGCTTTCATTCGCTGGACGCCATCGACCTGCAGACCGGCCAGCCCTTCACGCTGGACGCCGCACAGTGTGGTTTCGGCTACCGGGACTCGGTGTTCAAGCATGTGCCTGCGAGCGACAAGGGTTTCGGCCTGGCCGGCCGTGCGCTGATCACGCGCGTGCGCTTCTGGCTGCCCAAACCCTGGAAACCGGTGCTGGGCTACCTGGACCTGGAGCGCAAGATGACCGAGACCGGCATCCACGCGCCCGATGCGCGCCAGATCTTTGACTGGGTGGTGGCGATCCGCCGTGCCAAGCTGCCCGATCCGGCCGTCATTGGCAACGCCGGCAGTTTCTTCAAGAACCCGACCGTGACGCCCGAGCAGTGTGCCGACATCATCGCGCGCGACCCGAAGGTGGTGCACTACCCGATGCCTGACGGCAGCATCAAGCTCGCTGCGGGCTGGCTGATCGATGCCTGCGGCTGGAAAGGCAAGAGCGTGGGCAACGCTGGCGTCTATGAGAAACAGGCGCTGGTGCTGGTGAACCGTGGCGGCTCCGCCCACCCCTGCACGGGGGGTGAGGTCATGACGCTGGCGAAGGCGATCCAGACCAGCGTGTACGAGCGCTTCGGCATCCGGCTGGAACCTGAGCCGGTGGTGGTATGAATCCACTGGCGCTGCGCTGACCCCCTGCGCGGTGCGTGGAAGGTTTCTGAATGCAGCGCCCGACAGACCTCGGATTCTCTTTGGGGCGCACCGTCTGGTGCGGACTTGCGCTGGCCCTGCTGGGCGCCTGCAGCAACCTCCCCCATGCGCAGCGCACGGCGGAGGAGCCGCCGGTGCAGGCCTGTCGCAGCTGGTTCAACCAGCTCGACCAGCAGATCGACCAGCACGGTGTTCGCGATGCCCAGGACCACCGGGTGCCCGGTTTCGCGCAGCTGCGCGTGTCGCGTTTTGCGGCATCGTTTCGCGCTCAGGTGGATGGCGATGAGGCCGCTTTCCCCGACTGGATGAACCTGCTGCACGGCCTGGGTACCGAAGCCCACGCGGTGGAAATCGCCAACCTGCCTGCGCCGGCTATCGCCGCGATGCTGGCCGGTTCCACGGTGGCGAATGGCCGGTCAGACGTCGCGCAAGAGGCCAGGCGGTGTGCCGACATCCTGAGCGCTGCCGACCGCCGCTCGCCCGAACGCCGGGCCCTGCTGATCCGCCAGAGTGCGGTGCCCGACGCCTACTCGACCGCAGCGCGCGTGGCCGGGCTGTACGCCTTCTCGCGCCTGCCCTTTGCGCTGGGCGTGCGGCGCTGGCAGCACGAGACCGCGCGCGATTTCCAGCGCGAGGCCTCTGCGGATGGTCCATCGGTCCGCTATGTGCCGCAGACGGCCGAAGCGGACCCGGATGCTGTGACCCGGCTGGCACATGCCCCCCGCGATGCGCTGGGCATTCCCCGGCTGGACGAGCAGCTGCGCGAGCAGCTGCTGGACCGCTTTGCGCCGGTGTGGGCGGTGGCGCAGGGTGGCGCCTTTGACCGCCTGGGCACTCTGGAGCTGCAGCCTGATGGACTGGCGCAGGTCGACACGGCGCGACCGGCCGTCTACCGCCGCCTCGCGTTTGCGCGGCAGGCCGGTGCCACGATCGTGCAACTGGTCTACCTGGCCTGGTTTCCGGAGCGTCCACGGACCGGCGTTTTCGACCTGCTGGGCGGGCACCTGGACGGGGTGGTCTGGCGCGTCACGCTCGACCCGCGGGGGAAACCCCTGCTCTACGACTCGATCCACGCCTGTGGCTGCTACCACCTGTTTTTTCCCGCACCGGCGCTGCGTGTCCGTCCGGCGCCCGAACCGGGTACCGAGTGGGTGTTCACCCCGGCTGCCACGCCACCGCTGGGCGCCGGGGAGCGCATGGTATTGCGCCTGGCCTCGGGTTCGCATTACCTCACCGGGCTGTCCACTACCCGCGATCCGGGGGGTCAGCCGTACCGTCCCCGGTCGGAGGCCGAGCTGCGCTCCCTGGTGCTGGGCTCCGACCCCACTGCGCGCCGCAGCCTCTATGGCCCGGACGGCATCGTGCCGGGCACCCAGCGCCGCGAGCGCTACCTCTTCTGGCCGATGGGGGTACGCGATGCCGGGGCGCAGCGCCAGTGGGGTCAGCACGCCACCGCCTTTATCGGTCGCCGGCATTTCGACGACCCGGACTTGATCGATCTGCGTTTCGAAGCCATCGGGGCGCCTCGGGAAGAGGGCGACCAGTCGCTGGAGGGCCACTCCCGCCCTGAATGAAAAAAGGCCGCTCCGGGGAGCGGCCTTCTCAGGCAGGTGGCAGGCAGCGCTGGCGTCACTCGCTCTTGTCACCTTCCAGGCGCAGCATCTGCGCGCCTTCGCCCAGCGACAGCAGGCCGCTCTTGGCATAGATGCCGAGCTTGGCGCGCGTGTCGACGATGTCGAGGTTGCGCATGGTCAGCTGGCCGATGCGGTCCAGCGGCGTGAATGGCGCGTCTTCCACCTTTTCCATCGACAGGCGTTCCGGTGCGTAGGTCAGGTTCGGACTCTCGGTGTTCATGATCGAGTAGTCGTTGCCGCGGCGCAGTTCGATCGTCACCTCGCCGGTGATGGCTCGCGCCACCCAGCGCTGGGCGGTCTCGCGCAGCATGATGGACTGCGGGTCGAACCAGCGGCCCTGGTAGAGCAGGCGGCCGAGCTTCAGGCCGTTGATGCGGTACTGCTCGATCGTGTCTTCGTTGTGGATGCCGGTGACCAGGCGCTCGTAGGCGATGTGCAGCAGCGCCAGGCCCGGGGCTTCGTAGATGCCGCGGCTCTTGGCTTCGATGATGCGGTTCTCGATCTGGTCGCTCATGCCCAGACCGTGCCGGCCGCCGATGCGGTTGGCTTCCAGGATCAGGTCCACCGGCGAATCGAAGGTCTTGCCGTTCAGCGCGACCGGCTGGCCTTCTTCAAAACGCACCGTCACGGTTTCGCGCTTGACCTCGACCTCGTCTTTCCAGAACGCCACGCCCATGATGGGGTTGACGATGGTGATGCCGCTGTTCAGGTGCTCCAGGTCCTTCGCCTCGTGCGTGGCGCCCAGCATGTTGCTGTCGGTGGAATAGGCCTTTTCGGCGCTCATCTTGTAGCCGAAGCCATGGGCGGTCATGAAGGCGCTCATCTCGGCGCGGCCACCCAGTTCGTCGATGAACAGCTGGTCGAGCCAGGGCTTGTAGATCTTCAGGCTGGGGTTGGTGAGCAGGCCGTAGCGGTAGAAGCGCTCGATGTCGTTGCCCTTGTAGGTGCTGCCGTCGCCCCAGATGTGGACGTCGTCCTCCTTCATGGCCGCCACCAGCATGGTGCCGGTCACGGCGCGCCCCAGCGGCGTGGTGTTGAAATAGGTCACGCCCGCGGTGCTGATGTGAAACGCGCCGCATTGCAGGGCGGCAATGCCTTCGTGCGCCAGCTGGGTGCGGCAGTCGATCAGGCGGGCCTGCTCGGCGCCGTACTGCATGGCCTTGCGGGGGATCTCGTCGTAGTCCGGCTCGTCGGGCTGGCCCAGGTTGGCGGTGTAGGCATAGGGGATCGCGCCCTTCTGTTTCATCCACAGCAGCGCGGCGCTGGTGTCGAGGCCGCCGGAGAAGGCGATGCCGACTTTCTGTTGCGTGGGCAGGTTCTGAAGAATGGTGGCCATGTGGGTGCTCGTGTCTGGTTCAGCCGCTGATCAGCCGAAATGGCAGATGTAGTGGTAGGGCTCCGTCACCCGGATGTCGAAGCTGCTGTTGCCGGGGATGCTGAACTGCTCGCCGGGGCCGGACTTGAGCCAGGCGTCGGTGCCAGCCAATTTGTATTCGCAGCCGCCGGCCACGCATTCCATGATCTCGGGCGCGCCGGTGTTGAAGGTGAGGGTGGCGGGCAGCACCACGCCGACCGACTTTTTCGTGCCGTCGGGGAAGGTGATGCCGTGGCTGACGCATTTGCCATCGAAATACACGCTGGCCTGGGTGTTGACGGTGACGCCGCTGATCTGGGTGGTGCTCATGGAGGAATCCGTAGGAAAAAAGGAGGCGAAACCGCGATTTTAGGCCGCAGCACGGTGCGCCCATTCGGCAGCGTCGAAGCCCACGGTAACGACGCCATCGGCCCAGGCCACCACCGGGCGCTTGATCACGCTGGCGTGCGCCAGCAGCAGGGCGCGGGCGCTGGCGTCGTCCGTCACTGCGTTGCGCGTGGCCTCGTCCAGCCCGCGCCAGGTCGTGCCCTTGCGGTTGACGAGTTTTTCCCAGCCCGCGGCGGCGAGCCAGCGGTCGAGGTCGGCCTCAGGCACGCCCTGTTTCCTGAAGTCGTGGAACGTGTGTGCAACGCCGTGTTCCGCCAGCCAGGTGCGGGCTTTCTTGACGGTGTCGCAGTTGGGGATGCCGTAGAGTGTGGTCATCCCCGAATTCTGGCACGCCGCCCTCAGGTGGCGTCCCTCCAACCCCAGGTTTCAAGATGACGCAGCGCGACTTCTACCCACCCATCGAACCGTTCAAGACGGGCGTGCTCGACACCGGCGACGGCCACCAGATCTACTGGGAACTGTGCGGCAATCCGGCCTGCAAGCCCGCGGTGTTCCTGCATGGCGGGCCGGGCTCGGGCTGCTCGCCCGATCACCGCCGCCTGTTCGACCCCGCACGCTACTGCGTGCTGCTTTTCGACCAGCGCGGCTGTGGTCGCTCCAGGCCCGCGGCCTCGCTGGAGAACAACACCACCTGGCACCTGGTGGCCGACATGGAGCGGCTGCGCACGATGCTGGGCGTGGAGCAGTGGCTGGTGTTCGGCGGCTCCTGGGGCAGCACGCTGGCGCTGGCCTACGCGCAGATGCACACAGAGCGCGTGTCGGCGCTGATCGTGCGCGGCATCTTCACGCTGCGGCGCGAAGAGGTGCGCTGGTACTACCAGGACGGTGCCTCGTGGTTGTTCCCGGACCTGTGGGAAGCTTTTGTGGCGCCGATTCCCGTGGCCGAGCGCGGCGACCTGCTTGCGGCCTATCGCAAGCGCCTGACCGGTGACAACCCGGCCGAGCAACTGGCCTGCGCCCGTGCGTGGAGCCTGTGGGAAGGCCAGACCATCCGCCTGCTGCCCGATGCGGCGAACACCGCGAAGCACTCGAACGACGCCTTTTCACTCGCGTTTGCGCGCATTGAAAACCACTACTTCGTGCACGACGGCTGGATGGACGAGGGGCAGCTGATCCGCGACGCGGGCCAGCTCAAGCACATTCCCGGCGTGATCGTGCAGGGCCGCTACGACGTCTGCACCCCGGCCCACACGGCCTGGGCACTGCACCGCGCCTGGCCGCAGGCCGAGTTCCACCTGGTGCCTGATGCAGGGCATGCGTTCAACGAGCCCGGCATCCTCAGCCAACTGATCCAGGCCACCGATCGCTTTGCAGGCTGAGACAACGAGCCAGCCGGTGCGCGACAATGCTCGGCTCTATGAACACGCTTGAAGACTGGCTCGCGCACTGCGAGCGCCTGCATCCCGTCACCATCGACATGGGGCTCGACCGCGTGCAGCGCGTGGCGCAGCGCATGGGCCTGGCCATGCCCTGCCCGGTGATCACCGTGGCGGGCACCAACGGCAAGGGCTCCACCTGCGCCATGCTGGAAGCCATCTACGGCGAAGCCGGCTACCGCACCGGCGTTTACACCTCGCCGCATCTGGTGCGCTTTGAGGAACGCTGCCGTATCCAGGGCGAGGCTGTGACCTCCGACGTTCTGCTGCCTGCGTTCGCCGAGGTGGAAGCGGCCCGCACCGGTGGCGATCACGAAGAAACCGTCAGTCTGAGTTATTTCGAATTCACCACGCTGGCCATCCTGCGCACCCTGTCGCAAAGCGGGCTCGACGTGGTGATCCTGGAAGTGGGCCTGGGCGGACGGCTGGACGCGGTGAACATCATCGACACCGACTGCGCCGTCATCACCTGCATTGCACTGGACCACATGGCCATCCTCGGACCTGATCGTGAAGCGATCGGATACGAGAAGGCCGGCATCATGCGCACCGGCCGGCCGGTGGTGGTGAGCGACCCGGTGCCACCGCAAAGCGTGCTCGATCGCGCGCTGGAAGTGGGTGCTGACCTGTGGCGGCTGGGCAAGGACTTTCATTTCGCCGGCGACCAGCAGCAGTGGGGCTGGGCGATGCACCCGTCCCACGGCGGACGGCGCTACAGCGGCCTGGCCTACCCGGCGCTGCGTGGCGCCAACCAGCTGGTGAACGCCTCGGGCGTGCTGGCAGCCATCGAAGCCCTGCGTCCGCGCCTGCCCGTCACGGCACAGGCCGTGCGCAACGGGCTGGCGCTGGTGGAGCTGCCCGGGCGCTTCCAGATCGTGCCGGGCACGCCCACGCTGGTGCTGGACGTGGCGCACAACCCCCATTCGGTGGCTGCCCTGGCGGAAAACCTGGACGCCATGGGCTTCTATCCCACCACCCACGCGGTGTTTGGCGCCATGGCCGACAAGGATCTGGCCGCCATGCTGGAACGCATAGCGCCGCTGATCGACCGCTGGTATGTGACGGATCTGCCGCTGCCGCGCGCCAGCAGTGCCACCGCGCTGGCGCAGCTGCTGGACAGTCTCCCGGCCACCGCGCCAGGAGGCAAAAGCCGCGTCGCCGGCTGCCACGCCCGCCCCCTGGACGCCCTGCGCGCTGCGGTGTCGGCGGCGGACCCCGCTGATAGAATCGTGGTCTTCGGATCGTTCTTCACCGTGGGCGGTGTTCTGCAGGAAGGCACGCCCCGGATGTCGGCGAAACACCTGGCTTCCTGATCCCTTTTGCGCCCCCGTGTTTTTCGCCCCTGCCAGGCCTTGATGGCGTATTGGTTTTCCCCGAATGTTCATTTCCCGTTCAGGCTCTCAGGGCAACCCCAAGACTCCTCCGCCCCAAAGCATCGAGGCTGTGCGCCGCCGCGCCCGGCACCGCCTGATCGGTGCTGTCGTGCTGGTGCTGCTGGGGGTGCTGGGTTTTCCGCTCCTGTTTGATACCCAGCCGCGGCCGATCTCGGTGGATATTCCCATCGTGATCCCGGCCAAGACCGCCAGCCAGCCGCCGATCGCGCCCAAAGCGGCAGCGCCGACCCCCAAGCCCGCCGGGGTCGATACCCAGACAGTGCCCGGGAAACCTGCGTCCGCCGCTCGCGTGGCAGCCAGTGAAAGCCTGAGCAGCCGCGAAGAAGTGGTGGAGGCGGTGCCGTCGGCCGCCAAGCCACCGGTATCCGCCAAAAAGGAAGAAGCTCCCGCGCCCAAGGTGGAGTCCATGCCAGTCGTCAAAACCGAGCCGGTCGCCAAATCCGACAACACCGACGCAGCGCGGGCTCGCGCCCTGCTCGAAGGCAAGGCCGCCGAGAAACCGGATGCCGTGCCACAGCGCATCGTGGTCCAGGTCGGGGCGTTCGCCGATGCTGCGCGCGCCAGCGAGGTACGCCAGAAGCTGGAGCGCGCCGGCCTCAAGACCTATACCCATGTGGCCGAAACGACAGACGGCAAGCGCATCCGTGTGCGGGTGGGGCCCTTTGCCACGCAGGCCGAGGCCGCCAAGGCCGCGGCCCGGGTCAAGGCGCTGGGCTTGCCGGCCGCCATCCTCACGCTGTGACGTCGCGTGTATGAACTGGCTGGACTGGGCCTTGCTGGCGGTCTTGCTGTTGTCGGCTCTGCTGGGGTTGTGGCGTGGGCTGGTGTACGAGGTGTTGTCGGTGGCCGCCTGGGTGGTGGCCTTTGTGCTGGCCCAGGCGTATGCCGCACCGGCCGGCGCCTGGTTGCCGGTGGACAGTCTCTCGGCTCCGTTGCAGCTGGCGGCGGGTTTTGCCGTGGTGTTTCTGTCGGCGGCCTTCGCAGGCGGCTTGCTTGCCTGGCTGGTGAAGAAATTGGTGGAGTCCGTCGGCCTGAGGCCGGTGGACCGCATTCTGGGTGGGGCCTTTGGTCTGGCCCGGGGCCTGGTGATTTTGTTGGGGGTGACGGTGGTGGTGAGCATGACGCCGCTGCAGACGCAAGCGTGGTGGCGCGACTCGCCAACAGCGGGGCTGTTGGCCTCCACGCTGCACACCATCAAGCCCCTGTTGCCCGAGGCAGTGGCCCGGCATTTGCCGTAGTTTTTCGTATCTCCGTAAGGATCAAACATGTGTGGAATCGTGGGCGTGGTGAGCCAGGCGCCGGTCAACCAGCTGATTTATGACGCGTTGCTGCTGCTGCAACACCGCGGCCAGGACGCGGCCGGCATCGTCACCCAGCAGGGCAACAAGTTTTTCATGCACAAGGCCAAAGGCATGGTGCGCGACGTGTTCCGCACCCGCAACATGCGCGCGCTGCCGGGCAACTGCGGCCTGGGCCAGGTGCGCTACCCCACGGCGGGCAACGCCTATTCGGAAGAGGAGGCGCAGCCGTTCTACGTCAACGCACCGTTCGGTCTGGTGCTGGTGCACAACGGCAACCTGACCAACGCGCAGGCGCTCAAGCAGGAGCTGTTTGAGACCGACCACCGCCACATCAACACCGACAGCGACTCCGAGGTGCTGCTCAACGTGTTGGCCCACGAGCTGGAAAAGGTCACGCGCGGCATCACGCTGAAACCCGCCGACGTGTTTGCAGCCGTGCGGGGTGTGCACCAGCGGGTGCGAGGCTCCTACGCGGTGGTGGCGCTGATCGCCGGCCATGGCCTGGTGGCCTTCCGTGATCCGTATGGCATCCGCCCGCTGTGCGTGGGCCACAGCCCGGCCGGTGTGATGGTGGCGAGCGAGTCTGTCACGCTGGAAGGCAATGGCTTCGAGCTGGATCGCGACATCCAGCCCGGTGAAGCGCTGTTCGTGGACCTGGCGGGCAACCTGCATTTCCAGCAGTGCGCCGACAAGGTGAGCCACAACCCCTGCATTTTCGAGTACGTGTACCTGGCCCGTCCGGACTCGGTGCTCGACGGCATTTCGGTCTACCAGGCGCGCCTGAACCTGGGCAAGACGCTGGCCAAGCGGTTGGTGTCCACCGTGCCGCCCAGCGAAATCGATGTGGTCATTCCCATTCCCGAATCGTCGCGCCCGAGCGCGATGGAACTGGCCCAGTTGCTGGGTCTACCCTACCGCGAGGGCTTTGTGAAAAACCGCTACGTGGGCCGCACCTTCATCATGCCGGGGCAGGGCGTGCGCAAGAAGTCGGTGCGGCAGAAGCTCAACGTGATCGCCAGCGAGTTCAAGGGCCGCAACGTGCTGCTGGTGGACGATTCGATCGTGCGCGGCACGACCAGCCGCGAGATCGTGCAGATGGCGCGTGATGCCGGTGCCCGCAAGGTGTACCTGGCGAGCGCCGCGCCACCGGTGCGCTATCCCAATGTGTACGGCATCGACATGCCGACGCCCGACGAACTGGTGGCCCACAACCGCACCGTCGAAGAGGTGCGGCTCAGCATCGGCTGCGACGCGCTGATCTACCAGGACGTGGACGCCATGAAGCAGGCCATCGGGTCGCTCAACCCCCAGCTCTCCGGTTTTGATGCTTCGTGTTTCGATGGCGTGTACGTCACCGGTGACGTCACGCTGGAGACCATCGCTCGCATGAACCAGGGCCGTGACCAGAGCGAAGAGGGCCAGGAGGACGCGTCGCGCCTGGCACTGCCCAATGCGCAGACCGCCTGAGTGTCCGCTGATCTCCGCCACACCATGACGACCGATCCGACGAAACTTGAAGGCCTGCACCGCGACACGCTCGCTGTGCGTGCAGCGGTGGACCGCAGCCAGTACGGGGAAAACTCCGAAGCCCTGTACCTCACCAGCGGTTACGTGCAGCCCTCGGCCGAGGCGGCGGCACGGCGCTTCGCGGGCGACGAGGAGGGCTATACCTATGGACGCTACGGCAATCCCACCGTGGCCAGTTTCGAGCAGCGCCTGGCCGCGCTCGAAGGGGCCGAGGCCTGCATCTCCACCGCATCGGGCATGTCGGCCATCCTGATGATGTGCATGGGCCTGCTGAAAAGCGGCGACCATGTGATCTGCTCGCATTCCATGTTCGGCTCCACCATCAAGCTGATCGGTTCCGATCTGGCCAAGTTTGGTGTCGAGTCCAGCTTCGTGCCGCAGACCGATGCCAACGCCTGGAAGGCGGCCATCAAGCCGAACACCAAGCTGCTGTTCGCCGAGACGCCGACCAACCCGCTGACCGATGTCTGCGACATCCGCGCGCTGGCCGATATCGCGCACGACGCGGACGCCTTGCTGGCGGTGGACAACTGCTTCGCCACGCCGGCGCTCCAGCGCCCGATGGCGCTGGGGGCTGACATTGTCATGCACTCGGGCACCAAGTACCTGGACGGGCAGGGCCGCGTGATGGCCGGCGCCCTGTGCGCCAGCGAGGAGCTGGTCACCAAGACCTTCCTGCCGGTGCTCAAGAGCGCTGGCATGACGCTCGCGCCCTTCAACGCCTGGGTGGTGCTCAAGGGGCTGGAGACGCTGGACATCCGCATGGCGGCGCAGTCGGCCCGTGCGCTGGCGCTGGCGCAGTGGCTGCAGTCGCACCCGGGGGTGGCGCGCGTGCACTACCCCGGGCTCACCAGCCATCCGCAGCACGAACTGGCCATGGCGCAACAGTCGAACTGCGGCGGTGCCGTGCTGTCGTTCGAAGTGAAGGCGGTGGGCGCCGACGAAGGACGCGCGCGGGCCTTCCACGTACTCGACTCGCTGCAAACCCTGTCGCTGTCCACCAACCTGGGCGACACCAAGACCCTGTGTGCCCACCCTGCCAGCACCTCACACGGGCGCCTCACCGAAGCACAGCGCCAGGCGGCGGGCGTGGTTCAAGGCCTGATCCGCGTGGCCGTGGGCCTTGAACACCTCTCCGATATCCAGGCCGATCTGGACCGTGGCCTTTCCTCTTTTTGACATGACAGCCCAAGTTCGCACCCGCTTCGCTCCGTCGCCCACCGGCTTCATCCACCTGGGCAACATCCGTTCGGCGCTCTATCCGTGGGCCTTCGCCCGCGCCACTGGTGGCACCTTCATCCTGCGCATCGAAGACACCGACCTGGAGCGTTCGTCGCAGGCTGCGGTGGACGTGATCATCGAAGGCATGAAGTGGCTGGGACTGGACCACGACGAAGGCCCGTTCTATCAGATGCAGCGCATGGACCGCTACAAGGCGGTGCTGGCCGAAATGGTCGCTGCCGGTCACGTGTATCCCTGCTACATGAGCATGGCCGAACTTGATGCACTGCGCGAGCGCCAGATGGCCAACAAGGAAAAGCCTCGCTACGACGGCACATGGCGGCCCGAGCCTGGCAAGGTCCTTCCGCCCGTCCCCGAAGGTGTGCAGCCGGTGCTGCGCTTCAAGAACCCGCAAGGCGGCGTGGTGGCGTGGGAGGACAAGGTCAAGGGCCTGATCGAGATCCGCAACGACGAACTCGACGACCTCGTGATCGCGCGGCCCGACGGCACGCCCACCTACAACTTCTGCGTGGTGGTCGACGACATCGACATGGCGATCACCCACGTGATCCGCGGCGACGACCATGTGAACAACACGCCACGCCAGATCAACATCTTCCGCGCGCTCGGCAAAGAGCCGCCGGTTTATGCCCACCTGCCCACCGTGCTCAACGAGCAGGGCGAGAAGATGAGCAAACGCAACGGAGCCAAGCCCGTCACGCAGTACCGCGACGAGGGGTACCTGCCCGATGCCATGGTGAACTACCTCGCGCGCCTGGGCTGGAGCCATGGCGACGACGAGATTTTCAGTCGTGAGCAATTCCTTCAGTGGTTCAACCTTGATCACTTGGGACGCAGCGCCGCGCAGTTCGACGAAGCCAAGCTGCGCTGGGTCAACGCCCAGCACATGAAGGCCATGGACGACACCGCGCTGGCACCGCTGGTGGCGGAGCAGCTGGCGAAACGCGGCATCACCGCTGACGGCCGGCTGTCGCGCATCTGCGGTCTCTTCAAGGACCGCTGTGACACCACGGTGGCGCTGGCTGACTGGGCCTCCGCCTTTTATGCCGATGTGACGCCCAGCCCAGAGGAGCGTGCGCAGCACATCACCGAGGCCATCCTGCCGTTGCTGGCGACGCTCGTGGAGCAGCTGAGCGCCTGTGCTTGGGACAAGGCCGGCATCTCCAGCGCCATCAAGGAAACCATTGCAGCCCACGGCGTGAAGATGCCGCAGCTGGCCATGCCGGTGCGGGTGCTGGTGATGGGAACGGCTCAGACGCCATCGCTGGATGCGGTGCTGGAACTGCACGAAAAGCAAACTGTTTTGGCGAGATTGAAAAACGCCTGAAAAATGTCCTATAATTTGAGGCTTGCTGATTCGCACTGAACGTGAACAACGCGATGAGTGAATGAGTAAACCCTGTGGGGGTATAGCTCAGCTGGGAGAGCGCTTGCATGGCATGCAAGAGGTCAGCGGTTCGATCCCGCTTACCTCCACCACAATTTGTGAAGCTTGTACCGGGGTTCAGCAATGAGCGCTGATACAATGCGAAGTCGGATAGTTCCAAGGTTTTGACCCTATCGTCTAGAGGCCTAGGACATCACCCTTTCACGGTGAGTACCGGGGTTCGAATCCCCGTAGGGTCGCCAAGTTTGTGGCACTTGGCCTGAGGCAATCGCATCAGGCAAAAGCTGCACCACTGCGGAGTGGTAGTTCAGTTGGTTAGAATACCGGCCTGTCACGCCGGGGGTCGCGGGTTCGAGTCCCGTCCACTCCGCCAGTCATGGATCAGCCGCCTCAGTCGAATGACTGAGGCGGTTTTTTCTTGTCCGTACGCGAACCGCGTGGGCCATTCCCACGGTGGCTCAGTCCCGCTCCCGCCCCTCATCCTGCATTTTCTGCAAAGCCCGCTTGTCGGCCTGGCGCTGTGCCGCCGTGCTCTTGCGGTGGGTGCCGGCCTTGCGCCGCGCGGCGGGTGCGACCATCGGGTTGCGCGGCTTGGTCGCCTGCAGTCGGAGCTTGATGCGGCGCGCTGAATTCATGCCACCCGCTCCAGCCGCCTCCAGCGCAACAGTCCCGTGGACAGTGCCGTGCCCGCCATGATGATCAGGCCGCACAGGACCATCCAGGGTGTGATCGCCTCGCCCAGGAAGATCGCGCCGTACAGCAGGGCGAACACCGGGACGAGAAAGGTCACGGTCAGCGCCTTGGCCGGCCCGGCCTTCTCGATGATGCGGAAGAAGAGGATGTAGGCGATCGCCGTGCAAAGCAGAGCAACCGCGGCCATGGCCGCCCAGGCCGTCGGGCTGACCGCGTGCGTGGGCCAGAGCCAGAGCGTGGGCAGGGCCAGGCCGAGCGCTGCGCCGATCTGGCTGCCTGCCGCGGTGGCCAGGGGGTGGGCGCCTGAAAGATGGCGCTTCGTGAAGCTGGCGGCCAGGCCATAGCAGAGTGTGGCGAGCAGGCAGGCCCCCATGGCCAGCAGCGTCAGGCCGGTCGATGCCGTATCGGGAACCCCCGAGGCGTTGAAACCGGATTTGCCGATCACCAGCAGGGTGACACCGAAAAACCCAATCGCCAATCCGAGCATGCGCGAACCACCGGGCCGGTCCTTGAGCCAGAGCCAGGCCACCAGCGCACCCGACAGCGGCACGGTGGCATTGAGGATGGACGTCAGCCCGGTGGTGATGTGCATCACGGCAAAGGCAAACAGCACGAACGGGATCCCCGAATTGAGCAGCCCCACGAACAGGATGGGCTTCGCCCGCTGGCGGAAGTCGGTCCAGACACCCTTGACGAGGAACACGGGGAGCAGGAACAGTGCGGCGAGCATCACGCGCAGGCCGGCCGTGGGCAGTGCACCGAATTCGGCCGCCCCCAGTCGCATGAACAGGAAGGACGAGCCCCACAGGGCGGCGAGCAGGAAGAATTCAGCGATCAGGGCAGGTGACATGGGTGCGATGGCTCACGCAAACAGACCACCGGCACACTCCAGACGAAGCAGTGCCAGTTTCCGGTCAAGCCCGCCAGCATAGCCGGTCAAGTCGCCCCTTGCGCCGATCACCCGATGGCATGGAACGACGATGCTGAGCGGATTGCGCCCGACCGCGGTGCCCACGGCGCGCACCGCTGCGGGCCGATCGATCTGCTGGGCGACCTGCCCGTAGCTGCGGGTCTGGCCCTGGGGAATCGTGAGCAGCGCGTGCCAGACCGACTGCTGGAACGGCGTCCCCGCCGAGAGATCCAGCGGAAGATCCCAGGATGCACGCTGGCCCTGGAAGTAGGCGCCCAGCTGTTTGGCAGCGGCTTGTAGCACCGGGTGTTCCGGGTCCTCCGGCCAGGATGCCACGGCAGCCGCAGTCGGCAGGTGCCGCTGATCGGCGAACCAAACGCCCGCCAGACCTTGCGGACTCGCCGCCAGCAGCAACCGCCCAAGGGGGGATTCCATGCTGTGTTGCACCCAGGTTGGGTTCTGTTTCGGGCGTGGATTCATGGTGTGACTTCCCGTGTGATGGTGGGGGCAGGGCCGGCGTGGCCTCCCGCCCAGGCGCGGATCACGGCATAGCTGCGCCATGGGCGCCAGGCGGAGGCGATCCGGTCGGCCGCTTGCTCAGCGGCACGCCCGCGGTTGGGGTTCAGCCCAAGGGCCTGGTGAACCGCCACATCGCCGACAGGCCAGGCATCGGGCCAGCGCAGTGCGCGCAGCGCTATGTATTGCGCGGTCCAGGGGCCAATGCCGGGCAGCGCCAGAAGACCCTGTGTGGTGAGCGTCAGGTCGGCGTGCCCGCTCAGTTCAAGTTCTCCGCTGGCCACGGCGCGGGACAGGGCGAGGATGGCCTGCTGACGCTGGCGCACGATGCCCAGTTCTCCCAGCGCCTGTGGCTCGGCCTGGGCGATGGTCTGGGCTGACGGGAACAGGCGGTGCAGCGCGGGATCTGGCGTGCTGATCGGCTCGCCAAAACGTTCCAGCAGGCGGGTGGCCAGGGTGCGCGCCGCGGCAACGGTGATCTGTTGGCCCAGGACCGCGCGCACCGCCAGTTCGAAGCCGTCAAAACAGCCCGGCACGCGAAGACCATCGCCCGTCGGGAAGTCGGGGTGCAGCACGCTGTTGATGGGCTGCGGATCGGCGTCCAGGTCCAGCAGTTCGCGCACCCGCCAGATGACCTGGGGCAACACCGGCTGCAGGCTGTCGCTCACGTGCAGCAGCAGGCGGTGGTTCGGCGGGTCGAACCGGACCGTCAGCCAGCCGGTGTGGGTATGGCTCGCCACCGCCAGGCGCACGGTGCGCTGCAGGGACAGTCGATCAGGCGCCACGCACTCGACACCAGGCAACTGGCGCACCGCGAGGAAATTCAGCATCGCCGTGGCGTCGTAGGGGGGCCGCCAGGCCAGTCGAACCGTGCAGCCGCCCGATGCCGCCCTGCGTGCAACGGCAGGAGGCCGGTTCTGCCGCATCTGGGTGGGGTTCAGCGCATAGCGGGCCTGGAAGGCAGCGTTGAAGCGGCGCAGGCTGCCAAAGCCGCTGGTCTCGGCCACCTGCCAGACCGGCAGGCTGGTGTCGCCCAGCAATTGCTTGGCGGTGAGCAGTTTGCGGGTTTGCAGGTACTGCAGGGGGGAGACACCCAGCTGACGTGCAAAGACGCGCCGCAGGTGCCGGTCGCCCACGCCCAGCCGGGCGGCCAGCCAGCCGAGCGTGGCGCCATCCCCCCCGGCGGATCGCCAGGTCTGAGGATCGTCCAGCAGGCGCGTGGCTTGCTGGACCAGGATGGCGCTGGCGTCCTCCGCGGACCAGTGGCGGTCCAGTGGAGCGAGTTCGGGGCGGCAGCGCAGGCAGGGGCGAAAACCCGCACGTTCGGCCTGGGCCGAGTGGTCGAAGAAGCGGCAGTTCTCGCGCCGGGGTGTGCGCACGCGGCAGACGGGCCGGCAGTAGATGCCGGTCGTGGTGACGCCGATGAAAAAGCAGCCGTCAAACCGCGCGTCATGCGAGCACAGCGCGCGGTAACGGGCGTCGGCTTCGGCTTCGGGGGCGGTGTCGCTGTCCATGCATTCAATGGTACGGCGTGTGCCTGGTGTCTGACTGGCCGTTTCCGGACCTGTGTCTCGCGGGCCTGTGCCCTGGGCGCCACCTACAATGCCGGTCAACCTACGCTATCCGGGAGCCCTCCATGCAAGTCGCCGCATCCATCTTCAAGGCCTACGACATCCGGGGTGTTGTACCGGCAACGCTCCAAGAAGACGTTGCCGAAGCCCTCGGTCTCGCGTTTGGCACCGAAGCCAGACGCCAGGGCGAGCAGACGGTGGCGGTCGGGCGGGATGGGCGGCTCAGTGGACCGGCCATGTCGGCTGCGCTGATCCGCGGGCTGGTGGCGGCCGGCATCGACGTGATCGACATCGGCCTGGCCACCACGCCCATGCTGTATTTCGCTGCCAGCACGCTGTGCAAGAGCGGCATCCAGGTCACGGGCAGCCACAACCCCAAGGACTACAACGGCTTCAAGATGGTGCTGGCCGGTCGCGCGATCTACGGCGACGACATCCAGGCCCTGCGCCGCACCATCGAGAACGACAGCGGGGTGCGTGCCGAGGGCGGGCGCGTTCGCCAGGTGAACGTGCTGGCTCCCTACACCGAGCGCATTGTGGGCGACGTGAAGCTGGCGCGTCCCATGAAGCTGGTGGTGGACTGCGGCAACGGCATCGCCGGTGCATCGGCTCCGGCCCTGTTCCGTGCGCTGGGTTGCGAGGTGATCGAACTCTTCAGCGAGGTGGACGGCAATTTTCCGAACCACCATCCGGACCCGAGCAAGCCCGAAAACCTGCAGGACCTGATCCGCACGCTGCGCGAGACCGATGCGGAACTGGGTCTGGCCTTCGATGGCGACGGTGACCGCCTGGGCATCGTGACCAAGGAAGGCCACAACATCTACCCCGACCGGCAAATGATCCTGTTTGCACAGGATGTGCTTTCACGGGTGCCGGGCGGCAACATCGTGTTCGATGTGAAGTGCTCACAGCGGCTGGCGCCCGCCATCGAGGCGGCAGGTGGCGTGGCCCACATCTACAAGACCGGCCACTCGCTGATCAAGGCGCGGATGAAGGAGCTGGACAGTCCGCTCGGCGGCGAAATGAGCGGTCACATCTTCTTCAAAGAACGCTGGTTCGGCTTCGACGACGGCACCTACGCCGGCGCCCGGTTGCTGGAAATCCTGAGCCGCAGTCCGGATGCCAGCGCGGTGCTCAACGCGCTGCCCACCAGCTTCAGCACGCCCGAACTCAATGTCGCCTGCGCCGAGGGCGAACCGCATGCGGTGGTGGACAAGCTGGTGGCGCTGGCGGGAACCCATCCCCAGTTCGCGCCGCCGGCCAAGGTCTCGACCATCGACGGCGTGCGGGTTGACTGGCCCGATGGTTTCGGTCTGATCCGCGCATCGAACACCACGCCGGTGCTGGTGCTGCGGTTTGAAGGCCATACGCCCGAGGCGCTGCACCGCATCGAAGCGGCCATGCTCGCCCTGCTGAAGCAGGCCAAGCCGGACGCGGTGGTCGGTGCGAGCTCACACTGACCCCCGTTGCGGATTCCCTGCCCCGGTATCGGCGAAAGCCGAGACTGCAAGTGGCCGCATATCCCGTTTCAGTGGGCAACATCTGCGGCCCGGCGAAGCCGGTTCCGCGGTGTTTCTGGGTCAACACACCCTGCGCCGAACCGGGCAGCGGCAAGGTCTGTCAGTCCAGACAGGCTTTCAGCCGCTCCAGCATCGCGTCCACCTGCGGGTCCGCCGGACGGCGGTCTTCCCGTGGGGCGGGGGACGCCCATGTGGCCTGCACGGCCGCGGCGATCTGAGCCGCATCCGACACCGGCAGGCTGAGACCCGCGTGGTCGAGGCTCTCGTAGCTCTCGGCAAAGTTCCACACGTTCGGGCCGTGCAGCACGGCGCAGCCCAGCGCCAGCGGTTCGTGCGGGTTGTGTCCACCGACCGGGGCGAACGATCCACCCACCAGTGCCACGGGCGCAATCCGGTACCACAGGCCCATCTCGCCGATGGTGTCGGCGATGTACACGCCGGCCCCGGTGGGCAGCTGGGCTCCCGCGCTGCGTTGCGGTGAGCCCGGCGGGCACAGGGTGACCACGTCGTCGCGTCGGGTCGGCACGCGCGGCGCGATGATCAGCAGGGCGTCGGGGTGTTGCTGTCGCAGCAGCGCGTGTGCCGTCAGCGCCAGGGTTTCTTCGCCCGGGTGGCTGGAGGCGATCAGCCAGACCGGGCGTGCGCGCAGGGTCTGCTGCCAGTCGGCCAGTGCGGCTGGGTCGCAGGACAGGGCGGGCGAGAGCGACTTGATGGTGCCGGTGACGGTGATGTGTTCGCGCGGGGCGCCCAGCTGCGCCAGCGCCTCTACTGTCTGGTCGTTCTGCGCAAAGATGCCGCGAAAGCCGGGCAGCAGCGCCTGGTAGATCCAGCGGCCCCAGCGGCGCTTGGCCAGCGAGGCGGCGGACAGTCGCGCGTTCACCAGTACCCGTGGTATCTGCCTGACATCGGTGGCGGTGATCAGCGCGGGCCACAGGTCCATCTCGCACCACACGGCCAGCGCGGGTTGCCAGTGGTCCAGAAAACGTGCGGCCGCCTCTGGCGTGTCCACCGGGGCGAACTGGTGCTGGCAGCGCGGCGGCAGGCCGTTGCGGCGCAGCGCGTCGCCCGAGGTGCGGGCGGTGGTGGTGATGAGGAAGTGCAAATCGGGTCGCAGCGGCGCGAGCCGCGCGAACAGGCCCGCCAGCGCCATCGACTCGCCCACGCCCACCGCATGGCCCCAGACCAGCGGACCGGCCGGACGGCGGGCCATCTCGCGCCCGAGTTTCTGGTCGATGCTGGCTTCGGTTTCCTTGCCGCGCTTCAGCCGTTGCCGCAGCCCGAAGCGCCAGACTGGCGCCAGCGCACGCGCCAGCTGCAGGTAGGCGCGCAGGGCGAGGGGCGTGGGAGCGCCGCTCACCGCGCCTCCAGCCAGGGCACCAGCACGGCCATGTGTCGGGCGGTGGCACCACCGTGTTCGGCGTAGAAGGCTTCTGCGCCGGCGATGGCGGCCGTGTAGGCGTCCGGGTGGGTGAGCAACTGCACCAGCGCGGCCGAGAGGCTGGTGATGGTCATGTGCTGCTGCAACACGCCCGCCGCCAGCGCTTCGACGCCGGGGTATTCGATGCCCCAGATGCTGGGTCCGACCATGACCGGCTTTTTCAGCGCCAGCGGCTCGATCACGTTGTGTGCGCCCGAGTCCACGAACGAGCCGCCAACGACCACCACCTGCGAGAGCGCGAGGTAGAAATACATCTCGCCCAGCGAATCGCCCAGCAGCACGTCCACCGCGGCCATGTCGGGTGCGTCGGCGGTGGGCGAGAGCGCCGCGTCCAGCATGCGGCTGCGGCGCGCCACGCGCAGGCCGGCCGCTTCGAACAGGGCTGCCACCGTGTCAAAGCGCTGCGGGCTGCGCGGCACATAGACGAACAGGGCCTTGGGCAGGCCGGCCTGCTCGAGCCCAGCCTGCAGCAACGCAAACGCCTGCAGGTACTGCTCGTCCTCGCCCACGATGGCGCTGGCGAAACAGACCACCGGGCGCTGCCCCACGGCCAGCCCCCATCGGCTCACCAGCGTCTGCGCAGCGGCGATCTGCTGTGGTGAGACCGGCAGGTCGAAGCGGGTTTCGCCCGCGATCACCACCCGCCCGCAGCCCACGTCGCGAAAGCGTTGGGCGTGGGTTTCCGATTTGCAGAGCACGAGCTGGTAGGCCTGGAACAGGCCGGCACGGAAGCCGAACCACGTCCGGTCACGCACCAGGCTCTTGGCGGGGTACTGCGCGTTGGCAATGCCCAGCGGCACACCCGCGCGGCGGATCGTGGCCAGCAGCACCGGCCAGGTGTCGATCTCGGTCATCAGCGCCGCGCGCGGGCGCACCTGGCGGATGAAACGGCGCACCGCCCAGCCCAGTTCCAGCGGCACCCAGGCCACCTGGGCGCGACCGTTGGCGATCTCGGCTTCCAGCAGCTTCTGCGCGGCGGTACGCCCGGCCGGCGTGAGGGTGGTCACGATCACCGGATAGCCCGCGGCCAGCAGGGCACGCACCAGCGGTGCGGCGCCGCGGATCTCGCCCATGGACGCTGAATGCACCCACAGCGGGCGCTCCAGGCGGGTTCGTGTGTTGCCCCAGCGTTCACTCCAGAACTGGCGGTACAGCGGTTCCTTCTGGCCGCGGCGCCACAGAAACAGCAGCAGCACCGGCAGCATCAGGTGCCACAGGACCTCGTACAGGCCAATCATCACCGACAGCCGCCAGGTGGGCGGGAAGGGGTGGATCGGGGCGCTGGCAGAGGAGTCTTGAGGCGGCATTGGTGGGGCAGGGGACTGGGGCACGTATAGTAACGGCCTGCGCCCGCTGCTCAGGGCGGCCAGCCACCGCTCACCGACGCCTCGTGCCCTCCCCACCGCTCCAGAACACCCATGAAAATTCTCGTCGTCGGCACCGGCTCCATCGGCAAACGGCACATCGCCAACCTGCTGGCGCTGGGTGCCGAAGTGTCGGCGTACAGCTACCGCCAGAACGCTGCGCCGGAGCTGGACCCGCGCGTGCGGCGCGTGGCGGACCTGGCCGAAGCCCTGCGATCCGACATCGATGGCGTGGTGGTGGCCAACCGGACCGACCAGCACATGGACGTGGCGCTGCAGGCGGCGCGGCAGCGCAAACACCTGTTCCTGGAGAAGCCGCTGGCGGTCTCGCTGGACCACAGCGAGGAACTGGTTCGCCTCGTGCGCGAGCATGGCCTCGCCGTCGAGGCCGGTTTCATGCTGCGTTTTCACCCCAACCTGCAATGGATCCGCCAGTACCTGGAGAGCGGTGAACTGGGCGACCTGATGCACCTGCGCGCGTCGGTGGGCCAGTGGCTGCCCGACTGGCGGCCCGGCACCGACCACCGCCAGGGCTACGGCGCCTTCCGTGCCACGGGCGGTGGCGTCATCTTCGACCTGATCCACGAGCTGGATCTGGTGCACTGGCTGGTGGGGCCGGTGATCGACGTCACGGCCATGACGCGCCAGGTCCCCTGCCTGGAGATCGAGACCGAAGCCATCGCCCAGATCGGATTGCGCATGGCTTCGGGCGTGCTGGCTCAGGTGCACCTGGACTATGTGCGCCCCGGCTACGGTCGCGACATGGAAGTGGTGGGCCGTCACGGGGTGCTGATCTGGGACTACGTGAAAGGCACGGTCTGGCTCGAACGCGCGGGCTCGGCTCCGAGCGTGGTGCACCAGGTGCCGGATGGCTTCGAGCGCAACACCATGTTCCGCCAGCACATGGCGCATTTTCTGCAGCGCATCGCGCAGCCTTCCTTGCCCGCCGCGTCGCCGCTGCCCGATGCGATCGACGTGCTGCGCCTGGCGCTGGCCAGCCACGTCTCGTCGGATCAACGCCGTTGCGTGCGTCCGCAGGAACTGACCCCCACTGTCTGAAGAAACAACCAATATGAACACCACCTGTGTCATCGGCGCGCGCGGCGGCTCCAAAGGCGTGGCCGGCAAGAACATCCGGCCCCTGCTGGGCAAGCCGCTGATCGCCTGGACCATCGAACAGGCGCTGGCCTGTCCCGAGATCGACCGCCTGGTCATCTCCACCGACAGCCCGGCCATCGCCGAGGTGGCGAAGGCCTATGGCGCCGAAGTGCCTTTCATGCGCCCCGCCGAACTTGCCAGCGACACCGCCGGCAAGTGGGAGGTCTGGCAGCACGCGCTGGCCGCATGCGAAGCCCACTACGGTGAGCCGATCGACCTGTTCGTGGACCTGGACTGCACCTCGCCGCTGCGCGACGTGGAGGACATCTCCAAAGCCATCGCGCAGTTCCGCGCGTCCGATGTGGATGCGGTGTTCTCGGTGTGCGAAGCGCGCAAGAATCCCTACTTCAACATGCTGGAAGTGGTGGACGGCGTCCAGCGCATCTGCAAGACCCTGCCCAAGCCGATCGTGCGCCGGCAGGACGCGCCCAAGGTGTATGAACACGTGGCTTCCATCTACGTGCTGTCGCCCGACTACCTGCGCCGCGGGACCGGCCTGCTTTCGGGCCGCACGCACGGTTACGACATCGGCACGGCGAAAAGCACGGACATCGACAGCGAGTTCGACTTCGAGCTGGTCGAATACCTGATGAAAAAGCGCCTCGGTCTGGCGACCTGAAACCTTCAAGAGACTTCAACATGACGACACAACGTTTCGATCTGACCGGCAAGGTCGTGGTGATCACCGGCGGCACCGGCCTGCTCGGCTCCGCCTACTGCCAGGGCATGGCCGAGCACGGTGCCCAGGTGGTGATGGCCGACCTGGCCGCCGCCGACCCGGTGGGCAAGGCCAGGGCCATCAAGACCGCAGATGGCCGCGAGGCCTTCGGCATTGCCTGCGACGTCAGCTCCGAAGCCGATGTGGTCCACCTGTTCGAGCGCGTGCTGGAAAAGTTCGGCCGCGTGGACGTGGTGCTGAACAACGCCGCCGCCACCGGCGAACACCTGATGCGCCAGGGCGCGGTGTTCACCTCCTTCGAAGACTCGACGCTGGCGGTCTGGGAATCGGCCATCCGCGTGAACCTGACCGGTGTCTACCTGGTGGCGCGAGAAGGCGGCAAGGCCATGCTCAAGAGTGGTGGCGGCAGCATGGTCAACGTCTCCAGCACCTACGGCGTGGTCGGCCCCGACCACCGCATCTACGAGGGCATGAAGTTCAACTCCCTGCCCAGTTACGCAGCGGCCAAGGCCGGTGTGCACGGCCTCACGCGCTGGCTGGCCACCTACTGGGGCGACAAGGGCATCCGCGTCAACACGCTGGTGCCTGGCGGCGTCGAGAACAACCACGACCCCGAATTCGTGCGCCGCTACACCGCGCGCGTGCCGCTGGGGCGCATGGCACGGCGCGAGGACATGGTGGGCATGATGATCTTCCTCGCTTCCGACGCCTCGTCCTATTGCACCGGCCAGCAGTATTTCGTCGAAGGCGGCTGGACCGCCATGTGAGGCCACCCCCTGCGCCGCTTCGTGTCTTCCCCCTGGAGGGAGACCACGCCAGTGGCCCGGCGAAGCCGGTTCCACGGCGTGTGCTGGACAAAGGCACGTGGCTCCTTGATATTTGCTTGAAAAGGAACAGATGATGAAGATCGCCCACCGCGACATCGGACCGAAACAGCCGCCGCTGGTCATTGCCGAGATCGGCATCAACCACGGCGGCAGCCTAGACGTGGCCAAGGCCATGGTCAGTGCCGCACACAAGGCCGGCTGCGAAATGGTCAAGCACCAGACGCACTTTGTCGAAGATGAGATGACCGACGAGGCCAAAGCCATCTTTCCGCCCAACGCCGATGTATCGATCTGGGAAGTGATGGCGCGCTGCGCGCTGTCCAGGGACGACGAGATCGCGCTCAAGAAGCACGCCGAGTCGCTCGGCATGATCTACATCTCCACACCGTTCTCGCGCGCAGCGGCCGACTTCCTGGCCGAGATCGGCGTGGCCGGTTTCAAGATCGGTTCGGGCGAAGCCAACCACGTGCCGCTGATCCGCCACATCGCCAGCTTCGGCAAGCCGGTGATCCTGAGCACGGGCATGCAGACCATCGAATCGCTGCGCCCTTCGGTGCAGGCGCTGGACGACGCGGGCATCGAGTACGCGCTGCTCGAATGCACCAACCTCTACCCCTCGCCACCCGAGATCGTGAGCCTGCAGGGCATCACCGAGTTGCGCAGCGCCTTCCCGCGCGCCGTCATCGGCTTCTCCGACCACAGCATCGGCCCTGAAATGGCCATCGCTTCGGTGGCGCTGGGCGCCTGCATCCTGGAGCGCCACTTCACCGACACGCGCTACCGCAAGGGCCCGGACATTCCGTGCTCCATGGACCCGGCCGAACTGCGTTTCCTGATCGACCGTTCGAAGGAAATCCACACCGCGCTCATGAACCCCAAGGTGCGCACCGGCCCGGAGGAAGACGTGTACCGTTTCGCGCGCGGCTCCATCGTGGCCGACAAGGACCTGCCCGCCGGCCATGTGGTGGCCGCGGCCGACATCTGGGCCCGCCGCCCCGGCTCGGGTGAGATCTCGGTGCAGCACTTTGACCGCTTGATCGGCGCCAGGCTCACGCGTGGCGTGAAGCGCAACCAGCAGCTGCTGTGGGCCGATCTGGACGGCGTGGCGCCGCAGGCCAATACCTGATGCCGAAGAAACTGCTTTTCGTCACCGGCACGCGGGCCGACTACGGCAAGCTGGAGCCGCTGGCGGTCGCCGCCCAGCAGGCGGGTTTTGCCATCAGCTTCTTCATCACCGGCATGCACATGATGCGCCGCTACGGTGAGACGCGGCTGGAGGTGAAGCGCTTTCCGGACGCGGAGTTCTTCGAGTTCGTGAATCAGCGCGAAAGCGATGCGCAGGAGTTCATCCTGTCCAAGACCATCCTGGGATTCTCGGATTTCGTGCACGAACACCGGCCCGACCTGGTGGTGATCCACGGCGACCGCGTGGAAGCGCTGGCGGCGTCCATCGTCTGCGCGATGAAATACATCCCCTCCGCCCACATCGAGGGCGGCGAGGTCTCGGGCACGATCGACGAGAGCATCCGCCACTGCAACACCAAGCTCTGCGCCACGCACTTCGTCAGCTCCGACGCCGCGCGTGCCCGTGTGCTGGCGCTCGGCGAGGCGCCCGACAGCGTCTACAACATCGGCTCGCCCGAGCTCGACACCCACGCAAGGCCTTCGGGCGTGACGATCGACGAGGTCAAGGCGCGCTACGCCATCCCGTTTGACGAGTACGGCATCGCCATCTTCCACCCGGTCACGTCCGAGGCCGACACCATCGGCGCCCAGGCCGCGTCGCTGTTCGGCCGGCTGGAGGCCAGCGGCAAGTGTTTCGTGGTGATCGCGCCCAACAACGACCCCGGCACCGAAGACATCTTTGC
>JAABQK010000019.1 GCA_011391495.1 Hydrogenophaga sp.
GTTGCTGCTTGCCCTGGCGCTGGCGCCGCTGTCGCGGCCGGGCGCACAGACCGCCCGCCCGGGCGGCGCGGTGGTTTCGGGTCTGCCCACCCTGGGCGACGGTTCGGCCATGTCGATCGCGGCCGAGCGGCGGCTGGGTCACAGCATCGCGCGCCAGATCTACCGCGATCCCGATTACCTGGACGACCCGGTGCTGGGCGACTACCTGCAGTCAATCTGGCTGCCCCTGCTGGGCGCGGCGCGCACGCGCGGTGATGTGGCCCCCGAGCTGGGCGAGCGGCTGGCCTGGGAACTGATGATCTCGCGCGACAAGCGGGTCAACGCATTTGCCCTGCCGGGCGGATACATGGGCGTGAACCTGGGGCTGCTGGCCGTGACCGAGCGCCCGGAGGAGCTGGGCTCGGTGCTGGCACACGAACTCAGCCACGTGTCGCAGCGGCACATTGCGCGCCTGGTGTCGCGCCAGGACAGCATGGGGCCCTGGATGGTGGGGGCCATGATCCTGGGTGCGCTGGCCGCCCGTGCCAATGCCGACGTCGCCAACGCCGCCATCGTCGGCAGCCAGGCGGTGGCGGCGCAGTCCCAGCTGAATTTTTCGCGCGACATGGAGCGCGAGGCCGACCGGGTGGGTTTTGGTGTGCTGACCGGTGCGGGGTTTGACGGCCAGGGCTTTGTGGGGATGTTTGACAAGCTGCAGCAGGGCTCGCGCCTGAACGACGATGGCTCGTTTCCCTATCTGCGCAGCCACCCGCTGACCAGCGAACGCATCGCCGATATGCGGGCGCGCCTGCCGCTGGCGGGCTCGGCCGCCTCCGGTGCTGCGCCCTTGCCCTCGATGCTGTCTTCGTCGCGCTCGACCCCGGCCAGCGAAGCGGTGGCCTTGCACGCCCTCATGGCTGCGCGCGCACGCGTGCTGTCGGAAAACGGGCCGGACCGCCTGCAGGCCTGGCTGCAAACGGGGCAAGCGCTCGCTGCTGCGCCGGGCGTGCGCTATGCGGCTGCGCTCTCTGCGCTGCGGCTGGGGCAGCGCGATCGGGCGCTGGAACTGGCGCAGCGCCTGCGCGCCGACGTGCCGGCCAGCGCCCAGCCGGCGGTGGACGCGCTGCAGCTGGAGGTGTTGCTGACACCGGCCAGAGCGGGCGGCTCACAGTCGTCGGGTGCTGCACAGGCTGCGCTGTTGTCCGGTTTGCGCGACCAGGCGCTGGCCAGCGGCTCACGCGCCGGCGTGCTGCTGGGTGCGCAGGCGGCGCTGGCCACCGGAGAACCCCAGACCGCCGAAACGCGCCTGCTGGACTGGGTGGTGCAGCACCCGCGCGACGCGCTGGCCTGGCAGACGCTGGCGCGCGCCCACCAGGCCCGGGGACACACGTTGCGTGCGGTGCGGGCCGAGGCCGAGGCGCGGGCGGCGCAGCTGGACTTCGCCGGTGCGGTGGATCGTTTCAAGGCGGCGCAGGCGCTGCCCCCGGCGCTGCGCGCTGCCGACCCGATCGAGCTGGCTATTGTGGACAGCCGGCGGCGGGAGGTGGAGGAGCTGCTGCGCGAATCGCTGCGCGAGGAATAGCGGCTTCATCGGCCGCAGGGCGGGCCATGTGCAGCAGGCCGGTGGCCGGCCGTTCAGCGGGTCAGCGCGAAAAGACCGATTTCAGCGCCGTATCGACCACCAGCATCAGCACCGAATAGATCAGCGAACCCAGCATAGCGGCCCAGAAGCCGTTGACGTGGAAACCGTCAAGCAGGCTGGCGGCACCCCAGAACATCAGCGCGTTGATGACGAACAGGAACAGGCCCAGCGTCACCACCGTGACCGGCAGCGTCAGGATCACCAGCACCGGGCGCACCAGCGTGTTGAGCAAGCCAACCACCAAGGCAGCGATCAGCGCCGAGGTGAAGCTCTCGATCTGCACGCCGGGGTACAGGTAGGCCACCAGCAACAGAGCGCAGGCCGCGAGCAGCCATTTCAGGAGGTTTTTCATGCTCTCAGCATAGCACCGGACGCAAAAAAAAGCGGCACCCTTGCAGGTGCCGCCCGGTCTGTGCGTACCACCATGCCGGTGGTCCGTTCAGGCGCTGGCTTCGTCTTCCGCCGGCTTCTGGCGGGAGGCGAGGGCCTTGCCGATGGCCAGCACCAGCAGGGCGCCGGCGACCGCGGCGGCGTAATGGAAGGTATTGCTTTGCGGCAGCTTGGGCATCCAGCTCATGTTGGCCGGGTCGGCCAGGGCGGGGTCCGACACCAGCATGCCGCCCGCGATCCAGCCCAGCAGCATGCCGCCGGCGGTGATGATGATGGGGAAGCGCGCCATCAGCTTGATCACCAGCTGGCTACCCCAGACGATGATCGGGATGGAGATCAGCAGGCCCATCACCACCAGCAGCGTCGAGTGCTCGCCGGCGTTCTGCGCTGCGCCGGCAATGGCGATCACGTTGTCCACGCTCATGACCAGGTCGGCCACGATGATGGTCTTGATGGCCGCGAACAGCTTGTCGCTGCCCTGGATGTCGCCGTGGCCGTCGTCGTCGGGCGCGATCAGCTTGACGCCGATCCACACCAGCAGCAGCGCGCCCACGAGCTTGAGGAACGGCACATTGAGCAGCGTCATGGCGAACATGATCAGGACCACACGCAGGACGATGGCGCCCGCCGTGCCCCAGATGATGCCCTTGGTGCGCTGGGCCGGCGGCAGCTTGCGGCAGGCCAGCGCGATCACCACGGCATTGTCCCCGCCGAGCAGGATGTCGATGATGATGATCTGTCCCAGCGCGACCCAGAACGCGGGTGAAGTCAGGAAATCCATAAATGCCTCGTTGTCTTGGTGCAAAAGGGGCTGGCCCGTGGCGCATTCGCCGGCCTGCGCACTGCCGTCCTGTCTCGGACCGCTACCGGGCATCCCAAGACCTTGTCTGGACTTTGCGCGACGGCGCGGCAGCGCGGGCGAAAGGGGTGGACGTACCTTGATCGACCCGGCAGGGCCCGTCAAAGGTCTTGCGCAACCCGGTGCGTGGACACCAGGCTCAAACCACCGGAAGCAGCAGGCTTCGTGTTGACGACGGTTCAAACGTCCTGTGGCCGTGACATGGAATCCATGGCCGCCGGGACGGAGCGCTACTCCCCTTTGAGTGCCGCGATTGTATCGGGGCCGGCCTGGCGGCGGCTGTCAGGGGCATACGGACTTTCCACAGACCTGTGCTTCGGGGCTGGCTATCATCGATTCCCCATGGCTGGCATCCACATCACCGACATCGAGGCCGCGATCAACTTCTGGCGCGCGCGCGCGCCCTCGCCCGACGGTGTCTCGCTGGCCAGGGAAATCCGCGCGCTGGCCGAGGTGTATGCGCTGATGGTGTACTTTCGTGAGACCGAAGCCGACGAGGCGAGCCTGCCGACCCCGGCCCACGAGGCGTGGCTGGCCTGGTTCGACAGCACGCCCGACACGCCCTGCATCGCCATCTGCTCCACCAGCCAGGGCGACGACCTCTGCAAGGGGTGCGGCCGCACCTTTGAAGAAGTGCAGCGCTGGACCGAGATGACGCCGGGGGAGAAGCGCGTGACCTGGCGGCGCATCACCCTCGAGGGCGACGCCTGGCGCTTCAACCGTTACGCCGAGCGGGCTCTGGAGTGAGGGCTCAGGCGGGTACCGCGTAGTTCGCCTGCGTCAGGTGGTCCACACCGCAGCTCAGGTCACCGATCCAGTCGATGAACTCTTTCACCGCAGGGCCAGCCAGGGGAGCGCCGTGCTGCGGCACGATTATCTGGATGGGCAGCGTGCGAGCCATGTTGGCCCACAGGCGCAGCACCTTGGCCGACACCATGTAGCGGCGGTGAAACGCTTCCATTTTCGGAATGTGACCGGCCAGCGAGGTGATGGTCTGTGCGGCATCGGACGAGCTGCCGATCGACACCCCGAGGTCGCCCGAGAACAGGATGCGGCTGACCGGGTCCCAGAACTGGAAGTTGCCTTCCGAGTGCATGAAGTGCGCCGGCAGCGCCACCAGTTCGCTCTTGCCCAGCGGGATGCGCATGCCGGGGTCGGGGATGCCGGTGATGCGGCCCGCCGTCTTGCCCGGCTTGCAGAAGTGCGGCGCAAAACGCTCCCACAGGCGCGAGATGTACAGCGTGGCCTGGGTGCTGGTCATCCAGCGGTCGAGCGAGGCGATGATGTCCGGGTCGGCGTGTGAGGCCAGGATCTTGGAGAGCTTGCTGGGCGGGAAGTAGCGGCCGATGGTCAGCAGCAGCTCGTTGTAGGCCATGTTGCCGCCCGGGTCGATGATGGCGCCGGTGTCGCCATGGATCACGAGAAACTGGTTGGCTTGCACCGCCTCGCCACCCTCGTCGCTGAGGTGGGCGAACATCAGGCACACATGGCCATCCTGGTTGAAAAGTTCTATCGCCATTCTGGATTCCTGTCTTGACAGGGGGGCGACTGTACCGGGAGTGCGGCCCGCACCGGTTTGCGCTAGGTCAAGTCGGGCGGGATTCGTGCATTTCCACTGGCCAGGCGTCACACCAAGGCTTTACCCGGGTGGGCCACAGGCAGGCAAAAGCACGACCCGGGTGCCGGGTGCGCCGCGGCACCGTCGCTCAGACGCGCCGGGCCAGTTCGGTGGCCTTGCCGATGTAGCTGCCCGGCGTCAGGGCCAGCAGACGGTCCTTTTCGGGCTGGGGAATTTCCAGGCTGTTGATCAGCGCGTGCAGCGCTTCGGCCGTCACGGTCTTGCCGCGCGTGACTTCCTTGAGCTTCTCGTAGGCACCGGCCACGCCGAAACGCCGCATCACGGTCTGGATCGGCTCGGCGAGCACTTCCCACGACGCGTCCAGGTCGTCGGCCAGCGCTTCTTCGTTCAGCTCCAGCTTGCCCAGGCCCACGCCCATCGAGTGGTAGGCCAGCACGGCGTAGCCCAGCGCCACCCCCATGTTGCGCAGCACGGTGGAGTCGGTCAGGTCGCGCTGCCAGCGGGAAATCGGCAGCTTCTCGGACAGGTGCTTGAGCACGGCATTGGCCAGGCCCAGGTTGCCTTCGGCGTTCTCGAAGTCGATCGGGTTGACCTTGTGCGGCATGGTGGACGAGCCGATCTCGCCCGCCTTCAGTCGCTGCTTGAAGTAGCCCAGGCTCACATAGCCCCAGATGTCGCGCGCGAGGTCGATCAGGATGGTGTTGGTGCGTGCCACGGCGTCGAACAGTTCGGCCATGTAGTCGTGCGGCTCGATCTGGATGCTGTAGGGCTGGAAGGTCAGGCCCAGGCCGAGTGGCTCGGGGGATTCGATGACCTTGCGGCTGAAGGCTTCCCAGTCGAAATCGGGCCAGGCCGAGAGGTGGGCGTTGTAGTTGCCCACGGCGCCGTTCATCTTGCCCATGAGCTTGACGCTGGCGATCTTCTCGCGCGCAGCGGCGAGACGCACCACGACGTTGGCGATTTCCTTGCCCACGGTGGTGGGGCTGGCGGTCTGGCCGTGGGTGCGGCTGAGCATCGGCACGGCGGCAAAGGCGTGCGCCATCTCGCGCAGCTTGGCGATGACCGTGTCCAGCGCGGGCAGCAGCACGGCGTCACGCCCGCCCTTGAGCTGCAGCGCGTGGCTGGTGTTGTTGATGTCTTCGCTGGTGCAGGCGAAGTGCACGAACTCGGCGGCTTTCTCCAGTTCGGGCCGGGCGTCGAATTTCGACTTGATCCAGTACTCCACGGCCTTCACGTCGTGGTTGGTGACTTTTTCGATGTCCTTGATGGCCACCGCGTCGGCTTCGCTGAAGTTCTTCACCAGGCCCATCAGGTAGGTGCGGGCGCCGGGCGAGAGCGGCTTGAATTCGTCGAAACCGGCATCGGACAGGGCGATGAACCAGGCGATCTCCACCTGCACGCGGCGGTGCATGTAGCCCTGCTCGCTCATGAAGGGGCGCAGGCTGGCCAGGCGGCCAGCGTAGCGGCCGTCCAGCGGTGACAGGGCAGAGACGGGCGACAGGGCCGAAGAGGCCGGGGCGCTGGAGGCGGTGGGGGAGGGGGAGGTCGGGCGCATCCCCGCATTGTAGGAGGCGCGATCCCGGGCGCCTGCTGCCCTGGGGTCGGATGTGGCAGGCCAATGGCCGCTGTCAGTTCCCTGGTGCCGGCGCGTCGCTAAAATGGCCAGCCCGAGGGAAACCTGTCACTCCTACCCCCATGTCCATGAAACTGATTGGCGCGATCACCAGCCCCTACGTGCGCAAAGTGCGCATCGTCATGGCCGAAAAAAAGCTCGACTACCAGTTCGTGCCGGAGGACGTCTGGGCGGCCGACACGAAGATCATGACCTCCAATCCGCTGGGCAAGGTGCCGTGCCTGGTGATGGAGGGTGCAGAGGCGGTGTTCGATTCGCGTGTCATCGTGGAATACCTCGACACGCTCTCGCCGGTGGGCAAGCTGATTCCGACGCAAGGGCGCGAGCGTGCCGAGGTAAAGACCTGGGAGGCCCTGGCCGACGGCGTGCTCGACGCCGCGATCCTGGCCCGGCTGGAGGCGACTTGGCCGGGTCGCACCGAGGCCCAGCGCAGCGACGCCTGGATCGAGCGCCAGATGGGCAAGATCCACGCCAGCGTGGCCGCCATGGGGCGGGGGCTGGGCGACAAGCCGTTCTGCTCGGGCATTCACCTCAGCCTGTCGGATGTGGCGGTGGGTTGTGCCCTGGGCTACCTGGATTTCCGCTTTCCCGACATCGACTGGCGCACACCCTATCCCAACCTGGCCAGGCTCAGTGAAAAGCTCGCGCTGCGGCAGAGTTTCGTGGAAACGAGGCCGAGCTGACCTCATCCCCGCCGCGCTGCGCGCGACCCCCTCAAGGGGGCAACGCGAGCGGCCCGGCAGAGCCGGTTCCGCCGCATTCTGGCTTGGCCTCCCCTCAAATGGGACGGTTCAGCTGTTCGCCTTGCGTTTCAAAAAACGCATGAGCGCGCCCAGGCCCGGCAGTTTTTCGTACAGCTCTTCCGCCGCGTCCCAGTAGTCGCGGTGGTCGCTGATGCGGCCGTCGTCGGCCAGCGTGAGGTGCGATCCGCCGCGGATCACCTGCTGGGTGACCGTGTCGAAGCGTTTGAAGCGGAAACGGAACTCCCAGACCAGAAAGGCCTGCGCGCCGTCCACGATCTGTTCCGTCACGACGAAGCTCGGTTCGTGCAGGGCCACGAACATGTGTTCGAAGATGCGCGTGATAGCCGCGATGCCGCTCACCTCGTTGAATGGGTCCTTGAAGCGCGCCTGCGGCGTGTAGAAGCTGCCGATCTGCCCCACGCTCTGTGGTGTGAGTGCCTCGAAATACGCGCTGATGCGGGCGATGGTGGCGCGGGATTCAGTGGGGCTCATGAGCGCGTTATAGCCCGGTGAAGCGGCGCACGGCCGGGAAGTAGGCGCGGTAGGGCAGCAGGCGCAGCAGCTTCATCCAGCGCGTGAAGCGCTTCGGGTAGTGGATGTCGAAGGCGCCGCGCGCCCAGCCGGCCAGCATGGCGTCAGCGGCCTGCCCGGGGGTGATGAGGGCGGGCATGCTGAAGTCGTTCTGCGCCGTCAGCGGTGTCTGCACGAAACCCGGGTGCACCACGCTCACGCCGATGCCCAGTGGCTCCAGATCCAGGTACAGCGTTTCGGCCAGGTGGGTGAGCGCGGCTTTGGTGGGGCCATAGGCCAGGCTCTTGGGCAGGCCGCGAAAACCGGCCACGCTGCTGATGAGGCTGAGGTGACCGGCCCCGCGCGCGATGAGCGCGGGCAACACGGCGTCGAGCACATGCAGTGCGCCGGTGTAGTTGATGGCCATGTGCCGCTGCAGATCGGCCAGATCGAATTCGGTGGCGCGCATCTCGCGGTAATGGCCGGCGCAGTAGAGCACCAGATCGAGCGGGCCCTGGGCCAGGATGGCGTGCGCCGTCTGGGCCACCGCGGCAGCGTCCGTCACGTCCAGCGGCCAGGCCTGCACCTGGGGTGGTGTGCCGGTGCGGGCGTGCCGGGCCACGAGCCGCTCCAGTGCCGCCGTGCCGCGCGCCGACACCTGCACGCTCGCGCCGCGCTCGATCAGGGCTTCGGCGGTTGCCAGGCCGATGCCGCTGGAGGCGCCGATGACCCACACCCGAAGGCCGCGCCAGTGGGTGATGGGCGGATTGAAGGGGCGCAGCAGCGACCAGCCCCTGTGTTGCTCACGGCTGACAGATGGCAACTGGCCAGTTGCCTGGCCGGTGAAGGCGCGGGGAGAACTCATGGCGGGGTGCTCAGGCGGGGCGCTTGACGAAGGAGAGCGTGACCTCGCCCAGGCGGATGCCGAACTTGCTCATGCTGGCCTTGTTGAGCATCACGCGCTCGTTCATGAGGTACATCCAGTCGTCGAACTGCACCTCGTAGACTTTGCCATCCACCGGCAGCGCCATCGTGTAACCCCAGCGGAAAGCGTTGCCACGCGCTTCGCCGATGGCCGTGCCGACCACGTCGCCAGCGGTGCCGCTGTAGCGGCCATTGCCCAGGTGCTTCAGGCGCCAGATGCGTTTCTGGGTTGTGCCGTCCGAGTAGACAAAGTCCTCGTCGAGCACACCATCTTCGCCGTTCCAGCTGCAGCGCATCACCACGGTGAAGCGTTTGACCACCTGGCCCGAGCGGTCGGTGAACACACCATAGGCGTCGAGGGTGCCGTTGAAATACTGGCGCAGGTCGAGCACCGGTTTTTCAGCCGCGTAGTCGCTGATCTGCGGGCCGGCGCAGCCGGCCAGGGCTGCGACCGAGGCCACGCCGGCGCTCAGCAGGAGGCGTCTTTTCATGGGAGGGCTTTCAGGGTGTGGGGTGAGAGAGCGGCCGCCGCGCGTTCCGGGCGGATGACCAGGAAGTGCAGGGCGATTCCGGCCAGCAGCTTGAGCGCGCAGGGCAGCAGGCAGTAGGCTACGGTGAGGGTGTGCAGGGCTTGCGGATCGCGGGCGCCAGGCGTGTAGCCGAACCAGGCCAGCAGCGGCAGCGCCAGCCCGGCGGCCAGCGCCAGGTTGAGCTTGGTGGCAAAACTCCACCAGCCGAAATACGCGCCTTCGCGCTGGCCGCGTTCACCGAGCTGGCCGATCACGCCGGCCAGCAGCGCGCCAGGCAGGGCCAGGTCGGTGCCCAGCGCCACGCCCGACAGGGCGCACACGACGAGAAAGGGCAGCACGTCGCCCGCGCCCAGGGTGGCGGCCCAGACGAACACCGCCACCGCCAGCGCCATGCCGGCGAGCCAGGTACGCGCGAGACCCAGCCGCGCCACCAGGCGCACCCACAGGGGCATGGACAGGGCTGCACTCAGGAAGTAGGTCGCCAGGAACGCCGGTTCCAGTGCCGGCGGGGCCTGCAGCCGGTCCTGCACGAAGAACAGCACCAGCGTCGCGGGCACGGCGCTGGCGGTGCCATTGAGCACGAACACCGCCAGCAGTTTCTGGAAGGCGGGCTGGCGCAGGGGCGAGAGACCCGGTGCAGCCACCGCCCGGCCATGCGCTGGCGCGGGTTGGTGCGCCGGCTCGACCGAGCGACTCCAGGCCCAGCCGCCCAGCGCCAGCAGCACGGCAAAGCTGGCCACCGTTGCGCCCAGGCCCAGCGTGCCTGGCAACACCGCCGCCAGCAGCACGCCGAGCAGCGCCAGGCCTTCGCGCCAGGCCACCACACGGCTGCGCTGCGCTTCGCTGCCGCCCAGGCGCGCGCCCCAGGCCTGGTGCGCCACGCTCACCACGCTGAACGCGGTGTAGGTGATGGCCATCACCACGCCGGCCCAGGCCAGCAGTCGAGCGGTGTCGCCGCGCACCGCAGCAGGCGGGAACAGCAGGCCCCACAGGCCCAGTGCCAGCACGACGGCGGCGAGCGCCGAAGCCGTCAGTACCGCGCGGGTGGAGCGGGCGAACAGGCGGTCGCACCAGCGCCCGATCCAGGGGTCGAGCACCGCGTCGATCAATCGCGCGACGAGCAGCACCGCGCCCAGCGCTGCCAGGGGCGCCGCAAACTCGCGCGCGTAGTGGTTCGGCAGGATCACATACAGCGGCAGCGCCACGAAGGCCAGTGGCAGGCCGAGCAGGCCGTAGCCCAGGCCATGCCGCCAGGCGTCCGGGCCGATGAAGCGGGCGGCAGGCTCCGCGCGCGGGGACGCTGGGACCGGGTTCATGGCGTGCGCGCCGCGGCGCTGACCTGGCGCAGCAGGGTCTCGCGCATGGCGGGCTGGGAGGTGTTGGGCGACATCCAGATGCCGAAGAAACGCGCTGAAAAGGCCTCGTCGGCCACTTCACCGAGCAGTTGGCCGTTGAGATAAAAATGGGCCCCGCGGCCAGGCAGGTGCACGCCGGTGATGCGGTCGCCCCGCTGCACATCGGGAAACAGGCTGCGCATCGCGTCCAGCCAGCGGGCGGCCTGGTCGGAGCCGATGCTCCCGATGCCGCGCATTTCATCGATCGAACGCTCGGCAATGTCCGGTCCTTTGAAGGAGCGCAGGTAATGCAGTTCGAGCGCAAACCGGTGCTCGGCATAACGCTGCGCATCGAACCCGGTCCGGGCCCACAGGCTGGCGTCGTAGACCTCGAAGCCCCAGACCCGCAGGCGCGCGCTGCCCAGACGCTGCTTGCCTTGCAGGGCGGCGCTCAGCGTGGGCTCGGGCGTGCTCGCCCAGGCCGGCGCGGGCCACCACGCCATGGCGGTGATCGCCAGCAGCGCAGCGGCGGCTTGTGACTTGCGGGAGGCGGTGTGTGCGGCTTGCATGGTGAATCGTTCCGGGCGCGGCACTCAGGCCGGTTTGCGCAGGGTGAACTGCACGACGTCGATGCTGCCTTCGGCGAAGGCCGCTTCGCAGTAGGCGAGGTAGAACTCCCAGATGCGCAGGAAGCGCGGGTCGAAACCAAGCTGCAGCACGCGCTCTTGCTGGTGCAGGAAGGCATCGCGCCACAGCCGCAGCGTGCGCGCGTAGTCGGGACCGAAGGCGAACTGGTCCATCACCTCCAGCCCGGCCCGCTGTGCCTCGGCGCGGAATTCGCGCGGGCAGGGTAGGCAGCCGCCGGGGAAGATGTACTGCTGGATGAAGTCGGTGCCCTTGATGTAGCGGTGAAACAGCGCGTCATCGATCACGATGCTCTGGATGCAGGCCTTGCCTCCGGGCTTGAGCAGCCGCGCGACCGACTGGAAGTAGGTGGGCCAGTATTCGCGGCCAACGGCCTCGACCATTTCAATCGAGCAGATGGCGTCGTAAGGGCCATCGTCGATATCCCGGTAATCCTGCAGCCGCAGGTCGGCACGCGGTGCTACCCCCACGCTCCGCCGCTGGTGCGGGTCGCTGCCCCCCGTGGGGGCTCGCCCGCCTTGGGGCGGTCTGGCGGCGGTCGTATCGTCAATCAACGGTATGCCCAGCCGTTCCATGCGCCGCTGCGCAAACGCCAGCTGCTCGGTGGACAGTGTGACGCCGGTGATCGAGGCACCGAACTCGGTGGTCGCCATCTCGGCCAGCGCGCCCCAGCCGCAGCCGATTTCGAGCACCCGGTCGCCGCTTTGGACACCGGCCAGACGCAATGCCCGCCGCACCTTGGCTTGCTGTGCCGCCACCATGTCCTGGTCGGGCGTCTCAAACAGCGCCGACGAGTAGTTCATCGTGCCGTCGAGCCAGAGTTCGTAGAAGGCATTGCCCAGGTCGTAGTGGGCGTGGATGTTCTTGCGGCTGTTGGTCCGGGAATTGCGGTTGAGCTTGTGCTTGACCCAGTAGGCCAGCCGGCCGAACCAGGAGCCGTAGATCACGTCTTCGATGTCGCGCCGGTTGGCGATCAGCAGGCGCAGCAGGTCGGTGAGGTTGGGCGTGTGCCAGTCGCCCGCGATGTGGCTCTCGGCAAAGCCGATGTCGCCGGATTTCAGGGCGGCGCTGCACACGTTCCAGTTGTGCAGGCTCATGCTGGCATGGATGCCCTGGCCGTCGCCAAAACGTTGCATCGAGCCGTCCGGCAGTTGCAGCGTGAGGCTGCCGTGGCGCAGGCGCTGCAGCAGCTGCAGGAGGGTCCGTGCGGCGGCCGGGGCGTTGCGGGGCAGGGCGAAGCCGGCGGGCTGGTTCGGGGCTGTGGTGCTGTTCATGGCGGCAGGGTCAGCTGTGGGTGGAAAGGGGCTCAGGGCGCGGTGGCGTCGCACCACCCTCGGTGACGAATTCGCGCGGCGGCTCGGGCTGGCGGAAGAAAGGCGTGCGCTTGAGCCACAGCTGCAGTGCCTGCCAGTGGATGCGAGCGATCACGCCGAAGGTCATGGCCGGGTAGCGCCAGAGGGCGCGGCGCACGCTCTGCGCATCCAGCGGCTGCAGCTGGCCGCTCACGCTGGTGTTGATCAGCACCGGCTCGCCGGGGGCGTCGAAGTAGTCGATACGCGCCACGGTGCGGTCCTGCCCGTTCACCGCCGTGCGCATGAAAACGAAACGGTACTGGCCGCGCACCGGGCAGAAGGGCGAGACGTGGAACAGCTTGTTCGCGGTGCAGGGAACGCCGTAGTGCGGGTTCTCCAGCAGGTAGCAGTGGCGCTCGCCAAAGGTGTTGTTGACCTCGGCCACCACCGCGCGCAGCGCACCATCGGTGCGGTGGCAGTACCAGAAGCTCACGGGTTTGAAGCTGTAGCCCAGCACGCGCGGGTAGGTGTGCAGCCAGACCTCGCCGGTGGCGTCGGCGATGCCGTGTTGGACCAGCAGCTCGTCGATCCAGGCCAGGCTGTCCTGGCGACCATCACCGTGGTCGGCGTCGTGAAACGCGAGTGCGGCGCGGCGGTTGCGTGCGAGCTCGCCATTCCCGTGAGCGCGCAGGCTGCGCATCGGCAGCATCAGAAAATAGGTCGGGTACGCGAAGGCGTGGCGTTGCGGGCGGTAGCGCGTGTGGCGCACCTGGCCAAAGCCGATCTGCGCCACCACTTGTGGCTCACTCACGCGAACACCCCGGGCAGCGCGGCACGGCGGGCGGCCGTATCGCTGGTGGCGGGCACGAGGCCGTGGGCATCGATCAGCGCACGCGCCGCGTGCAGGCCGGCCTTGAGGCCGTCTTCGTGGAAGCCGTAGCCCATCCACGCGCCGGCATAGTAGGTGCATTGCTGTCCTTGCAGCGCCGGCACCTGCGCCTGCGCGCGGATGGCGGCGAGGTCAAACACCGGGTGCGCGTAGTCGTACTCGCCGTGCACCAGGGCCGGGTCGATGGCGCGCTGCGGGTTCAGCGAGACCACCACCGGCTGCTCCACGGGCAGCGGTTGCAGCTGGTTGAGCCAGTAGTGCAGGCAGACCTGGGCCGATTCCTGGTGCGCGGTCGGCGCCCGTTCGTAGTTCCAGGCGGCCCAGGCGGACCTGTTCTGGGGCAGCACCGACGCATCGGTGTGCAGCACGGCGCGGTTGGGCTGGTAGCGGATCGCGCCCAGCACCTCGCGCTCCTGCGGCGTGGCGGTGTCACCGAGGATGGCGAGCGCCTGATTGCTGTGGCAGGCCATCACCACGGCGTCGAAACGTTCGACCCGGCCCTCGGTCACCATGCGCACGCCCTCGGCGTCGCGCAGCACCCGCTGCACCGGGGTGTTCAGCCGCCGGTCGGCGATGCCGGCCACGATCTTCTCCACATACTGCCGCGCACCGCCGGCCACGGTGTACCACTGCGGCCGGTTGGTGATCTGGATCAGGCCGTGGTTGTGGCAGAAACGGACCATGGTGGCCACCGGAAAGGCCAGCATCTGGTCCGTCGGGCAGCTCCAGATGCAGCCCATCATGGGCAGGAAATACCAGTCGCGGAACTCGTCCGAGAAGTGCTGCGCGCGCAGGAAGTCGCCCAGTGGCTGCAGCAGCGGGCTGCCGGGCGCCAGGTCTTCGCCGCGTTGTGCCAGCTTTGTGGTGATGCGGTTGAAGCGCACGATGTCGCTCAACATGCGCCAGAAGCGCGGGTTGGCCAGGTTGCGGCGCTGCGCGAACACGGTGGACAGGCTGGAGCCGCTCCACTCCAGCGCGCCGCCGTCGGGCGCAGCGCCGGGCGCCTGCACCGAGAACGACATGTCGGATTTCGCGATCGGCACGCCCAGTTGCGCGAACAGCGCCAGCAGGTTGGGGTAGGTGCGCTCGTTGAGCACCAGGAAGCCGGTGTCCACGCCGAACGTGACCGGGTGCCCCTGGCGGTCCGGCAGGGTCAGGTCGACCGTGTGGGTGTGGCCGCCGAAGTAAGGGCCTGCTTCGAACAGCGTGATGTCCGCGAGACCTTGCAGGGTGTGGGCCGCGGCCAGCCCCGAGATGCCGGAGCCGACGATGGCCACTCGGGGGCCGCGGACAGGTGGGCTGCCGGTGGAGCGGGAGGGGTGGTCTGCGTACATCAGACCCCCCTGGCCGCTGGAGCCGAAAAACAAAGGCCTGCGAAGCGCCCCGGGACAAAGGAGGGAGGGAGGGAGGAGGAGGAGAACCGCCCCGGGGTTGCAGCCAGTCCCATCAGGGCTGGAAGGCTTCGCAGTGCAAAAAAAGAAACCAATGGCAGCGCGCCACTACGCGCTGCCTTGCTTGCATGGAGGACGGCCACGGACAAAAAGTTCCTGGGATGTGTGCGCATGGAGCCTCGGGATGCGGTGGCGTTCAATTCGGTGGAGGCGGTCTTGATCTGTACCATTTGGTCTTATTGTGACTGATCGGTCATATTTTGGCCGACAAGATTTTCTCCAAGTCCCTGACGAAAGCAGGGTTATCTGGCTCGGTGGCGCTGGGGTAGCTGCGCACGGTCTGGCCATCACGGGCGATCAGGTACTTGTGGAAGTTCCATTGCGGGGTCTGGCCGGTGCGCGCCGCGAGCTGCTGGTAGAACGCATTGGCGCCGCGGCCGACGACGGTGGTCTTGGCGAACATCGGGAATTTCACGCCGAAGGTGTTTTCGCAGAAGTCGGCTATGGCCTGGTTGGCACCCGGTTCCTGGCGACCGAAATCGTTGGCCGGGAAGCCCAGCACCACCAGCCCGCGTCCCTTGTACCGTTCGTACAGAGCCTCCAGTCCCTTGTACTGGCCGGTGAAGCCGCAGTAGCTGGCCGTGTTGACCACCAGCACCACCTGCCCGGCGTACTGGCAGAGTGATTGCGGCTTTTCGTCCTGCAGGCGGTCAAAGCGGTGTTGCAGCAGCGGCGGGCAGGAGGCACTGTGGCCTGGGGCGGTGGCAGGGCGCAGCGGGGCCGCCGCCGTCTGCGCCGTGGCCGCACGGCCGCACAGGACCAGCAGGCCGCAGGTGGCGGTCAACGCCAGCCAGCGGCGGGCGAAAAAAGGGGATTGACCGGTGCCGGCACACCTGTTCATGGGTAAGCCTCGATAATTCAAAACTTCATTGAATCATTTGTCCATGACAAACTCAAGCCGCTCCGCACCGGTCACGCACGCCATCGCCGACGTTGAGCGCGACACGGGTCTGTCCAAGGACACGCTGCGGGTCTGGGAGCGACGCTATGGTTTTCCCAACCCGGTGCGTGACGCGCTGGGCGAGCGCCGTTACGACGATGCCCAGCTGCTGCGTCTGCGCCACCTGCGCCGCCTGCTCGACGCCGGGCACCGTCCCGGGCAGGTGGTGAAGCTGCCGCTGGACCAGTTGCTGCTGCTTCAGTCCGATGCGCCGGGACAGATCCGCCAGACGCCGGCCGGTGAAGCGGCGGGGGTGCCGCTCGCGCCCCCGGTCGATCCGTTGCCCTGCACCCATCCGTCGGTGCCGCTGCCCGTGGCGGACTGGATGGGCTTGCTGCGTCGACACGACGCGCGTGGCCTGCGCAGCGCCTTCGACCAGTTCCTGCAGGCCCACGGCCTGGCGGTCCTGGTGCGCGATGGCATTGCGCCGATGAACGCCTGCGTGGGGCAGTCCTGGCTGGACGGCCAGCTGGCGGTGTTTGAAGAGCACCTGTACGCCGAGTGCGTGCAGCAGACCTTGCGCCAGGCCCTGGCCCAGGTGGCGGCCACCCGGCCCTCCCTGCGCCCGCGCGTGCTGCTGACCACGGTACCGGGGGAATCGCACGCGCTGGGGCTGCTGATGGCTGAGTGCATGATGGTGCTCGAAGGCTGCGAGACCTTTGCCCTGGGCGTGCAGACACCACTGGTGGAGATCGTGTCTGCGGCGGGCGCGTGCCGGGCCGATGTGGTGGCGCTGGGCTTCAGCGCGGCGCTCAACCCGCGCGATGTGCGGGCTGCGCTGCTCCAGCTGCGCACCCAGCTGCCGCCGGAGCTGGCACTCTGGACCGGTGGCCGGAATCCGGCCCTGCTGGGCAGCGGGCGGGGGAGCCGGCGCTCCGGGCTGGAACTGTCCGGACACAGGCACCTGGCCCGGCTGGACGACATCCCCCCGGCCGTGGCCCGCTGGCGGAGCGAGCATCCGCCGCAGGCACCGGCATGAAGCGGCGCCAGGCAGGTGAGGATCGGCGTGTGACGGGTTTCAAGGGCAACAAGTCCACGCTGCCGCACAAGCCCTGCGCCGAATGTGGCAGGCCCATGACCTGGCGCAAGGCCTGGGCACGCTGCTGGGAACAGGTGAAGTACTGCAGCGAGCGCTGCCGCGCGCAGGCCCGCCGGTCCTTGCCCTAACGCTCGGGCAGCCTGGGCGATCTGATCGGGGTGCTGGGTCTGAACCTCGCAGCTGGGCCGGTCCCCACCGGCCTCCAGGAATGGCGTTGCAAAAAAACACAAAGTCGGGCTTGCTGCCCATCGGGTGCAGATCGATACTGAATGTGAAGTTTGTCACGGTCCCGATCGCCGGCGCAGGCCTTTTGCCTGCCATTCCAGACGTCTTGCCAAAGGCTCACAGCAGCCATCGCGTGGCGCCCGGTCCATGAGGGAGGTCTCATGTCACACCGCAGTGAAGCACCCGCCCGCGCCGACCCGGGGAGCGCGTGATGCCGGTGTCTGGCGAAGAGCTTGAGCTGCGCGCACGGGCCAAGACGCAACTGTTCGTGATGGACCTGCGCGAGGCCGACGCCTCGCCTTTGCTGGCCGCCCAACTGGGCAGCACCAGCACCCAGCAGCCCGTGGTCTGGCGCGATGCCGAAAGTGAACTGCTGGTCTACCCCTCGCAGACCCGTGTGCGGTTCGCGCCGGGTTTCGTGTTCGTTGAACTCGCCGTCTCCACCGACCAGACCGGCGACGCCCAGCTGCTGTTCGCCTACAAGATCGGCGCCACCCCTAACGAAGCCAGTCTGACCGCGGTGTCGGAAAACCGGCCCCGCGGCGACGCCACGCTCGCCACGCGCTGGGCTGAGCCCGCCACCCGGCTGCTGTGGTTTGCCTTGTTGCGCTGCGGCGAGGTGCTGCTGGCGCGCCGCCGCAGCAAAACGCCGCTGGTGGTGAGCGGCGTGTACACGCTGGGCAAGGTGCTGAGCTTCATCACCACCGCGCCGGTGAGCGCCGACGAACTGCGCGACTACTACGCCGGCGTGCGCAAGGGCGAAAAGCCGCTCGACCTGTCCATTCTCAACCGCCGTTACCTGGGCAGCGTGCCGCTGCGCCGCACGGTGAAACGCTGAACCCGATCACAACCACAGAGGTGTGCCATGGCCGAATCGATCTCGCTCACCATCAGCAGCAACGGGACCAACATCCCGGGCGACCACTCTGCCACTTCGCTGAACCGCGCCAACACCATTGAGGTGGTGTCGCTGGAGCAGGAACTCTTCAGACCGTTCGACCGCGCCACGCTGCAGCCCACCGGGCGGCGTGTGTACGCACCCCTCAAATTCAGCAAACGGCTGGACCGGGCCACGCCCTTGCTTCGCAAGGCCCTGACCCTCAACGAGGTCGTGGCCGGCAACTTCCGCTGGTTCCGGCCCAACCCCGTCGGCGACGGCACGACCGAGCCGTTCTTCACCATCACCTTCACCGAGGGGCGCATCACCCGGTGCACGCTGCGTTTGCCCGACACGCTGAATGCCGCGACGGCCAACCTGGCGCCCCTGGAAGACATCGAGCTGACGTTCGGCACCATCACCTGGACCTGGGCCAGCGGCGGCATCGAGCACATCGATACGCAGGTCTCCAACACCTGAACACTGCACCCCCATGGCCGCCAGCTTCGCCTCCGACGCACTCGATCCGGTCGTCCGCCAGGTCGGCGAGGTCGCGGGCCTGCTGACCACCGGCAGCGGCGACCAGATCGTCGTCAATGAAGACTTCTTCAAGGACCCGGTGGCCGAATTCGGCAAGGCCGTGGCCGAGCGGCAGGAGCAGATCATCGAACTGCTGGGCCAGCTCATGGGCCAGACCGACGGCGAGGTGCTGGGCCTGCCCGCCGCGGGCGACGCCGACCGCTGGATTCCGATCCAGGGCCCCGATGGCGACACCGGCCTCTACCTCGTCATGCGCAGCGCGGCCGGCCGGCTGTATGTGGGTGTGGGCTGGAAATGGAGCGTCACCGCGGGCGACCTCGTGGTCTCGCTCTGGACCCATGTGCCGCTGCTCTCCACCGACGGCACCGGCGGCGGCACACGCATCGACATCGCCACGCCCGAAGCACCGCTGCGGCTGGCGGCCGACGTCACGCTGCGCAACGGCTTCCGCACCGCCGGCCTGGCGTTCCAGGGTGTGCGCGGCAGCGTCACCATCACCGGCATCACCGAACCGCCCGGCGTGGCGCTGGTGCTGCTCGGCCTGCAACTGCCCGGCGAGGCCGCGCCGCTCGACCGCTCGCTGGCCGACCTGATCAACCTGCCCGGCTCGGCCTGGATCCAGACCGCGGTGGCGCTGTTCACCGCGCAGCTCAGCGCGGCCGGTGCCTCGGGCGATGCGGGCGCGGCCAAGGCGGCGGCGGTGGTCAACCACCTGTTGCCGCTGCTGGGCATCACCGCGCCCGCGGGCCAACCGCGCCTGCGCTGGGAAGACCTGCCCACGCGCAGCGCTGCGGTGTTCGACGAATGGTTCCTCGCGCTGGTCACCGCGCCCGGCGCCATGACCGGCTGGCTCGGCCACTGGAAAGGCCTGCTCAGCGAAGGCGTGGGCGTGCCCATTCCCTCGGGGGTGTCGATCCCGGTGGACGGCAACGGCACGCGTGCCGATCCCTGGCGCGTGGGCCTTTCGGTCGCGGGGGTGGACAGCGCCATCACCGCCGCGGTCGAGACCCAGGCCAGCGGTGCGCGCCTGCTCTACCTGGGCCTGCGCGTGGGTGCCACGCCCATCACGCTCGCCGGCCCGTTGCGGCTCACCCTCGGCGGCGCGGCCGAGGTGGTGGCCATTCCCGTCGGAGCGCCGGGCCCGCTGCGTGCCCTGCCGTCGCTCACCATCGGCCTGAAGCTGCACAGCAGCGCCGGAGCATTGGTGGACCACAGCTTCCCCGCTGGCGATCCGCTGGCGGCCCTCGCGAACCTGAACGTCGGCTCGATCGAGATCGGCCTCGGGCTCGACGCGACGGGCAGGCCGGTGCCGGTGCTGCAGATGCGCGACGTGGCCTGCGCGCGCGGCAGCTGGTCGGTGCTCGATCTGTCGTCGGCCGACGCGGTGCTCGACGGCCTGGGCGCCATCGCGGGCAACGCGATCCAGCAGCTCATCGAACAAGGCCTCGGTCTGGCAGGCGGCGGGACGCACGCCGGGCACCGCATCGCCGCACTCATGGGTCTGCTGCCGCCCAACGCCCTGAGCACGGCTGGCGCCTGGCCGGTGCCGCTGCTCACCGATGCGGCCCACCTCACCGCCTTCCTTGGCGACCCGCTGGGTGCCATCGGCCGCTACCACGCGCGCGCGCTGCAGGCCACCGTGGGCGGCGTGCCCGGCTGGCGCCATCTGCTGGCTGAGCTGGGCGAGTTGCTGCGCAGCACCGGTGGCCCGGTCCTGCCCCTGCGCGGTGGTGGTTCGGCGGCCGATCCGTGGCGGCTCGAACTCGCGTCCACCGAAGCCGGCGCCGTGGTGCTGCGCGCCGAAACGGCGCTGGCCGGCGCACGGCCGCAGCTCAGGCTGGCCCTCGCTTTCGAGCCGCGCGTGTTGCAGATCGACGGCGTGCAGCTCTCGTTCGCCGCCCTGGCCGAGTTGTTGCACCTGGACCTGGCGCTCGACGGCTCGGCCCATGCCGCCTGGCTGCCGGCGCTGCGCGCCGAACTGCGCCTGCACGGTGCGCTGCAAACCCCGCCGCTCGCCGGCCTGGAGCTGAGCGCCGAGGCGCTGCTCGCTGCGCTCGACTGGCGGGCAGCCACGGGCGTGGGCTGGCGCGTGGCGCTCCAGGCACCGGGTGCCCGCTGGCAAGACGCCAGCCGCGTGCTCGCCCTGCCCGACCTCGTGCTCGACGCCGGCGGCATCGCCAGCTGGAACCTCGCCGCGGCCAACCTCGGCGGCGCGCTCGGCACCGCCTCGCGCGACGCCGTGGCCGAGCTGGTGCAGTTCATCCTGGGCCACCTGATGCTGGAGCACGGCGGCCCCGCGGGCTTTGGCCTCTCGGCCTTGTTCGGCCTGCTGCCGGGCGACCCCGGCATCGCCTTGCCCGGCTGGCGTGGGGACGCGTCCGGCATCCGCCTGCCCGATGATTTTCCGCGTTTGCAACCGGCCGACTGGGGCGCGTTCTTCAGCGACCCGGTGCCCGTGCTGCGCGCGCACGCGGCGGCCATCCTGTCAAACCCGCGCCATGCGCTGCCGCTGCTGCGCTGGCTGGGTCTGGCGCTGCAGGGCATCGCGCCCACCCGCAGCCGGGCGGGCGAGCTGCTCACGTTTGAAGAAGCTCGCGGCGATCTCGGCGATTTCCCGAGCGGCGAGGGCCTGGCCGGCCAGGCCTCGCCCGCCACCACCGACGCGCCGCTGTCCCTGCCCAGCCTGGAAGACCTGCCGTTCACGCTCGAAGGCGAAGGCACCTACACCCGGCCCTACGCCATCGGCCTGCGCGCGGCCACGGCGCGTGGTGTGCAGGGGCTGGTCTGGCTCGACCCTTACGGCCCGCCCGCGGGCGACGCACTGGGTGTGGCCATCGCCACGCTGGCACCCGCCCTGCGTGATCTGGGGGCACTCGGTGGCCTCACGGCCGAACAGCTCGCGCCCTTGCTCGACGTGTTGTCGCGCCTCGACGGCGGCATGGCCGACGCGCTCTCGGGCGTGCTGCCCGCGCCGCTGGGCAACGGCCTGCGCGCACTCGAAGACTTTTTGCGCACCAGCGACGGCCTGGTGCTCTCCAGCAGCCAGCTGCCACCTGCGGCCAGCGGCTGGTCGGCCCCGGCCGCGCCGCTGGAAGCCGACCATGTGCACGCGCTCGCGCAGGCCGCGGTAGTGGCCGAGGTGCGGCGCCAGCTGCTGGTCTGGGATCCGGCCAACACCGGCCCGGTGCTGCTGCTCGGCGCGCCGTTTGCCGATGCCTCGGCGTGGACCGCGGTGCAGGCCGCACTCGGTGGCGCATCGGGCAGCTTCAGTTTCCGCGCCACCGGCGTGGCGCCCGACGCGGTGAGCACCGCTGCGCTGAGCGGCGGCACGCGCCTGCTGGCCGCCGAGCTCGCGGTCTGGAACGACGCGCCCGGTGTGGCGCCCTCGGCCCGCGCCGTGCCGCTGGACGGCCCGGCCGGCAGCAGCAGCCAGGCCGAGCAGGTGGTGCGCCTGTTGCAGCGCATCGCGCAGCTGCGGCCGGGGCAGCCCATCACCGTGGTCGCGCATTCGGCCAGTGGCCTGGCCGCGCGCACGGCGCTGCAGCGCGCCGGTGTGGCGCCGCTGGTGCGTGGCCTCATCACCGTGGGCACGCCGCACGTGGGCACGCCCTTGCCCTGGCTGGCGAACCCGCCGCTGACCGAAGCGCTCTCGGCGCTGCAGCGTCTGCGTGAACAGCTGTCGCTGGGCGGCGCGCTCGGCACGGCGCTGGACGCGCTCTGGGGTTTCCTGCGCGAGCGCACGCCCGAGGGGCTGGCTTTCGTCTGGCCAGCGCAGGCTTTTGCGCCGGTGGGTGGCATGGCGCTGCCCGCCGGGGTGCCGGGCCACGCCATCGCCTTGCGCCTGCCGGGGCAGACGCTCGCCGCCACGCTGGGCAGCGCCATCGCCACCCGCGCCACCCAGCTGCGCGCTACGCAGGCGGCGCGCGCGCCGGTCACCCACCTCGGCTTCGGCCTGGCGCTTGCGCCCGCCGTGCGCGCGGCCGAAGGCACGCTCAAGCTGCGCACCCATGCGCGGCTCGACATCGCCCGCGTGCGCATCGCTGCCGGCGCCCACAGCCGCAACTTGCCGCGCCTGGTGCTGCAGGCCGATCTGTGGCGCGAGGGCGGCTGGCTGGTCGGCAGCGCCGCGTCGCGCGTGCGGGTGCGCCGCGCCGAGCTGGGTTGCGAGATCACCGAAGCCGGCATCGTGCCGCGCATCCGGCTGCTGGACGCGGCGGTGGACGGCGTGGAACAACCGCTGGCCACGCTGCGCCGCCTGGCCGACACCGGCCCCTGGGTGCCCGACGACGTGCTGGTGCCTGCGCTGGACGCGCTGCTCGCCCAGCTCACGACCGGCCCGGGGCTCGACGCCGGTGTGCAGTCGCTCGCGCGCCTGCTCGCCAGCGTGGAGCTCACGCGCCTGCGCGTGGACGGCGCGGCCGACGACAGCGGCGGCTACGCGATCCACCCCGACGGCTGGGCCTCGCTGCTGGCCGACGCGCCGGCCTGGCTGCAGCGCGCGCTGGCCAACGTGTTGCCCAACGCGACGCTGCGCGACGCGCTCATGGCCCAGCTGCGCGGCGTGCTCGGCCTGGCCACCGACGACCTCTCGCGCCTGCTCGCCGAGCAGACCAGCGACGACCCAGCCTGGCGCGCGCTGCGCACGCTGCTGCAGGCGGTGGGGCTGCTGGAGCCTTCGGCCCGCGGCGCGGTGCCACGCCTAGGCGCCTGGCTCGCGCTGCTGCGGAATCCGGTGGCCTGGATCACCGCGCAGGTGCAACCGCTGCTGGCCGATGCCACCCGGCGCGGCGCCTTGCTCAGCACGCTGCGTGGCCTGCTCCATGTGCGCGCCATCAGCGACGCCACCGGCGGTCCCGAGGTTGAATTGGCGCTGGGTGCCGGCGTGGCGATCCGTGTCGAAGCGCTGGGCCTGGTGGCGCTGCGGCTGGACGGCGCGGCCTTCCGGCTCGGGGGCGCGTTCTCGGTGCGCGGCGACATCGGCCTGAACCTCGCCAACGGCAGCGCGATGGTGAGCCTGCGCCTGCAGCCCGACGCGGTGGCCACGGGGCTGCGGTTGTCGATCCACCTGCCCGCGGGTGCGGCGAGCGCGAGCTGGGCGCTGGCGCTGGATTTCAGCGACGGCACCCGCGCTGCGCCCTACGCCGAACTGCCGCTGTTCCCGCTGCCCGCCGATCTGCCGGCCCGCCTGGGCGCGCTGCTGCCGCGCCTCACGCTCACCACGCTCGCCAGCGCGCTGCTCGACAACGTGCTCTTGCCGCGCGTGCCGCAGATCGCGCCGGTGCTGCAGGCCCTGGGTCTGGCCACGCAGGCGGTGGGTGCCGAACGCGCCCGCGTGCGTAACCTGGCGCGCGTGGTGGCCGATCCGCTGGGCTGGCTGCAGTCGGGCGACACGCTGTTCCGTCCGCGCGCCGTGGGCACCGGCCTGGAGCTGGACCCGACCCGCGTGACCGCGCTGCTGCGCAACCTCTTCACCACCTTCGGCCTGGCCGACGCCGCGGGCGATGTGCGCCTGCCGCTGAACCTGCGGCTGCGCTTCGTGTCCGCGCCGCAGGCCCGGCTGGAGCTCGCCACCACCGTCCCCATCGCACTGGAAGGCGGGGTCACGCTCGGCGCTGACTTCCAGCTCGGCTGGACGCCGGCGGGCAGCTTCGGCGCCGGCGGCAGCCTGAGCCTGGGCGCGCCGCTGCCCGTGGGCGGCCCCTGGGAACGGCTGGTGGTGCAGGCAGGGGTGGTGGACGAGACCTTCACGCTCGCGCTCGGTCCCGAAGGTGCGCCGATCCGCCTGCTGCCCTTCGCCGGCTTCGACGCCGCCAGCATCGGTGCCGCGGCCGAGCGCCTGCTGCCCACGCTGATCGACGGCGCGCTGCGCGCCCTCTCGGCCTCGGGCGACGCCACGGTGCAGACCTTCATCACGAACCTGCGCACCGCCGCGGCCACGCTGCAGATCGATACCGTGGCCCATCTCGACCGCGTGGCGGACCACCCCGTCGAATGGCTGCGCGACCGTTTCTCCGTGGCCAACGCCCCGGCCTCGGTGGACGCGGTCCTGGCGCTCATCCCCCTGGCGGCCCGGGCGCCGTTCACCACGCCGGCCGGTGCCTTGCGCTTCGAACCCGCCGGCTCGCCGGTGGCGCTGGCGCTCGGTCACACCGGTGGCGGTAGCATTGGCGTGTCCATCGAACTCGACGTGGACTTCGGCCCGGTCACGCTCAGCGGCGACCTGTCGGTGGGCCTGGCCGACACCGGCGCCGAGACCGCCAACCTCAGCCCGGTGGTCACCGTCACGCTGGGCGCCGCGGTGGACCCGGGCGTGATCCAGCCCGGCGGCGTGTCCATCGAGCCGTCGATCGGTCTGGCCGTCGGCAGCGGTGGCGTGCAGCTGTGGCTCTACCCGATCGGCAACGTGGCGGGTTCGCCGGACTTCAGGCTCGACATCCTGCCCGCCTTCGCCTTCGGGGTGGACGACGGCGGCACGGTCGGGGACGCCCTGCTGGAGTTGGCGCGCCGCGTGCTCGTGCCGGTGGCGGTGGAGACCGTGCTCGACACCGCCGAGGTCACTGGCTGGCTCAACAGCGATCTGGGCCGTGGTGTGAAAGCCGGCGTGATCCTGGACAGCGCCGGGCTGCTGGTCTCCGATGGCGGCACCGGCTGGAACCTGGTGCCGATCGATGAACTGGTCGACGACATCACCGATCCGAACGGGCCGATGAAGGTGGTCGAACGCCTGATCGGTGCCTTGCTCGGAGCGCTCGCCACGGCCTTTGGCAACGTGCCGCTCATTGCGTTCGGGACCGACGAAGACGTGGACGGCGGCCTGTATCTGCACACCGAAGGCGCCAGCTTCCCCAAACGCTACGGCGTGCGCGTGCGCCTGCCGGAACTGCGCCTGGGCGAAGACCCGGAAATCATCATCCGCCTGGGTGGCGAGACCGACTGGATCGATGCCGCTGGTGGCCCGGCGGGGGCCCGCCCGGGCCTGTCGCTCATGCTGCTCAAGGACAGCGGATCGGGCGCCGCGCGCTTCGGCATCGAGCCGGTGATCGAGCTCGCCGGCGTGGGCGTCGACCTGAGCGGCCACGCCGACGAGCCGCTGTTCGACCTCAGTGGCTTCCAGCTCGGGGGCGTGGAGTCGCTGCTGTACCTGCGCGTGCAGATCCCGATCAACGGCGACGCGCCGGTGGTGGATTTCGGCGCCTATGGCGATCTGGACGGCATCGCCATCCCGCTCGGCACATCCGACAGCAACCCGGTGGCCGCCTCGCTCATGAGCGGCAGCGGCGGCGAGAACGCGCCGGTGAACCCCAGGTTCTCGGTGCGCGCGGCCTATGTCGAAGAATTCTGGCTGGAGCTCGGCGACACGCCCGGGCGCAACGAGGTCTGGTTCCCGATCCAGAAAACCTTTGGCCCGGTCAGCATCCAGCAGATCGGCGTGCGCTGGATCGGCGGCCCCGACCAGAAAGGCGCGATCCTGCTCGACGGCGGCGTGGCGCTCGCCGGCCTGGCCGTGGGGGTGGACGACCTCTCGCTCACCATCCCCTTTGGCGACATCGGCAACCTGAACAAATGGGAGCTCGGCCTGCGCGGTCTGGCCGTGAGCTACGAAGGCGGTGGCATCCGCATCGGCGGCGGCCTGCTGGAAGTGGACATTCCCGACAGCAACGACGTGCGCTACGACGGCTTCCTGCTGGTGGAAGTGGGCGGCAAGAGCTTTGTGGCGCTGGGCTCCTACGGCGTGGTGGACGGTGACCCTTCGCTGTTTGTCTTCGTCGTCATCGGCATCCCCATCGGCGGCCCGCCGTACTTCTTCATCACCGGGCTGGCTGGCGGCTTTGGCTACAACCGCGGCCTGGTCGTGCCGCCCATCGAAGGCCTGCCGCAGTTCCCGCTGGTGGCGGCCATGAGCGACTCGTCGGCCGTCACCGCCGCGCCCATGGATTTCCTGCGCAGCATGGGCGACGCCGTGCCCATGGAGCGCGGCAGCTACTGGTTCGCCGCGGGCCTGAAGTTCAGTTCGTTCGCGCTGGTCAACTCGCAGGCGCTGCTCTATGTGCTGCTCAACCGCGGGCTGGAGATCGGGCTGCTCGGCATGTCCAAGTTCGAGCTGCCGCCGGCTGTGCCGCTCGTCAGCGTGGAGCTCGCGCTCAAGGCGCGTTTCTCCACCATCGAAGGCGTGATCTCGGTCGAAGCCCGCCTGACCGACAACTCCTGGGTGCTCTCGCGCGACTGCCGGCTCACCGGCGGCTTCGCTTTCTTCATCTGGTTCGCGGGCGAACACTCGGGCGACTTCGTCATCACCATCGGCGGTTACCACCCGCGCTACACGCCGCCCGATCACTACCCCGTGGTGCCGCGCCTGGGCTTCAACTGGCGCGTCTCCAGCAGCATCTACATCAAGGGCGAGGCCTACTTCGCGCTCACGCCGCGCGAGGTCATGGCCGGCGGTTTGCTCGAAGCGGTGTACGACAGTGGCGACGTGCGCGCCTGGTTCCGCGCCTGGGCCAACATGTACATCAAGTGGCGGCCGTTCTGGTTCGAGGTCGAGATCGGCATCTCCATCGGCGTCTCGGTGGACACCTGGCTCGGCCGCGTGAAGATCGAGACCGGCGCCTCGCTGATCGTCTGGGGTCCCGAGATCGGCGGCGAGGTCACGGTCGATGTCTGGGTCATCAGCATCACCATCCCGTTCGGCGCCGACCGCGTGATTCCCGTGGAGGCGATCTCGTGGGACGAGTTCCGCACAACGCTGCTGCCGGCCGAAGACGACAAGCTGTTTGCTGGCGGCATCGAGCGCGGCCTGGTCAGCGGCAGCCCGGCCACCGGGCCGTGGAGCGTGTTGCCCGAGTTCGTGATCCGCACCGAAACCTTCCTCGGCGCGGGCACCGTGCGCCTGGGCAGCGGCGCGCTCACCGCCGGCAACCGCGGCGCCTTCGACATCGACATCAAGCCCATGCAGGTGAGCGGGGTGAACAGCGTGCACGCGGTGCGCGTGCTGGACCGCAATGGCGACGATCTGACGCACCGTTTCCATCTGCGCGAAGCGCTCAGCGGCAACGTCGCGCGCGCCCTGTGGGACACCGCCACCAGCCAGCCCGAGCGCAGCGTGATCCCGGCTTACACCGGCCTGCGCCTGGTGGCCGCGATCGATGAATCGAAGCTCGACTCCACCGGCTCCATCGCCTGGGAAAGACTGCTCGACTACAGCCTCATCGACCACCCGCTGCCGTTCGCCCGCGAGCTTGATCTGCGCGCCACCGTGGGCCTGGCCGCCGAGAGCGCGATGCTGCTGGACGCCTACGCCGAACAGGGCAGCCAGACGCTCTGGCAGGCGCAGCAGACCGTGCTCTCCGGCGCGGCCTGGGGCGCGCGGCGCAGCGCCACGCTGCAGGCCTTGTCGCAAGAAGGCGTGCGCGTGAAGGCGTCGAACCGCTCGGGCGACGTGATGCCGCGCGGCAGCTTCCGCCGCGGCCGCCGCAACGCGCCGCCGCTGATCCGCTCGCTGCACGAAGGCCTGGCCGCCGAGGCCGTGCTCAGCGTCGAGACGCAGGTGATTCCGCCGACGGTGGACCCGGGGCCGCAACGCCAGCGCATCGTGCCGGTGCTCGACGCGGTGATCCGCCAGCGCGTGGAGCCCACGCTCGCCGGTGCGGCCAGCATCCGCACCACCGTCTCGCGCCAGCGGGAAGACGCGCTGCGGCTCGACACGCAGCAGATGGCCGCCTTGCTCACCGAGCCCATGGCCGGGGCCGCGGTGCTGCAACAAGGCGCGGCCAACGAGGTGCGTGCCACCGGCCTGGCCATGGCTGCGCCCAGGGTGCTGCGCTCGGGGCTGAACTCGAAACGCGAAACCGCCTGGCTCGACACCGTGGGCCGCGCCGCGCTGGGTGGCGGCGGCCCGGTGATCACCACCCACCTCACGCACCTGAGCAACAGCGCGAACCAGGGCGCCCCGCTGGACCCCGGCAGCATGCTGCGATTCGCCCTGCCCACGCGCGACACCGAAGGCGTGCCACCAGTGCTGGTGCTGCGCGGTGAAGGCGCCGCCCGCACCACCGTGCTGGACCGCGGCGGGTTGCCGCTGATGGACGTGGAAACCGTGGGTTCCACCAAGCTGGTGTTGCCCGCGGGCAGCGCTACCGTGGCCGTGACCGGCCTGGGCCGCGTTCGCGAATCGCAGCGCGAGCCCGCGCTGGGCGCGGTGACGCTGGCCGAGGCCACGCACGCGGTGCCGGTGGTGGGCTGGCAAGCGCACAGCGAACTGGTGGCGCTGACCGATACCACGCTCATGGCGCGCGGCGCGCTGCTGCGCCTGTCGGCCGCGGCGGCCCCGCTGGCGCAGCGCGGCACGGTGCGCGCGTACGAAGCGGTGGACCAGCAGACCGGGCTGGAGACGTTGCTGCCCATGGGCGTGCGCACGGTCGCGGTGGTGCTCGACGACGGCCCGGGCGAACCCGCGGGCGATCTGGCCAGCTCGCTCGGCCTGTCGGCTCAGCACGCGGTGTTGTCCGACGAGCCGGTGATCATCGCCGCCGGCAACCGCACCATCCTGGTGTACGAGGTGCTCAAGGCCGACGTGGACGCGCCCTGGATCGTCATCTCGCTGGCCTTCAGCACCGCCTGGAGCGCTGGCGGCGTGATGGGTTTCCAGGCGCCGCCCTCGGTGTGGGTGCCGCTGCTGGCCGAGGCCGATCTCGACACCCTGGTAGAAGACGGGCCGCTCTCGGCCACCGGTGGCCTGCGGCTGCAATTCATGGAAGCCTGAACACGCCATGGCAACCCTACCCAACCCCGAACGCGGCCACGTGATCTTCCACGCGGCCTGCCGGCCCGCGCTGCAGGCGGGTGAGTATGCGCTGCGCGTGGCGCACGAGCTCGGCCACGCCAGTGGCAAGGTCAACAGCGGCAGCAAGCCGCTGCCCGGCGAACGCAACTACCCGTTCGCCATCGACGCGCCGCGCTTCACGCTCGACCCCTCGATGATCCACGCCGTGTTCCCGCCCACCAACGGCGTGGGCAGCTACGTGACGCGCCTGCCCATGGTCGTGCTGCGCCGCCGCACACTGCCCTGGGAACGCTCGCTGGGTGTGGGCAGCGACGCGCCCTGGCTCGCGGTGCTGCTGTTTGAAAAGGGCGAGGCCACCACGCTCTCGCCCTGCACCGTGGCGGACGTGCTCGACGGCGCCGGTGGCATCGGCTCCCCGCTGCTGAACCTGCCCGACGTGCCGGCCGCGGCGCGCAGCCTGCCCTGCATGGGGCTGGAGCTGCCGCTGGACCTGTTCAAGGACATCGCGCCGATGGCGAGCGAGATCCCGCTGCTCACGCACGTGCGCCAGGTCAACACCGAGGACAAGGAACTCATGGGCATGGACGACGACGGCTGGTTTGCCGTGGTCGTGGGCAACCGCCTGCCCGAGCCCGGCAAGCAGTACGAAGCCTGCCTGGTTTCCCTGGAGGGCACCCAGGCCTTCCTGCCCACCGAGGCCGAAGCCGCCGAGTTCACCGCGGCCGACCTGAACCGGCCGCGCACCGCCGACTTTGCCGACAAGCTGCATCGCTGGCAGGGCCAGGTGCTGGTGGACGAGCCGGACTGGGGCCAGGAGCAGATCGACCAGGCTTTGCTCGATCACATGCAGGCCACGGGTTCGGTGTACCAGTGGACCGGCGCTGCCGCCCAGCAGGCGCCGCTGCCGCAGTTCCAGATGCGTGCCACACCGGGTGGCGCGGGCGCGTTGGGCACCAGCTCGGTGAAGCAGCAGGTGGTCAAAGGCGCGACCACCAGCGTGTCGGGCCACAAGCAGTCGGCCAAGGCCAGCGGCTGGACCGAGATCGTGTCGGACAAGGGCTTCGTCACCGGTGCGGGCGGCAAGATTGGCGTGAAGCTGCTCATGCCCAAGGTGCGGCTCTTCATGCTGGCGCAATGGAGCTTCGAGTGCCGCGAAGGGGGTGATTTCGAAGCCATCATGCAGAGCTTGCCGCGGGGCGGCGGCGTGGCCATGCTGGGCATGCCACCCTCGCTGGCGCAGGCGCCCGGCGGCACCGGGGCCGCGGTCTGGCGCGCCGCGCTCGACACCGGCCATGTGCCGTTGCAGCACCTCACGCGCGACGGCGAGCAGACCATCGCCTGGTACCGCGGCCCGCTCACACCGGTGGGTGTGCGGCGCGAGACCGGAGGGCCGTACCACAGCGCCGATCAGGCGCGCCGCCTCGACCCGGCCACCGGTCTGGAAAACCTGGGCTACGCGTCGGCGTTCGAGATCGGCCGCCTCATGGCGCTGGGCGACCCGCGCTTCGCGCTCGACCTCATGCACTGGCGGCGCGACGGCCGGCTCTCGATCGACACCGCGCTGCTGGGCCGCATTTTTGCGACGCGTTTTGCGCACCAGGTGGTGGCGCTGCCCGAGCTGCTGAACCCGCGCGCCATGTTGCTCATGCCCCGCATCCTCACCAGCCTGGGCACGCGGTCGTTCTCCACCCTCATGCAGGCGGGCCAGTTCGGCAGCCTGCGCGACCCGACCGGCCTGCAGGCCGTGCGCGACCGCCTGCCCGGTCTGGACGCCGGCCAGGTGGCGCTGGCCAAGGGCCTGAACCTGCAGGTGGTGCAGTCGGTCATGGGCAGCCTCGCGCTCAGTGGCAGCGTGCTCGATGAGATCGGCTTTGCCCAGACCGCGCCCCTCGAAGCCCGGCTCGACGTGATTCTGGAGAACCCGGCGCTGCATTTCGGCCCGCAGCTCGAAGCCTTCAACGTGCGGCTCGGCGGCTTCCAGCGCCCGCTCTGAACCGCCAACCGAAAGACCGCCATGAACAACTGGCTCACCACCCCGATGTACCTGGGCTCGCTGAGCGCCGAGTCGCCGGTGGCCCTGGCCGCTTCTGCCGCGCGCATGCCGGCCTCGCTGGGCAACTGGCTCGCGCGCCTGCGCCTGCTCTACGGCGTGCCCTTCAACTACCTGGTGCCCGACAGCCGCCTGCTGCCGATGGAGTCGGTGCGCTTTTTCTACATCGACCGCAACTTCACCGACCGCCTGGTGGACGGCGCGCTCAGTGTGGGCAAGACCACCACGCGCGAATACGCGCAGGCGCAGGCCACGCACGGCGCGCTGCGCGACAAGGTGGACGAAGAAGAGCGTGTGCTGCGCCCGCAGCTGCGCAAGGACGCCCACGTGAAACGCATCATCGCGCCGCAGACGGCCGACCTCACCGGTTTGCTGCTGCGTTCGCGCGCCGTGTCGGGCTGGCCGGGCATGGAGATCAAGGCCTACCGCGGCACCCAAGAGGGCGAGCCCGGCGGCACACCGCTCAAGCTGCTGCGCATGGACCGGCTCGCGCCCGACGTGATGCTCTGCATTTTTGAAGGCGTGCCCTCGCGGGTGGACGTGGAGGAGCCGCGCGAAGGCATCCAGTTTGGCGTGGACATGCCCGGCGCCGGTGCCGACGGCGTGGCGGTGCCCACTGCGGCCATGCCCAGCGGTTTTCAGCTCAAGCTGCGCAAGGTGAAAGGCAACCTCGCCGGGCAGCTCGCCGGCTCCACCGCCGCCGATCCCGACGTGCCCGCCACCACCCTGTCGGTGCCGGTGCGCCGCTCCAACCGGCGCGTGCTGCACATCGGCCTGTTGCGCGAGCGCCTGCAGCAAAAGCTCGCGGCCAGCAGCGACTCCGACGCCCACCCCGGCACGCTCAGCTCGGGCGAGCTCGCGCTGGAGATGTTCCAGTTCCCGTTCCAGCAGCGCTTTGAAGCCGATGGCGACCGCAGCTACGCGGTGACCTCGCAGTACATCGACGCCGTGCTGCAGGTGGCGGTGATCGCCCAGCCGCTGAAGCTGGAAGAAGTCCATCAGCTGTTCCGCATTGACGAGTGAGGCCGCAATGGCACAACGACTGTTCCAGACAGAAATGCTCGCCCGCAACCTGGCGATGGCGCAGGGCGTGGCGCCGTCCACCGTGCTCGACTGGGACGCCGGCGCCTGGCACGGCGCGCGCGTGCTGGTGCCCATCGTGGTCGAGGCGCTGCCGGTGGCGCCCTCGGCCGCGGCGGCCAGCCAGTGGGCCGCGGTGGCGGTGGACCCGCTGCAGGCCGACGCTGCGCGCCCGCAACCGTTTGACACCGTCACCGGCCGCCCGGCCGGCGTGCACCTGCACTGGGCCTTGCCCGACGGCCTCACGCGCGGCGAGCGCGGCAGCGCACCGGCCGATGTGCCGCTGACTGCGAGCGCGCAGGCCAGCACCGAGCAACCGGAGAACCGCGACACCAGTCGCACCACCTTCACCCCTGTGCCCGACCGCTGGCTGGTGGTGCGCGTGCAGGCCGGCGCCACCCAGACCGCGCCGCGCCGTGCCGCCGCCTGGGTGGTGAGCGGTGCGCTCGACCCGGCGCGCCGCCGCGCCGTGCCGCTGGCCGACTGGCGCGAAGACCGCGAGCACGCCGCGCCCGCCGTCACGGCCATGGGCCCGGGCGACCCGACCTTCGCCGTGTACTACGACAACACGCAGAACCTGCTGGCCTTTCACGACCCGCTCAAGGACGTGGCGGCCGGCCCGCTGACCTACCTGGTGTGCGGCTGGTACGCGCGCCTGGCCGACGACCCGCTGCACGCGCCCACCATCGAGTCGCGGTGGATGGGCGTGCTGCAGCGCCTGGGCTGGTCGGTGGACCAGGGTGTGCTGGCGCAGCTGCGCAAGCAGGCCCAGGCGGCGCACTACAAAGACGTGCTCAAGGGCGCCGACACCGCGGCCTCCAAGGACGGCGTGACCGTGAGCGGTCTGGGAGCCGACGACAGCACGCAGCGCAAGGTGTCGCTGGGCACTGGCGCGGTGAAGTTCCTCCAGCACAAAGACCGCCGCGCCACCAGCGGCCCCGCCCTCTACGCCAAACAGCGCCTGTTCGAACCCTACTGGCCGCGCCAGCTGCTGTGCCACGGCACGGTGTACGACGTGGCCTGGGGTGGGCGCGGCGGCGGGTTTGACCACGCGGGCGCCGGCGTGCCGCCGCCCGGCTCGGTGGGCCTGGCGGTCGGCAACACCGCGTCGCAGGCGCTGGCGGCCCTGGCGGCGCACGAGTCCGGTGACCCGTCCATGGCGCGCCTGCTCGATGCGTTTGCCACCGGCGCGCTGTCCGACCTCTCGCAACAAAGTGGCCTGGCGCGGCTGGAGAGCCAGCTGCACGCCGAAGATTTTTCGTCGTTGCCCGGCGGGTTCGTGGTGGACCAGATCCAGCAGGGCGACGCCTTTGCGCCCGCCTCGGGCGCCGAAACGCCGGCCCCGCCGCGCACCACCACGCCGTCCGGTGGCGGCGTGAGCCGCGGCGACAAATACACCGCTGCCGAGATCAAGGTGCAGCGCAGTTTCTACAAGGCCGGCGCGAGCCTGCACGAACTGCAGCAGCGCATGGAAGAAGGCCCGCAGAAGCCCAGGACCCAGCCCGGCAAGGCCCCCACCGCGCAGGCCCGCGCCACCGAGACGGTGCGCCGCGCCATGCCGCGCTGGTTCGAGCCGCGCGATCCGGTGCTGCTGCTGCGGCAGGGGCGCCGCGCCTACAAACACGGCGAAGACCATGTGATCGACGGCACGCTCAGTTGCCGCATCAGCGGCCAGACCATCAACCAGCTCAGCGTCAACGCCGCGCGCGAAGCGGCCTACGCCGGCGAGCGCAGCCAGCTGGTGGATGTGCTGGGCAGCGACCTCAGCACCGACGACCTGCAGAGTGGCCAGATCCCGGCCGAATGCGGCGCGCTGTTTTTTGAAACCCTGCTGCTCGACCCCACCTCGGTGACGGTGGCGGGCCACGTGGCGGCGCAGCGCGCGGCCCGTTTGGTGCTGGCGCCCGGCGTCAAGGCGCGCCCGATCACGGCGGCCGAGGCCGGGCAGCGGGTGCAGGTGGAGCAGTCCCTGCTGCTGATCGCCGCGCTCGATCCGCTGATCGACATGCAGGCCCTGGCCGCGCTGTCCAACCTGCGCGGCACGCGCCCGCACCCGCTGTCGCAGCGGCTCTGGTGCCGGCCCTGGACGCCGATCGAACTGGCCTGGGAAGTGGCCTGGTACCCCTCGCCCGGCGCCGAGCGCGACTGGGCGCTGCAGCAGACCGACTTCGCGCTGCGCAGCGGCGTGCCCACCGGCACCGAGGGCGACCCGGCCTTCACGCTGCGTGGCCGCAGCCTGCTCACGCCGGCGGTGGCGCGCACGCTGGAGCGCCAGCTCAAGCGCTTTCTCGACGACGAGGCCAAAGGCGCACGGGACGAAGCCACGCCGTCTGAAGAAGCCGACCTCGCGCGCGTGATGGGTGAGTTCGCGCAGCTCGATGTGCTCGGCGCTTCGCTCTCGGGCCTGCACGACGCGATGATGGCGCGCATCCCGGTGCCGGGCCTGAACGGCACGCCCGCGCCCGACGCCTGGCAGCCGCTGCCCGGCGCCACCGCGCTCTGGCTGCTGCGCGCCGGGCATCTGCGGGTGCGGCGCGCGCGCCTCATCGACACCTTTGGCCAGTTCCACGACGTGGCCGACACGGTGCTCAACGCGCCGGTGCGCGGCGAAGACCTGGTGAGCCGCGCCGGCCCCGCGTTCCTCGCGATGCCGCCGCGCGTGCAGGAACCCGCGCGCCTGATGTTCCGCCTGCTCGATGCGGCCGACGATGCGCGCGAAGCCACGCGCGAGCGCTCGCCGGTGTGCGGCTGGCTGGTGCCCGACCACATGGACGAAGCGGTGGAGGTGTTCGACGCCACCGGCCAGGCGCGTGGCCAGCTGCAGCCCGCCGACGACGGCCGCACGCTCGAATGGCAGGGCGTGCCCGGCCAGCAACACCCGCTGGGCGCCGCGCCGCAGCTGGCGCAGCCGCAGCTCGCCGGTTTTGTGCAAGGCCTGCTGGCGCACGGCCTGCGCGACCGCGAGCGCCTGGCCAGCCCCACGCCGCCCACCGAAAGCGCGCTCTCGGCCCTGCTGCGCCTGGTGGACGCCACGCTCTGGAGCACCGACCCCGTGGGCCGTGCCGGCAACGAACACCTGAGCCTGCTGGTGGGCCACCCGCTGGCGCTGGTGCGCGCCGAGCTGCGGCTCGAAGTGCAGTCCGATCCACAAGCCACCGCGCAGGGCGGGCTGTACCGCGCCGCGCGTGCCGAGCTGGAGCGCACGCCGCTGCCGGTGCGCCTGGGCGAGGTGCTGGCGCTGGACGACGGTCTCATGGGCTACTTCGTCAACGACGACTACAGCCGCTTCTACCCGGTGCACGAATCGCTGGCGCCGCAGGCCCGCGCCAGCGGTCCGGGCGAAGGCTACCTGGGTTCGATGGCGCTGCCGGTGGACACCGCGGCCCACCCGGTGGAACACCCCTACATCGACCGCGCTCCGCTGGTCGACATCCGCCCTGGCCAGCGCGTGAAGTTGACCCTGGTGCTGGACCCGCGCGGTGCGGTGCACGCCACCTGCGGCTTCCTGCCGTGCAAGAAAATCGAGCTCATGCGCGAACACGTGGCGCCCGCGCTGGAGGCGCTGGCCTTCACCTTCCGCGTCGGCCCCGTGCTGGTGGACCCGGACACCATCCGCATGCCGCTGCCGGCCGAGATCGCCGGGGGCTGGAGCTGGGTGCGGCGCGTCAATGTGACGACCTGGAAAGAAGACCCGGTGGTCAAGGCCAGCCAGGACGCGCTGCTGCCCGACACGCCGGCCTTGCTCAGCGAAGGCTGGCTCAAGCTCTCGGGGTCGATGGCCCGACCGGCCGAACCCTGAGCGCGCCCGGCCCGCGACGCCAGGCCGCGGCCAGGCCCAGCAACAGGCCCCAGAACGCCCCCGACAGGTGGGCGGCCTGCACCACCGACATCTCGTTGGCCGAATCCCACACCACGGGGGACGACCAGCCGTGTTCCAGCAGCAGCTTGCCCAGCAGGGCGAGCGCCAGCAGGCTGCCCCAGCGGCGGGCCTTGGGTACTTCGATGCGCCGCAGCATCAGGTGCACCGCGAGCACCATGGCACCGGCGTGCAGCAGGCCCGCGAGTCCGACCGCATAGCCGACCTGCGGCCACCACAGCAAGGTGGCCTGGGTCAGCGGCCATGCCAGCAGCCAGGCCAGGGTGCAGGCGATGGGTGGGCGCACGATCCAGGCAAATGCGGTCAGCAGGCCCAGGGCCAGCTGGTTGCTGATCAGGTGCGGCGTGTTCATGTGCACCCAGGCGCTGGTCCACAGTGTCCAGGGCTGGTTGAGCCAGTCGTCCGCGTGCCAGGTCAGGGACGTGACCATGCCCTCGCGCGCCCACCACAGCAGCATGCTGGCCACGCCGTGCAGCGCGCACAGCAGCAGCCAGCTGCGCGAAGGCTTCATGCCGCTGTGCTGGCCGGGTTGCCCAGCACGTGCTGCCACAGTGCCTGCACCGCCGCGGCCTCGGCGGCCACCAGCGCCGTGTCCACCTGCGTGGGTGCTTCGTCCAGCCGCGCCGTGTGCTGGATCTGGCGCAGCACACGGTAGGCGCGCGAGGCCGCCTCACCCATGCCGGGAGCCAGCAGGCCGACGCGCTCGGCGCGCAGCAGCAGGTCGATGTTGCCGCTGTTGGCGCGCAGCTCGGGGTGGGTGCGCGATTGCGAGAGCACCAGATACTGCACGACGAACTCCACGTCCACCATGCCGCCCACGCTGTGCTTCACGTCGAACATCGAGCCGCGCACCGGGTGCGCGGCCCGCACCTTCTCGCGCATCGCCACGATCTCGGCGGCCAGCGCGGCCGCATCGCGTTCGGCGGTGATCACCGCCTCGCGCACCGCATCGAAGCGGGTCGCCATCTCGGGGCTGCCCAGCACGAACCGGGCGCGTGTCATGGCCTGATGCTCCCAGGTCCAGGCGGTGTTGCTGCCGCGCTGCTGCTGGTAGTTGGCGTAGGCGGTGAAGCTGGTGACCAGCAGGCCCGAGTTGCCGTTGGGCCGCAAGGCGGTGTCGATCTCGAACAGGTCACCCTCGCCGGTCTTCACCGTCAGCCAGTTGATCATCTTGCGCACAAACGCGGCGTAGATCTCGCCCGCGTTTTCATGTTCGTCCTCGTACACGAACACGATGTCCAGATCGCTGCCATAGCCCAGCTCCTTGCCGCCGAGCTTGCCGTAGCCAATGATGGCGAAGCTGGGCGCGTCACGGTGGCGGCTTTTCAGGCGGGCCCAGCACCAGCGCGCGGTGGTGCGCAGCACGGCGTCGGCCAGGGCGGACAGATCGTCGGCCACCTGCTCCACGCTGAGCACCTTCTCCACATCGCGCGCCAGCGTGCGGAACACCTCGGCGTGGTGGGCCCGGCGCAGCAGGTTGAGCAGGCCCTCTTCATCGTCTTCGCCGGTGGACTGCAGCGCAGCGCGGCGCGCTTCGAGTTCGCCTTCGAACTGCGCGGCGTCGAAGCGGTCGGTCAGCAGTTGCTGGCTGGCCAGTTCGTCGATCACGCCCGGGTGCTGCAACAGGTAGCGCGCCGGCCATTTGGCCGCGCCCAGCAGGCGCAGCAGACGCTCGTGCACCGAAGGCCGCTCCTGCAGCAGGGCGAGGTAGCTTTCGCGGCGCAGCAGCGGCTCGATCCAGTCGGCCAGGCGCAGCGCAGCCTGTTCGTTGACGCGGCCTTCTTCCAGCCAGGCACCGGTGCGCTCGACCAGCCGCACCAGCCGCACGCGCGCGTCTTCGCGCAGGGCCAGCACGCGCGGGTGTTCGCACCACTGCGCCACCTTGGCCGCAAAGGCCTCGGGCAGGCGGGGCAGCACACCCTGCAGGTCTTCGACCGCGCTGCGACCAGCGCCGTTCTTGCCGTTGCAGCCCTTGCCGTTGCAGCCACCGTTGGTGGGGCCGCCGAGCAGGGTGTCGAACTCCTGCGCCACCACCTCGCGGTGTGCGTCCAGCGCGTGCAGGAACTCGCACACATCGGCACAGCCCATGCTGGCGGCGATCCAGTTCAGGTCGTCGTCGCGCGTGGGCATCACATGGGTCTGCTGGTCGTCCAGGTACTGAATGCGGTGTTCGACGCGGCGCAGGAAGTCGTAGGCGCGGGCCAGGGCATCGGCCGTGGCCTGGGGCATCAGGCTGGCGCGGCACAGGCGTTGCAGGGCGTCGAGCGTGGGCCGTTTGCGCAGCTCCGGAAACTGGCCGCCGCGCACCACCTGCAGCAGCTGCACGGTGAACTCGATTTCGCGGATGCCGCCTCGCGAGAGCTTCACGTCGTTGGCCCGGCCCGGGTTGCCCGCGGCGCGCTTGGAGGCGTGATCGCGGATCTGGCGGTGCAGGCTGCGCAGCGCGTCGAACACGTTGTAGTCGAGGTAGCGGCGGAAGACAAAGGGCAGCACCGCACCGCGCAGGGCGCTGGCGCTCTTGTCCTGCACGCAGGACAGCGGCGCGATCACACGGCTCTTGAGCCAGGCAAAGCGTTCCCATTCGCGGCCCTGCACCAGGAAATACTCCTCCAGCGCGCCGAGCGAAACGGCGCTCGGGCCGGAGTTGCCGTTGGGCCGCAGCGCCAGGTCGACCCGGAACACGTTGCCGTGTTCGGTGGTCTCACCGACGGTGTTGTAGATGTGCTTGACAGCCTTGGCGAAGTACTCGTGGTTGCTGATGCGGTTGCGACCCTCGGCGTTGCCCGCGGTCTCACCGTCCTGGTCGTACACATAGATCAGGTCAATGTCGCTCGACACGTTGAGCTCGCGCGCTCCGAGCTTGCCCATGCCGATGACCCACAGTTGCGCGCGCTGGGGGGGGGCCGCCACCTTCCCCGCTGTCTCGGCCAGCGGTGCCCCGAACAGGCCGTCGAGCTCGGCAAATGCCAGCGTGCAGGCGGCGTCCAGCGCCAGCTCGGCCAGCTCGGTGACGGCGCGCGTGACCACCGCCAGTGGCGCGTCCTGCTCACAATCCAGCACCACCAGGCGTTCCAGCACCAGCTGGCGCAGCACCCGCAGTGCGGCCGGCATCGCCAGGCCACGCGCGAGCAGCCGGTCCAGGCAGACCTGCATGCTGGCGTGCACCGGCTCGCCGGGGGGCAGGCAGGCGATTTCGCCGGCGTAGCGGCGACGCACGCGCTGCACAAAGCGGGAGTGTTCAGCCTGGCGGTCGGCCAGCGACAGGCGCGGACAGGGCCGGGCCGGCGCGTTCACATCTGTTGACAAAGGGGCGTTGCCCGCTGCGGAACCTGTGGTGTGGCTGGCCGTCATAATTTGCGGTGGACATGAATCAAAGCCCGGCGCCTATCGCATCAGCCCCGCGAACACTCAAAACATTCTCCGTGGTGACGCGGTTGCTGCTGTGGCTGGTGCTGGCGGTCTGGGGGCTGTTCGCGCTGACCTGGGGCGCCTTGCATCTGGTCATTGTGCCCCGAATCGACGACTGGCGCCCCACGCTGGAGCGCTGGGCCAGCACCACCGTAGGGGTACCGATCCGGGTGGGTGAGATCGTCGCCGAGTCCCGCGGGGATGAGCAGGGGATGCTGCCGGCCTTCATGCCCTCTTTCGAATTGCGCGACGTGCGCCTGTTTGACGCCCAGGGGCGCGTGGCGCTGCAGTTGCCTCTGGTGCGCACCGCGCTGTCGGTGGGTTCGCTCTGGCGGCTGAGCTTCGAGCAGGTGGTGATCGACCAGCCGGTGCTTGATGTGCGGCGCACTTCCCAGGGCCGCATCGAGGTGGCCGGGCTCGATCTCTCGGGTCCCGACAGTGGCGACGGCGGCGCTGCCGACTGGTTTTTTTCGCAGGCCGAGTTTGTCATCCGGGGCGGCACGGTGCGCTGGACCGACGACCTGCGCGCGCAGCCGCCGCTGGCACTGGATGCGCTGGACCTGGTGGTGCGCAACACCGCGCGCACGCACCAGATCCGTCTCGACGCCACACCGCCCACCGGGTGGGGCGATCGCCTGAGCCTGCGCGGGCTGTTTCGTGAACCGCTGCTCAGCCTGCGCCGCGCCGGCGCTGCCAGGCCGGCGCCCTGGCAGCGCTGGGATGGTGAGTTGTACGTGGACTTCCCGCGCGCCGACGTGGCGCAGCTGCGCGCCTACGTGAACCTGTCGGACTGGGGGGTGGAGCTGCGCTCCGGGCGCGGTGCGCTGCGTGGCTGGGCCGATGTGTCGCGCGGACGGATCGGCGGCGTCACGCTGGACCTGGCGCTGCAAGGCGTGGATGTGCAGCTCGGCGCACAGTTGGCGCCTTTGCTGCTGGACGATCTGGGTGGCCGGCTGGCCGCCCGGTGGGACGATGCCGGCTTTGGCCTGAGCACCGACGACCTGCGCTTTCGCACCCGCGAGGGGCAGGTCTGGCCGGGCGGGCGGGTGGAGGTGAAACACAGCGCCGCGGCCAAGGGCCGCGGCGCCAGCGCGGCGCTGGCCGTCGACCGGCTGGATCTGGCGGCCCTCTCGGCCATTGCCACGCGCCTGCCGTTCTCCAGTGCCACCCACCAGGTGCTGGCCACGCTGCAGCCCGCCGGGCAGTTGGAGAGCTTCTCGGCCCGCTGGCAGGACGAGGCGCGTGCGGCCCCGGCGACCGGCTCGCCGACCTGGCCCGACTGGACGCGCGGCAGCTACAACGCCAAGGGCCGTGTCGTGGGGCTCGCCCTGGCCGCCCAGCCGAGCGAGCAGCTGGCGGCATCGGGCCGTTTCCCCCGGCCCGGGCGACCCGGCATCTCGGGCGCCACGGTGGACTTTGACCTCGACCACCAGGGAGGGCGTGCCCGTCTCAGCATCGCCCAGGGCGCGCTGGACCTGCCCGGCGTGTTCGAGGAGAGCCGCCTGCCGATCGACCGGCTGACGAGCGATCTGACCTGGCGCCTGGAGGGCGAGCGCATCGAGGTTCAGCTGGACCAGCTGCAGATGGCCAATGCCGACGCCGAGGGCACGGCGCAGCTGCGCTGGCACACCAGCGACCCGGCGCGCAGCAGCGCCCGCTCGCGTTTCCCCGGTGTGCTGGACCTGACGGCCACGCTCACACGCGCCGACGCGACCCGCGTGCACCGCTACCTGCCCCTGAGCGTGGGCCCCGAGGCGCGCCGCTACGTGCGCGAAGCGGTGCGTGCCGGCACGGCCAGCCGGGTGGACTTCCGGATGCAGGGCGAGGTGTACGACATGCCCTTCGAAACCCCCGATGCCGCTGGCGAATTCCGCATCGGTGCACAACTGCAGGCGGTGGACTTTGTGTATGTGCCGCCCTACCTGCAGGCGGCGGACGACGCCTCCTGGCCGGGCTTGCGCGGCGTCTCGGGCGAACTGGTGCTCGATCGCACCGCATTGCGCCTGAAGGGGCTGGGTTCGGGCCTGGAGGGCGCGCCCAATGTGCGCCTGAGCCAGGCCGACATCACGATCGACAACCTGGCCCATACCAGCACCCTGGTGGTCAGCGCACGCGCCCTCGGGCCGGCCAGCGAGGTGCTGGGCTTTGTGCGCAACAGCCCGGTGAACTTCATGACCGCTCAGGCGCTGGCGCGCGCGCGCATCGACGGGCCGGCCGCCGTGCAGTTCCGCCTGAACCTGCCGCTGTACAACGTCGCCAGCACCGGGGTGGCCGGCACCGTGCAGTTCGCCGGCAACGATGTGCAGATCAGCCCCGACTCCCCGCTGCTCGGGCGCGCCACCGGCCTGCTGCAGTTCAGCGAGAAGGGCTTCACCCTGACGGGTGCCCAGGCTCGCCTGTATGGCGGAGAAGCCCGCTTCGAGGGGGGCATGCGGCCCGATGCCGGCGGTGTGCCGCGGGTGCAGTTCCGGGGCCAGGGTGTGGCCAGTGCCGAAGGCCTGCGCGGGGCCGGGCTGGGCTTCGTCTCGCGCCTGTTCCAGAGCGCCAGCGGCAGCACCGCCTACACCGCGCAACTGGACTTTCGCGCGGGTGTGCCCGAGCTGCGGGTCAGCAGCAACCTGCAGGGCATGACGATCAACCTGCCGGCGCCGCTGGGCAAGCCGGCCGATGCCAGTCTGCCACTGCGCTTTGACAGCACGGTGCTGTCGGAACTTGACGGCGTGGCCCGCACCGACCGCCTGACGGTCCAGCTCGGCTCGCCGCTGGCGCCGCTGGCCGACCTGCAATACGAGCGCGACATCACCGGTGCCGAGCCGCGCGTGCTGCGTGGCAGCGTGGCGGTGGGCCTGGACGGTGGCGAAGCCGCTCCGTTGCCGGCGGCGGGCGTGCTGGGCAACATCCGGTTCAGGCAGATCGACATCGACGCCTGGGAGCGCGCCTTCGCATCGGCCACGGGCCGGGAGCTGCGCCCGGCCCCGGAGGCTTCGCCCACCGCGCAGAGCGCCAGCCTGGGCTACCTGCCCACCACCCTGGCGGTGCGGGCCGGTCGGCTCACCGTGCAGGGACGCAGCTTCAGCAACGTGGTTCTGGGGGGCTCGCGCGAGGGCACGCTGTGGCGCACCAACATCGACGCCGACGAGCTCAATGGCTACGTCGAGGTTCGCCAGCCCGGCACCGCCTCGGCCGGCAGCGTCTACGCGCGCCTGGCACGGCTGACCCTGGCGCCGTCCGCGGCACGCGAGGTCGAAGAGCTGCTGCAGCAGCCGGCCAGCGTGCCCGCGCTGGACATCGCGGTGGACGATCTGGTGCTGGGCAGCCGGCGCCTGGGCCGGGTGGAGATCGAGGCGGTCAACCTCAACCGCGCGGGCACGTCCCGGGGCAGCGAATGGCGCCTGAACCGGCTTCAACTCACGGTGCCGGAGGCCCGACTCAGCGCTTCGGGCAACTGGGCCATCCCGGACGCACAGGCGGCGGGCACCGGCCCCACCGCCGGACGCCGCACGGCGCTCAACTTCCGGCTCGACATCGATGACTCGGGTCAGCTGCTGACCCGCTTCGGGCGCGCCGGCACGGTGCGCGGTGGCAAGGGCCGCATCGAGGGCAACATCGCCTGGCTGGGCTCGCCACTGGCACTGGACTACCCAAGCCTCTCCGGGCAGGTGCAGGCCGACATCGAGCGCGGCCAGTTCCTCAAGGTGGATCCCGGCGCGGCCAAGCTGCTGGGCGTGCTCAGCCTGCAGGCGCTGCCGCGGCGCCTCGCACTCGATTTCCGCGACGTGTTCTCGGAAGGCTTTGCGTTCGATTTCGTGCGCGGCGACGCGCGCATCGAGCGTGGCGTGCTGTTCACCAACAACCTGCAGATGAAGGGCGTGAACGCCGCGGTGCTGATGGAAGGCAACGCCGACATTGCCCGCGAGACGCAGGACCTGAAGGTGGTGGTGGTGCCCGAGATCAACGCCGGTACCGCCTCGCTGATCGCCACCGCCATCAACCCGGCGGTGGGCCTGGGCACCTTCCTGGCCCAGTTCCTGCTGCGCCAGCCGCTGCAAAGCGCGGCAACGCAGCAGTTCCACGTCACCGGCGGCTGGGCCGAACCCCAGGTCGAAAAAATCGAACGCCCGGCCCAGGCGGCGCGCAACGGTCCGCCCGCGGCACTGCAGTAAGCTGTCAGCCCCACGCCTCAAGTCTCAAGGAGCCGTCATGAAAGTCGCCGCCATCCAGATGGTCTCGGGCATCAGTCTGGACGCCAACCTCAGCGAGGCACTGCGCCTGTTGCGCCAGGCCGCCCAGTGTGGTGCCGAGCTCGCCGTGCTGCCCGAGTATTTCTGCTTCATGGGTCACCAGGACGAAGACAAGCTGCTGATCGCCGAAACCCCAGGCCTGGGCAAGGTGCAGGACTTCCTGTCCGACGCCGCGCGCGACCTCAAGCTCTGGATCGTCGGCGGCACCCTGCCCATGGCCACCGACGACCCCACCCACGCGGCCAACGCGTCCCTGGCCTATTCACCCAAGGGGCAGTGCGCCAGCCGGTACGACAAGATCCACCTGTTCCGCTACGACAACGGCCGCGAGCGCTACGACGAGGCGGCCGTGCTGGTGGCGGGCGAGACGCCCACCACCTTCGCTCTCGACGACCGCGATGGCCAGCACTGGCGCGTGGGCCAGAGCGTGTGCTACGACCTGCGTTTTGCCGAGCTCTACCGCAGGCTCGCGGCCGATGTGCTGCTGGTGCCTTCGGCCTTCACCCACACCACCGGGCAGGCCCACTGGGAGGTGCTGCTGCGCGCGCGTGCGATCGAGAACCAGGCCTATGTGATCGCCAGTGCCCAGGGTGGCCTGCACGAGAACGGACGCCGCACCTGGGGCCACAGCATGGTGATCGACCCCTGGGGCGAGGTGATGGCCCTGCAGGCCGAGGGCCCCGGTGTGGTGCTGGCCGAGCTGGACCTGGAGCGGCTGCAGCGCGTGCGCGAACAGTTGCCCTCCCTGCAGCACCGCCGGTTGTGAGCCTGAGCTCCCAAGCGTGCTCCCGCCTGTTGCGTGAACCCGGGGTTCCGCCGCTGCGCGGGTCGCCTGGAGCGTTCACGCCAACACCTCGCTGATGCATGACCGAATCGGCTCGCCCCGGGCAGTCTGTTCGCGAGGGCCTGCGTTCGCGCCGCTGGCTGCTCTGGGGCGCCCTGCTGCTGCTGGTGGGCCTGCTGCTCGGGGTGCTGGTGTTTCTGGCGGGCGAATACGAGGAGGGCCGCGACCAGGCCGCGCTGGAGCGCGACGCCGCCCTGGTGGTCAGCGACATCCGCAGCGGGCTGGTGCGCAACGTGCAAACGCTGCAGTCGCTGCACAGCGTGGCGCCCACGGCCGATTCCTGGACCGCGCCGGCCGCCGAGCTGCTGGCCGCGCACCGCGAGATCGTGCGGCTGGAGTGGCGCGCCAGCGGACTGGATGTGCTCGCCGAGCGCGACACCCCCTTTCTCGCCAGCCTGTCGGGCTACCTCGGCCGCGACCAGTCGCTGCACGATGTGCGGCAGGCCTGTGACAACGCCCGGCGCCTGTCGGGCCCGGCCTTTTCCCCCAGCTATTTCTGGCCCATGAGCAGCGGCGTCGGCATGGAGCTGATGGAAATGTGTCTGCCGGTGACGCGCAACGGCAGGCCCGATGGCTTTCTGGTCGCCACCTATTCCCTTCCCGGTGTGCTCGCCGAGCTGACCAACAAGGACCTGCTGCGGGGCCGTGGCCTGGCCTTCAGCGAGCCCGACGGCACGCGTCTGGCGCTGCACAGCACGGTGGCGGTCAGCGGGCGCACCCTGCATACGAGCGCCCTGCTCGACCTGCCGGGACACACCCTCATGGTGCGACTGGAGAGCCCGCGCCGGGCGCTCGGCCTGTTCCCCAACGTGCTCACCGCCGTGGTGGGCGTGCTCTCGCTGGCGCTGCTGGCGGTGCTGGCGTTGCTGGGGCGCGACATGCGCCGGCGCCAGCGCGCCGAGCTGGAGGTGGCCGATGCGCTGGCCTTCCGCAAGGCGATGGAGAACTCGCTCGTGACGGGCCTGCGCGCGCGCGACATGCAAGGGCGCATCACCTACGTCAACCCGGCCTTTTGCCAGATGGTGGGGTTCAGTGCCGAAGAGCTCATCGGTACCGGTCTGCCGGCGCCCTGGTGGCCCCCCGAACTGTTTGACGAATACCAGCGGCGCCAGGCCGTTCGGCTGGCCGGTCAGACGCTGCCGCGCGAGGGCTACGAGTCGGTCTTCCAGCGCAGCGACGGCACGCGTTTCCCGGTGCTCATCATCGAAGCACCCCTGATCGACGCGCAGGGCGTGCAGACCGGTTACATGAGCGCCATCCTGGACCTGACCGAGCAGCGCCGGGTGGAAGACCTCAACCGGACCTCGCAGGACCGCCTGCAGGCCACCGCCCGGCTGGCCACGGTGGGCGAAATGGCTTCGCTGCTCAGCCACGAACTGAACCAGCCGCTGGCCGCGATCTCCAGCTACGCCACCGGCACGCTCAATCTGCTGGCGGGTCCGGCCGGTGAGCTGCCCCAGGCCGATCTGCAGCTGGCCATGCGGCGCATTGGTGAGCAGGCCGAGCGGGCTGGCCGCGTCATCAAGAGCGTGGCCGACTTCGTGCGGCGGCGCGAGCAGGTGCGCGAAGCGGTGGCACCGCAGAGCCTGCTGGACGCCATCGCGCCGCTGCTCGGTCTGCAGGCCAAGAAACTCGGCATCCGGGTCCAGATCGACCTGGCCCCGGGTCTGCCGCTGGTGCAGTGCGACCGCACCATGGTCGAGCAGGTGCTGCTGAACCTCGCGCGCAACGGCATGCAGGCCATGCCCGAGGGCGATCCGCCCGCGCGCTCCGGCCAGCGCGTGCTGACGCTGGCGGTCCGGCAATCCCGTCTGCTGGCCGGCGCAAGCCCGGGCGGGCGGGCGCAGAAGGCCTGGGTCGAGTTCGCCGTCACCGACCACGGACAGGGCCTGAGCACCGATGTGCAGGACAAGCTGTTCACGCCGTTCTTCACCACCAAGGCCGAGGGCATGGGTCTGGGCCTGAGCCTGTGCCGCACCGTGATCGAGCAGCACGGCGGTGCGCTCGGTTTCGAGCCGGCGCAGCCCCGCGGCACGGTATTTCGCTTCACCCTGCCCGTGGCCTGAAACTGGGGGCCCTGGCATGCACCATCCAGCCGATGGGGTCCGCGACCCCGGCGCCAGCCAGCGCAGCGCCTCCACTATGATCCGCCGATGACCCAGTACCCGGATGCCAAGGTCTTTCTCGTCGACGACGACGCGGGCGTGCGCGACGCGCTGGCCTGGCTGCTGCGCACGCGCCGCCTGCTCAGCGAGGGTTATGACAGCGGCGACGCTTTCCTGGCCGAAGTCGGCAGCTGGAGCCGTGAGCCCGGTATGCCCTGCTGCGTGCTGCTGGACGTGCGCATGCCGGGCACCAGCGGTCTGGCACTCTTTGAACACCTGCTCACCCTGCCCTGGCAGGCCTGCATGCCGGTGATCTTCCTCTCAGGCCACGCCGATGTGCCGACCGCGGTCGATGCCGTCAAACGCGGCGCCTTTGATTTCTGCGAAAAGCCGTTTTCCGACAACGCCCTGGTGGACCGGGTGGAGCAGGCCCTGCACCAGTCGGCGCAGGTGCTGGCCCAGCGCCAGGCGCAGCGTGCGGTGCAGCAGCGGCTGGACAGCCTGACCGATCGCGAACGCGACGTGATGCAGCTGGTGGTCGAGGGCCTGCCCAACAAGCTGGTCGCCGACCAGCTCAACATCAGCGTGCGCACGGTGGAAGTGCACCGCTCGCGCGTGTTCGACAAGATGGGTGTGAAGTCGGCGGTGGAACTCGCCAACGCCTTGCGCCTCCCATGAGCGCGGACCCGCTCAGTCCTGTGGCGGGGATTCCTTCGGCCGCTTTTTTTCATCCTCCGCGCTGTCGGGCAACTCACCGTTTTTGCGGCCCGAAAACATGGTCCACCACACAATGAAAACCAGCAACAGCAGCGCGCCCAGCGCTTCAAGCAACAACAAGGTCATATCGGGTTTCAGGTGGGTGGACGGGATGGGGCGGGCGGCATCGGGTGCCCGGCCAGATTTGCCCGACGCCGTGTGGAACGGGTTGCGTACCGCAATGACGGTCCTGATTGTAGGAAGCCTGGCCGCGTGTGCCGTGGACCCGTACACATACCCGACACCGGCTCCGGTGACCGCGGTGCCGGCCGATGACGGACCGTTGCCGCCGGTGATGCAGCGGGGCAAGAGCCGCTGGACACCGGTGCGCTGGACCGAACTGCCCGGCTGGGGCCAGGACAGCCTGCACGAAGTGTGGAACGCCTGGGTGCGCGGCTGCGAGCGGCCGGTGGCTGGCCACGCCGCCCTGTGTGCCGAGGTGCGCCAGCTCAGCATCGGCACCCCCGAGGAGCAGCGCGACTGGATGGTGCGCCGCTTTCAGCCCTACCGCGTGACCGAGCCCGACGGCAGCGAGCCGCCCGGTCTGCTCACGGGTTACTACGAGCCGATCCTGGGCGCCCGCCGCGCACCCGATGCGACGCACCGCACGCCGCTGTATGCGCCGCCGGCCGGGCTGCCGCCGGGCCAGCCCTGGCACAGCCGGCAGCAGATCGACACCCTGCCCGCGGCGCAGGCCGCGCTGCAGGGCCGCGTGATCGCGTGGCTGGCCGATCCGATCGACGCGCTGATCCTGCAGATCCAGGGTTCGGGCCGGCTCAATGTGACCGAGGCCGATGGCAGCCGGCGGCAGGTGCGGGTGGCCTTTGCCGCACACAACGGGCACCCTTACCAGAGCGTGGGCCGCTGGCTGCTGGACCAGCGCGCGATCCGCGAGGCCTCCTGGGACGCCATCAAGGCCTGGGCGGCGCAGAACCCGCAGCGCGTCAATGAGATGCTGTGGAGCAACCCGCGCACCGTCTTCTTCCGGGAAGAGGCGCTGTCCGAACTCGACGCGCGCTTCGGTCCCAGGGGCGCCCAGGGCGTGCCGCTCACGCCGGGTCGTTCCATTGCGGTGGACCCGCAGAGCATCCCGTACGGCACGCCGGTCTGGCTGGCCACGCAGGGTGTGGTCCTGAATGTGAACAAGCTGGTGATGGCGCAGGACACGGGCGGCGCCATCGTGGGCGCGGTGCGTGCCGACCTGTTCACCGGCTGGGGCGGCTGGACCGACCCGGCCTACACCGTGGCGGCGGCTCTCAAACAGCCCTTGCAGCTGTGGGTATTGTGGCCCCGGGGGGTGGCCCGCTGAAGAGCGGCAGCGGTCACATCGCCGTCAGGTCGGTCTGCACCGGCCAGCGCAAGGCGGTGCGGTCGCTGCCCGCGGCGGTGTCGAACTCGTGCTGCAGCAGCAGGGTGTAGCGGCCCGGGCGCGCGGTGCACAGGCGGTAGCCGTCGCTCACGGGGACGAGTGTCACGCCGCCCTCTTGCGCGGTCTGCAGCCGCCAGGCGTTGACCTCGGGCCCGGCCTGGCGCAGCGTCACGCAGAACCCGCGCTTCAGGTTGGACACCACGACCAGGCGTTGCTCGCCGCTCAGAGTGCCGGCCGGACCGGTCTGCAATTCGGGGGGGTGGCTGTTTTCCAGCACGCGCATCACCGGCGGGATCACGATGCGGAAATTCAGCGTGGCGCTGGCCTGGCCACCGGGGGGCGCGAGCGCGCTCTCGGCGAGGCCGCTGACCGGATTCAGCAGCAGGCCCAGAGCGGCTAGCACAGGCAACAGGGGGGTTGATCGCCAGAACATGACCGTTTTATCGGTGCAGTTCTGGGGAACTTGAACCCCTTTTTCAGTCGCTGCGCTGCACGGGGATGCTGAGCTGCGTGGTTTCGCGCAGCCGTACGTCCACCTTCACCTGGCCCTCGTCCACCACGCCCCAGGGCAGGGGGAGGGTTTCGTTGCGCACGGCCACGGTGCGCGGGCCGGCGGCGACAAACGGGAATTCGAAACGGCCCTGTGCGTCGGTGCGCACGGCGTAGCGGTTGTCCAGGTACACCGTCACCCCCGGCGCACCCGTTTCGCTGGCTTCCTGGGTGCCGCTGCGGTTGGCGTCGAAGTACACCGTTCCCTGGATGCGGCCGCCGCCTTCTTGCGGGCGCCCGCCCATCGGGGCCATGCGCGTGCCGGCCTGCAACTCGTAGCGCAGCACGGCATAGAACGAGCGGTCGGCGGTGCTGACCACGCTGACCGGCGGGGCCAGCGGGTCGAGCGAGAAACTGCTCTGGCTGCGACCGAGGTTGCGGTTGGCCTGGGCCTCCAGGCTCCATCGGTTGTCGATGCGCCAGTTGGCACCCAGGCTCAGGCTGTGCTGGCGTTCGCCGCCGCTGCTCTGTTCGGTGTCGAAGCTGGCTCGCAGGCCGGTGCGCGGCGTGATCGGTGCGGCCAGGCTGAGCGCGGCGGCCCAGAGGCTTTGCGCGGCTTCGCCGTCCCAGGCGGCGGTGCGGCCCAGCGCGAAGCTGGTGGAGAGGGTCCAGCCCTGAGGCACGCGCCAGTCCTGGTCGTAGCTCAGGCGCTGTTCGCCGGCCTCGCTGGCGCCGCCTGAGAGATCGAGCCGCAGGCCGCTGCGACCCCAGGCGTTGCCCCAGCGCCAGTCGCCGTAGGTGGTCCAGGCGCGGCCGTCGAAGTCGCGCAGCGAGAAGCCCGCGCCGAGCTGGCTGTCGGGGCCGAGGCGCCGGCGCCCGCTGGCGGTGGCGTAATAACCGTCGGCGCTGGTGCCGCTCACGGAGCGCAACCAGTCCAGCGAGGCTTCGGCGGACCACTGGCGCGTGCGCCAGGCGCTGCGCACGTAGGCGCCTTCGACGTCGCTGGCCATGGGCTGGCCGGCCCAGCTGAGATCGGGGTCGAGGCGGTAGAGACCGGCGCCGTGGCGGCGCGGGCCGTCGTCCCACTCGGCGTCGATCCAGAGGCCGCGGCTGTCGTTGCCGGTCGCGCCGCCTCGGGTCTGGATCGCGTGCGCTTGCAGCCGGCGGTCTTCGGTTTCGTGGCGGGCGGCAAGCAGGGCGGAGTCGGAGTCGAAGCGGTCGCCGGGCAGCTGGGGGTCGTCGAGCAGCGAGATCTGGTGCGCGGTCTCGACCTGCGCTGCCAGCGTCCACCCCGGGCGGGCCAGCGGGTCGGCG
>JAABQK010000001.1 GCA_011391495.1 Hydrogenophaga sp.
CAGTTCAATCGCCGGGCTTTTTGCTGGCTGTGCAGGCTTCAGCGCAAGCCAAGGCCTGCGGCATCTTCCGCGCGCTGGATCAGCTCGATCTTGTAGCCGTCCGGATCGGTGACAAAAGCGATCACGGTGCTGCCACCCTTGACCGGACCTGCCTCGCGCGTCACGTTGCCGCCAGCGGCCTTGATCTTTTCGCAGGCGGCGTAGGCGTCCGGAACGCCCAGGGCGATGTGGCCGTAGGCGGTGCCCATCTCGTAGCTATCGGTGCCCCAGTTGTAGGTCAGCTCGATCTCGGCCTGGCCCGGGTTGCCGCCGTCAAAGCCCAGGAACGCCAGCGAGTACTTGTACTCGGGGTTTTCCGAGGTGCGCAGCAGTTGCATGCCGAGCACCTGGGTGTAGAAATCGATCGAACGCTGGAGGTTGCCGACGCGCAGCATGGTGTGTAGGAATCTCATGCCGCCATTGTGCCGCCTTCACGAAAACCCGGCGCGATGGCGTGGCATGGCCTGCGGGCGCCGGGCCGGTCCGCCGGTGCCGGCTGCAACTGGCTCCCTGGCCGGCGCCGTCACGCACCCACAATGGCGCTCGATTCCCCGGAAGGAGGCCACCCATGTCTGCACCATCCCACGCCACCGAACTGCCCCGCGTCCAGACGCCCCTGCCCGGGCCGCGCAGCCAGGCGCTGTTTGACCGGATCGACCCGCACCTGACGGGCAGCAACGCCGACCATGGCATTTACCCGCTGGCCGAGACGGGCAAACGCGGCTACCTGATCGTGGATGCCGATGGCAACACCTTTGCCGACCACATGTCGGCCTGGGGTGCCTCGCCTTTCGGTCCGACACCGCCACGCGTGAAACAGGCGATGGACGCGGCCTGGAACCAGCACGGCATGCAGATCAGCGGCTGGCTGCCCAACACGGCCGCGTTTGCGCTGGTGGAAAAGCTGGCCGGCATCGCCCCCGGGCGGCTCACGCGCGTGGAGTACTCGGTTTCGGGCACGCTGGCGGTGGAGGGCGCGGTGAAGTTCATGCGCGAAGCCAGCTGCCGTCCGCTCATCATCACCTTCGGCGGCCAGTACCACGGCGAATCCACCTACATGACCGCCGGCGCATCGAGCGACCTGTCCAACGTCTCTTCCGGCCGCACGCAGTACGTGTCGGGCATGGTGATGGTGCCGTACCCGAACCGCTTCCGCTCCGCCTTCCGGCGCGGCCCCGGACCGTTCGACGACTGCGAGGTGCTCGACTACCTGGACTACCTGCTGGTGCAGCAGATCCATCCCGGGCAGGTGGCGGGCGTGCTGATCGAACCGGTGCTCGGCGAAGGTGGCATTCATGCGCCCTCGCAGGCTTTCTGGGACCGGCTCGGCGCGCTGTGCAAGCGCTGGGGCTGGCTGCTGTGCCTGGACGAGGTGCAGACCTGCATGGGCCGGTGCGGCGAGATGTTCGCCATGCAGCGCTGGCAGGGCATCGACCCGGATCTGCTGCTGCTCGGCAAGGCCTTCGCGGCCGGTGGCCAGCCGATCGCTGCCATCCTGGGCACGGATGCCGTCATGGCCAAAACCGAGCTGCACCTGGGCAGCACCTACGGCTTCGTGCCTGCCGCCTGCGCCGGTGCGCTCGCCGGCATCGAGCTGATCGAGGCCGGTGGTGTGCTGGAGAACGCGCGCGAGCTCGAGCGGATCTTCCTGGAGGTGCTTACCCCCCTCAAGGCCGAGGTGCCCCAGGTGGGCGATGTGCGGGCGGTGGGTGCGATGGCGGCTGTGGAGTTCGTGCAGGACCGGGCCAGCAGCACCCCGGCACCGGCTTTCCAGTACGCGGTGCACCACGCGGTGCTGCGCCGCGGGGTGCTCGGCATCTCGCAGCGCGGCAAATGGCATTACCGCCTGCAACCGGCCCTCACCATGCACCCGTCGGTGTTCCGGCACAGCTGCGAGGCGATTGCCGAGGCCATCCGGGAGGTGGCGAAATCCCCGCCGGTCGAGCGGGGGAGCATCCAGGAGGCGGTGGCGGACGCCCAGCGCTGAGGCGGCGGGACGGCCCCGGTGCCGCGGCGGGTGACAGGCGACCGCGATAATGCCCGCATGGTCTTCCTGCGAGTCACCCGGTCGGGCTGGAAACAGCTGCTCTGCATCATCACGCTGTGCTCGGCGGGCGCGGTGTCGGCCGCAGACCTGTCCTGGTTCGACGGCGACCGCCCGGGCCAGCCGGCGCTGGAGGCACTGACGCTGTTGCGCGATGCGGGCAGCCACGGGCTGGACCCGCAGGACTATGGGGTCGATGCACTCGCACCGGCCATCGATGCGGCGATGCGCCGGCCGGGTGCCGACCCGGGCCGGGAACTGCTGTCGCAGGCGATCACCACCGCCATGGAACGCTACCTGAACGACCTGCACCTGGGGCGGATCGACCCGCGCCAGATGTACCAGGACTACCGCGCGCCGCAGCGCAACGGGTTCGATGCCGGCGCGGAGCTGCAGCGTGCACTGGCGTCCGGTCGCCTGGAGGATGCCGTGCGCCGGGCGGAGCCCCAGGTGTCGCAGTACCAGCGCCTGCGCGAAGCCCTGGCGCAGTACCGCGGATGGGCGGGCCACCCGGCCTGGCAGCAGCCCCTGCCGGCGCTGCCGCAGGCCCGGCAGGGGCGCTCGCGCAAGCTCGAACCCGGGCAGCCCTGGACGGGGCTTGAGCGGCTGGCGCAGCGCCTGGCCCTGCTGGGCGACCTGCCTCCTGCGGTGCCCGTGCCCGCGAGCTACGACGGCGGGCTGGTGCAGGCCGTGCAGGCGTTCCAGCGGCGGCACGGCCTGACGGCCGACGGGGTGATCGGGAGGGCCACGCTGACCCAGCTGGAGGTCACGCCGGAGGCGCGCGCGCGCCAGATCCGCCTGACCCTTGAGCGCCTGCGCTGGACGCCGGTGCTGCAGGCGCGGCGCATGGTGGTGATCAACGTGCCCGAATTCGTCCTGCGTGCCTACGAAGTGCAGGATGGCCGCATCCGGCTGCGGCAGAGCATGAAGGTGATCGTCGGCAAGGCGCTGGACACCCGCACGCCGCTGATCGATGTTGACATGCGCTATATCGAATTCAGCCCGTACTGGAACCTTCCTTCGTCGATCGCCCGCGCGGAAACGGTGCCCCGCCTGCGGCGCGACCCGGGCTACTTCGACCGCGAGGGCTTCGAGTTCGTGACACCCGGCGGCCAGGTCGAGACCGGCCTGAGCACCGCCCGGCTCGATGCCGTGATGGCGGGCGCGCTGCGCATCCGCCAGCGACCCGGCCCGCGCAACGCGCTGGGCGACATCAAGTTCGTGTTTCCCAACAGCGAAAACATCTTTCTGCACCACACCCCGTCCGTCAGCCTCTTCGAACGCGAGCGGCGCGATTTCAGCCACGGCTGCATCCGGGTGGAACGGCCGGTGGATCTGGCCTCGTTCGTGATGGAGGGCATGCCCGGCTGGAATCAGTCCGCCATCGCCGAGGCCATGGGCATGGGCACGTCATCGACCGTGCGCCTGGCCGAACCGGTGCCGGTGCTCATCGCCTACGCCACGGCCCTCTTCAAGGAAGGGCGCATGCATTTCTTCGAGGACATCTACGGCCACGACCGCCTGCTCGAAGCCGCTCTGTGGCTGCGTCCCGTGGCACCATCACGACCTGTCTGGAACTGAATCCCCATGATCCACCTGCCTGCTTCCCGCCGCCACTTTCTGTCCCGCAGCGCCAGCCTGGCCGTCGCGGCCGTGCTGCCCCTGGCCGCCGCGCCGGTACTGGCGACGCCGGTGCCGGCACGCGACCTCGCGCTGTTTCACGCCCATACGCAGGAAACGCTGGACGTGGTCTACGCGGTGGGCCCGCAGTACCTGCCCGATGCACTCGGCTCGCTCAACCACCTCCTGCGCGACCACTACAGCGGCGCCATCGGGCGCATGGACCCGCAGCTCTTCGATCTGCTGCACCGCGTGCGGCAGCTGCTCGGCAACGGGAACCCGTTCGAGGTCTATTCGGCCTACCGCGAACCCGCCACCAACCAGCACCTGCGCCAGACGCGCGAAGGCGGCGTGGCTGTGCGCAGCCTACACATGGAGGGCCGGGCGGTCGACGTGCGCCTGCCCGACACGTCCCTGGCCGAGCTGCGCGATGCCGCGCTGTCGCTGCGTGCCGGCGGCGTGGGCTACTACCCCCGCGACGGCTTCGTCCACATCGACACCGGGCGCGTGCGCAGCTGGTAGACCGCAGGCGCTCAGGCCGCCTGCGCCAGCCAGGCGCGCCAGCTGCCCAGCGGCGTGATGTCGGTCCCGCCCTCGGCGCCGAGCGCCTCGCACACGAATCCGCTCACCCAGCTGCCGTCGGCCAGCTTCACCTTGCCGATGCCCAGCGGCGCGGGAATGCCGTCCACGAAGCTACCGAAGTGTTCGGCCGGCATTTCCCAGATTTCCATGTCGATGGCACCGCCGCCGTCGGCCACGCGCACCATGCCGGGCCGCTGCACCGGGCCGCCCGCGAGCGCGTAGAACCTGTATTCCGCTGCGGACTTCACCGCGCCCAGCAGGCGCGCGCCGCGCTGCGTGAGCTGCCCGTTCAGCGGCAGGCCGCTCAGGTGCGCGCCGCAGACCGCGACTTTCACCGTGCCGGCGCCGAGCGCGCTCTTGGGCACCTCGCCGATCGCGGGCGTGTCGGCCAGTTGGACCGGTGTCGCACCCAGCGTGCCGCCGAGCGCACGGTGGAAGCGGTCGGCCAGGCGCAGCAGCGGCACGTCCTGGTGCGCCGGCGCGCCGAGCGTCACGCCCCAGGGCAGGCCCTTCGCATCCCCCTCGGATTGAATGCCGGCGGGCACGGCCACGGCGCTGTAGTCAAGCAGGTTCATGAAGTTGGTGTAGTAGCCCAGATTGGAGTTGAGGCGGATCGGGTCGGCCTGCATCTCGGCGATGCGGTAGATGGTGCCGGCGGTGGGTGTGAGCAGGCAGTCCATGTCCTTCCACACCGCGTCGCACACGCGCTTGAGCGCCTTCAGCCGGTAGCTGGCAGCAAAGGCTTCGGCGGCGGTCTTGCCGCGCCCGCCTTCGATGATGGTGCGCGCCGGCGGGAACACCGCTTCGGGCTGTGCGTCGATGAAGTCCTTGATCGCCACGTAGCGCTCGGCCACCCACGGGCCTTCGTAGAGCAGGCGTGCGGCTTCGAGGAAGGGCGTGAGGTCCACCTCGACCGGTGTGCCGCCCAGGGCCTTGAGGCGTTCGACCGACTCGGCGAACAGCGCGGCGGCCGCAGCGTTGCCGAAGAAGGCGAGGTCCTGCGCGCGCGGCACGCCGAAGCGGAACGGGCCGGCCGAGAAGTCCACGCCGAACGGCCTGGCGGGGCGGCTGAAGGCGTCGGCCTCGTCGTAGGCCGCGGCCACCGCCAGCACGGCCTGTGCATCGGCGGCGGTGAGCGCGAAGATCGACACCGTGTCCACCGAACGGCAGGCCGGCACCACGCCGGTACCCGAGAGCAGGCCGATGCTGGGCTTGAGGCCCACCAGATTGTTGAAGCTGGCGGGCACGCGGCCCGAGCCGGCCGTGTCGGTGCCGAGTGAAAACGTGACCCACCCCTTGGCGACAGAGACCGCCGAGCCCGAGCTGGAGCCTCCCGAGATGAACGCGGGGTTGAAGGCGTTCTGGCAGGCGCCGTAGGGCGAGCGTGTGCCGTTCAGGCCGGTGGCGAACTGGTCCAGATTCGTCTTGCCCAGCGGCACCGCGCCCGCCGCGACCAACTGCTGGATCAGGAACGCACTTTCGCCGGGCGTGTAGGCGAACTCGGGGCAGCCGGCCGTGGTGGGAATGTTCGCCAGGTCGATGTTGTCCTTGATCGCGAACGGCACGCCGTAGAGCGGCAGGCTGGCCGGGTCCACGCCGTCGAGCCGTGCGAGGAAGGGCTCGATCTGTGCGTCGGTGAGGCGGTGGATGAAGGCGTGGTGGGTGTCGCTGGCGCAGCGGCGTTGGGCTTCGGCGACCACGGCGCGCACGGTGACGCCGCCCGCGTAGGCGGCTTTGAGGCTGGCGATGTCGAATGAAAGGGCGTTCAGATGCATGAAGGGCTCCGAGGGTTTTTTTGAATGGACGTCAGATGGCTTCGTCGATCAACACGAGCACGTTCTGCCCGGCGCTCACCGAGCCACCCTGCACGCACATGAGGCTGTGCACGGTAGCGCTGGCGGGCGCGAGCAGGTTGAACTCCATCTTCATGGACTCGATCACCATCAGCACGTCGCCGGCCTGCACCTGCTGGCCCACGCTCACCGCCACTTTCCACACGTTGCCGGGCACGCTGGTCGCGATCAGGCGGCCGCCTTCGGGCAAGTCGATCTCGCTGTCCGGGCCGGCCGCTTCCACGTCGGCCTCGCTCGCCACCTCGGCCAGGCCGGCCGCGGCCCAGCGCTCGCGCTCGGCTTCGAACGACGCCTGCTGCGTGGCCTTGAAGGCGGCGATGCTGGCCGCGTTGTCGGCCAGGAAGCGGCGGTAGTCCTTCAGGCTGAAGCTGCCTTCCTCGGTGCGCAGCGGGTAGCCACCGTGCGGGAAGTCGGCGCGGATGCGCAGCAGCTCGTCCTGGCTCACCGGGTGGAAGCGGATCTGGTCGAAGAAGCGCAGCAGCCAGGGCTGTTCGAACACCGTGCCCGCTTCGCCGTGCCGCCAGCGGTTCCACATCTGCAGCGTGCGGCCCACGAACTGGTAGCCGCCCGGGCCTTCCATGCCGTAGACGCAGAGGTAGGCGCCGCCGATGCCCACTGCGTTCTCCGGCGTCCAGGTGCGCGCCGGGTTGTACTTGGTGGTCACCAGGCGCTGGCGCGGGTCCAGGGGCGTGGCCACTGGCGCGCCCAGGTACACGTCGCCCAGGCCCAGCACCAGGTAGGGTGCCTCGAACACGATGCGGTACACGTCCTCGATGCTGTCCAGCCCGTTGATGCGGCGGATGAACTCGATGTTGCTCGGGCACCAGGGCGCGTCGGGCCGCACCGACTGCATGTACTTCTCGATCGCGAGCTTCGTCTGCGGGTCGTCCCACGAGAGCGGCAGGTGCACGGTGCGGCTGGGCACCACCATATCGTCCACCGGCGGCAGCGCGGCCTCGGTGGCGATCAGCACCTTGAGCAGCGCGTCGCGGGAAATCAGCGCCGGGTCGAAGTGCACCTGCAGCGAACGGATGCCGGGCGTCATGTCGATGATGCCGGGCAATTGGCCTTGCACCTGCAGGTCTTTCAGCGCCGTCATCAGCACGTGCACGCGCAGGCGCAGCTCGATGTCCAGCACCAGCGGGCCGAACTCCAGCAGCACGTAGCGGTCGCCGGCCTGGCGCACCACCATGGCGGGCACGTCCTCGCGCGCCGGGTCTTCGTGAATCACCGGCGTGGTGTGGGCCAGCGCATCGTCGTGCGGTGCCGCGGGCAGCGCACCGGCCAGAGAACACAGCGCCGACTCGACCGCCGCTTCGCGCTCGCCCGCCTGCGCCAGCGACAGGCGGTGGAAGCGCACCGTGTCGCCGGGGCGCAGCTGGCCCAGCTTCCACAGCTCGGCGTTCACCACCACGGCCGGGCAGACGAAGCCGCCGAGGCTGGGGCCGTCGGGCCCGAGGATCACCGGCATGTCGCCGGTGAAGTCGATCGCACCGATGGCGTAGGCGTTGTCGTGGATGTTCGACGGGTGCAGCCCGGCCTCGCCGCCGTCGGCGCGCGCCCAGCGCGGTTTGGGGCCGATCAGGCGAACGCCGGTGCGGCTGCTGTTGTGGTGCACCTTCCAGTCGGTGGCGAAGAAAGTGGCGATGTCGTCGGGCTGGAAGAAGTCGGGCGCGCCGTGCGGCCCATACAGCACGCCCACGTCCCAGTGGTGGCTGTAGGCAGGGATCAGTGCGGCGGGTGTCGCCGCGACCACCGGCGTGGCCGTGCCCGCCAGGTGCAGGGTGTCGCCGGCGCGCAGGTGCCGCCCCGCGTGGCCACCGAACTGGCCGAGGGTGAAGGTGCTGCGGCTGCCGAGGTAGGCCGGCACGTCCAGCCCACCCGCCACGGCCAGCGCCAGGCGCACCCCCGCTTCGGTGCGGCCCACCGCCAGCGTGCTGCCCGCGTTCACTTGCAGCGCCTGCCACATCGCCACCGGCTGGCCGTCCAGCGTGAGCTTCGCTGGCGCGCCGGTCACGGCCACCACCGCGGCGGTGTTGAAGCGCAGCGTGGGGCCGGCGAGCGTGATCTCCAGCGCCGCGGCGTCGGGCGCATTGCCCACCAGCTGGTTCGCCAGGCGGTGCGCGTAGGTGTCCATCGGGCCGCTGGGCGGCACGCCCACGTCCCAGTAGCCGGTGCGGCCCGGCCAGTCCTGCACGCTGGTCTGCACGCCGGGCTCCAGCACCTCGATTGTCGCGGGCCGGTAGTCGAAGCTGTTGAGGAAGCGCGTGACCTGCCGGCCCTCGCGGAACACCGCGCTGCGCACCACCTGGCGCAGGTAGCCCAGGTTGGTCTCGATGCCGGCCAGGCGCGTCGCGTCCAGTGCGGCTTCCATCTTGCCCAGCGCCTGCTCGCGCGTGTCGGCGGTGACGATCAGCTTGGCCAGCATCGGGTCGTACCAGGCGGGCACCTCGGTGCCGCGCTCGACCCAGCCGTCCACCCGTGAGTCCGCCGGGAACACCACCTCGGTGAGCAGACCCGCGCAGGGCTGGAAGTTTTTCGCCGGGTCTTCGGCGTACAGCCGCACCTGGATGGACGCACCGCGCAGCACCGGCTGCAGCGTGGCCAGCGGTGGCAGATCACCCGCAGCGAGCTGCAGCATCCAGGCCACCAGGTCCACGCCGCTCACCTGTTCGGTCACGCCGTGCTCCACCTGCAGGCGCGTGTTCACCTCCAGGAAGTAGAAGGCACCGGTGGCCGCGTCGTAGACGAATTCCACCGTGCCGGCCGAGCGGTAGTCCACCGCCTGCGCCAGCCGCACGGCGGTGGCGTGCAGCTCGTGGCGCTGTGCGTCGCTCAGGCCCGGCGCCGGGGTTTCCTCGATCACCTTCTGGTTGCGCCGCTGCACCGAGCAGTCGCGCTCGCCGAGCGCGATCACGCCGCCCGCGCCGTCGCCGAACACCTGCACCTCGATGTGGCGCGCCTGCTCCACGTACTTCTCCAGGAACAGGCCGGCGTCCTTGAAGTTGGCCTGCGCCATGCGGCCCACGCTGTCAAACGCATCGGCGAGTTCGGCCGCATTCCACACCAGCCGCATGCCGATGCCGCCGCCGCCCGCCGTGCTCTTGAGCATCACCGGGAAGCCGATACGCTGTGCCTCGGTCTGTGCCTGCGCCAGATCGCCCAGCAGGCCCGATCCCGGGAGCAGCGGCACGCCGCGCGCCTGCGCCAGATCACGCGCCGTGTGCTTCAGGCCAAAGGCGCGCATCTGCGCTGGCGTGGGGCCGATGAACGCGATGCCCGCGGCCTCGCAGGCTTCGGCGAAGCCGGGGTTTTCGGAGAGGAAACCGTAGCCGGGGTGGATGGCCTGCGCGCCGCAGTCCTGGGCGATCTGCAGGATGCGGTCGGCGCGCAGGTAGCTCTCGGCCGCAGGTGCCGGGCCGAGCAGATACGCCTCGTCGGCTTCGCGCACATGGCGCGCCTGCGCGTCGGCTTCGGAATACACGGCCACGCTCTGCACGCCCAGCTTCTTGAGCGTGCGGATGATGCGGCAGGCGATGGCGCCGCGGTTGGCAATCAGGACCTTGCTGAACATGGAGTCTCCGGTGCAGGCCGTCCTGCGAGTGGGCTGGAAGCTGCGGGTCGTCCCGCAGCAGCGGTTCACACAAGATCGGTCAGGCCGGGTTCCAGACGATGAGCTGGATGGGCGTCGGGTTGTAGGCGTTGCAGGGGTTGTTGAGCTGCGGGCAGTTGCTGATCAGCACCCACACGTCCATCTCGGCGCGCATCTCCACGTACTTGCCGGGGCCGGACACGCCGTCGTCGAACTTCAGGTCGCCGCCTTCGGTGACCGGCACGTTCATGAAGAAGTTGATGTTGGGCACCAGGTCGCGCTTGCCCAGGCCCACGTCGGCGTGCTGCAGCGCGATCAGGTAGTTGTCGCGGCAGCTGTGCATGTACTTCTTCTGCAGCGCGTAGCGCACCGTGTTGCTCTCTGCCGCGCAGGCGCCGCCCAGCGTGTCGTGGCGGCCGCAGGTGTCGGCCACGATGGTCAGCATGGGCCGGCCGTCGTTGCTGCGGATCACCGAGCCCGTGGTGAGGTAGATGCCGCCCTGGCGTTGCATGGTGTCGGTGGCGCTGTAGTGCTCGGCAGGATCGTGGCGGTTGTAGAAAATCACGTCGGCGGCCTGGTTGCCTTCCAGGTCCACGATGCGCAGGGTCTGGCCGCGCTTCACCTCGAACAGGATGGGCTCGCCCGCGGGGTGGCGCTGGTTGAGCACGGCATTCGCCGGGTCGAGCGCGCTTTCCTGGATGCGGATGTCGGTGGCGGTGTGCGGGGTGTCGGAGGTGATGGTGTTCATGGCGGTCTCCTTGTTCACAGGTACAGGACATCCGTGTTGTGCAGGGCGCGCGCGTTCTCCGGCCGGAAGGCGCGGCAGACATCGTTGGCCGGTGCGGCGCCGCAGCGCCAGGCCAGCATGCCCACCTTCTTCGGCGCATACACCGGCGCCGGGTCCAGCGCGTGCGGTGCGCTGGAGACGGCGAGGATCACGTCCATGTCGAAGCGCAGCTCCACGAAGTCGCCCGCCTTCGCGTGGTTGGCGGCAAAGCCGAAGCGCCCCTGCGCATCCACGCTCACCTTGCTGAACAGGTTCACCGGCGCAATCAGGTCGCGCTTGCCCAGGCCGTACTTGCCGATCTCGATCAGCAGGCCGTCCTTGCCGGATCGGTACATGGCGTTGCGGGCCTGCTCGTAGCGCTGCTCGCGGTATTGCTGGGCCATGAGCTCGTTGTCGAGCAGGGCGCCCAGCGGGTCGTGCCAGCCCAGGCTGTCGGCGGTGAAGCTGGCCATGCTGCGGCCCATGTCGCTCATGAGCACATGGCCCCTGGTGTAGTGCGCGGTGTGCTGCGCCTTCAGGCTGTCGGGCATGTTGTAGCGCTCCAGCTTTTCCTGCGCGCTGTAGAGCACCAGGCTCAGGTTGGCGCTGGCGTCGAGCGCGACGAAGCGGATGGCGCTGCCGCGCGGCATGCGCCAGCTCCAGTGGCTGCCGCCGGGAAGCACCTCGCTCCACATCGCCCGCGCGGTGTCCACGCCGTCCAGCGAGGCTGCGGGGAAGCGTTGCCAGAAGGCGGGGGCATCCACCGGGCTTGCCTGCGGCGGGTTGGGCGGTGTCACCGTCAGGGGGTCGATCAGGGGGTCTGAAACAGGGTGGCTGTGCATGGTGTGTCTCCGAAAAAATCAGACGGTCTCGGCCGTGGCGCCCGACAGGCGCTGCAGCTGCTCCAGGTCGGTCTTCATGCCGGACGTCTCGCGGATGCGGTCCAGGATGTCGCGCTTGAGGCGCACGAACTCGGGCGCGTGCTTCAGGTCCTGCGTGCGCTGGTCGCCGAAGGGCACCTCGTAGATGGTGTCGATGCGGCCCGGGCGTGGCGACATCAGCACCACGCGCTGGCCCAGGTAGAGCGCCTCTTCCACGTCGTGCGTGACGAAGACGATGGTGGCCTTCTCCAGCCGGTGCACATACCGGATCAGGTCGTGCATCACCTCGCGCGTCTGCGCGTCGAGCGCGCCGAAGGGCTCGTCCATCAGCACGATGTCGGGCCGGCCCATCAGGGCGCGGGCAATGGCCACGCGCTGCTGCATGCCGCCCGAGAGCTGGTTGGGCCAGGCGCCGGCCACGTTCTGCAGGCCCATCAGGCGCAGCAGCGCGTCGGCCCGGCCCGAGGCGGCCTCCACGTCGCCCGAGGTGCGGTCCTGCGTGTGCGCGGCGAGCTGGCGGCAGAACCTGATGTTTTCCAGCACCGACATCCAGGGGTAGAGGCTGTAGTGCTGGAACACCATCGCGCGGTCGATGCCCGGGCCGTTCACGGTGCGGCCGTCCACCAGCAGCTCGCCGGCGGTCTGCACCTCCAGCCCGCCGATGGTGCGCAGCAGGGTGCTCTTGCCGCAGCCCGAGGCGCCCACGAAGGTGACGAACTCGTTGGCGGCGATGTCCAGGTCGATGTGCTCCAGCGCGTTGATGGTGGCACCGTCAAAGCGCTTGTACAGGCCGCGCACGGCGATCTTGGGCAGGGTGCCCGCGGGGGAATGGATGGTGGTGCTCATGGCTCAGCCCTTCAGATACAGCCAGGGGAAGGCGCGGCGGTGCGCCCAGCGGAACAGCTGGTCCGTCACCAGCCCGATGAGACCAATGACGATGATGCCGGCGAAGATGGTGTCGGTCTGCAGGAAGCGCTGCGCGCGCAGGATGGCGTAGCCCAGGCCCGAGTTGGCGGCCACCAGCTCGGCCACCACCAGGTAGGTCCAGGCCCAGCCCATGGTGATGCGCATCGTGTCCAGCAGGGCCGGCTTGGCGCTGGGGAAGATCACCTTCTCGATCAGCTCGCTGCGGTTCGCGCCCATGGTCTGCGCCGCTTCCACCTGCGCGGCGGGCACGCGGCGCACGTCTTCGGCCACCATCAGCACCATCTGGAAGAAGGTGCCGATGAAGATGATGGCGATCTTCGAACTCTCGTCGATGCCCACCCACAGCATCACCAGCGGAATGAAGGCCACCGCCGGCATGTAGCGGATGAAGTCGGTCAGCGGCTCCAGCAGCGCCTGCACCGCCCGGTACGACCCGATCAGCAGGCCCAGTGGCAGCGCGATCACGGCCGAGAGCAGAAAGCCCGCTACCACCCGGTAGATGCTGATGCCCATGTCTTCCATCAACCCGGTTTCCATGGCCCAGGTCCAGGTCTTGTTCAGCACCTGCAGCGGCGCGGGCAGGAAGGTCGGGTCCATGCCGCCCCAGGCCGCCAGCATGGCCCACAGCAGCAGCGGCGTGACCAGGCCGGTGAGCGCCAGCACCCAGTAGCTGCGGCGCGAAATGGGTGCACGCACCGTCCACAGGCTAGAGCGCCGCTGCGGCTTCGGCGGCGGGCCGGCGGGCTGGATCGCCTGGACGGCGGGGGAAAGGGGCTGGGTCATGCGGGCTCCTGGGCTGGGACGAAAAGCGGAGAGGCTCGTGCGGTGGCACGCGAGCGTCTCCCGGGCTTTTGTCCCTCCGTGGAGCCACGCGATGGTGGCCGACTGCTCTCGGACCAGACGGCTCAGACGGTGTGACGGTCTGGGCCCGGAACCCTAGCGGTCTTCAAGGCAAGCGGCGTGCGCTGGCACGGCGCCTCTCTGTCTCAGGGAGTAAGCAACTTCGGTGCCAGAGCGGCAGGGGGTGGGTGGCGGGGTGGATGCACCAAAGTGGTGTTGCGCGCCCCAACGGGGGGCGGGGAGGGGTGGTCGATCGGTGGGCGGGTTTGGCCAAAAACGGTCGTTGGATGCTCTGGAGCCAAGCGGACGCCAATCAGACCAAAGGACCAGCCGGGGCTGTCTAGCCGTTGACGCCGATCAATGAGCCGACGCTCGCTGCGACCTAGAATCTCTAGGTGATGTTCTTGCTGGACATCGTTCCTCACAGACACTTCGATCGATGACCGCTGCCGAGCTCCTTGCCTTGATCTCGGCCGCGTTGCTCTTGCAGTTGGCGGCTGGGATTGGCTGGGCGGTCTGGCGAAATCGCTCCGTTGTTGCCAGCGCTTTGCCGGTGACCCCGGCCTTGAAACCCGTCAGGTTCGATGCGGCGTGGGCGGGTTGGCGCGAGTTCCGCGTCGCGCAGCGTGCGTTCGAGGATGCAGCGAGGTCGCAGTGTTCGTTCTACTTGCAGCCAGTCGACGGCCAGCCGTTGCCTCCGTTCAAACCCGGCCAGTTCCTCACCTTCGCACTGGAGGTCGCGGCTCGCAGCGCGGACAAGGCGGCAGGCACACGTTCGATCACCCGCTGCTACTCCCTGTCGGACCGACCGGAGCCGGCGCACTACCGGGTGACGATCAAGCGTGTGCCTGCACCTGCCGACCATCCCGGGTTCGACCCCGGTCTGTCGTCGAACCACTTTCATGACCATGTTCAGGTCGGCGACATCCTGCGCGTGAAAGCCCCGTCCGGGCACTTCTTCATCGACTCCGATCCGAATGTGCCCGCGGTGCTGATCGGGGGCGGCATCGGCATCACACCGATGATGAGCATGCTTCGCTGGTGCATGGCCCAGCAGCCGCAGCGAGTGGTTCACCTCTACTACGGGCTGCGCAACAGTGGCGAGCATGCCTTCAAGCAGCCGCTTGAAGCGATGGCCGCCTCGCACCCGGCGCTGCGTCTGAACATCGTCTACAGCCGCCCGGGCGAAACTGACCTCCTGGGGCGCGACTATCAGTACCACGGCCATGTGGACGTCGAACTGCTTAGACGCACGCTGCCGCATGGACGCCACCAGTTCTACGTCTGCGGACCTCCTGCGATGATGCAGGCGCTCGTGCCGGCGCTGGCCGAGTGGGGTGTGCCGGTCGGCGACATTCACTACGAGGCTTTCGGTCCGGCTTCGATCAAGCTGCCAGGCACGCCCGAAGTCACGGCGACGGCCACCTCCGCGGTCGAAGTCCGGTTCCAGCGCTCTGGTCGCACCCTGATCTGGGATGGACGGGACGCGTCGTTGCTGGACTTTGCCGAGCGGCACGGCATTGCGGTCGAGTCCGGTTGTCGATCCGGCGGCTGCGGGAGTTGCGAAACCCGAATGTTCGAAGGCAAGGTGCAGTACGAGCACGCGCCGGACCACGATATCGCGCCGGGCCACTGCCTTCTCTGCGTGGGCCGCCCCTCATCACCGCTGCTGCTGGAAGCATGATGCCCGCGCCTGCCAGACTCCTCAGCCGCGAGGTACTGCCCTTCCTGAGCAGCTTCGTTGCGCTGGCACTGGTCGCCCTGGCTCTCGACGGCCTGCTGCATCTCTTCGATCTGCTGTGGATCGGCCGCTGGCTCGGCATTCCGGGCACCTTGTTGATCATCGGATCCACCGCCTACTCGCTTCGAAAGCGCAAGCTGATCCGGCGCGGGCACCCGGCCAGGCTGCTGCGCTGGCACGAGGTGCTGGCGTGGGTCGGATCGCTGCTGGTGCTGGTACACGCGGGCGTGCACTTCAACGCCATCCTTGGCTGGCTTGCCGTGTGGGCCATGCTGATCAACGTGGGCAGCGGGCTGACGGGCAAGTTCCTCCTGGACCGCTCGCGCCGGCGCATGGAGGAGGCCCGCCAGCGCATGCGTGAGCGCGGACTCAACGACGAGGAACTGGAGGACCGCCTCTACTGGGACAGCCTGACCTTCGACGTGGTCAAGCAGTGGCGCGTGGTGCACTTCCCGATCACGCTGGCCTTCACCGTGCTGGCGTTGGCCCACATCGTGGCCATCTTTCTGTTCTGGGGCTGGAAGTGAAGAAGCGCCCGGTCTTGCTGATCGTCATCGCGCTCAACCTGCTCGTGCTGGTTGCGCTGGCCTTCATCTACCCGCACCTCATGATCAGCCCGGGGCCTCTGGTCAAGGGGCATGCCGAACTTTCCACCGACTGCTTTGCGTGCCATGCGGCGTGGCGGGGTGCGTCGTCTGTGCGGTGCATCGAGTGCCACGCTGTTGCGGATGTCGGCCTGAAGACGACAAAGGGCGTGCCCATCGCCAGCGGAACCATCAGGGGTTCGTTCCACCGGGATCTGATCGAGCAGGACTGCATGGCCTGCCACAGCGACCACCAGGGCCCCAAGCTCACCAAGCGCAGCCGCAAATCCTTCTCGCACGAACTGCTGAAGGTGGCGGTGCGGGACACATGCTCCTCATGCCACGCACCGCCGAAGGACACCGTGCACCGCGGTCTCAAGGTCGAATGCGCAAAGTGCCATGAGAGCAAGGCCTGGAAGCCCGCGCACTTCGAACACGCACTGCTGGCCCCAGCGGCACTGGATCGATGCGAGAGCTGCCACAACGCGCCGACCGACCGGCTGCATCGCCAGATTCAAGGCAGTTGCAAGTCGTGCCACAAGACCGAGGCCTGGAAGCCGGCGACCTTTGATCACAACAAGTACTTCGTGCTCGATCGAGACCATGAAGCGACCTGCGACACCTGCCACAAGAACAACGACTACAGCCGCTACACCTGCTATGGCTGCCACGAGCACTCTCAGGCGAAGGTCCGGGCCGAGCACGTCGAGGAAGGCATCCGGAACTTCGAGAACTGTGTCGAGTGCCACCGTGACCCAGGCGTCGAACCCGAAATGCCGGGGGAGCGGGGCCGACGGGAGCGAGACTGAGGTCATTGCTGCGCGCTCACCGAAGATCGCGCTCCATGCAGTTTTCGCACGAACTCGGGCACCAGCGGGCCTGACAGGCCCACCGATCCCGGGAAACCGCCCTGTCCGACGGCTGCGGATCGAGAGCACCAGTTGGCGCTACCGGTCAGCCGATGCTCCTGCGACGTCAAACTCTTAGCGCATTGGCAAGGTCGGCAGTTCCCTCGAAACCGGCCGCCGGCGCCCGTATGACAGCCATGTGGCGGAGACCGAGGGTTGAGGGTGCGGCAGTCACCGTCAGCAACCGCTGCTCACCAGTTGTTGACGTCGGTACGTCGACCGACCGCAGTGGGTCGGGAGCGCCTGCTCATCAGCTGGTGCTTTCGGCCAGGAGCAGTCTCTCGGGGGGGCAAATTCGAGGACTGCTTCAGACCATTGCAACCCGCGGATCTCGCAACAACTTGTTCCAAAGTCGACTGTGACGTTGCTGACGTATGTTTGAGACGCAACGCCTGGCTTCGTATGGTCGAACCTCCTTTCTCCGAAGCCAGAGGCATGAATTTCAAAGCTGGCACACCGGCCCGTATGTCAAACCCGAACCACTTCCGCCTTCATGGACCACAGTACGCCGAGTACCTCGTTGCGAACCGGCGCCTCCACGCCGCAGGTCTCCAGCGCCGCCATGGCGTCGTCGAGCACGCTGACAAATTCCTGCTCGCTGATGTTCATGCCACGGTGGGTGTTCAACATGTCTTGGCCGGCGTAGTTGTTTGGCCCGCCCGAGCCGGCGCAAAAGAAGTCGATGACATTGCGCTCGGTCTTGTCCATGTCCTTGATCTGGGCGTAACGGGTTTGCACCAGGGGGTTGGCCAGGTGGTTCTTGATCAACTCGCGCGAAATGCGCGTGATACCGTCGCGGCGGCCCAGACGGTCGTACAAAGTGGTTGTGGTGGATGTGGCGGTTTCACTCATGTCATTCTCCTTGGGTGGATGAATAGAGGGTGGTGTCGAGGATGGTTGCGGGAACCGGAGAAACGTCAATGGGCCATGGCGGCAAGCCGTTGCAGCCACGACGCGTATTCGATTTGCCCAGGCTCGATCGCGTCGCCGCCGGATTCGCGCTGCAGATCGCGCAGCGCCACCGTCAGCGAGCACTCCAGCGCTGCCAGTGCCTCTGGCGGCAACTTCTGGGGCAGCGTCAGCACGGCGTGCCCGTTGCCGGGCAAGGGGAAGGTTATTTGTCTGGCGTTCATTGTGTGCTCCACATGCGTTTGGCGGGCCGGAATTGACCCGCTGCATGCATCTTGGTGACGCGCCGTTCCTCAAGTGTTCCTGGCTGCCCAGGCACTTGCGGGTGCCAAGCAACTGCCTCAGACTGGCCGACATGGAAACGCTTTTGCCCCGGATCGATGGCGGTGATCCGCCAGCAAGACTTGAGATCGCCCTGCTGGGTCGATTCGAGGCGAGCGTCGAAGGCATGGCCATCGCCGCAGACCGCTGGCCCAGCCTGCGCGCCACCCACCTGGTGCAGATGCTCAGCCTGCAGCCGGGCCACCGCATCTCGCGTGATCTCGCCATCGACGCCTTGTGGCCGCAGCTGGACCAGGAGGCTGGCGCCGCCAACTTGCGCAAGGCCATGCACCATGGCCGTCAGGCGCTGGGTCGACACGACGCCATCACCCTGCAGGCCGGCGAGTTGATGCTCTGGTCTGAGCGCCCCGTGGTGGTCGACACCGTTACCTTCGAGGCCCGCGCGTCGGTGGCCTTGCGCCATCGTGACCCGGCCGAATGCGCGGACGTGGCCGGCGCTTATGGCGGCGACTTGCTGCCGGGCGCCCGCTACGAGGCCTGGACCGAGCCCCACCGCGAACGCCTGCGCGCGCTCTACCTGGATCTGCTGCGCACCAGCGCCCAGTGGGAGCGCCTGGCCCAGCACGAGCCGACCGACGAAGCCGCGCATCGGGCTCTGATGCAGCGCGAACTGGAAGCCGGCAACCGCGCCGCCGCATTGCGCTGGTACAGCCGCCTGCGCGAGTCGCTGCAACAGTCCCTGGGTGTGACGCCCGACCCGCGCACCGAGGCGGTATACGAGCGCTGCGTGGCCGGCCTGCAAGCCGTGGGACCGCCCTTCGTGGGGCGCTCGCAGGCGCTGGGCCAGGTGACGGCCTGGCTTGGCATGCCGGTCGGCAAACGACCCGGCGGCGTCGTGTTGCGCGGGCCTGCCGGTGTCGGCAAGAGCGCGCTGTGCACCGAGATCTGCGCCCAGGCGCGCCGCCGGGGCTGGACGGTTCTGCGGCTGGACGCCGCAGACACTGGCCGAGCCTATGGCGCCATGGCATCGATTGCCGAACGCCTGATGCTTGAAGACCGCAGCGTGCTCGACCGAATCGGCGCACCGGCCCGCGCTGTGTTGGCCTTGCTGAGCCCACTGGCCGTGCCCGCCAACGAGGCGCAGGGACCGCTGGGGCGGCATCAGGTGGTCGGTGCTGTTCGTCGCCTGTTGCTGGCGGCCGCGCCCGACACCGATCTCTTGTTGCAGGTGGACGACGCCCACCTGATCGACGACGCCGATGTTGAGGTGCTGGTGCAGCTGGCCATGGCGGGTGGGCCGCTGTGCCTGCTCATCGCCACCCGGCCGGTCGCCGCGACCACTGCGCTGGGGCGTGGCGTGGCGCGGCTGCAGCGCGCTGGCGTGTTGCGCCCGCTCGATCTGGAGCCGATGGACGCCGAAGAAAGCCGCCGCCTGGTGACCCTTGCGCTCCCCGCTCCCTTACCCGACGTTGAGGTGGATCGCATTGTGCAGGCCGCCGACGGCAACCCGTTCGCTGCCATCGAGCTGGCGCGCTGTTCGGGGGGCGACGGCAAGCGCTTGCCCGGCAATGTTGCCGAGGCCATCACCGAGCGGCTGTGCGATGTGCCATCGGACGCACTGGCGCTGCTGCGCTGGCTGGCATTGAGCGGCGGCGAATGGAGCGTTCGCACGGTGGAGGCTCTTGCCACGATGGCGCTGGTGCCTACCTATGCCGCGCTCGACCGCGCGCTGGACGCCAGGGTCTTGGTGTTCGCGGGCGGCCGCTACCGTTTCCGCCACGAACTGGTGCGCCAGGCGCTGCTGGACCAGGTGCCGCCCCACCACCGTCTGAAGATGCACCGCGAGATCGCCGCTCAGCTGGCCGACATGGACGCGGTACCGGCCAACATCGCCCGCCACTGGCTGGAAGGCGGTCGGCCGAGCGACGCCATGCCCTGGCTGATGGCCGCCGCACGCGACGCCGCGCGCCTCGCGGCCTTCAGCGATGCTTTGCGTCACCTCGCCCCGGTGCTCGCGTTCCAGCCTGGCCATGCCGAAGCACTGCGCCTGCGCGCCGAAGCGCTGGACGCCATGGGCGACCCGGGCGCCATGGCGGCATACCGACTGGCGGCCCAAGCCGCGGGCGAGCCGGACAGCCACAACCTGCTCGCCAAGGCCGCGCTGGCCCAGGTGAAACAAGGCGATCCCAAGGGAGCGCTGGAAGCGCTGCAAGGCGTATTGCCCACGTCCGTGGACGGTCGCCTGAGCGAAGCCCTTGCCTACGCAGGCGCGGCCGCGCTCGGTGCCGCCGACCCTGCCATGGGAACCGCCAAAGCCGCTGTGGCGCGCCGGCTGGCGCTGGAATCAGGCGACACCGCGTCACTGGTGATTGCCTCCTGGGCACAAGCGGCCGCAGCGCATGCGCGCGGCGAACTGCACCGCAGCGTGTGGGCCGATTTGCAGGAAACCAGCCACGTGCCGCACCTGGCCCTGCGTGTGTTCGACGGCCACTTGTGCATCACGCAGCGCTTCCTGTACGGTGCACGGCCGTATGCCGAAGTGATCGAATTTGCTGATGCACTGGCCACCGAAGCCCAGCGCCTGGGAGCTGCTCGCGGTCATGCATTTGGCATCACCCTGCGCGGCGAGGCCGAGTGGCTGGCCGGCGATCTGGTGGCGGCGCGCGAGCACTTGCGCGAAGGCACCCGCCTGCACCGGACCATCGGAGGCTCGGTGGGCGAAGCCTTGTCGTTGCAGCGCTTGGCCGAGGTGTCGCTGCACGAAGGTCGGCGCGACGAAGCCCGCGCGCTCATCGATGAAGCGCTCGATGTGGCACGCCAGACGGACATCGGTTTTCATCTGATGGATCGCATTTACGGTACCCGCATCAACCTGCACCAGGACGATCCCGCCGCCGCGCTGTACGTGATGGAAGACGCCAGCGAATCGGTGCGCGGCCCACTGGAAACCTGTCCTGGCTGCCGCATCACCTTTGCCGTTCCGGCGGCGATTGCGGCGGCGCGCGCAGGCGAACTGGACTTGGCCGACAAGCATGAGGAACAGTGTGCCTATCTCGCCAATGTGGTCATGCGGCTGCCCGCGTGGTACGCGGCGCACGAAGAGGTGAAGGGCCACATCGCTGCCGCACGGACCCCACGCACCGATGAGGCGGTGAGCCAATTTTCGGCGGCTGCAGCCCGCTTCAGACAGGCTGGGCAGCCACTGGACGCTCAGCGTTGTGAGCGGCTCGCGATAGACGCCATGCGCGGCAATAGCTTGCGTTGAACGGATCTGACCTGCCATCGAGCCAATTCTCAGGCGACTACAAATAGACAGACTTGGTGCTCACGCGGCTGAAGGTTGTGTCTGAGCTCTTAAAGTGCAGCCGATGGCAACCGGCTGGTGACGCCATAGAGCGGTCGCTGCCGCCAGGACTTCGACCGGCCGGAGCGGGTCGTCTGCTGCCAGTTGCACGTCTCGCCAGTCTCAGTGTCGTCAATGTTCGGCCAGGTCTCGACATCACGTACCCTTGGAAGCTTCCGGCCGATGCCCGTCAACATTTCACACCCATGACCTCCTGGAAACTCCAGCAAATGATCAAGGCCTCCGGCTGGCCGCTGGCGCCGGAGCATCTTGCCCCCGGCGCCGATTTCAACGCCCGGCTGGACGGCGGGCTGGTGCCGCTGCACTGGGCCTGCCGGGCGGGCAAGGCCGGGGTGGTGAAGCACATGATTCAGCACGGTGCCAACGTGATGGACGCCTCCGACGACGGGCAGACACCGCTGGCCATGGCGGTTCAATCGGGCAGTTTCCAGACGGTGATGCTGCTGGTCGACCGGCTCAAGGCCCTGGCCGCGCCGCCGCCCGCCGAAGCGCTGCGCAGACAGATGACCGATGCCTTCAGCCAGGGCCACACGGACGCGAAGAACCGCCTGCAGCAGACGCTGAAAGACTGGGACCGCATCGCCCGGAAGCCGCGGCAAGCCTGAGCCCGGTACGGTGGCGGTCTGATCCCCTTGACCTGGATCAACGGGTTTGGGCCGTGCCGCATAAAAATGGCGGGGGCGCCGGTATGTCCAGGATGGTGGTTTTCAGGAATCCGTCTGCCACCGGCCGATGCAGCGTCGCACGCTGCTCCCTGTGCTGCCGAGCCCGTGCGCAGCAGACAACACCGTGGAAGGAACGACGATGAACCGGCTCACACGCAGGCAGTTGCTGGCTGCCACGCCTGGGGTGCTCGGTGGCGCCGCAGGGTTCGGGGCCAGCCCTTTGGCCTGGGCCGCCGAGAGTTACGAAGCGGCTGCTGCTCGCATCTGGCGGACGGGCCCCTTGCAGGGCCTCTCGGGTGCCGCGCTGGGCCAGGAGCTGGTGCGCTACGCGACCCTGGCGCCGTCCAGCCACAACACGCAGTGCTGGAAGTTCGCGTTGGACGGACAGGGCATCACCATCCTGCCCGACCTGTCGCGCCGCTGCCCGGTGGTGGACCCGGACGACCACCACCTCTTCGTCTCGCTGGGCTGTGCCGCCGAGAACCTGGTGCAGGCGGCACAGGCCTTGGGTCTGGCGGGCGAGGTGCGCTTCGATGCGGCGCGCGACGCCGTGGTGGTCAGGCTGTCGCCCACGCCCGCCGTCATCACCCCGCTGTTCAAGGCGATCCCCGAGCGGCAGTCGACGCGTGGCGAGTACGACGGCAAACCCCTGAGCACCCAGGACCTGGCCCTGCTTGAGCGCGCGGGCAGCAGCGAGCGGGTGCGCCTGCTCCTGCTCACCGGCAAGACCGCCATCGACCAGGTGCTGGACTTCGTCGTGCAGGGCAACACCGCGCAGCTGAACGACAAGGCTTTCGTCAAGGAGCTGAAGTCCTGGATCCGCTTCAGCGCGTCGGACGCGGTGGAGCGGGGCGACGGCCTGTTTGCCAAGTCGTCGGGCAACCCCGCGGTCCCGTCCTGGCTGGGCAAGCTCATGTTCGACTTCGTGGTCACGGCCGGGTCGGAGAACGAGAAATACACCCGGCAGCTGCGCAGCTCGGCCGGCGTGGCGGTGTTCGTGGCCGCGCAGGAGGACAAGGCCCACTGGGTGGACGTCGGGCGTGCCTTTGAGCGCTTCGCGCTTCAGGGGACCGTGATGGGCGTTCGCAATGCGCATGTGAACATGCCGGTCGAGCTGGCGACCTTGCGGCCCCGGTTCGCCAGCGCACTCGGCCTGGGGGCCATGCGGCCGGACCTGGTGGTCCGCTTCGGGCGCGGGCCGACCCTGCCCGCATCGCTGCGCCGGCCGGTGCAGGCGGTGCTGGTGTGAGGTGACCGTCATGGGGCAGGCCACCGTCATGGGCTTCGGTGTCCTGGGCCTGCTGGCCGCCGCCGGGTGGGTGGGCTGGCACTTCCAGCACGACATCGAACGGGCCGCGGCGCGGGCATCGGCGGGCAGCCGGGTGGTGGACACGCGCTGCGGTGCGATCGAGGTCGAGGAAGCCGGCACTGGCATCCCGCTGTTGATGGTTCACGGCAGCGGCGGCGGGCACGACCAGGGCATGGCCTGGGCGCGACCGCTGGTGGGGGAAGGCGTGCGCGTGATCGCCATGTCGCGCTTCGGCTACCTGCGCACACCCCGGCCTGCCGACGCCTCGCCCGAGGCGCAGGCCGATGCCCATGCGTGCCTGCTCGATGCGCTCGGCATCGGGCGAGCGGCCGTGATGGGCGTCTCCGCGGGTGGCCCGTCGGCGATGCAGCTGGCGATCCGGCATCCCGAGCGCGTCAGCGCGCTGGCGCTGGTGGTGCCGATTACCTACATGCCCGGCGATCGGGTGCCGACCGTGCCACCGGTGTCCGACGCGAAGGACGCGATGCTGCTGCGCCTGCTGGGCTCGGACTTCCTGTTCTGGTCGGCGCTGCATGTGGCGCGGAATCGGGTGATCCGGCACGTGCTGGCCACGCTGCCCGGGCAGGTGGCTTCGGCCAGCGACGCCGAGCGCCAGCGCGTGAACGACCTGGCGGAACGCATCCTGCCGGTGTCCGCCCGCGCTGCCGGGCTGCGCGATGACACGCGGCTGGGCAAGGGGCTCAAGCCCTATGCGCTGGCTGCCATCCAGGCGCCCACGCTCGTGGTCAGCGCACGCGATGATGGCTTCGGCACCTACGCGCCCGCCGAGTACACAGCCAGCCAGATCGCTGGCGCGAAGTTTCTCGGTTTCGAGCGGGGTGGCCACCTGCTGGTGGGGCATGACGAGACCGTGCGCGCCGCCGTTCTGTCACTGCTGCGCTCGACCGACCCGCCATGAACCCCGCCGACGCATCCCCGGCATCCCTTTGCCTGCAGCGCCTGCAGGCCACCGAGACCCATCACGCGGCTACTGCGGTGGCAGGGTGTGGGTCTCGAACGCCAGCCCGGGACCGAGCCCGGTCATGCGGGTCCTGGTGCGGGGCCTGTCAGTCGGCCCACTCCAGCGCCAGCCACTCCCCCGCGAGGTGAGCGCCAGCCACCTGCACCCGGCTGCCGTCCAGGCGCTGCAGCTGGCAGGGCAGAGCCTGCCCCTCCCTGGCGGGCAGGGTGGAACGCTCCACGGTCCACAGGCCCTGGTCCAGCAGGCCGAAGCTGATCTCGAAGTCGAGCAGGGCCGCGGCATCGGCCGGATGGCGCTGCACCAGGTCGGCCAGTGTCTCGTCCGGCGCCAGGTCAGACGGCCAGGCCGCGGTGCGCGGGCGCAGGTGCATGAGGTACTGACCCGCCAGCAGCAGGCGCTCGGCCGTGGGCTGGCAGTGTGCATCGACGCGCGCGAGCGCTATGCGCCGGCCGAGCGAGGCGGGCAGGCGTTCCCACACTTCCAGGTACTGGCCGTGGATGCCGGTCTCGATGACGCGCTCGCTGGTTTCGAACACCATGTGGCCGGCGTCGGGGGTGCTGCGCGGGGGCTGGAAGTCGATGCGGCGTTGCCAGGTGCAGACCTCGGGCTGGTCGGGGTCGGGCCGGGTGATGGTGGTGACGCCGCCAAAGCCCTGCTGCAGCGCCAGGCCTTCGGGCGTGTGGCGGTCGGCGCCGGGCGGCACGCGCAGGTCGCCGTGCCAGCGGCCGGTCTGCAGCCAGCGCACCCAGGTGCGGGTGTCGCGGCCTTCGGGCGTTTCCAGCAGGGTGCGCGCCCACACGCCCTGGTAGCGGCCTGAAACCGTTTCGATCGGTGGCGGGCTCATCGGAGTACCTTGCCCTGCGGGCTGCGGCGCGAGCTGGCTTGGGAGCGGACCGGCGCTGCGCTCATGCGATGGCCTGCGGAAAAGCGGGCAGGCGGCGGTAGAAGGCCATGTCGTGGTTGGGCCAGAGCTGTGCCCCGGTTTCCCGGGCCAGGCGTTTCAGCTTGCGGATGCTGTCAATGGCGAGCTGTTCCTGGTCCTGCCAGAGGCCGCCGGGCGCCACCTCGTCGTCGATGTTCTCCTGCAGGTCGGCCGCGTCGCCGGCCAGCAGCACGGGCGGCCCCTTGGGCAGTTCGATCAGCATGGACATGTGGCCCGCGGTGTGGCCGGGCGTGGCCACGGCCGTCACGCCGGGCAGCACGCTGTATTCGCCGCGCCGCAGGCGGAACTGCAGCGGCGCGCCGGCGTCGTCGGTCAGGTCGTCGGGGAACACGGCGCCGTCCTGTCCGCTGGAGGCGGCGTCCCACTCGTCCTGCTGTACATGGATTTCGGCGCCGCAGCCACAGCGGCGCAGCTCTTTCAGGCCGCCCGCGTGGTCGAAGTGCAGGTGGCCGATGAAGATGAGGTCCACGTCGGCCGGGGTGAGGCCCAGGCGCGCCAGGTGGTGGGGAATGCGCTGCTCCTCGCGCATGTCGGGCGCGCCCATGGCGAAGCTGGCAGGGTCGTAGTGGCGCGCGCGCAGGGCCGGGTCGCTGATCTTGCGGTGGTCGCAGCCCACGTCGTACAGGATGCGGCCCTGCTTCGTTTCAACGAGGTAGGCCAGGATGGGCGCTTCGATGATCTCGCCCTGCCCACGCCGGTAGGTGGAGATGCTCTTGTCGTAGCGGTGGGTGGCGGTGAGCAGCGGCCAGAGGCGGGTGGCTTGGGTCATGGGTCGGGTTCGGGTTCAGGTTCCGGTGGATGCCGGTGCGCGGGCCAGCAGGGCCAGGTCTTCCACGCATTCGGCGGTGCTGCACACGCGGCCGAAGAGGCCGCCTTCCACGCCGATCATGGCCAGTGCCGGGGCCTGCAGTTCGGGCTGGCTGGCGGCGGTGGCGTCGCCCACGGTGGTGCAGGCGTAGCCGCGGTCCACCGCCTCGCGCAGGGTGGAGTGCACGCAGACCTCGGTGGTGACGCCGCAGAGGATGAGCCGCTGCACGCCGTGGCGCGCGAGCACGCTGCCCAGGCGCGTGAGGTGGAAGGCGCCGTAGCCGGGCTTGTCGATCACCTCTTCGCACAGCAGGGGGCGCAGCGCAGGCACGAAATCGTGACCCTGTTCGCCGCGCACCAGCAGCCGCCCGAGCGGGCCGTGGCTGCCGATGGGTGCACCGGCTGCCACGCTGCGCGCCAGCTTGGCGGGCGGGCAGTCGGACAGGTCGGGCAGGTGCCCTTCGCGGGTGTGCACCACCAGCAGGCCGGCGTTGCGCGCAGCCTGCAGCAACCGCTGCACCTGGCCCACCACCGCCTGCATGCGGCTGATGTCGATGCCGGCCTGGTGCGCGTAGCCGCCGGGGCTGCAGAAGTCGCGCTGCATGTCGATGACGAGCAGCGCGGTAGCCGCAGGGGACAAGGCGGTGTCGGCGGGCATGCTGCTCAGGGGCGCGTGAAGCCCGTCTGGATCGCCTCGGCCATGCGGCGTGCCACCTCGTCTGCCAGCAGGCGGCCCTTGGTGGCATCCGATCCCCTGGCCGACGAGAGCACGCCCGAGGCGGGCACCCAGTCGGTGCGCGGCGGGTACATGTCGTAGGGCGGAAAGTCGGCCGGGCCGTCGTCGGGCAGCAGGTCCATGCGCACCAGGCCGGGGTGGTGGTGCAGCATCATGGACGTTTCCAGCACGGCGGCGTGTTCCAGTGCGAAGCCGGGGAAGCCCTCGGGGAACACGTCGCCCAGGGTCTCGGGCGTCATGAAGTCCCAGTACTCCAGCCGCATCACCTGCAGTGCACACGCGGGGTCGGCGGCCCTGGCGTCGCGCAGGCCGAGGTCGATGCCTTCGATCAGGAACCACTGGTTTTCATAGTGACCGTTGACGATGACGAGCTTCGTCAGGCCGTGGCGTGCGAACTCGCGCACCGCGTCGCGCACCTGGCCGATGAGCGTGGCGGCGTCCACGCTGGTGGTGCCGCAGAAGTGTTGTCCGCCGCCGCACTTGGGCTGCGACTTGTAGCCGTAGCTCAGCGTGGGCGCCACCAGCCCGCCCACGCGTGCGGCGGTGTCGGCCGCGACGGCGCTGGCGAGCAGGCCGTCGGTGCCCAGCGGCAGGTGCGGGCCGTGCTGCTCCAGCGCGCCCACCGGCAGCAGCACCGGCGGCTGGTCGCGCTGGATGCGCTGCTGGTAGTCAACCCAGGAGAGCTGGTTCATCCAGACGGTGGGGATGTCGGTGCGGGTAGTCATGGTGGTCTCCTTGTTCATGCGCCGGGGTGGGCCGCGCTGGCGGCGGGGGTCGGCCTTGCATCGGGTGCACTGCCCAGGGCTTCCACCAGGGCGGCCGTCGCAATCAGCGCGCCACCGGCCCAGCCCATGGGGGTGAGGCTTTCGCCGCCGAACCACAGGGCGGTGAGCACGGCCACCACCAGCTCGGCCAGCAGAATCACGCCGGCGCGGCTGCTTTCGAGGTGCGTCACGCCGAACTGCCAGGTGGCGGTGGCCAGCAGCAGCCAGCCGAAGCCATAGGCCAGGATGCCGAACCACACGAGCGCACCCATGGCCGGCACGCTGTGGCCCAGTGCGCTGGTGGCAGCGAGCGAAATCAGGCCGCAGCCGGCGAATACGGCCAGCGTCTTGGTGCGCATGGGCACGGCTTGCGCGGCGCGCGCGAGGATGTTGTTGGCCGCAAAAGCGAAGCCGGCCGAGAGGGCGAGGAAGTCCACGAAGCTGAGCGAGAGGCTCGCGGCGCCCGGCCCGCCCAGCACCATCCACAGGCCCACGATGGCGGCCACCACGGCGGCCCAGCGCGTGGGCGGAATGCGCTCCTTCAGGAACAGCCTGCCACCGAGCACCGACCACACGGGCGAGAGGTAGAACAGGAACATCACCCGCACCACGTCGCCCATCATCAGGGCGTTGACAAAGGAGGTGTTGGCCCAGCCGCCCACCAGCGCCAGCGCGAGCACAAAGCCCCACTGCGCTCGCCAGGCCGCGCGGTCGCGCCAGATGAAGGGCAGCGCACACAGGCCCACCAGGCCATAGGACAGCAGCGACACCACCGGCCCGCTCAGGCCCTGCGCGATGAACCACTTGAGCGGTATCCACGACAGGCCCCACAGCGAGGCGGAGAACAGCAGCACGCCGGTGGCGACGCGGTCGGAGGGGTGAACGGGCAGGCGTGTCATCGGTTATCCATGGCACCGGAGCACTGACACCCAGGGGCACCGAGGAACCGGCTTCGCCGGGCCTCTGGTGCCGCCCCCCTTGAGGGGGGTGACGCGAAGCGGCGCAGGGGGTGTTTCATCCTCATGGCATCACCGAGCCGCCGTTGGGGCCGAGCACCTGGCCGCAGTAAAAGCGCGACAGGTCGGACGCGAGGAACAGCACGCTGGCCGCGATCTCCGCCGGATCGGCCAGCCGGTGCTGCGGGATGGCGAGCTCTTTTTCCACCCACTCGGGGCTCATGTGTTCGAGCGACACCATGGCGGTGGCCACCGGCCCGGGCGCGATGGCGTTGATGCGAATCTGCTGCGGCGCGAACTCGCGCGCCAGCGAGCGGGTGAGCCCGATCACGCCGGCCTTGGCGGCGCAGTAGGGCGCGTAGCGCTCGCGCCCGAGGATGCCCAGATCGGACGCGATGTTGACGACGACGCCGCTGCCCCGTGCCACCATGCCGGGCAGCACCGCGCGGCACACCAGGAAGACCGACTTGAGGTCGGTGCCGAGCATGCGGTCCCAGTCCTCTTCGCTGGTGTCGAGGAAGGGCTTTTCCTGCAGGATGCCGGCGTTGTTGACCAGGATGTGGATGGGGCCTGCCGCTTCGTTGGCTTCGCGGACCAGACGTTCCACGTCCACGGCCCGGCTCACGTCGGCGCTGAGGGCCAGCGCCTGGCCACCCGCGGTGGTGATCTCGTCCACCAGCGCCTGCGCGGCCTGTGACTGGTGCAGGTGGTTCACCACCACGCGCGCGCCGGCCTGTGCGAGCAGCAGCGCGGTGGCGCGGCCGATGCCGGTGGCCGCGCCGGTGACCAGCGCGGTCTGGCCCTGCAGTGAAATGGGGACGTTCATGCCATCACCTCGCCGTGGCTGGCCACCAGGCACTGGCCGGTGAGCGGGGCGGCGCCTTCGCTGGCGAGAAAGAGAAAGACGCCGCCGAGTTCGTCGGGTGTGAGCATCTGCGGCACGGCCTGGCGTGCCAGGAGGTCCCGCTCGACCTCGGCCTCGGTTGTTCCTTGCTCCTGCGCCATGGCGCTGAGCGACCGAAGGGCCGCCTCGGTGCGTACCCAGCCGGGGCAGACCGCGTTGACGCGGATGCCCCGCGGGCCGAGCTCCAGCGCGAGCGAGCGCGTGAGGCCCACCACCGCGTGTTTGCTCGCGCTGTAGGCCGAGAAACCGGCCACGCCGATGCGGCCCCAGATGGAGCTCTGGTTGATGATGCTCGCGCCGCGTGGCAAGAGTGGCAGCAGCGCCTGCGTGAGCCGGACCATGCTGCTCACGTTGTTGTCGAGCAGGCCAGCCCAGCGCGCCATGGCGTCGGGCGCGGTGCTGTCCATGGGCGTCGGGTATTCGGCGCCGGCGTTGTTCACCAGCACATCAAGCTGCCCGAAGCGTTCTTTCACGCGGGCCGCTACGGCCGCCACCTCGGCGTCGCTGCCGAGGTCGCACACGGCGCTGTGCACCAGGCTGCTGTGCAGCGACTCCACCAGTGCGTCGAGCGGCGCGGCGGCGCGGTCCAGCAGCATGAGCTGCGCACCCTGCGCGAGGAAGGCCCGCGCCAGCGCGCTGCCAATGCCGCCGGCCGCACCGGTGATCAGCACCGTTTTGCCCTGCAGGCCATAGCTGGGTAGAGACATGTCAGGCACCTTGCGCACGAGGGGTGGCCCACCGGGAACACCGCCGGGCCGGCTTTGCCGGACGGCTGGTGTTGCCCCCTGGGGGGTAGCGCCGAAGGCGCTGCGGGGGGAGCGTCATCACACCGCTGTCAGGAATGAAACACCCACGGCACCGACGAACCCGTCGGCTCGGTGGGCTGCGCCGGGTGGCAGCACCGCGCCGTAGTCGCTGGCGAGCACGCGGGTCACGCGGTGGCGGTGGTAGGCACACAGCAGCTCGCCCACCGTGACCACCTGGGCGTTGCCCTCGGGGTACAGCTCGCGGTGCAGCTGCGGCAGCTGGTACCAGGGCGCGACAGGCCTCTCGTGGTGCGCGTTGTGGAAGCCGAAGTTGAGCCAGACCAGGTTGAGCCACGTCGCGTCGACGCTGACCACATCGCTGTAGGTGTTGGCCTGCTCGTAGGCACGGTCGCGCACCTTGTCTTGCGGGATCGGCTTGTCGTCCAGGATAGGGTAGGCGTCGTAGGTGTGCTGGAAGCAGTCGGCAAAACGCAGCAGGTGCACGAACAGCAGGTAGGCCAGCGCGTAAAGGGCCAGGGCCTTGAGCGACCACCAGGCCAGCAGCGCCCAGGCCGCTAGCCGGACGGCGGCGACACCGATCACACGGCCGCGCGCCTCCTTCTTGCGCTCGCCCATGAAGGGCAGCGCAATCACGAAGCCGCGCATGACGAACTCCACCGCGGGGATGTAGGCCCATTCGAGTGCCAGCACCACCCGGCGCACCAGCGGGTGGGCGCGCAGGAAGCCCTGCAGGTCGAAGGTGATGACGTCGGCGCGTTCGACGTGGTGGCGCATGTGCTTGCGGCGCAGGTCGGCGAAGCTGGCATAGCAGCTGCCGTTGAGCCAGCTCATGAACTTGCCCCATCGCTCGTTCGCCTGCGGTGTCCTGAAGATGGCTTGGTGCGCGAACTCGTGGATGAAGTAGGCCGACCAGGTGAGCGTGAGCGCCACCAGCAGCACGCCCAGCGCGTTGATCGCCCAGTACGCCTGACCGAGCAGGGCGATGCCCAGTGGCCAGCCGAGCACGGTGAAGGCCAGGGCGAGGGTGTTGGGCAACACGCCGTCGGCGTGTCGGAAAACCGGTTTCATGGGAGGTCTCTCACAGCGGTTGCACAGGGGATGCGGGAGGCCGCGGCGCAGCGCGCCAGCACCCTGTTGACGGGCGCTGGCGCAGCGGCGGAGGGCTTACTTCGCCAGGGCCTTGACCAGGCTGGCGTCGAACGTGGCCTCGGTGGCCGGGATCGTGGTGATCTGGCCCTTGGCCTTGAGCAGCTCGGCAATGATCTCGCCGCTGGCGTAGTACGAGGTGGTTTCCTTGGCCTTGGTGAAGGCCTTGGGCATCTCGGCCAGCGGGATGTTGTAGACACCGCTGAGCTGTTCCTTCACTTCCGATGCGGACACGCCCATGAACTTGCCGATGATCTTGGCGGCGTCGTCGGGCTTGGCCTTCATGTAGGCCAGGCCGTCGAGGTAGGCCTTCATGATGCCGGTGATCTCGGCCGGCTTGGCCTTGATGACCTTGTCGTCGAACACCAGCACGTCGGCGATCAGGCCGGGCGCGTTCTTCGACGAGAACACCACCTTGAACTTCTTGCCGCCGCCCTGGCCGAGGATCTGCGACAGGCTGGGCTCGTAGGTCACGCCTATCGGCAGCGCACCGGAGGCCATGGCCGCGGGCACGGCTTCGGGCGTCATGCTCACCGGGCTGATGTCCTTCTCGCCCAGGCCGTTGATCTTGAGCGCATAGGACAGCAGGAAGTCGCTGGGAGACAGCGGGTTGTAGCCAATCTTCTTGCCCTTGAAATCGGTGACCTTAGTGACCGAGCTGTCGGCCACGATGGCGTCGCCACCGTTGGAGTAGTCGATGGGCATGACCACCTTCATGGCGCGGCCGGCGGCCACCTGGCCGACCACCTGGTCGTAGGTCAGCATGCCGCCGTCCACCGCACCCGAGGCAATGGCGGAGGGGATGAGCGCCGGGTCGTTGAAGACCTGCAGCGAAACCTTGAGCTTGTACTTCTTGTAGAGGTCGAGCGCGTCGGCCACGTAGAAGGGTCCGTAGCCGATCCACACCACGGTGGCCAGTTTCATGGGCGCTGGCGCCTGCGCGAATGCGCCGGCGGTGGCCAGCGACAGCGCCAGGCCCAGGGCCGGCTTGAGGAAATGGTGGCGCCGCGAGGAAGAAAGCAGGCTGCTGGCGGTGGGGGCGGTGTTTTTCATCAGAGGACTCCAGGGGTTGGTGGGACGTGCAGAAGAAGCGATCGGTGATCGTTCTCCCGGGCTTTTGTCCCTCCGTGGAGCCTGCGATGAGGCCGGCACACTCTCGGACCAGACATCACGCCTGCGTGACCGGAACCCTAGTGCACCTGTGCGGCTGAGGAATTGTGGCTGCGCTCACAAATCGCTCTTCTTGCGGTGTGAGGGTGAGCAGAAAGCGTGCCAGGTCCTGGAGCGGTGCTGCCCGCCTGGGTGGCGGATGCCGTGCACCAAAAAGCGCCATGCGCGCACGGCTGGCGGGGCGCTCGGCCAGGGCAGGCTGCACGGGCGCCCTGTTGTGGTGCTCTGGCGGCCGGTATTCAGTCGGCTGTCAGTCGGCGCGGTAGCGCTGCAGGTTCCGGTAGCCGACGCCGGGAACCGAAGACACCAGCGCATAGCTGTGGACCCGCCAGCGCACCGGTGTGGCCACGGCGGGGGGAACGACACCGGTGGCGTGTCGGGCCAGCGTCACATGCGGGGCATAGGGGCGGACATCAACGGGCTGTTGAATGCCCCTCAGCGCTTGCGTGAGCCGCTGGTGCAGGTCGAGCAGCGCCGGTTCGGGCTCGGCCAGCAGCACGGCCATGCCGCGCTGCCAGATCGCCTCGCCGGTCAGGCGCAGCACAAACGGCCGGAACGGCACCTGCAGCCGGTCCCGGAGCGAGGGCAGACGATCGGTGGCCACGGGCCCCAGGAAGTGCAGCGTGAGGTGCAGTTTGTCGGGCGGCGTCGGACGCGCGCCGGCGGGCCAGGACCAGCGCGCCGCCTCGCGCACCAGCGCTGCCCGGCCGGCCGCCGTGGGCCAGATCGCCAGAAAAAGGCGGGAGCTCGCGGCGGACGCGGGCTGGCCGGGCGCTTCGGGCATGGGGTGTTTCCGTTGCCGGGGTTCAGCGCCCGCTCACACGGGCACCGTGTAGTTCAGCGCCATGCGGCCCCCGTCCACGGTGACGATCTCGCCGGTGATGTAGCTGGCCGCATCGCTGGCCAGCCAGGCCACCACGTCGGCAACCTCGGCCGGCTCGCCCAGGCGCTTGAGCGGCGTGCGGCTGAGGATCTTGTGCTTCGCCTCTTCGCTGGTGAGCACCGCCTGCGCCGCGAGTTCGGTGGCGATGGTGCCGGGCGCCACCGCGTTGACGCGGATGCCCTGGTCGGCCAGGGCCAAGGCCATCGCGCGCGTGAGCTGGTTGACGCCGCCCTTGCTCACGTTGTAGCTGGCGATGTTGGGGATGGCGAGCACGCCGTTGACCGAACTCATGTTCACGATCGCGCCGCCGCCGGTGGCCACCATGGCACGCGCCACCGCCTGGCCCATCAGGAAGGAGCCCTTGAGGTTGACGCGCAGCACGGCGTCGAAGTCTTGCTCGCTCACCGCGAGGAAATCGGCGGCCTTGAAGATGCCGGCGTTGTTGACCAGGATGTCGATCCGGCCGTGCCGGGCCAGGGTGTGCGCCACGGCGGCGTCCACATCGGCCTTGTGGCCGACGTCGCAGTGCAGGTACAGCGCGCCCAGCTCGTCGGCCAGCATCTGGCCGCGCGCGTCGGCCACATCGGCGATGACCACGCTGGCGTTCTCGCGCGCGAAGCGGCGGGCGCAGGCTTCGCCGATGCCCTGGGCACCGCCGGTGACGATGACGACCCGGCCCTGGTGGCCGAAGTGCACGGGAGAGGGAAGGCGGGCGGTGGTGTTCATGGCCGCATGGTAGCGGCAGCGGGGCCTCAGCCGTGGTCGCAGGCGGTCAGCGCGCTGGCCACGTTGCGCCGCGTCTGCTCGGTCAGGTAGTCGAGAAACACGCGCGTGCGCTGGGGCATGAACTTGCGGCTGGGCAGAGCGGCGTACAGCGTGAAGCGCCCGGCGATCCAGGGACTGAGCACGCGCACCAGCGCACCGCTGGCCAGGTGCGGTACGGCCAGTTCCACCGTGGTGGCGGTGATGCCGGCACCGTCCAGCGTGGCCTGCAGCAGGGTGTCGGTGTGGTTGGCCCAAAGCACCGGCTGCACCTCCAGCTCGACCTGCTCGGCGCTGTCGTCCGAACGGAACAGGTGCCAGCTGCGCTTGCGCAGGCTGTCGGGCCGGATGCGCAAGCAGTCGTGCTGCGCCAGGTCGGCCGGCACCAGGGGTGTCCCTTTGCGCGCCAGGTAGGTGGGCGCCGCGACCAGGATCGCTTCGGTCGAGATCACCTTGCGCGCGATCACTTTGGCGTCGTAAGCCGAGTTGACGCCCAGCAAGGTGATGTCGAAGTCCTCGATCGGGGGCTCGTCGTGCGCCGCCACTTCAACATCGAGCACGATGTCCGGGTAGTGCTGGCGGAACCCCGCCACCAGCGGGGCCAGCACGTGCGTGGCCAGCACCGGCGGCGCGAGGATGCGCAACACGCCCGAGAGCGCCTCGGTGTGCGAGCTGACCAGCGCGTTGGCTTCGTCGAGGTCCTGCAGGATGAGGCGCACCCGCTGCAGGTAGAGCTCGCCGGCTTCGGTGAGCGACTGGCGACGGGTGGTGCGCTGCAACAGGCGCGTGCCCAGGTGGTCTTCCAGATCGGCCACCAGCCGGGTCACCACGGCGGGGGACATGTCGAGTGCCCGCGCGGCGGCCGCAAAGCCGCCCTCGTCGATCACTCGCAGAAAGACGCGCATCGAGGTCAGACGGTCCATAGAGCGATGGGTGGGAAGTTCAAGTGGCTTATTGTTGCTGAATCGGCAACGTAGTGACGTTGTTTTGGTGGTTTTTCTTTGGAAAGAGAAATTTTAAAGTTCACCCATCGCAGCAACCAACACCTCCCGGTTGCTTCGATGCTGGTCAGACCGGTCTGTGTTTTGCGGCCTTCCAGCATGTTCAACCTCTCAAGGAATGTCACCATGAAATCCGCTTACGTTTCCGCCATCGCTCTCGCCATCGCAGCCCTCTCCGCCGGTCAAACCCTGGCCGACGATGCCGCCCCCAAAACCCGTGAACAGGTCCGCGCCGAACTGCTGGAAGCCCAGCGCAGCGGCGACATCTTGGGCGACGGTGAAACCGGCATGAAGCTCAACCAGCTGTACCCGCACCGCTACCCTGCCGCTATCGTGGCCCAGGGCAAAAGCCGTGCTGACGTTCGCGCCGAACTGAGCGATGCCCAGCGCACGGGCGACATCGTGGCCGACGGCGAAACCGGCCGCAAGCTCAACGAGCTGTTCCCGGCGCAGTACCCGGCGAAGGTCGTGACCGCGGGCAAGAGCCGCGCCGAAGTCCGCGCCGAACTGGCCGATGCCCAGCGCACGGGCGACATCGTGGCCGACGGTGAAACCGGCCGCAAGCTCAACGAGCTGTTCCCGGCGCGCTACCCGGCGAAAGTCGTGACCGCGGGCAAGACCCGCGCCGAAGTCCGCGCCGAACTGGCCGAGGCCCAGCGTACGGGTGACATCCTGGCCGATGGCGAGACCGGCCGCAAGCTCAAGGACATCTACCCGAACCGCTACCCCGCCGCATCGGTGAACTGAAGCACGGCGCTTGGAGACGACGGCCTGGTGACCTCGCGGTCGCCAGGCCGTTTTGTTGTGGCGCGCGAGGGGTCTGGTACAACACTCGCCAACCCAGGAGACCCGCATGCATGTTTTCAACAAAGTGGTGCTGTTCACCGGCACCGACGGCCGCGCGGCTTTCCGCGAGGAGATCGTGGACCTGAGCGAGGGCACGCCTGCGGCGCGCCTGTCGCCGCTCATGCCCTCGGGCGGCTACCAGCTGCGCGAGAGCCCGGTCGGTTTTCGCAGCACCTTTCACTGCACCGGCGCCCCGCAGTGGCTGTTCGTGCTGCAGGGGCAGATGGAGATCGGCCTGCAGGACGGCAGTTCGCGCACCTTCGGCCCGGGCGATCATTTCTATTCGGCCGACACGCTGCCCGAAGGCGCCACGTTTGACCCCACGGTGCACGGCCACTGGAGCCGGCAGCTGGGTGACCAGCCGCTGGTGACGCTGTTCGTGCGCGGCTGAACCCGCGAACGGGCCGCCTCAGCGGCGCCAGCCGCGCTGCATCAACACCTGTTCGTCAGACGGGTCCAGTGCCTGCCCCAGGGTGTGCTGCTGGCGGTAGCGATCCAGGGTTTCGTGCTGGTGGTCGCTCGCGGTGCGGTAACCGCCATGACCGGCATCGGCCGGGCGTTCTTCGCTGCTGAGCACCGCCAGCGTCCAGTCGCCCGTGGGCTCCCGGCAGGCCAGGCCAAGGTGGTCCACCGGTTCGCCCTCGCGCAGGCTGCTGTTGAACTCGCGGCAGATGCGGCCGTCGCGGTGCTGGAAGCTGGCCAGCAGCTCGATCTGCCGGCCCGCGGCCTCCACCACCCGCCCGCTGGGCAGGCTCTCCAGCGCGACCAGCAGGGCGCGGTCGGCCACCGGCTGGTGCTGCGCCAGCCGTGACTGCTCGCCGCTGGTCAGCATGGACAGGCCCAGCCACAGGCCCACGCCCAGCGCGGCGGCCGAGGCCAGCGCGCTGGGCATCCAGGGGCTGTTGACCGTGCCGAACCAGCGGGACAGCCAGCCGCTCAGCGAGAACGCCGATGGCGCCGGGAGGGAGGCGGCCGGTGTCGAACGGGTGCGCGGAGCCGGCGCCGCCAGGATCGCCTGCACCAGCCGCGGCGGCACCGCTTCCTCGGCCACGCCCGCGTAGCTGGCGCGCAGCTGCTCGCCGGTTTCCACCAGCCGCTGCAGGCGCAGGCGCAGCGCAGGGTGGACCTCCAGGGCCTGCTCCACCGCGTCCATGCCGCTGGCGTCGAGCTCGGCGTCCAGATACGCGATCAGGGTTTCGTCGTTCACAGGGGTGTTCATCACCATCTCCTCAGGCTGCCAGGCCATCCAGCAGACGCAGCCGCGCACGGGCCAGGCGGCTCATCACGGTGCCCACCGGCACGCCCAGGGACCGGGCCGCGTCGCGGTAGGACAGGCCGTCCACCGTCACCATCATCAGCACGGTGCGCTGCTCGTCGGGCAGGGTTTCCATCACCGCCTGCACCCGCCGGGCTTCGCTGCGGCGCTCCAGCAGTTCGCGGCCATCCTCGCCGGGCAGTTCGGGCAGCTCGTCGCCGACCGTGTCGGTGGCGTGGCGCTGGCGCCTGCGGTATTCGTCCAGCCAGGTGGTCTGGACGATGCGAAACAGCCAGGCCGCCAGGTTGCTGCCGGGTTCGAACTGGTGCCAGCGCTCCAGTGCCTTCAGGCAGGCCGCCTGCACCAGGTCGTCGGCCTGGTGGCGATCGTGCGTGAGGCCGTGGGCAAAACGCCGCAAGCGGGGCAGCAGGCTGATGAGCTGGGCTTTGGGGTCGTGTTCGGGTGTCATGGCTTGGTGGGACAACGCGGCCGGTGGGTGTTTTATTCCAGGGCGCCGGGAATATTCTGGTCGCCCGTGCGTTGTGCTGGCAGGACGCCCCACGCGATGCCCCTGCGACCGCAGGGACACCAGGCCCCCGCTAAGCTGATCCTTGACCATGCATCCTTTTTCGTCTGCATTCCCGTCCCGCCGCGTGCGCGCACGCACCTGGCTGCTGTGCGGTGTGCTGTTCGTGCACGGCTGGGCCTGGGTCGGCGCGGGCGAGGACAGCGTTGCTGCGCCGCCGCTGGCCTGGATGGGCAGCGCCTGGGCCGACGACGATGGCAACGACGGGGGGGATGACGGCGACGACGGTGCCGGCGGGGGGCCATCGGCCGGTGGTGGCGCTGGTGGCGGCGGTGGTTACGACATGGACGCAGGCGCGCCCCAGGCTGCGCCGCAGGCCGAGGGCGAGAGCTTCTGGGCCGACGAGTTGCTGGCGCTGGACCCCACGCCCGCGGCCTTGCAGCGCGCGCAGCGCTGGGGCGCGCGCGTGGTCGAGAGCGTGCCGCTGAACCGGCTGGGCCAGCGGCTGGTGCGGATGCGCCTGCCGCCGGGGCTGGATGCACGCACGGCGCGCGAGATCACCGAAGAGCGCGACCCCGGTGTGTTCGACCTGCACCGCCTCTACCGGCTGGATCAGGCGCCCGAGCCTTCCAGCTGCGCGGGAGGTGATTGCGCGCCACCGGCAGGCAGCGGGTTGCCCAGCTGGCCCGCTGAGCGGCAGCGTTGCGGCGCTGGCCAGGTGCTGGGCCTGGTGGATACCGAACCGGCCGCCGATGCGCCTGCGCTGCGCGGGGCCGCTCTGCGTTCGCGCCGCTTTGTGGAGGCGGGTTGGGTGCCGGCCGATGCCGCGCACGGCACCGCGGTGGCTGCGCTGCTGGTGGGCCAGGCCCGCGGTGGGTTTGCCGGGCTGGTGCCGCGCGCGCAGGTGCTGGCGGCGGCACCTTTTTTCCAGTTGCCCTCGGGCAGCACCATGGCCGACGCGGCCGGGCTGATTCGCAGCCTGGACTGGCTGGTGGGCGAGGGCGCGCGCGTGGTGGGCATGAGCCTGTCGGGCCCTCCCAGTGCTCCGCTGGAAACCGCGGTGCAGCGCGCCCAGGCGCGCGGGGTGCTGGTGGTGGCGGCCGCGGGCAACGGCGGTCGCAACGCAGCGCCGGCCCACCCGGCCGCGCTGGCCGGTGTGCTGGGTGCCACCGCGATTTCGCAGGACCGCCGCGCCTACTGGCGCGCCGGGCAGGGCGAGCACGTCGACTTTGCGCTGCCGGGCGTGGACCTGCCGCTGCCCGATGCGAGCGGGCGGCTGGCTGCGCGCAGCGGCACGTCGTACGCGGTGCCTCACCTGGTGGCGGTGGTGTCGCAGTCGCTGCACGAATCGCTGCTGGCACCGGCCGACTGGCTGGACGGGCGACGTGTACCGGTGCAGGACCTGGGCAGCAGCGGGCGCGACCCGGTGTTCGGCTGGGGCTTGCCCCAGCCCGCGGTGCGCTGCCCTTGAAGGGCGGCCCGTTCAGGGCACGGATTGCAGGCGCTGCAGCACGCGGGCGATGCGCTCGGGCGTGGCCAGTTCGGCGGGCAGCGCGGCCGAGAGTTGGGTCTCGCGCTGGCGGCCGTTGTCCATCCAGGTGCGGCGCACGTAATGACCGGCCGAGGGGGCGTAGTCCCAGCTGAGCACCTGCGTGGGCAGGGGAAAACGATCGAGCCGGGCACGGCAGGTCACCGGGTAGGTGGCGAAGTCACCCGCGTGCACGCTGACCGTGCGGGCAGGTCCCACCTCGCAGGTCCAGCGGTACAGGCGCTCGGCCGCGCCGGGGCGTGCCGGACGGCGCCATTCGTCGAAGCTGGCGCGGCGGCCCGCCTGCAGCGGCCAGAGCGAGCCCTGGCGGTTGGCGATGCGGCTGACCGGGGCATCGGTGCGGCCGGGAAAGTCCAGCACCGGTGCGAAGAGGTCGGGCGATGTGCGGTAGGTCTGCACCTCGTCGCCAGCGGCCGCGCTGCCGCTGCGCCAGGTGACGGCGCCAGGCGCGACGGCACTGACGCTGCGCACGCTGCCGCGGCCAAAGACGAAGCTGTCCCCCACCCGGTAGAGCGGGCGCGGCGCGGGTGGCAGCACCACCGGGGCACGCTCGGCCGGGTCGTCCGCTTTCAGACCGCGCTGCACATCGCCCAGCAGGCCCGAAGGCAGGCTCTGGCAGCCGGCGAGCGTGGCCAGCAGCGCCAGTGGCCCGAGGGGGTGCAAGCGCTTCACCGCCGCTCCCGCGCTTCCTTCCGGTACCAGCCGTCGCCCGCGCTGGTGGCGCGCAGGATGCGCTGGCGCTCGGCCGCTTCTTCGGGTGTCTCGGCGCGCACCGTGCCCGGCAGTTGCAGGTCGTCGCGGCGGAAGGGAATCACCTGCACCAGCGGCGTGCCTTTCTCCAGTGTGTACAGGCCGTCGGGTGCGGTGGCGAAAAACGGGAAGTGGATCAGCGAGGTGTACTCGTCGGTGTCCACGATGCCGGCGGCGATCTCGATCACGCCGTTGGGCTGGTTCATCGGCGGGATGAACAGGCAGCTCCAGCCCTTGGGGGTGCGGATGGTCCAGTGGTTGTGGATCTTGCACGGCGGGCGCGGCTGCATCGGGTGGCCGTTGACCTGGTAGGGGTGGTGGTTGCTCACCATGGTCTTGTCGAAATCCCAGCCGGTATCCACGGTCTGGCCGTTGTCGCGGATGTCGATGCGCACCGTGGCCGCCAGCGGCAGGATCCAGCCGGCCATGAGCGCGTCCAGAAACGGCATGCAGCGTTTGACGGTGAGCGCGTTATCGGTCGTGGACAGGTGGTTCTTGTCCACCGGCGCCAGGCGGCGGAACCAGTCGGGCAGGGCCTCGCGCGCGGGCACCGGCGCGGCGATCACGCCCAGGTCTTCGGGCGCGCAGAGGAATTCAATCTGGGGAGCATCGGTGGGTGACATGGCGTGGGGCCCGGCAGGCGGTGGCGCGGGACGGCGGGCCGCCGAGCCACCGCGTGGGTCAGCGGCTGCTGTTGGAACTGGAGTTGGACGAGCTGTTCGAGGAACTGTTCGAGCTGGAATTGCTGGAACTGTTGGATGAACTGTTCGAACTCGAATTGGACGAGCTGTTCGACGAGCTGTTGGAGCTGGAGTTCGAGGAACTGTTCGAGGAGCTGTTGGATGAACGGTTGGAACTGGAGTTGCCCGAGCTGTTGGCGCTGCGGTTGCTGGAGCTGTTCACGCTCGAATTGGACGAGCGGCGTGTGCCCGCGTCGGCCCCGTTGCTGTTGCGATTGCGGTCGTTCTCCAGGCCCACGGCGCGGGCCGCGCTGTTCAGGCCACGTTCCCAGGCGTTGAAGAAGCCGTGCACGGGCGTCGGGGCGCGCGTTTCGGCCTGGCGTTCGGCAGCCGAATCGTCGGCCTGCACCGTGGTGGCCGCCAGGGCGCCCACCATCGCGGCCGTCACCATGGCGCTGTGTTTCGTGTTCATGCTTCACCTCTTTCGTTGGTCGTGTGACGATGGAGCCACCGAAGCCGTTCCACGGCGCGGCGCTCCGCCAGTGCACCGTGCGCGGCGGGTCGCCAGAACTGTACGGTGCCTACGAAGAACGGGCGCGGGCGATGGATATTCCGCAGCGATCTGTAAAGGTCTGTAAGCGCGCCAGGCCACCGGCTGTGGTGTCTGGTGCTGCGGCCGGCGAATCAGGTCGCGGCTGCGATGTCCGGCAGCCGCAGGCGCAGCAGCGCCCGCACGAAGCCGTGGTCGCTGCGGCTGCGGTCGCGGCCTTCGAACAGGTGGTCGTTGAACACGTCCACGCGCCGCACGTCGCCGATGGCGGCGCGGCTGGTGGCCACGAACTCCTCGCTCACGAGCACCTGGTCCAGCACCTCGGGGTAGCCCTGGTGGATGTGGGAATAGGCCACGTCGCGCCGCAGCGCGGCTTCGCCCTGCACGTCCCAGGCGCTGTAGAGCGCGTTGTCGCGCGCGCCCTTGTCGTAGGCGGCCTGCGAGGTGGCTGCGATCAGCTGCGTGGTGACGCTGTGGGGTCCGTCGTTCAGGTCGCCCATCACGATCAGCGGCAGGCGCGTGCGGTGCAGCAGCTCCACCACCTTCAGCCTCAGGGCGAGCGCTTCGCCGGCTCGCATGACGAGCGAACGCAGGGATGCCACCGCCTGCACGGCCGGGTCCTCGGGGTCCTCCAGCGGGTTGCCGCTCGCATCCTGCAAAAACTTGGGCCGTTTGGATTTCAGGTGCGCGGTGATCACGGCCACTTCCTGACCGTGTTTCAGGCGCAGCGTGGCCAGCAGGGGCGGGCGCTCGAAGCGCGTATGCGGGCCAAGACCGGGCACCTGCACCACGGCAGCGGCAGGGAAGTCGGTGAGCGACCCGACCGACTCGACCTTGAGGCGTGTGACCAGACCGACGCGCGGTGTGCCCTGCGCGCCGTGCTGCCCGGGGCCGTTTTCCGCGCCGGGCACGCTGACGAAACCGTATTGCAGGCCGCTGCGTGCCACGGCTGCCCTCAGCGCGACCTCGTCCCACACCTCCTGCACCGCGAGCACATCGGCGTTCAGCACCTTGAAGCGCGCGCCCAGCCAGTCCACCTTGCGCTCGAACTCGTTCTGGCTGTAGGGGTCCTGCCCCTCGTAGAAAAGGCGCCCGGGTTGCGCCAGGTTGAGCAGGTTGGCGGTCGCCAGCATCAGCGTGGCATAGCGCGGGCTGTTACCGTTGGTGCCGCGTGGGTCGGTGGAACTGGCTGGGGTTTGCATCGGCACACTGTAGGCGAATTCACGCCGGCGAGAAGGCCTGTGCCAGGGGTGTCACGGTGCCCGAATGCCGCGAGTCGTAGCCGGGCAGGGCGTCCACCGACGACTTGAACGCCGGGTCCGCCAGGATGCGCAGGATTTCCTGCATGACCGGGTGCTGCAGGATCGGCGCGCGGCAGATCAGGACGTAGCGCTCGTTCACCATGGGGATGAAATCGAGCTGGAAATAGCGGGCCGGACGCTCGAGTCCGAAGCCGGCGTCGGCCAGTCCGCTGGCCACAAAGGCCGCCACCGACGCGTGCGTGGCCTCGCTCTGCTCGAAGCCGTGGATGGCGCCGCTGGCAATGCCCTGTTCGGCGAGCAGGCCTTCGAGCAGGAAGCGCGTGCCCGAGTCGGCGGGCCGGTTGATGAACCTCACGTCGGCGCGCGCGAGATCGTTCAGCTCGTAGATTTTTTTCGGGTTGCCGGGTGCCAGCATCAGGCCCTGGCGGCGCGTGGCGATGTCGATCACCAGCAGGTCCTCGCAGCCCAGCCATTGGGCGTAGTGCGTCAGCGCGCGCGCCTGCTGCGAACCGATGGGGATGTGGATGCCGCAGGCGTCGCAGTGGCCGTCGTGCAGGGCAGCCGCGGCGGCTGTGCTGCTGGCGTAGCGGCGCTCGATCTCCTGCCCGGAACCGATCAGCGCTTCGATCAGTTTCTCGACCGAAAAACCGTAGCTGGCGTGCAGGCGGAAGGCGTTGCCGCCGCGCTGTGAGATCCTGGCAATCTCGGTCTGGAGTTCGGACGCGAGCGAGTCGAGGATCGGTTGCAGCCGGGCCAGGATGCGGTGATCGGCCCACACCAGTTTCTCGGCCAGCGGCGACAGCGTGGACCCCTTGCCGCGTTCCATGTGCAGCAGCGTGGTGTTGAAATGGTTTTCGCCGCCCCGCACCAGGTCCCAGCCGTGCCGGTACGACAGGCCCAGCTTCTGGCAGGCAGCGAGCAGGCTGCCCTCCTGGTGCACGGAGCTCAGCAGTTCGATCAGCCGCGGCGACAGGGTTCCGCTCTCGGTGCTCTGGATGGTCCAGACCGGTTTGATCGATATCTTGTTCATCAGGGAAGACCTTTTATGCGACGCAGCGCATATGGCTGTGGCGACGGGGCTCATATTGCCACGCACCTGCGAGCCGGTGATGATTCGCCGGACAACGGTTCAGCCTTGGGTATAACGGAACTTTTATTTCAATGCCGAGGAAGATTCCATGGGTTCACAGGTAGCAGATCCAGGCGCGATCCAGGGCGAAGACACGGGCGGCTTCCTGTCCAGGGAGCGCATCATCGCCGGCCCCGGATTCAACCGCTGGCTGGTGCCGCCGGCGGCCCTGGCGATCCACCTGTGCATCGGCATGGCCTACGGCTTCTCGGTGTTCTGGCTGCCACTGTCCAAGGCCATTGGCCTGAGCGCGGCGCAGGCCTGTCCCCCGGACATGAGCCTGTGGGCCGAGCTCTTCACCACCAGCTGCGACTGGCGCATCTCCAGCCTGGGCTGGATGTACACCCTGTTCTTCGTGCTGCTCGGTTCGTCGGCCGCGCTGTGGGGCGGCTGGCTGGAACACGCCGGCCCGCGCAAGGCGGGTGTGGTGTCGGCGCTGTGCTGGTGCGGCGGCCTGCTGGTCTCGGCGCTGGGCGTTCACTGGCACCAGCTGTGGATGCTCTGGCTGGGCTCGGGCGTGATCGGCGGCATCGGCCTGGGGCTGGGCTACATCTCGCCGGTGAGCACGCTGATCAAGTGGTTCCCGGACCGCCGCGGCATGGCCACCGGCATGGCCATCATGGGCTTCGGTGGCGGCGCCATGATCGGCTCGCCGCTGGCGGCCGAGCTGATGAAACTCTTTTCGTCGGCCACCAGCGTGGGCGTGGTGCAAACCTTCGTGGTCATGGCGGCGGGCTACTTCGTTTTCATGATGGGCGGCGCGCTCAGCTACCGCGTGCCGCCCACGGGCTGGAAGCCGGCCGGCTGGACGCCGCCACCCGCACAGGCCCACAACGCCATGATCACGCAGCGCCACGTGCACGCCAGGAAGGTCTGGGGCATCCCGCAGTTCTGGCTGCTGTGGATGGTGCTGTGCATGAACGTGTCGGCCGGCATCGGCGTGATCGGCATGGCCAGCCCCATGCTGCAGGAGGTGTTCGGCGGCAGCCTGATCGGCGTGGACGCGAGGTTCGGCGCGCTCGACAAGGAGCAGCTGACCGCGATCGCCGGAGTGGCCGCGGGCTTCACCGCGCTGCTCTCGCTGTTCAACATCGGTGGCCGCTTCTTCTGGGCCAGCCTGTCCGACAAGCTGGGCCGCAAGATGACCTACGTGGTCTTTTTTGTGCTCGGTGGCGCGCTGTACGCGAGCGTGCCGGGCAGCGCCGTGGCGGGCAGCACGCTGCCGTTCGTGGCCGCGTTCTGCGTCATCCTCAGCATGTACGGTGGCGGCTTCGCCACCATCCCCGCTTACCTGGCCGACCTGTTCGGCACCCAGATGGTGGGTGCCATCCACGGCCGCCTGCTCACCGCCTGGGCCACGGCCGGCATTCTGGGTCCGGTGGTGGTGAACTACATGCGCGACTACCAGCTGGGCCTCGGCATGCCGCGCGAGCAGGTGTACAACCAGACCATGTACATCCTGGTCGGCATGCTGCTGGTGGGCCTGGTCTGCAACCTGCTGGTGCGCCCGGTGGCCGACAGACACTTCATGACCGACGCCGAGCTGGCCGAAGAGAAACGCCTGGCGCACGAGCGCGCCACAGCGGCCGAGGTGGGCCTGGGCCGCGCCGGCGTCGGACAGACCAGACCGGTGCTGGTCTGGCTGGCCTGGGCCGCGGTCGGCATTCCGCTCGCCTGGGGGGTGTACCGCACCGCGCTGAGCGTGGGCAAGTTCTTCCACTGACCGAACCCTTTGCTTGAAGCATGAAAACCGCTGAAGTGCCCGTGACCACACCCGAAGCCTTGCGCGGCCAGCTGCGCCGCCGCAGCCAGCTCAAGGGCCGCCAGCCCGACGACACTTCTCTGGCCGAGGTGCGCTCGCTCATCGGCGCCGGCCCGCACCAGCGCGACCTGCTCATTGAACTCCTGCACGCGCTCAACGACGCGCACCACGGCCTGCTGGAGCGCCACCTCGTGGCCCTGGCCGCGGAGATGCGCCTGTCGATGGCCGAGGTGTATGAGGTGGCGAGCTTCTACCACCACTTCGACGTGATCGGGGAGGGCGAAACCCCTGCCGCGCTCACCGTGCGCGTGTGCGATGGCCTGAGCTGTTCGATGGCCGGTGCCCGGGACCTGCTGGTGAAGTTGCCTGCGGTCCTGGGCCGCGAGGTGCGCGTGATCCCCGCGCCCTGCGTGGGTCGCTGCGAGCAGGCGCCGGTGGCCGTGGTGGGGCAGGCACCGGTGCTGCGGGCCGATGCGGCTGCGGTGCAGCGCGCCTGCGCAGCCGGAGCCACGGTGCACCCCGCCGCGCGCGTCGACGCTGTGTTCGACCCCGCGGCACAAGCCCCCTGTGCCATCACCCATGGCCTGGAAGCTGTGGCGCCGGCCTGCGTGGGGTACGCCGCCTACCGGGCGCAAGGCGGCTACGCGCTCGCCGCCGCCGTGGTCAACGGGGAAGAGGATGGCGAGGCGGTGCTGAAAGCGATGGAGGACTCGGGCCTGCGCGGTCTGGGCGGCGCGGGTTTCCCGGCCGGTCGCAAGTGGCGCATCGTGCGCGATCAGCCCGCACCGCGCCTGATGGCGGTGAACATCGACGAAGGCGAACCCGGCACCTTCAAGGACCGCAGCTACCTGGAGCGCGATCCTCACCGTTTCCTCGAAGGTCTGCTGGTGGCGGCGCAGGTGGTGGGCATCGAGGCCGTCTACATCTACCTGCGCGACGAGTACCACGGCGCGCGCGCGATCCTGCAGCAGGCCCTGGCCGCGCTGGTGGCCGACCCGCCGTGCCCGCTGCCGATGATCGAGCTGCGGCGCGGCGCCGGTGCCTACGTCTGTGGCGAAGAGTCCGCGATGATTGAGAGCATCGAAGGCCGGCGTGGCGAGCCGCGCCTGCGCCCGCCCTACATCGCGCAGGTCGGCCTGTTCGGCCGGCCGACGCTGGAGCACAACTTCGAGACGCTCTACTGGGTGCGTGACATCGTGCAGCGCGGACCGGCCTGGTTCAGCGGCTTTGGTCGCCATGGCCGCCAGGGCCTGCGCTCGTTCAGCGTCAGCGGCCGCGTGCAGCAGCCTGGCGTCAAGCTCGTGCCCGCTGGCATCACGCTGCGCGAGCTGATCGACGGGTTCTGCGGCGGCATGGCCGAGGGGCACACGCTCTACGCCTACCTGCCCGGCGGCGCGTCGGGCGGCATCCTGCCCGCTTCGCTGGCCGACGAGCCACTGGACTTTGACACGCTGCAGCCGCACGGCTGCTTCATCGGCTCGGCCGCGGTGGTGGTGCTCAGCCAGGCCGACAGCGCGCGCGACGCCGCGCTCAACGCCATGCGTTTCTTTGCGCACGAAAGCTGCGGCCAGTGCACGCCCTGCCGGGTCGGCACGGAAAAGGCCGTGGCCTTGATGGAACAATCAGGCGACTGGGATGTGGCAACGCTGGAGGACCTGGCCGTGGTGATGGCCGATGCGTCGATCTGCGGTCTCGGCCAGGCCGCACCCAACCCGATGCGCTGCGTGGTGACGTATTTTCCGCATGAAGTGTCGGGAGCCTCGGTATGAGCACAACCAGCATCTCTTTCAAGCTCGACGGTGTCGAGCTGCAGGCCCACGCGGGCGAGACCGTGCTGAAGGCCGCGCAGCGCCTTGGTGTCGAGATTCCGCACCTCTGCTACACCGACGGCCTGCGCGCCGATGGCAACTGCCGCGCCTGCGTGGTGGAGGTGGCGGGCGAGCGCACGCTCGCGCCTTCGTGCTGCCGCGCCGTGACGCCGGGCCTGGACGTGAAGGCGAAAAGTGAACGCGCCCTGAAAAGCCAGAAGCTGGTGCTGGAGCTGCTGCTGGCGGACCGGCCCGATGCCGGCCACAAGTGGGCCGACGAGCGTGGCGAGCAGCCGCACGGCGAGCTCAGCCACTGGGCGAATGCGCTGGGCGTGACGGCACGGCCCGAACTCAAAGCACTTCGTGCGCAGGGGCCTGCGCCCGACCTCAGCCACCCCGCGATGGCGGTGAACCTGGACGCCTGCATCCAGTGCACGCGTTGCGTGCGCGCCTGCCGCGAAACGCAGATGAACGACGTCATCGGTGTGGCGCACCGCGGTGGCCACGCCCAGATCGTGTTCGACCTCGGCGACCCCATGGGCGAGAGCAGCTGCGTGGCCTGTGGCGAATGCGTGCAGGCCTGCCCCACCGGCGCGCTCAGCCCGAAGACCCTGCTGGGCGACCAGCGCGTGGACAAGACCGTGGACTCGGTCTGCCCCTACTGCGGCGTGGGCTGCCTGCTGACCTACAAGGTCAGGGACAACACCATCGTGGCGGTGGACGGCCGCGACGGCCCGGCGAACCACGGCCGTTTGTGCGTCAAAGGCCGTTTTGGCTTTGACTACGCGCACCACGCGCAGCGCCTCACCCAGCCGCTGATCCGCAAGGCCGGTGTGCCCAAGGACCCGGCCAGCACCGCACGGCCCGGCGACTGGCGTGAGGTGTTTCGCGAGGCGAGCTGGGAAGAAGCGCTGGAAGCTGCGGCCGGAGGCCTGAAGGCGCTGCGTGACACCCATGGCAAAAAGGCGCTCGCGGGCTTTGGCTCCGCCAAGGGCAGCAACGAGGAGGCCTACCTGTTCCAGAAACTGGTGCGCACCGGCTTTGGCAGCAACAACGTGGACCACTGCACCCGGCTCTGCCACGCCTCCAGCGTGGCCGCGCTGCTCGAAGGCGTGGGCTCGGGCGCGGTGAGCAACCCGGTGAACGACGTGGAGCACGCGGCGTTCGTGATGGTGATCGGATCCAACCCCACCAGCAACCACCCGGTGGCCGCCACCTGGATGAAGAACGCCGCTGCGCGTGGCACCCGGATCGTGCTCGCCGACCCGCGCCGCACCGACCTGCACCGCCACGCCTGGCGCACGTTGCAGTTCAGGGCCGACACCGACGTGGCCCTGCTCAACGCGATGCTGCACGTGGTGATCGAAGAAGGCCTGACCGACGCCGATTTCATTGCCCGCCGGGTGGACAACTTCGAGGCGATCCGCGCGCAGGTCCAGCACACGACCCCCGAGGCGATGGCGCCCATCTGCGGCATATCGCCCGAGACCATTCGCGAAGTGGCGCGTGCCTACGCCACGAGCCAGGCGTCCATGATCCTCTGGGGCATGGGCGTGAGCCAGCACACCCACGGCACCGACAACGTGCGTTGCCTGATCGCGCTCGCCAGCATCACCGGCCAGATCGGCCGCCCCGGCACGGGTCTGCATCCGCTGCGCGGCCAGAACAACGTGCAGGGCGCGAGCGACGCGGGCCTGATCCCGATGATGTACCCCAACTACCAGCGCGTGAACACACCCGAGGTGCACGACTGGTTCGAGGACTTCTGGGGCATGGAGCTGGACAACCAGCCCGGCCTGACGGTGGTCGAAATCCTGCACAAGGCCAAGGCACCCGCGAGCGATCCGCAGAAGGTCTGGGGCATGTACATCATGGGCGAGAACCCGGCGATGAGCGACCCGGACCTGAACCACGCGCGCGAGGGGCTGGCCAGTCTGCAGCACCTGGTGGTGCAGGACCTGTTCATGACCGAAACCGCCTGGCTGGCCGACGTGGTGCTGCCTGCCAGCGCCTGGCCCGAAAAGACCGGCACGGTGACCAACACCGACCGCATGGTGCAGATGGGTCGTCGTGCTCTCGATTTGCCGGGCGACGCCAGACCCGATCTGTGGATCATTCAGGAAATGGCCAGGCGGATGGGCTTGGCGTGGCGCTACGAAGGCGAAGAATCCGGCGTTGCCGCGGTGTATGAAGAACTGCGCCAGGCCATGCACGGGGTGATCGCCGGTGTGAGCTGGGAGCGGCTGGAGCGCGAGGACAGCGTGACCTACCCTTGCCTGAGTGCCGACGATCCAGGCCAGCCCATCGTCTTCACCGACCATTTCGCCACGGCGGATGGCCGTGTGCAGCTGGTACCGGCCGGCTTCAAGCCGGCGGCCGAACGGCCCGATGCCGAGTACCCGATGGTGCTCATCACCGGGCGCCAGCTCGAGCACTGGCACACCGGCAGCATGACGCGCCGCAGCCAGGTGCTGGACGCGGTGGAGCCGCACGCCACCGTGAGCCTGAGCGGCGCCGAGCTGGCGCGTCTGGGCGTGCAGGCGGGTGACGTGGTGACGGTGCGTTCGCGGCGCGGCAGCGTGGCGCTGCACGCGCGCCGCGACGACGGCACGCCGCCGGGCACGGTCTTCATTCCCTTCGCCTACGCCGAGGCCGCCGCCAACCTGCTGACCAACCCCGCGCTGGACCCGTTCGGCAAGATCCCGGAGTTCAAGTACTGCGCGGTCGCGGTGGAGGCGGGCGGTGCGCTGCACGACGGCGTGGGCTACGGTGGGGGCGCGGCCGTGGCGAGGTCGTAGTCAGCCGCTGCTTACCTGGGCACGGACCGGGGGCACCCCTGCACGTGGCCGTCGCACCAAAAAAACAGCGGACCGAAGTCCGCCGTGATGGACCCTGAACCCAGGGGTTCAGGGCTGGGCGCCGGCTGCGTGCTCAGCGGATGCGGCCGTAGTTGGTGCGCAGCGGATCGGCCGGACCACCACCTCGCGGGGCATCGCCACGGGCCGGACCACCACGTCCACCGCGGTTGCCGTTGCCGCTGCGCGCTCCACGCGCGCCCATCGAGTCGATGCTGGTGCGCAGCGGGTCGGGCTGGCCGCCGGGTGCTGCGGCGCGTGGGCGCGGTTCGCGGATGCGCAGACTGCCCAGGTGGGCGTTCGGGCCCGGCTGGCGCTCGGCACCGGCCTCACCCCGCTCCTCGCGCGGGCCGCGGCTCGGGCGCTCACTGTTGCGCGGCTGGCCTTCACCCTGGCGCGCCGGGCGCGGGCCCTGGGCGTTGCGGCCCGGGCCGCCGGCGCGGCGACCGTCGTTGCGCTGGCCGTCGCGTGCGCCTTCGCCACGCGGCTGGCCGTCACCCTGGGCGGCTGGACGCTGGCGCTGTCCGCCACCGTTGCCGCGGCCCTGCGGCGCGTCGGCTTTTTTCTCGCGCACGCGCTGCATCATTTCCGTGCGAGCTGCCTTGGCAGCGGCGGCCATGACGTCGCGGCTTGGCGGCTTGCCGGCGCCACCCCAGATGGTCTGGCGGCCCATGGCGATCGGCTCGGCCTTCTCGCCGGGCTCGGGCATGAACTCGGGGAAGATCTGCACCGGGATCTGCTGCTTGGTGAAGCGTTCGATGTCCATCATGAAGCCTTCTTCGTCCAGGCTCACGAGGTTGACGGCTTCACCGCTCTTGCCCGCGCGGCCGGTGCGGCCGATGCGGTGCACATAGTCTTCGCTGACGTTCGGAATCTCGTAGTTCACCACGTGCGGCAGCTCGTCGATGTCGATGCCGCGGGCCGCGATGTCGGTCGCCACCAGGGCGCGGATGTCGCCGCTCTTGAAGCCGGCGAGCGCCTGGGTGCGCGCACCCTGGCTCTTGTTGCCGTGCAGCGCCATCGCCTGGATGCCGTTTTTCGTCAGGAACTCGGCGACGTTGTTGGCACCGAACTTGGTGCGGGTGAACACCAGCACCTGGCTCCAGTTGTGCTGGTTGATGATGTGCACCAGCAGGGCCTTCTTCTTGCCGCGACCGACCGGGTGGATCACCTGGGTGATGCGCTGCACCGTGGTGTTGCGCGGGGTCACCTGGATGTGCAGCGGGTCCTTCAAAAGCGCGCTGGCGAGGTCGCGGATCTCGTCGCTGAAAGTGGCGGAGAACAGCAGGCTCTGCTTTTCTTTCGGCACCAGGGCCAGGATCTTCTTCACGTCGTGGATGAAGCCCATGTCGAGCATGCGGTCGGCTTCGTCCAGCACCAGCATCTGCACGCCGGAGAGGTCGAGGAAGCCTTGCTGTTGCAGGTCAAGCAGGCGGCCGGGGGTGGCGACCAGGATGTCCACGCCGCGCTTCATGGCGTTGATCTGCGGGTTCATGCCGACGCCGCCGAAGATCACGGTGGAGGTCAGCGAGAGGTGCTTGCCATACACACGCACCGATTCTTCGACCTGCGCCGCGAGTTCGCGGGTGGGGGTGAGCACCAGGGCTCGGATGGCTACACCGCCGAAACGGTTCTTGGCGCGTTCGCCTTCGCTCAGGCGCTGCAGCATGGGCAGGGTGAAGGCGGCGGTCTTGCCGGTGCCCGTCTGGGCGCCACCGAGCAGGTCGCGCCCGGCCAGCACGGCGGGAATCGCCTCGGTCTGGATCGGGGTGGGGGTTTCGTAACCATGCTCGCGCACAGCTTGCACAATGGCCGGGGCCAGTTTCAGATCGTCAAAGTTCATTGCTTGATGAGGCGCCCTTCCAGGGCGCTGGGGGCATCGGCCACTCCAGTTGTCGCTTCGTTGTCTGGAAGCGGCGCCTGGCCAGTCTGGGGCAGATGGATTCAAGAGTTTGGTGGCTGCAAGCGGGTTGCGCACACCCCAGCAAAGGGCTGGTGCTGAGCCAACTGATGTACTCAACAGCGCATATTGTCGCATGCTGGGATAATTATGGGTTGCGCGGCCTTCCGGCTGCAGATTCCTCAAGTACACATCGCAATGGCTCAATACGTCTTTTCCATGAACAAGGTCGGCAAAATCGTGCCGCCCAAACGCCAGATCCTCAAGGACATCTCGCTTTCCTTTTTCCCCGGCGCCAAGATCGGCGTGCTAGGCACCAACGGCTCGGGCAAGTCCACGCTGCTGAAAATCATGGCCGGCCTCGACAAGGAAATCGAGGGCGAAGCCATCCCGATGCCGGGCATCCGCATCGGCTACCTGCCGCAGGAACCCAAGCTCGACCCCGAGCAGAACGTGCGTGAAGCGGTGGAAGCCAGCATGAGCGGCGTGCGCGCGGCGCAGAAGCGCCTCGAAGAGGTGTACGCGGCCTACGCCGAGGAAGACGCCGACTTCGACGCGCTCGCGGCCGAACAGGCCCAGCTCGAAGCCATCATTTCCACCGCCGGCACCGACAGCGAACACCAGCTCGAAATTGCCGCCGACGCGCTGCGCCTGCCGCCCTGGGAAGCCAGGATCGGGGTGCTGTCCGGCGGTGAAAAGCGCCGTGTGGCCCTGTGCTGCATGCTGCTGTCCAAGCCCGACATGCTGCTGCTCGACGAACCCACCAACCACCTGGACGCCGAGTCGGTGGAGTGGCTGGAGCAGTTCCTCAAGCGCTTCCCGGGCACCGTGGTGGCCATCACCCACGACCGCTACTTCCTGGACAACGCGGCCGAGTGGATTCTCGAACTCGACCGCGGCCACGGCATTCCCTACAAGGGCAACTACTCGACCTGGCTGGAACAGAAGGAAGCGCGTCTGGAGCAGGAGCAGCGCACCGAAGACGCGCGCACCAAGGCCATGAAGAAGGAGCTGGAGTGGGTGCGCCAGAACCCCAAGGGCCGCCAGGCCAAGAGCAAGGCCCGCCTGGCGCGCTTTGAAGAACTGAGCGATGTGGACTACCAGAAGCGCAACGAAACCAATGAGATTTTCATCCCGGTGGCCGAGCGCCTGGGCAACGAAGTGATCGAGTTCAAGAGCGTTTCCAAGAGCTTCGGCGACCGTTTGCTGATCGACAACCTGAGCTTCCAGATCCCGGCGGGCGCGATCGTCGGCATCATCGGCCCCAACGGCGCGGGCAAATCCACGCTGTTCAAGCTGATCTCGGGCAAAGAGCAGCCCGACAGCGGCGAGGTCAAGATCGGCCAGACCGTGCGCATGGCGGTGGTGGACCAGAGCCGCGACGACCTGGCGAACGAAAAGACCGTGTGGGAAGACATCTCGGGCGGTCTGGACATGATCACCGTGGGCAAGTTCCAGATGCCCAGCCGAGCCTACTGCGGGCGCTTCAACTTCTCGGGCGGCGACCAGCAGAAACGCGTCGGCAGTCTCTCGGGCGGTGAACGCGGGCGCCTGCACCTGGCCAAGACCCTGGCCGAAGGCGGCAACGTGCTGCTGCTGGACGAACCCTCGAACGACCTGGACGTGGAAACCCTGCGCGCGCTGGAAGACGCCTTGCTGGAGTTCGCTGGCTGCGCGCTGGTCATCAGCCACGACCGCTGGTTCCTCGACCGCATCGCCACCCACATCCTGGCCGCTGAAGGCGACAGCCAGTGGGTGTTCTTCAATGGCAACTACCAGGAGTACGAAGCCGACAAGAAGAAGCGCCTGGGCGAAGAGGGTGCCCGGCCGCATCGCTTCCGCTACAAAGCCCTGAAGTGATTTGACGCCCCCCGCGCTGCGCCTGCGGCCTGGCAAAGCCAGTTCCGCGGCGTTCTCGGTTTGCTCCCCTTCTTTCGATTTGCGCCTTCTTTCTATGACCGACGAACAAGTTCTGGCCGACACCCGCCACTGGATCGAGAAGGCCGTGATCGGCCTGAACCTGTGCCCCTTTGCGCGTTCGGTCTATGTGAAGAACCAGGTTCGCATCGTGGTCAGCCATGCGCGACACCTGGATGCGTTCCTGGACGAGCTGGACCGTGAGCTGGACCTGTTGGTGAACACCCCGGCGGAAGAGATCGACACCACGCTGCTGGTGCACCCCACGCTGTTCCCGGACTTCTTCGTTTTCAACGACTTCCTGAACGTGGTGGACGACGTGGTGGCCGAGCACGAGCTCGTAGGCGTGATCCAGGTGGCCAGCTTTCATCCGTTGTTCCAGTTTGAAGGCGTCGAGCCCGAAGACATCAGCAACGCGACCAACCGCGCTCCCTATCCGGTGCTGCACCTGCTGCGCGAAGCAAGCGTGGAACGCGCCGTGGCGACCGAAGGGGGCGATGCCGAAGTGATCGTGGAGCGCAACATCGCCACCCTGCGCGAACTGGGCGCTGCTGGCTGGCAGGCACTGCTCGCAAAGCCCTGAACTGTCGGCTTTTTGCCGTTTCATCCGGGCTTTGCATGGGGCCGGGCTGTCCACAATCCGGGGGAAGACACACACGCTCTTTCCGCCATTCCCCCAGCCCCTGCCATGAACGCCCGTGCCGAATCTCCCTACGACGCCTGCCTGGCGGAGGCGCTGGCGCAGTCGCGCGAATGGGTTCCACGCTGGCTGGGCAAGCTGAACGAGGCGCTGCAGCAGCGCGAGGCGGCGGCTCCCAGCCTGCAGGAAAAGCAGGTTTTCATCCAGGCACGCACGGTGCTGGCAAGTCACCGCGAGATCGTGGCCGAGCGCTTCCTGTCAGCGCTGGGCGAGATGCTGAACGGCGCCCGGCCCGCAGGCGGGTCGGGTAGCGGCAGCCCGTCGCCGGTGGCCCGCAAACTGCAAACGCTCAGCTTCGATGACCTGGAGCTGATGGACGACCAGCAGGTGCAGGAGACGGTGGACCATGCGCGCGTGCAGCAGGTCGTGAAGATGGCGGCCGATGACGACCTGGTGGCCTTGAGTGCCCGCCTGAGCCGGGCCCAGGGACTCGACGTGGTGCGTGTGGATGCCAACCCGCTGCGCCCGGAGGAAATCCTGTCGGCCCTGATGCGAGCGCTCTCCACCCTGCATGTGGACGAGTCGGTGCGTTCGCGCTGGCTGAACACCGGCGCGGTCCCGCTGGGACAAGCCCTGCAGCAGTTTTACCAGCACCTTTCTGGCCTGCTGGACGCCTGGGGCGTGCAGCCTGCGGGCTATGCGGTGATCCAGGCACCCGAATCGCGCGGGGTGCTGGCTGCGGCTGGCAGCGCACGGCGCGGCGACAGCGTGCCGGCGGCATCGCTGCTGGGCAGCGATGCCTTGCTCACACTCGACCACCTGCACCAGTTGCTGGTGGGCAACCTCGACCAGAGCGGCACCGGCGTGTCGGACCAGGGGGCTTCCGGCTCGGGCAATGCCATGGTGCGAACGCTGGCGGCCGAGGTGGTGACGCTCCTGCTGCGGCGGATCGCGGAAGACACGCGGCTTCTGCGGCCGGTGCGGGAGATGATTCAGGACCTCAAGCCCGCGCTCATTCAGCTGGCGCGATCCGATCCGCGCTTCTTTGCCGACCGACAGAACCCGGCGCGGCGCCTGCTGGATGCCATCACGGCGCGCAGCCTGGCGTTCACCAGCGAACAGGACGCGGGCTTCGCGCCATTTGCCGAGCTCCTGCGCGACACCGTGCAGACCTTGCAGGCGCCAGGTCCCCATCTGCCCGAGCGTTTTCCCGAGGTGCTCAGGCGCTTCAACCAGGCGCAGGCCCCGGCCAAGGAACCGGCGCGCGGCCTTGCGGTCCAGACCCTGGTGCGGGTGGAGCAGCGCAACCTGCTGGCCGAGCGGGTGGCGGGAGAGCTGCAGGCCCGCAACGACTTTGCGCGTGCGCCTGGCGTGGTGCGGCGTTTCCTGACCGGGCCGTGGGCCCAGGTCGTGGCGCAGGCGCGACTGCAGGCTGCGGCCGGAGATCCGGACCTGCCCGGCGACGCGGCCGCCCTGCGGTTCATGGACATCCTGCCCGATCTGCTGTGGTCCAGCCAGCTGGCCCAGGCCAGCCGCAACCGGCCCCGCCTGATCAAGGTGATTCCGCCACTGCTGCGCACGCTGCGCGAGGGGCTGGATTCGATCGACTACCCGCGCCCGCAGTCCGAGGCGTTTTTTCAGGCGCTCATGGGTCTGCATGAAGCGGCCTACAAGACGCAGCACAGCGAACTCGTGTCCGCGTCCGACAGCCCGCCGAGTTGCCAGATGGACCTGCCCGCCGAGCCCTGGATGCAGGCGACCGAAGCGCGCAACTCGGGCTTCATGGACGACATGGACATCGATACCCAGCCGGCGTTCCAGGACACCGAACCGATGGCCAGCGACTGGCAGGCACTTCGGGCGGAGCCCGCGCGCGACGCCGCACAGTTGCTGCCCGTCGGTACCTGGGTGGACCTGCGGGAGGAGCACAACACCGTGCGCTGCCAGCTCACCTGGGCCAGCCCACACGGCACCCTGTTCCTGTTTTCAGGTTCCGGTGGCCGATCCTTGTCGCTGACCCGGCGCGGCCTGGAGCGTCTGCAGGGACTGGGCCGCCTGCGCGTGGTGGCCGACCACGGCGTGGTCGAAGAGGCGCTGGACGAGGTGGCTCGGCTGGCCTTGCAGAACTCGGGCAGAAGCTAGGCCGTTGAAGGCCGTCGCTCGGTGGCTGCGCTGTGCGCTGGAAGCGGATGCGCCCGTCGTCACCACCTGCTGAAGACGGCACGCTGGCCTGGTCCTTCGACGCTTGAACTCGCTCCGGACGGGTGCGGCTCTCGGCCTCTCGGTCCGAATGGAAGTGGCGGCTTGCTACGGTCTGCCATCAGACGTTCAATGCCCGCAACACCTCTTCCGCCGTGGCTGGCGCGTTCATCGCCTCCGGCTTTCCACCCGCCTGCGCCACCGCATCGCGCAGCGCCTCCAGCACGCTGATGGCCAGCATGAACGGTGGCTCGCCCACGGCCTTGCTGCCGTGCACGTTGTCCTCGCGGTTGGCTTCGGGCCAGAGATCGACCTTGAAATGCGCGGGCACGTCGCCGGTGGCGGGGATCTTGTAGGTGCTGGGCGCGTGGGTTTGTAGATAACCTTTGCCGTTCCAGACGAGTTGTTCCGTCGTCAACCAGCCCATGCCCTGCACGAAACCACCTTCGATCTGGCCGATGTCGATCGCCGGGTTGATGCTGCGGCCCACGTCGTGCAGGATGTCCACCTTGAGTACGCGGCTCTCGCCGGTCAGTGTGTCGATAGCCACTTCGCTGACCGCCGCGCCGTACGAGAAGTAATAGAACGGCCGGCCGGTCAGCGTGGTCTTGTCGTAGTGGATCTTGGGCGTGCGGTAGAAGCCATCGCTCCAGAGCTGGATGCGGTTGGCGTAGGCGGCGTGCACCACGTCTTCAAACCGGCGGATGGACTTGTCCGTGATGACCTGGCCACCTTCGAAGCGCACCGCGCCGGCGCCCACGCCATCCAGCCCGGCCACGAAAGCGGCGAGGTTGTCGCGCACGTGGCGTGCGGCGAACTGCGCGGCGCGGCCGTTCAGGTCGGTGCCGCTGCTGGCCGCCGTGGCGCTGGCGTTGGGCACCTTGCTGGTGTCGGCTGCGGTGCTCAGGACCCGCTCGAACGGAATGCCCAGTTCGTCGGCCACGATGGCCGCCACCTTGGTGTTCAGGCCCTGGCCCATCTCGGTGCCACCGTGGTTCACCATCACGCTGCCGTCGGTGTAGACGTGCACCAGCGCACCGGCCTGGTTGAACAGCGTGGCCGTGAAGCTGATGCCGAACTTGACGGGCGTGAGCGCCAGTCCCTTCTTGATGATGGGGCTCTGCGCGTTGAAGGATGCGATCTGCTCGCGCCGTTCGCGGTAGCCACTGGTCAGGGCCAGGGTGTTGATCAGCGGGTCGAGGATGTTGTCTTCCACCTTCATCTGGTAGTGGGTGACGTTCCTGTCTTCGATGCCGTATAGGTTGCGCAGCCGCACGTCCAGCGGGTCCAGGCCGAGCTGGCGCGCGATGTCGCTCAGGATGCGCTCGATCACGATCACCCCCTGTGGGCCGCCGAAGCCGCGGAAGGCGGTGTGGCTTTGCGTGTTTGTCTTGCAGCGGTAGCTGGCGATGGCGACGTCTTCGAGGAAGTAGGCGTTGTCCGCGTGGAAGATGGCGCGGTCGGCCACCGGGCCGGAGAGGTCCGCACTGAAGCCGCAGTTGGCCAGCATCTCCAGCTCCAGCCCGCAGAGCAGGCCGGTGTCGTCAAAGCCCGCGCGGTAGTGATACGCAAACGGGTGGCGTTTGCCCGTGATCAGGAAATCGTCGTCCCGGTCCAGCCGCAGCTTGACGGGACTCTTCAGTTGGTTCGCCGCGATGGCGGCCCACACGGCCAGGTGACCGGCCTGCGTTTCCTTGCCGCCGAAGCCGCCGCCCATGCGCCGGCACTCCACCGTGACCGCGTGGTTTGGCAGAGCCAAGGCATGCGCTACCCAGTGCTGCACCTCGCCGGGGTGTTGCGTGCTGCTGTAGACCCACCACTGGTTCTGTTCCAGCGGCAGCACGTAGGCGATCTGGCCTTCCAGGTAGAAGTGCTCCTGCCCGCCGACTTCAAATGCGCCTTCGATCTGGTGCGGTGCGCGCTTCAGGGCCGCCTGCGCGTCGCCGCGTTGTACATGCACCGGGGGCAGCACATAACTTTCCAGCGCATGGGCCTCGTGCACCGTGAGCACCGGATCCAGCGCTTCGATGTCCCATGTCACCAGTCGGGCCGCTCGGCGCGCGGTCATCACATCGTCGGCGACGATCAGGCCACCGACCTGGCCCAGGAACTGCACCGTGCCCTGTGCGAACACCGGCTCGTCGTGCGCAAAGGCCGCGAGGGTGGTGTCGCCGGGAATGTCGGTTGCACCGATGAAGGCCCGGACGCCAGGCAGGGCCAGCGCGGCCGACGCGTCGAGCTTGCGCAGGATGCCGTGCGCCACCGGCGAACACACCGGCGCCGCGTGCAACGTGCCGCGTACCTCGGGGATGTCGTCGATGTAGGTGGCAGCGCCGGCCACCTGGGCGCGGGCGCTTTCGTGGAATCGGGACACCCCTGCGGCGGGAGCCACGCCCCCGCGCTCCTCCGCTGGCGCGTGTCGCTGCCCCAGCACCGGGGAGGGACCCGGTGCCTCCCGGTTCCCGGGGCTGACCCCACCTTGGGGCGGCCCGGCGGTGGGGTCGGCCGTGGTGTTGTCCACCACCAGTTTCAGATCAGGAGCGTTCATGCCAGGGCCTCCACGGTCTTGAGGCTGTCCAGGTTGATCGCCGCCATGCCTTGGCTTTCCAGCCAGAAGCGCTGCATCAGGTTGCCCAGCACGGTCTGTCGGTAACTGGCACTGGCGCGCATGTCGCTGATGGGCTGGAACTCGGCGCGCAGCGCGGCGGCGGCCGCCATCACGGTGTCGGCGTTCCAGGGCTGGCCGAGCAGGGCGGCCTCGGTCTGGCGGGCGCGCGCCGGCATGGCGGCCACGCCGCCGGCGCCGATGGAGACCTGCTGCACCACGCCGCCTTTCACCGTCATCTGGATCGCCAGGCAAACGGCGGAGATGTCGTCGTCGAAGCGCTTGCTGATCTTGTAGACCTTTTCCAGAGCGTGGCCTGTGGGCCGCGGCACCTTGATCCAGCACAGCAGCTCGTCCGCCCGCATCACGTTCGTGCGGTAGCCGGTGTACAGGTCTTCCAGCCGCAGTTCGCGGTGGGCGATCCCTTCGCCAGAGGCGGTCCTTTTCCAGCGCATCAGCACCACGCTGGCGCCCAGCGCGATCAGCAGCGGCATGGTGTCACCGATGGGCGAACCGTTGGCCACGTTGCCGCCCAGCGTGCCGGAGTTGCGCACCGGCAGCCCCGCGAAACGCTGGCTGAAGGTCTTGAGTTGCGGGCGCTCGGCCACCAGCGCGGCGAAGGCGTCGCCCAGGCTGACCGCGGCGCCCATGGCGATGTGCTGCGGGTAGGTTTCCACGCGCTGCAACTCGCGCGCGGCCGTCACGTCCAGTACCTGCGTGAAACGCTGGTGCTGCTTGGTGACCCACAGGCCCACGTCGGTGCAGCCTGCCACGACCTGCGCTTTCGGGTGTGAGGCGCGGGCCTGCAGCAGGGCGGCCAGGGTGCTGGGACGCAGGTAGGTCTCATCCCCCTTCTGCTGGGTCTTCAGGCCCTTGAGCGCCGCGACCGTGGACGCCTCGTCCACCGCACAGCCGGCGGGCAGTGGGAGGCTGGCCATTTTTTCAGCGGCATCGAGGATCGGGCGGTAGCCGGTGCAGCGGCAGAGATTGCCCGAGAGGTCGGCCTGGGCCTGTTCCCGGGTGATGCCCCGGCCGCCCTTCGTGTTCTGGTACATGCCGAACAGGCTCATGACGAAGCCCGGCGTGCAGAAGCCGCACTGGCTGCCGTGGCACTGCACCATGGCTTCCTGTGCTGGATGCAGTTCGCCGGATTCACCGGATGCGATGTCTTCAGCGGTCCAGACCGCCATGCCGTCCACCGAATGGGCCAGCCGGATGCAGCTGTTGATGGCCTTGTAGCGGAGCTTGCCGTTGACCGCCTCACCCAGCACCACGGTGCAGGCACCGCAGTCGCCTTCGCCACAGCCTTCCTTGGTGGCGGTGAGGTGCAGGTCCTCGCGCAGCACCTCCAGCAGGGTGCGGTCGGGTGCTACATTGCCCAGCGCCACGACCTGGCCGCGCCGGATGAATCTCAGGGTTTGTGCGGATTTTTGAGCTTGCATGCGTGCCAGCATAGCTTCCGCGCACGTGGCACAACATATGCTCAGGCGTATGGCGAGAATGCCCAAACCACCATCCACGCGCATAACCTCCGGGTATGAAATACGTGTCCATGTTCGACAAGATTGACCTGCACCTGATCCGCGTGCTGCACACCGTGCTGACCGAGCGCAGCGTGTCGCGGGCGGCGCTGCGCCTAGGCATGTACCAGCCGGCGGTCAGTGCCTCGCTCAAGCGCCTGCGCGAACTGGCCGGCGATCCGCTTCTGGTGCGTTCAGGCTCCGGCATGGTGCCCACGGTGGCCGGCCTGCGCATGATCGAACCGGCCGCCGACATCCTGCGCAACGCCGAGATGCTGTTTTCAGACGCCCGCAGCTTCGACCCCGCCACCGCCCACCACACCTTCAGCCTGGCCGCCAGCGATTACCTCGATCCGCTGTTCCTGCCCCAGCTGGTGACCCAGCTCAAGGTGCAGGCGCCGGGCTGCGGCATCGAGATCCACCCGCTTTCGGCCGACGCCGATTACCGAACCCAGCTGGCCCAGGGTCACTACGAGGTGGTGATCGGCAACTGGCCCAAGCCGCCGGACGACCTGCACCTGGGGCGCCTGTTCGGCGACGAAGTGGTGAGCCTGGTGTCCACCCAGCACCCGGCGGCGCGCCGCGGCTGGGATGTGGAAGCCTGGCTGGCGGCCGAACACATCGCGCCCACGCCGACCCACCCCGGTGCGCGCGGCGTGATCGACGACCACCTGGCGAGCCAGGGGCTGGTGCGCAACATCACCGCGCGCTGCCCGCATTTCGGGTTGATCCCGGCCATGGTGGCGGGCAGCCTGCTGGTGCTGACCACCGGGCGCCAGTACGCCGAGCGCTACACCGGCGTGCTGCCGGTGCAGGTGCTGGCCTGCCCGGTGGCGTTCCCGCGCATGATGTATTACCAGCTCTGGCACGAGCGCACGCATGCGTCCAATGCCGGGCGCTGGCTGCGCGAGCAGATCAAGGGCGTGGCGGCTTCGCTGCGCCGGCCCGACGCCGAAGCGGCGGCGGCTTGAATCCCACAGCAAGAAGGAGATTGCCTTGACCACCCCCCGGCTGCAACTCACCGGCATCACCAAACGTTATCCCGGCGTCGTGGCCAACAACGGCGTGTCGCTCAGCGTCGCGCCGGGGCAGATCCACGCCGTGCTGGGCGAAAACGGCGCCGGCAAGTCCACGCTGATGAAGATCATCTACGGCTCGGTCAAGCCCGATGAAGGCTCGGTCATGTTCAACGGCCGGCCGGTGCACGTGCGCAACCCGCAGGAGGCGCGCTTACTGGGCATCAGCATGGTGTTCCAGCACTTCAGCCTGTTCGACACGCTGACCGTGGCCGAGAACGTCTGGCTGGGCCTGGACAAGTCGCTCACGCTCTCCGAAGTCAGCGCGAGCATCACCGCCAAGGCGGCCGAGTACGGGCTCGACATCGACCCGGATCGCCCGGTGCACACGCTCAGCGTGGGCGAGATGCAGCGGGTGGAGATCATCCGCGCGCTGCTGACCAATCCGCAGCTGCTCATCCTGGACGAGCCCACTTCGGTGCTCACGCCGCAGGCGGTGGAAAAGCTCTTCATCGTGCTCAACAAGCTCGCCTCCGAAGGCTGCAGCATCCTCTACATCAGCCACAAGCTGCACGAAATCCGCGAACTCTGCACCGCCTGCACCGTGCTGCGCGGCGGTCAGGTCACGGGGGTGTGCGACCCGCGCGAGGAGAGCAACGCCTCGCTATCGCGCCTGATGATCGGCGCCGAGCCGCCTGCGCTGAACGTGCGCGAACTCCATGCGGGTGTGACCGTCCTGGAGGTGAGCGGCCTCACGCTCGCCAGCGGCGACCCGTTCGGCACCGACCTGCACGACATGGCCCTGACCGTGCGCGCCGGCGAGGTGGTGGGCATTGCCGGCGTCTCGGGCAATGGCCAGAGCGAGCTGCTGGTCGCCCTGTCGGGCGAAGACACGCGCGCTCCGGCGGGCAGCATCCGCGTGGCCGGCCAGGACGCTTCGCGCTTCGGCCCGGGCCGGCGCCGTGCGCTGGGCCTGCATTTTGTGCCCGAAGAGCGGCTGGGGCGCGGCGCGGTACCCACGCTCTCGCTGGCGCACAACCTGCTACTGTCGCGGCGCGACGCGCTGGGCGCGGGTGGCTGGCTCAGGCTGGGCGCGCTCAAGGCCCAGGCGGCCGGCATCATCCAGCGCTACAACGTCAAGGCCAACGGGCCGGACGCGGCGGCCAAGTCGCTCTCGGGTGGCAACCTGCAGAAGTTCATCGTCGGACGCGAGATCGAGGCGAAACCGAAGCTGCTGATCGTCAGCCAGCCGACCTGGGGCGTGGACGTGGGCGCTTCGGCGCAGATCCGCGGCGAAATCCTGGCGCTGCGCGACGCTGGCTGCGCGGTGCTGGTGGTGAGCGAGGAACTGGACGAGCTGTTCGAGATCAGCGACCGCCTGCACGTGATCGCCAAGGGCCGGCTCTCGCCCAGCCTGGACCGCGCCGACGCGACCATCGAACGCATCGGTGAATGGATGTCCGGGCTCTGGGACAGCAACGACAACAAGAAGAAGGAGATCGCCCATGTTGCGGCTTGAAGTCCGTCCCCAGCCTTCGGCGCGCTGGGGCTACGCCTCGCCGCTGCTGGCGCTGGTCATCACGGTGGTGATTGGCGTGATCCTGTTCGCGCTGCTGGGCAAAGACCCGGTGCGCGGCCTGCAGGTGTTCTTCTGGGAGCCGATCAAGAGCGGCTATGCGTTGTCCGAACTGATGGTCAAGGCCACGCCGCTGCTCATCATTGCGCTGGGCCTGGCGGTGTGTTTCCGCTCCAACGTGTGGAACATCGGCGCCGAAGGCCAGTTCGTCATCGGTGCGATCTTCGCCGCCGGGGTGGCCCTGCTGGCCGGCCCCGACACCGGGCGCTGGATCGTGGTGGCCATCCTGCTCGCGGGCGTGGCGGGCGGCATGGTCTGGGCCGGCATCACCGCGCTGCTGCGTGACCGTTTCAATGCCAACGAGATCCTGGTCAGCCTGATGCTGGTCTACGTGGCGATCCAGCTGCTGAACTTCCTCGTCTACGGCCCCTGGAAAGATCCGCTGGGCTACAACTTTCCGCAGACCAAGACCTTCGATGCCGTGACGCAGATCCCGAAGCTGATGCAGGGCTCGCGCGTCAACGTCGGGCTGCTGCTGGCACTGGCCGGCGTGGCGGCGGTCTGGGTGTTCCTGTTCCGCACCTACGCCGGCTTTGCCCAGCTGGTGGGCGGCCTGGCACCCGCGGCGGCGCGCTACGCCGGGTTTTCATCGCGCAAGGCGCTGTGGATCGCGCTGCTCACCTCGGGCGGTGCGGCCGGTCTGGCCGGTGCGCTGGAGGTGGCGGGCCCGATCGGGCAGCTCACGCCCTACGTGCCGGTGGGTTACGGCTTTGCCGCCATCATCGTCGCCTTCGTTGGCCGGTTGCACCCGGTGGGCATCGTGTTCTCGGCCATCCTGATGAGCATGTTCTACATCGGTGGAGAGCTGGCGCAGTCGCGCCTGGGGCTGCCGAAGTCCATCACCGGGGTGTTCCAGGGCCTGCTGCTGTTCGCGCTGCTGGCCTGCGACACGCTCATCGCCTACCGCGTCGTTTGGAAAAAGTGATCCGGAGACATCGATATGGAATCCATTGCGCTTTTGATCGCCGCTTCGCTCAACGCCGGCACCGTGCTGGCGATCGCTTCGCTGGGCCTGCTCATCAACGAGAAGTCCGGCATAGTAAACCTTGGTGCCGAGGGCATGATGCTCTGTGCCGCGCTGGCCGGGTTCGCCACCGTGGTGCACACCGGCAGCACGCTGGCGGGGTTCGCTGCCGGCATGGCCGCGGGTGCGCTGCTGGCCGCCGTGTTCGGCGTGCTGGTGATCTGGCTCAACACCAACCAGTACGCGACCGGCCTGGCCCTGTCGCTCTTCGGTGGCGGCTTCTCGGCCTTCGCCGGCACCAGCTATGTGCAGGCCAAGCTGCCCTCGCAACTCCCGTTCAGCGTGCCACTGCTGGGCGACATTCCGTTGCTCGGCCCGGCGCTGTTCCGCCAGCATCCCATGGTGTACGTGTGTGTCGGTATCGTGTTCGGCCTGATCTGGTTCCTGTACCGCACGCGTGCCGGCCTGGTGCTGCGCAGCGTGGGCGAGAGTCCCGAGTCGGCGCATGCGCTGGGCTACCCGGTGCGCCGCATACGGCTGATGGCGGTGATGGCCGGCGGCGCCCTGTGCGGTCTGGCCGGTGCCTATGTGTCGACCGTGTACACACCGCTGTGGGTCGAGGGGATGATCGCCGGCAAGGGCTGGATCGCGCTGGCCCTCACCACCTTCGCCACCTGGCGTCCGGCCCGGGTCTTGCTTGGGGCTTATCTGTTCGGTTTTGTCACCATGCTGCAGTTCCACCTGCAAGGCGTGGGCGTCAATGTGCCGAGCCAGTTCCTGACCATGATGCCCTACCTGGCCACCATCGTGGTGCTGGTGCTGATCTCGCGCAACCCGACCTGGATCCGCATCAACATGCCGTCGTCGATCGGGAAACCGTTCTACCCCGGCGCATAATTTCATGTGCTTTTCGTTCTCCCCGTTTCACGTTTTCAACCAAGAGGTCTTCATGAGCAATCTGAGCAAACGTTCCCTGATCAAGGCCTTCGCGCTGAGCGCGCTGGCCGGCGCCGCGCTGATCGGCTGCGGCAAGAAGGAGGAAGCACCGGCGCCCGTGCCGGCGCCAGCACCGGCCGCCGAGGCGCCCAAACCGGAGCCTCTGAAGGTGGCGTTTGCCTATGTGGGCCCGGTGGGCGACGGTGGCTGGACCTTTGCGCACGACAACGGCCGCAAGGCGGTGGAGGCCGAGTTCGGTGACAAGGTGGTCACCAGCTTCGTGGAGAACGTGCCCGAGAGCGCCGACGCCGAGCGCGTGCTGCGCGACCTGGCCGGCCAGGGCAACAAGCTGATCTTCGGCACCACCTTTGGCTACATGGAGCCGATGCTGAAGGTGGCGCCCGACTTCAAGGACGTGAAGTTCGAGCACGCCACCGGCTACAAGACGGCCGAGAACATGCGCACCTACGACAGCCGCACCTACGAAGGGGCCTACATGGCGGGCGTGATCGCTGGCGCCATGACCAAGACCAACACCCTCGGTGTGGTGGCCTCGATCCCGATTCCCGAAGTGATCCGCAACATCAACAGCTTCACGCTGGGTGCGCAGTCGGTCAACCCGAAGGTCAAGACCAAGGTGGTCTGGGTCAACGGCTGGTTCGACCCACCGAAGGAAACCGAGGCCGCGACCTCGCTGATCAACGGCGGCGCCGATGTGCTGATGCAGAACACCGACTCCCCTGCCGTGCTCAAGACGGCACAGGAAAAGGGCGTGCGCGCCTTTGGCTGGGATTCCGACATGAGCGCGTACGGACCCAAGGCCCACCTGGGTTCGGCGGTGATCAACTGGGGTCCTTACTACATCAAGGCCGTGGGTGATGCGCTGAATGGCACCTGGACCACCGGTGGTGTGTGGTGGGGTCACAAGGAAGGCGCGATCGACATGGTGTCGATTGCCGAAGACGTGCCGGCCGAAACCAAGGCCAAGATCGACACCATCAAGGCCGGTCTGAAAGACGGCAGCTTCTCCATCTGGAAGGGCCCGATCCTGGGGCAGGATGGCAAGGAAGTGCTGGCCAAGGATGCGGTGGCCGACGATGCCTTCCTGGGTGGCGTGAAGTTCTACGTCAAGGGCGTCGAAGGCAAGGTGCCGAACTGAGGATCCCCCCCTGCGCCGCTTCGCGTCTTCCCCCCGGAGGGGGGACCACACCAGTGGCCCGGCAAAGCCGGTTCCACGGTGTGGGCTGGCCTGAAGACACGTGCGCCGGACAGACTCGCCGCTGCCTTGCACAGCGGCGTTTTTCTTTGGAGGTCACATGATCGAATCACAACTCTGGCATCCGGTGATCGCGGGCATTCACCTGCGGGGCGAGCCGGTGGCCGTGTCGCTGCTGGGGCAGGACCTCGTCCTGTGGCGTGAGCACGGACATGAAGGCCAGACCGGCGTGGTGCACGCCTGGGCCGACCGCTGCCCGCACCGCGGGGCGAAGCTGTCGCTGGGGCGGGTGCTCACGCACCTGCACGGTTCGCGGCTGGAGTGCCCGTACCACGGCTGGCAGTTCGCGGGCGACGGTGCGGCGGCGCAGGGCCATCACGGCGCGCCGGTGGCCGTGGGGCGCTGCGTGCACGTGCCGGCGGCACCGACGTTCGAGCCGCCCGCGGCGCATTGCACCCAGGTGTTCGAGGCGCAGGAGCGCTACGGCCTGGTCTGGGTGCGGCTGGAGCGGCCCGACCTGTCCTTGCTGCACGCCGCGCTGTCGCAGCCGCCCGCTTTCGAGCCCTGGGACGATCCGGTCTGGCGGCAGGTCATCTGCGGACCCTACGCTGTGGAGACCAGCGCGCCACGCCTGGTGGAAAACTTTCTGGACCTGAGCCACTTCGGCTTCGTGCACGAAGGCTGGCTGGGTGCGCGCAGCCACGCCCAGGTGGACACCGGGCGCGTGGAAGAGGGCGCCGACGGCGTGCACGCGCGCGAATGTAAGGCCTGGCAACCCAAAGGCTATGCCGGCGCCGAAGACGGTGGCTGGGTGGCCTACCGCTACACCGTGCCGCACCCGTTTGCCGCCATCCTGCGCAAGGACGCGGCCGAGGGCGACCCGGTGAGCAACGCGATTGCGCTCTTCATCCGGCCCGATTCGCCCGGGAGCTGCACCGCCTGGTTTGCCATGGCGACACTGGGCGACCTGTCGGACGACGAGGAGCTGCGCGCGTTTCAGGACGCCGTGTTCGCGCAGGACCGTCCGGTCGTGGAGTCGCAGCAGCCGAAGGGTCTGCCGATCGGCAAGGAGGGCCCGATCGCGGAAGTGCACGGCCCGGCCGACCGCATGTCCAGCGCCTACCGTCGCTACCTCGCGCGTCTGGGCGTTTCCCTGGGCGTCTGCTGATGTCCAGTCCCGTTGAAAGGAGCGAAACGATGAAGAATTCTGCTGTCGAACGTGACGTCGCCCTGGCGCGTGCGATCCCGAAGGCCGAGCTGCACATCCACATCGAAGGCTCGCTGGAGCCCGAACTCATCTTTGCGCTGGCGCAGCGCAACGGCGTGAAACTGCCCTACGACAGCGTGCAAGCGCTGCGCACGGCCTACGCCTTCACCGATCTGCAGAGCTTCCTCGACATCTATTACGCGGGTGCCAGCGTCTTGCTGCAGGAGGCCGATTTCTACGACATGGCCTGGGCCTATTTCCTGCGCGCCCAGGCCGACCACGTGATCCACGCCGAGCTGTTTTTCGACCCGCAGACGCACACCGCACGCGGTGTGCCCATGGCCACGGTGATCCAGGGTCTGTCTCGCGCCTGTGCCGATGCGAAAGCGCAGCTGGGCATCAGCGCCGCGCTGATCCTGTGCTTCCTGCGACACCTGAGCGAAGAGGATGCCTTCGCCACGCTGGAGGCCGCGCTGCCGTACCGCGAACACTTCATCGGTGTCGGACTGGATTCGAGCGAGCTGGGCCATCCGCCCGAAAAGTTTCAGCGCGTATTCGCACGCTGCCGCGAGCTGGGTTTGCGCGCCGTGGCCCATGCGGGCGAAGAAGGTCCGGCCGAGTACATCTGGCAGGCCATCGACGGGCTGCAGGTCCAGCGCATCGACCATGGTGTGGCCTGCCTGGAGGACCCCTTGCTGATGGCCGAGCTGGCCTACACGCGCCTGCCCCTCACCGTGTGTCCGCTGTCCAACCTCAAGCTCTGCGTGGTGAAGGACCTGGCTGAACACCCACTGAAGAAGATGCTCGACGCCGGCCTGTGCGTCACCGTGAACTCCGATGACCCGGCGTACTTCGGTGGCTACCTCAACGCCAATTTCGAGCAGACCGTGCGGGCACTCGCGCTGAGCGAAGCCGATGTGGTCCAGCTGGCGCGCAACAGTTTCGAAGCCAGTTTCGTCACTGACGCCGAACGCGCTGCCATGCGGCAAACCCTGGAACGTGCGCTGGCTGAAGCCACGGCCTGACGGGATCGGCGCGCGCGCCTTACAATCCTGCCCAAGCGAGCCGGTGCTTCCCCGGCTCGCTTTTTTTATCCACCTGGAAGCCATGTCGAGGAACACCATGTACAAAAACCTCGTGGCCCGGCGCGCCTGCGCCTTGGCGGTCACCAGCTTTTTCTTCTCTTTTCCCTTTCCTGCACAGGCACAGTCATCCGCTCCCGCGGTGACTCCGCTGAAGGTCGGTTTTGTCTATGTGGCGCCGCTGACCGGCGCTGGCTGGGTGCGCCAGCACGACCAGGCGCGCCTGGCCGTGGAGGCGGCATTGCCCGGCCAGGTGAAGACCACCTATGTGGAAAACGTGGCCGAGGGTCCGGACGCCGAGCGTGTGATCCGTGACCTCGCCGCCACAGGCCACCAGATCATCTTCACGCCCAGCTTCGGCTACATGGAGCCCACGCTCAAGGTGGCGCGCGAGTTCTCGAATGTGAAGTTCGAATCGATCACCGGCTACAAGACCGCGCCCAACGTGGCAGCGGCCAATGCACGCTATTACGAAGGCCGTTACCTGGCCGGCATTGCGGCGGGCCGCATGGCCACGCAGGCGGGCTACATCGCGGGATTCCCGATTCCCGAGGTGGTCCAGGGCATCAACGCATTCACGCTGGGCATGCGCTCGGTGAACCCGCGCGCCACGGTGCGCGTGGTGTTCCTGGGCGAGTGGTTCAACCCGCCGCGCGAGCGCGAGGCAGCCATGACCCTGATGAACCAGGGCGCCGAGGTGCTGGCGTTCCACACCGGCTCCACCGCGGTCATGGCGGCCGCACAGGAGCGCGGCAAGCTCGCCGTGGCCTACCACTCCGACATGCGTCAGGTGGCGCCAGACGCGCAGATCGCTGCGGTCACCCACCTCTGGGGCGACTACTACACCCGCCGCGTGAAGGCGGTGCTCGACGGCAGCTGGAAGAGCGGCAGCGTATGGGGCGGGGTGAAGGAAGGCATGATCCGTGTCGACGCTTTTGGTCCCAGGGTGCCGGCGGCGGTGCGCGACGAGGTGCTGGCGCGCCAGGCCGACATGGCCGCTGGCCGGCTGCAGGTCTTCGCCGCCAGGGCCGATGTGAAGGACAACGAGGGGAGGGTTGTGCTGGCGGCGGGCCGTTCGCTGACCGACGCCGAGATCCTGAACATGAACTGGCTGGTCGAGGGCGTTCAGGGCAAGATCGCGCACTGATCGGGTGCAAACAGTCAGGCCCCGGATGGGGACTATGCCTCGCGGCATATGCCGCGCAGGGTGGGGCGCGCTAAGCTAGCTTGTTCCATGAAAGCCTACCGCGCCGCCATTTTGCGTTTCGACGACGAGCACCGTCCGGTGTACGAACTGGACGGAATGCTCGTGGTGGGCCCGGACGCGCATGGCCGGCGTGTGGTGCGCGCCGTGGGCGATCACGCCGCACTGGCCGGGCGCTTCCCGGGCGTGGCTGTGGAAGACCTACGTGGCAGACTGATCGCGCCCGGTTTTGTGGACATGCACATCCACTACCCCCAGACCGACGTGATCGGCGCCCCGGCTGCCGGCCTGCTGCCCTGGCTGGAGCACTACACCTTTCCGCACGAGGCGCGCTTCAACGAAGAAGGCCATGCGCGCGAGGTGGCGGCATTTTTCTTCGACGAGTTGCAGCGCCATGGTGTCACCACGGCCCTCACGTTTGCCACCTCGCACCCGGCGTCCGTGACCGCCGCGTTCCAGGAGGCGCAGGCCCGCGGCCTGCGTTTCATCACCGGCAAGGTGCTGCAGGACCGCCACAGCCCCGATGGCGTGCGCGATGAGACCGAGCAGAGCCTGATCGACACCGAGGCGCTGATCCGGCGCTGGCACGGCGTGGACCGGCTGGGCTATGCGATCACGCCGCGCTTTGCGCCCACCAGCTCACCCGAGCAGCTGCGCGGTGCCGGCGAACTGGCCGAGAAGTACAGCGACGTGTGGATCCAGTCGCACGTGGCCGAGAACGTGGACGAGGTGAAGTGGGTGGCCGAGCTGTTTCCGCATGCTCGCAGCTACCTCGGTGTGTACGCCGATGCCGGCCTGCTGCGCGAACGTGCCGTCTACGCCCACTGCATCCACTTCGATGCGACCGACCGCGCGCTCATGCGCGAGACGGGTGCGGCGGCGGCTATCAGCCCGAGCAGCAACCTGTTCCTGGGCAGCGGATTCTTTGACTACGCAGCAGCCGACGACGCGGGCATGCGCTACGGCCTGGCCAGCGATGTGGGTGGGGGCACCAGCTTTTCGCCGTTCCACACCATGCTGGCCGCCTATTACGTGGGTCGCGCGGGCCAGCACAAGACCGGGGTGAGCCTGACGCCGGGCCAGCTCTGGTGGCAACACACGGCGGGAGCCGCCCGGGCGCTCGGTCTTGACGGGGTGGTGGGCAACCTGCAGCCGGGCTACGAGGCCGACTTCGTGGTGCTTGATCCGAAGGCCACGCCGCTGCTGGCGCGGAAGACCGCGCAGGCGAACAGCCTCGACGAGCTGTTGTTTGCGCTGATCGTGCTCGGTGATGACCGGGTGGTGGAGCGCGTTCACACTGCTTGAATCGGCTGGATCGTCGCGCGATCTGGCGCCAGGCCGCCCAAGCCAGGTCAGCCCCCTTGGGGGGGGCAGCGACCCGCGCATTGGACGAGCCCCGGCCCGCGCCGCCACAGGCGCGGTACGCTCGGGGGCTCTTCCTTACAATCGGCGGCAACACCGGAGCACACCAGCATGAGCATCAAGAGCGACAGATGGATCCGCCGCATGGCCGAGCAGCACGGCATGATCGAGCCCTTCGAACCTGGCCAGGTTCGGCAAAACGCTGCTGGCGAAAAAATCGTGAGTTACGGCACCAGCAGCTACGGCTACGACATCCGCTGCGCCCCCGAATTCAAAGTTTTCACCAACATCCACAGCACGGTGGTGGATCCGAAGAACTTCGACGAAAACAGCTTCGTGGACATCAACAAGGACGTCTGCGTGATCCCGCCCAACAGCTTCGCGCTGGCGCGCACCATGGAGTACTTCCGCATCCCGCGCAACGTGCTGACCATCTGCCTGGGCAAGAGCACCTACGCACGCTGCGGCATCATCGTCAACGTGACGCCCTTCGAGCCCGAGTGGGAAGGTTACGTGACGCTGGAGTTCAGCAACACCACGCCGCTGCCAGCCAAGATCTACGCGGGCGAGGGCTGCGCCCAGGTGCTGTTCTTCGAGAGCGACAAGGACGACGTCTGCGAGACCAGCTACAAGGACCGCGGCGGCAAGTACCAGGGTCAGGTCGGCGTGACGCTGCCCAAGACCTGAGCGTTCACTTCTTCGGCAGGTCGAAGGTCAGGCTTCGCACTTGCCCGTTGGCGCCGGGGAAGTCCTGGAACATGGCGCGCACCAGGTAGGGCACCACTTCCACCAGATCCTCGCCCGTGCCTTCATTCAGGGCGTTGGCTTCGAACACCGTGCGTTTCGTGCCCGGTTCGGTGATGGACACTTGTAGGCGACTGATCTGTACCGTGCGCGTGACCTGGCGGTCGCCCACCCAGCGCGGACCCCACGGGTCGGGCACCCAGTAACCGCCGCGCAGGTGGCCGTGTGCGTCGCGGTAGGCGGGCACCCATACCCACTCGTCCCGGTACACCGGCTCCAGCTGCTTGCGTTCCCGCTCGGTCATGTTGGCCATGAGCTGGACCACGAACCGGCCGGTCTGCCCGGCGGGCGCCGCACGCAAGCCGATGCGTTCCAGCTCGGCGCTGACTTGCGCCTGGTAGGCCCCCACTTCCAGTTCGCGAGCCGGTTCCGCCGCGGTGAAGCTGTAGGTGTGGCCCGCGGCATCGGCCGGCCACTGGTTGAAGCGGGTGACCTTGGCCGTGAGCGTGCTGGCGCATCCCGCGAGCAGGGCCACCGACGCGGCCAGCAGTGCGCTCCGCATCCAGGTGGAACCGCGCCGGGAGGGGGTTCCCGCCGGTGTCGGGACGGGTGACGTTTGCGGTGTTTGCATAATGCAGCCTGTAGTGCTTTTGTACGATGCGGCCGGTCAGGTCGGTATCGCGCCGACCTGTGGTGTGCGACCATCGTGACACAACCGAGTTCCCCCCACCATCCCCCGAGGAGCCACACCATGAAATGGGAAAACAACCGCCAGTCGGACCAGGTGGAAGACCGCCGCTCGCAGCCGGGCGGCGGCATGTTCGGCGGCGGACGCCGTGTGGGTGGCAAGGGGGTGGGCCTGGGCACCATCGTGATCGCGCTGCTGGCGGGCTGGATCTTCGGCATCAACCCGATGACGATCCTGGGTTTCCTCGGTGGTGGCGGTGATCTCATGCCCACCCAGGAGCAGACCGCGCCCGCCCCCGTGAGTGCCGAAAGGCCGACCGACCAGATGGGCCAGTTTGTGGCGTCGGTGCTGGGTGGCACCGAAGACGTCTGGACCACCGTGTTCCAGCAGGGCGGAGCGCAATACACGAAGCCGCGGCTCGTGTTGTTCCGCGGCGCCACGCCCACGGCCTGCGGAACCGGCCAGTCCGCCATGGGACCGTTCTACTGTCCGGGGGACCAGAAGGTCTACATCGATCTGAGCTTTTATGAGACCCTGCGCAGCCAGCTCGGCGCGCCGGGCGACTTTGCGCAGGCCTATGTGATCGCGCACGAGGTCGGCCACCATGTGCAGAACCTGCTGGGCGTGACCGATAAGATGGAGCAGACGCGCGGGCGCGTCAGCGAGCGCGAATACAACGCCCTGAGCGTGCGGCTGGAACTGCAGGCCGACTGTTTTGCCGGCATCTGGGCCCACCACAACCACAAGACCAACGCGATCCTGGAGCCGGGTGATGTGGACGAGGCACTCAACGCTGCTGCGGCCATCGGCGACGATGCCCTGCAGCGCAAGAGCCAGGGCATGGTGGTGCCCGACAGCTTCACCCATGGCACCAGTGAGCAGCGTCAACGCTGGTTCCACACCGGGCTGGAAGGCGGCAATGTGCAGGCCTGCGACACCTTCAAGGCGCGAACCCTCTGAGTCCCCCTCCGCCCCTGGGTGGCGGGCGATTGGGTGAATTGCGGTCAAAGTGAGACAATACCGGGCTCCCAAGTTGTTTGCCGGGTTTGCCCCGGGAAAGACTGTACCCCCTCAGGGTGCCTGGCGCAGCCAGGGTCGGGGGCGACAACCCGTACAGAAATGACCCAATCCTTTTCCCAACTTTCCCTATCACCCTCGCTGGAGCGGGCCGTGGCCGAAATGGGCTACGAGAACATGACGCCGATCCAGGCGCAGGCCATTCCCGTGGTGCTGCAGGGCCGCGATGTCATGGGGGCCGCACAGACCGGCACCGGCAAGACGGCCGCTTTCACCCTGCCGCTGCTGCAGCGGATGATGAAACACGAAAATCCGTCCACTTCGCCGGCGCGCCACCCGGTGCGTGCCCTGGTGCTGCTGCCCACGCGCGAGCTGGCCGACCAGGTGGCCGAGCAGGTGAAGCTCTACGCCAAATACACGCAGTTGCGCAGCGCCGTGGTGTTCGGCGGCATGGACATGAAGCCGCAGACCGCCGAGTTGAAAAAGGGTGTCGAAGTGCTGGTGGCCACACCCGGGCGGCTGCTGGACCACATCGAAGCCAAGAACTGCGTGTTGAATCAGGTCGAGTACGTGGTGCTGGATGAAGCCGACCGCATGCTGGACATCGGTTTTCTGCCCGACCTGCAGCGCATCCTGAGCTACCTGCCCAAGCAGCGCACCACGCTGCTGTTTTCGGCCACTTTCTCGCCCGAAATCAAGCGTCTGGCCAACAGCTACCTGCAGGACCCGGTGACCATCGAGGTGGCCCGCTCCAACGCCACCGCCTCCACGGTGGAGCAGCATTTCTACCGCGTGGAGGACGACGACAAGCGCGCGGTGCTCAAGCAGATCCTGAAAGACCGGGGCATGAAGCAGGCTTTCGTGTTCGTCAACAGCAAGCTGGGTTGTGCTCGCCTGGCGCGCTCGCTGGAGCGCGAGGGCCTGAACACCACGGCGCTGCACGGCGACAAGAGCCAGGACGAACGCCTCAAGGCGCTGGAAGCTTTCAAGAGCGGTGCGGTGGACCTGCTGGTCTGCACCGACGTGGCCGCGCGCGGCCTCGACATCAAAGACGTGCCGGCAGTTTTCAACTTCGACATCCCGTTCAACGCCGAAGACTATGTGCACCGCATCGGTCGCACCGGCCGCGCCGGGGCCTCGGGTCTGGCGGTCTCGTTCGTCAGCGCACGCGACACGCGCCTGATGGGCGATCTGGAAAAGCTGCTGGGCAAAAAACTCGAACTGGAAGCACTGGAGTTCGAAGCCGACCGCCGGCCAGCGGGGCACTTCAACGACGGACAGCGGGCCTGGCAGCAGCCGCCGGACCGGGAGGACCGCGAGGTACGCGAAGCGCGGGACAGCCGTCCGCCGCGTGAGTCCCGCGGGGAGGGGCGCAGCGAATCCCGTTCAGGGAGCCGGTTTGAGTCGGACACGCGCTCGGCGCCCGGCAGCCGGCCCGCCCGTGCGCCTCGGGCACCGGCCGACCCGCTGTTTGACAAGCCCTACGAACCGAGCATCGCTCCCGATGCGAAGCCCTCGTGGGAGGCGTCCCAGCCCGCTGCCGCGCGCAGCCTCTCGCCCAACATCAAGACGCGCAAGAAGGTGCCCGCGCTGTTCAAGAGTCCACCGGTACCGGTGCCTGCAGCGGTACCCACGCCGGAGCCGGAACAGCAAAGCTGAACCACACGCACCACCCGTGGTGTCGCCTCAGTCCTTGCCCGGCCTGCGTGCCTGCGGGCAGCGCACCGAGATCTGCTCGACTTCACCCAGGGCGCTGCCGATGCGGGCCGCCGTCAGGCAGCCACCCCAGACACAGCCGCTGTCCAGTGGCAACACCCTGGCGCGCTGGATGTTGCCCAGCGTGGACCAGTGCCCGAAGGCCACCGGCACATCCGCGGTCCGGCGCCCGGGCACGTCAAACCAGGGTATGAAGCCTGCGGGTGCGCCGTCTGCGCTGTCCTTGCTTTCAAACTCCATCACGCCCTGGGCGGTGCAAAACCGCAGGCGTGTCAATGCGTTGACGATCACCCGCAGGCGTTCGGCGCCGCGCAGCGCATCGCTCCAGAAATCCGGCTGGTTGCCATACATGTCGTGCAGGAAATGGACCCAGTCCGGACTGCGCAGCACCGCCTGCAGTTCTCCTGCCAGAACCAGCGTCTGGGCCACGTCCCATTGCGGCAAAACGCCGGCGTGCACCATCAGCCAGCCGTGCTCGTGCAAGGCCATCGGGCGCCAGCGCAGCCAGTCGAGCAGGGCAGCGCGGTCGGGTGCGCCCAGGATGTCGGCCACGGTGTCGCTGCGGTGCGCCTTGCGCACACCGTGCGCGGTCGCCAGCAGGTGCAGGTCGTGGTTGCCCAGCAGGCATTGCGCCGAGCCTTCGAGCGCCATCAGGCGCCGCATCACGGCCAGCGACTGCGGACCGCGATTGACCAGATCGCCCAACAGGTACAGCGTGTCCCGGCTGGGTGAAAAACCGATTTCGTCGAGCAGGCGGCCCAGGGCATCGTCGCAGCCCTGCACATCACCAATCATGTAAAGTGCCATCCGCCCATTATGGATATCCTCCTGATCGTTTTCCTGACCCTGCTCAACGGGGCTTTTGCCATGTCGGAGCTGGCGCTGGCCTCCAGCCGCAAGGCCCGGCTGGCGGCGATGGCCGAGGCGGGTGACAAGGGTTCCATCACCGCCCTCAAGCTGCTGGAGAACCCGACCCAGTTCCTCTCGTCGGTGCAGGTGGGCATCACCTCGATCGGCATGCTCAACGGCATCGTGGGCGAGGCCGCCTTCAGCAACTCACTGGCCGTGCGTCTGCAGGGCTGGGGCATGGCAGAGGGCTCGGCCAGCGTCACGGCCACCGCCGTGGTGGTGGTGGTCATCACCTTCATCACCATCGTGTTCGGCGAGCTGGTGCCCAAGCGGATTGGCCAGCTTTACCCCGAGGCGGTGTCGCGCTGGGTGTCGCGGCCGATGACCTTTGTGGCGACCGCAGCCAAGCCCTTTGTGTGGCTGCTGACGCACACCACGCAGTGGATGCTCAAGCTGCTGCGCATCGACACCAATGCGGTGCAGCATGTCACCGAAGAGGAGATCAACGCCAGCCTGGAAGAGGGCGTGGACGCGGGCATCATCGAAGAGCACGAGCACCAGATGGTGCGCAATGTGTTCCAGCTGGACGACCGGCAGCTCACGTCCATCATGGTGCCGCGCGCCGACATCGAATGGCTGGACGCCGAGGATGGCATCGACACGGCGGTGCAGAAGGCCTGGACCACCGGCCACTCCTGGTACCCGGTGTGCCGCGGCGGCCTTGACGATGTGGTGGGCGTGATCCACCTGCCGCGCATGCTGGCGCTGCAGGCCGAGGGCAACAACGAACCCCTGATGCGCCACGTGCAGCCCGCCGTGTTCGTGCCGGAAACGCTCACCGGCATGGAGCTGCTGGAACAGTTTCGCGAGCGTTCCACGCGCATGGTGTTTGTGGTGGACGAGTACGGCGTGGTGCAGGGGATACTGACGCCGCTGGACATGCTGGAAGCCATCACCGGAGAGCTTTCGCCGCACGCCGCTCTGGACGCCTGGGCCACGCAGCGCGAAGACGGCGCCTGGCTGGTCGACGGCGCCATGCCGGTGGCCGAACTCAAGGCGCGGCTGGACATTGAGGAGCTGCCCGACGAGGACAAAGGCCGCTACAACACGGTGGCGGGGCTGATGCAGACCGTGGCCGGCGACCTGCTCGAACAGTCTGACAGCGTGGAGTGCGAGGGCTGGCGCTTTGAGGTGCTGGTGCTCGATGGCCGGCGCATCGACCAGGTGCTCATCACGCCGCTGTCGGCCGGTCATGAGGGCTGAAGCTGCCTGCGCTGCAGTCACCCGCCCCTGACGGGGTGTCTTCCTCAGACCACGGCGCGGGGGCGGTGTTCGAACAGCCAGTCCTTGAACGCCAGCGCCGCGGCTGAGAGCCGCTTGCCGCGCGGATACACCACGTGCCAGCGACGGATCAGCGGGAAACCCTCCACGTCGAGCAACACCAGTTCGCCCAGCGCGAGCTCGGACACCACCGTGGTGCTGGAGAGCACGGCCAGACCCAGGCCCCCGGCCACGGTCTGCTTGATGGCTTCGTTGCTGCCCACTTCGAGCCGGTTCTTCAGCACCACGCCCTGGCTGGCAAAGAACTTTTCGGCCGTCAGGCGCGTGCCCGAGCCGGGCTCACGCAGGATGAAGGGTTCGTTCATCAGCCGCTGTGGCGGAATCCTTTTCTGCCCCACCAGCGGATGGTCGGGCGGTGCCACCAGCACCAGCGGGTTGTCGGCAAAGTCCTCGCAGACGACGTCCATGCTCTCCGGCGGCTGGCCCATGATGTAGAGGTCGTCCTGGTTGGCGGCCAGGCGTTGCAGCAGGTTTTCGCGGTTGCCCACCAGCATCGCGACGTCGATGCCCGGGTGCGCCGCGCAGAAACCGCCCAGCAGCTTGGGCACGGTGTACTTCACCGTGGTCAGGATCGCGAGCTTCAGACTGCCGCGTTCCACGCCCTGCAACGCGGCGAGGTCCTGCGACAGGCGCTCCATCCGGGTCTCGATGTCCTGGCAGGCCTCGGCCAGCGTTTGCCCTGCGGCGGTGAGAAAGATCTTCTTGCCCAGCTGTTCGAACAGCGGCTGGCCCACCGTTTCCGACAGTTGCTTGACCTGCAGCGACAGCGTGGGCGGCGACAGGTGCAGCTCTTCGGCCGCGCGCGCAAAGCTGCTGTGGCGCGCCACGGCGAGGAAGATGCGCAGCTGGTGCAGGGTGGCGTGGCGCAGGTTCATGCAGGCCTCCAGAATAGTTAGATAAAAATCTAACGTAACAGTAAAAACATTTTACTTTTATTTATTGTTCTGGCGACTAACAATCCGCACCAGTTCAGAGCAAGTACGCCCCATCCAAGTACATACGGGCGCTTTGAGCACCACAGTGAGACGTTCGACCACCCGAAAAGGAGCAACACGCATGGCCACGAAAACCTACAGCGCCGGTGTCAAGGAATACCGCAGCACGTACTGGGAACCCCATTACACCCCCAAGGACACCGACATCCTCGCGTGTTTCAAGATCACGCCGCAAGCCGGCGTGGACCGCGAAGAGGTGGCCGCTGCCGTGGCCGCCGAGTCGTCCACCGGCACCTGGACCACGGTCTGGACCGACCTGCTGACCGACCTCGACTACTACAAGGGCCGCGCCTACCGCATCGAAGACGTGCCCGGCGACGACACCTGCTTCTACGCCTTCGTGGCCTACCCGATCGACCTTTTCGAAGAGGGTTCGGTGGTCAACGTGCTGACCTCGCTGGTCGGCAACGTGTTCGGCTTCAAGGCCCTGCGCGCCCTGCGCCTGGAAGACATCCGTTTCCCGATCGCCTACGTCAAGACCTGCGGTGGCCCGCCCCACGGCATCCAGGTCGAGCGCGACGTGATGAACAAGTACGGCCGTCCGCTGCTGGGCTGCACCATCAAGCCCAAGCTGGGCCTGTCGGGCAAGAACTACGGCCGCGCCGTGTACGAGTGCCTGCGCGGTGGCCTGGACTTCACCAAGGACGACGAGAACGTCAACAGCCAGCCGTTCATGCGCTGGCGCCAGCGTTTCGATTTCGTGCAGGAAGCCATCGAGAAGGCCGAGCGCGAAACCGGCGAGCGCAAGGGCCACTACCTGAACGTGACCGCCCCCACGCCTGAAGAGATGTACAAGCGCGCCGAGTACGCGAAAGAAATCGGCTCGCCGATCATCATGCACGACTACCTGACCGGCGGCCTGACGGCCAACACCGGCCTGGCCAACTGGTGCCGCGACAACGGCATGCTGCTGCACATCCACCGTGCCATGCACGCCGTGCTCGACCGCAACCCGCACCACGGCATCCACTTCCGCGTCCTGACCAAGGTGCTGCGCCTGTCCGGCGGAGACCACCTGCACTCGGGCACCGTGGTGGGCAAGCTCGAAGGCGACCGCGCCTCGACGCTGGGCTGGATCGACATCATGCGTGACGAGTTCATCAAGGAAGACCGCAGCCGCGGCATCTTCTTCGACCAGGACTTCGGCTCCATGCCCGGCGTGCTGCCGGTGGCCTCTGGCGGCATCCACGTCTGGCACATGCCCGCGCTGGTCAACATCTTCGGTGACGACTCGGTGCTGCAGTTCGGTGGCGGCACGCTGGGCCACCCATGGGGCAACGCCGCCGGCGCTGCGGCCAACCGCGTCGCGCTGGAAGCCTGCGTCAAGGCGCGCAACGAAGGTGTGGCGGTGGAGAAGGAAGGCAAGGCCGTCCTGTCCGATGCCGCCAAGCACTCGCCCGAACTCAAGATCGCCATGGAAACCTGGAAAGAGATCAAGTTCGAGTTCGACACCGTGGACAAGCTCGACATCGCCCACAAGTGATCACGCACCGATACATCTGAAAGGACACACACCATGAGCATGCAAGACTACAACTCCCGCCTGTCCGATCCGGCCAGCCGCAAGTTCGAGACCTTCTCCTACCTGCCGGCCATGACCACCGAGGAAATCCGCAAGCAGGTGGAGTACCTAGTGAAGAAGGGCCTGAACCCGGCCATCGAGCACACCGAACCCCAGTACCTGATGGATTCCTACTGGTACATGTGGAAGCTGCCGATGTTCGGTGAGACCGACGTGGACAAGGTGCTGGCCGAGTGCGAGGCCTGCCGCAAGGCCAATCCGGAAAACCACATCCGTCTGATCGGCTACGACAACTTCAAGCAGTCGCAAGGCGCTTCAATGGTCATATTTCGCGGCAAGACCGTGTAAGTGAAACTGGACCCTGCGCCGCCACCCGTGGCGCAGAGCCCAGTCGCAAGGCGCGCCGCCTGGGCGTCTTGCGACTGGACTGGACCTCGCGCAGAACGCGCAAGCATGAGGAGACAAGCATGAGTGAGAACCTGGACGCCTACCGCGTCGCGCAGCAACCCTATTACCGCCCGGTGGCCGACGAGGTCGAGCTGTACGAGGCTGCGTACTCGGTGCGCATGCCCATGATGCTCAAGGGCCCCACCGGCTGTGGCAAGACGCGCTTCGTCGAGTACATGGCCTGGAAGCTGAACAGGCCGCTGATCACGGTGGCCTGCAACGAAGACATGACGGCCAGCGATCTGGTTGGCCGCTTCCTGCTGGACGCCAACGGGACCCGCTGGCAGGACGGGCCGCTGGCCATGGCCGCGCGCTTTGGCGCCATCTGTTACCTCGACGAGGTGGTCGAGGCACGGCAGGACACCACGGTGGTCATCCACCCGCTGACCGACAACCGCCGCGTGCTGCCGCTGGAGAAAAAAGGCGAGCTGGTCCGGGCACACCCTGACTTCCAGATCGTCATCTCCTACAACCCGGGCTACCAGAGCCTGATGAAGGATCTGAAGCAGTCCACCAAGCAGCGCTTCGGCGCGCTGGATTTCAACTACCCCGAACACGCCGTCGAAGCCGAAATCGTGGCGCACGAAACCGGCGTGAGCCTGGACGTCGCGGGCAAGCTGGTCGGCATCGCCGAGCGCGCGCGCAACCTCAAGGGCCACGGCCTGGACGAAGGCATCTCCACCCGCATGCTGATTTACGCAGGCAGCCTGATTGCCAAGGGTGTGGCCGCGCAGGCCGCCTGCCGCGTGGCCCTGGTGCGCCCGATCACCGACGATCCGGACATGCGTGACGCGCTGGACGCGGCTGTCGCCACTTTTTTCTAACGCCGCCACGCCGCCTTCGGCGTCACCTCCCAGGGGGCAATACCTGCGGCCCGGCAAAGCCGGTTCCGCGGTGTTCTGGACCTTGGGGCTGGCAAGCGGTGATTGGTAGCCACCCACGAGGACCTGTCTGTCATGAGCGTCCATCTTCAGGATCACGCCGAGTGGATCGACCAGCTGGAGCCCGCCTCGCGCGAGCTGCTTGAGCACAGCTGGTCCGAGGCCACCAAGGTTTTTTCCGCGCGCGGGCTGGACAACTACGTGAAGGGCGCGGCCGCGCTGCGCGGCCTGGGGCGCGGCCACGAACTGGTCAACGCCTGGATCGACGGCGCGCCGCAGGTGGCCAAGGAAATCGGCGAGGACGTGGTGGGTGAGCTGGCCACCACCGCGCTGCTGCTGGCGTCCAAGACATCGGGGGCGGTGATCGAGCTGGTGCTCGCCACCTCGCCCACGGCCGCGCGCCGCCTGGCCGACGGTGCGCTGTTCATGCAGTACCTGCAGTTCCTCAACACCCTGGTGGCGCAGGCGCCGCGTGGCCTGCGGCCCATGCTGGGCCAGCTCGACGCCTTGTTTGGTCAGCTCACGCTCGGCGGCCTGCGCCGCTGGGCCACCTGGGGCGCGCAGGCGCACCGCACGAACTACGAGGAACAGATCGCCTACTTCGGTCTGCAGTCCAAAGAGTCGCTGGCCATGTTGCAGAAGGAGCGCAAGGGCACGCTGCTGGTGGACGTGCAGCGGCGCATCAACATGTACCTGCGCGCGCTCTGGGGGCGCGACTTCTTCATGCGGCCCACGGCGGGTGACTACGAGAGCCGCGAAGGCTATCGCCCCTTCATCGAGGACTACTTCATCCACCTGCCCGACGCCTACGATGCGGTGGAAGGCAGTGCCGGACCGGTGGACGCCACCCAGCTCTACCGCGCCGCCGCCGCCCACGCTGCGGCGCACGTGGTGTTCACGCGCCAGCCGATCTCGGCCGAGTCGCTGAACCCCTGGCAGATGGCCGTGATTGGCCTGGTGGAGGACGCGCGGGTCGAAGCGATCACGCTGGCGCGCTTTCCCGGCCTGCGCCCGCTCTGGGCGCAGTTGCACACCGTGCAGGCCACGCAGCAAGCCACGGCCGGTGACTGGCTCAACCGCCTCGCGCGCGCGTTGCTGGATCCGGCGTACGAAGACGCGCACCCCTGGATCGCCCAGGGCCGCACGCTGCTGGCCGAGGCGCTGCCGCGAATCCAGACAGACCCGCACGACAACACCGTTTCGTGGGAGCTCGGCGTGCAGCTGGCGCACAGCTACCGCGAACTGACGCAGGGGCCGGCCTTCCAGCCGCGCGCCGATCTGCAGACGGCGGCCTACCGCGATGACAACCGCTACTTCTGGGCCTTCGACGGTTTCGACTTCGAACGTTCCATCGCTGCCGGTTACGAGCCGCCGCAGCAGGTGCGCAAGAAGGTCAACCTGATGGAGTTCGTCAACGAGATCGAGGTCGAGGGCGCAGGCGATGACGCGCAGGAAGTCTGGGTGCTGGGCACCGAGCTCTTCCCCTACGAAGACCTGGGCGTCTCCTTCAATCAAAGCGAAGGACGCGAGCCGGTGCTGCCGCCGGTGCACTACGGCGAGTGGGACCACATGATCCAGCTCGAACGCCCGGCCTGGGCCACGGTGCAGGAGCGCCGCCCCAAGGCTGGCGACGCGGCGGTGATCGACAGCATCCTGGTCGAGCACCGTCGTCTGATCGGCCGCATGAAGTACATCCTGGACGCGATGCAGCCGCAGGGCGTGCAGCGCATCCGCAAGCTCGAAGACGGCGACGATATCGACCTGAACGCCGCGCTGGCCTCGGTGATCGAGATGCGCATGGGCCGCCAGCCCGACCCGCGCATCATGATGCGCAGCGTGCGCAAGACGCGCGACATCTCGGTGCTGGTGCTGCTGGACCTGTCGCAGTCCACCAACGACAAGGTGGCGGGCCAGGAGCACACGGTGCTCGAACTCACGCGCTCGGCCTGCGCGCTGCTGGCCGACGCGATCCAGAAGGTGGGCGACCCGTTCGCCATCCACGGTTTCTGCTCCGACGGCCGGCACGACGTGAACTACTGGCGTTTCAAGGACTTCGACCAGCCCTACGACGACATCGCCAAGGCGCGCCTGGCCGGCATGGAGGGACAGCTCTCCACCCGCATGGGCGCGGCCATCCGCCACGCCGCCGCCGCGCTGAAGGTGCAGCGCAGCAGCAAGAAGCTGCTGCTGGTCATCACCGACGGCGAACCGGCCGACGTGGATGTGCGCGACCCGCAGTACCTGCGCCACGACACCAAGAAGGCGGTGGAAGAGGCGGGCCGCAACGGCGTCATGACCTACTGCATGAGCCTGGACCCGCGTGCCGACCAGTACGTCCGCCGCATCTTCGGCGAGCGCAACTACCTCGTGGTGGACAAGGTGGAACGCCTGCCCGAAAAGCTGCCGGTCCTGTATGCTGGCCTCACGAGGTAACCAACATGAGCATGATCCACAGCCGCACCCACACCTACGGTGGTATCGACCACGAAGACCACCATGGCATGACCATGACCGGGCGCATCATCCGCGACGCCTGGGTGTTCGGTCTGTTGCCCGAGGGCGATGGTTTCGGCGGCAAGAACGCGGGCGACCTGCAGAACCTCTTCGAGGCGGTGCACAAGGCGTGGGAGCCCTATGGCCAGTTGCCCAGTCGCCTGCCGCCCGAGCTGGCTGAACGCCACGCACGCATCCATGCCGAGGCCGTGGAACGCGCCAAGGCCATGGGCTGGAATGCCGAGCTCGACGACGACGATTGATCTGAGGGTGGCCGTTCAGGCCGGTGCGGCTGCAGCGATCTGCTTCAGCCGTGCCGGGACGCAAACCGGTGCGGCCAGCGTGCCGAACAGGTTCTTCGGATCCGCCAGCTGCGGGATCAGCGCGATGCGCTCGCCCATGCCCAGCCGAACCGCGCTGTCCATCATGAAACGCAGCGCCGAGAAATCCTCGAGCGCGAAGCCCACCGAGTCGAACACGGTGACCTGATCGGCGCTGTCGCGCCCGGCGGATTCGCCGCGCAGCACCTGCCAGAGTTCGGTGACGGCGAAGTCCGCGTCCTTGTGCTGGATCTCGCCTTCGATGCGCGATTGCGGCTCGTACTCCACGAACACCTTGGCCGCGTCAAGGATGGTGCCGTGCAGCTCGGTCTTGCCCGGGCAGTCGCCGCCCACGGCGTTGAGGTGCATGCCGGGCTGAACCATGTCGGGCGTGAGGATCAGGGCCATGGCTTTGTCGGCGGTGACGGTCGTCACGATGTCGGCACCTTTCGCAGCTTCGGCCGTGCTCTGGCACACGGTGATCTGCAGGCCGCTGCCCTGCAGGTTGGCCACCAACTTGGCGCTGGCGGCGGGGTCCACGTCGTACACGCGCAGTGATTCAATCCCGACCAGGTGCTGGAAGGCCAGGGCCTGGAATTCGCTCTGCGCGCCGTTGCCGATCAACGCCATCACGCGGCTGTCGGGGCGGGCCAGTGTCTTCGCAGCCAGCGCCGACATGGCGGCGGTGCGCAGCGCCGTGGTGAGCGTGAGCTCGCTCAGGAAGAGCGGGGCGCCGGTGTCCACGTCGGCCAGCACGCCGAAGGCCATGACGGTGGGCAGGTCGTGGCGGTGGTTGGTGGGGTGACCATTGACGTACTTGAAGCTGTAGTGGTGGTTGTCGGCCACCGGCATGAGCTCGATCACGCCGTCTTTCGAATGCGCGGCGACACGCGCGCTCTTGTCGAAATCGGCCCAGCGCAGGAAGTCGGCGCGGATGTGGTCGGCCATCTGTTGCAGGCAGTGCGGCAGGCCGAGGCGGCGGATCAGCTCGGCGGCTTCGGGCGCGCTCAGGTACAGGGTGCCGGTGTCGCGGAATTGGCGCAACTGGGTTTGGGCGGTGTTCTTCATGGTCGTCTCGTGTTGTTCGGAAAACGGTGCGAAAAAAGGACCGCCAACCGGTCGTGCAAGTCTGCCCGCATGGCACGCCAATGAAAATCGGCAAAAAAGTAGAGAAATGGCAGAAAATATGCCAAATCGACAAGCTTGATTGGCGTTTTGACCATGGACCAGCTCGACCAGCAACTCATCGCCCTGCTGCGGCAGGACGCGCGGCTCTCGGTGGCCGACCTCGCGCACAAACTCAAGGTGTCGCGCGGCACGGTCACCAACCGGCTGCGCAAGCTGGAGGACACGCAGGTGATCGTGGGCTACACCGTGCGCCTCAAGCCCGAGTCGCAGCCCGAACGCATCCGTGCCTGGATGAGCGTGCAGGTCGAGGGCAACCAGACCCGGCTGGTGATCGCCAGCCTGTTGGGTGAACCCGGCGTGGCCGCGCTGCACGATACCAACGGCCGCTGGGACCTGCTGGCCGAACTGGAAGTGGGTTCGATGCAGGAACTCTCGCAGACACTGGAGCGCGTGCGCCTGATCAGCGGCATCCGCGCGACCGAGACCAGCATCCACCTGGCCAGTTACCGTTGACGCCCGGTCATCCGATGCCGCAAGACCATCATGCCAGCGGCTGTCCACCGTCGAAAAATTCCAGCCACGAGGAGACCCCGCTGTGATCAAGATCCTGAAATGGCTGCTGGCCGGCCTGTTGTTGCTGACCCTGCTGGCCGCGCTGGTGGGTTACTGGCTGCTGCGGTCATCCGGGCGTCCCCAGGTGGACGGAGAACTCCGGCTCTCCGGTCTGAGCGCGCCGGTGAAGGTGCTGCGCGACGCGGCGGGCGTGCCCTATATCTTTGCCGCCAACACGCCGGACCTGTTCCGTGCCCAGGGCTTCATCACCGCGCAACACCGCCTGATGCAGATGGAGCTGTTCAGAGCCACCTGGCGCGGCGAACTGGCCGCCAGCTTCGGCGAAGCCGCGCTGCCCAGCGATGTGCGCATGCGCGTGCTCGGCATCCAGCGCAACGGCGAGCGTCACGCCCAGCGGATCGGGCCGCAGACGCGCGCTTTCCTGCAGCCCTATGTGGACGGCATCAACGCCTATGTGCGGGACCATGCGTCGGAGCACCCGATCGAACTCCGGATCGCCGGGCTCCAGCCCCGGTCCTGGAGCGTGAGCGACCTGGTCACGCTGGTGCATTTCGTGCACTACAACCACGCCACCAACTTCAAGAGCGAGGTGGTGGCCCAGAAGCTGATCGACCGGCTGGGCCGGGAGCGCGCCCGCGAGCTCTTTCCGCTGAACCGCAACCCCGACTGGCCTGCGGGGACGACCGATGCGGCGCCCGATGCGCCCACCACCGCCACCGCCCGGCTGGACCTGGACTGGGCCGACCTGCTGTTCGCTCCCGAGACCCTGAACCACCAGGGCCTGGGGTCCAACAACTGGGCCGTGGGTCCGTCGCGCAGCGCCTCGGGCAAGGCCATGCTGTCCAACGACCCGCACCTGGACAACCGCATCCTCCCCGGCATGTGGCACCCGGTGGGCCTGTTCGCGCCCGGCATCCAGGCCGTGGGTGCGGCGCTGCCCGGCATGCCCGGCATCCTGATCGGGCGCACCCGGCACGTCGCCTTCGGCGTCACCAACGCCTACGGCGACGTGCAGGACCTCTACGTCGAGACACTGGACCCGGCCGATCCGCAGCGCTACCTGGACGGCGGCACGAGCCGGCCCTTCGAGGTGGTCAACGAGGTGATCCGCATCCAGGACGGCGCGGCGCCTGGCGGTGTGCGCGAACAGACACTGAAGGTGCGCTTCACGCGCCGCGGCCCGGTCATCAGCGACCACCCGGGCCTGGGTCCGAAGGGCGACCAGCTGCTGGTGCTGCGCTCCACCGACGCCGAGGTGCTGGCGCCGCAACTCGGTTTCGAAGGCCTGCTCACGGCGCCCAATGCGGCCGCGCTGGATACCGAGCTGCAGAAGATCGACCTCATGATGTTCAACTTCGTCTTTGCCGACGACCAGGGCGCCATCGGCCACCGCGCCACCGGCGCCGTGCCGATCCGTGCCGGCGCCGACGGCAGCGTGCCGCGCCAGCCGCCCGCCGACGGCAGCGACGACTGGACCGGCTTCATCCCCAAGGACCGCATGCCCGGTCAGTTCAACCCGGCACGCGCCTGGGTCGGCACGGCGAACCACGACACCCGCCCCGCCGGCTTCCCCTGGTACTACACGAGCTACCTGGCACCCGGCTACCGCTACCAGCGCATGAGCGAGGTGCTGGACCAGGCCAGCGGGATGAGCGTGGACGACCACTGGGCCCTGATGCGCGACGACCGCAACCTGCAGAGCGATGTGCTGCGTCCGCTGATCGTGGCCGCCCTGCAGGACGACCCCGTCCACGGCGACCTGGCGGCGCTGCTGAAGACGTGGGACGGCGTGGACCGCGCCGAGGCGGCGGCACCGCTGGTCTACCAGGCGCTGTACCGCGAGATCGCGCTGGGTACTTTTGTGGACGAACTGGGCGAGCAGACCGCAGCCGACATGCTGTCCACCTGGTATTTCTGGCAGCAGCGTTTCGATGCCCTGGTGAGCACGCCCAACGCGGTGTGGTTCGACGACGTGCGCACCCCCGAGAGAAAGGAAAACCTGGCCGACGTGATCCGTGCCGCGGCGCCCCGTGCCCGCGCGGCGATCGAGGCGCTGCAGGGCCAGGACATGGCGACCTGGCAATGGGGCCAGGCGCACCGGCTGGCCTTCGTCAGCCCGCTGCGCCGCAAGGGGAGCGGGCAGGAGCTGGTCGGTGGTTTTTCGCTGGACAAATCCGGCAGCGGCGAAACCCTCAACCGCGGCGTGTACGACTTCAAGGCGCCCTACGACGTCAAGTTCTTTGCCTCGATGCAGCTGGTGGTGGATTTCGGCGACCCGGACAAGATCGAGGCGGTGCTGGCCGGTGGCGTCAGCGAGCGCCACTTCCAGCCGCACCAGAACGACCAGGCGAAGCGGTGGGCCGCAGGCCAGCGCACGGCCTGGTGGTTCAACCCGGCACAGGCCGAGGCCATGGCCGTGTCACGCGCGACGCTCACTCCGTGAGGGCTGACGAGAAGGGCTGCAAGGTGGCGGCGCTGCCCGTTGGAGGCCTGTCCGCCCGGTGGTTTTCTGGTGTTACAGGTCGAGCACCAGACGAGGGCTCTTCGCTCGCGAGCAGCAGGGCAGGAACTGGTCGTTCGCGGCGCGCTCCTCGGGGGTGAGGTACTGGTCGCGGTGCTCGGGCGTGCCCGACTTCACCCCGGTCAGGCAGGTGCCGCACACGCCCTGTTCGCACGACATGGGAATGTCCAGGCCCGCGGCCTGCAGCGCCTGCAGCGCGGTCTGCTCGGGCTTCACGGTGATCACCTGGCCGCTGCTGGCGATTTCCAGTTCGAAACTGCCGTCGCTGCTGGTGTCCACCGGTGCAGCGCTGAAAAATTCGAAGTGCAGCCGCGCCTCGGGCCAGCCCTGCTGGCGCGCCGTGCCCAGCACCGCATCCATGAAGCCCTGCGGGCCGCAGACGTAGAGGTGCGTGCCGGGTGCGGCTGCCTGCAGCGTGGCGGCGATGTCCAGCTGCTGTCCGGGCGCACCATCGTCGAAATGGTGGCTCACCCGGGCGGCGTAGGGTGCGGCGGCGATGCGCTCCATGAAGGCGGTGCGCTCGCGTGCCCGGGTGCAGTGGTGCAGTTCGAAAGGTTCGCCGCGCGTGGTCAGCGTTTCGGCCATCGCCAGCAGCGGCGTGATGCCGATGCCGCCGGCCAGCAGCAGGTGGTGCGGTGCCTGGTCGGCCAGCGGGAAGTGGTTCTTCGGCGGGCTGATCTGCAGCAGCGAACCATCGGTCACCGCCTCGTGCACGGCCACCGAGCCGCCGCGTGAGTTCGCGTCACGCAGCACGCTGATCACGTAGCGCCCGGTGTCGGTGGGTGCGTTGCACAGCGAATACGGACGCGTGAGGCCGCCGGGCAGGTGCACGTCGATGTGCGCGCCGGCGCTGAAGGCGGGCAGGGCGCTGCCGTCGGCCGAGACCAGCTCCAGGCTGCAGATGTCCCGCGCCTCGACACGCTTGCGCGCCACGCGCACGGCCAGGGTGGGTGCTTGCGCCGTCATGCCGCGGCCACCGCTGTGCCGGCCTGCTCGGCGGCGATCACGCGATCGATCACCCGGCGCGACTGTACGCCGCCGGTGTCGATGTTGAGCTTGAGCAGCGCGCGCTCGGGGAAGGCGCTGATGTTCTGCTGCTGGCGCTCCAGCATCTCGAGGTCTTCCGCAAAAATCTTGCCCTGGCCCTCGCGGATCTGCGCGGTGAGCGCCTTGTCCTGTGGATTGAACTGGCGCGCCATGCCCCAGAAATACCACATGCTGGTGTCGGTCTCGGGGGTGATGAAGTCCACCACCACCGCATAGACCTTGTGTTCGGGCGGCGCATCCACGCCACCGTGGCCGGCGTGGGCCACGCCCACCTCGATCATCACGTGGCTCGGCGGCGTGAAGCGGCAGATCTGCCAGCGGTCCACCGGCACGTCGTCGGCCAGGTGGTTGGCGCGCAGCGCGGCCTTCCAGAACGGCGGCGCCGAGATGTTGCTCATGAAGCGGCTGGTGGTCACCGTGTCGCCCTCGGTCGAGGTCTTGCAGGGCGTTTCATCGATCTCTTTCTGGCCGATGCTGCTGGAGTGCACGTAGGTCTCGTGTGTCAGGTCCATCAGGTTGTCCACCATGAGCCGGTAGTCGGCCTTCACGTGGTACAGGCCGCCGCCGTAGGCCCACGCAGGGTTGTCGTGCCACTCCATGTGCGGGATCAGCGCCGGGTCGGCCTGGTCCTTGTCGCCGGGCCAGACCCAGACGAAGCCGTAGCGCTCTTCCACGGGGAAGCTGCGGATGGCGGGGAAACCGCCCACGCGCTGGCCGGGCATCGCCACCGTCTTGCCGTCGCAGCCCATTTCCAGCCCGTGGTAGCCGCAGACCAGCTTGCCTTCGCACACATAACCCAGCGAGAGCGGGGCGCCGCGGTGCGGGCAGAAATCCTCCACCGCCGCCACCTTGCCCTGCAGCGCGCGGTAGAACACGATGCGCTGGTTGCAGATGGTGCGGCCCAGCGGCTTTTCGTCGATCTCGTCGGCCGAGCAGGCCACATACCAGGTGTTTTTCGGGAACATGGGGTGTCTCCTTGGGGTGGGTGAGGTGACTTCATTCAGTATGCTGAATGACGATCATTGTACGGAATGTGGATGCCAAAAGAAAGTGGATCAAACCTCGGGTTTACCCTTGGTATCTGGCCGGGCAGCAGCCTCGTTGAGCTGCACGAACCTGCGCAGCAGGCGCAGGAACTCGGCCTGCTCCGCCGGGTCCAGCGGCTCCAGCAGCTGGCGGTACATCGGCCCCACGCGGGGCAGCATCTCGGCCAGGATCGCTTCGCCCGCGGGCGTCAGGCGCAGCGCACGCTGGCGGCGCGCCAGCAGCTCGCGCACGATCCAGCCCTTGGCTTCGAGCCGCGTGGCGATGTCGGCGGTGGTGGAGGTGTCCAGCGCCACCCGCTGGGCCAGCGTCACCTGGTCGATGCCGGGCTCGTCCTGCAGGGCCCGCAGCAGCGCATATTGCACCGGCGTGATCTGGCGTCCATGGGTGTCGTGGAAAGTCGAAACAGCCAGCTGGTGTGCGCGGCGGATCAGGTGGCCCGGCTCGGCGTGCAGCTCGATGCCGCTGGACGGGATCGGGCTGGCGGCGGGCTTCAGGGGTGTGCGCGACGAGGTCATCTGGTGCAATCGTGGCGAGGTGCGATGGAGTTGCGGTGGACTATAAGTCAGCGCCAGCCTGCATCCGCCGTCTGTACCCGCCACCACGCCGGCAACAGCCGCCGCACCTCGTGCCGCGCAAATCGTTCGTCCATCAACACCACCACGCCCCGGTCTTGCTCGCTGCGGATCACGCGGCCCGCCGCCTGCACCACTTTCTGCAGTCCCGGAAAGAGATACGCGTAGTCGTAGCCGCGGCCAAACCGCGCCTGCAGCCGCGCACGCATCTGCTCGTTCACCGGGTTCACCGGCGGCAGGCCCAGCGTGGCGATGAAGGCGCCGATCAGCCGGCGGCCCGGCAGGTCGATGCCCTCGCCGAAGGCGCCGCCCAGCACCGCGAAGCCGATGCCCCGGCTGTGTTCGGTGAAGCGGTCGATGAAGGCCGTGCGTTCGGTCTCGCTCATGCCGCGCGACTGTGCCCAGGCCGGGATGTCGGGGTGCAGTTGCTGCAGCCGGTCCAGTGCCTGCTGCAGGAAGTGAAAGCTGCTGAAGAAGGCCAGGTAGTTGCCGGGCTCGGCGTGGTACTGCGTGGCGATCACCTCGGCCATGGGCGTGAGCGAGGCCAGGCGGTCGGTCCACCGGGTGGAGATGTGCGGCGCTATGTGCACCGCGAGCTGTTCGCTCGAAAAGGCAGACGGAACGTCCACGCGCAGCGTGTCAGCCGGCAGGCCCAGCAGGTCGGCCACGTAGTCCATGGGTTCGAGGGTGGCAGAAAACAGCGTTGCCGCCTGGACGGCGCTCCAGCGGTCCTGCAGCAGCGGGCTGGGCACCAGGTTGCGGATGCTCAGGACCGGCTGCACCACGCGACCGCGTTGAGCCGCTGGCGGGCCCTGCGTCAGGTCGCAGAGCGAGTGATCGCCAAACAGCTCGGCCACCTGGAGGAAGTGCAGTGCGTCGAAGAACCAGCGCTGCAGCGGGCCATCCACCGCGTCGTCGGGGTGTTGCGCCCGATGGTCGCTGATGTCGCTGCACACCTGCTGCAGCGTGGCGAGGAATTCGCCCGGCACCTCGGGCAGCAGCTGGTGGTCGCTCACAGCCTCTTTGGCGAGCGAGTTCCAGCTGCGGTGCAGTCTGTCGAGTGCTTTCTTCAGCGCAGCGGGTGCGCTCGGGCGCAGGGCCTGGAACGTGCCCGGGTCGAGCATGGCGCTGTACATGGTGCGTGTGCGCTCGATCAGGTTGTGCGCCTCGTCCACCAGCAGGCCGACCTTCCAGTCCTGCTCCCGGGTGAGGCTGTGCCAGTGGGCACCGAGGTCAAAGAAGTGGTTGACGTCACCCACGGCCACATCGCTCCAGCGCAGCATTTCCTGGCCCAGGTAGTAGGGGCAGACGGTGTGCGCCAGGGCCAGCTCGCGCAGCGCGCGCCCGTCCAGCCAGCCGGCCTGGGCGGCGGCTTCGCGGGCCGCCGGCAGGCGGTCGTAGAAGCCGCGCGCCAAGGGGCACGATTCGCCGTGGCAGGCCTTGTCCGGGTGCTCGCAGGCCTTGTCGCGTGCCACGCGTTCCAGCACCCGCAGCGGCAGCGTCCAGCGCGACGCCGGTGAGGCCGCGCCACCCAGGCGTGCCAGTCCATCCAGCGCGAGCTGCCGGCCGGTGGTGCGCGGCGTCAGGTAGAACAGCTTGTCGGTGGCCTGCGCAGGCGTTGCCTTGAGCGCGGCAAACAGCGTCGCCACCGTCTTGCCGATGCCGGTGGGTGCCTGGGCCAGCAGCACCCGGCCCGCGCTGTGCGTGCGGTACACCGCTTCGGCCAGTGCCCGCTGGCCAGTGCGGAAACCGGCGAAGGGAAAGACCAGTGCGCGCAGCGCGGCATCGCGTGCGCGGCGGTGCTCGCGTTCCTGCAGCGCCCAGCCGATGTAGCGTGCGCACAGGCTCTCGAAGTGCGAGCGCAGCTCATGTGCGGCATGGGTCTCCAGCAGCGGCATTTCCTGCCCGGTGTCGATGTTGAAGTAGACCAGCGCGATCTGGATGCGTTCCAGGGCCAGCTGTTCGCACAGCATCCAGCCATAGACCTTCGCCTGCGCCCAGTGCAGTGCGCGCTGGTTGGGGCTGATGCCTGCCGCGTCGCCCCGGTGTGTCTTGATCTCTTCCAGGCGGTGGCCGTCGGGGTCCCAGCCGTCGGCGCTGCCCTGTACCCGCAGGCCGCTCCACCGGGTGGACAGCGGCACCTCGCGCTGGTAGCTGGCGCTGCGGCGAGACGTCACCTCGCCGTGGCCGGCGATGCCCTCGGTGCCGGTGGGCGAGGGTGTGAAGCGCAGGTCCAGATCGCCCGAGCGCGCGGCAAAGTCGCACAGGGTGCGCACCGCCACCGCATCGAGCGGGGCGTCGGCAGCGGCTTCGTCATCGAGGCGGGAGGGCGTGGTGTTCACAGGGGAAGAACCGGTCTGAAGGCGGCATGGTACTGGATATATAGTCAGTCCATGGACCCGATCACACCCATCCTCACGCGCCAGCACCACCGCCGCCTGCGCGACATCTACCGATCGGCCGGCTGGCCCTGCCAGGACATGCTGGAGGTGGAGTTGCTCGCGGCCGGGCAGGTGGAACGTGTGCGCTCGGCCAGCGGCCACGAGACCCTGCGCGTGACCGACGCCGGCATCCAGACGCTGGCGCACGTGTTCGCCAGCAACAAGACCGCGCGTTCGCCGCACGAGGCGCTGGTGGAGCAGGTCGCGGTGGCCATGGGGCACGCCGGGCGTCTGGCCTGGCGCGGGCTGATGCTGCGCGTGCAGGTGCCGCTGGCGCTGTTGGGTGTGGAGGAGGCGCCCGCCGAGGCGCCGTCAACGCCGGACTTCACCGCGGGCCACATCCCGGGCCTCCCCGCCGCCGGAGCGGCGCCGGTCTGTGCAGAACCCGGTGGCCCGGAGCAGGCCTGGGTGATGGCTTGCCCCGACGTGTTTTCCATCCGCCACAGCTCGGTCGAGGCCTACCTGGAACCCGTGGTGCACGAGATCAAGGTCAGCCGGGCCGACCTGCTGGGCGACCTGAAGAAGCCGGCGAAGCGTGCCGCCTACCTGGGCCTGGCCAGCGCTTGCTGGTACGTGCTGGGGCAGGACGCGAAAGGTCGCACCATCGGCGCACCCGACGAGATTCCCGCCGAGTGTGGTGTGCTGCTGGTCGAGGGCGGTCAGCTGGTCGTGGCCCGAGAGGCGCCGCGCCGTGCCATCGAGCGGGTGCCGTTTCACGTCTGGATGGCGCTGGCCAAGGCAGGGCCAGCGGTGCGCGAAGCCGATGGAACACAGGGGCGGTTCTGAGGGAAGCGGCCGTCTGCCGCCGGGCATCAGGCCAGCTTCCAGCCGAACCGGCGCGCGAGGCCGCGACCAGCAGCCCGTTGAAGCAGCAGCAGAAGCAGGACGCCCGCACCCACGCCCACGGCGGCTGCCAGGGTGGCGGGTGGCGGCAACTCGAAGCCGAACAGCGCCCGCAGCGCTGCGATGCCCACCACCGCAGCCAGCATGGTCAGGGTCAGCAGCAGCGTGAGCCACAGGGCGCGGTTGCGCGATGCCAGCGAGGCCTTCAGGCCCGCAGCACCTGAACGGTTGGCAAGAATCAGCGAGATGTTGGCGACCACCAGCGCCACGAAGGCGGCTGCCCTGGCCTGGCCCCCGGGGCCCCCGGCCTGCAACAGGCTCCAGTAAAAGGCACCGACCACCAGCAGCACCAGCCCGCCCTGCATCAGGCTGTCGGCAATGAGCAATGGAGAAAACAGCGGGGCGGCCGGATCGCGCGGCGGGCGCTGCATCACGTCGGCCTCTTCATCCTCCGCTTCGAACACGATGGAGCACACCGGGTCGATCACGATTTCCAGAAACGCGATGTGCATCGGCGTGAACAGCAGCGGCCAGCCGAAGAGCAGCGGAATCAGGGTCAGTCCGGCGATGGGCACATGCACCGCAAACACGAAGCGCATCGCCTTGCGCAGGTTGTCGTAGATGCGCCGGCCCAGGCGCACCGACCGGACCAGGGTACCGAAATCGTCGTCGAGCAAGACCAGCGAGGCCGATTCCCGTGCCACGTCGGTACCGCGCCCACCCATCGCAATGCCGATGTGTGCCGCCTTGAGCGAGGGCGCATCGTTGACGCCGTCGCCGGTCATGGCCACCACCTCGCCGTTGGCCTTGAACGCCTGCACGATACGCAGTTTCTGCTGTGGCGCCACCCGCGCAAAGACCGCCGTGCTGCGCACCAGGCCTCGCAGTTCCGGATCGCTCAGCTTCGCCACCTGGTCGCCGCGCAGCAGGCCTGCTGTGGCATCGATGCCCGCCTGCTCCGCGATGGCCAGCGCCGTGCCAGGGTGGTCACCGGTGATCATCACCACGCGTATGCCGGCCTGGCGGCACTCCTGCACCGCCTGCGGCACGTTCTCACGCAGCGGATCGGCCAGTGCCACCAGGCCCAGCAGATCGAAGGCGAAGCCCTCCGGTCCACCGGGCCAGGGGTCCGCACCCCAGCGGGCGGCGGCCACCGCCAGCACGCGCATGCCGCGGCCCGCCAGCGCCGCTGCCTCGGCCAGCACCGCATCGGTCTGCGCAGCCGGCAGCTGGCACAGCCGGGCCACACTCTCGGGGGCCCCCTTGGCCGCCACCGTGTGCGGCAGTCCGGGGGATTCGCGCCACACATGGGTCATCACCGGCAGACCGGGTGACAGGCCATATTCATGGACCAGTTCCCAGGCGGCCGGCAGCGCTGCCAGATGGCGGGACCCCAGGGCGTGAATGGCACGCTCCATCGGATCGAAAGGGTCGCGTTCGCTGGCCAGAACGCCGTGGCGCAGCAGGGCGTGGAAGGCCTCTGGCAGATCCCCTGCGGATGGAACCCATCTCGCAGGCCCCTGTGCGTCAAAGCGCACCAGCGTGTCCACCGCCATGCGGTTGTGCGTGAGCGTGCCCGTCTTGTCGGTACACAGCACGGTGGCTGCGCCCAGTGCTTCGATGGTGGCCGAGCGCCGTGTCAGCACCCGGTGCTGCGACAGCCGCCACGCCCCCATGGCCATGAACACGGTCAGGATCAGCAGGAACTCCTGCGGCAGCATCGACATGGCCATGGTGATACCGGCGAGTGCGCCACCCAGCCAGTCGTCGTGGGTCCACACATAGAGAACGCCGACGGTCAGGCTGACCGCCAGTCCGAGCACCGAGAACCAGCGCACCAGCTGGCGCGTCTGCCGGTGCAGCGGCGTGCTTTCGGGCTCGATCGAACCCAGCACCTTGCCGATGCGGCCGATCTCGCTGCGCGCCCCGGTCGCCACCACCTCGGCCGTGCCCTGACCGGCCACCACCAGGGTGCCCGCGAAGACCAGCGTCGGGCCGGCGCCGGCTGCGCCAGGGGCCGGGGAAGCCCGCTTGGCCACCGGAAGGGACTCGCCGCTGAGCAGCGATTCATCGACCAGCAGGTCGTTCGAGGCCAGCAGGCGGGCGTCGGCGGGCACCCGATCGCCTTCGGTCAGCTCGAGCAGGTCGCCACACACCACCTGGGTGCCCGCGAGGCGCTGGCGCTGGCCGTCGCGCCAGACCAGGGCACGCGGGCTGGTCATGTCGTGCAGGGTCTCGAGCACACGCTCGGTGCGCCGCTCCTGCACCAGCGTGATGGCCACGATCACACCCAGGAAGGCCAGCAGCACGCTGGCCTCGGACACGTCGCCGAGCACCAGGTAGATCGCCACCGCCGCCGCCAGCAACTGGAACATCGGCTCGCGCCCCACCTCCAGCGCGATGCGCCAGAGGGTGCGCTTCGGCGGGTGGGGCAGGTCGTTGGGCCCGTCCGCTGCCAGTCGCTGCGCGGCCTGCTCGGTGCTCAGGCCTTTGGGCGCAGTGCCCAGGGTGTCAGGTGCCATGCCGCGCATCCAGGGTCACGACGCCGTCGGCTGCCTGCAACGAAGACCATCGCATGGCCCGCCCGGCCGACAGGCCCGACGACCCGGGCAGCGGTGGCCTGCAGGCGGGTTCCCGGCGGATTGCGAACGACACGCTCAGAACCCCAGTTTTGCGCCCGCACCGAGCAGGGTCGCGACGCCCAGCACCGCAAAGATCGCGGCGGCCACCGAGTGAACCAGCTTCATGGGAATTCTGGCCGCCAGCTTGTCGCCGACGAACACGGCCGGCACATCCGCGATCAGCATGCCCAGCGTGGTTCCGATCACCACCAGCACCGGTGTGGCGTAGTGCGCCGCCATGGCCACCGTCGCGATCTGCGTCTTGTCGCCCATTTCAGCGAGAAAGAAGGTGATCAGCGTCGCACCAAAGACGCCAAAGCGCCTGGCAATCTGCGTCTCTTCTTCTTCGATCTTGTCCGGAATCAGGGTCCAGATCGCCATGCCGATGAACGAAGCACCCAGCACCCAGCGCAAGACCTCGGGGCTGATGGTGGCCGTGATCCACGCACCCAAAGCACCTGCGAGGCCGTGGTTGACCACCGTCGCCACCAGGATACCGGCGATGATGGGCAGCGGCTTTTTGAAACGTGCGGCGAGGATGAACGCGAGCAGCTGCGTTTTGTCGCCGATTTCAGCCAGCGCGACCACGCCGGTCGAGACGAGAAGGGATTCCATGGGAGAGCGTTCCAAGGCCGGAGGGCAGACGGATGACCACACGCCTCCCCGGCCAGATCGGAGGCATTGTGGTCAAAGGTCTTGCCAAGTTCGAGGACCGCTGATGCCATGACCTGCGGGTCAAGTGTGTTGACATCAGCCTCTTCTGCTTGAAGAGCGGCTACTCCCCAATGACCGCGAGATGGTAACCGATGGCCCGGCCGCTTCATCCGGCGGTGCCGGAGGCTCGGTCCTTCTGGCGCGTCACCCACAGCCACCATCCCAGCCCGAGCAAGGCCGCGTAGTTCAGCGTCGTGAACCACGGCGTGTTCCACGCGACGCCGTCAAAACCCCAGTAGGTCACCGGGTAGAAAACCGGTGAGGGGTAGAAGTCGGCAGAGTGGGTGAAGACGTCGATCAGGATGTGGGACCACCAGCCCAGCAGCGGCAGCCAGAAGCGGCGCAGCGCGACCCACAGCAGGGCCGTTACCCCGGCGGCCACCAGCGCGCTGTGAAAGCTGCAGTGCAGGTGGTGCGACCACAGCGCTACCGCAGCGGGAAAAGCCGGCTCGCCTCCCGGCAGGGCGGTGGCGTAGGCCAGCCAGTCGGCCGGGGCCCCACGGTCCAACGCCCAGGCGGCCACCGGGAGGGTGTGCACCATGTCCGGCAGCGCGGCCAGCGCCATGGTCCAGCCCACGCTGTGCCGTTCGGCCCGATGCCGGCGCGAGAGCGCCACCATGCCAGCTCCTGCCCACAGGGCGTGCGCCACGATGTCCATGTGCGTTCCCCTCGTGCGCCAGCAGGACCCGGTCCGTCCGGGCCACCCTGTCCGTTCGACGTGGGCAGCGTACTGGCGCATCAGGGCAGATCATGCGCCGCTTGCGGGCGAAGTCAAAGGCCAAAGACGGGGCCACGGCATGCAAAAGGCGGACCCACCGCTGAGGGTGGGTCCGCCTTCGGGCGCCCGCCGACCGCTGCGGGTGAGGCCGCGCGGCCGGGAGTCTGGATGCCGCTCGGCTCAGCGGGCGATGAGCTTGCCGGTGTCGTCGGACAGCACGATTTCCACGCGGCGGTTCATCTGCCGGCCGGCCGCGGTGTCGTTGCCGCCCACCGGGGAGGCTTCGCCGTAGCCGCGCGCGGTCACGCGCTCGGAGCCGATGCCCTGGCTCAGCAGCGCGGTGCGCACGGCGTCGGCGCGCTGGCCCGACAGGGTCTGGTTGTGGCTGTCGCTGCCGGTGCTGTCGGTGAATCCCTCGACCAGCGCGTTGCGCTGCGGAAACTCCTTCAGCACCGCCACCAGCTGGCCGACCTTGCGCAGGCCGCCGGCCCGCAGTTCGGAGCGGTTCACGTCGAACAGCACATCACCCAGCGTGATCACCAGGCCACGCTCGGTGGCTTTGGCATCGAGTTCTTTCAGCCGGGCTTCGAGCTGGCGGTTGCGCTCCAGCGCCACCTGGGTCAGGCGCTGGGCTTCGACCGATTCGGTGCGTGCCAGGTCGGTGCTGCGTTGCGCTGCGGCGGCATTGAGTTGCGCGTTCGTCGCAGCCAGCTGGGCGGCATCGGCTTCCCGGGTTCGGGCCTGCAGCTGCACCTGGGTGCGCTCTGCACCGGCGCTGGTCACCATGGCTTCAGCGGTCTTCATGTCCATGGTTTCGCGCACGATGGCCACACGCTTCGATGCCAGATAGGCCAGGTGGGTGACCCGGGCTTCGTCTTCTTCCTTGCCCCAGGCAGCGTTGGCCTTGTTCATGGCGTCGCTCGCCAGTTTCATTTCGGTGCCGGCGTTGTTTTGCGCGCGCGGGTCGGCCTGCACGGCCCGGTATTCGGTGCGGGCCTGTTCGAGCTGGGCATTGCCCTTGGGTACGCTGCTGCAACCGGCCAGCACGGCCAGCGCCACCAGGGTGAGGGAGATCAGGGGGTATTTTTTCATGGGGAAATTTCTCAGGGTGTGCGGGGATGAAGGGCCGGCGCTGTTACTTGGCGCCGCGTTCGATTTCCTGGCGCAAGACCCGGTTGTCCTCGCGCACGGTCAGGGCGGCTTTGGCGGCCGTGGCGTTGCGTGCCTTGACCTCGGCCAGGCGGGCATCCACCTGGGCGGCCTCGGCCAGCATCAAGGCGCGCTCGTACTTTTCTTCGACCATCGAGGCGTTCGCCCTGGCCAGCTTGTCGCGCGCCATCGCCATTTCGGTCGGTGCCAGCGCAACGGCGCCCGCACGTTCTGCACTGGCGATGGCCGCGGTCGACACCGCCATCTGCTCGGTCGGCGCCGGAAAGCTGGCGCAGCCGATCTGCAGCGATGCGGCCAGCAGGGCGATCAGGGGCAGCCAGGACATGGCCCGGCCTTGTGGTGTGTGGGTGCGGTGTGTGGATACGTTGTTCATCGGAAAGTGCTCCATGGCCATGAAAAGGGATATAGGATTTGTTCGCGGTTGGCACGCAGCGTCACAGCAGCTCCGTGCTCAAGGCCAAGGCTTTGAAACCCGCCCATGCACTGTGCGTCAAGGCCGGGTTCCTGTCGGTGCTCTGGCGCACACAGGCGGCAACCGGACGGAGCAGTGCCCCGTCACCATCAGACCCAACGTTCGATAGCGCACAGACGTCCTTCCGGGTCTGACATACAAAGCTCCACGAGGTGGATGCTTTTTTTCCACCCGCAACCAAAGGAACTCACATGAACTGGGACACCATCAAGGGCAACTGGAAACAACTCACCGGCCAGGTCAAGCAGCAGTGGGGCAAGCTGACCGACGACGACCTGCAGGTCGTGGCCGGCCACCGCGATCAGCTCGCCGGCAAGATCCAGGAGCGCTACGGCATTGCCAAGGACGAGGCTGAAAAGCAGCTCAAGGACTGGGAAGATCGCGCGAACGACAGCTGGCTGAAATAAGCGGCAGCCGCACAGTTCTGACCAGCCCGCGGTTGACCACCGACCCGGGCGGCGCTCAGTGCCTGTGCCCGGTCAAATCTGCGTAGAGCAGCCCGTCGGCCGCGTAACAACTGCAGGCCTGTGCTTCCAGCGCCGAGCGGTTCAATACCGTCAGTTCACCCCGGTGGTATTCGATCAGTCCGCTCTGCTGGAACTCCCGGGCCGCCACCGTGACGCCCACGCGGCGCACGCCCAGCAGCAGCGCCATGAACTCCTGGGTCACATGGAATGTGTCCGACTGCGCCCTGTCCTGGCTCATCAGCAGCCAGCGCGCCAGGCGCGGGCCGATCGTGTGAAAACGTTCGCAGGCTGCCGCCAGCGTCTGCTGGTGCAGCCGCACCAGCAGGCTCGTCTGCACCACCTGTTGCAGTTCGGGCATGTCGGCCAGGGACTCGCGCAGCGCCTCGGCGCCGATGCGCCAGCTGCTGCCCGGACCCTGCACCAGCGCACGCCAGGGCGTCTTCGCCAGCCCCAGCACCATCTCGGAGCCGAGCATCGACTCGCGCCCCACCATGCCCACCTCCAGCGGCGGGTGACTGTCCACGTCGATCACCAGCGAGAGGAAGCCCGAGCGCGGAAAGCAGGCGTGGCTCAGCGGCTGGCCGCGCTCGCTGAGCTCGGCCGACAGCAGCAGTTCAAATGGCTCGCACCGGTCCAGGAAGCGGTGGCGAACGGCCTTGGGCAGCAGCTGGATGAGTTGGTTTTCGGCGGTTGCCATGCAGTGGGGGTTCTCGGTTGGTTCGGCTGGGCTCGAAGGCTTCGCAGTCCCCTCGGGCCGGGCGTCTGAGAAGCTGAAAAACAGTGTGACCCGTGCGTGGTCGCCTGACTGTCTGCCAGCGCACACAGCGGCCGTGCAGCGCATCCGCCACATGTTCGTCAGCGCACCGACGCGCTGGCGCAGCCGTTCTAAAACCCAACCGTGCACTTCGCGCAAAGCGTTTCAATCCCAGAACCCTCGAAAGACCGACATGACCCACACCTCCACACGCCGTCCCGTCCTGCGTCCCACACTCCAGCTGATGTGCCTGGCCGGCCTGAGCACCTTCCTCGCCGCACCCGCATTCGCCCAGGGCACCAGCCACTACTACGGTGGCGTGTCGGTGGGCCAGTCCAGAACCCAGACCGATGCGGCTGGCCTGACCTCGGGCCTGCTGCCCGGCGTGGGAGTGCTCAACAGCACGACGGACGAAAAAGACACGGCCTACAAGCTGTTTGGCGGCTACCAGTTCAACCGCAACATCGCCCTCGAAGGCGGCTATTTCAATCTGGGCAAGAACAGCTTCAGCGCCAACACCGTCCCCGCCGGCACGCTGGCCGGTGAATCCAAGGTACACGGCCTGAACCTGGACCTGGTGGGCACCTTGCCCTTCACCGAGCGCTTCTCGGCACTCGCCCGCGTGGGTGTGCAGCACGCCTGGTCCGAGAGCACCGCCAGCGGTACCGGCGCGGCCGCAGGGGTCTCGCCCAGCAGCAAGCGCGACGACAGCGGCGTGAAGGTGGGCTTCGGTCTGCAATACGAAATGAGCCCTGCGGTGTGGATTCGCGGTGAAGTCGAGCGCTACCGCATCAAGAACGCGGTGGGCCAGAACAACAACGTCGACACGGCCACGGTGAGTCTGGTGTTCCCGTTTGGTCGCGCACCGGTGCAGCGTGTGGCGGCCGCGCCCGCCTACGTGGCACCGGCACCCGCGCCGGCCCCGGCACCGCAGGTGGTCGTCGTGACGCCGCCCGCTCCCGCACCGGTGGTGGTGGCGCCCGCCCCCCAGCGCGTTAACTTCTCGGCCGACACGCTGTTCGGTTTTGACAAGGCCACCGTGCGCCCCGAAGGCCGGGCAGAGCTGGACAAGTTCAGCGGCCAGCTGGCCGGTACCCGGTACGATGCCATCACCGTCGAAGGCCATACCGACCGCAAGGGATCCGACGCCTACAACCAGACCCTGTCCACCGAGCGCGCCGAAGCGGTGAAAGCCTACCTGGTGAACACCGGCAAGGTGGACCCGGCCAAGATCAGCGCCGTGGGCAAAGGGGAAAGCATGCCCGTGACGACCGCCGCCGACTGCTCGGACAAGCTCCCGCGCGCGCAGTTGATCACCTGCCTGCAGCCCGACCGTCGCGTGGATGTGGAAGTGACCGGCACCCGCTGATCACGCAGCCGGCCTCTGCGAAGGGGCTGGTGCCAGAAGAGAGCCCGCCACCAGCGTCCTGCTGGTGGCGGGTTTTTCTTGTGCGCCCAGCATGGGCGCACACCTGCGGGTGCAAGTCCCGCTGCGAGCTGGTCACAGTGAGCAAAGCGAAGCGCAACTGCGTGAGGGTGACCGAGCGTGGGAAGGAAGTGTGGAGCGTAAATCGTGAGCCGATGAACAAGAACCGCATAGAAGGCGCTGCTGAGCAGGGCGAGCGGGCAAGATTCCGCAAAGCTCTTGTGACCAAGGCGAAGTGGCGTAAATGCGGCGGCTGTGCGATGAAGGTGTGCGACCCTTACCTGGGGAGATCTCGCCTTGTGCCTGAAAGGGCGACGGCCTTGCCGGAGCGAGAAGGCAGCAGAGGTCGTAGTAACGGGAGTACGAGGCCCTCAAGGCTGGATGGAAACCGCGAAGGGCCGAACGAGAGTGAGTGACCGAGGACACGAGGATGTCAAAGGCCATGCGTCAGATGCCGGCAAGACCTGACAAAGGTGAGCCCGGGCGGATGGGCGTAGCGCAGGGTGAAGCCGTGCGTGATCTCATCAGCGACGAAGCCTACGGCCCGCCGAGTGAACACCCGGGCACAGGGTTGGCAAAGCAGCCGGCAGGCACTGGTGGCTTGCTGGAAGCGGCGCTGACGAGACAGAACCTGCAGACTGCGTGGAAGCGGGTCAAGGCCAACAAGGGCGCAGCCGGGGTGGACGGACTCGACATCGAGCAAACCGCCCAGGTGATTCGCACGAGCTGGTCTGATATCCGCCAGGCGCTGCTCAGGGGAAGCTACCGGCCCAGTCCGGTACGCAAGGTGATGATCCCCAAACCGGACGGGAGCCAGCGCGAGCTGGGCATCCCCACGGTGCTGGATCGGCTGATCCAGCAGGCACTGCTGCAAGTGCTGCAACCCCTGATCGATCCCACCTTCAGCGGACACAGCCACGGGTTTCGTCCGGGCCGGCGGGCGCACGACGCGGTCAAGGCCGCACGGGCGTACGTCCAGTCGGGCAAGCGCGTGGTGGTGGACGTGGACCTGGCGAAGTTCTTCGACCGGGTCAACCACGACATCCTGATCGACCGGGTGAGAAGGCGCATCGACGATGCCGGAGTCATCCGGCTGATTCGTGCGTATCTGAACGCCGGGATCATGGATGGCGGGGTGGTGGTCGATCGACACCTGGGCACGCCGCAAGGTGGGCCGCTGAGTCCGTTGCTGGCCAACGTGCTGCTGGACGTTGTGGACAAGGCGCTGGAGGCGAGAGGCTACAGCTTCGCGCGCTACGCCGACGACTGCAACGTCTACGTGGGCAGCAGACGAGCCGGGGAGCGGGTGATGGCCTATCTCAGGAAGCTCTACGGCAGCTTGAAGCTTCAGATCAACGAAGCCAAGAGCGCGGTGGCCAGCGCCTTTGGGCGCAAGTTCCTGGGATATGAGTTGTGGGTGAACAAGGGCCAGGAAGTCAAATGTGCAGTGGCGAAGAAGGTGCTGGACCACTTCAAGGCCCGGATCCAGCAACTCACGCGCCGCTCGGGCGGGTGCAGCATGGAGGAAACGGTAGAAAAGCTCAGGCCCTATGTGTTGGGATGGAAGACGTACTTTGGGCTGGCGCAAACGCCGGGAGTCTGGCGGGCGCTGGACGAATGGCTGCGCCACCGCCTGAGGGCAATCCAGCTCAAGCACTGGAAGCGGTCCAAGACGATCTATCGGGAACTCAAGGCGCTGGGGGCGGGCGAGAGTGTTGCGCGGCAGGTGGCGGTAAACAGCCGCCGCTGGTGGCGCAACAGCAACCGCCTGATCAAGACGACGCTCACCATCGCGTACTTCGATCGACTGGGAGTTCCACGACTGTCATGACCTCAAGCTCTCGAACCGCCCGGTGCGGACCCGCATGCCGGGTGGTGTGGCAGGGGTGCTTCCGATAATGGGGGCCCCCTATGCCGATTCTCTGCACACGAGGTGCGCCAAGCGCGCCATGGTGGCTTTCAAGGTTGTGCCAGGTAATCTGTCCGGACCGCTTCCACCCGTTGGCGGTTCACGCCAAAGTCCTGTCGGCCCACGCGGCTCGCGCTGCGGACCTCAATCACGCCTCGCTCTGGGTTGAACCAGAACTCCACATCGTCCACAAACTTCAGCCAGCGGGTGTGGGCTTGGGCGTAGACGTAGTCGGACTTCCGCTCAATCACCGTCACACCGCTCATGCGCTTTAACACCGCGGACAGTTCTTGCAGCGAAGCCACTGGATCGCCACCTTTCAGCGGCAGGGGCTCTATGGATGCATAGTCCCGCTGCAGGTAGTCGCGATACAGCGCCGCCTGGCTGCTGACGCTGTTGGGGGTGCTGGAGGGTGGTTTGAGGCGCCCATTCTTGACGCCCAGGTCCGTGGGTTGCTGCCCTGCCAGGAAACCGGTCCGGGCCGCCACCAGAACGATGGTCACCACGCCCAGCAGGCTGTAGAGCAACACCCTGGCGGCTTTCACCGCTTTCCGCCCATCAGGCTGCCCAGGATGCCACGCACCAATTGCCGGCCCAGGCCGCTTGCAACGCTGCGTGCGGCCGTCTTGGCCATGGTCTGGACCAGGCCGTCGTACTGTCCGCCACGCGGACCGGTGCGGCCGAACAGGGCCTCATTGACCATGCCGCCAATACCGCCACCCTGGGCATCGGTCTCCTGTTTGGCTGCGCCAGGAATGCGCGGGGTCCTGGGGTTCGCTTCTGCTTGCGCCGCTTCTTCGGCCGTGGCGCTGGCTCCGGCGTGGGCTCGGAACATTTCATAAGCGCTTTCCCGGTCAACCACCTTTTCGTACACCCCGGCGACGAGGGAGTTTTGTATCAAGACCTGCCGCTGCTGCGGCGTGATGGGGCCGAGCTGGCTGCCCGGCGGAATGACGAACACGCGTTCCGTCTCTGAGGGACGGCCTTTGGCGTCCAGCAGGCTGACCAGCGCTTCGCCCACAGCGAGCTCGGTGATGGCGGCTTCAATGTCCAGCCCCGCTTTCGGGCGCATGGTTTCGGCCGTGGCCTTGACCGCTTTCTGGTCGCGCGGGGTGAACGCGCGAAGCGCATGCTGGATGCGGTTTCCGAGCTGTCCGAGCACGCTGTCGGGAATGTCCAGCGGGTTCTGTGTCACGAAATAGACGCCCACGCCCTTGGAACGCACCAGCCGTACCACCAGCTCAATGCGCTCGATCAGCACCTTGGGTGCTTCGTTGAACAGCAGGTGGGCCTCGTCGAAGAAGAAGACCAGCTTGGGCTTCTCCGGGTCTCCAATCTCAGGCAGGGTTTCGAACAGCTCGGACAGCATCCACAGCAGGAAAGTGGCGTACAGCCGAGGCGAATTCATCAGTTTGTCGGCCGCCAGGATGTTGATCATTCCCTTGCCGTCCACCGTCTGCATGAAGTCCTGGATGTCGAGCATCGGCTCGCCAAAGAACTTGTCGCCACCTTGCTGCTCGATCTGCATCAAACCGCGCTGTATCGCGCCGATGCTGGCCGCACTGATGTTGCCGTACTCGGTGGTGAACTGCTTGGCGTTGTCCCCGATGTGCTGGAGCATGGCGCGCAGGTCTTTCATGTCGAGCAGCAGAAGACCGTTGTCGTCAGCGATCTTGAACACGAGGTTGAGCACACCGGCCTGGGTGTCGTTCAGGTTCAGCATGCGGGCCAGCAGCAGCGGACCCATGTCGCTCACGGTAGCGCGCACCGGGTGGCCTTGTTCGCCAAAAACGTCCCAGAGCGTGGTGGGGCAGGTTTGCGGGGCAGGCAGGACGATGCCCCGGTCTTTCAGGATGGCGCTGATTTTTTCGCCGAAGCTGCCCGTCTGGCTGATGCCGGTGAGATCGCCCTTCACGTCGGCCATGAACACCGGAACGCCGATGTTGGAGAACTGTTCTGCCAGCGTTTGCAGGCTGACGGTCTTGCCGGTGCCGGTGGCGCCGGTGATCAGGCCGTGGCGGTTGGCCAAGCCCGGCAACAGGTGGCATTGGGCTTTTGCGTTCTGGGCAATCAGCATCGGTTCGGCCATGGGGTGTCCTTGGAAAGCAGGCAGACTGGAGAAACGTAAAATCGCGGGTTATTAGACCAAATTCTGGTCACACAAAAGGACTCACTCGTGGCTGGACACAGCAAATGGGCCAACATTCAACACCGCAAGGGCCGTCAAGACGAAAAGCGGGGCAAGATCTGGACCCGCGTCATTCGTGAAATCACCGTGGCCGCGCGCACCGGTGGCGGCGACCCGGCGATGAATCCCCGCCTACGCCTGGCGATCGACAAAGCCAAAGCGGCCAACATGCCGGCCGACCGCATCAAGTACAACGTGGACAAGGCCTCGGGTGCCTTGGAGGGCCAGGCGCTCGAAGAGATCCGCTACGAAGGCTACGGTATCGGTGGCGCGGCCATCATCGTGGACACCATGACGGACAACAAGGTGCGCACCGTGGCCGAGGTGCGCCACGCCTTCAGTAAGTACGGCGGCAACCTGGGCACCGATGGTTCGGTGGCATTCCAGTTCAAGCACTGCGGCCAGATCATCTTTGCCCCAGGCACCAGCGAGGACAAGGTCATGGAGGTGGCGCTGGAAGCCGGTGCCGAAGACGTGATCACCGGCGACGACGGTGCCATCGAGGTGCTGACCGCCTACACGGACTTCGAAGCCGTCAAGAACGCGCTGGAAGCGGCTGGCCTCAAGCCCGAAGTGGCCGAAGTCACCATGCGTCCGGAAAACACCATTGAGCTCACTGGAGAAGACGCCGTCCGCATGCAGAAACTGCTGGATGTGCTCGAAGACCTGGACGACGTGCAGGACGTGTTCCACAACGCCGAGATATCCGAATGAAAGTTCTGGTCATTGGCGGCGGTGGCCGCGAGCATGCGCTGGCATGGAAACTGAAACAGTCCGAAGGCGTGAACCAGGTGTTTGTGGCGCCGGGCAATGCCGGTACCGCCCGCGATCCGCAGCTGACCAACCTGCCGGTGACCGACAAGGTGGCTTTGCGTGCATGGGCGCAGGCGCAGGACATCGCGATCACCGTGGTCGGCCCCGAGGCACCGCTGGCAGACGGCGTGGTGGACGAATTCCGCGCCCATGGCCTGCCGATCTTCGGCCCCACGAAAGCCGCTGCGCAACTGGAAAGCTCCAAGGCCTTTTCCAAGGCGTTCATGCAGCGCCATGGCATTCCCACCGCGGAATACCGAACCTTCACCGACCCGGTCCTGGCCCACGCTCACGTGGACGTCAAGGGCGCACCCATCGTCATCAAGGCCGATGGCCTGGCCGCGGGCAAGGGCGTGGTCGTGGCCATGACGCTGGCCGAGGCGCACGAGGCCATCGACTTCATGTTGCTGGACAACGCGCTGGGCGTGTCGCATAACGAAGGGGGTGCGCGTGTGGTGATTGAAGAGTTCCTCACCGGTGAGGAGGCCAGCTTCATCGTGCTGTGTGACGGGGTCAACGCCCTGGCACTGGCGACCAGCCAGGACCACAAGCGACTGCTTGATGCGGACCAGGGACCGAACACCGGCGGCATGGGCGCTTACTCGCCTGCGCCCGTGGTCACGCCTGCGGTGCACGAGCGTGCCATGAACGAGGTGATCCTCCCGACGCTGCGCGGCATGGCCGCCGACGGTATCCCCTACACCGGCTTCCTGTATGCCGGCCTCATGATCACGCCCGACGGCCGGGTCAAGACGCTGGAGTTCAACTGCCGCATGGGCGACCCCGAAACCCAGCCCATCCTGATGCGCCTCAAAAGCAATCTGGCACAGGTGCTGCTGGCCGCGACGCGCGCCGAACTCGACCGGATCACGCTGGAGTGGGACCCGCGGGTGGCACTGGGTGTGGTGCTGGCCGCAGCCGGCTATCCGCTCAACCCGCGCAAGGGCGACCTCATCACCGGATTGCCGGCCGATACATCGGACGCCATGGTGTTCCACGCCGGCACCAGCGTCGGTGACCAGGGCGAGAACCTGGTCTCTGGAGGTCGGGTGCTGTGCGTGACCGCGCTGGCTGACACCGTGGCACAGGCGCAGCGCAAGGCCTATGGTGTGATCGACGGCATCCATTTCGATGGCATGCAGTACCGCCGCGACATCGGCTACCGCGCGCTGTGAGGCACAGCCTCGCTCCGAGCTGACTGGCCTGAGCACCCGCTGGCCGCACACGAACCTCTCCCCCATGAGCAAACAGACGCACAACGTTCGCGACTACCTGTCCGATCTGCAGGAGCGCATCACCTCCACCGTCGCCCTGGTTGATGGCGCGGCTTTCCTGGTGGACAAATGGAAGAAGCCTGCCGGTGAAACCCTGCAGGGTGAAGGCATCACGCAGATCCTGGAAGGCGGGGCCGTGTTCGAGCGCGCCGGCTGCGGTTTTTCGCACGTCAAGGGCCCGCGCCTGCCGCCCTCGGCCACGCAGCACCGGCCCGAACTTTCGGGGGCTCCGTTCGAAGCCATGGGTGTTTCGCTGGTGTTCCACCCGCGCAACCCCTACGTTCCGACCGTGCACATGAACGTGCGCATGATCGCCGCCACGCCCGCCCAGGGCGATGCCGTGTGCTGGTTCGGTGGCGGCATGGACCTCACGCCGTACTACGGCTTCGAGGAAGATGCCGTGCATTTCCACACCACCTGCAGGAATGCGCTCGATCCCTTTGGCGTCGACAAGTACCCGCGCTTCAAGACCTGGTGCGACGAGTACTTCTACCTCAAGCACCGTGACGAACAGCGTGGCATCGGGGGCGTGTTCTTTGACGACTTTTCCGAACTGGGATTTGACGGCAGCTTTGCCATGCTGCGATCGGTGGGCGATGCGTTCCTCGACGCCTATCTGCCGATCGTGGATCGGCGCAAGGCCATGCCCTACGGAGAGCGTGAGCGCGGCTTCCAGCTCTACCGGCGCGGGCGCTACGTGGAGTTCAACCTGGTCTGGGACCGTGGCACGCACTTTGGCCTGCAGTCGGGTGGGCGCAGCGAATCCATTCTGCTGTCCATGCCGCCCCTGGTGAGCTGGTCCTACAACCGGACCACGCAGAAAGGCACTCCAGAGCACCGCTTGTACCAGGATTTCCTGGTGCGTAAGGACTGGATCTGATGACGGACGCGCACCGTCCGGGTGCCGAGGTGAGCGAGGCGGCGCCCAGCAGCGCGAGGCACTTGCGCGTGGGGATGTTCGGTGGCGCATTCGATCCCCCCCACTGGGCGCACCGCGCGCTGGCCGAGGCCGCGCTGGCGCAGCTTGGCCTTGACGTGCTGCACATCCTGCCCACGGGCCTGGCGTGGCACAAATCGCGCGTCCTGTCTCCCGCTGAACACCGTCTGGCCATGTGCCAGCTGGCTTTTGGCGACCTGCCCAACATCCGCATCGATGCGCGCGAAATGCAGCGTGAGGGCCCCAGCTACACCGCTGACACCTTGCGCGAACTGGCCGCTGAATACCCAGGTGCGCAGCTCTTTCTGGTACTGGGAGCAGATCAGCTCTTGGCCTTCAAGAGCTGGATCCGCTGGCCGGAAGTGCTCCAACAGGCCAAGCTGGCCGTGGCCAACCGCGCGACCAATATCGGCGCCGACGCCGCACCCGATCAGGACCAGGAAATGGACCTGTCGGGCATCGACCTGCCGTTTGAGCGGCTGGCGATGCCGCTGAAGAACATCAGTGCCAGCGCCGTGCGCGCCCGCTTCGAACAACCGGTGAGCCGCAGTGGCTCGCTGGAGGTTCTGGTGCCCGAGGCCGTCGCAGGCTATATTTCACTCCATCATCTTTACCAGAATCCTTCATGACCAGCGAAACCACAGCCAAAAAAGACGTCCAGCGACTCCAGCGTGCCATTGTTGATGGCCTTGAGGATGTCAAGGCACAGGAGATCGTGGTCTTCAATACTGAACAACTGTCACCCCTGTTTGAGCGGGTGATCATCGCCAGCGGCACGTCCAACCGCCAGACCAAGGCGCTGGCTGCCAGCGTGCGGGACAAGGTGCGGGAAGCCGGCTTTGACAAACCCCGCATCGAAGGCGAAGACAACGGCGAATGGATCATCGTGGACTGCGGTGCGGCCGTGGCGCATGTGATGCAGCCGGTGATCCGGCAGTACTACCGGCTCGAAGAAATCTGGGGTGCGACGCCCGTGCGGCTGAAACATGGCGCGGCCAAGCCGGTGCAGGCGGGAGCCAAGCCAGCCGCCAAAGCCAGCCGCAAGAAGGCTGTCAAGGCGGTGGCCCCGGTCGAGGCCAAAGCCGTGGCGCGCACCGCGGCTCGGTCGGCCGCCAAAACCGCTGTTGCCGCACCATCCAAGGCGCCTGCACGGGCCGCTGCCAAGAGCGCCAGCAAGACGCCGGCCAAGTCGGCTGGTACGGCGGCTCGCAAAACCGCTGACAGCAAGCCCAAGGCCGCGTTGAAGACCGTGGTGGTCAAGCCCAAGAGCCCTTCACGGCCTGCGACCAAGACGGCCGCCAAGCCGGCAGCAAAGAGCGGCGCCAAGGTGGCGGCAAAGACCGGTGCCAAGAAGCCTGCAGCCAAGTCGGTGGCCAAACCCGCGCCCAAGAAAAAGGCATGAAGCTGGTGATCGTCGCGGTCGGGCAGCGCATGCCCGACTGGGCTCACACGGCCTACGACGATTACGCCAAGCGTTTCCCACCCGAGCTGCGGGTGGAACTCAAGACCGTCAAGACCGAGCCACGCGGCTCAAAAACCACGGAGACCCTGCTGGCAGCCGAGCGCGAGCGCATCCAGGCGGTGCTGCCGCGTGGCTGCCGGGTGGTGGTGCTGGACGAACGTGGCACGGCGCTGACCACCAAGGCCCTGGCTCAGCAGCTTCAGCAGTGGCAGCTGGGTGGCGATGACGTGGCGCTGGTGATTGGTGGTCCCGATGGATTGGATCCGGCGTTCCGGGCCGAGGCCCACCAGCGTGTTCGCCTGTCCGATCTCACCTTGCCCCATGCCATGGTGCGGGTGCTGCTGATCGAGCAGTTGTACCGGGCGTGGTCGGTCAACGCCGGTCACCCCTATCACCGTGAGTGATTTCTCGCCTGTTCTCATCGATCTCCTGGCGCCTGTTTGCGCGCTGCTTGAGCACCGTTTGCAGCCAGATACCGTGCCTGGCCTGGCCTGGCCTGATCTGAACACGACATCGTCAACTGCTTCCAGCCCTCAGGCTCCTTCCATGCCCGATCAAGAAGTGCCAACCCCCTTCATTTACCTTGCGTCACAAAGTCCGCGCCGTCTGCAGCTGCTGGAGCAGTGGGGCGTGCAGTGTGAACTGTTGCTGCCAGACGCCGACGAGGACGCCGAGGCGCTGGAAACCGTGTTGTCGGGCGAGACGCCTGCGGCCTACGTCAGCCGGGTGACGAGGCTCAAGCTGGAGGCTTCTCTGGAGCGGCTCGGGCGCCGCGGTCTGCCGCCGGCACCGGTGCTGTGTGCCGACACCACGGTGGCGCTGGGGCGCCGCATTCTGGGCAAGCCGGCGAACGCTGATGAGGCCTGCGCGATGTTGTCCGAGTTGTCGGGTCGGCGTCACCGCGTGCTGACCGCCGTGGCGGTAGGCCAGGCCAGCACGGGTGGTGAACAACGCTGGGAGGCGATCTCCACCTCGTGGGTGGCTTTCGCGTCGCTCTCGGCGGCACAAATCCGCCGCTATGCCGACAGCGGCGAGCCCATGGGCAAGGCGGGTGCCTATGCGATCCAGGGACGCGCAGCGCTCTGGACCCGCCACATCAGTGGCAGTTATTCGGGCATCATGGGTTTGCCCGCATACGAGACCGCGCAGGTGCTGGGCGCAGCCGGCGTCCACCTGGTCTGAGCGTCCCGATTCGAACAACGAGAGACAGCAGCTTCCATGACCCAGGACATTTTGATCAATTGGGCTCCTCAGGAAACCCGGGTGGCGGTGGTGGAGCAGGGGGCCGTACAGGAAGTGCACCTGGAGCGCACCCTGGAACGTGGACTGGTGGGCAATATCTACCTGGGCAAGGTCGCAAGGGTGCTGCCCGGCATGCAGTCGGCTTTCATCGACATCGGGCTGGACCGTGCGGCGTTCCTGCACGTGGCCGATCTGATGCCCAATATCGCGGCCAAGCACGCGGCGCCGCGCGATCGCAGTCAGGCCGCGGCGAGAGCAGAGGCCCTGTCGCCTTCCTCGCCGGTGCAGCCTGCAAACGGCAGCAACGGTGGCGCACGGGTGCTCACGCCCGACCCGGTGTTGCCCATTGAGCGGCAGATTTTTGAAGGCCAGGCCCTGATGGTTCAGGTGCTCAAGGACCCGATCGGGACCAAGGGCGCCCGGCTGACGGCGCAGATCAGCATCGCCGGGCGCCTGCTCGTGTTCCTGCCGCAGGACAACCATATCGGCGTCTCGCAGAAGATTCCCCCCGTCCAGCGCGACGCCTTGCGGCAGCGTCTGATGCGCCTGACCGCAACGGCGGATGGCAGCGCGGCCGGCGGATTCATCCTGCGCACCAACGCCGAGGATGCGAGCGACGAAGAGCTCATCGAGGACACCGCGTACCTGCGCAAGACCTGGCAACGCATCAAAGAGGCGGGTACCCGCCAGCCTGCGGCCTCGCTGCTGCACGAAGACCTGAACCTGATGCAGCGTGTGCTGCGCGATCTGGTGGGAGCACAGACGCAGTCGATCCGCATCGACTCGCGCGAGCAGCATGGCCTGCTGCTGGCTTTTGCGGCCGAATTCATGCCCGACACGGTGAGCAAGCTGCAGCATTACAGCGGTGAACGGCCGATCTTTGACCTGTTCAATGTGGACGAGGACATCGTGCGCGCGCTCAGCCGCCGGGTCGATCTCAAGTCCGGCGGTTATCTCGTGATCGACCAGACCGAGGCGCTGACCACGGTGGACGTGAACACGGGTGGCTTTGTCGGAGCGCGCAACTTCGATGACACGGTGTTTCGCACCAACCTGGAGGCCGCCCAGACCATTGCCCGGCAACTGCGCCTGCGCAACCTGGGCGGGATTGTCATCGTGGACTTCATCGACATGGTGCGTGAAGACCACCGGGATGCCGTGCTGACCGAGTTCCGCAAGCAGCTCGCACGCGACCGGGTCAAGACGATGACCGGCTGTTTCTCCCAGCTCGGGCTGGTGGAGATGACGCGCAAGCGCACCCGCGAATCGCTGGCGCACATGCTCAGCGAGCCCTGCGAAGCCTGCAGCGGCAAGGGCGTGGTGAAAACGGCGCGCAGCGTGTGCTACGACATCCTGCGAGAAATCCTGCGCGAGGCACGGGCCTTCAACCCGCGCGAGTTTCGCGTCGTGGCCTCGCCGAAGGTGGTGGAACTGTTTCTGGACGAGGAAAGCCAGCATCTCGCCGGCTTGAGTGACTTCATCGGCAAGCCGATCTCGCTGCAGGCGGAAAGCTCCATGACGCAGGAGCAGTACGACATCGTGTTGCTCTGAGAGGCATTCGGCCCCTGTCCGGTGTCCCGCGCCGGATGGGGGCTCAGTTGTCGGTCTCGGGGCGGAAACTCTGTGCGTGCAGTCGTGCGTACAGACCGTCGGCCTGGAGCAGTTGCTGGTGTGTTCCCTGTTCGCTGATGCGACCGTCTGCGAGCACGACCACGCGATCGGCGTGCTCGATCGTCGAGAGGCGGTGTGCGATCACCAGCGTGGTGCGGCCTTTCATGAGCCGCGACAGCGCGTCCTGCACCAGGCGTTCCGATTCGTTGTCCAGCGCCGAGGTGGCCTCGTCCAGGATCAGGATGGGAGCGTCCTTGTAGATGGCGCGAGCAATGGCCAGCCGCTGGCGCTGTCCGCCTGAGAGTTCGGCCGCGTTGTGCCCCACTGCGGTGTGGATGCCCTGTGGCAAACGTTCGACCAGTTCGCCCAGGTTGGCGGATCGCAGTGCCGAGAGCACGCGCGCCTCGTCGATGTCCTGGTCGGCAGCGCCCAGGGCCACATTGGCGGACAGCGTGTCGTTGAGCATGACGACGTCCTGGCTGACCATGGCGAACTGGCGGCGCAGGCTGGTCAGATCCCACTGGGGCAGGGCAACGCCGTCCAGCCGCACCTCGCCGCGTTCAACTTCGACAAACCTTGGCAGCAGGTTCACCAGGGTGGTTTTTCCTGAGCCTGACGGACCGACAAAGGCGAGCACCTCGCCGGGCGCGATGGACAGATCGATGCCGCGCAGGGCCGTCCGGCTGTCGTCAGCCGCTGCGCTCTGCGTCTGATCCTCCCTGGCGGGATAGCGGACCCAAACGCCCTCAAGCGTGATGGCACCGTTCACCCGCCCGGCGGTGTGCGTGCCTCCTGTCTGTTCCGGTGTGTTTTCGATCAGGTCAAGCCCGCGTTCGAGTGCGGTCAGTCCGCGCGTGATGGGGCCGGCAATCTCGGCCAGGTGGCGGATCGGCGTGATCAGCATCAGCATGGCGGTGACAAAGGCCACGAAGTTGCCCACCGTGACACCACTGCTGCTGCTTTGCCACAGCGCGACCGCGATCACGGCCGACAGGGCGGTGGCCGCCAGCATCTGTGTCAGCGGCGTCATGGCCGCCATGGCGATGGTGGATTTCAGGGCCAGACGGCGCAGCCTCACGCTCAGGATGTCAAAGCGCTCGGTCTGGCGCTGCTGGGCGCCGTGCAGCCGCACCATGCGGTGGGCCAGCGCGTTTTCTTCCACCACATACGCCAGCTCATCGGTGGCGTGCTGGCTGTCCCGGGTCAGTTTGTAGAGCCGGCGCGAGAGCACCCGCATGATCCAGATCAGGCCCGGGAAGAGCATGAGCACGATCAGGGTGAGTTTCCAGTTCAGGTAGAAGAGGTAACCGAGCAAGGCGAGCAGGGTCAGGCTGTCCTTGGTCAGCGTCAGGATCGCCGAGACCAGCGTCGAAGATCCGTTCTGCACCTCGTAGACGAGGGTGTTGGACAGCTTGCTGGCACTCTGGCGCGCGAACAACGTCAGCTGCGCGTCGTTGAGCTTGACGAACATGGCCCGGCGCAGATTGAGCAGGCCCAGACTCGCGGTGTTGGACAGGGTGTACTGCGCCACGAAGCCCGCCAGCCCCCGCACGCCGAACAGTCCGAGCAGCGCGACCGGCACCATCCAGAGTGCGATCTTGCCTTCGGCAAAGCCCCGGTCGAGCAGGGTCTTCAGCAGGGCCGGAATCAGGGGCTCGGTGAGCGCACCCACCAGGGTGCTGAGCGCGGCGAGGATGATGCTTGTGCGCGCCGAGCGGAAATACGGCCACAGACGCTGCAACCGCTGACGCACGGTGTCGGTCGGGAGTTGGGCTGGGGCGGGGGTGGTGGCAGACAAGGGGCGGAGGGCAGAAAAATCAGAACTTGAGGAACATTTCCGTCGTGCGGGGTGTCTCCCCGAGAGCCTACAACGAAGGTGGGCGAGGCCTGTGTAGCCGGCGAGCTGTCAGGCTGCACATCTTGTCACGGACCATGGCAAGGCCTCCGTTATTATCGGTTGCAGATACAGGTCCGTCTGATTGCAGGCGGTGATGTGGTCTCGGTGAATGAAAAGGATGCTGGATTTGACCCGATTTGATTCCTGGGTTCCGACCCAACGCCGCACGGTGCTGGGTGCGGTGGCTGCACTCCCCCTGTTGGCATGGCCTCTTCGTGACGCGCGAGCCCAGTTCCGGGTGGAAGTCTCTGGTGTCGGCCTGACACAGTATCCCTTCTCGGCGGTGAGTTTTCGCGGTAACGACGCGGCCGGTCAGGACGTGGCTGCCATTGTCCGGGCCGATCTGGAGCGCAGCGGTCAGTTCCGTTTCGTCGCCCCTGTTGCCGGCGGGCTCGATGAGACTTCACGACCCGACTTCGGGCCGTGGCGTGACAAGCGTGCCGACGCGTTGGTGACGGGTAGCGTCATGCGATTGGCCGACGGACGATTCGACGTGCGGTTCCGGCTCTGGGATGTGGTGCGCGGACAGGACCTCGGCGGGCTGAGCCTGCCGGTGACTGCGGCGGAACTGCGCTTGGCTGCCCACCGGATTTCGGACTATGTGTTCGAAAAACTCACCGGAGAGAAGGGCGTGTTTTCGACCCGCATCGCCTATGTCACCAAGGTCGGTCCGCGCCACACCCTTTGGGTGGCCGATGCCGATGGTGAAGGAGCCAGTGCGGCCCTCACCAGCCCGGAACCGATCATTTCGCCCAGTTGGGCACCCACCGGAGCACAGCTGGCCTATGTGTCGTTCGAGGCCCGCAAGCCCGTCATCTACGCACACGACATCGCGTCCGGCAAACGGCGCTTGCTGGCCAACTTCCGCGGCTCCAACAGCGCCCCGTCGTGGTCGCGCGATGGCCGGCAGCTGGCGGTGACGCTGTCCTTGTCCGGCAATGCACAAATCTATGTGGTGAGTGCCAGCGGAGGGGAGCCGCGGCGCCTGACGCAGTCGGCCAGCATCGATACCGAGCCGGTGTTCAGCGCTGACGGCAAGAGCCTCTACTTCGTCAGTGACCGGGGTGGTTCGCCGCAGATCTACCGGATGGCCGCCCAGGGCGGCAACGCTGAACGCGTGACCTTCAATGGCAACTACAACATCTCGCCGGCACCCAGTCCGGATGGCCGTTGGCTGGCCTTCATTTCGCGGGTCAACGGTGTCTTTCGCCTGCACGTGCTCGAACTCGCCAGTGGCACCGTGACCGCGATCAGCGAAACCAGCGCTGACGAAAGCCCGAGCTTCGCACCCAATAGCCGAATGATCGTGTACGCCACCCGTGACAAGGGTCAGGAGTCCCTCATGACGACCAGCGTCGATGGACGCATCAAGACGCGACTTGCCGGCGCCCAGGGGGATATCCGCGAACCTGAATGGGGTCCCTTCCAGCGCTGATCAGTGGCTGGCCTCGTTCCATCCGTCCGAACCTCAAACCCTGCTTTTTCAACGGAAGACACCATGTCGAACACCCACAAGATCCCATCGATGCCGCTGGAAGGGCTGCCGCGCAGCCACGCTCACTCCAGGACACACCGCCGCCATGCCTGGTTCGGCATGGTGTCCTCGCTCCTGCTGGCCGCCTCGCTGACGGCCTGCGGTTCCAGTGTCGAGCTCGACAATGTTCCGGTGGAGGACCGCAGTGCCAGCGCCGTGAGTCCTCTGACGCAAGGTGGGGGTGCCGGCTCCAGTGCGGTGGACCCGCGCGGCGTGTCGGGTGTCGAGGTCACCAGCGACGGCGCCCTTCAGCCCGACAAGATGGAACGGATCGTGTATTTTGACTACGACAGCTTCGTGGTGAAACCGGAGTTTTCGGCTGCTTTGGAAGCTCATGCCAAATTGCTCAATGCCAATCGCAGCCGCCGGGTGGCACTTGAAGGTCACACGGACGAGCGGGGCGGTCGCGAATACAACCTCGCGCTGGGACAGAAGCGGGGGGAAGCGGTGCGCAGGGCCTTGTCCTTGCTGGGCGTGAGTGAGGCCCAGATGGAGGCCGTGAGCTTTGGTGAAGAGAAGCCAGCGGTGGTGGGTTTTGACGAGGCCGCCTTCGCCAAGAACCGCCGCGTGGAGTTGACCTACCGATGAACAGTCTGCGATCCAAGATGGCGTTGAAGATCCGAATCCTGTCTCTTGCCTCGCTCGCTGCGGCGGCCTTGTTGCCGCTGCAGGCCCATGCGCTGTTTGGCGACGATGAAGCGCGCAAGGCCATCATCGAGTTGCGGCAGAAGGTCGATGTCAACCGGCAAGCCACAGACAGCAGCCTCAAGGCGCTGGAGGCTGCCACCCAGGAAAGCAATGCCGCAAGCCGGCGCAGCATGCTTGAACTCTCGAACCAGATCGAACAGTTGCGCGCCGAACTCGCAAACCTGCGCGGACTCAACGAGCAGCTTGCGCGAGAAGTGTCCGAACTGCAGCGCCAGCAGAAGGATGTCCAGGTGGGACTGGACGAGCGCCTTCGGCTGGTGGAGCCCCTGCGGATCACGCACGATGGCGTGACTTTCTCGGCGGCGCCGGCTGAAAAGCGCGAGTTCGATGCGGCCATGGAGGTGTTGCGACGCTCCGAGTTTGAAGCCGCCGCCACCGCCTATGCGGCTTTTCTGAAGCGCTATCCGGACAGTGGATACACCCCTGCGGTGCTGTACTGGCTGGGCAACGCCCAGTATGCGGGTCGTGCCTACAAGGGCGCCATCGAAAGCCATCGCCGCCTCGTGACCCAGTTCCCGACACACATGCGCACGCCCGAAGCCATGCTCGCCCTGGCCAACAGCCAGATCGAACTCAAGGACACGCGTGCTGCACGTCGGACCCTGGAGGATCTGATCAAGGCGCACCCGCAGTCAGAAGCGGCGGCTGCAGGCCGCGAGCGCCTCGCGCGCCTGCGCTGACAAGGGCTGACCTGAGGTCCCGGGTCCCCGCCCGCGCGGAGGGGCTGTTGGCCTGCTCCTACAATGGCGGCCATGGAAATTTCCGACCTTCATCGCCTCCAAACGCTTGTGCTCTGGGCCGCCTTCGCGGTGTCGGTGGTGTTTGGTCTCATTGCGCAGCGAACCCATTTCTGCACCATGGGCGCCATCAGCGACATTGTGAACATGGGCGACTGGACGCGCATGCGCATGTGGGGCCTTGCGGTTGGCGTGGCCATGATCGGCTTTCATGCCATGGCCTGGATGGGCTGGATCGATGCGGACAAGACGATCTATGCCACCGGGCGAGTCATCTGGTTGTCGGCGATGGTCGGGGGCGTCCTGTTTGGCTTTGGCATGGTCCTGGCTTCGGGCTGCGGCAGCAAGACGCTGGTCCGCATCGGAGCGGGCAGTCTCAAGTCGATCGTTGTCTTCTTCGTGATGGGCTTCGCTGCCTTCGCCACGCTGCGGGGTGTCTTGGCCGTGTTGCGGGTCAATACGGTCGACCGGGTGGCCTTCGACATTCCGGCGGGCAGCACCGTCCCGGTCTGGATCTCGTCAGGTTTCGATCTTGACCCGGCCCTCACAGGGCTGTGGGTGGCCCTGCTGGTGGGGGGGAGCCTCGTGGTGTGGGCCCTGATGGGGCGCGATTTTCGTACCGGCAACAACCTGCTGGCCGGTGTGGGGCTGGGCCTTGTGATCACGGCCATGTGGTGGGTCAGCGGACGCCTGGGTTTTGTGCCCGAGCATCCGGAGACGCTGGATGCGGTCTATCTGGCCACCAACACCGGGCGCATGGAATCGCTCACCTTCACCGCTCCCATGGCCTATACGCTTGACTGGATCATCTTCTACAGCGATGCCTCCAAGGTGCTCACGCTGGGTGTGGTGACGGTGGTCGGAGTGGTGGTCGGCTCCTGGCTGCAAGCGCTGCTCAGTCGCAGTTTTCGCTGGGAAGGATTTCGCAGCACGCAGGACACGGCGCTGCACCTGGTGGGAGCGGTCTGCATGGGGGTCGGGGGGGTGACCGCGCTGGGCTGCACCGTGGGCCAGGGTTTGTCGGGCCTGTCGACCTTGAGCCTGACCAGCATGATTGCGGTCGCCGGCATCGTGCTGGGCTCGATGGGTGGCTTCCGGTTCCAGATGTGGTTGCTGGACCGTGAATGAGGATGCCTGTGTCGCGACCAGCCTGCCAGACATGAGCGAAGCGTTCGAACGGCGTTTCGGTGGTCTGCGCAGGCTCTATGGCATCGCGGGTGCGCAACGCGTTTTTGATGCTCATGTGGTGGTGGTCGGCATCGGCGGTGTCGGCTCATGGGCGGTCGAGGCCCTGGCCCGCAGCGGCGTGAGGCGGCTCACCCTGATCGACATGGACCATGTGTCTGAATCCAACATCAACCGCCAGATCCACGCGCTGGAGCCCACGCTGGGGCAGTCCAAGGCCGAAGCCATGCGCGAGCGGATCGCGCTGTTCCATTCCGGTTGCCGGGTGGACCTGATCGACGACTTTGTGACCCCGGAGAACTGGCCGCAGCTGCTGCCCGTTGCAGAGGGCGCGCCGTCGGCGTTGATCGACGCCTGCGATCAGGTCCGGGCGAAGACGGCGCTGGCGGCCTGGGCGCAGCGCGAACGGGTGCCATTCGTGACGGTCGGAGCGGCGGGCGGCAAACGCCTGGCACAGGCGGTGGAGGTGGCCGATCTGGCCGAGGTGACACACGATCCGTTGCTGGCCCAACTGCGCTACCGCTTGCGCAAGGCGCATGGTGCCGCCCGCAGTGCACGCATGGGCACCACTTGCGTGTTCAGTCGAGAAGCGGTGGCGCCGCCCGATGCGTCGTGTGGCATCGACGCCGGCGACGGTTCGCTCAACTGCCATGGGTACGGCTCGGTCGTGAGCGTGACGGCCACCTTTGGCCTGTGTGCTGCGGGTTGGGTGATGAACGCGCTGGCCGGTTCTGCAAAAGCTTTTGCAGACCCTTCAAAAACACCGAAAAATGACGCTATAATTTGAGGCTTCGCAGGGTAGCAAGCGCTAAATTGCGGAACCGAGTGGGACGTTAGCTCAGTTGGTAGAGCAGCGGACTTTTAATCCGTTTGTCGTGGGTTCGACCCCCGCACGTCCCACCAACAACATGAAGCCCTGATCGAAAGATCAGGGCTTTTTTGTTGCCTCGTGCCAGTGCGTTGTGCCGTGATTCGGTGATCGCAGGCCTTGGTTAGACCCGTCTTGGGAACGATCTATTTTTTCTTCACCAGGCCATAGATCATCAGCAGGATCACGGCGCCCACCACAGACGCGATGAAGCCCACCGGCTGTCCTGGCGCATACAGCCCCAGCGCGGAGCCGCCATAGCCGGCGAGGAAGGATCCGGCCACACCCAGCACGGCGGTCATGATCCAGCCCATGCCGTCGTCGCCGGGTTTGATGGCCCGGGCGATGAAGCCGGCGATAAGGCCAATGAAGAGGGTTCCGAGAACGGACATCATGTGCGGTCTGCCTTTCCGAAAAGCGGGTGGATGAAATTGCATCCACATGCTAACCGCATGAAGGCCCCGCCGCGGGTGGCCATCAATCGGCAGTGGCGCTTTCGACGCGTTCCGTCAGCTCGAGCCAGCGCGCCTCCAGTGTGTCGATCTGGTCGTTCACGGCCTTGAGCTTGCGTCCCGCTTCGGCCATCGCAGCCGGACTGGCGGGTTGGCTCAACGCGGTTTCGAGTTCGGCCTTTTCGGTCGACAGTGCCGCCATGCGTTTCTCGTTCTGTTCCAGCTCTTTCTTGAGCGGGCGCACCTGCTCGGCCAGTTGCTGGCGGCGTTGTGCGTCCTGCTTGCGCTGCTCCGGACTGCGGTTGACCGCGGGTGTTGTGGCCGCAGAGGGCGCCACCATGACCGCCGGGGCTGGAGTGCTGGCACCGCGCTGCTGGTCGCGCTGCTCCTGTCGCTGCGCCTCGCGCGACTGCTTGGCCATGTCGAGCAGGTAGCGCTGGTAATCGTCCAGATCGCCGTCGAAGGGCGCGATGCCCCCCCGCGAGACCAGCCAGAACTCGTCACACACTGCGCGCAGCAGGGCGCGGTCGTGGCTGACCAGCATGACGGTGCCTTCGAATTCGTTGAGCGCCATGGACAGCGCTTCGCGTGTGGCGAGGTCCAGGTGGTTGGTGGGTTCGTCGAGCAGCAGCAGGTTGGGTCGTTGCCAGACGATCATGCACAGCACCAGTCGCGCCTTTTCTCCGCCGCTCATGCTGCCCACGGCCTGCTTCACTTGGTCACCGGTGAAGTTGAAGCTGCCCAGGAAGCCGCGTAGATCCTGCTCGCGCGTGGCCTGGCCGCTCAGGCGGCCTTGAGCCGTGCAGTCGCGCACCAGGCGGATCATGTGCTCCAGCGGCGTGTCGGCCGGGCGCAGCACGTCGAGTTCCTGCTGTGCGAAGTAGCCGATGTTCAGGCCTTTGCCTTCGATGATCTCGCCGCTGATGGCCTTGAGGTCGCGCGCGATGGTCTTGACCACGGTGGACTTGCCCTGGCCGTTGGCGCCCAGGATGCCGATGCGCTGCCCAGCCAGCACCGAGCGGCTGACGTTGCGCACGATGGTGGTCGGCTCGCCGCCTTCTTCCAGCGGCGGGTAGCCGAAGCTGACCTCGTTCATCGCCAGCATCGGGTTGGGCAGGTTCTGCGGCTCGCTGAATTCGAAAGTGAACTCGGCATCGGCCAGCACCGGACCGATCTTCTCCATGCGCTCCAGCGCCTTGACGCGGCTTTGCGCCTGCTTGGCCTTGCTGGCTTTGGCCTTGAAGCGGGCGATGAACTTCTGCAGGTGCGCGACCTTCTCCTGCTGCTTGGAATACGCCGTGGCCTGCAGCGCCATCTGCTCGGCGCGCATGTCTTCGAACTTGCTGTAGTTGCCGCCATAGCGGGTGAGCTGGGCGCGCTCGATGTGGATGGTGACATCGGTCACGGCGTCCAGGAACTCGCGGTCGTGGCTGATCACGAGCATGGTGCCTTCGTAGCGTTTGAGCCAGGCTTCCAGCCAGACCAGGGCGTCTAGGTCCAGGTGGTTGGTCGGTTCGTCGAGCAGCAGCAGGTCGCTCGGGCACATGAGCGCGCGCGCCAGCTGCAGGCGCATGCGCCAGCCGCCCGAAAAGCTGTTGACCGGGTTGTCGAGTTCGTCGGTGCGGAAACCCAGGCCGAGGATCAGCGCCTGCGCGCGGGCCGGTGCATCGTGCGCGCCGGCGTCGTGCAAGGCCATGTAGGCGTGGGCCATGCGCTCGCCGTCGTTGCTCTCTTCGGCGGCGCTCACTTCCTGCTGGGCCGCGAGCAGGGTCACGTCGCCTTCGATCACGAACTGCGTGGCGGGCATGTCGGTCTCGGGCATGTCCTGCGCCACCTGGGCCATGCGCCACTGGGCCGGTACGTAGAAGTCGCCCTTGTCTTCGTGCAGGGTGTGGTTGAGCAGACCGAACAGGCTGGACTTGCCGGCACCGTTGCGGCCGACCAGGCCGACCTTTTCACCGGGGTTGATGGTGGCGGAAGCGCCATCCAGCAGGACCTTCGTACCGCGACGAAGGACCAGGTTTTTCAATGTGATCATGGGAGAGGCGTGCCGCTGGACGGCAGTGCCGAGAGCGATTCAGAGGTGAGAAGAAGGACCTGGTCGTCACCGGCGCTGGTGGACAGCCAGACGGTTTCGAGTTGCGGGAACGCGGCTTCGAAGTGCTCGCGTTCGTTGCCGATCTCGAGCACCAGGATGCCGGCGGGCGAGAGGCGTGACGGCAGATCACGCAGCAGGGTGCGGACAAAATCCATGCCGTCCACGCCACCGGCCAGGGCCAGCTCGGGTTCGGCACGGTACTCGGCGGGCAGGGCGCTCATGCTCTGCGCATTCACATACGGCGGGTTGCACAGCACCAGATCGTAGGGGCCCGGGCAGGCGCTCAGGCCGTCGGACTCCAGCAGCGTGATGCGGTCCTGCAGCCCGTGTTTTTCGACGTTGATGCGGGCGACCGCCAGCGCGTCGGCGGAGATGTCGGCGCCAGTGACCTGCACGTCCGGGTAGGCCATGGCCGCAAGGACGGCCAGGCTACCGTTGCCGGTGCACAGGTCCAGTACCTGGCGCGTGTCTTGCGACAGCCAGGGATCCATGCCTCCTTCGGCGATCAGCTCGGCGATGAAGCTGCGCGGCACGATGGCGCGCTCATCCACGTAGAACGGCACGCCTTGCAGCCAGGCTTCGTGCGTGAGGTAGGCGGCGGGCATGCGGCTGTCGATGCGGCGCTGGATCAGGGCCTGCACGGCCGTGCGCTGCTCCGGCGTGACCGGCTGGGCTGCCCGATCGTCGAGATCGCTGTCGAGCGGCAGGCCGAGCTGCCATAGCACCAGCCACGCGGCTTCGTCCCGCGCGTTGGTGGTGCCATGGCCATAGGCCAGACGGGCGGCATCGAGGCGTTCAACTGCCTCAGCCAGTATTTCTTTCAGGGTCATGGCGTGTCAGCGTCCTGCGCCGGCCTGTTGCGACAGCTCGTGGAGCACACGTCGGTAGATGTTTTTCAGAGGCTCCAGGTCGGCCACGGCCACATGTTCGTCCACTTTGTGGATGGTGGCATTGGGCGGACCGAGTTCGATCACCTGCGGACAGACCTGGGCAATGAAGCGGCCGTCACTGGTGCCGCCCGTGGTGGAGAGCTGGGTCTCGATGCCGGTCTCATGCCGGATGGCCGAGCGCACCGCCTCCACCAAGGTGCCCGGCGCGGTGAGGAAAGGGCGTCCGCCAAGGGTCCAGACGAGTTCGAAATCGGCGCCGGTTTGCAGGCCGTGGCGCCGCAGGATGTCGGTCACGCGTTGCTGCAGGTCTTCCGGCGTGGACTCGGTGGAAAAGCGGAAGTTGAAGTCGATCACCACCGTGCCGGGGATCACGTTGCTGGCGCCCGTGCCGCCGTGGATGTTGCTCACCTGCCAGCTGGTGGGCGGGAAGTAGGCGTTGCCACCATCCCAGAGGGTGGCGGCGAGTTCGGCCAGCGCCGGCGCGGCCAGGTGGATGGGGTTCTTCGCCAGATGCGGATAAGCGATGTGGCCCTGGATACCCTTGACGGTGAGCTTGCCGCTCAGCGTGCCGCGGCGGCCGTTCTTGATCATGTCGCCGGTGCGCTCGACCGAGGTCGGTTCGCCCACGATGCACCAGTCCAGCCGCTCGCCGCGGCGCTGCAGTTCGTTGCAGACGATCACGGTGCCGTCGTTGGCGGGACCCTCCTCGTCGCTGGTGAGCAGGAAGGCGATGTCGATGGCGGGTTTCGGGTGGGTGGCGACGAATTCTTCGCAGGCCACCACCATGGCCGCCAGAGAAGCCTTCATGTCGCTGGCGCCTCGGCCATAGAGCTTGCCGTCCCGGTGGCTCGGCACGAACGGGTCGCTGGTCCAGGCCGACAGCGGGCCGGTGGGCACCACGTCGGTGTGGCCTGCAAAGACCAGCGTAGGCTGCTGGCCCGTGCCCAGACGGGCCCACAGGTTGGTGACGCGGAAGTCAGCGGGACCGCTTTCCAGCGTCTCGCACGCAAAACCCAGCGCCGCGAGCCGGGTCGAGATGAGGGCCTGGCAGCCTTCGTCCAGCGGCGTGACCGAGGGGCGAGCGATCAGTTCTTCGGTCAGGCGCAGGGTGGCGTTCATCAGAATTTGACGTCGAGGGTGAACTCGGTGAAGGTTGCGCTGTCGCCGTGCTCCTCCTCCGACGGGGTCGCGGTCTGGTTCGACTTGGAGGCGTTGAAGTCGTTCTGCAGCCGCCACATCAGGTTGTTCGGCGAGTCGGCGTGGGCCAGGCCTTCGTTGCGCGTGACGAGCCCGTCGTTGATCAGGCGTGCCAGGTCCTGTTCGAAGCTTTGCGAGCCTTCGGCCAGGGACTTTTCCATGGCTTCGCGAACGCCGGAGAAGTCGGCCTTCTGGATCAGGTCGGCGATCAGCGCCGTGTTGAGCATCACCTCCATGGCGGGCACGCGGCTGCCGGTGTGGGTGCGCAGCAGCCGCTGCGACACGATGGCCCGCAGCGCGGCCGCCAGATCGCCCAGCATGGTGGGGCGGACTTCCACAGGGTAGAAGCTCAGGATGCGGTTGAGGGCCTGGTAGCTGTTGTTGGCGTGCATCGTGGCCAGGCAGAGGTGACCCGACTGGGCATAGGCGATGGCGGCCGACATGGTTTCGCGGTCGCGGATTTCCCCGATCAGGATCACGTCGGGTGCCTGGCGCAACGCGTTTTTCAGCGCGATCTGCAGAGAGGCCGTGTCCGGTCCCACCTCGCGCTGGTTGACCACCGATTTCTTGTTCCGGTAGACGAACTCGATCGGGTCCTCGATCGTCAGGATGTGGCCGGAAACGCGTTCGTTCCGGTGGTCGATCATCGCGGCCAGTGTGGTGCTCTTGCCGGCGCCGGTGGCTCCGACCATCAGCACCAGACCCCGCTTTTCCATCACCAGCTCACCCAGAATCGGGGGGACGTTGATCGAATCCAGCGCAGGCACGTCATCGGGCACGAAGCGGATCACCACCGCGTAACTGCCCCGCTGGCGCATCGCGCTCACGCGGAAGTTGCCGACGCCCGCCAAGGGGACGGCCATGTTGAGCTCGCCGGTCTCCTGCAATTCCTCGATGCGCGTGGGCGGAACGATCTCGGCCAGCAGGTTGCGCGGGGCCTCCGGCGGCAGCACCTGGCTGTTGACGGGAATGGTCTGCCCGTTGATCTTGATCATGGCCGGCGCATGCGCCGACAGGTACACGTCCGACGCCCGTTTGTCCGCCATCAGGCGCAGGATGCGCTCCATTGTTCCGCTGCTCATGCCATGTCCTTAAGGAATTCAGAAACAGAAAATTTCATCGGCGACCGTGCTTGGAGCCCAGTACACCGCAGAACCGGCTTTGCCGGGCTGCAGGTGTTGCCCCCCCCTCGGGGAAAAGACGCGAAGCGGCGCAGGGGGGGGTCAATCCCTCAGCAAGTCGTTCAGGCTGGTCTTGGCGCGGGTCTGCGCATCGACACGTTTCACAATGATCGCCGCATACAGGCTGTACTTGCCGCCGTCCTTGGGCAGGCTGCCGCTGATGACCACCGAACCCGCAGGCACGCGGCCGTAGGTGGTTTCGCCGGTCGCGCGGTCGTAGATGGGGGTGCTCTGGCCGATGTAGACGCCCATGGAGATGACCGAGTTTTCCTCGATCACCACGCCCTCGACCACTTCGGAACGGGCGCCGATGAAGCAGTTGTCTTCGATGATGGTGGGGCCGGCCTGCAGCGGCTCAAGCACGCCGCCAATGCCAACGCCGCCGGAGAGGTGGACGTTCTTGCCGATCTGGGCACAGGAGCCCACCGTGGCCCAGGTGTCGACCATGGTGTTTTCGTCGACGTAGGCACCGATGTTCACGTAGCTGGGCATCAGGATCGCGCCCTTGGCGATGAAGCTGCCGCGGCGGGCCACGGCGGGCGGCACCACGCGCACGCCGGTGGCCTTCATTTCGGCTTCGCTCAGGTGGGCGAACTTGGTCTGGACCTTGTCGTAGAAGGCCAGATCACCGCTGCGCATCATCTCGTTGTCCTTCAGGCGGAACGACAGCAGCACGGCCTTCTTGATCCACTGGTGCACCGTCCACTGGCCGACGGCTGCACGGGTGGCCACGCGCAGCTTGCCGGCGTTGAGTTCGGCGATCACGTGTTCCACTGCGTCCAGCACCTCTTTGGGCGCGGATGCGGGGGAGAGTTCGGCGCGGTTGTCCCAGGCGGTGTCGATCAGGTTTTGCAGTTGTTGGGTCATCTTCAGGTCTTGCGTTGAGGGTTGGATGTTGCGCCGGGTCGGCGGGGGGCGGGTTGTGCCGAACGGTGAAGGCTCATGGAGCCGCCTCGCAGAAGCGGACGATGCGCTCGGCGGCTTCCAGGCATTCGGCGGGTTCGGCCACCAGTGCCATGCGCACCCGGCCCATGCCGGGATTGGTGCCAGCCACTTCGCGGGCGAGGTAGCTGCCGGGCAACACCGTCACATTGTATTGAGCCAGCAACCCGCGGGCGAACGCCTCGTCGGCGCTCAGGCCCGCCACCCGCCCGGCATACGCCGCAGGGACACCGGCCCAGAGGTAGAAAGCGGCGTCGGGCAAGGCCACGTCCAGCACCGTTGCCAGCCGTGGCGTGACCTGGGCGAACTTCTCCCGGTACTGGCGGCGGTTGTCCACCACGTGTTCTTCGTCGCTCCAGGCGGCGATGCTGGCGGTCTGCACCGCCGGGCTCATCGCGCCGCCGTGGTAGGTGCGGTAGAGCAGGAAAGGCTTGATCAGTGCGGCGTCTCCCGCCACGAAACCGCTGCGCAGCCCGGGCACGTTGCTGCGCTTGGACAGGCTGGTGAACATGATCAGGTTCCTGAAGTCCGGCCGGCCCAGCTTCATGGCAGCCTCCAGCCCGCCCAGCGGCGGTTCGTCGCGGAAATAGATTTCGCTGTAGCACTCGTCGGACGCGATCACGAAGCCGTGGCGGTCGCTCAGCTCGAACAGCTTGGCCCATTCATCCAGCGGCATCACCGCGCCGGTCGGGTTGCCGGGCGAGCAGACGTAGATCAGCTGCGTGCGGGCCCACACGTCTTCGGGCACGCTGTCCCAGTCCACCGCGAAGTTGCGCGCCGGCACGCTGGGCACGTAATAAGGCTGGGCGCCGCCGAGCAGCGCCGCGCCCTCGTAGATCTGGTAGAAGGGATTGGGAAACGCCAGCGTGGCGCCCGGTTTCGTCGGGTCCAGCACCGTCTGGGCAAAGGCGAACAGCGCTTCGCGCGAACCGTTCACCGGCAGTACCTGGGTGGCGGGGCTGACCGTCACGCCATAACGGCGCTGGAGCCAGGCGGCGCAGGCTTCGCGCAGCGCGGGCTCTCCGGCAGTGGCGGGGTAGCCGGTCAGACCGGTGTCGAGCGCAGCAGCCAGCGCGTCTTTCAGCATCTGGGGCGTGGCGTGTTTCGGTTCGCCGATGCCCAGGCTGATCGGCCGGTAGGCCGGGTTGGGCGTGACGCCCGCCAGCAGCTGGCGCAGCCGCTCGAACGGGTAGGGCTGCAAGAGCGACAAATGGGGATTCATGCGCCGATTATCCCAAGGCCGCTCCATGCCCCGCCCGGATGGGCTGAACGCAGAACGGACACGGTATCATGCGAGTTGCGGTCCGGTCCCGGAAGGGTGTGGATTTTCATTACAAATCAAGCAGTTACAAGCTGCGACCGAATTCCCGTGCGCCTCAATTCGATCAAGTTATCGGGCTTCAAGTCCTTCGCCGAACCGACCAACTTCATGCTGCCCGGGCAGTTGGTGGGCGTGGTGGGACCCAACGGCTGCGGCAAGTCCAACATCATGGACGCGGTACGCTGGGTGCTGGGCGAGTCCAAGGCGTCGGAACTGCGTGGCGAGTCCATGCAGGACGTGATCTTCAACGGCACCAACAACCGCAAGCCGGCCAGCCGCTCCAGCGTGGAGCTGGTGTTCGACAACAGCGACCACCGCGCCGGTGGCCAGTGGGGTCAGTTCCTTGAGATCGCGGTCAAGCGCGTGCTCACGCGCGACGGCACCAGCAGCTACTACATCAACAACCAGCCGGTGCGCCGCCGCGACGTGCAGGACGTGTTCCTCGGTACCGGGCTCGGCCCGCGCGCCTACGCCATCATCGGCCAGGGCACGATCAGCCGGATCATCGAGAGCAAGCCGGAGGAGCTGCGCCTGTTTCTGGAAGAAGCCGCCGGCGTTTCCAAATACAAGGAGCGGCGTCGCGAAACGGCCAACCGCCTGGCCGACACGCGCGAGAACCTCACGCGGGTGGAAGACATCCTGCGCGAACTCAATGCCAACCTCGACAAGCTGGAGAAACAGGCCGAGGTGGCCGCGCGCTACAACACCCTGCAGGCCGGCGCCACGCTCAAGCAGCACCAGCTCTGGTTCCTCAAGCGCAGCGAGGCCGAGGCCGACCAGATCAAGGTCAAGGCCGACGCTGCCCAGGCGCTGAACGACCTGGAGTCGCGCACCGCCGACCTGCGCCGCATCGAGTCCGAACTCGAGACCATCCGCCAGGCGCACTACGCGGCGGGCGACCAGGTGAATCAGGCCCAGGGCAAGCTGTACGAAGCCAGCGCCGAAGTGGGCAAGCTGGAGGCCGAGATCCGCTTCGTGGTCGAAGGCCGCACCCGCGTCGAACAGCGCCTGCTGCAGCTGAAAGACCAGATCGCCTCGTGGACCACGCGCAGCCAGGACGCCGGCGTGGAGCTGGAGCAGCTGGCCGAGTCCATGGTGGAGGCCGAGGAAAAGTCGGTGGTGCTGGCCGCCCAGGGCGAAGAGCAGGCCGGTGCCTTGCCCGCCTTGGAGGACGGTCTGCGCCAGGCGCAAAACCGTGCCAACGAGCAGCGCAGCAGCGTCACGCAGGTGCAGCAGCAGATCCAGGTGCTGGCCGCCGAGCAGCGCAACATCGAAGAACAGAGTCGCCAGTTCAACCAGCGTCGCGAGCGCCTGGCCGCCGACCGCAACGCGCTGGCCGCGCCCGACGAGGCGCGGCTGGTGAATGCCCAGAGCCAGCTGGCCAGTGCCCAGGAACTGGCCGAGCAGAACGACGCCGTGCTGCAGGAACTGCAGGACAGCGTGCCCCTGCTCGACGACGAACGCCGTGCGGCACAACAGGCGGTGAACCAGGAGTCCGCCCGCCAGGCCGACCTGTCGGCGCGCCTGGAGGCACTCAAGGCCCTGCAGGAGAAGGTCCGCACCGACGGCAAGCTCAAGCCCTGGCTGGCCAGGCACGGGCTCGACGGCCTGCAGGGCCTGTGGAGCCGCATCCACGTGGAGCCCGGTTGGGAAAACGCCCTGGAGGCCGCCCTGCGTGAGCGGCTCGGCGCACTGGAAGTGTCGCGCCTGGACATGGTGCGGGCCTTTGGCAGTGACGCCCCTCCCGCCAAGCTCGCCTTCTACAGCCCTCCCGCCAGCGGTGCCGGCAGCGCCAACAGCGCCTCCGGCTTGAAACCCCTGACGGACTGGCTGCGGCTGAACGATGCGGCCCAGCAAGCCCTGCTGGGCGAGTGGCTGCATGGCTGCCTGAGCGCGCCCAGCCTGGAGGACGCGCTGGCGCAGCGCCAGCAGCTGCAGCCTGGCCAGGTGATCTATGCCGCCAGCGGTCACGCGGTCACCGCGCACAGCGTGAGCCTTTACGCACCCGACAGCGAACAGGCCGGCCTGCTGGCGCGGGCGCAGGAAATTGAAAACCTCGAAAAGGAGCTGCGTGCCCAGGTCCTGATGGCCGATCAGGCCCGTACCCATCTGATCCGTGCCGAAGCGGCCTACACCGACGCGTCACAGCGTCTGGTCAGTGCCCGGCGCGAGTCGGCCGAAGCCCGCAGCCGTGCGCACGAGCGGCAGGTCGAGGCGCTGCGGTTGACCCAGCTGGCCGAGCAGACCCGCGCCCGCAGCGAGCAGATTGCCGCCGACCTGGCCGAGGTGGACGCCCAGCTGGAAGACCTGCAGGAACGCCGGGTGACGGCCGAAGCCCGCTTTGAAGAGCTGGACTTGCAGCTCGCCGACAACCAGGAGCGCCATGCCCAGCTGGACGACAAAGTGATCGAAGCCGAGCGCGCGCTCCATGCGGCGCGGGAACAGCAGCGCTCGCTGGAGCGCAGCGCGCAGGAAGCCACGTTCAGCCTGCGCAGCCTGCAGGCGCGCCAGGGCGAACTGCAGCGTTCGCTGGAGACCGCAGCCGCGCAGGAGCAATCGCTGGCCGACGAAGAGCAGCGCGCTTCCGCGGAACTCTCGCGCCTGAACGACGCGGCCGCCCAGGCCGGCCTGCAGAGCGCACTGGCCATGAAGCTGGAGCGCGAGCAGGCCCTGAGTGCCCTGCGCAGCCAGTACGACGACCTCACGCTGAAGCTGCGTGCCAGTGACGAGCGCCGCCTGCAGCTGGAGCGCGAGCTGGACCCGCTGCGCCAGCGCATCACCGACTTCCAGCTCAAGGAACAGGCGGCCCGCCTCGGCGTGGAGCAGTACAGCCAGCAGCTCGAAGAGGCCCAGGCCGACCTGGCCGCCGTGGCACAGAGCATCACCGAAGGCAACGTGCGTCTCGCCGGCCTGCAAAGTGAAATCGACCGTTTCCACCGCGAGATCCAGTCGCTGGGCGCCGTCAACCTGGCGGCGCTGGACGAACTCACCGCCGCGCGCGAGCGCAAGACCTTCCTCGACGCGCAGTCGGCCGACCTGAACGAGGCCATGAACACGCTGGAGGACGCGATCAGGAAGATCGACGCTGAAACCCGCGACCTGCTGGGCAGCACCTTCAACACCGTCAACGAGCATTTCGGCCGCATGTTCCCCGAGCTGTTCGGTGGCGGCAACGCCCGGCTGGTGATGACCGGGGAGGAAATCCTCGACGCCGGCGTGCAGGTGCTGGCGCAGCCACCCGGCAAGAAAAACCAGACCATCCACCTGCTCTCGGGTGGTGAAAAGGCGCTCACCGCCATCGCCCTCGTGTTCGCGATCTTCCAGCTCAACCCGGCGCCGTTCTGCCTGCTCGACGAGGTGGACGCGCCACTGGACGACGCCAACACCGAGCGTTACGCCAAACTCGTGACCAGCATGAGCCGGCAGGGCACCCAGTTCCTGTTCATCAGCCACAACAAGATCGCCATGGAAATGGCCGAGCAGCTGATCGGCGTGACCATGCAGGAGCAGGGCGTTTCCCGTATCGTGGCGGTGGACATGGAGTCCGCCGCCGGCATGCTCGAATCCACCTAAAAAATACGCACCCACGCACCATGAGCTCACTGCAGATCAGTCTGGCCGTCATCGGAGGGCTCGTGCTGGCGGGCGTGGTCGCCTACAACGCCTGGGTCACCCGCAGGAGTGCGCCGCGCACCGCGCGGGAAGCCGGGCAGGAGGCAGACGGAGCCGCAGGCGCCGCGCCCGTCTTCGACGACACGCGGCCGGCCACATCGGATGCGGGCGCACACGAGCGCATCGAGCCGGTGCTGGGCGGTGGACCATTCGACGAACAGCCGCCCGCTGCGGCGGCGCGCTCGGACGGCGAGTTCGGCCAGGCGCCTTCGATGGTGCCGGTCACCCTCAGCCACGTGGTTAACCCACCCGAGAAGAAGCCCGGTCTGGACGCGCTGATCGACGTCATCACGCCGCTGCTGCTGGAGACCGAGGTGTCGGGCGATGCGCTGCTGGCCGCGCTGCCGGGCACCCGGCGCGTGGGCAGCAAGCCGTTTGCGGTGGAAGGGCTGAGCGAGGCCACGGGGGAATGGGAAAGCCCGCGCCTCGGCCAGCGTTACCGCGCACTGCAGGCCGGTGTGCAACTGGCCAACCGCGCGGGACCGCTGAACGACATCGAGTTTTCCGAGTTCGTCGTCAAGGCGCAGGCCTTTGCGGACGCGGTGGGTGCCGCGCCCGATTTCCCGGACATGCGTGCCGAGGTGGCCCGCGCACGCGAACTCGACGCCTTCGCCAGCGGCCACGACGCCCAGCTGGGCTTTACCCTGCGCGCCCGTCGCGCCGCCTGGAGCCCGGGCTACGTGGCCCAGAACGCAGCACAGCTGGGGTTTGTCGCAGGCGCCCTGCCGGGTCGCATGGTGCTGTCGGGCAGCAGTGCCGGCCAGGCGCCCATCCTGAGCCTGGCCTACGACCCCCAGGCCGCCATGGCCGATGACCCGGAGCTGAGCGCTCTGCGCGAGATCGCCCTGTCGCTGGAGGTGACCCACGTGCCGCGCAGCGAGCAGCCGTTTGTGCGCATGCGGCAGGCCGCTGCGGCGCTGGCCGAAGCCATGGACGGCGTGGTGACCGACGATGCCGGCCAACCCCTCTCGTCCGACACCATGGACGGTATCGGTGCCGATCTGGAGAGCCTGTACGACGCACTCGACAGCCGGGATCTGTCGGCTGGGTCGCCCCAGGCGCGACGGCTTTTCAGCTAACCCCCGCGCCACTGGATTTGCCCGCCCCTGTGCCGCACCTGCGGTGCGTCACCCCCTCAAGGGGGCGATGCGGGCGGACCGGCGAAGCCGGTTCCGCGGCATCCTGGGATCGCTTCCTTTCTTTCGTACCGTTGCTGCCTGCTGAACATGAGCACTCCCGATCTCTTTTCATCTGAACCGGCCCCGGCGGAGCGGGCCGCCGACCTGCGCGCGCAGCTGAACCACCACGCCCATCGCTACTACACGCTGGACGCGCCGGAAATACCGGATGCCGAGTACGACCGACTGTTCCGCGAACTGCAGGCGCTCGAAGCCGCGCACCCGGAACTGCTGACGCCGGATTCGCCGACGCAGCGCGTGGGCGGTACTGTGCTGGATGCCTTCACCCCGGTACGCCATGCCGTGCCGATGCTGTCGATCAACACCGAAACCGACACCGAGCCGACGGGTGCGTCCAACTTTGACACACGCGTGCGTCGCGCGCTGGGTCTGACGGATGCCGACCCGCCGGTGGAGTACGTGGCCGAACTCAAGTTCGATGGTCTGGCCATGAGCCTGCGCTACGAGAGCGGCGTGCTGGTCCAGGGCGCGACCCGCGGCGACGGCGAGGTGGGCGAGGACGTGACCCACAACGTCCGCACCATCAAGCAGATACCACTGCGCTTGCCGGTTGCTGCGCCAGATGTGCTGGAGGTGCGCGGCGAGGTCTATCTGCGGCGTGACGACTTCGAGTCGCTCAATGAAAAACAGCGTGCCAAGATCGCCGCCGGGGTGAAAGGTGAAAAGACGTTCGTCAATCCGCGCAACGCCGCAGCCGGGGCGGTGCGCCAGCTCGACTCGGCCATCGCGGCGCAACGCCCGCTGAGTTTCTTCGCCTACGGCCTTGGCGAGATCACACCAGAGCAGCGCGGTGGTCCGGTGTTTGAAACCCACTATGAGCTGCTCATGCAGCTCAAGGCCTGGGGCTTCCCGGTGGCCGAACAGACCTCGGTGTGTCGTGGTGCCGATGAACTCATTGCGTTTCACCAGCGCATCGGCGCCAGCCGCGACCTGCTGCCCTACGACATCGACGGCGTGGTCTACAAGGTCAACTCGCTCGCCCTGCAGCGCCAGCTTGGTTTCGTCACCCGTGAGCCGCGCTGGGCCGTGGCGCACAAATACCCGGCGCAGGAACAGCTCACCACCGTGCTCGCCATCGACGTGCAGGTCGGCCGCACCGGCAAGCTCACGCCGGTGGCCAAGCTCGCGCCCGTGTTTGTGGGCGGCGTCACGGTGACCAACGCCACCCTGCACAACGAAGACGAAGCCAGACGCAAGGACGTGCGCCTCGGTGACACCGTGATCGTGCGCCGCGCCGGTGACGTGATCCCCGAGGTGGTGGCCGTGCTGCCCGAGAAGCGCCAGGGCGGCGCGGAGGTGTTCACCATGCCGCACCAGTGCCCCGTGTGCGGCAGCGCCGCGGTGCGTGAAGCGGGCGAGGTGGACTACCGCTGCAGCGGTGGCCTGTATTGCAGCGCGCAGCGCAAGCAGGCCATCCTGCACTTTGCCCAGCGCCGCGCGGTCGAGGTCGAGGGTCTGGGCGACAAGCTGGTCGAGCAACTGGTGGACAGCGGTGCCGTCAACACCTTGCCCGACCTGTACCGCCTGGGCTTCAGTGCGCTGGCCAGCCTGGACCGCATGGCCGACAAATCGGCGCAGAACATCGTGGGTGCGCTGGAGAAGTCCAAGCAGACCACGTTGCCACGCTTCCTGTTCGGCCTCGGCATCCGCCATGTGGGGGAGGCCACCGCCAAGGATCTGGCGCGGCATTTTGGGCAGCTCGACCGCATCATGGACGCCAGCGTCGAACAGTTGCTGGAGGTGAACGATGTGGGTCCGGTGGTGGCACAGAGCATCCGCACCTTTTTCGACCAGCCTCACAACCGCGAGGTGGTGGAACAGCTGCGCGCCTGCGGCGTGCACTGGGAGGAGGGCGAACCCGCCACTCCCGCGCTGAAACCGCTGGCGGGCAAGACGTTCGTGCTGACCGGAACCTTTCCCACGCTGAGCCGGGACCAGGCAAGAGACCGCCTCGAGGCCGCGGGCGCCAAGGTGGCGGGATCGGTGAGCAAGAAAACCGACTATGTGGTGGCGGGTGCCGAGGCCGGCAGCAAGCTGGAGAAGGCCCAGGACCTGGGCGTGGCGGTGATCGACGAAGCCGCCATGCTGGCTTTGCTGCAGGGCTGAGGCCCGTGCCGGCGCCGATCGCCAGGGATCACTTGAACTTGTAGTGATCCCGGTTGAGCACCGCGGCCACGGCTGTGACTTCCTCGGGGAAGAGGCCGAGGTTCATCTGGGTGTTGCACATCTCCACCATGCCGCGCAGCAGGCCGGCGTTGTTGAACTTGCCCTGGGGCTTGTACATGGCGCTGCCATCGCCGCCGACCTTGCTGATGTGGCACTGCGCACATTTGTGCTCGGCCATCAGCTTTTCACCCAGCGCCAGATCGGCACCCTTGAAGATTTCGGCGCCTTGTGCGCGGGCCTGGCCGGTCTGCAGCGCCGCACCGGCGAGGATCAGCAGGCTGGCCGCGCACAACGCCCGGCTGCGGCCCGTGATGCGATGGGCCAGAGTGGCGGTGGTCGATGGTGCTGGGCGCATGGCGGTCCTCCTGTCGGGGTTGTCACGGAAGTCGGGTTCTGCTGCACTCTACATGCATGACAATGCCTCGCCATACGGGGTAAACCTTAAAACCCCGCACACATCAAGGAAACCATGACCGTTCACGCCATCCTGAAGATGGGCGACCCGCGCCTCTTGCGCGTGGCCCAGGCTGTCGCCGAATTCGACACGCCAGCGCTTCACCGGCTGGTGGCCGACATGGAAGAGACCATGGCCGCTGCGAACGGCGCCGGTCTGGCGGCACCGCAGATCGGCGTGGATCTGCAGCTGGTGATCTTTGGCAGCGGCGCGCCCAATCCGCGCTACCCGGATGCACCGGTGGTTCCCCGCACCGTGTTGCTCAACCCCGTGATCACGCCCCTGAGCAGCGACGAAGAGGACGGCTGGGAAGGCTGCCTGTCCGTGCCCGGCTTGCGGGGTGTCGTGCCGCGCTGGCAGCGCATCCGCTACCAGGGGGTGGACGTGCAGGGCGAGCCGATCGAGCGCGAGGCAGAAGGCTTTCACGCGCGGGTGGTGCAGCACGAATGCGACCATCTGCTGGGCATTCTGTACCCCATGCGTATGCGCGATTTCAGCCGCTTCGGCTTCAACGAGGTGCTGTTTCCGGGCCTTGCGGCCGAAGACGATTGAACGAAGATGCGCCACCCATGAACCGATGCATTGCAATGCTGGCAGTGGCCAGCCTGCTCGGCGCCTGCAGCGTGTCCCGTCCGCCCGCTGACGTGGCGCCTGTCGTGCCCGCCGCCTGGTACGCCCCTCCGCTGGCCCATGGGGGCAGCAGTGCCAACCTGGTCCAGTGGTGGAGCCAGTTCAACGATCCGGTGCTCAGCGACTGGATCACCCGCACCCAGGCGCAGAGCCCGAGCATCGCCGCTGCGCGCGCGCAGATGGCCGCCGCGCGTGCTGCGCTCGCTGGGGCCGAGAGCGCAAGCGGGCCGCAGGCCGCCCTGGTGGCCAGTGCGGCGCGTGGCCAGTCGTCCAGCTCCGTGCCGCTGGGCACCAGCCTGAGCGTCGGTGCCCAGGCATCCTGGGCGCTGGACGTGTGGGGCCAGGGTGCCGGCGAGACCGCACGCGCCCGGGCCCGGCAGGAGGCCAGCAGCGCGGGCTGGCACGAAGCCCGTGTGCTGGTGGCCGCCGAACTGGCCCAGCTGTATTTTGGCCATCGCCTGTGTCTGGCGCAGCTGGCGGTGGTCACGGACGATCGCGACTCCCGCGCCACCACCGCCGAGAGCAGCGCCGTGACCGAACGCGCCGGGCTGCTGGCGCCGGCCGTGGCGGCCCTGGCACGCGCCAGCAGCGCCGAGAGCGCGGCGCGCACCCGAGCGCAGGCCGAACAGTGCGAGCGGCAGATCAAGTCGCTGGTGGCACTCACCGCGGTGCCAGAGCCTGAGCTGCGTGCGCAGCTCGCCAGCGCCCCAGGCCTGCCGGCTGGCGCCCGGCTGCAGTCGCTGCTGGGCGTGGAGGCCGTGCCGGCCAACGTGATCCGTCAGCGGCCCGATGTCTACCGCGCCCAGCGCGAGCTGGTCGCCGCCAGTGAAGGCGTGGGCGTGGCGCGCGCGGCCTTGTGGCCCAGCCTCACGCTGGCGGGCAGCGTGCTGCGCAACCGCTTCAGCGCCGCCAGCGGCAGCACCACGCTCAACACCTGGTCCGTCGGACCGCTCACGCTGAGCCTGCCGCTGCTCGGGCGCGCTGCGCTCAACGCCAACGCCGATGCGGCACTGGCGCAGTACGAAGCGGCGGGCCTGGCCTACGCCGCCGCACTGCGCCGTGCAGTGGCCGAGGTGGAACAGGCGCTGGTGACGCTCTCCAGCCTGCAGCAGCGTGTGGACAGCACCGAGATCGCGGTGGCTGGCTACACCCAATCGTTCACCGCCACCGAGGCCCGGTATCGCGTTGGCCTGGCCAGCCTCAACGAGCTGGAAGAGGCCCGGCGCTTGAAGCTCAACGCCGACAGCAGCACGGTGGCGCTGCAGCGGGAACGCATCAACGCGTGGATCGCGCTCTACGTCGCCCTCGGCGGCGGCTTCGATCCACTCGACACCAACACACTCCAGACCACGCCATGAATTCCTTGTCCGACTCTCCCAAAGGCAAACGCTGGCTCTGGCTGGGCCTCGCGCTGGCGTCCATCCTGCTGCTGGTGTTCTTCGGCTTTGTGCGGAAGCCCGCGCCGGGGCAGGCCGTGGCGCCTGCCGTTGCCGGCGCCGCACCCAGGGCGGCCATGACGGTGACGGTGACCCCGCCGTCCAGCGAGAGCCTGGCCATCGAACTGCAGGCCAACGGCAACATCAGCGCCTGGCAGGAAGCCAGCGTGGGCGCCGAGTTGAGCGGCGTGCGCCTGGCCACGGTGAACGTGAACGTGGGCGACACGGTCAAGCGCGGCCAGGTGCTCGCCACCTTTGCCCGCGAAACCACCGAGGCCGAAAACCTGCAGGGCCGCGCCGCCCAGATGCAGGCAGAAGCCAGCTACGAGAACGCCAGGGCGGATGCAGACCGCGCGCGCACCATCCAGGACACGGGCGCCTTGTCCCAATCGCAGATCGCGCAGTACCTGACCGCGGAAAAAGTGGCCAGGGCCCAGTGGGAAGCGGCCAAGGCGGCCTACGGCGCGACCCAGGTCCGGCTGGGCAGCACGCAGGTGAAAGCGCCCGACGACGGCATCATCTCGGCCCGCACGGCCACGGTGGGCGCGGTGGTGGGCGCCGGGCAGGAGCTGTTCCGCCTGGTGCGCCAGGGTCGCATGGAATGGCGCGCCGAAGTCACGCCCAGCGAGGTGGGGCGCATACAGGTCGGGCAAAAGGTACAGGTCACCGCCGCCACGGGGCTGCAGATCGCCGGCCAGGTGCGGGCGATTGCGCCCACGGCCGATCCGCAGACGCGCAACATCCTGGTGTTCGTGGACCTGCCGCGCCACAACGATCTGAAAGCCGGCACCTTTGCCAGGGGCAGCTTTGCGCTCGGCCAGAGCACGGCGCTGACCGTGCCCACGCAGTCCATCGTCGTGCGCGACGGCAATAGTTTCGTCTTCGTGATCGACGCCGCCAACAAGGCCAGCCAGCGCAAGGTGCAGACCGGGCGCCGCGTGGGCGAGCGGGTGGAGGTGCTGTCGGGCCTGAAGCCGGATGAGCCGGTGGCGGTGCAGGGCGCGGGCTTCCTGAACGAAGCCGACCTCGTCAAAGTGGTTCGTTGAAGGCCCGGCCATGAACGTCTCCGCCTGGTCCATTCGCAATCCCATCCCGGCGGCGATGCTGTTCGTCATGCTCACGCTCGCCGGCCTGTTTTCGTTCAAGTCGATGAAGGTGCAGAACTTCCCCGACCTGGACGTGCCCAACATCACCGTCGTCGCCAGCCTGCCGGGGGCCGCCCCCAACCAGCTGGAGAACGACGTCGCGCGCAAGATCGAGAACAGCCTGGCTGCACTGCAGGGTCTCAAGCACATCTACACCAAGGTGCAGGACGGCGTGGTCTCCATCACCGCCGAATTCCGCATCGAGAAGAACACGCAGGAAGCGCTGGACGACGTGCGCTCGGCCGTGGCCAAGATCCGCGGCGACCTGCCGACCGACCTGCGCGAACCCATCATCAACAAGATCGAACTCGCCGGCGGCGCGGTACTGGCCTACACGGTGAGCTCGGACAAGATGGACGACGAGGCGATCTCGTGGTTTGTGGAAAACGACATCGCCAAGCTGCTGCTGTCGGTGAACGGCGTGGGCGCGGTGAACCGCGTGGGTGGCGTGAACCGCGAGGTGCAGATCCTGCTCGATCCGCTCAAGCTTCAGGCGCTGGGCACCACCGCGGCCGACATTTCGCGCCAGCTGGCCAAGGTGCAGATCGAAAGCGCCGGTGGCCGCGCCGACATCGGCGGCAGCCAGCAGCCGCTGCGCACGCTTTCGCTGCTGAAATCGGCCGAGGAGCTGGCCGCGCTGGAACTCTCGCTCTCGGACGGCCGCCGCATCCGTCTCGACCAGATCGCCACCGTTAAGGACACCATCGCCGAACCCACGGCCGCGGCCTTTCTGGACGGCCAGCCGGTGGTGGGCTTCGAGGTCGCGCGCAGCCGCGGCGCCAGCGAGGTCGAGGTGGGCCGCGGCGTGCGCGCCAGGCTGAAAGAGCTGCAGACCACGCGGACCGACCTGAAGATCACCGAATCGTTCGACTTCGTGACGCCGGTGGAAGAAGAATTCAACGGCTCCATGACGCTGCTGTACGAGGGCGCCATCCTGGCGGTGCTGGTGGTCTGGCTGTTCCTGCGCGATTTCCGGGCCACCGTGGTCTCGGCCGTGGCGCTGCCGCTGTCGGCCATTCCGGCTTTCATCGGCATGCATTACATGGGCTTCACCATCAACGTGGTGACGCTGCTTGCCATGTCGCTGGTGGTCGGCATCCTGGTGGACGACGCCATCGTCGAGGTGGAAAACATCGTGCGCCACATGCGCATGGGCAAGTCGCCGTACCAGGCGGCCATGGAGGCGGCTGACGAGATCGGGCTGGCCGTGATCGCCACCACCTTCACCCTGATCGCGGTGTTCCTGCCCACCGCCTTCATGACCGGCATACCGGGCAAGTTCTTCAAGCAGTTCGGCTGGACAGCGTCGTTCGCGGTGTTCGCCTCGCTGGTGGTGGCGCGCGCGCTCACGCCCATGATGGCGGCCTACCTCATGCGGCCGGTGGTGCTGGCCAAAGACCGGCCCCAGTGGGCGCGCCGCAATCCGCTGCTCGGCCGCATCTGGGCCTGGATGACGAACCAGGAAGAACCCGCCTGGCTCACCACCTACCAGGGCTGGGCGGCCTGGTGCATCCGCCACCGCTGGATCACCATGCTGGCCGCGGGCGGCTTCTTTGTCGGCTCCATCCTGCTGATCCCGCTGCTGCCGCAGGGCTTCATCCCGCCCGACGACAACTCGCAGACGCAGGTGTACCTGGAACTGCCACCCGGCAGCACGCTCAGGCAGACCATCGCCACGGCCGAACACGCCCGGGTGCTGGTGACGGGTGTGAAGCACGTCAAGTCGGTCTACACCACCATCGGTTCCGGATCGGCCGGTACCGACCCGTTTGCGCCGCAGGGTGCGGCCGAGTCGCGCAAGGCCGCCCTCACCATCCAGCTCGATGCGCGCGGTACACGCCCGCGCAAGCAGGTGATCGAAAACCAGATCCGCGACGCCATGTCCAACCTGGCCGGCGTGCGCAGCAAGGTGGGTCTGGGCGGTTCGGGCGAAAAATACGTCCTCACGCTCACCGGCAACGATCCGGCAGCGCTGGCCACGGCCGCCACGGCCATCGAGCGCGACCTGCGCACCATCGCCGGCGTGGGCAGCATCCAGTCGAGCGCGGCGCTGGTGCGCACCGAGATCAGCGTCACGCCCGACCTGGCCAGGGCCGCAGAGATGGGCGTGACCAGCAGCGCCATTGCCGAAACCCTGCGCATCGCCACCGTGGGCGACTACGACAGCGCCTTGCCCAAAATGAACCTGCCGCAGCGCCAGGTGCCCATCGTGGTGAAACTCGACGCGTCGGCCCGCGAGAGCCTGGATGTGCTGGGCCGCCTCGCCGTGCCGGGTGCGAAAGGCCCGGTGATGCTGGACCAGGTGGCCACGCTCAGTTTCGGTGGTGGCCCGGCCGTGATTGACCGCTACGACCGCTCGCGCAACATCAACTTCGAGGTCGAGCTCGCCGGCATCGCGCTGGGCGACATGAAGACCGCGGTGGACAAGCTGCCCAGCCTGCAGAACCTGCCTGCGGGTGTGAAGGTGCTGGAGATCGGCGACGCCGAGGTGCAGGGCGAGCTGTTCGCCAGCTTCGGACTGGCCATGCTCACCGGCGTGCTGTGCATCTACATCGTGCTGGTGCTGCTGTTCAAGGCCTTCCTCCACCCTTTCACCATCCTCGCCGCGCTGCCGCTCTCGCTGGGCGGCGCCTTCGTGGCGCTGCTGCTGGCGAACAAGAGCTTCTCCATGCCCTCGCTGATCGGCCTGATCATGCTCATGGGCGTGGCGACGAAGAACTCCATCCTGCTGGTGGAGTACGCCATCGAGGCGCGGCGAGAACACGGCCTGGACCGGGTGCACGCCATCCTGGACGCCTGCCACAAGCGCGCCCGCCCCATCGTCATGACCACCATCGCCATGGGCGCCGGCATGCTGCCCATCGCGGTGGGCTGGGGCGCGGCCGACAGCAGCTTCCGCTCGCCCATGGCGGTGGCCGTGATCGGCGGCCTGATCACCTCGACCTTCCTGAGCCTGCTGGTGATCCCGGCGGTGTTCACCATCGTGGACGATGTGTCGCTGTTTTTCGGGCGGCTGGTTGGGCGGGAACCGGCAGCGTCTGCTGGAGTGGACACTGCCGCTGTGCACGGCTGAGGTTGGGGTCTGACCGAGCCAACCGCTCCATTGGCCAGCGTCGTCCAGCAACTGGCCATCCACTCCGCTGGCGGGGTGGTCATCAGCGCCCAAATGCTGATTCACGCTGATACAGAGCAACATGGACGTCGATGGCAAGCTCGTGCAGCTCAGCACCGGCCAAAAAGACACACCCCCTACTGCCGCAGCTTTGAAAACGCCGTGCTGCACGGCCAGGCCGTGTGCCGCCTGCTCATGCAGCTCAAAGATCAGGGCTTTGTGCCCGACGTGGTGCTGGCCCACCCCGGCTGGGGCGAAACCTTGTACCTGCGCGAAGTCTTCCCGCAGGCCAAGCTGATCCACCTGTGCGAATGGTTCTACGGCGCCAACGGCCCCGACATGGGCTTTGACCCGGAGTTCCCGGTGACGCTGGACGCCCAGCTGCGCGTGAGCACCTGGCGCGCCCACCACCTGCTGGCGCTGGAGCAGTGTGATGTGGCCATTGCCCCCACCCAGTGGCAAAAGAGCCAGTTCCCCGTCACCTACCAGCCCAAGATCCAGGTGCTGCACGAAGGCATTGCCACCGACCTGCTGGGCCCCAACCCGCAAGCCGAACTGATCCTGCCCAATGGCCAGGTGCTCAAAGCGGGCGACCCGGTGGTCACCTACGTGGCCCGCAACCTGGAGCCGTACCGGGGCTTCCATGTCTTCATGCGTTGCCTGCCGGCCCTGCTGGCGGCCCACCCCACGTGCCAGGTACTCATCGTCGGTGGTGACGAGGTCAGCTACGGCCGGGCACCGAAGAACGCCAAAAGCTGGCGCGAAGCCCTGCTGCGCGAAGTGAACATCGACACCAGCAGCGAGACGGGACGCGTGCACTTCCTGGGCAAGCTGCCCTATGCGCAATACCGCTGGGTGCTGCAGGTCTCGGCGGTGCACGTCTACCTCACCTATCCCTTCGTGCTCTCCTGGTCCCTGCTCGAAGCCCTGGCCAGTGGCTGTGCGGTGGTGGCTTCAGACACCGCGCCGGTGCGCGAGGTGATCCGGCATGGCGAGAACGGGCTGTTGGTGGATTTCCTTGATGGCAGCCAGATCGTCGAAGCAGTCAAAAAAGTGCTGGGCGATCCAACTGGCATGCAGGCGATGCGGCAGGCGGCTGTGGAATCGGTCAGGGGGCGGTTTGCGCAGGCCCGAGGGACTGTCCGCTATCTGGCCGAACTCGGGTGTGCGCCGGCCGCGACCACTTGTAACCCAAGCGGCCGCGAAACGCCCTCCCACACTATTGAGCAGACTGGCACCTTCGCACTGACCCACTGAACACCCGCCCACACACGGAGCGCAACAAGATGAACCCGACCAAAAAACCCCGTAACCCCAAGCCCTTCCCCTGGCTGCTGGTGGCCATTGGCCTGCTGGTGCTGGGCGCCGCCGCCGCCGTGGGCTGGAACTGGTACCAGAAGCGCTACCCCAGCTGGTACGAAGAGGTGCGCCTGTCAGACGGGCGCGTGATCACCATCCACCAGAAACGCGAGCACTACGAGAACTACGGCACCGCCCAGAGCTGGGTGACGATTGATCTGCCGGAATTGGGTGGTAAGCAGGTCTGGCATTCGTATTTGATGCCGCAGCGCGTGGATGTGGTGAATGGGAAGGTTTATGTGTTTGGCATCCCTAGAGGAGATCGCCAGCTATCGTATTACAAATACCCAAAATATTTCATGGTTGGATTTGTATGGCAGGGAGCCGCATTCGAGCGCATTCCATTCTTAACGCTGCCGATTCAGATTCGCGAAGCGGAGAATATTTTTCCATGCCTGCCGAATGATATTGGCATTCGCAATCGAAAGCTGACGATTTTGCAAAAAGATTCGGCATGGTGCAAGCGTAGAAACGACTCGGGGGCATCTAGTCGATTGATTGACATTCAAGAGTACAAGGCACTGGCTGATAAGTGGGCAGCCATTCCGCGCTGGGAAGACAAGTTTCGTTCTGAATAATTCACAAGGAGGTCTCAATGACTACAACCATCGAATATGCAGCATTGGCAGCGTTTGTTTACAACGATCAACGAGGTGGAGGTTCCGAGAACCCGACCAATAAATTGATATTGCCGGACAACTGGCAGGACATGTCGAAGCTCGGCTTCGCCGTAGGCGACAGCCTGAACGCCATCAACCCGTTCAGTTTCACAGGCGGCGCCTATCTGAACCAGGCCACGGGCGAGATCGTGGTGGCCTACAAGGGCACGGATTTTCTGGTGGAGTTTTCTGGCCGTGCCTGGAACACAGTGGCCGACCTGTTGGCCGATGCCGGGCTGGCCACATCCAGAGCGTTGGTTCTGGGCCTGGGCCAGCAGCTCAACGCCATGGCGTATTACCTGGCTGTCAAGGAATGGGCGGGAAAAATCGGGGTCGGATTCCAATTTTTGGAACGATGTCTCTGTGTGGATCGGACGACACCCGGTTGCTGTCACGGCCGAAGTGGCCACCGACGCAGGACACATGGCTGATGCAGGTCACTGCTCCCGGGGCACCAAGGACACAAATTTGAACCTGCAGGGTCAAAATTGGGCAAATTTTCGCCCGGGAAAAGCACCTCGCTTCGACGCACCTCCCGGCAGCACCTGAACCCTGTGCCTCAGCCCTCCAATGTCTCCAGCAGCTCGGTCTCTATCTCGATCTGCCGTTTGTTCACCTGCAGCTGCGCGCCGCTGATGAGGAAGGTGTCTTCCACGCGCTCGCCCAGCGTGGTGATCTTGGCGAGCTGGACGCTGATGTCGTAGCGCGCGAGCACGCGCGAGATGCAATAGAGCAGACCGGCGCGGTCGCTGGCGGACACGCTGAGCAGCCAGCGTTGCGCCTTCTCGTCGGGCCGCAGGTCCACCCGCGGGGTGACCGGAAAGCTCTTGACGCGGCGCGACAGCCGGCCCTTGCTGGGCTGCGGCAGCGGGCCGCGTTCGTCCAGGGTGTGGGCCAGGTCGTTCTCCACCATGGCAATCAGCTCGCGGTAGTGCTCCGACAGCGTGGGCGCCACCACCTGGAAGGTGTCCAGTGCGTGGCCATCGTGTGTGGTGTGGATGCGGGCGTCCAGGATGCTGAAGCCGGCGTTGTCGAAATAACCGCAGATGCGGGCGAACAGGTCGTGCTGGTCAGGCGCGTACACCAGCACCTGCAGGCCTTCGCCCTCGGGTGACAGGCGCGCCCGCACGATGCTCTTGTCGATCACGGGCTCGCCGTCGCTGGTCGTTGCCTCGGCTTCAGGGGCCTGAGCGGCCGCAGCGCGTGCGTTCTGCGCGATCTGGCGCGTGAGCACCCGGGTGTGCCACGCGATCTCGTCGGCCTGGTGGCGCATGAAGTAGCTCACGTCCAGCGTCTCCCACAGCGCCTTGTGGGCCATGTGGGGCAGGGCGTGCAGCGCCAGTTGGGTCAGGGCCTCGCGTTTGCGCGCCTCCACCACCGCGCCCGGGTCGGGTGCGCGGCCGCCGAGCGCACGCAGCGTGTAGCGGTACAGGTCTTCCAGCAGCTTGCCCTTCCAGGCGTTCCACACCTTCGGGCTGGTGCCCCGGATGTCGGCCACGGTGAGCAGGTACAGCGCCGTGAGATAGCGCTCGTTGCCCACCCGCTGGGCGAATGCCGCGATGATTTCGGGGTCGCTCAGGTCCTCCTTCTGCGCCATGCGGCTCATGGTCAGGTGCTCGGCCACCAGGAATTCGATCAGCCGGCTGTCTTCACGGTCTATGCCGTGCTGGCGACAGAAGGTGCGCACATCGTGTGCGCCGAGCTCGGAGTGGTCACCACCGCGGCCCTTGGCGATGTCGTGGAAAAGGGCCGCGATGTAGAAGATCCAGGGCTTGTCCCACCCCGCGGCGAGCTGCGAGCAGAACGGGTATTCGTGCGAGTGGTCGGCAATGAAGAAGCGGCGCACATTGCGCAGCACCATCAGGATGTGCTGGTCCACCGTGTAGACGTGGAACAGGTCGTGCTGCATCTGGCCCACGATGTGGCGGAACACCCAGAGGTAGCGGCCGAGCACCGAGGTCTGGTTCATCAGCCGCATGGCGTGGGTGATGCCTTCGGGCTGCTGGAGGATGCGCAGGAACATGGCGCGGTTGGCCGGGTCGGCGCGGAACTTCGCGTTCATCACCGGTCGCGCGTTGTACAGCGCGCGCAGTGTGCGCGCCGACAGGCCCTTGATGCCGACCGTGGTCTGGTAGATCAGGAAGGTTTCCAGGATCGCGTGGGGCTGCTGCACGTACAGGTTGTCGTGAGCGACTTCCAGCATGCCGCCTTTGTCGAAGAAGCGCTCGTTGATCGGGCGCAGTCGGTCCACGCCCACCTCGTCGCTGTTGAGCCGTTCCTCGATGTTGAGCAGCAGGATCTGGTTGAGCTGTGTCACCGCCTTGGCGGCCCAGTAGTAGCGTTTCATCAGCGCTTCGCTGGCGCGGCGGGTGCCACGGGCATTCGGTGCCGTGTGGGGACCGGGGCCGCCGGGCGTGATGACCGCAGGCACCTGGGCCTTCAAGCCGAAGGACTCGGCCACGGCGGTCTGCAGGTCGAAGACCAGGCGGTCTTCGCGCCGGTTGGCCAGCAGGTGCAGGCGCGCGCGGATCAGGCTCAGGAGTGCCTCGTTCGCCTTGATCTGGCGCGCTTCGAGCGGCGTGGCCAGCCCCTTGCGGGCCAGTTCGTCCCAGCTGCGACCCAGGCCCGCGGCCTTGGCCACCCACAGGATGATCTGCAGGTCGCGCAGACCACCTGGCGACTCTTTGCAGTTGGGCTCCAGCGAGTAGGGCGTGTTCTCGAACTTGTTGTGGCGCTGTCGCATCTCCAGCGTCTTGGCGACGAAGAACGCCTTCGGGTCCATCGTCTCGGCAAGCCGGCTGATCAGGGTGGCGAACTGGGCCTTGCTGCCAGAAATGAGCCGGCATTCGAGCAGCGAGGTCTGGACCGTCACGTCCCTGGCGGCCTCGGCCACGCAGTCGGCCGTGGTGCGCACGCTGGAGCCGATTTCCAGCCCGAGGTCCCAGCAGGCGCCAATGAAGCCTTCCAGCCGCGCCTTCAGGGCCGGATCCTGGTCGGGTTCGCTGCCGTCGGGCAAGAGCAGCAGCACGTCCACGTCGGAGTAGGGGAACAGTTCGCCACGGCCATAGCCCCCCACCGCCGCGAGCGAAAAACCGGGCCCGAAGCCGGAGCGCGTCCAGAGATCGCGCAAGGTTTGGTCGGTCAGGCGCGAGAGTTTCTGCAGGGCGCTGCGCACCCCCCGGGTGGAGGACCCCTGCACGCCCAGCTGGGCCATCAGGGATGCTTTTTCGCTGCGGTACTGCAGGCGCAGCGCGCCGATGTCGCCTCTGGGGTCTCCCATGGCTGTTTCCTGCGGGCCCGTCACGGGCTCAGGCCGGGACTGTGGCCGATGCGGTCACAAACGCCGGCGGTGTCGGACTGCCTGCTGACAGCGTGAGCACCTCGTAGCCGGTGGGTGTGACCAGTACCGTGTGCTCCCACTGGGCCGAGAGTGAGCGGTCTTTGGTGACGATGGTCCAGCCGTCGCCCATTTCCTTGATGTCCCGCTTGCCGGCGTTGATCATGGGTTCGATGGTGAAGGTCATGCCGGGCTTGAGTTCCTCCAGCGTGCCCGGGCGGCCGTAGTGCAGCACCTGGGGTTCTTCATGGAACTTCTGGCCGATGCCATGGCCGCAGAATTCGCGCACCACGGTGAAGCCGTTGCCTTCGGCGTAGGTCTGGATCGCGTGCCCGATATCGCCCAGGCGAATGCCCGGCCGGACCATGACGATGCCCTTCCACATGGCCTCGTAGGTCACCTGGCACAGGCGCCGGGCCTGCACGCTGCAGGCGGCTTCGCCACCGATCATGTACATGCGGCTGTTGTCACCGTACCAGCCATCGGGCGTGATCACGGTGACGTCCACGTTGAGGATGTCACCTTTTTTCAGCGGCTTTTCGTTGGGAATGCCGTGGCACACCACCTGATTCACCGAGGTGCAGAGATGGCCGGGGTAGGGCGGGTAGCCGCTGGGCTGGTAGCCGATGGTGGCCGAGACCGTGCCCTGTTCCTGCATGTAGACCGCCGCCAGGCGATCGATTTCCAGGGTGGTCACGCCCGGCTGGATCAGCGGCGTCAGGTAGTCCAGCACTTCGGATGCCAGGCGGCAGGCCAGGCGCATGCCCTCGATGCCGGCGTCGTCTTTGTAGGTGATGCTCATGGGGCAGGATTATCCCATCGGGTCGGTTCATGCGCTGCCTGCCGGGCCAAGGCAGGCAGGCGTGCGCGGATAAAATCGGGGCTTTCCACCCATCTCCGGGGCAACCCAGCCCCAAGGCCACCCATCGTGACCCTGCACTTGCGCTTCTTCGACGGCGGCAACGCTGTCAGCGACTTCAAAGTCCAGCAAATCCTGCCCCGTCTCGCGGGCATTTCCGACAAGATCACCGGCCTCTCGGCCCGCTTCGTGCACCTGGCGTCGTTCGATGCCGAACCCGACGCCACAACGGTGGACCGCGTGGGCCAGCTCATGGCCTACGGTGAGCCCGCCACCGAGGCCCACCTGGCGCTGGAAAAAGCCGGCGCCCCGGCGCTGCTGGTGATGCCGCGCCTGGGCACCGTGTCGCCCTGGGCGTCAAAAGCCACCGACATCGCGCACAACTGCGGCCTGGCGCTGCACCGCGTGGAGCGGCTGGTCGAGTTCCGCATCGGTCTGAAATCGGGCCTGCTGGGCAAGGCCAGCCTGAGCGCCGAGCAGTTGCGTGCCGTGGCCGACGTGCTGCACGACCGCATGACCGAGGCCGTGACCACCGGGCGCGACCAGGCCAAAGCCCTGTTCACCGAGCTGCACCCCGCGCCCATGGAGCATGTGGACGTGCTGGGTGGCGGACGCGCGGCGCTGGAGAAGGCCAACGTCGAATGGGGCCTGGCACTGGCCGATGACGAAATCGACTACCTGGTGGCCGCGTTCACCGGCCTGAAGCGCAATCCGACCGATGTCGAGCTGATGATGTTCGCGCAGGCCAACAGCGAGCACTGCCGCCACAAGATCTTCAACGCCCAGTTCACCATCGACGGCGTGGCGCAGGGCAAGAGCCTGTTCGGCATGATCCGCCACACGCACCAGACCGCGCCGCAGCACACCATCGTGGCGTACTCCGACAACGCCTCCATCATGGAAGGCAGTCAGGTCGAGCGTTTCGTGGCACGTGCCGGGCAGGGTGCCTCGCCGGCCTACGCGAGCCAGACCGCGACGAACCACATCCTGATGAAGGTGGAAACGCACAACCACCCGACGGCGATTTCCCCGTTCCCCGGCGCCGCCACTGGCGCGGGTGGCGAGATCCGCGACGAGGGCGCCACCGGCCGCGGCTCCAGGCCCAAGGCCGGCCTGACCGGCTTCACCGTCTCCAAACTCTGGGGCGGCCTGAGCGACCAGCCGGGCGGCAAGCCCGAGCACATCGCCAGCCCGCTGCAGATCATGACCGAGGGCCCGCTGGGCGGCGCCGCGTTCAACAACGAATTCGGCCGGCCCAACCTGCTGGGCTATTTCCGCGAATACGAGCAGGACGTGGCGGGTGTGACCCGGGGTTACCACAAGCCCATCATGATCGCGGGCGGCCTGGGCATCATCGACTCGAAGCAGACGAAGAAGATCGACTTTCCGGCTGGCACGCTACTGATCCAGCTCGGCGGCCCGGGGATGAAGATCGGCATGGGCGGCGGCGCGGCCAGTTCCATGGCCAGCGGCACCAACGCCGCCTCGCTGGACTTCGACTCGGTGCAGCGCGGCAACCCCGAGATCGAGCGCCGGGCGCAGGAGGTCATCAACCACTGCTGGACGCAGGGCGAGCAGAACCCGGTGCTGTTCATCCACGACGTGGGTGCGGGCGGTCTGTCCAACGCCTTCCCCGAGCTGGTGAACGACGCCGGCCGCGGTGCGCGCTTCGACCTGCGGGCCGTGCCGCTGGAGGAGAGCGGCCTGGCCCCGAAGGAAATCTGGTGCAACGAGAGCCAGGAGCGCTACGTGCTGGCCATCGCGCCCGAGTCGCTGCCGCAGTTCAAGGCCTTCTGCGAGCGCGAGCGCTGTCCGTTTGCCGTGGTCGGTGTGGCCACCGAAGAACGTCACCTGATCCTGGCCGATGACGGTAACGAAAGCCCAGTCGACATGCCCATGGACGTGCTGCTCGGCAAGCCGCCCAAGATGCACCGCGACGTGAAAACCGTCGCTCGCGCCGGCCAGCCCATGAACCTGACCGGCGTGGACCTGCAAAAGGCGGTGATCGACGTGCTGAGCCACCCGACCGTGGCGTCCAAGCGCTTCCTCATCACCATCGGCGACCGCACCGTGGGCGGCCTGTCGCACCGCGACCAGATGGTTGGCCCCTGGCAGGTGCCGGTGGCCGATTGCGCCGTGACCCTGGCCGATTTCCAGGGCTTCGCGGGCGAAGCCATGAGCATGGGCGAACGCACACCGCTGGCCGCCATCAACGCCGCGGCTTCGGGTCGCATGGCGGTGGCCGAAGCCATCACCAACCTGCTGGCCGCGCCGATCGAGCTGCCGCGCGTGAAGCTGTCCGCCAACTGGATGGCCGCTTGCGGCGAACCGGGCGAAGACGCTGCGCTCTACGAAGCCGTGAAAGCCGTGGGCATGGAGCTGTGCCCGGCGCTGGGCATCTCCATTCCCGTTGGCAAGGACAGCCTGTCCATGCGCACGCAGTGGAGCGACGGTACCGACAAGAAAAAAGTCACCTCGCCGGTGAGCCTGATCGTCACCGGGTTCGCCACGCTGGCCGACGTGCGCGGCACGCTGACGCCGCAACTGAACAACCAGATCGAAGACACCACGCTCGTGCTGATCGACCTCGGCAAGGGCCAGAACCGCATGGGCGGCAGCGTGCTCGGCCAGGTGCTCGGCCAGTTCGGCGACACCGTGCCCGACCTGGACGAGGCGAAAGACCTGGTCAACCTCGTCAACGCCATCAACAGCTTGCGCGCCCAGGGCCGCATCCTCGCGTACCACGACCGTTCCGATGGCGGCCTGCTGGCCACCGTGGCCGAGATGGCCTTTGCCGGCCACGTGGGCGTGGCGCTGAACGTGGACATGCTCGTCACCGAGGGCGACGGCATCAGCGACAGCCGCGCCGATGTGGGCGATGCGAAGAACTGGGCGGGCCAGGTGAGCGCCCGCCGCGAAGAACTCACGCTCAAGGCGCTGTTCAGCGAAGAGCTGGGCGTGGTGCTGCAGGTGGCCACCGAGCACCGCAACGACGTGATGCAGACCCTGCGCGAGCACGGCCTTTCGAAACACAGCCACTTCATCGGCAAGACCCGTCCGCAGTCGTCGGCCATGGACGTGGGCAAGGGCCAGCTGCAGGTCTGGCGCGACACCAAGGCCGTGTTCAGCGCCAGCCTGTTCGACCTGCACCAGGTCTGGGACAGCGTGAGCTGGAAGATCAACCAGCAGCGCGACAACCCGGCCTGCGCCGACGCCGAACACGCCGCGGCCGGTCTGCCCGCCGACCCCGGCATGCACGTGGCCCTGACGTTCGATCCGGCCGACAATGTGGCAGCGCCGTTCCTGAGCCTGTTGCGCCCCAAAGTCGCGATCCTGCGCGAGCAGGGTGTCAATTCGCACGTGGAAATGGCCTACGCGTTCACGCAGGCCGGCTTCGAGGCCTACGACGTGCACATGACCGATCTGCAGACCGGCCGTGCGAAACTGGCCGACTTCCAGGGCGTGGTCGCCTGTGGCGGCTTCAGCTACGGCGACACCCTGGGTGCCGGCATCGGCTGGGCCCGCAGCATCACCTTCAATCCGCTGCTGTCCGAACAGTTCCAGGGCTTTTTCGGCCGCGCCGACACCTTTGGCCTGGGCGTGTGCAACGGCTGCCAGATGTTTGCCGAGCTGGCCGACATCATCCCCGGCGCCGACGCCTGGCCGCGCTTCACCACCAACCAGAGCGAGCGGTTCGAAGCCCGGCTTTCGATGGTGGAAGTGCTCGATTCGCCCAGCCTGTTCCTGCAAGGCATGGCCGGCAGCCGCCTGCCGATCGCCGTGGCGCACGGCGAGGGCTTTGCCAACTTCAAGCACCGCGGCAACCCGGCGCAGGCCATCGCGGCCATGCGCTTTGTGGACAACGCGGGCGCGGCCACCGAGCAGTACCCGTTCAACCCCAATGGCAGCCCGGGCGGCCTGACGGCGGTGACCACGGCCGACGGCCGCTTCACGGCCATGATGCCGCACCCCGAACGCGTGTTCCGCAACATCCAGATGAGCTGGACCAGCGGCGACCTGAATGCCCACAGCCCGTGGATGCGCATCTGGCGCAACGCGCGCAAGTGGGTGGCCTGATCGCCATTACTCTGAACCTGACTGAACGGAAACCATGGCCACCAGCCTTCTTGCCCTCCTGGACGACATCGCCACCCTGCTCGATGACCTGGCCGTCATGACCAAGGTGGCCGCCCGCCAGGGGGTTTCTGCCGCCGACGATGTGGCAGCCATGACACAGATGGCCGCCAAGAAGACGGCCGGTGTGCTCGGTGACGACCTGGCACTCAATGCGCAGCAGGTCACTGGCGTGACGGCCAACCGCGAACTGCCGGTGGTGTGGGCGGTGGCCAAGGGCTCGCTGCGCAACAAGGCCATCCTGGTGCCGGCGGCGCTGGCCATCAGCGCCGTGGCGCCCTGGCTCATCACGCCGCTGCTGATGCTGGGTGGCCTGTTCCTGTGTTTCGAGGGGGCCGAGAAATTGCTGCACGCGTTCTTTCGCCAGAAGGGCGACGACACGCACCGTGCCGAGCTGGTGAAAGCCGTTGCCGATGAGCAGGTGGATCTGGTGGCTTTCGAGAAGGACAAGATCAAGGGCGCCGTGCGCACCGACTTCATTCTCTCGGCGGAAATCATTGTCATCACCCTGGGCAGCGTGGCCGACGCCAGCTTCGCGCGGCAGGTGGCTGTGCTGGTGGGCATCTCGATCATCATGACCATCGGCGTGTATGGCCTGGTGGGTGGCATCGTCAAGCTGGACGACGCTGGCCTGCACCTCACGCGCCAAGCCGAGGGCTGGAAGCAGTCTTTCGGCCGTGGCATCCTGGTTTTTGCGCCGTGGCTCATGAAGACGCTGTCGGTGCTGGGCACGGCCGCCATGTTCCTGGTGGGTGGCGGCATCCTGCTGCACGGCGTGCCGGCTCTGGGCCACGCGGTCGAACTCTTCGCCGAAGGCCTGGGCTGGGCCGCCGCGCTGGTGAACAGCCTGGCGGGGGGTGTGGCCGGGCTCATCGCCGGTGCCGTCGTCGTGCTGGTCTTCAACGCCTGGAACCGCCTGCGCGGCCAGCCTGCGCACTGAAGGCGGCTGGTCGCCGACGCGGCCTTGACCTGAGTCAAGGTCTTTTTGCCGGCAGCGCCTAGACTGGCGTCACCAATCGTGAGTGTGCTGAGGATTTCCCTCGGCCGCCCCGGTCCGAGGAGTCGATCACCATGAACACCACCGTCGATACCGATGCACCGCTGAACAATTTTTCCAACTGCCATTCCGGCATCGTCAAGCGCCTGAAGGCGCTGGACGAATTGCCCGCGCTGCTGGAGCCTGCGGCCCGCGCCCGCCAGATCGCCGAAGAGTCATTGGAATTCTTCCGCGAGGCCATCTTTGAACACCACCTGGAGGAAGAGCGCGAACTCTTTCCCGCGGTGATCGCGAGCGCCCAGCCCGGCGAAGAACTTGTGCGCGTCAAGGCCATGGCCCAGCGACTGACCGACGAGCACCGCGCCGTCGAGACGCTGTGGAAGCAGCTGGAAAAGGGCCTGAAGCAGGTGGCCAAGGGCCACAGCACCAACTTGGACGTGAGCGAAATCCACCGGCTGGTGTCCGAATACCAGGCCCACGCGGCCTATGAAGAAGCCGAATTCCTGCCCCTGTCCGAAGAGATCCTGGGCCGCAACAGCAACCACATGGCTGCGCTGGGCCTGTCGCTGCACATGCGGCATGTGAAACCGGTCAACGCCTACATCTGACACCGGCCTGTGGCCGTTCAATGGCCGATCAAGGGGCGCTGCGGCGCCCCTTTTTCACGCCCACCCGCTGCCCGCAAACGGCGGATGCGGTACATTCGCCGCGCCATGAACCCACCGAAAGAAACATCTTCCACCCCCGCCGAGCACTGGCGCTGCGACGCCGGCAGCGACTCCGTCGCCGTGCTCACCATCCCTGGCCTCATCGGCCGCGCCCGCGTGTTCGACGTGGACGCCAGCCTGCTGGTGGATGTGCCGGCAGAACCCGAAGGCGCCTGGCTGGAACTGACGGTGGAATGCGACGGCAAGCGCCAGTGGAGCCGCCGCATCCCCGCCCACAACCCCGGCCAGACCGACGGGCTGGATTACCACCAGCGCCTGCGGCTCGAAGCGGAGCAGGGGGTGCGCTTTCGGGCGGTGGCGGCGGTCAAGGGCGTGCGCATCCGGCAGCTGCTGCTGGAGGCGCGGGAAGAGGCATGACGGGATCGAACGGACACGGCTTCCTGCCGGGTTGGCAAGTCCGTTGACTTGTGAAAACGCTTTAATAAACAGATGTAACGTTATGATTTTAGATATAAAAAATCTGACTGTTGCATCTGGTTTATCCGGCGTTAGTCGTTTTTTCCGGCACGATTTTCGGGTGTGGATGTAGAGCGCATGGACTTTGCGCGCACCGAGTTCCTGTGTGTCTGTCCGGCATTGGGTGCTCAGATCAAATCTCAGATCCTGTCCGCTGCCTTCGTCCGGTAGAACGTCACCGGGCTCGCCGGCACCGCGTTCAGCACGCTGCGCTTGATCTTGCCGACCACGTGCATTTCGCAGGGCTTGCAGTCGAAGCGCAGGGTCAGTTTTTCCTTGCCGTTGATGAGCTGCAGCGGCTCGGCCTTCACCGTGCCCTGTACGCCGGTCACGCCCTTGGCCTGCTTGGGGCACAGGCTGAGCGAGAAGCGCACGCAGTGCTTGGTGATCATCAGGCTGACTTCGCCTTCTTCCTCGTGGCTCTCGTAGGCCGAGGCAATCACCTTCACGCCGTGTTTGGCGTAGAAGTCGCGCGCCTTGTGGTTGAACACGTTGGCCAGATACGTGAGCGTGTCTTCCGGATAGGGCACAGGCGGCTCGACCGGCGTGGCGCGTGGCAGGCGGTGCCACGCTGCGACGCGGGCGGCTTCGAGGTTTTCTACCGCGTCCCGGCGCAGCGCGTTGAGCTGCGAGGCGGGCACGAAGCGCGGGCCGTTGAGCTTGAGCGTCACGTCCAGCGGCTGGAACAAGGTGTCGCCCAGGCGAGAGAGGTTCTCGCGCAGCTTGGCGTCCGCCTGGCTGGGGTCCCTGGCGTCCTGCAGCGGACCGGGCAGGGCGGCTGTGCCGCTGTGGCCGTCTTCGTCGGTGATGGTCAGTCGCAGGCCCTCGGCCGTTTCGTCCAGCGTGAGCCAGGCGCCGATGCGGCGTTCGGCGGACTTTTTCTCCAGGCCGCGCACCCAGTCCATGTCGCGGTTGCGGTTGACCTGCACGCCCTTGCGCAGGTCCTTGAAGCCGGCCATGGGATCTTTGGGGAACACGCGCCATACGCCGGGTTGGCCGGTGGCCTCGGCGCGGTTGATCTGCAGGCCCACCAGCTCCTTGTGCAGGTCCAGGTAACACAGGCCGTCGCCGTTGTGGATGACGGTGTCCGGGTGATCGGTTTCGAGTTCCACGAAGCTGGGGCCGACCTGGGTGACCCAGCCGATCGGGCGCCCCGGGTTCTTGGGCGTGTCGAAGGCGCCGATGTCTTCCTTGCGGCCCTGCACGAAGTAGTCGGTGAACTCGCGGTTGAAGTTCTGATCCGGGTCGGGCTGGAAGTGGAAGGTGCATTCGCCGCTGCTGGCGCGGGCGAGTTCCGGGCGCTCTTCCAGGATCTGATCGAGCAGCACCCGGTAGTGCGCGGTGATGTTCTTGACGTAGGCCATGTCCTTGTAGCGGCCTTCGATCTTGAAGCTGCGCAGGCCAGCGTCGATCAGGGCGCGCAGGTTGTCGCTCTGGTTGTTGTCCTTCATGCTCAGCACATGCTTGTCGTGCGCGACGATGCGGCCCTGGCTGTCTTTCACTTCGTAGGGCAGGCGGCAGGCCTGCGAGCAGTCGCCGCGGTTGGCGCTGCGGCCGGTGTGGGCGTGGCTGATGTAGCACTGGCCGCTGTAGGCCACGCAGAGCGCGCCGTGGATGAAGAACTCCAGCGTGCAGCGCTGCGGGTCGGTGGCGGCGCGGATGGCGGCGATCTGCGGCAGCGTGAGTTCGCGCGCCAGCACGATCTGGCTCAGGCCCACGTCCTGCTGGAAGCGCGCTTTCTCGGGCGTGCGGATGTCGGTCTGGGTGCTCGCGTGCAACTGGATCGGCGGCAGGTCGATTTCCAGCAGGCCCATGTCCTGGATGATCAGCGCGTCCACGCCGGCATCAAAGAGCTGCCAGGCGAGCTTGCGCGCCGGCTCCAGCTCGTCGTCGCGCAGGATGGTGTTCAGGGTGACGAAGATGCGGCTGCCGAAGCGGTGCGCGTAGGTCGCCAGCCGGGCGATCTCTTTCACCGGGTTGTCGGCGCTGGTGCGCGCGCCGAACGACGGCCCGCCGATGTAGACCGCGTCGGCCCCGTGGTTCACCGCCTCGATGCCGATGTCAGCGTCGCGGGCGGGGGCAAGCAGTTCGAGTTGGTGGGGCAGCATGGGCGGTGTGGACAAGGCAGAATCGAGCCCGATATTGTCCCGGAGAACGCCCATGCCTGCACCTGCCATCTCTTCAAACGCTGCCATCGTGCTGGTGCACGGCTCCTGGCACGGTGCCTGGTGCTGGCGCCGCGTGCTGCCGATCCTGCGCGGTGCGGGCGTGGAGACGCACGCGGTCACGCTCACCGGCGTGGGGGAGCGGGCGCACCTCATGGGGCCGGACATCGACCTCAACACCCACATCCAGGACGTGATCGGCCTGATCGAGGCCGAGGAGCTGCAGCGGGTGGTGCTGGTGGGCCACAGCTATGCGGGCATCGTCATCACCGGCGTGGCCGACCGGCTGCAGCGCGAGCGCCCCGGGCTGCTGGCGCGGCTGGTGTACCTGGACGCTTCGGTGCCGTACCCCGGCCACAGCTGGAGCACGCCGCATGCGCCCGAAACCCGGCAGGCCCGTATCGATGCGGCGGCCGCGAGCGGCGGCCTGAGCTTTCCGCCGCCCGACGCCAGCGTGTTCGGGCTGGCCGGCGCGGACCGGGACTGGGTCAACCGCCGCCAGACGCCGCAACCCTTCAAGCTCTACCAGCACGTGCTGGACTTCGACGCGGCGCGGGTGGCCGCCTTGCCACGCACCTTCATCGACTGCACCAGCCCGGCGCTGGCCACCATAGCGCCCGCGCGCCAGCGCGTGCGCAGCGAGCCCGGCTGGCAGGTCTTTGAAATGGCCACCGGGCACGATCCGATGGTGAGCGAGCCCGAGGCCTTGTCCCAGATCCTGCTGGGCGTCCACCGCCAGTCGGTCTGATCGGTTCCAGCCATGAACCAGCGCCTGGACCGCATCGACCTGCTGCGCGCGGCGGCCATGCTCTGGATGACGGCCTACCACTTCTGCTTCGACCTGGACCACTTCGGCCTGATCGCGCAGGACTTCTACCGCGACCCGTTCTGGACCTGGCAGCGCACGGCCATCGTGAGCGGATTCCTGTTCACCGCCGGGCTGTCGCAGGCGGTCGCGGTTCACCAGGGGCAGAGCTGGCAACGCTTCTGGAAGCGCTGGGGGCGGGTGGCGGGCGCGGCGCTGCTGGTCACAGCCGGCTCGGTGTTCATGTTTCCCAGGAGCTTCATCTATTTCGGCGTGCTGCACGGCATTGCGCTGATGCTGATCGTGGTGCGGCTCACGGCGGGCTGGGGTGCGTGGCTCTGGCTGCTCGGTGCGCTGGCCATCGGTGCCAAGTTCGCGGTGCCGCTGCTGATCGCTGCCGTGCCGGCGCTGGACGTGCTCAACACGCCCTGGCTCAACTGGCTGGGTCTGATCAGCCGCAAGCCCGTCACCGAAGACTACGTGCCGCTGCTGCCCTGGCTGGGCGTGATGTGGTGGGGCATGGCGGCTGGTCAATGGGCGTTGCGGCACCGGCCGCAGTGGCTGGGCTCGGCGGACGCGACCGCTGCGGGTGCCAAGCGCCAGCTGGTGACGCTGGGCCGCTGGAGCCTGAGCTACTACCTGCTGCACCAGCCGGTGCTGATCGGGCTGCTGACGGCATTCGTCTGGCTGCGTGGGCAATGATCCGCCTGGGGGGCAGCGACCCGCGCAACGGCCGGAGCGTAGGGGTGGTCGTGTTCAGCCGGCGCAGAACGGCCGCAGGAACTGGCCGGCCACGAACAGGTCGCGTTCGATCGCGCGGCGCACCCCGGCGCTGTCACGCCGGTGCAGGGCAGCCATCACGTCGCCGTGCGCATCGTTGAGCACGGCGCTGGCGCCCTCGGCATCGAACAGCCGGTTCGACAGCGGGCCGACCTTGAGCCACACGGTCTCGATGAGCGAGAGCAGCGTGGGCGAGGCCGCAGCCCGGTACAGGCGCAGGTGGAAGTCCTCGTTGGCGTCGAGGTAGGCCTTGGCGTCGCCTGCGGCCAGGCCTTCGGCCATGCGCTGCTGCAGCGAGGCCAGTTCGGCCATGCCGGCGTCGTCGATGTGGTGCGCGCCGCGCTGGGCCGCCTCACCTTCCAGCAGCAGGCGCATCTGCAGCACGTCGTCGAACTCGGCCATGGACAGCCTGGGCACCAGCATACCGGCATGGGGCACGTTGACCAGAGCGCCTTCGGCGGCCAGCCGCTGCAATGCGGCCCGCACCGGTGTCACACCGGCCCCGAGCTGGCGGGCAATGTCGTGGATCTTCAGCCGCTCGCCAGGCAGGAAGCGGCCCACCGTCACCCACTGGCGCAGGCGCTGGTAGGTGCTGTCCTGCTGGGTCGGAGCGGATGCAATCTTCATCGTCGGAAGATCAGCGGGGTGGGGTGATCTGTGCGATCACGTCGTCGAGCGCATCCAGCAATTGAGCCACATCGGTGGCCGAGGTCTGCGGGCAGATCAGCATCATGTTGTGGAAGGGCGTGATCATCGCACCGCGGTTCAGAAGGCCGAGGTGGATCAGGTGCTCCAGTTCGCCATCGAGCACGCGGTCGGCCTCGCTGCCATTGCGCGGTGGGGCCGGGCAGAACTGGAACTCGGTGCGCGCGCCCACCTGGGTGACGCACCAGGGCAGGCCGTGGCGCGTGATCACGGCCCGGATGCCGTCCGCCAGTTGCGCCGACAGGCCCAGCATGTGCGCGTAGGCCGCGGGGGTCATCACCCCGCCGAGGGCCGCGCGCATGGCTGCCATGGCGAGCATGTTGCCGGTGAGGGTGGTGCCGATGCCGCTGTGGCCGGGCGGGGCTTCCTGCTTGGCGCGTTCTGCGCGGACGGCGAGATCGGCGCTCATGCCATAGACCGCACAGGGCACGCCCCCACCGACCGGTTTGCCCAGCACCAGTGCGTCGGCTTCGATGCCGTGGGCGCGGGCGTAGCCGCCAGGGCCGGTGCTGATGGTGTGGGTTTCGTCCATCACCAGCAGGGCACCATGCTGCCGGATCAGCGCCTGCGCGGCTGCCCAGAAGCCGGGTTCGGGCAGCACCATGCCGATGTTGGTCATGACCGGTTCGGCCAGCACGCAGGCCACGTCGCCTTCGGCCAGCGCGGCCTCCAGCGCGGGCAGATCGTTGAACTCGACCACGACGGTGTGCTCGGTCAGGTCGTGCACCTGGCCGAGCAGGCTGCTGCGTTGCACCGGCTGGCCGTCCACCAGATCGACGAACACGTCTTCGATGGTGCCGTGGTAGCAGCCGTTGAACACCAGCAGCTTCTGGCGGCCGGTGGCAGCGCGGATCCAGCGCACGATGTAGCGGTTGGCGTCGGTCGCGCTCATGGCGAACTGCCAGTAGGGCAGCCCGAAACGTTCGCTCAACTGCTGGCCGACCACGGCCGCGTCGGCCGTGGCCAGCATCGTGGTGTAGCCGCGCGTGGCCTGGTGCTGCAGTGCGGCCGCCACCGGCGCGGGCGCATGGCCAAACATGGCCCCGGTGTCGCCGAGGCAGAAGTCGATCAGGGTGTGGCCATCGACGTCGGTCACATGGGCGCCGCTGGCGCTGTCCACATGCAGCGCGAAGGGCGTACCCCAGTCGTTCATCCAGTGCAGGGGCACGCCGAACAGCAGGTGCTCGGCGGCCTGTACGGCGAGGGCCTTCGACCGCGGGTTGCGCGCCGCATAGGCTTCCCGCTCACGCGCCAGGAAGGCCTGGGCGCGCGACCAGTCCAGGCCGTTCCGGCTGGCGCGGGTGGGGGTGGGGGTGGGGGTGGGGGTGTTCATCGGATCGGCCTCCCTTCACACCAGCAACAGCAGGTGCTCGCGTTCCCAGGAGCTGATGACGCGGTTGTAGGTGGCGTATTCCAGTTCTTTCACCGCCAGGAAGGCGTCGATGAAGGCGCCGCCGAGCACGTCGCGCAGCGGCTCGCATTCGCGCATGCGGCGGATCGAGTCCTCCATGTGGCTGGGGAGCTCGAAATCCATGTCCCAGGCACTGCTGCGCATCGGCTCGGTGGGCTGGCGCTTCTCCACCATGCCCAGGTAACCGCAGGCCAGGGTGGCGGCCATGGCCAGATACGGGTTCACGTCCACCCCGGGCACCCGGTTTTCCAGCCGGCGGTTGGCGGCGTCGGACTCGGGCACGCGGATGCCGCAGGTGCGGTTGTCGTAACCCCACTGCACATTGATCGGCGCCGACATGTTGCGCGAGAGCCGCCGGTACGAGTTCACGTACGGCGCCAGCATGGGCATGAGCTGTGGCACGTAGCGCTGCAGCCCGGCGATGTAGTGGCGAAACGCCGGCGTGATGGCACCGTCCGCGTCACTGAAGATGTTCTGGCGGGATTCCGCATCCAGCAGGCTCTGGTGGATGTGCATGGCGCTGCCGGGCTCGCTCTCCATGGGCTTGGCCATGAAGGTGGCAAAGATGCCGTGGCGCAGCGCGGTTTCGCGCACCGTGCGCTTGAACAGGAACACCCGGTCGGCCAGGTCCATGGCGTCGCCGTGGGTGAAGTTGATCTCCATCTGGCCCGCGCCGGCCTCGTGGATCAGCGTTTCCACGCCCAGGCGGTGCACCTCGCAGAAGCGCGACAGTTCGAGGAAAAAGGGGTCGAAGTCGTTCACCGCGTCGATCGAATACGACTGGCGACCCGCCTCGGGCTTGCCGGTGCGGCCCAGCGGCGGTTGCAGGGGTTCGTGCGGGTTCTGCTGGCGCGCCACCAGGTAGAACTCCATCTCGGGCGCCACCACCGGCGCCCAGCCACAGGCTTCGTAGAGCTTGAGCACCCGGCGCAACACGCTGCGTGGCGACAGCGCCACCGGCGTGCCATCGAACTCCTCGCAGTCGTGGATGATCACCGCCACCTGTTCGGCCGCCCATGGCACCACGCGCGCCGTGTCCAGATCCGGCACGCAGACCATGTCCGGGTCGGTATCGCCCACGAAGGCGGCGTTGTCGGGCTGCTGGCCGTTCACCGTGTTGAGCAGCACGCTCTTGGGCAGGCGCATGTGGCCCGAGTTGAGGAACAGATCCTTTGGCAGGATCTTGCCGCGCGCAATGCCCGTCATGTCGGGTATGACGCACTCGACCTCCTGGATGCGGTGCTGGCTCAGAAAGTCCTGAATGTTGCCGGGTTGCTTCATGGGAGGGCGTCTATTTGATCAAATGTTGCCGGGTATTCTGGCAAGGATGGCCGAAGTCCGCAAGGTTTGATCAAACAAGAGTCCCCCCCGACAAGACCCTCAAGACCGTCGCCCAAAGAAAAAGCGCGGCCAGGGCCGCGCTTCGGTGGGGGGCGTGAGCCAGCAGGGCTTACTGCACCTTGGCTTTTTCGCGCAGGTTCTTCTGGAACTCGGTCATCTTCTGTTGCTGCATCTGCTGCGCGATCTGCGGCTTGATCTCTTCAAAAGCGGGCAGTTTGGCCTGGCGCACGTCGTCCACCCGGATGATGTGCCAGCCAAACTGGCTTTTCACCGGCGCTTCCGTCATCTGGCCCTTGTCGAGCTTGACCATCGCTTCGGAGAACTCCGTCACGTAGCTGGCCGCGGCGGCCCAGTCCAGGTCGCCACCGTTGGCGCCGGAGCCCGGGTCTTTCGACTGTTTCTTGGCAATGTCTTCAAACTTGGCGCCGCCCTTGATCGACGCGATGATGGCCTTCGCCTCGTCTTCCTTTTCCACCAGGATGTGGCGTGCGCGGTACTCCTTGCCGCCGTTGGCCGCGGCAAACTTGTCGTATTCCGCCTGGATCTCGGCGTCCGTCACCGGGTTCTTCTTCTGGTAGTCGGCGAACAGGGCGCGGATCATGATGGTCTGGCGGGCCAGTTCCATCTGCGTCTTGAATTCGTCGGTGGCGCCAATGCCGCGCTTCTGTGCTTCCTGCATGAAGATCTCGCGCAGGATCACTTCTTCCTTCAACTGGGCCCGCACTTCGTCGTTCACCGGGCGGCCCGAGGCGGCCACCTGCTGGGCCAGCGCTTCCACGCGCGCGGTCGGCACGGCCTTGCCGTTGACGATGGCCACATTTTGAGCCGCGGCCCAGGGGCTTGAGGCAATCAGGGCGGCCGCGGCCAGGGCTTGCAGAGAGAACTTCATGTATTTCCTCGGGGGTGAAAAAGGGTGGGATCCAGCGCGACCGGCGGAGTTTCAGCAGACGGGTGACAGAACGTGGCCCAGGCGGTCAAGGGGGTGGATGCGCGCTTCAGGACCGGATTTCAATGGCCAGGGCGTGCAGCCCTGCGTCGGTGAATTTTTGCAGCGCATCATACACAAGCCGGTGTTGCGCCACCCGGCTCTTGCCGGCAAACGCCGGTCCGCCAATGCGCACCCGGAAGTGGGTGCCAAAGCCCAGCCCGTTGGCTCCCGCATGGCCGGCGTGCGCCGCGCTTTCGTCCAGCACCTCCAGCAACGTGGGTGCCAGTGCCGCACGCAAGGCCGCCTCGAGCGCCGGGGCGGTGGGGATGGCATCGGGGTGCATGGAAGCGCTCGTCATGGTTTGTGTGCCTTGTCGCTGGCCGGGTGGTCGTCTTTCAGGTAGCGCGCAATGTACAGCCCTTGGCCGATGATGAAGATCACCGGAAAGACATAGCCCCAGAGCTTGAAGTTGACCCAGTCTTCGGTCGAATAATAGGCCGCCACATAGGCGTTGATGGCCGCCATGAACAGGAAGTAGCCGATCCAGACCACGGTCAGCCGTCCCCAGACCGCCTTGGGCAGCGTCAGCTGGCTGCCCAGCAGGATCTGCAGGAAGTTCTTCTTCCAGCCCCACAGCGCCGCCCCCAGCACGATGGCCATGCTGGCGTAGAGCACGGTGGGTTTCCATTTGATAAAGCGCTCGTCATGCAGCGCCAGCGTGAGCACACCAAACACGATCACCAGCACCAGCGTCACCTTCTGCAGCGTCTGCAGGCGGCGGTCGATTGCGTAGATGATGCCGGTCTGCACCAGCGTGGCCACCATCAGAACGGCGGTGGCGGTGTAGATGTCGTGCAGCTTGTACGCCGCCACGAAGAGGGCGATGGGGAAAAAATCGATGAGGAAGCGCATGGTCGGATTATCGGGGGTCCGATCGATACCCGTCTGGCGCAGGGCCTGTCCGTGGGCACCGTCCCGATGCCCGTGCCGGTCGCGGTGTTGCAAAGCAGCCGGGCACCGACGGTCCCTCGCCTCGGCGAACAGGCCGGGCATGGAACCCGGCGGCGCGCCGCGGGTCTATCTGCGAAGCGATCCAATCGTCACCCCGAATCATCCAGGAGCCTTATGTCCATGTCATCCCAGGAACTGCAATCCATCCTCACCATCGCCCTGCTGGCGGCGTTTGCCGACGGCCACAAAGCCGACACCGAACGCGAGGCGATCCGCCGCATGGCCGAGTCGCTCGAAAAAGACGCCGGCGGCGCCGGGCTCGCGAAGCTCTACCAGGACGTGCTGCTCCAGCGCGTGTCGCTCGACGACGCGCTGGGCGGCCTGACCGACCTGGGGCAGCGCCAGCTGGCCTATGAAATGGCGCTGTGCGTGTGCGACGCCGATGGTCGCCAGAGTCCGGCCGAAACGGCCTTTCTCGCCGATCTGAAAAGCCGCCTGCGCCTGGACGGGGCCGAGGTGGCCGCGTTCGAGCGGGAAGAAGGTGCACTGATGGACGCAGCCGAGACAGTGGTCCCCCTGGCGCCACGGGCACCCGCAGGTACCTCACCGGCGCAGCGGGTGGACGCGGCACGGGAGGCGGAACTGGACAAGTCGATCCTGAACACCGCACTGCTCAACGGTGCGCTGGAATTGCTGCCACAGTCCTGGGCGTCGATGGCGATCATTCCGCTGCAGGTGAAGATGGTCTACAACATCGGCCAGGCGCACGGGGTGGAGCTGGACCAGGGGCACATCCGGGAGTTCATTGCCGCCGTGGGCGTGGGCCTGACGTCGCAGTACCTTGAGCAGTTCGGCCGCAAATTGCTGGGGGGGCTGCTCGGCAAGGCGGCCGGGCGAGCCCTGGGCGGACTCGGCGGCGTGGCCACGGGCATGGCGTTTTCGTTTGCCACCACCTATGCACTGGGCCAGGTGGCCAAGCGCTATTACGCCGGCGGCCGTGTGATGAGCACGGCCCTGCTGCAGGAAACCTTCCAGAGCCTGCTCGTCCCGGCCAAGCAGATGCAGGCGCAGTACCTGCCGCAGATACAGCAGACCGCGGCCACGCTGGACGCCGGCAAGGTGCTGGCGATGGTGCGCGGCGCCTGATCGGCCATTTCCTCGCCTGTCTGCGCCGCACGATTCCGGCACGTACCCCCTCGACAGCCGGGATCGGCTGGACGCCCGGTTTCCTGGCGCCGCGCCGCCACGGCAGCGGCGCGGCCCGGGATCATTCGGGCAGGAAGTCTTCGACCGAGAGGTAACGTTCGCCGGTGTCGTAGTTGAAACCGAGCACCACGGCGTTGGGGTGCAACTCGGGCAGCTTCTGCGCGATGGCGGCGAGTGTGGCGCCGGAGGAAATGCCCACCAGCATGCCTTCTTCGCGCGCGCAGCGGCGCGCCATTTCCCGGGCAGCTTCGCCATCGACCTGGATCACGCCGTCGAGCAGGGTCCTGTCCAGGTTCTCGGGAACAAAGCCGGCCCCAATGCCCTGGATCGGGTGCACACCGGGGCTGCCGCCGGAGAGCACCGGCGAGGCCGAAGGCTCCACCGCATAGACCTTGATCTTGGGCCACCTCGCCTTGAGCACCTTGGCGCATCCCGTGAGGTGGCCACCGGTCCCCACGCCGGTGATCATCACGTCAACGCCCTCGGGGAAGTCGGCGATGATTTCCTGCGCCGTGGTTTGCGCATGCACCGCCACGTTGGCCGGGTTGGTGAACTGCTGCGGCATCCACGCGCCAGGGGTGCTGGCCACGATGGCTTCGGCACGGTCGATGGCGCCTTTCATGCCCTGTTCGCGTGGCGTGAGGTCAACGCGGGCACCGTAGGCCAGCATGAGGCGGCGGCGCTCGATCGACATGCTGTCGGGCATGACCAGCACCAGCTGGTAACCCTTGACGGCGGCCACGACGGCCAGACCAATGCCGGTGTTGCCTGAGGTGGGTTCGACGATGGTGCCGCCGGGTTTCAGCGCGCCGGTCTGTTCCGCGTATTCCACCATGGCCAGCGCGATGCGGTCCTTGATGGAACCACCGGGGTTGCCACGTTCGGACTTGATCCACACCTGCTGCGGAGCATGCGCAAACAGCTTGTTGATGCGCACATGCGGTGTGCGACCGATGGTCTGGAGGATGTTCTGGGCTCTCATCGACGTCCTGGAGTCTGGGTTCTCGGCCTACTCCGCTGGCCCGGGTTCGTGTCCCAGCGATGCCGAGTTCATACAGTATCGCAGGCCGGTGGGCGCCGGACCATCCTCGAATACGTGGCCCAGGTGCGCGCCGCACTGGCTGCACACCGTCTCCACGCGCACCATGCCGTGGCTGTGGTCGGTGATCTCGGTGATGGCGCCAGGGATGGCCTTCCAGAAGCTGGGCCAGCCGCAGCCGGCGTCGAACTTGGTGCCGGCGTCGAAGAGGTGGTTGCCGCAGCAGATGCAGTGGTAGCTGCCATCGGCCCAGACAGCCTCGTATTTGCCGGTGAAGGGGCGTTCGGTGCGGGCGTGGCGGGTCACTTCGAAGGCCGCAGGCTCGGCCCCCTTCTGTGCCAGCAGGGCGCGCCATTCGGCTTCGGTTTTCTGGATCGGGAAGGTCATGGCGTTCTCCTGGCGTGCGGGTTCACGATGAACAGCTGATTTCAATCTGCGAGGCCCATTCCGGCGGGAAAGCGGCCAGGTCTTCGTGGCCGGGCAGGGCAGTGAAGGGCGTTTCCAGCGCGGCGTGCAGGCGCTGAAGATAGCCAAAGTCGCCCTGACGGGCGTGCTGGATCGCGATTTCACCGAGGTGGTTGCGCAGCACGATCTGGGGGTTGGTGGCCAGCATCTGCGCCTGCGTGGCCGCGGCGTCGAAACCGGGCTGGCTGCGAAGCCGTTCGCGCCACTGCTGCGACCAGGCATCGAAAGCGTCGCGTTGCAGGAACAGGTCGCGCACGGGTTCGATGGCTGCGCTCGCCGTGGCGGCATCGGCGCCGGGGGTGGCAAAGCCGGCAGCGGCCAGCGACAGGCGGCGCCAGAAAATGGTGAAGTCCACCGCATCCTGAGCGAGCAGCTGCATCACCGTTTCGGTCAGCGGCTCGTCGCCCGCCTGCGGCTGGGGCAGTCCGAGCTTGGCACCCATGCGACGCTGCAGCGCCGCCGGGAAGAGTGCTTTGTATGGCTCCAGCGCCTCCAGCGCCTGTTGCGGGTCCTCCATCAGCGGCAACAGGGCCTGCCCCAGGCAGAACAGGTTCCAGTAGGCGATGTTGGGCTGCCGCTGGTAGGCGTAGCGCCCGGCGCCATCGGTGTGGTTGCAGATGTGGGCCGGGTTGAAGGCGTCCATGAACTGGAACGGGCCGTAGTCGATCGTCAGGCCCAGGATGCTCATGTTGTCGGTGTTCATCACCCCGTGGCAAAAGCCCACGGCCTGCCATTGCGCCATGAGCTCGGCGGTGCGCGCGCTCACGGCTTCGAGCAGGCGGGCGTAGGGGTTGCCGTCCTGGGCGTGGCAGGCGGGGTAGAAGTGCTGGATGACGAAGTCGGCCAGCTGGCGCAGCTCCGTGTGCTGGCCGCTGTGCGAAAAATGCTCGAAATGGCCAAAGCGGATGAAGCTCGGTGCCACCCGGGTGACCACGGCCGCGGTCTCGATCTCTTCGCGGCGGATGGGCGCGTCGGACCCGGTGACGCAGAGCGCCCGGCTGGTGGGGATGCCCAGCGCGTGCATGGCTTCGCTGCAGAGGAATTCGCGGATCGAGCTGCGCAGGACGGCGCGGCCGTCGCCCATGCGGGAAAAGGGCGTGAGACCCGCGCCCTTGAGCTGGACTTCCAGTGGACCATTCGCGCCGGGCAACTCCCCGAGCAGGATCGCCCGACCATCGCCCAGCTGCCCGGCCCAGCGGCCGAACTGGTGGCCGCTGTACACGCTGGCCAGAGGGCGCATGCCGGGCAGCAGCTGGTTGCCGGTGAAGACCTGCAGGGCTTCGTCGCTGCCCAGCCAGCGCTCGTCCAGTCCCAGTTCGCGCGCGACGGCCCGGCTGGCACCCACGAGGTAAGGCGCGGGCAGCGGGGACGGGAGCCGCTCGCTGTGGAAGGCAGGGCCGAGTTCGGCGAACCGGTGGGTCCAGGCGCTGGGTGCCTGGGAGGGTGACTGGATCATGGTCTGGATTGTCTCCGACACGACTTCAACCCACCGGCAGCCGGGCCATACGGGGCAACCCGGTGGGGGGTGGGGGGTGGACTGCGGCATGATGCGAACGCTTGTTCTTTTCGTCAAAGCCACACAAGGAGATTCCCATGCTGGGACAGATGCAAAGCCAACCGTTGCTGATTTCGTCGCTCATCACACACGCCGAGCGCCACCACGGCAGCACCGAAATCGTTTCGCGCCGGGTGGAGGGCGACATCCACCGCACCACCTGGGGCCAGGTCTCGCGCCGCGCGCGCCAGATCGCCAACGCGCTGGACAGCCTGCACCTCGCCTCCGGTGACCGCGTGGCCACGCTGGCCTGGAACGGCTACCGCCATCTGGAGCTGTATTTCGGCGTCAGCGGCACCGGACGGGTGCTGCACACACTGAACCCGCGCCTGCACCCCGAGCAACTGGCCTGGATCGTGAACCATGCCGACGACCGTGCGGTCTGCTTTGACATGAGCTTTCTCCCGCTGGTGCAGGCGGTGGTGGCCAAGTGCCCGGGCGTGAAGCACTGGATCGCACTGTGCGACGCGGACAAGCTGCCCGAGGGCAGCGGCATCCCGGGCCTGCAAAGCTACGAGGCCTGGATGGGCACCCAGTCGGAGCAGTACCTCTGGCCCGATCTGGACGAAAACAGCGCGTCGAGCATGTGCTACACCAGCGGTACCACCGGCAACCCCAAGGCCGCCCTGTATTCGCACCGCTCCACGCTGCTGCACGCCTATGGCGCGGCCTTGCCCGATGCGCTCGGCTGCTCGGCACGCGACGCCATCCTGCCCGTGGTGCCGATGTTCCACGTCAACGCCTGGGGCCTGCCGTACTCGGCCGCGGCCGTGGGCTGCAAGCTGGTGTTCCCCGGGCCGGCCATGGATGGCAAGTCTGTCTACGAGCTGATTGAAAGCGAGAAGGTCAGCATGGCGGCGGGCGTTCCCACCGTCTGGCAGATGCTGCTCGGTCACATGCAGGCCGGCGGTCTGAAGTTCAGCACCCTGAAGCGCACGGTGATCGGTGGTTCGGCCTGCCCGCCGGCCATGATCAACGCCTTCAATGACACCTACGGCGTCGAGGTGCTGCATGCATGGGGCATGACGGAAATGTCGCCGCTGGGCACGGTCTGCACGCTGAAGAACGCGCAGCTGGCCCTGTCCCCGGAGGAGCAGCTCAAGGTGCGCCTCAAGCAGGGCCGGGCGGTGTATGGCGTGGACATGAAGATCGTGGACGAAGCCGGCCACGAGCTGCCCTGGGACGGCAAGAGCTACGGCGACCTGCTGGTGCGCGGGCCCTGGATCATTGCCAGCTACTTCAAGGGCGAAGGCGGCGACCCGCTGCGCTACGACGCGGCCGGCAAGGGCTGGTTCCCGACCGGTGACGTCGCCACCATCGACGCCGACGGGTTCATGCAGATCACCGACCGCAGCAAGGACGTGATCAAGTCCGGTGGTGAGTGGATCAGCTCCATCGACGTGGAAAACATCGCCATGGCCCACCCCGCCGTGGCCATGGCCGCCTGCATCGGCATGAAGCACCCGAAGTGGGACGAGCGCCCCATCGTGGTGGTCATGAAGAAGCCGGGTACCGAGGTCACGCGCGAACAATTGCTGGCTTTCTACGAAGGCAAGATCGCCAAGTGGCAGATCCCGGACGATGTGGTGTTCGTGGACGCGATTCCGCTCGGCGCCACCGGCAAGATGCAGAAGATGACGCTGCGCCAGCAGCTCAAGGACTACGTGCTGCCCGGGGCGTGAGACCGTCGTGTCTGAGTGTGGGGACCGCATGCCGGTGGACAACGGGCGAAGGCGTCTGTTGTGGCTGGCGCCTGCCCTGTACGCAACAGGTCTTTCGGCTGCGGGGCCGGCTGCCGGGCCTCAGACCACCCTGGCCGGGCATCCGGTGCGCATCGCGTTCATCGACCCGCTGTCCGGCCCCGCGGCCGATATCGGCCGCAACAGCTTGCGCAGCTGGCAGTTCATGGCGTCCGAACTGGCGGGAACCGACAACCCGGCGGGCGTGCGCTGTGTGGTGGCGGGTTTCGACAACAAGGGATCGCCACGGGAAAGCCTGAACGCGTTCAAGGCCGCGGTCGACCAGGGCTTTCGCTTCATCGTGCAGGGCAACGGGTCGGGCGTGGCCGCCACCCTGTCGGACGCGGTGACACGGTACAACCTGCGCCGTCCGGACGATCCCGTGGTCTACATCAACTACGCGGCCATGGACCCGGCACTGACCAACGAGCTCTGCAGCTTCTGGCATTTCCGGATCGACGCCGACACCAGCATGAAGATGGCCGCGCTGACCCGCTTCATGGCGGAGCAGCCGGCCCTGAGCCGTGTGTTCCTGCTGAACCAGAATTACGAGCATGGGCAGCAGTTCTCCCGTTATTTCCGGCAGTTCATGGCACACCAGCGCGCCGATCTGCAGATCGTCGGCGACGAACTGCACGCGCCATTTCGGGGTCATGACTTCAGCAGCCATGTGCGGCAGATGAGGGACTCTGGCGCGCAGGCACTGGTCACGGGCAACTGGGGCGCCGATCTGAGGGGGCTGATCCAGGCGCTGCAGAAAGAGCGGCTGCAGATCCCGCTGTACGCGTATTACCCGGCCCTGAGTGGCGTGCCCGAGCTGCTGGCCAGGGGCGATGGACGCATACCGGTGTACCAGGTGGCCTGCAACCACAGCAACCACGAAGGCCGGATCGGTCAGCTCGCCAGCCGCTTCCGCCAGCAGACCGGCGAGGACCTGGTGGTCTTCTCCAGCTTCGACGGCATGGTCATGCTGCTGCAGGGCATCGCCCAGGCGCGCTCTGCCCGGGCGGCGGAGGTGGCGGCCCGCATGAGCGGCCTGCGCTTTCAGGGGTTCGATGGTCCGGTGCAGCTGCGCGCGGAAGACCATCAGCTGCAAAAGGGCGTCTACATTTCGCGCTGGCAGAAGGTGGATGCGCGCCATCCGCGCGGTGCCGAGGGCACCGGCTACACCTTCGTGCCGATCCGTCGCTTTGAGTCCGACCAAATCACCGGCCCTGTCCGTTGCCGGATGCAGCGGCCGTGAGGGCAGGCCCACCCGTGGTGGCGTCTGGCGCACCGCGTTTTGCTTGGCTTGCTAGGGTTGTGCGAGCGCACAGTCGCTTGCGCGATAGGGGCTAAGGGCAATCCCTGAGGGGCATCCGTGAGGTGCAGGCTACGCTCGAACCTTTCCCACCACAAGGAGTCCGACCCATGCGTTTCGTCGTGAAATCTGTTGCCATCGCTGCCCTGTCGCTGACCATGGCCAGCGCCTTCGCCCAGAAAGGCGAAACCGTGAAGATCGCCCTGATCGATCCGCAGACTGGCCTGATGGGCCCGCTGGGGATGAACCAGCTGCGCAGCTGGCAGTACTTCGCCGAGAAGTTCAGCGCCAGCAACCCGGCGGGCGTGAAGTTCGAGATGGTTGCCTTCGACAACAAGCTCAGCCCGGCCGAAAGCCTGAACGCCTTCAAGGCTGCGCTGGACCAGGGAGTCCGCTACATCGCCCAGGGCAACGGATCGTCGGTGGCCGGTGCGCTGATCGACGCCGTCAACAAGCACAACGAACGCAATCCCGGCAAGGAGGTGGTCTTCCTCAACTACGCCGCGGTGGACCCCGATTTCACCAACAGCAAATGCAGCTACTGGCACTTCCGCTTCGATGCCGACACCTCCATGAAGATGGAGGCCATGACGACCTTCATGAAGGACCAGAAGGACGTCCAGAAGGTTTACCTGCTCAACCAGAACTACTCGCATGGTCAGCAGGTGGCGAAGTTCGCCAAGGAGAACCTGAAGCGCAAGCGCCCCGACGTCCAGGTGGTGGGTGAAGACCTGCACCCGCTGGCCCAGGTGCGCGACTTCGCGCCCTACATCGCCAAGATCAAGGCTTCCGGCGCCGACACCGTGATCACTGGCAACTGGGGATCTGACCTCGCGCTGCTGATCAAGGCCGCCAACGAAGGCGGCTACACCGGCAAGTTCTACACCTACTACACCGGCGTGACAGGCACCCCCACGGCGCTGGGCACCGGCGGTGAAGGCCGCGTGTTCCAGGTGGCCTACTCGCACTACAACATGGGCGGCCAGATGGGCCAGTGGATGGCCGAGTTCAAGACCAAGTACAAGGACGACATGTTCACCGGCGCCATTCCCTCCGCCTTCAACGTGCTGGGCACGGCCATGGCCAAGGCCAAGTCCACCGACCCGGTGAAGGTGGCTGCGGCCATGGAAGGCCTGAAGGTCAACAACTTCAATGGTGAAGTGGAAGTGCGCAAGCTTGACCACCAGCTGCAGCAGCCGCTGTACCTGACGGTCTGGCAGAAGGCCGACAAGAAGTACCCCTACAGCCCGGAAAACACCGGCATGACGCTGGCCCCGGTGAAAGAGTTTCCGTCCTACATCTCCAGTACGCCCACCAGCTGCCAGATGAAGCGTCCGGGCTGATACCCGTCTGAATCGGGGTGTGCCCCCCACCCGATCCCGGTTATCGTCGGGCAGCGGGTGGGGCGGTTTTTCCCCAGGGGCCCGGGTGCCATCGAGCACCCCCGGCGCCCCGACCATTTCCCAGATTTTTGCGCCAGGAAAGGCCTGCTTCATGGAGTTCTTCATCATCTCCATGCTCAACGGCGTCAGCTACGGCCTGCTGCTGTTCATGTTGAGCTCGGGGCTCACCCTCATCTTCAGCATGATGGGGGTGCTCAATTTCGCGCACGCCAGCTTTTACATGCTGGGGGCCTACATCGGCTACTCGGTGTCGCAGCTGGTGGGCTTCTGGCCTGGCCTGTTCGTTGCCCCCTTGCTGGTGGGTGTCCTGGGCGCGCTCTTCGAGCGCCTGACCCTGCGCAAGGTGCACAAGTTCGGCCATGTTCCCGAACTGCTGGTGACCTTTGGCCTGTCCTACATCCTGCTGGAGCTGGTGCAGCTCATCTGGGGCCGCACCGCGGTGGAGTTTCTGCCGCCCGAACTGCTGCGCGGCCCGGCCTTCACACTGGTGCACCACGCCAACGACTCGCTGGAGCTGTTCTGGGGTGCGGTGGGCGGATCGGTCTGCAGCGCCGAGGGCGTGATCTGCTCGCCGTTCCCGGCCACGCGCGCCTTCATGATGCTGGTGGCGCTGCTGATGCTCGTGTCGCTCTGGCTGCTGCTCACCCGCACCCGGATCGGTCTCATCATCCAGGCCGCGCTCACCCATCCCGAGATGGTGGAAAGCCTGGGACACAACGTCCCCCGCGTGCTCATGCTGGTCTTTGGCGCCGGCACCGGTCTGGCCGGTCTGGCCGGTGTGATCGGCGGCAGCACCTTCGTGACCGAGCCGAACATGGCGGCCACAGTGGGTTCGGTCATCTTCGTGGTGGTGGTGGTGGGGGGCATGGGCTCGCTCTCGGGCGCCTTCCTGGCGTCGCTGCTGATCGGCGTGATCCAGACCTTTGCCATCGGCCTGGATCATTCCTTCGTCAGCGTGGCCCAGCAGGTCGGCCTGCAGGTGTCAGACACGATGCGCGAGAACTCGGTGCTCAAGCTCACGCTGTCACAGGTGGCGCCGATCCTGCCGTATCTGTTTCTGGTCCTGATCCTGATCTTCCGGCCCAAGGGGCTTCTGGGTACCCGGGAAGGGTGAGCGGTATGTCAAAGCAGTATTACGAATTCAAACCCTACAACGTCGGCCGCTGGATCGTCTGGTCGCTGTTCGCGCTGGTCCTGCTGGCGGCGCCCCTGGTCTTCAGCGGCAACCTGTCCATCACCATCCTGTCCCAGATGGGCATCGCCATCGTGGCCTGCCTGTCCTACAACATCCTCCTGGGCCAGGGCGGCATGTTGAGTTTCGGTCATGCGGTGTACACCGGGCTGGGCTCCTACATGGCGATGCACGCGCTCAACGCCGCAGCCGACGGGCAGTGGCCCATCCCGGTGAGCCTGATTCCGCTGGTGGGTGGTGTGGCCGGCCTGTTCTTCGCGGTGCTGTTCGGTTACGTCACGACCAAGAAGGCCGGAACGCCTTTCGCCATGATCACGCTCGGCATGGCCGAGCTGGTGTTCGCCATGTCGCTGATGTTTTCCGAATTTTTCGGCGGCGAGGCCGGTGTGTCGGGCAACCGGGTGGTGGGCGAGGCCTTCATGGGCATCAGCTTCGGACCTCCGCGCCAGGTCTATTACCTGATCGCCGTCTACACCTTCGTCAGCGTGGCGCTGATGTTTGCCTTCACGCGCACGCCGCTGGGCCGCATCCTGAATGCCGTGCGCGACAACCCGGAGCGGGTCGAGTTCATCGGCTACAACACGCAGAAGGTGCGCTACCTGGCGTTCATGATCGCCGGCTTCTTCGCCGGCATCGCGGGTGGTTTGGGGGCATTGAACTTCGAGATCGTCACGGCCGAAGTCGTGGGTGCGGCGCGTTCCGGCGGTTACCTGCTGTTCACCTTCCTGGGGGGCGCGACCTTCTTCTTCGGGCCCATCATCGGCGGCATCCTGCTGGTGCTGGCCTCGGTGCTCCTGTCCGAGCTGACCAAGGCGTGGCTGCTGTACCTTGGCCTGATCTTCCTGTTCATGGTCATGTATGCGCCGGGCGGCATTGCCAGCCTGATCATGATGAACATGCGGGTGGCGTCATTCGGCAAGCTCCGCGAGATCTGGGTGGCCTACCTGGCGCTGGGTGTGACCGCACTGGTGGTGCTGCTGGGCGCGGGCGCCATGGTGGAGATGGTCTACCACCTGCAACTGGATGCCGCGATGGGGGACTCGGTCAGCTACCTCGGCATGGAACTGCACTCCAAGACCCTGGGCAGCTGGTTTGGCGCGGCCTTCGTGACGCTCACCGGACTGGGCATCTTCGAGCTCACGCGACGCCAGTTCAGCGTCCAGTGGGCTGAAATCCAGGTTGCCATCGAAAAAGAAATCAAGCGCCGGGAGACCCAATGAGCCACCTGAATACGCCCGCAGCCACCGACCGCTTCGAGCAGTCGATGAGCCACATCGCGCCCGGTGGCTACGCGCTCGAACTGCGCGATCTGCGCAAGAGCTTTGGCAAGACCGAGATCATCCGTGGCGCCAGTCTGGCGGTGCGTGCCGGCGAGCGCGTGGCCATCATCGGGCCCAACGGCGCGGGGAAATCCACCCTGTTCAACCTGATCTCGGGCCGCTTCGAGCCCACCAGCGGCGAGGTCATCCTCAACGGCACGCGCATCGACGGCAAGAAGCCGTTCGAGATCAACCGCCTCGGTCTTTCGCGCAGCTTCCAGATCACCAACATCTTTCCCAAGCTCAGCGTGTTCGAGAACCTGCGCTGTGGCGTGCTCTGGAGCCTGGGCTACAAGTACACGCTGTTCCGTTTCCTGGCCGATCTGGACGACGCCAATGAGCGCGCCGAAGAGCTGATGCGCATGATCCGGCTGGAAAAGAAGCGCGACCTGCTGGCGATGAACCTGACCTATGCCGAGCAGCGGGCGCTGGAGATCGGCATCACCATCGCCGGCGGGGCCAACGTGATCCTGCTCGATGAGCCCACGGCCGGCATGAGCAAAAGCGAGACCAGCCGCTTCATCGAGCTGATCCGTGAAGTGACGGTGGGCAAGACCCTGCTGACGGTGGAGCACGACATGGGTGTGGTGTTCGGCCTGGCAGACAAGATCGCCGTGGTGGTCTACGGCGAGGTGATCGCCTTCGATGAACCCGAGGCGGTACGCGCCAACCCGCGTGTGCAGGAAGCCTATCTGGGCTCGGTGCTGGCGGACGAACAGGCCGCAGGCCACTGAGCGAGGGTCCACCACCATGCTGAAGATCGAAAACCTCCACGCCTACTACGGCAAGAGCCATGTGCTGCATGGCGTGTCGTTCGAAGTGGGCAAGGGCGAAATCGTGGCGCTGCTCGGCCGCAACGGCTCGGGGCGTTCCACCACCGCCAAGGCTGTCATGGGTCTGGTCGATTGCACGGGCAGCATCGCCTGGAAGGGACAGCCCATCGAGGGCCGCAAACCCTTCGAGATCGCGCACCTGGGCATCGGCTACGTGCCGGAGAACCGCGACATCTTCCCCAAGCTCACCGTGCGGCAGAACCTGCTGCTGGGGCAGAAGGGGGCCGCAAAGGGTGCACGCTGGAGTTTTGACGACATGTACGCCATGTTTCCGCGACTCAAAGAGCGGGAGCACACCGAAGCGGGCGTTCTGTCGGGCGGCGAGCAGCAGATGCTCACCCTGTGCCGCACCCTCATGGGCGACCCCGACCTGATCATCATCGACGAACCCACCGAGGGCCTGGCGCCCAAAATCGTGGAGCTGGTCGGCGAGTACCTGCAGAAACTGAAAAGCCGCGGGGTGTCCGTGCTGCTGATCGAGCAGAAACTGACCATTGCCATGGCCATCTCCGACCGTGCCCTGGTGATGGGGCACGGCAGCATCGTTTTCCAGGGCACGCCCGACAGCCTGAGAGCCGATCCCTACACGAGGAAAGAATGGCTGGAGGTGTGACCCCCCTGCGCCGCCTTCGGCGTCTCCCCCCAAGGGGGCGTCAGCAGCGGCCCGGCAAAGCCGGTTCCGCGCTGACCTGGACCCTCGCGCCGCCTGACTCGCAAGCGACAAGTGGCCATTGCCGCAGCGCAACATCTTCCTAAAATCGCACGACCGTTCGTTTTTGGTTCTTTCCCGCATCACACAGAGGAGCTTCCATGACCGCTGAGTACCAGGTCCACGGCGACGTTGCCGTCATCACGCTGAACAACCCGCCGGTCAACGGCCTCGGGCTGTCGACCCGCCAGGCGATCGTCGAAGGGCTGGAGAGGGCCGAGAACGACGCCGCCGTCAAGGCCATCGTGCTGACCGGCGCCGGCAAGGCCTTCTCGGGCGGTGCCGACATCCGCGAGTTCGGTTCCCCCAAGGCGATCCAGGAACCCAACCTGCTGTCGGTCATCCTGCGGGTCGAGAACACCGCCAAGCCGGTGATTGCGGCCGTGCACAGTGTGTGCATGGGTGGCGGTCTGGAGCTGGCGCTGGGCGCGCACTACCGCATCGCCGCGCCGGGTTGCAATGTGGCCCTGCCCGAAGTGAAGCTGGGCCTGATCCCCGGTGCCGGCGGCACGCAGCGCCTGCCGCGCGTGCTGGGGGTGGAAGCCGCGCTGAACATGATCGTCAGCGGCGAACCGGTCAAGAGCGAGATGCTGGCCCAGCTGCCCGGACAGAAGCTGTTTGACAAGCTGGCCGCGTCGCCCGAATCCCTGGCCGAGGAGGCCCTGGCATTTGCGCGCGAGATGGCCGCCAAACACGCCGATGGCTCGGCCTTCCCGCTGGTGCGCAACCTGCCCTGCAAGCACAAGGACGGCGACGCCTACTTCCAGTTCGCGCGCAACATGGTCAAGGGCATGGCCAAGAACTTCCCGGCACCCGCCAAGTGCGTGGACGCCGTGGAAGCCGCAACCAAGAGGAAGTTCGTTGAGGGCATGGCCTTCGAGCGCGAGATCTTCATCAACCTGATGTGGACGCCCGAGTGCAAGTCGCTGCGCCACCTGTTCGTGGCCGAGCGCGCTGCGAGCAAGATTCCCGACGTGCCGGAAGACACACCCAAGCGCGAGATCGCGTCGGTGGCCGTGATCGGCGCTGGCACCATGGGCGGCGGCATTGCCATGAACTTCCTCAACGCCGGCATCCCGGTAAAGATGCTGGAGATGAAGCAAGAGGCGCTGGACCGTGGTATCGGAACCATCCGCAAGAACTACGAAGCCCAGGTCAAGAAGGGCAAGCTCAAGCAGGACAAGTACGAGCAGCGCATGGCCCTGCTGAGCAGCACGCTGAGCTACGACGACATCGGTTCGGCCGATCTGGTGATCGAGGCCGTGTTCGAAGAGATCGGCGTCAAGGAAGCGGTGTTCAAGGAACTCGACCGTGTGATGAAGCCCGGTGCCATCCTGGCCTCCAACACCTCCACGCTGGACGTCAACAGAATAGCCAACTTCACAAAGCGCCCGCAGGACGTGGTGGGCATGCACTTCTTCAGCCCGGCCAACGTGATGAAGCTTCTGGAAGTGGTGCGCGGTGACGCCACCGCCAAGGACGTGCTGGCCACGGTGATGGCGATCTCCAAGAAGATCAAGAAGACCGCGGTGGTCTCTGGCGTCTGCGACGGCTTCATCGGCAACCGCATGATCGAGCAGTACGGCCGCCAGGGCGGCTTCCTGCTCGACGAGGGCTGCACGCCGGAGCAGGTCGACAAGGCGATGGAGAAGTTCGGCATGGCCATGGGTCCGTTCCGCATGGGCGACCTCGCCGGCAACGACATCGGCTGGGCGATCCGCAAGCGCCGCTACCTGGAAAAGCCGGACATGAAGTACAGCAAGACCGCCGACCTGCTGTGCGAGAAGGGCCGCTTCGGCCAGAAGACCGGCGCCGGCTGGTACGACTATGTGCCCGGCAAGCGCGACGCCATCCCGAACGCCGAGGTGGTGAAGATGATCGAGGACCACCGCGCCGCACTGGGCATCACGCCGCGCAAGATTTCCGACGAAGAGATCGTTCAGCGCCTGGTGTTCTCGCTGGTCAACGAGGCCGCGCACATCCTGGAAGAGGGCATCGCCAACAAGGCGAGCGATATCGACGTGGTCTACATCTTCGGCTACGGCTTCCCCGTGTACCGCGGCGGCCCGCTGAACTACGCCAACGAGGTGGGCCTGTTCAACGTGGTGCAGGCCATGAAGCGCTTTGCCAAGAACCCGCTGGACGACGCCAAGTTCTGGGAGCCCGCGCCGTTGCTCGCGAAGCTGGCCGCTGAAGGCAAGACTTTTTGATGACCGCACGAACCACGAATTGAGGATTCCATCATGACCAACGCCGTCATCGTCTCCACCGCCCGTACGCCCCTGGCCAAGAGCTGGAAGGGCGCCTTCAACATGACCCATGGCGCCACCCTCGGTGGCCACGCGGTGCAGCACGCCGTGCAGCGTGCCGGCATCGACGCCGCCGAAGTCGAAGACGTGATCATGGGTTGCGCCAACCCCGAGGGCGCGACAGGCGCCAACATCGCGCGCCAGATCGCGCTCAAGGCCGGCCTGCCGATCACGGTCTCGGGCATGACCGTCAACCGCTTCTGTTCGTCGGGCCTGCAGACCATCGCCCTGGCCGCGCAGCGCATCATCGCGGGCGAAGGCAGCGTGTACGTGGCTGGCGGTGTGGAAAGCATCTCCTGCGTGCAGCAGGAAATGAACACCCACATGCTCAAAGACCTCGCGCTGGAAAAGCAGAAGCCCGAGATCTACTGGAACATGCTGCAGACCGCCGAGCAGGTGGCCAAGCGCTACGGCATCGGCCGCGACGCCATGGACGAGTACGGCGCCGCCAGCCAGCAGAAGGCCACGGCCGCGCTGGAAGCCGGGCTGTTCAAGGCCGAGATCGCCCCCATCACCGTGACCGCAGGCGTGGCCGACAAGATCATGGGTCTGATGACCAGACAGGTCACGGTCGAAAACGACGAAGGCATCCGCGCCGGTACCACCAAGGAAGGCATCTCCGGCCTGCGATCGGCCCTGCCGGGCGGACTGGTCACGGCCGGCAACGCGAGCCAGTTCAGCGACGGCGCCGGCGCCTGCGTGCTCATGGACGAAACCCTCGCCGAGAAACGCGGCCTGCAGCCGCTGGGCCGCTTCCTGGGTTTTGCCGTCGCCGGTTGTGAGCCCGACGAAATGGGCATCGGCCCGGTCTTCGCCATCCCCAAAGTGCTCGCGCGCCTGGGCCTGAAGATCGATGACATCGACCTGTGGGAACTCAACGAAGCCTTCGCGGTGCAGGTGCTCTACTGCCGCGACAAACTGGGCATCCCGGCTGAACGCCTGAACGTCAACGGTGGTGCCATCGCGGTCGGTCACCCCTACGGCGTGTCGGGCCAGCGCCTGACCGGCCACGCGCTGATCGAAGGCAAGCGCCGCGGCGCCAAGCGCGTCTGCGTGACCATGTGTATTGGTGGTGGCATGGGCGCTGCCGGGGTGTTCGAAGTGTTGTAAACAGCACACCCCCGCGCCGCCTGCGGCGTCACCCCCCGGAGGGGGGCGATGCCTGTGGCCCGGCGGAGCCGGTTCCACGGCATCCTGGGTTCAGGCACACGCTCCGGATGCCGCACCCAACTTTATGTCTGAGTGATGGAGAACCCATGAGCCTGCGCCCCACCATCGACTTTCTGCTCAACGACTGGCTGTCGGTTGACAGCCTGAACCAGCGGGAGCGTTTTGCCGACCACAGCCGCGAGACTTTCGACGCCGTGCTCGACACCTGCGAGCGCATCGCACGCGAGAAATATGCGCCTTTCAACCGCCTGGTGGACACGCAGGAGCCACAGTTCGACGGCGATCGCGTGATCCTGCCGCAGGCCACGCACGACGCACAGAAGGCCTACGCCGGGAGCGGCATGCTCAGCGCCGCTCAGGACTACGACATCGGCGGCATGCAGCTGCCTTACACGGTGGAGGCGGCCGCCAACGCCTTTTTTGCCATGGCGTCGGTCAGCATCGGCAGCGGCATGCTGACCACCGGCAACGCCAACCTGCTGATGAAACACGGCAGCGAGGCGCAGAAGCGCGTCTTCGCGCTCAATGAATTCAAGGGCCGCTTTTCCGGCACCATGTGCCTGAGCGAGCCGCAGGCCGGCTCATCGCTCAGCGACGTGACCACCCGCGCCGTGCCGGACGGCGAGGGCAGTGCGAGCGACCCGCTGGGACCGCGCTACCGCCTCAAGGGCAACAAGATGTGGATCTCGGCCGGCGAACACGAACTGACCGAGAACATCATCCACCTGGTGCTGGCCAAGATTCCGGACGAGCACGGCAAGCTCGTCCCGGGCGTGAAAGGCATCTCGCTCTTGATCGTGCCCAAGAAGCTGGTGGACATCGAAGGCCGGCTCACCGGTGAACGCAACGACGTGGCGCTGGCAGGCCTGAACCACAAGTGTGGCTGGCGCGGCACCACCAACACGCTGCTCAACTTCGGCGAGGGAAAGTACCCCGTCAGGGGCGAAGCGGGCGCCGTCGGCTACCTCGTCGGGCAGCCGGGCCGCGGCCTGCAGTGCATGTTCCACATGATGAACGAAGCCCGCATCGGCGTGGGCCTGGCGGCCACCATGCTGGGCATGGCCGGCTACCACGCGAGTCTGGACTATGCGAAGAACCGGCCCCAGGGGCGACCCATCGCGGCGGGCGGGAAAGATGCGGCGGCACCGCAGGTGCGCATCATCGAACACGCCGACGTCAAGCGCATGCTGCTCGCGCAGAAGAGCTATTGCGAAGGTGCCCTGGCGCTGGAACTGTACTGCGCGCGCCTGGTCGACGAGCAGCACACCGGTGCGCCGCAGGCGGCCGACGACGCGCGCCTGTTGCTGGAGGTGCTCACCCCCATCGCCAAGAGCTGGCCCAGCGAATGGTGCCTGGAGGCGAATTCGCTGGCGATCCAAGTGCACGGCGGCTACGGCTACACGCGCGACTTCCCCGTCGAGCAGTACTGGCGCGACAACCGCCTGAACATGATCCACGAAGGCACGCACGGCATCCAGGCCATGGACCTGCTGGGTCGCAAGGTGCTGATGGAAAACGGCAAGGGCCTGCAACTGCTGGCGGCGCGCATGCAGGCCACCATCGCGCGAGCCGGGCAGGTGCCCGCACTCGCTGGCCACGCCCATGCGCTGGGAGAGGCGCTGCAGCAGGTCGGCGACGCCACGCAAGCCGCTTGGGCCGGAGGTGGCCCGGCGGAGGTGCTGGCCAACGCCGTGCCCTACCTGCAGGCCTTTGGCCACACGGCGCTGGCCTGGATCTGGCTCGATGTGGCGCTGGCAGCGCATGCGGCAGCGGACTCGCCCGCGCGCACCGGCCGTCTGGCGGCTCTGCAGTATTTCTTTCACTACGAGTTGCCGAAGATCGGTGCCTGGCTGCAGGTCGTGCGCACGCGCGACCTGACCTGCGCCAGCCTGCCCGAGGAGGCTTTCTGATGTTGCACCACATCGTCATGTGGAAGCTCAAGGACCACGCCGAGGGCGCGGACCGGACCACCAACGTGCGCAAGGCGCAGGCGCTGCTGGAGGGCTGTGCCGCGCTGGTGCCCGGCGTTCACCGCTTCGAGGTGGCGGCGGCCCATAGCGGGCTGGAATGCACCTACGATCTGGTGCTCAACACCACGTTCACCGACCGCGAAGCCCTGGCCGCCTACCAGAACCACCCGGACCATGTGGCGATCAAGCCGTTCATGAAGGCGGTGGTGGAGGAGCGCCAGTGCATGGACTATCTGACATGACCCCACGCTTCGCTGCTTCGCCTGGAAGCGGCCCGGCGGCGAGATCTGACCCACCACACCCACAAGGAGACACCCCATGACCCGCAGCATCCAGCAACTCTTCGACCTCAAGGGCAAGACCGCCCTCGTCACCGGCGGCTCGCGCGGCCTGGGCCTGCAGATGGCCCATGCCCTTGGCGAGGCCGGCGCACGGGTGGTGATCAGCTCGCGCAAGGCGGGCGACCTGGAAGAAGCCACCGCCGAACTGCAGGCCGCCAACATCGACGCGCGCTGGATCGCGGCCGACTGCTCACTGGAAGAAGACATCCGCCGCCTCACCAGCGAGACCCTGCAGCGCGTGGGCGAGGTGGACATCCTCGTCAACAACGCCGGTGCCGCCTGGGGCGCCCCGGCCGAGGACCACCCGCTCGAAGCCTGGGACAAGGTGATGAACCTCAACGTGCGAAGCTATTTCCTGCTCAGCCAGCTGATCGCCAAGGCCAGCATGATCCCGCGTCGAGCAGGAAGCATCATCAACACCGCCAGCATCGCCGGCCTGGGCGGCAACCCCTCGGGCATGAAGACGATCGCCTACAACACGTCCAAAGGCGCGGTGATCAACTTCACCCGCGCGCTGGCCGCCGAGTGGGGCGAACACGGCATCCGCGTCAACGCCATCTGCCCGGGCTTTTTCCCGAGCAAGATGACCCAGGGCACCCTGAAGGCCATGGGCGAGGAGAAGCTCGCCTCGCACGCCCCCCTGCGCCGCCTGGGCGACGACGAAGACCTGAAGGGCCTGACCGTGCTTTACGCGTCCGACGCCGGCAAGCACATCACCGGCCAGTGGCTGGCCGTCGATGGTGGCGTGTCCGTGATCACAGGAGGTTGAGTGGAGTTCACGGTCCACATTCCCTTCGTCGAGCTGCTCGGCTTCGAACTCCAGAAGTTTGAAGGCGGCACGGCGGAGATCGGTTTCTCGCCCCGGCCGGAGCATGAAAACTCGTTCAACGTGGTGCACGGCGGTGCCAGCATGACCCTGCTCGACGTGGTCATGGCGCACGCCGCTCGCTCGGTGGAGCCGGCCATGGGCTGCGTCACCATCGAGATGAAGACCAGCTTCATGCGCGCCGCCAAGGGGCCCTTGCTGGCCAAGGGCCGATTGCTGCACCGCACCGCCACCATGGCCTTCACCGAAGGCAGCATTTACGATGCCGCGGGCCAGCTCTGCGCCCACGCCACCGGCACTTTCAAGTTCGTGCCGCGCCTGCCGGTCGGCAAGTCCACGAACGGTTTGAACACCCTCAGGACCGACTGATGACCGCCACACCCCTTCCTGTTGCCGTCGTCACCGGTGCCGCGCGCGGGATCGGTCTGTCCATTGCCCAGTGGTTCCTGGCCAAGGGTCATCGTGTCGCGCTGATCGACATCGACGCCGACACGCTGACCCAGACCACGGTCCAGCTGAAAGAGGAACTGGGCGGCGACGCCGAAAGGGTGCTGGCTCTGCACACCGACGTGTCCCGCCCGGATCAGGTCGCGGATGCGGTGCAGCGCATCGAGGCGGTGTTCGGCCGCATTGACGCGCTGGTGAATAATGCCGGCGTGGCGATCTTCAAGCCCATCGGTGAAACCACCTTCGACGAATGGCGCTGGGTCATGGCCACAAACCTCGACGGGCCTTTCATCTGCACCCAGGCCATCGCGCCGCTGATGCTGAAACACGGCGGCGGCGCCGTGGTCAACATCGCCTCCATCTCGGGTCTGCGCGCCAGCACGCTGCGGGTGGCCTATGGCACCTCCAAAGCCGCGCTGATCCACCTGACCAGACAGCAGGCAGTCGAATATGGCAACGCGGGCATCCGCGTCAACGCGATTGCGCCCGGCCCGGTGGAAACCGAAATGGCGAAGAAGGTGCACACACCCGCCATCCGAGCCGACTACCACGACACCATCCCGCTCGCGCGGTACGGCAGCATGGAAGAGATCGCCAACGCGGTCGGCTTCCTGTGCAGTCCCGAAGCGAGCTACATCAACGGCCAGGTGCTGGCGGTCGACGGCGGCTTCGATGCCGCCGGCGTCGGCCTGCCGACCTTGCGCCGACCTTCCATTTGAACCACACCCAGGAGTCTTTTCCATGCCCGCCAATCAACAGATCCTGCTCGACAACCGCCCGCAAGGCGAAGCCACCGTCGGCAACTTCAAGCTGGTCACCACCGACACCCCCGCACTGACCGACGGCCAGGTGCTGGTGCGCCACCACTACCTGAGCCTGGACCCCTACATGCGCGGCCGCATGAACGACAGCAAGAGCTACGCCGCTTCGCAGCCGCTCGGCGAGGTGATGATCGGCGGCACCGTGGGAGAAATCGTCGAGTCGAAGCATCCCAAATTCAAGGCCGGCGACCAGGTGGTCGGCATGGGTGGCTGGCAGGCATACAGCGTGGTGAATGCGGACCAGCCGGGCGCGCTGCGCAGGGTGGACACGACGCATGTGCCGCTGTCCTACTACCTCGGCGCGGTCGGCATGCCGGGCGTGACCGCCTGGTACGGGCTGGTCAAGATCATCGCGCCCAAGGCGGGCGAAACGGTGGTGGTGAGCGCCGCCACCGGCGCGGTGGGCAGTGCCTTTGCCGCACTGGCCCGGGCGCGCGGTTGCCGCGTGGTGGGCATCGCCGGCGGACCGGACAAGTGCGCCTATGCGGTGAACGAACTGGGCTTCGATGCGTGCATCGACTACAAGCTACACAAGGACATGTACTCCCTGGCCAAGGCGCTCAAGGAGGCCTGCCCGAACGGCATCGACGGCTATTTCGAAAACGTGGGCGGCATGGTGCTCGACGCGGTGCTGCTGCGCATGAACGCCTTCGGCCGCATCGCGGTTTGCGGCATGATCGCCGGCTACGACGGCGCACCGCTGCCGCTGGCCAACCCGGCGCTGATCCTGGTGAACCGCCTCAAGATCGAAGGCTTCATCGTGAGCGAACACATGGAAGTCTGGCCCGAGGCGCTGACCGAACTCGGCACGCTGGTAGCGACCGGCAAGCTGCGCCCGCGCGAGACCGTGGCGCAGGGCCTCGCGTCCGCCCCCGAGGCCTTCATGGGTCTGCTCAAGGGCAAGAATTTCGGCAAACAGCTCGTAAGGCTTGTGTAACCCCCCGCGCCGCCTGCGGCGTCACCCCCCAGGGGGCGCCACTGGCGGCCCGGCGGAGCCGGTTCCGCGGTGGCCTGGACAGAGACATCGCTTCTTTGTTTGAGGAGTTGTGATGAGTGCTACACACGAAGTGTTCAACCAGGTCGAACCGCTGGTGGACGTCAATCTGTTCGCCGGCAACAGGGCCATGCAGGGTGCGCTGAAATTCAACGCGCCTGGGCTGGACACCTCGTCACTGCACGCGCTGGGCGACACGCTGGGCAGCGCGGACATGCAGACCCATGCCCGCCTGGCCAACGTGTTCACGCCGCAGCTGAAAAGCCACAGCCGTTTCGGCCACCGCATCGACCAGGTGGAGTTCCACCCGAGCTACCACGTGCTGATGAACGCCGCCACCGGCGCCGGCCTGCACGGCACGCCGTTCAGCGAGTCGGAGCAGTGCAGCGGTCATGCCCACGTGAAACGGGCCGCCGCTTTCATGCTCTTCACCGAGCTGGAGCCGTCGATGCTGTGCCCGATCTCCATGACCTACGCGGTCACGCCCGCGCTCAAGGACAACCCGGCCATCTACGGCGACTGGGCGCCACAGCTCACCAGCCGCGCCTACGACCCGGCCCTGAAGCTCTGGAAAGACAAGGCCGGTGTGACCATGGGCATGGGCATGACCGAGAAGCAGGGCGGCTCGGACGTGCGCGCCAACACCACGCAGGCCGTGCCCGATGGGGCGGACGGCTGGGGCCAGCGCTTCTCGGTGACCGGCCACAAGTGGTTCTTCTCGGCGCCGATGTGCGACGCCTTCCTGATCCTGGCGCAGACGCCCAGCGGCCTGAGCTGCCTGTTCCTGCCGCGCGTGCTACCCGACGGATCGATGAACCAGCTGTTCATCCAGCGCCTGAAAGACAAGTTGGGCAACAAGGCCAATGCCAGTTCCGAGGTGGAATTTGCCGGCGCCACCGCCTGGCTGGTGGGCGAAGAAGGCCGCGGTGTGCCACAGATCCTGGCCATGGGCACGATGACGCGGCTCGATTGCGCGCTCGGCACCAGCGGCCTGATGCGCCAGGCGCTGTCCATCGCGCTCAATCACACCTCACAACGCATGGCCTTTGGCAAGAAACTGATTCACCAGCCGCTGATGCAGAACGTGCTGGCCGACCTGGCGCTGGAATCCGAAGCGGCCACCGCGCTGGCCCTCCGGCTGGCGCGCAGTTTTGACCGCGCGGCCACCGATGAGCACGAACGCGCCATGCAGCGCCTGCTCACGCCCGTGGCCAAGTTCTGGATTTGCAAGCGCGGCAGCCACTTCGCCCAGGAAGCCATGGAATGCCTGGGCGGCAACGGCTACGTGGAAGAGGGCGGCGAGGGCATCATGGCGCGCATCTACCGCGAGATGCCGGTCAACAGCATCTGGGAGGGCGCGGGCAACATCATGGCCTTGGACCTGTTGCGCGCGCTGCGCAAGGCCGATGCCGCCGCCGCGCTGGCGCATGAACTGGCACCCGCAAGAGGCATGCACCCGGCGCTGGATCGTCTGTCCGATCAGTTGCCGATCCGTGTGGAACAGATGGCCACCGAGATGGAAGCCCGGCGCCTGGCACAGGACGTGGCGCTGGCCGTACAGGCCGCCTTGCTGTCGCAGACCGCGCCGGCGTCCGTGTTCGGCGCCTTCTGCGATTCCCGTATCGCCGGCCACTGGGGCCACAGTTTCGGGTCACTGGGTGCAGGCACCGATTTCGATGCCATCATTGCCCGCGCCCAGCCCCGCTGGGATGGAGATGCCAATGGCTGACCTGATCCTGCACCATTACCCCACGTCACCCTTTTCGGAGAAGGTGCGGCTGATCCTCGGCCACAAGCAGCTCGCGTGGAAGAGTGTGCTGATCCCCAGCGTCATGCCCAAGCCCGATGTGGTGGCGCTCACCGGCGGCTACCGGCGCACCCCCGTCCTCCAGATCGGTGCCGACATCTACAACGACACGGCGCTGATCTGCGACGTGCTCGAACACCGCCAGCCCGCACCCACCCTCTACCCGGAGCACCACAAGGGTGTGGCCCGTGTGCTGGCCCAGTGGGCCGACAGCACCCTGTTCTGGGCCGCCATGGGCCACAACCTCAGCCCCAAGGGCGCAGCCGCCCTGTTTGCCAACCAGCCGCCCGAAGCGGGCCAGGCCTTTGCGGCCGATCGCGGAGCCATGAGCGCCGGCATGACCCGGCTGCGCCCGGGTGATGCCGCTGCCGCGTACAAGAGTTATCTGCGACGCCTGGCCGACATGCTGCATCAGCAGCCCTTCCTGCTGGGCTCTGCGCCCTGTGTGGCCGACTTCGCCGCCTACCACCCCTTGTGGTTCACCCGGGTGATCAACCCGGGCGTGGCCGGCATCCTGGACGCGACGCCAGGCGTGCTGGGCTGGATGGACCGCATGGGCGCTATTGGCCACGGCCACCTGGCCAAACTTTCGTCCACCGAGGCCATCGCCATCGCGGCGGCAGCCGAGCCCGCGCCATTGCCCGACGAACCGTTCCAGGACGAACACGGCATCCCGCTGGGCAGCCGCGTCACCGTGGCGGCCGAGAGTTTTGGCCAGGAACCGACCGAGGGCATCCTGCGCGCGGCCACCCGCACGCACGTCACGCTGGAGCGCAGCGACGAGCGCGCCGGCCGGCTGCATGTGCATTTCCCCCGCATCGGGTATGTGCTCCGGGAAGTGCGCGCTTGAGCCGGGGTGCGTCGATCGTGGTGAGGTGGCGCTGTCTGCCGTTTGACGCACTGCTGCCGCGCACGCTCTATGCGCTGCTCCAGCTCCGCAGCGAGGTGTTCGTGGTGGAGCAGGCCTGCGCGTTCCAGGACCTGGACGGTGCCGATCCCGGCTGCCTGCATCTGCTGGGCGAGCGAGCGAGGCCAGGAAGCGACCCCGAGTTGCTCGCCTACACCCGCCTCGTGCCACCCGGCCTCAAGTACGTGGAAGCGAGCATCGGCCGCGTCGTCACCGCGCCCATCACCCGCGGCACCGGCTTGGGCCACGCGCTGATGGCCGAGTCCATCCGCATGCTGCACAGCCTGTGGGGTGTGCAGCCCATCCGCATCGGTGCCCAGGCGCACCTGCAGGCGTTCTACCGCCAGCACGGGTTTGAATCCGTGGGCGATTTGTACGATGAGGACGGCATCCCGCACACCGAGATGATCAGAAATTGAATCCCCCCTGCGCCGCTTCGCGTCTTCCCCCAAGGGGGACCACACCAGCGGCCCGGCAAAGCCGGTTCCGCGGCGTGTGCTGAACGGCTCCCCCGCAGGCCCCAAACACCCAAGAAGGAGACAACACCGTGATTTCAGAATTCAAAGACAAGACCGCCGTGCTCACCGGCGCCGGTTCCGGCTTCGGTCTCGAATGCGCGCGCATCGGCGCGAAACTGGGCATGAACCTCGTGCTGGTGGACGTGCAGCAGGACGCGCTGGACCGCGCCGCTGCGGAAATGACGGCAGCAGGCGCGCCGGTGCTCGCGAAGCGCGTGGACGTGTCCAGCGCCGAACAGATGGAGGGGCTGGCCGCCGACGTGGTGCAGCGCTTCGGTGCGCCGCACTTCGTCTTCAACAACGCGGGCGTGGGCTCGGGCGGTCTGGTCTGGGAAAACTCGGTGAAAGACTGGGAATGGGTGCTGGGCGTGAACCTCTGGGGCGTGATCCACGGCGTGCGCCTGTTCACCCCGCTGATGCTGGCCGCCGCCCAGGCCGACCCGGCGTACCAGGGGCACATCGTCAACACCGCCAGCATGGCCGGCCTGCTCACACCACCCAACATGGGCATCTACAACGTGAGCAAACACGCGGTGGTGAGCCTGACCGAGACGCTCTACCAGGACCTCCGGCTGGTGAGTGACCAGGTCAGCGCCAGCGTGCTGTGCCCGTATTTCGTGCCCACCGGCATCAGCCAGAGCCACCGCAACAAGCCGGCCGAGCTGGCCAATGAAAAAGCCACGCAGAGCCAGCTGATCGGCCAGGCCATGAGCGACAAGGCGGTGAGTTCGGGCAAGGTCACGGCCGCTCAGGTCGCGCAGATGGTGTTCGACGCCATGGCCGCCGATCGGTTCTACATCTACAGCCATCCCAAGGCCCTGGGCAACGCGCGCCAGCGCTTCGACGCCATCGTGGAAGGCATCAACCCAGCCGATCCGTTCGCCGAGCGGCCCGAGATCGGCGTGGCCTTGCGCGCGCAGCTGCGCGCAGGCTGAACGCCGATCGGTCCCAACCGAACGGGACCCGACAAGAAGGCCACAGGGCGCGCCTGCTGAAGCGGGTGGCAGGCTGCGGATCGGCTGCTGGCTTGACGGCCCGCGAAGCTGTGTTCACCCATCTGGGCATGCGGGCCATGGAACGCGCACGGCCCGTCCGCGCGGCGTCTTTGTTCGCCCAGGGCTGATCGCCCCAGACCGCGGGGAAACCTGGATGCGGAGCGGGGCGCTCGCGGTCTTCTTCGGAAGAAGCCCTTCGCCGACAGGTCGTCGCGCCTCCTCACGCGAGGTCACAGCGTGCACCTGGGACACCTTCCCGCGTCGTTTCAACGGTCGTTCTCGTGCCCATTTGTGTTACTGCACGTTACATCTGACACATTTGTACGCTACCGAACCGCGAAGCGGATTCCGTCGGCATGGTCGGCCAGCTTGTACCGCAAGGTGTGGTCTGAAATCGGTGAAATCAAACGGGATTCCCCCATCTGGGTAGTTAGAAGGTTCTATCTCAACGGTCTGAATTAGGTAGGGCGTACTCGGTATTGCACGAGAACAGCCCAGTCGTGAAACTGGTTCTACAGCGACACAAAATGAAACAAGTGTGAGCGTGTCGCGATGCTGTCGCGACCCTGAAGAAGGGTTCGTCAGGTTGACCAAGGGGAAGCAGATGCAGCCGATCAGCCGCCACAAGGACTTCGTCCAACGCAAGCACCAGCGGTCGCATGCCTCCGACTTCGCGGAAAGAACCCAGGCCCTCTAGCTCACCGTGCTGTTCAAGTCTCAATCCATTCAGGAGAGTCACCATGGCAACGCAACCCAGCAATTTCACTGTCACCCTCGGAGACCTGGAGAAGATCCTCGAGGAAATCAAGATCGCAGAGCAGCACGCCACCACGGGCGTGTTGGCCAATCTGGACGGCACGCCCATCAGCCCGCTGCTGCCCAGCGGCTTGCGCACGGTGGACGGCAGCTACAACAGCCTTCTGACCGGACAGGAACTGCTCGGGGCGGCGGACCAGGTGATGCCGCGCATGCTGGAGCCCGAGTTCCTGAACGACGCAGACGGCGACCAGATGATCCTGGGCCCAGGCGCGCCGATCATCACCAACACCGACTACGCCACGCACACCAGCGTGGCCGATGCCGACCCCCGCATCATCAGCAACCTGATTTCTGACCAGACCTTGGGCAATTTGTCGGCCGTTTTGAAGGCCCTGGAACTGGCCGGTTCGGCCGATCCTTTTGCCGATGCGTCGCAGATCATGGCCGTCACCGACCCGGCCGCCCGGCTGGCGCTGGCGGAATCGATGGGGCTCGACATCTCGGCCAACGGCAGCGTCACGATTGAAAACCTCTCGCCCGACATTGGGCTGTCGCCGTCGTTCAACGGCTGGATGACCTTGTTTGGGCAGTTCTTCGACCACGGCCTGGACCTGATCCCGAAATCGGGCAACGGCACGGTGTACATCCCGCTGCAGCCGGACGATCCTTTGTATGTCGAAGGTGGACCCAACTTCATGGCGCTGACCCGTGCCGCCACCGTGACCACTGCAGGTGCCGACGGCATCCTGGGCACGGCTGACGACCAGACCCACGAAACCATCAACACCACGACACCGTTTGTGGACCAGAACCAGACCTACACCTCGCACGCTTCACACCAGGTGTTCCTGCGCGAATACATGAGCCACCCGCTGACCGGTGCCACCATCGCCACCGGCCACCTGATCGACGGCGCCAACGGTGGCATCGCCAACTGGGCCGAGGTGAAAGCCCAGGCGATTGCCATGCTGGGCATCGAACTGAACGACTTTGATGTGCACAACGTGCCACTCCTGCGCACCGACCCCTACGGCAAGTTCATTCCCGACCCGGTCACGGGTTACGCCCAGGTGATCGTGGGGGTGGGCTTGGATGGCGTGGCCAACACCGACGACGACCTCGTCGTCTCGGGAACACCCGGCGCGCCGGTCAGCCCGAGCGCCGTGGGTGCGCTGCGCACCGGACACGCGTTCCTCGACGACATTGCCCACCACGCGGCCCCCGGCTTCTACGACCACGACGGGGATCCCGCCACGGCCAAGATCGCCCAGGTGGCCGACACCGATGTGGACCTGAACAGCGACGGGGTGATCGACACCGCAGAGGCCACAAGAGACGACCACCTCGCCTCCACCTACGACAACGAACTGCTCGACCGCCACTACATCACCGGCGACGGCCGGGGCAACGAAAACATCGGCCTGACCGCGGTGCACACCGTGTTCCACGCCGAGCACAACCGCCTGGTCGAGGACTACAAGGTGACCATCCTGGGCAGCAACGACCTCAACACGATCAACGAGTGGCTGCTGGTTGATGTGGCCACCCTTCCGGCCAGCCAGGCCGAGATCGACGCGCTGGTGTGGGACGGCGAGCGCCTGTTCCAGGCCGGTCGTTTCGTGACCGAGATGGAATACCAGCACCTGGTGTTCGAGGAGTTTGCGCGCAAGGTGCAGCCCGCCATCGATCCCTTCGTGTTCTCGGCCTCGCCCGACCTGGACCCCGCGATCGTGGCCGAGTTTGCCCATGTGGTGTACCGCTTTGGCCACTCGATGCTGCGTGAAACCGTGGACCGTCTGGACATCAACAACCAGGTCGTCGACGCCGATCCGCTCACGGCAGATGCCCAGCAGATCGGCCTGATCCAGGCCTTCCTGAACCCGGTGGAATTTGACCAGGACGGCGCCGTCACGGCGGAAGTTGCCGCCGGCCAGATCATCCGTGGCATGACCCGGCAGGTGGGCAACGAAATCGACGAGTTCATCACCGACGCCTTGCGCAACAACCTGGTGGGCCTGCCGCTGGACCTGGGCGCGCTCAACATCGCTCGCGGCCGGGATACCGGGGTGCCTTCGCTGAACCATGCGCGCGCCCAGTTCTTCGAGGCGACGGGTGACTCGCGTCTGACGCCGTACACCAGCTGGGTGGACTTCTCGATCCACATGAAGAACCCGATGTCGGTGATCAACTTCATTGCCGCCTACGGCACGCACGAGAGCATCACCACGGCCGTCACCCTCGATGAAAAACGCGATGCGGCGATGTTGCTGGTGACCGGGGGGACGGGCGCGCCGGCCGACCGGCTGGACTACCTCAACAGCGACGGCGACTGGACCGGGATCGAGACGGGCCTGAACCTGGTGGACTTCTGGATCGGCGGCCTGGCCGAAGAAAAGCAGGAGTTCGGCGGCATGCTGGGCGCCACGTTCAACTTCGTGTTCGAGACGCAGCTAGAAAACCTGCAGAACGGCGACCGCTTTTATTACCTCAGCCGCACCCAGGGCATGAACCTGCTCAACCAGCTGGAGGCCAACAGCTTCTCGGCCATCGTGATGCGGAACACCGATCTGGGTGAAACCGGCCAGGGCCACCTGCCGGGGCTCATCTTCGACACGCCCAACGCGATTCTGGAGGTGGTGCAGTCGGCGCAGATCGGCGACGACCCCTCGTGGGGCAACCCGATCCTGGACATCCTCAAGCCGCTGTTCATCCGCACCGGCTTCAACGCCGCCGATGGCAACTACCACTTCCTGCAGTACAACGGGGCCGATCACATCGTGCTCGGTGGTTCGGAACTGAGCGACACGCTGATTGGCGGGCTGGGCATCGACACCCTCTGGGGCGACGGCGGCAACGATCGCCTCGACGGCGGCTACGAAGCCGACAAGGTGTACGGCGGGAACGGCGACGACATCATCACCAACCTCGGCGGTGACGACTTCCTGTTTGGTGACGACGGCAACGACGTGATCAGCATGGGTTCCGGCCTGGTGCTGGGCTTCGGCGGCCGTGGCAACGACTTCGTCATGACCGGCCCGGATGCCCAGGAGGTGTTTGCCGGGGAGGGCGACGACTTCGTGATCGGCAACAGCGGTGGCGACTTGCTGATGGGCAACGAAGGCAACGACTGGATGGAAGGCGGGGAGGGCTTCGATACCCTGGCCGGCGAAAACTCCGAGCTGTTCTTCAACAGCCCGATCATTGGCCACGACGTGCTGAACGGCCAAGGCAACGACACCGACTACGACGGCGAGTCGGGCGACGACATCATGTTCCAGGGCCCCGGCATCCAGCGCAGCAACGGCATGGCCGGGTTTGACTGGGCCATCCACAAAGGCGATCCGAACGGTGCCAATTCCGACCTCGGGATCCCGATCTTCGTCAACCAGACCGACCTGATCCTGCGCGACCGCTTCGACCTGGTGGAAGGTCTTTCAGGCTGGAACCATGACGATGTGCTCACCGGCCGGGAGATCATCACGGGGGCCGCCAACGGCGGTGGGGCTGCGGTGTTCGATGGGGGTGACCGGCTTGAATCGTTCTCCAATGCGCTGCTTCAGAGCAGCGTGGACCGCATCGAGAACTTCAACCTGCTCGTCGCCCATCTGGATCGGGTGGACATGACCTGGGCCGGGGAGACGCACACCGTGGTGGTGATGGACCCGGCCACGGTGCTCCCCGGCGGTTTCGTGGATGACTCGCCGTCCGACATCCTGCTCGGTGGCGGCGGAAGCGACCGCATCTTCGGCAAGGCCGGCAACGACATCATCGACGGCGACGCCTGGATGAACGTGAAGGTGAGGGTGACCCCGGTGGCGGGCCAGACCTGGGCCACGTTCGAGATCGACAGCCTCAACGAGATCCGTTCGCGCATGCTCAGCGGCGAAATCAACCCCGGGCAGTTGGAGATCGTGCGCCGCATCGAATGGACCAACGCGGGAACCGACGTCGACACCGCCGTCTTCCGTGGTCTCCTGACCGACTACGACATCATCGAGAACGACGATGGATCGGTCACGGTGATACACGCCGTGGCCAACCCGCTGTTTGATGACGGTACGGATCGCCTGTTCAACATCGAGCGCATGGAATTTGCCGATCAGACGGTCGAGCTGAACACCACCATCACCGGAACCGCCGCCAGCGAGACGCTCACCGGCACCATCCTTGCCGACCAGATCTTCGGGCTGGGCGGCAACGACATCCTGGTGGGTCTGTCTGGCAACGACCTGCTGGACGGCGGTACCGGCACCGACAACATGATCGGCGGCACAGGCAACGATACCTATGTGGTCGACAACGCGCTCGACCAGGTGACCGAAAATGTCGATGAGGGCAGCGACAACGTGCGCACCACGCTGGCGTCTTACACACTGGGCGACAACGTCGAAAACCTGGCCAAGATCAATGCCGGAAACTTCATCGGCACAGGGAATGCGCTGGGCAACACCCTCATAGGCAATGTCGGCAACGACACGCTGAACGGGCTTGAGGGGGCCGACACCATGATGGGCGGGCTGGGCAACGATACCTATGTGGTCGACAACGTGGGTGATGTGGTGATCGAAGCACCGACCGCTGGCACGGACCACGTGCGCACCACACTGGATGGCTACACGCTGACCGACAACGTGGAAAACCTGACCTACTTCGGCGCTGGCGCGTTCGCCGGCAGCGGCAACGCCCTGGCCAATACCCTCACCGGCGGTGGCCTGAACGATGTGCTGGACGGTGGCGCCGGCGTTGACCGCCTGGTGGGCTTGGCGGGCGACGACACCTACCATGTCGATGTGGCGGGCGACGTGATCGTCGAGGCGGCGGGCGCCGGCATCGACACCGTGCTCTCGACCAGCCCCAGCTACACGATGGCGGTCAACGTGGAGAACCTCATCCACGTCGGCGACACCGTGACCACGGTCACCGGCAACACGCTGGCCAACAACATCCAGGGCGGTGTGCGCAGCGACACCCTGAACGGCGGCGCCGGCAACGACACCCTGGTGGGCAACGCCGGCAACGACACGCTGGACGGCGGCTCGGGCACCGACACGATGACGGGTGGCGTGGGCGACGACACCTATGTGGTCGACAACGCCCTCGACACGGTGACCGAAGCCGCAGGCGAGGGCACAGACACCGTGCGCACCACGCTGGCGAGCTACACGCTGGGCGCCAACGTGGAGAACCTCGTCAAGGCCAACGTGGGCACTTTCTCTGGCTTCGGCAACGGGCTCGCCAACAACCTCACCGGCAACGCTGGCACCGACACCCTGGACGGCGGGCTCGGAGCCGACACGATGGTCGGCGGCCTGGGCAACGACACCTACGTGGTGGACGACCTGGGTGATGTGGTGGTCGAGGCCGCAGGCGAGGGCACCGACACCGTGCGCACCACGCTGGGTGCCTACACCTTGCTGGGCACCGAGCTTGAGCACCTCACCCACATCGGCGCGGGCGACTTCGTGGGCAGCGGCAATGCCTTCGCCAACACCCTCACCGGCGCGGCTGGCAACGACGTGCTGGATGGGGGCACCGGTATCGACCGCCTGGTCGGCCTCGCGGGTGACGACACCTACCACGTGGACGAGGCGGGCGACGTGGTGGTCGAGGCCGGCGCGGCCGGCAACGACACGGTGATCGCCACCAGCGCCAGCTACACGCTGTCGGTCAACGTGGAAAACCTCGTCTTCGCCGGCGTGGGCAACTTCACGGGTATCGGCAACACCCTGGCGAACAGCCTCACCGGCGGCATCGGCAACGACGACCTGAATGGCGGCACGGGCAACGACACGATGACCGGGGGCGCTGGCGACGACACCTACCACGTCAACGCGATCGGTGACGTCATCATCGAAGTGGCCGGCGAAGGGACGGACACGGTGCTCTCGACCAGCGCCAGCTACACGCTGGCCGACAACGTGGAAAACCTCAGCTACGCCGGAGCGGGGAACTTCGCCGGCACCGGCAATGCATTGGCGAACGTCATCACCGGCGGTGCCGGCAACGACACCTTGAACGGTGCCGAAGGCGCCGACACCCTGACCGGTGGCCTCGGCAACGACACCTATGTGGTGGACGACGTGGGGGATGTGGTGGTGGAGGGCGCGGCAGCGGGGACCGACCTTGTGCGCACCACGCTCAACACCTACACGCTGGGCGGTGATGTCGAGAACCTGACCTTCATCGGCACGGGGGACTTCACCGGCACCGGCAACGACCTGGCGAACACACTGACCGGCGCGGCCGGCAACGACATCCTGGACGGCGGCATAGGAGCCGACCGACTGGTGGGCGGCCTGGGTAACGACACCTACCACGTGGACCATGCCGCCGATGTGATCGTCGAGGCCGGTGCCGGCGTGGATACCGTGCTCTCGACCAGCGCCACCTTCACACTGGCGGCGAACGTGGAGAACCTGAATCACGTCGGTGGCAACGGGACCGTGGTCACGGGCAACACCCTGGCCAACCACATCCAGGGCGGGGTTGGCAGCGACTACCTCGATGGCGGTGCCGGCAACGACACCCTGGAGGGTGGTGCCGGCGATGACACCCTGGTGGGCGGCACGGGCAACGACATCCTGGTGTTCGGCGCGGGTTTCGGCAACGACTCCGTGCTCGGGTTCGATGCCATCGCCACCGGAGGGCAGGATTTCCTCAACCTCGTCGCGCTCGGCATCACCGCGGCCGACTTCGGCAGCCGGGTGAGCATCACGGCTGAGCCGGACTTCTCGACGCTGGTCACCATCGACGGCGCCGACAGCATCCGGCTGGTGGGGATCCCCGATGCCACCAGCGTGACGATCGCTGACTTCCAGCTGGCGTGAAGCCCACCCCGAACGGCCCCGTTCCTGTTGCAGGCGGGGCCGTTCGGCCAATGAGATTCCGGCCTTTCATCCTGCAGTTCCCGCTCAAAGGTGCGAATCGGGTGCAGAATGCCGTGTAACAGACTTGTAACACTTTGGTATGCTGTCTGGGAGGGTGGTCTGCGATGCAATCACGAGTCAATGCCCAGGCCAGGGTGCCGGCGTCACTGTGGTCCGGCCTGAAGCTGCCGGACAACGAGATCGGGCAAGCCCTGGCGGGGTTCCGGTCGGCCTTTCGCAACGTCGGCATCTTCAGCGCCATCATCAACCTGCTGATGCTGGTGCCCTCGCTCTACATGCTGCAGGTCTACGACCGCGTGCTGGCCAGCCGCAACGAAACCACGCTGCTGATGCTCACGCTCATGGTGGTGGGCGCCTACCTGCTCATGAACGGCCTGGAGTTCGTGCGCAGCTTTGTGCTGATCCGTGTCGGCGCCCAGTTCGACATGAAACTCAACCGGCGGGTGTACACCGCTTCGTTCGAACAGAACCTCCAGCGCACCGGGGGCAACGCGGGCCAGGCGCTGCAGGACCTGAGCACGATCCGCCAGTTCCTCACCGGCAATGCCCTGTTCGCCTTTTTTGACGCACCCTGGTTCCCACTCTACCTGATCGTCATTTTCCTGTTCGACTGGGTGCTGGGGGTGTTCGCCGTTGTCGGCACGGTCATCCTGGTGGCCCTGGCGGTGGCCAACGAAATGGTGTCGCGCAAACCCCTGGCCGAAGCCAACGGCATGGCGGTGGTGGCCAACACCCTGGCCACCAACAACCTGCGCAACGCCGAAGTGATCGAGGCCATGGGCATGCTGCCCAATCTGATGGCCCGCTGGTTCAAGCTGCATGGCCGTTTCCTCCTGCTGCAGGCCGAGGCGAGTGAAAAAGCGGGCATCGTGACCGCCTCCAGCAAGTTTGTGCGTCTGTCGCTGCAGTCGCTGATCCTGGGCCTGGGCGCGCTGCTGGCGATGGAAAACCGCATCACCCCCGGCATGATGATCGTGGCCTCCATCCTGATGGGCCGCGCGCTCGCGCCGGTCGATCAGCTCATCAACATCTGGAAGGGCTGGTCGGCCACACGCAGCGCCTACCAGCGCCTGAGCGAGCTGCTGGACAACCATCCGCCGCGTCGCCACGGCATGTCCTTGCCCAAGCCCCAGGGCCATCTGTCGCTGGAGGCGGTGGCGGCGATTCCGCCCGGATCCAAGGTGCCGGCGCTGCGCAACCTCAGCTTCGCCCTGCCCGCTGGCGAGGCGCTGGGCGTGATCGGTCCGAGCGGATCGGGCAAGTCGACGCTGGCGCGCCTGCTGGTGGGCGTATGGCCCGCCGCGGCGGGCACGGTGCGGCTCGATGGTGCCGATGTCTACCAGTGGAACAAGGACGAACTCGGGCCGCACGTGGGCTACCTGCCGCAGGACATCGAACTGTTTGGCGGCACCGTGAGCGAGAACATCGCGCGTTTTGGCGAGGTCGATGCCGAGAAGGTGATCCAGGCCGCGCAACGCGCCGGTGTGCACGAGATGATCCTGCATTTTCCGCAGGGTTACGACACCCCGCTCGGCGACAGCGGCGCCGGTCTGTCGGGCGGGCAGAAGCAGCGCATCGGGCTGGCCCGTGCCCTCTACGACGACCCGTCGCTGGTCGTGCTCGACGAACCCAACTCGAACCTGGATGACGTGGGGGAACAGGCCCTGCTGTCTGCCCTGGCCGACCTGCGCAAGCGTGGCAAGACCCTGGTGATCATCACCCACCGGACCAATGCCATCGGTATCACGACCCGCTTGCTGTGGCTGCGCGACGGCCTGCCCCAGCAGTTCGGGCCGACCCAGCAGGTGCTGGCCGAACTCGCTAAAGCCAGCCAGAAGCCAGGCGATCAGCCTGCCGTGTCGGCCCGCAAGACGCCGCCAGCCGCCCGCCAGTCCGATCCCGACGCCAGCACACCGGCTGCGGTCCAGTGAACGCCCCACCCACATGCAGGAGCCCATCGCCATGACCACCAACAACCCTGTGGTGCTCGACTTCACCCCCGCGCCCGCCGACGAGCACCCGGTCGAGACCGATGCCCGCTCCCACACGCGCCTGGGCTGGTGGATCGTGCTGGCCGGACTGGGCAGCTTTTTCCTCTGGGCCTTCCTGGCCCCGCTGGACAAGGGCGTGCCCCTGACGGGTACCGTCACCGTGGCAGGCAACAAGAAGGCTGTCCAGCACCTGACCGGCGGGACGGTCGAGGCCATCCGGGTCAAGGAAGGTGACACCGTGAAGGCCGGTCAGACCCTGGTGGAGATGAACAGCGTGCAGGCACGGGCCAACGCCGAGATCACGCGTGTGCAGTACATCACCACCCGAAGCACCGAAGCCCGCCTGCTGGCCGAGCGCGACGGACGGGCGGCCGTGGTTTTTCCGCCTGAAACCGTGGCGGCCCAGGCCGACCCGCGTGTGGCCGCCACCATGAACGTGCAACAGCAGCTGTTTGCATCACGCCAGGGGGCGCTGCGCAGCGAGCTCGCTGCGTTTGATGAAAACGTCGCGGGCATCTTGGCGCACAACGCCGGCCTGGAGCAATCCCGCGAGAGCAAGCAGGAGCAGATCAGGCTGCTCAAAGAGCAGCTCGACGGTGTGCGGGACCTGGCGCGTGACGGCTATGTGCCCCGCAACCGCCTGCTGGAGCTGGAACGCAGCCATGCCCAGCTGGCGGCCTCGATGGCGGAAGACTTCGGCAACATCGGCCGCGGCCAGCGCCAGATTGCCGAACTCAAGCTCCGCCGCCTGCAGCGGCTGCAGGATTTCCAGAAGGAAGTGCGCACCCAGCTCGCCGAGGTCCAGAAAGAGGCCGATGCCTTGCGCAACCGGCTCGAAGGTCTCGACTACGAGCTGGCCAACGCCGTGGTCAAGGCACCGGTGGACGGCATGGTGGCGGAGGTGAACATCTTCACCGAAGGGGGCGTGGTGGCCCCCGGCTTCCGCATGATGGACATCGTGCCCCTGGGTGAGCCTCTGATCGTGGAGGGACAGATTCCGGTGCACCTGATCGACTCGGTTCACGCCAGCCTGCCGGTCGAGCTGATCTTTTCCGCCTTCAACCAGAACACCACCCCCCACATTCCGGGTGTGGTCACCCAGGTTTCACCCGACCGCTTGATCGACGAGCAGAGCGGCGTGCCGTACTACCGCATGCGGGCCGAGGTCACGCCCGAAGGGCGCGCGCTCATGAGCAGCCTTCAGGTGCGGCCCGGCATGCCGGTGGACCTGTTTGTGAAAACCGGGGAACGAACCCTGATGAACTACCTGCTGCGCCCCTTGAATGACAACCTCAAGATGGCGCTGACCGAGGAATGAGCATGCCGGCCACCATCCTCTCGTGCCGGCCGCGGCAGTGGCTGCGTGTCGGTCTGGCCCTGTGCTGCGGTGTCTGGCTGCCAGGCGCGCTGGCCGGTGTCATGGGCGTGATGCAGGCCTACCAGGCTGCGCTGTTGAACGATCCCCTGTACCGCTCGGCGCTGGCCGAGCGCGAGGCCGGGCAGGAATTCCAGCACCTGGGCCGCGCGCAGTTGCTGCCGACGGTCTCTGCCGTCTACGCCACCAGCCGCAACCTGGCCGATGTGACAGACGCCCGGGGAACGTCGGAAAGCCGGCACTACACCAGCGTAAACGGCAGCCTGCAGTTGCGCCAGCCCCTGATCCATCTGGAGGGCCGGGCCGCCTACCGGCAGGGACTGGCCCGCACCGCAGGCAGCGAGGCGCTGTTCAGCGCACGCAGGCAGGAGCTCATCGTGCGCCTGTTCGACACCTACGCGGCGGCGCTCTACACGCAGGAAGAGCTTCGGCTGGCCCAGGCCCAGCTGGACGCGCTGGACGAGCAGTTGAGGGCCAACGAACAGCTGCTGGCGAAAGGCGAGGGCACCCGCACGGATGTGCTGGAAACCCGGGCCAAGCGCGCCATCGCCCAGGCACAGCTGATCGAGGCCCAGGACAACCAGCAGCATGCCCGCAACCGGCTAGCGGCCATGACCGGCACGCCGGTGGACCGACTCGGCCGGCTGGTCGATGAATTCGATGGGGCCCGGACCCAGACCCCGTCGCTCGAGGAATGGCGTGCGCTGGCCCTGCAGAACAACGGGCTTCTGCTGAGCCTTGCGCGTGAGGTGGAGGCCGCACGGGAAGAAATCAACCGGGTGAACAGCGGTCATTACCCGCGCCTGGACTTGCTGGCGAGCACCGGGCGCAGCGAGTCCGACACCGTGACCACCTACCGCCAGACCTCGCGCACGACCAGCCTGGGCGTGCAACTCAACGTGCCGCTGTACGCCGGTGGCGCCGTATCGTCACAAACCCGGCAGGCCACGGCACGTCTGGCCCAGGCGCAGGCCGAGCTGGATGCGAAGACCAGCGAAACCCTGGTTGATCTGCACAAACAGTTCCACCTGCAGCAAAGCAGCGGACTGCGCATCCAGGCGCTGCTCAAGGCCGTGGAGGCTGGCCGGGTGCTGATCGAAGCGACGCAAAAAAGCGTGCGGGGCGGCGAGCGAACCAACCTCGATGTGCTGACCGCCCGTGAGAGGCTGTCGGCATCCGAGCGCGATCTGCTCAAGGCCCGCCACACCTACCTGCTGGCGGGGCTGCGTCTGCGCAGCCAGGCCGGCGTGCTGGAGGAGTCGGATCTGGGTCGTGTGGCCAATCTGTTCGAGGCATCGTCCTAGCGGTCCGGAAGTGGCACCGCCGACGGGGAAAAGGCAGGCTGCTCCGGGAAGTCATCACTTAAGTGGTAATAAACCACCTTCTTTTTGTAAGCAACGATAGCCAATAGTCTCATTTTGTTATACCTTCCTTAAAAGATTTTTTGTTAACCGGCGAGATGAATCGTGAATGTCCCTTTGGCGACAAACATGACCAAACGCAGCGTATTTCGGGGTGGAGTGTTCGAGGAGGACTCATGAAAAGCGGACCCCTGTTTGGCAGCACGCTGTCCAGCGCGCTGGGTACCCGGCAACCCGGTGCGCATGCACCGGAATCGAGGAGCTTCTCGCCTTCCATGTGGCCGGATTTCCTCAACAGCGAGCCGGGTCGCCCCGTTCGCGTCATCCTGATCGACGACGACCCGCACATCTGCCGGGTGATGGCCGGCGAGATGGTGTCCGACATGCGGATCGATCTGGTCGGACAGGCCAACAGCCTGCGCGATGGCCGCCGGCTCATCTCCATGTGCGAATTCGACGTGCTGGTCGTCGACCTCAACCTGGGCGATGGCTCCGGCTTTGACCTGATCGAGCACACCAAACGTGTCCGGCCCCAGGCCGAGATCATCGTGGTCTCCATCATGGACGACGAACAACGCGCCATCCATGCCTTCGAGCTCGGTGCCACGGGCTACCTGGTCAAGAACTCCTGGTTCGGCAGTTTCACCCAGGCGGTGCTGCAGGTCTTCAATGGCGGCGCCTCGATCACGCCGAACCTCGCGCGTCGCCTGCTCCAGAAACTCGAACGCCCGCCCTCGCAATTGGTGGCACAGGACAAAGGCGATCCACCGCACCACGGCCTGTCGGAGCGGGAGCGCGAGGTGCTCAGGCTGGTTGCCGTCGGGCACACCAGTTGCGAAATCGCAGACAAGCTGTCGCTGAGCGTGCAGACCGTCAACACCCATATCCGGAACATCTACCGCAAGCTGCACGTGAACTCGCGCGCGCAGGCGGTCAACCTGGCAGCCCATCAGCGTCTGCTGTGAACACCAGCCGTGGCGCCGGCTCCTGAGTTCGCTCGACAGGGTCTGGCATGTCACACCATATCGGACCTCTCGCAGGCCTTCTGTCGGTCTTTCTCACCATCGGGTTTCTGGCCCTGTACGGCGGATGGCGCGGCAGCAAACGGGCCGATCTGGCCATGGTCTTCGGCCTGCTGGCCTGGATGGTCTACATGTTCTGGGTCGAGCGCGTGGCAGCCGTTCCGCCGGATGATTTCGACGAGTTCGTCGAGCACCTGAGTTTCCAGTTCTGTCTGGCCGCCGCTTCCGGCCTTGTGCTCATGGGCGTCAATGCCTTCGGTCATCAGCTCTGGGGCGTCTGGCCGCTGCAGGCAGTGGGCGGCGGGTTGGTGCTGGCGATCTGGGCCTGGAGCGGCAACACCGTGTGGTTTGAATGGTGGCAGGAACTCAATCTGCTGGTCGTGGGGGCCGTGATCGCGGTGCTGGCGCTGCGTCTGTGGCAGCACCCCGGCATTAGAAGCTGGGGCATCTTCGGGCTTTCCCTGGTTCTGCTGCTGTCGGGTCTGGCAGGGGTTCTGATGCACGGCCCCAGTCCGCCGATCCTCTCGGCGGGCATCTACACCTACCCGGCAGCACTGGTCTGCCTCTGGTGGCTGCTGTCGGAACGCTTCAGCATCCGGCCGCTGCCAGCCATCGCGAGCCCTCCCGCCTCCGATCAGGACCACCGGGTGCGCCAGCAGGTGGCCCAGGATGTGCACGACGGCGTGGGCTCCCATCTGGTCTCCATCCTCTCGTCGCTGGACCTACAGGATCCCCTGCAAAAGAGCCTGGCGCTCTCCCTGGAACAGTGCCTGCTTGACCTGAAGATCACCGTGGACAGCATGCACGACGATCTCCACAGTCTGACGGACGCCTTGGCCATGCTGCGGTACCGCATGCAGCCCTGTCTGGAGCGCTCAGGGCTGGTTCTGCGGTGGGAGCTTGAGCCTCACCCGGCCCTGGACGGCCTGCCTGTGAACACGGTGGTGCAGTGCCTGCGCATCGCGCAGGAGTGCATGGCCAACGTCATGCTGCATGCGCGGGCCACCGAGCTGGTGCTGGACTGCCGTTACCAGGAGGCCAGCAACAGCATCCACCTGGCTGTGCGCGACAATGGCCTGGGCTTCCATCCGCCCGCGCCTGGTGAGGTCCTGCGTGGCAAAGGACTCAATGGCATGCGCCGGCGGGCGGCCGAACTGGGCGCCTCGCTCGGGATCGTGAGCAGGCCCGGCCATGGCACGCTGGTGACCCTCGCCGTTCCCTGTCCTGACCGCTAGTGGCCGAAAAATGAGGTCCACCGCGCGCCTGAACGAAATGTTTGAAGTGAACAGAACACCTGCGGGCAGACCCGTCAGCGGAAACCCGGGTGGCGGGTGGACCGTACGTGTCAGCGTCTGGACCGGGGGGTGCTTGTGGCACACTGCGCAGCTTTCTGGCTGCTGGGGGTTACAGGGCCAGGTGCCATCTCCGAGTCACCATGCAAAAAATCATCGCGCAGATCGCCCAGGAAATCCGGGTCGGCGTTCACCAGGTCCAGGCCGCCGTGGAGCTGCTGGACGGCGGCGCCACCGTCCCTTTCATCGCCCGCTACCGCAAGGAGGCCACCGGCGGACTCGACGACATCCAGTTGCGCGAGCTTGACTACCGGCTCGGCTACCTGCGCGAACTGGAAGAGCGCCGCGCCGCCGTGCTGAAAAGCATCGACGAGCAGGGCAAGCTGACCGATGCGCTGCGTGCCGCGATTGCCAACGCACCCACCAAGCAGGAACTGGAAGACCTCTACCTGCCGTTCAAGCAGAAGCGCCGCACCAAGGGTCAGATTGCACGCGAATTCGGCATCGAACCCCTGGCCGACAAGCTGTATGCCGACCCGACGCTGGACCCGGCCGCCGAAGCTGCCGCGTTCACGAAGCCGGCGGAGGTGCTGGATGACGGCAAACCCGGCGCCGATTTCTCCACCGTGCCCGCCGTGCTGGACGGCGTGCGCGACATCCTGAGCGAGCGCTGGGCCGAAGACGCCGCGCTGCTGCAGAGCCTGCGTGAATGGCTGTGGGCCGAAGGCCTGCTGCAGAGCAAGCTGGTGGCCGGCAAGGACGAGAACCACCCCGATGTGGCCAAGTTCCGCGACTACTTCGACTACGACGAACCGATCAGCCGCGTGCCCTCGCACCGTGCGCTCGCCGTGTTCCGCGGCCGCACGCTGGAGATCCTGGACGCCAGGCTGGTGCTGCCCGAGCCCGAGGCGGCGCTCACGGCGAGTGGCAAGCCCGCGCCCACCGTGTCGCTGGCCGAAGGCCGCATCGCGCTGCACCTGGGCTGGAGCCACCAGGGCCGCAAGGCCGACGACCTGCTGCGCAAGTGCGTGGCCTGGACCTGGCGCGTGAAGCTCAGCCTGTCCAGCGAACGCGACCTGTTCGCCCGCCTGCGCGAGAGCGCCGAGGCGGTGGCGATCAAGGTCTTTGCCGACAACCTGCGCGACCTGCTGCTGGCCGCACCGGCCGGCCCGCGCGTGGTGATGGGCCTGGACCCGGGCATCCGAACCGGCGTGAAGGTGGCCGTGGTGGACGCGACCGGCAAGCTGGTGGACACGGCCACCGTGTACCCGCACGAACCCCGGCGCGACTGGGACGGCTCGCTGCACACCCTGGGTCTGCTGGCCCGCAAACACGGCGTGAACCTGATCGCGATCGGCAACGGCACGGCCAGCCGCGAGACCGACAAGCTGGCCGGTGAACTGATCAAGCTGCTGGAGAAAGCGGGACAAGGGGCCGGTATCGGGGGCGTGCAGAAGGTGGTGGTGAGCGAGGCCGGCGCCTCGGTCTATTCCGCCAGCGAATTCGCTTCTCAGGAGATGCCCGACGTGGATGTCAGCCTGCGAGGCGCGGCGTCGATTGCCCGCCGGCTGCAGGACCCGCTGGCCGAACTGGTGAAGATCGACCCCAAGAGCATCGGCGTGGGCCAGTACCAGCACGACGTGAACCAGAGCGAGCTTGCCCGCACGCTGGATGCGGTGGTGGAAGACTGCGTGAACGGTGTCGGTGTGGACCTGAACACCGCCAGCGTGCCGCTGCTGTCCAGGGTGTCGGGCCTGTCGGCCACGGTGGCGAAATCGGTGGTGCGCTGGCGCGAGGCCAACGGCGCCTTCAGGAGCCGCCAGCAATTGCTTGACGTGGCCGGTCTGGGCGCCAAGACCTTCGAGCAGAGCGCCGGTTTCCTGCGCATCCGCGGCGGTGACAACCCGCTGGACATGACAGGCGTGCATCCGGAAACCTATCCGGTGGTCGAGCAGATCATGGCCAAAACCGGTCAGCCGGTGGCCGCGCTCATGGGCCGGTCCGACATGCTCAAGACGCTGCGCCCCGAGCTGTTTGCCAACGAAAAATTCGGCGTCATCACGGTCAAGGACATCCTGACCGAACTGGAGAAGCCGGGCCGGGACCCGCGCCCGGATTTCCAGGTGGCGCGGTTCAACGATGGTGTGGACGACATCAGCGACCTGCGCGAGGGCATGATCCTCGAAGGCACGGTGAGCAACGTGGCCCAGTTCGGCGCCTTCGTCGACCTCGGCGTGCACCAGGATGGTCTGGTCCATGTGAGCCAGCTGGCACACAAGTTCGTCAACGACGCGCGCGAGATCGTCAAGACCGGCGACATCGTCAAGGTCAAGGTGATGGAGGTGGACGTGGCGCGCAAGCGCATCGGCCTGTCCATGAAGCTGGGCGACGCGCCGCCGCGGCGCGACGGGGAGGGCGGCGCACCGCGCGACAACCGGTTTGAGCCCGTTCGCCAGGGTCAGCGACCGGGTCGTCCGGGCGGGCAGGGCGCTGCTGGCCAGCCCCCCGCACCGGCCTCCGCCATGGCATCGGCGTTTGCCAAGCTGCAGGGTGCGGGCAAGCGTTGACCAGACACGCGAAATGGCGGTGAAAAGCCGGGCAATCCCGCCTTTTGCCGGGTGAGGGAAGGGCTCAAGTCAGGGCCGGAAAAGTCGATACGAAAGGTATTCAAAACCTTTCTGACTTTTGGATTTCTGCCCCATGCAACTCGAAGCCCTGCTCAACTATCCCCGCGCCCTGCCGGCCATGCCCCGCGCGGTCACCGACCTGCTGGGGGAGATGAACAAGGAAGACCCCAGCCCGAAGCGGGTCGCAGACCTGATTTCCCGTGATCCGGCGCTCACCACCCGCGTCCTGCGCCTGTCCAACTCGGCCTTTTTTCGGGTCAGCCGCAAGATCGGCAGCGCCGAAGAGGCGGTATCGCTGCTGGGCATGACCCATGTGCGCTCGCTCGTGATGGCGGCCGCACTGGGCTCCGGCTTCAAGAGCGTGCCCGGCATCGACCTGAAACAGTTCTGGCGCTACAGCCTGCGCGTCGCCGATATTTCACGCTCACTGGCGGGTCTGCTGCGGCAGAACGAGGGCAATGCCTTCACCGCGGGCCTGATCCACGGCGTGGGCATCCTGATCATGCACATCGCCATGCCCGACGAGATGGTGCCCCTGGACATGCGCACCCCGCCGCTGGACCTGCAGCGCGCTGCGAGCGAGACCTCGGCCTTTGGCTACTGTTACGCCGAGGTGGGCGCCGGGATGACCGAGAAGTGGCAGTTTCCCCAGGACATGGTGTCGGCCTTGCGCCACCAGATCGCACCCTTCGAGGGCGAAGCCTACGACGCGCTGGGAGGGGTGCTGCACCTGGCCTCGTGGCGCGCACGTGCCGAGGAGCTGCAGCTCGACGACAACGGCCTGGCTTCCACCTTTCCGGACATGGTGGGACTGACCCTCGGCCTGGACCTGGGCAGCGTGCTGGGCAAGGACCCCGAGGAATGGTCGTTCAGCCAGGCGCTGGGTGCGTTCATGGACTGAACCGGAAAGTGCTCAAGTCTGGCTGTCAGCCGACGATGAACCGGTTACTGGCCAAGCATCCGCTCCGCACACACACCAAGGCAGGTCCACCATGCAACTTGAGAAGCTCCTCAAACAGCCGAACGCACTCCCTTCCGCGCCCAAGGTGGTGCGCAAGCTGATCGAGACCTTCGATCAGGAGGAGGTCGACGTGATGCTGGCGGCCTCGCTGATCGAGGACGATCCGGTGCTCACCGCCAAGTTGCTGAAAATGGCCAACTCGGCCTTTTTCGGTCTCACCCGATCGGTGTCCAACGCCAGGGAAGCGATCAACGTGCTGGGGCTCATCAAGGTCCGGGCTCTGGTGATTGCGGCTTCGCTTGGCGAGGGGCTGCATTGTGTGGGCAGTGTCAACCTCAACCAGTTCTGGCGCTACAGCCTCAACACCGCCAACCTCTCGCGCTACCTGGCCCTGCCGATCCACATCGACGAAAACACCGCCTTCACCTCGGGCCTCATCCATGGCATTGGCGAACTGGTGATGCACATCGGCATGCCAGAGGCCATGATCGATCTGGACCGCAGCATTCCCATGCTGGACCTCAAGCGTGCTACGGCCGAACGCGGCCTGTTCGGCTACAGCTATGCCGAGGTGGGTGCCGCGCTGGCGCGTGAATGGCGCTTCCCCAAGCGCATGGTCAACGCCATCGAGCACCAGAATGCACCGTTTGAAAACGACACCTATGAACCCATTGCGGGCGTGGTGCATATTGCATCCTGGCGTGCCCGCGCCGAAGAGCAGTCGATGCGGAGCGAACTGCTGATCAACACCTACCCCGACCCGGTGGGGCTGGTGCTGGGCATCGACCCCGACACCGTGGTCGGCGAAGAAATCCCGGCGCTCACCCGCTTCGGCGAGGAGTCGTCCACGGTCTGACGGCCCTGTGGCGGCTGGTTTGGCGCCTGGCTGCGAGACAATCGCAGCCCTATGCCTTCCGTTCGTCACGCGCTTCGCCTCTATGCCGGTCCCCTGGCCCGGCGCCACATCGAACAGCACGGTCTGCGCCCGCAGGACGTGGGCGTCATCCCCGCCGCTGCGGGCGGCCCCAAGGGCCTGGTCCTGGGGCCGCTGGACCGCTTCATCTTCGGGCAGTGGTTGTCCCAGTCCAGCCAGCCGGTGCACCTGGTGGGTGCGTCCATCGGCGCCTGGCGCATGGCCACCGCCTGTCTGGATCACAGCGTGGCCGCTTTCGAGCGGCTGGAGCGCAACTACATCGGCCAGCACTATGCACCGCCACCTGGCCACAAGCGGCCGACCGCGGACCAGATCAGCGAGCAGTTCGGCCGCAATCTGCACCTGTTCTATGGTGGGCGCCTGGCCGAGGTGCTGCACCACCCGCGCTACCGCCTGCACATCGTCACCTCGCGCGGGCGCCATGTGCTGGCCCGCGAGGGCACGTTGCGCACGCCCCTGGGCTACCTGGGTGCCTTCGCTGCCAACGCGCTGCACCGAAAAGCCCTGGGTGCCTGGCTGGAGCGCGTGGTTTTTTCCACACCCGACGGGAGCGGGCACGCGACGCCCCTGCCGTTCGGCACGCAAGACTTCCGCACCCGCCAGGTGGCGCTGCAGGAGCGGAACTTCTTGGATGCGCTGCAGGCCAGCTGCTCGATCCCGTTCGTCCTTCGCCCGGTACACGGCATTGCGGGCGCCCCGCCGGGCGCCTACTGGGACGGCGGCATCACCGATTACCACCTGCACCTGCGCTACCAGGCACCGGAGGGGTCGCCCATCGTGCTTTACCCGCATTTCCAGAAGGCGGTGGTGCCCGGCTGGCTCGACAAGGTCTGGAAACACCGCCACCTGTCGAGCCCGGCTCTCGACAACATGCTGGTGCTTGCGCCCGATCCGGCCTGGGTGCAGACGCTGCCCAACGCCAAACTGCCCGATCGCACCGACTTCACCCGCTATGGCCAGGACCTGGCCGCGCGCGTGAACGCATGGAGTCGTGCCACAGCCGCCAGCCAGCAACTCGCCGTTGAGCTGGCGCAGTGGCTGGAGCGGCCCGACCCGTCACGCATCGAACCGCTGTGACGGGGCGGTCGCACGATGGACACAAGGAACCATTCAGCGCGAGAAGCTCGGTAGCTGTGCTACGCGGAAACCATGGCAGGAATAGTCGAGGCAAGCCCGGGCACTGGGGTACGCCTTCAGGGCTCGCTTGGCAGGATAATCCCGTATGCCTCTGCTGACCGAAATGACACCTTCGAATCACCGTTACCTCACCGCCGCGCTCTACAAATTCGTCGACCTGCCCGACTACCAGGCCCTGCGCGAGCCGCTGCTGGCCAGCTGTGAGGCCCACCAGGTGAAGGGCACGCTGTTGCTGGCCAGTGAAGGCATCAACGGCACCATTGCAGGGCCCGAAGCCGGCGTGAGGGCCGTGCTCGCCCAGCTGAGAACCGACCCGCGCCTGGCCACGTTGCAGCACAAGGAATCGTGGTCGGACAAGGCGCCGTTCCTGCGCATGAAGGTGCGCTTGAAAAAGGAAATCGTGACCCTGCGCGTGCCCGAGCTGGACCCGAACAAGACGGTGGGCCAGTACGTGAAGCCACAGGACTGGAACGCCCTGCTGGCAGACCCGGACGTGGTGCTCATCGACACCCGCAACGACTACGAGGTGGTGATCGGCAGCTTCACGGGTGCCATCAACCCCGACATCAAGACCTTCACCGAACTGCCCGGCTGGCTCGACGCCCAGCCGCAACTGCAGGGTGGGCCGGGAAAGAAGACCAAGGTGGCGATGTTCTGCACCGGAGGCATCCGCTGCGAGAAGTCCACCGCTCTCATGAAGATGCGCGGCTTCGACGAGGTCTACCACCTGGAAGGCGGCATCCTCAAGTACCTGGAGGAAATCCCGCCCGAGCAAAGCCGCTGGGAAGGGGAGTGTTTCGTGTTCGACGAGCGCGTCAGCGTGGGCCACGGACTGCAGCCGGGCCCCTACGAACTCTGCCGCTCCTGCCGGTGGCCCCTGGGTGCCGACGACAAGGCCTCAGCGCACTACGTCAAGGGTGTGAGCTGCCCGCACTGCCATGACAAACGCAGCCCCGAAGAAAAAGCCCACCTGGCCGAACGCCAGCGTCAGGTCGAACTGGCAGAAGCGCGGGGCGAGGTGCATGTGGGGGCGCGCATGCCCAACCACGAGCATTGAGCCTGATCAGGTCCTTGCCAGGGTCAGCTGCTTGCGGCGAAACAGACCCGCCACCATGAAGGCCCCGAAGGGGACAAAGGCCGCAGCCAGCAGTTTCAGGGTTTCCGCGGCAGACCAGACACCCGTCTGCTGGGCGCGCAGCACCATCGCCACATAGATCAGGAAGGCGGCGCCGTGGATCGGTCCGATGACGGAAACCGCCTCGGGAAAACCGGCCATGCGCTTGAGCGGAACGGCCACGCCGACCAGCAGCAAAAGGGTGGCGCCTTCGGCCAGCGAGGCCCAGCGGAGGTGGCGCAGACGAGCGGTTGGGTGGTTCATGAACATTACTGAGGGCCCTGGTACGGCGAGCCAGAACGGGGTCGCCCTTGCGGCATTGAGCGCAGGGCACGCCCGCCAAGCCGGGAGAACTGCACACGTACCTGTGCGTATGAAGCCATTCAGTATGCGAGACCTGTCGGTCTCCGGCGTTGCGTTTCATCAAACGGAGGCCCGGAGGTCGCGGTGCTCACATCGACGTCTCCAGCAGCTCGCGGTATTCCGCCACGCTGGCGATGCGCGGGTTGGTCTTGTGGCAGTGGTCGGCCAGCGCCCCGGTGATGATCTTCTCGAACCAGTCGCGCTCCACATGCATGGCGGCCAGGCCGCTGGGCAGACCCAGGCGGGCGTTCATGTCCTGGATGGCCGCCGGGATGTCATCGCCGCTGCCCAACCCCATGGCATGGGCCATGCGCTGCAGCCGCCTGTCCTTTTTCATCGATTCGGCTTCGGCATTGAAGCGGATCACGGCAGGCAGGAACATCGCGTTGAGCGTGCCGTGGTGCAGGCGCGGGTTGACGCCGCCCAGGCTGTGGCTCAGCGAGTGCACGCAGCCCAGACCCTTCTGGAACGCCATGGCGCCCTGCATGGACGCGCTCATCATGTTGAGGCGCGCCTCGCGGTCCTGGCCGTTCTTGGTGGCGCGCTCGATGTGCGCCCAGCCGCGCTCCAGACCGTCGAGGGCGATGCCGTCGGCCGGCGGGTTGAAGGCCGGCGCCATGAAGGTCTCCATGCAGTGGGCAATCGCGTCCATGCCGGTGGCCGCGGTCAGCATGGGCGGCAGACCCAGCGTCAGTTCGGGGTCGAGCAGGGCGGTCCTGGGCACCAGGTGCCAGCTGTGAAAGCCCAGCTTGCGGCCGTCGTCCACGATCAGGATGGCGCCGCGCGCCACCTCGCTGCCCGTGCCGGCGGTGGTGGGCACGGCGATCAGCGGTGGCACGCGGTCGGTGATCCTGGGCGAGCCGCCTTCGATGGTGGCGTAGGTCTTCAGCGGTCCCTCGTGCGCGGCGGCGATGGCCACACCCTTGGCGCAGTCGATCGAGCTGCCGCCGCCCAGAGCAATCAGCCCGTCGCAGCCCTCACGCTGGTACACCTCGACCGCCGCGCGCACCGCGGCTTCGGTCGGGTTGGACGGTGTTTCGTCAAACACCGCGGGTTTCAGGCCGGGCAGGGCTGCCCGCGCCTTTTCCAGCAAGCCGGCGACGCGAACGCCCGCGTCGGTGACGATCAGCGGGCGGCTGATGCCCACGCGTTCGCATTCGGCCTGCAGCTGTGCCAGGGCACCGAAGTCGATCAGGATGTTGGTCACGTACAGGATCTGGGCCATGGTGGGTCTCGGTGTGTCGTTGAAGGCAAGGTGAAAACTATACGGCCTGCCTCTCCAATGACCAATGCCGCGGGCGCGACGACCGGTCGCGAAAAAGACAGAGACAATCCCCGTCCATGTCGCACCACCCGAACCCCCGTGCCTTGCTCACGCCGCTCATGCGTGGCGTGCTCGACCGCATCGCCCGCGCCGGGCATCCGCCGCTGCACGCACTCACGCCCGGGCAGGCCAAAGCCGCCTACGCAGCGGGTGCCGGCGTGCTGGACATCCCGGCGCACAAACTGGCGCGTGTGGAGGACCTCAAGGTTCCCGCGCGCGACGGGGTGGACCTGACCGCCCGGCTGTTCGCACCAGCGTCCGACCAGCCGCTGCCCGTGCTGCTCTACCTGCATGGCGGCGGTTTCACCGTGGGCAGCGTGGCCTCGCACGAACCGCTGTGCCGCCACCTGGCGCATCTGGCGCGTTGCGCGGTGGTGTCGGTGGACTACCGGCTGGCACCGGAATGGCAATTTCCGACCGCGGTCCACGACACCTGGGACAGCCTGGCCTGGCTGCGCGACAGCGCCGCGGCACTGCGCCTGGACGGCGCACGCATCGCCATCGGTGGCGACAGCGCGGGCGGAACACTCGCGGCTGCCACGGCCATCGCCGCGCGTGACGCGGGCTGGTCGCTGGCACTGCAGCTGCTGTTCTACCCCGGCTGCGCCGGCCACCAGGACACGCCATCGCACCGCATCTTTGCCAGCGGTTTCCTGCTGGAAGAGCCGCACATCAGCTACTTTTTTGGGCACTACCTGCGTAACGCAGCCGACCGCGACGACTGGCGCTTCGCGCCGCTGGACGGGGTGGACGAGACCGGCCAGGTGCGCGAGCTGGACGGCGTGGCGCCCGCCTGGATCGGTCTGGCCGAATGCGACCCGCTGACCGACGAGGGCATGATGTACGCAGACCGCCTGCGCATGGCCGGGGTGCCGGTGGACCTGGACATCTACGCTGGCGTGGTACATGGTTTCATCCAGTTCGGCCGCGCCATTCCGCAGGCGCTTATCGCCCACAACGACGCGGCCCGCGCGCTGCGCCATGCTTTTGGAACGCCCTGAATGGACACGCTCAACCGATCCGACTTCCGCTTTTTCCACCGCCTGCGCGTGCGCTGGGCCGAGGTGGACATGCAGAAGATCGTCTTCAATGCGCACTACCTGATGTACTTCGACACGGCCATTGCCGACTACTGGCGTGCGTTGGCACTGCCGTACCAGGCGGCAATGGACCTGCTCGAAGGCGACCTGTACGTGGTGAAGGCCACGGTCGAGTTCCATGCCTCGGCGCGGGTGGACGACCAGATTGAGGTGGCCATGAAGTGCAGCCGCATCGGCACCTCGTCCATGACCTTCAGCGGCGCCATCTTCCGCGGCGACGAACACCTGATCTCGGGCGAGATCGTCTATGTGTTCGCGGACCCGGCGACGCAGACGTCGCGACCCGTACCGCATGCGCTGCGCGACATCGTGCTCGGCTACGAGGCGGGCGAGCCCATGTTGGACGTGACCGTCGGCACCTGGGGCGAACTCGGTGCGGATGCCCGGCGCATCCGGACCGAGGTGTTTGTGGAAGAGCAGCGCATCCCCAAAGACCTGGAGCACGACGCCGCCGACCTCACCGCTGTGCATGCGGTGGCCCGCAACCGCCTGGGCCAGGCCGTGGCCACCGGGCGGCTGGTCACGGCCGCCCCCGGCGTGGCCCAGGTCGGGCGGCTGTGCGTCAACCGCGTGCTGCGTGGCGGCCACCTGGGACGCCAGGTACTGCAGGCGCTGACGGAAGCAGCCCGTGCACGCGGCGATCACGAACTGATGCTGCACGCTCAGCGCAGCGCGGAAGGTTTCTACGAGCGGCTGGGCTACCAGCGCCGGGGCGAACCCTTTCTGGAGGCGGGTATCGCGCACGTGGAGATGTTCACGCGGCTCTGACGCCGGCGGCGGACGCGAGGGGCAGCCCGGCCCGCCCTGCGGTGACAATAGTCCACTTCGGTAGCGGTCATCGGGTCGCTGCCCCGGGCGTTCCCTGCCGCCCTGCCACCAACCCAGACCGTTCCATGGCCAAGAAAAAGCGCACCGCACCGCCTGCCGGCGGCGCCAGCACCCCAACCCCGCGTCCGGCCCCGGCGCAACCCCCGAGAGCGAGTTCAGCGCCGGCCACGCCTCTGTCGCTGCCCGGCGAAGTGCTCAGGGGCGACTGGACGGTGGCCATCCTGGCCCTGATGATGTTCCTGGCGCCTGCCCTGGGCGTGCCCAACGAACTGATGCTCCAGGACACGCTGAAATCTATAGTGGTCGTGTTCACCGCGCTGGCTGCTGCCCTGTTCTTTTTCTGGAACCAGCGCAACCGCGACATGGCTTTGCGCTGGCACGCGCTGGTGTGGCTGCCGCTGCTGCTCACGGTCTATGCGCTGGGCAGCATGGCCTGGTCGCACACCTACCTGGCCGGGGTCGAGGCGATCCGCTGGTTCATCTTCTCGCTGCTGGTCTGGCTGGGCCTGAACACGCTGGACCGCGAGCGCCTGCCCACCCTGGCCTGGGGCATACACGCCGGCGCGTTCCTCGCGGCCCTGTGGACCGCGCTGCAGTTCTGGGTGGACTTTGCTTTCTTTCCCCAAGGCCCCAACCCGGCGTCCACCTTCGTCAACCGCAACTTCTTTGCCGAGTTCCTGGTCTGCACGCTGCCCTTTTCGGTCTACCTGCTGGTGCGCGCCCGCAACAGCGCCACCGTGGCCTTGCTCGCGTTCTCGATCGGCTTCAACCTCGTGGCCATGTTCATGACCGGCACGCGCTCGGCCTTGCTCGCGTTTTTCGCGCTGCTGGTGGTGGTTCCCGTGATCCTGTGGCGCTACCGGCAGCATCTGGCCATGGCCCACTGGAACTCCGGGACGCGGATCCTGGCCGGTGGCGTGCTGCTGGCGACGGTGGTCGGGCTCGGCCTGATCGGCACCGGCAACCCCAAGCTGATCGAAGAAAACCGCGTCGAGGGCCGGGGGCTGAATGCGCTGGAGCGCAGTTTCGCGCGCGCCAGGTCGATGACGCAAGCCGAGGAGTACACCGAGCGCTCGTTCTCGGTGCGCTGGGTCATGTGGCAGGCCACGGGCCGCATGATTGCCAAGCGCCCGCTCTCCGGCGTGGGCGCCGGTGCCTGGGAGGTGGACATTCCGCTCTACCAGGCCGAAGGCGCGCAGCTGGAGACCGACTACTACGTGCACAACGAGATCCTGCAGCTGCTGGCCGAATACGGGCTGGCGGGATGGGTCTTTCTGCTCGGACTGCTGGCCTATCTGACGCGCGCCGCCTGGCGCACCTGGTGCCTGAAGGGCGAGGATGGGCGGGCCGAGGGCCTGCTGCGAGCCACCACGCTGGCGGGTCTGCTGGCCTTCCTGATCGTGAGCAACGCCGGTTTTCCCTGGCGCATGGCGAGCACGGGCGCGCTGTTCGCGCTGTTCCTGGCGATCCTGGCAGCGTCGGATGCCCGACTGGCCCAGCGTGGCTGGACGGCCGCAGCGCGCCTGCCCTGGAAACCGGTGTTTTCACAGGCGGCGGCGGTGGTCAGCATCGGCTGCCTGGCGCTGGCAGCCTTCATCACACAGCAGGCCATGGCCTGCGAAAGCCTGATCGTGAGAGCGACCAAGATTGCGCTCTCGGTGAGCCAGTCGGGCGACTACAACAACCCGAAATGGACAACCCAGCGCGAAGACATGCTGCGCATGATCAAGGAAGGCATCGACATCAACCCGCACTACCGCAAGATCACGCCGATGGTGGCCGACGAACTGGCCAAGTGGGGCGACTGGAGCAACGCGGTCTGGATCTGGGAGTCGGTGCTGGGCTCGCGCCCTTACGTGACCGCGATCATGAGCAACGTGGCGCGCGGTTACGCGCAGCTGGGGCAGCCCGACAAAGCGATGGCCATGCTGGAACGTGCCAAGTTGCTGCAGCCCAAGGCCCCCTCGGTGCGCTCGCTCGAAGTCATCCTGCTCAGCCGCAATGGCAACGAGGCCCAGGCGCTGGCGATCGCCCGGGAAGACATCCGCGCCGAGCGCTACGACTACGACATGGTCAACACCGGCTTTGTGCTGGCGATGCGCGCCAAGGACTGGGATCTGGCCATCAAGTCCATCGAGCTGCGCAACAAGGGTTGGCCCGCCAACCAGATCGATGGCGATGCCAAGCTGGGCAATGCCTGGCTGGGCAAGGGCGACACCGGCAAGGCGATGGAGTACTTCCGCGCCGCCCTGGCCGCCACGCCGCCAGCCCAGCGGCAAAACACGCTCAACATGATTCCGCAGGCCCTCTGGCCCCAATTGCAGAAATAGGCCACCGGCCCGCCGGCTGGGACTGCCTGTTCACCAGGCCAGCGTTTCGCTGCGCAGGCCCTTCGGGTCCCAGCGCTGCGCGCCAGCAGAGCTGTCGGGCAGGTGCGTCCACTCGTGCAGGCCCACCGTCCAGCGCCGCGGACCGGTGTCGGCTGGCACGGGTTCAACCCGAAGCACCAGGCTGCTGCGCGTGCCGTAGCCCCGATCGGGCAGGCACACGAAAGGGCTGGACAGCGCGCGCTCCATCGCGACCGTGACACCGGTCGGCGGCAACTCATGTTCCGCAGCGAGCACGGAGTCGCCAAGCGCGTCCTGCAAGGCCGCCAGCCATCGCGGCGAGGCAGCGTCGCTGTACAACCGGGCCAGTGAGTCGCCCACTGCATGCTTCAGACGCTGGGTCTTCGGCCAGGGCGTGTCCAGCGCAGCGTTGGACAGGCCGTAGATGCCTGGGCCCAGCCGCCGGGCGTGCAGCTCCTCGGCGTGATCCTCGTGCGGGCGGTCGGGGTGCCGGTTGCTCAGCCAGCCCCAGAGGCCCTGATGAAAGTCGCCCACCACCAGATTGAAGCCCCCGTACGCATGGGGGTCGATGCCGGCCTGAAGGCCGTCCCAGTCCAGGTGCCCGCTCAGCCAGCGCGTGGCCAGCTCGCCGCGGCTGCGCGCGCCGGGTCCGGGCCGGGTGCTGCGCACGTTGGTCAGCATCGCCACCCGGCCAGAAGCGTTCACCCCCAGCCAGGTGCCGCCATCGCGCAGATCGCGCCCGGACAGTACGCCGGTGCCGTCCGGCAGGGTCCAGCGGTGCAGCGGGGCTGTGGGGCGGTCGAAGAACTCGTCGCGGTTGGCCGCGATCAGCAGCGGGCAGGCCGGATCGGCATCAATGGCAAACGCGATCAGGCACATGTCAGCGCAGGATCAGATGTCGTCCAGCAGCGCATAGGGCAACGGCAACAGCGACAGCGCCGCTCCACCGGGACTGCCCGCGCTCAGGCGGCCGCCCGCCGCTGCGCTGGTCTGCATGGACACGAGGGCGCTCCAGCCACCCGCCGGATGGGCGCCTGCCGCCGCCACCGTGCCGCAAGGCTGCTCGGGGTCGCTGTCGTGGAACACGTCCTGCCCCACCGCCAGTGCCTCCGGGCTGCTGACCAGGAAGGCCCGGCGCTTGAGCGTGCCGCGAAACTGGCTGCGCGCCACCACCTCCTGGCCCGGGTAGCAGCCCTTTTTGAAGTTCACGCCACCCACCGATTCGTAGTTCAGCATCTGCGGCACAAAGGCCTCCACGACCGGCTGTGTGATGGTGGCCACGCCGCTCATCACATCGAGCCAGGTCCAGGCACCCTCGGGCAGGCGAACGCCCGCGGGCGCTGCCGATTCGACGGGCGCCACCCAGAGCGCGCGCGACACGCCGACGGCCGGGTAGATCTGGACGGTCTGGGCGCCATCGGGTTCGCCGCTCTTGCTCCAGGGCTTGCCCGCAGTCGGTGCGGCCGTTCCGGCCAGCCCCCAGACCTGAAACGCGTCGCTGGCATCGCTCAGCCTGGCCTGGGCGCGCAGGACAAACATCGACAGGCGCTTGAGCGTGGCTGGCAGCACATCGCGGCTGCAAACCAGCAGGATCTCGTCGGGCGTGCGCTTGAAACCCACGAAACTGGCCAGCATGCGGCCCTTGGCCGAACAGAACGCCGCGAGACGTGCTTCAGACAAACCCAGCAGCGAAAAGTCTTGCGTCAGCTGCCCATGCAGGAACTTGGCAGCGTCGGTTCCCTGGGCTCGGATCACGCCCAGATGGGGCAGGGGCGCCACGCCGTTCAGGGCGGTCGCGTCGAAGGCGGGCAGGGCGGGTTCGGTCATGGAATGAACGGGGCTTTCGAGGGGGAGGGCTGCTGGAGGTGTCGATTATGATCATCGGCCCACGGGCTGGTCCCGTCTTGCCCACATCCCCCCAATTCCTTCCGCACCTTGATCCGCCTGCTGAAACTGCTCTTGCTTGCGCTGTTGCTGGCGGGTGCCGGCGCGGCCGCATGGGGCGCCTGGTGGCTGCATCGGCCCTTGCCGCTGCCGGACACGGTCACCTCCGAAACGCCGCTGGATGTGAGCATCGAGCCTGGCTCGTCGGCCCGCGCCGTGGCCGACACCCTTGCGCGCTCGGGCGTTCGGACACCACCGGTCCTGCTGTTCGCCTGGTTTCGCCTCTCGGGCGAGGCGCGCAACATCAAGGCCGGCAGCTACGAATTCGCCCCCGGCACCACGCCGCGCAGCCTGCTGTCCAAGCTGGTGCGTGGTGAGCAAGCGCTGCGCAGCATCACCCTGCTCGAAGGCTGGAACATCCGCCAGGTGCTTGAGGCCGTGCGCAGCTCGCCAGACCTGACGCAGGACCTGGCGGGGCTGAGCATGGCCGACCTGATGGCACGCATCGGCTACCCGGGTCGCCATCCGGAAGGGCGCTTTTTCCCAGACACCTACCGCATGGTCAAACACGCCCCGGCGTCGTCGGTTCTGCGGCAGGCGGCGCAGGCCATGGAACAGCGGCTGGCCGAGGTCTGGGCGCAGCGCGCCAGCGGCACGCCGTTGCGCTCGCCCGACGAAGCGCTGATTCTGGCCAGCATCATCGAAAAGGAAACCGGGCTCGACAGCGACCGGCGGCAGGTGGGTGGTGTGTTCACCAACCGCCTGCGCATCGGGATGCGCCTGCAGACCGACCCTTCCGTGATCTACGGCCTGGGCGAACGCTTCGACGGCAACCTGCGCCGCGTCGACCTGCTGACCGATACCCCCTACAACACCTACACCCGGGCCGGTCTGCCGCCCACCCCTATCGCCATGCCCGGCCTGGCTTCGCTGATGGCGGCGGTGCAGCCTGCAGACACGAAGGCCATCTATTTCGTGGCGAAGGGCGACGGTTCCAGCCATTTCAGCGCCACCCTCGAAGAGCACAATGCCGCGGTGCGCCGGCACATCCTTGGGCGCTGAACCTCATCACGGCAGCATGAAACCCACCGGGCTGTTCATCACATTCGAAGGCATCGACGGCGCTGGCAAGTCGACCCATATAGCCGGCCTGGCCGACGCGTTCCGGGCCCAGGGTCGCACCCTCACGCTCACGCGCGAACCCGGCGGAACACCGCTGGCCGAGAAGCTGCGCACGCTCGTGCTCAACGATGCGATGGACCCGCTGTGCGAAGCCCTGCTGATGTTCGCCGCGCGGCGCGACCACCTGCAGCAGGTGATCGAGCCGGCACTGGCCCGTGGCGAGGTCGTACTGTGTGACCGTTTCACCGACGCCACCTTCGCCTACCAGGGCTTTGGCCGCGATTTCGACCTGGCCGTGCTGCGCCAGCTGGAATGCTGGGTGCAGGCGCTTCCTGGAGAAGGTTCCCGGCTGCGTCAGCCTGATCTGACGGTCTGGTTCGACCTGTCTCCCGAGGTGGCGGCCCAGCGGCTTGCATCAGCCCGTGTGCCCGACCGCTTCGAATCACAACCCACAGCGTTTTTTGCACGCGTCGCGGCCGGCTATGCGCAGCGCCTAAGCGAACAGCCGGCGCGTTTTGCGCGTATCGACTCCGAGCAGTCTCTGGACAGGGTGTGGCAGAGCGTGCGCCAGGTGTTCGTGCAGCGTGGCTGGCTGCCACCGGAAAGCATGCCATGAGCGACCCCGTCCAAACAGAGCCGTTGGCGCCCTGGCTGCAGCAGCAGTTGACGGGTCTGCTGGCGCAGCGGGGCCATGCCTTGCTGCTGTCCGGTCCTTCCGGCCTGGGCCAGTACGACCTGGCACTGGCGCTGGTCCGGGCCTGGCTGTGCGAACAGCCGACCGGGCAGGGTGCCTGCGGACGGTGTGGCAGCTGCCACGCGGTCAACGTGCGCACCCACGCCGACCTGTGTGTGCTCATGCCCGAGACGCTGAGCCTGGAACTGGATTGGCCGCTGGACGAGACGTCCCAGAAGGACATCGACGACAAAAAGCGCAAACCCAGCAAGCTGATCCGCGTGGAGGCGGCCCGCGAGGCGGTGAGCTTCACCCAGTTCACCCGATCGAGGGGGCGAACCAAGGTGGTGCTGGTGTACCCGGCCGAGCGCATGAACATGGAGTCGGCCAACACGCTGCTGAAAACGCTGGAGGAACCGGTGGGCGAAGTGCGGTTTGTGCTGGCGACCGAAGCGGCGCACCAGCTGCTGCCCACCATCCGCAGCCGCTGCCAGACGCACGCCATGCTCTGGCCACCCGAAGCCCTGGCGCTGGAATGGCTGCAGGCACAGGCCAGCACAGCCGGCCAGCCTGGCGCCAGCCGGGATCAGGCCAGTGTCTGGCTCCAGGCGGCCGGTGGGCGCCCCGACGATGCGCTGGATTGGGCGAGGAGTGGTCTCGATGCGCAGGCCTGGACCGCGCTGCCGCAGGCGATGGCGTTGGGTGACTGGCGCTTGATGGCCGACTGGCCCGCGGCGCGACAGCTCGCCGTGCTGCAGAAACTCTGTCACGACCTGATGGCGGTCGCTTCTGGAGCCGCGCCACGGTTCTTTCCGGCGGACCGGCTGCCGCCACCACCGCGCTGGACCACCCTGGCCCAGTGGTCGCGCGAACTCATGAACACGGCGCGCACGGTGGAGCACCCCTACAACCCGGGCCTGATGCAGGAAGCATGGGCAGCGCATACGCGCCAGGTGCTGGGTCGCCGGCCTTCTGCCGTCTGACAGCGCTGGCCCGAGCGCGACGCATCGTCCGATGCCGTTTCAAATGGGCCATCTGATACCCGAACACCGTCCATTTCGCCGCTCAGCTGGCCTGTGAAGGGCGCCAGCCCGCAGGGGTTTGCCGCTAAACTCGGATTTCATGAGCACAACCCTCCCACCAACGGCCAGTGCATCGCGCCCAAGCGTGATCCAGCTCTCCATCAAGGAGAAGGCTGCCCTCTACGCCGCCTACATACCGCTCTTTGCCGAGGGCGGCATCTTCATCCCTTCGTCGCGGGACTACCGTTTGGGTGACGACGTGTACGTGCTGCTGAGCTTGCCCGACGACCCGCAGCGCTATCCGGTGGCCGGCAAAGTGGCCTGGGTGACACCAGCCAAGGCGCAGGGCGGGCGCACGCAAGGGGTGGGCATCCGGTTCCCGGCCGACGAAAAGTCACGCCAGCTCAAGCTGAAGATCGAAGAGATTCTGGGCACTCAGCTCGGGTCGGACCGGCCAACACAGACCATCTGAGGAGTCCGGTTTCCGCTCCGCGGCTGCTCTCCTTGCGCTCAGGCCCGCCCTGCCAGGCGCCACCTGAACTCCCATTGCCGCATGTTCACAGACTCCCACTGTCACCTCAACTTCCCCGAACTGCGAACGCAGTTGCCTGCCATCCTGGACGCGATGGCACAAGCCCAGGTGGATCGCGCCCTCTGCATCTGCACCACGCTGGAAGAGTTTGGCGATGTGCACGCTCTGGCGTGCGCGCACGACAACCTGTGGGCCACGGTGGGCGTACACCCCGACAACGAAGGTGTGCAGGAGCCCACGCTGGACGATCTGCTCAGCCGGGCGGCCCGATCGCGTGTCGTGGGCATCGGCGAGACCGGGCTCGACTACTACCGGCTGGGCGAGCGCAGTGTGGCCGACATGGCGTGGCAGCGAGAGCGCTTTCGCGTCCACATCCAGGCCGCCCGCCTGACCAACCTGCCCCTGGTGGTCCACACGCGCAGTGCCTCAGACGACACGCTGTCCATCCTGCGTGAAGCGGGTGGCTTCGCTTCCGGCACCGACCCGCAGGGCTCCCAGCCCGTAGCGCGCGGCGTCTTCCACTGTTTCACAGAAAGCGAAGCTGTCGCCCGCGCGGCACTGGATCTGGGCTTTTTCATCTCGTTCTCGGGCATCCTCACGTTTCGCAACGCCGCAGACCTGCGCGAGGTGGCGCGTTTTGTTCCGATGGACCGCCTCCTCATCGAGACCGACAGTCCCTATCTGGCCCCCGTGCCCTACCGCGGCAAAACCAACAATCCCTCGTACGTTCCCTTTGTGGCGAAGCAGATCGCCGAGATCAAAGCGGTGTCTGTGGAGACGGTCGCCGAGGCCACCAGCCGCAATTTCGGGCAATTGTTCAACAGAATCGAGACTTGACCAATGCTGATAAAACACTTGAAGTTGTTGAAAAAGATCATTGTTTTATTTGCTATTTGTTTTGCTTCGACCGGCTTGCTTGCTGCCTCGTTTGACGACTTTTTCGCAGCGGCCAGGCAGGACGACGAATCCACCATCGTCACCCTGACCCTGCGCGGCTTCGACCTCAACACCCGGGATCCCCAGGGAGAGCACGCCCTTCTGATCGCCGCGCGGGAGGGGTCGCTCAAGGTGGCCAACTTCCTGCTGGACCAGTCCGCTGTGGAAGTCGAGGCGCGCAACAGCCGCGGCGAGAGTCCGCTGATGATGGCCGCACTCAAAGGTCATCTGGCCCTGGCGCGCCGCCTCATCGAGCACAAGGCCGAAGTCAACAAGCCAGGCTGGGCGCCCCTGCACTACGCGGCCACCAGCTCCTCACCCGTCAGCCATGACATGGTGCGCCTGCTGCTGGAGCACCACGCCTACATCGATGCCGCATCACCCAACCGCAGCACGCCCCTGATGATGGCGGCGCATTACGGCAGTCCGTCGGTGGTCAGGTTGCTGCTGGAGGAGGGGGCTGATCCCCTGCTGAAAAATGAGCAGGGCCTGACAGCGATCGACTTTGCGAACCGTGCCGGACGCAGCGAATCGGCCGACATCATTGCGGCCTTTGTCCGCGCCAGACAGCCTGCGGGTCGCTGGTAGGGTGGAGCCGACGGCGTACCGGCAACGCTCCCTTGGGCCAGATCAGCGTGGCGACCCCACCCACGTTCTGGGCAGCGTAGGTGTAACCCACATGGGTGGAAAGCGGTAGCCGCATCAGAATCAGCGCATTCCGATCATTGAGGAGACGCTGTGAAGCTGGCGAGCCAAAAAGACTTTTTTTCCGGACTGATGTTCACCGCGGTGGGCGTTGCTTTTGCGGTGGGCGCCACCAGTTTCACCGTCGGCGATGCCGCGCGCATGGGTCCCGGCTACTTTCCGCTGATGCTCGGCATCCTGCTGGCGATTCTGGGTACCGTGATCACCATCAAGTCCTTCTCGGGTGGAGCACCCGGTGGGGACAGGATCGGCGCCTTCGCCTGGCGGCCGCTGTTCTTTGTGCTGTTTGCCAACATCGTGTTTGGCGCCCTGCTGGTGGGCCTGCCGTCCATTGGCTTCCCGGCCATGGGCATGTTCGTGGCGATCTATGCGCTGGTCTTCATCGCCAGCCTGGCCCAGAAAGGTTCACAGTTCAAGCAGACGCTCATTCTGGCAACCATCCTTGCATTGGGCAGCTACGTGGCCTTCGTGTACCTCCTCAAGCTGCAGTTCCCGGTGTGGCCTGCGTTCCTCACCAACTAAGCGGAAGAACAACCCATGGAACTGTATGACCACCTGGCGCTGGGCTTCGGCGTTGCGTTCACTTTTCAGAACCTGATTTATGCGTTCATCGGCTGTCTTCTGGGCACGCTGATCGGGGTGTTGCCGGGCATCGGCCCTCTGGCGACCATCGCCATGCTGCTGCCCGCCACGTATGGATTGCCCCCCGTGGCAGCGCTCATCATGCTGGCCGGCATCTACTACGGGGCCCAGTACGGTGGCTCGACCACGGCCATCCTGGTCAACCTGCCGGGTGAGTCGTCTTCGGTGGTGACCGTGATCGACGGCTATCAGATGGCGCGCAAGGGGAGGGCAGGACCAGCCCTTGCAGCGGCCGGTCTGGGTTCATTCTTTGCTGGTTGCGTGGGTACCCTGATCCTGGCGGCCTTTGCTCCCCCGTTGACCGAACTGGCGTTGAAGTTCGGTCCCTCAGAGTACTTCGCCCTCATGGTCGTGGGTTTGATCGGAGCGGTGGTGCTGGCCTCTGGCTCCTTGCTCAAAGCTTTGTCCATGATCGTTCTCGGTCTGCTGTTGGGCCTCGTCGGCACCGACGTCAACTCCGGCGTGGCTCGCTTCAGCTTCGACATTCCCGAACTGACGGATGGCATCAGCTTCCTGGCCATCGCGATGGGCGTGTTCGGCTATGGCGAGATCATCAGCAACCTGTCGCAGCCAGAAGAGAACCGGGAAGTGTTCACGGGCGAAGTGCATGGGATCATGCCGACCGCGAAGGACTTCAAGAACATGCTGCCAGCTGTGCTGCGCGGCACTGCACTGGGTTCGGCGCTGGGCATCTTGCCCGGCGGAGGCGCCCTTTTGTCGTCTTTCGTTGCCTACACGATCGAGAAGAAGACCAAACTCAAACCGGGGGAGGTTCCGTTTGGCCAAGGCAACATCCGCGGTGTGGCGGCCCCTGAGGCGGCGAACAACGCCGGCGCACAGACCTCGTTCATTCCGCTGCTCACGCTGGGCATTCCGCCGAATGCCGTGATGGCCCTGATGGTTGGCGCCATGACCATCCACAACATTCAGCCTGGGCCCCAGGTGATGACCAGCAACCCCGAGCTTTTCTGGGGGCTGATCGCCTCGATGTGGATCGGCAATGCGATGCTCATCATCCTGAACCTGCCGCTGATCGGTATCTGGATCAAGCTGCTGACCGTGCCGTACCGATGGCTGTTTCCGGCCATCGTGTTGTTCTGCGCCATCGGCGTCTACTCGACCAACAACAACAGTTTTGACATCTGGATGGTGGCGATCTTCGGTTTGATTGGCTATCTGTTCATCAAGCTCGGATGCGAGCCGGCGCCCTTGTTGCTCGGCCTCATCCTGGGACCGATGATGGAAGAGTACCTGCGCCGAGCCCTGCTGATCTCCCGCGGCGACTGGTCGGTGTTCGTGACGCGACCCCTCTCGGCCTCGCTGCTCGCCATCGCGGCGTTGCTCCTCGTGGTTGTGCTGCTGCCCTCGATCAAGAAGAAACGCGAAGAAGCCTTTGTCGAGGACTGATGGCGCTTGCCCGGAACAGTCAGGTGATCGAAGAAACCCGGAGGGCGTGAGCCGCCGGGTTTTTTGCTGGCTCTTGGAAGTGCCTGGGCAACTGGTCGAATGCCTGCGTCACAAGATTCTACGATGTATATTATGTAAAGTAACAAGTATCGGTCATCGAACCTGCCTCGGCGCGCAAATTGCTTTTCGGAAGCAATGGCCTCTTCCAGTGCGGGGAAACACCAACCTGGTGCAAACCTGAATTGGATGCTCCAGACCTACAATCCAACGGCTCGGCAGGAGTCCAATCCTTCCGAACTCAATCAACCCTGCATCAAGGATCTGTTTGTATGAAAAATCTCTTGCTTTCCCTGAGCCTGATTGGCGCAGCAACCCTGGTCGGCTGCGGTAAGACCGAGGCGCCCGCACCCGCTGCGCCCGCGACACCGGAACCTCCAGCCGCCGCCGCACCGGCTCCTGCAAGCCAATGGCCCGAATTGCGGATTGCAATCGACCCGACGTACAAGCCATTCACCTACAAAACCGACGCCGGCGAGCCCGCTGGTTTCGACGTGGACATTGCAAAGGCCTTGTGTGACGAGCTCAAGAGCAAGTGCGTGTTCGTGGAACAAGCCTGGGACGGCATGATTCCCGGCCTCCAGGCCAAGAAATACGACGCCATCATTTCCTCGATGTCCATCACCGAAGAGCGCAAGCAGGCGGTGGATTTCACCGGCAAGTACTACAACACGCCGTCCTGTGTGGTGGTGAAGTCGGCCTTGAACCTGGGCGCCGAGGCTGCCAACTTCAAGGGCAAAAAGATCGGTGTGCTCAAGGCCTCCACGCAAGAAAAATACGCCATGGGCGAGCTCCAGCCAGCTGGTGCAACCATCGTGCCTTACGATGCCCAGGATCAGGTCTACCTGGACATCAAGTCTGGCCGCCTGGATGGCACTGTGGCTGATGTGGTGGAAGTGAACGGTGGTTTCCTCTCGACGCCCGATGGCAAGGACTACGCCTGCGCTGGCACGCGCATCCCGGTCGAATTCGACGCCAAGTACTTCGGCGCCGGTGCTGGTGTGGCGATCCGCAAGGAAGACACGGCACTGCGCGACGCACTCGACGCCGGCATCAAGGCCATCCGCGACAACGGCAAGTGGAAAGAGCTGGCCGACAAGCACGTGCCGGGCGTGGACATCTGGGGCTCCTGATCCCGTAAGCCCGGTGGCCACGTTCCGATGACGACCTACTTTCTCAACATCCTGCAGGGATTGTTCGTCACCATCGGTGTGGCCCTGGGTGCGCTGGTCGTGGCGGCCCTTCTCGGACTGGCCGGGGCGGCAGCCAAGTTGTCGCCCTACCGATCGCTCAACTGGATTGGCGACATCTATTCCACCCTGATCCGGGGTGTCCCGGATCTGGTGTGGATGCTGCTGCTGTACTTTGGCGGCCAGATTCTGGTCAACGATATCGCTGAGGCCCTGGGGTTCAGACGCGGACCACAGATCAATCCCTTTGTGGCCGGCGTTCTCACCATCGGTTTTGTCTATGGCGCCTACATGACGGAGACCTTCCGCGGCGCCATCATGAGCGTGCCCAAGGGCCAGTCGGAAGCCGGCTGGGCTTTTGGAATGAGCCGCCTTTACACCTTTCGTCGCATGGTGTTGCCGCAGATGGTGCGCTTCGCCCTGCCCAGCTTCACCAACAACTGGCTGGTGCTGCTCAAGGCGACTGCGCTGGTGTCGGTGATTGGTCTGGCCGACATCACGAACCTGGCCAAACAGGCAGGTGCTGCTGCGCGTGGCCAGATACCGGGAGCAGCGATCATTTTCATGGCCTTCGCCGGCCTGCTTTACCTCTTGATCTCCAGCATCAGCCTTTTGCTGCTGAGGCGAGCTGAAAAACGTTACTCGGCTGGCGTCAAGCGAGGCGACTTCTGATGGACAAGTTCGCCATCATTTTTCAGCCGCAAAATCTGGAGCTCTACTGGACGGGCCTGCTCGCGACCATGGAGTTGCTGGGGGTCAGTCTGCTCGCCGGTGGATTGCTCACGCTTCCCCTCACCTTCATGCGCGTGTCTCGCAATCCCTGGGTCTCGTACCCGGTCTGGCTGTTCACCTATGTGGTGCGGGGCACACCGCTGCTGATTCAGGTCTATTTCATTTACTACGGCATCGCCCAGCTGGAATGGGTACAGGGTCTGTGGGACACCACATGGCCATTCACCTGGTTCAAAGATCCCTTCTTCTGTGCCGTGCTGGCCTTCACGCTCAATACGTGCGCCTACACCGTGGAGATGTTGGCCGGCGCGATCAAGGAAACCCCGGCGGGCGAAATCGAGGCGGCCCAGGCGGCGGGTTTTGGGCGGTGGAACATGATGTTCCGGCTGGTCCTGCCCAGCGCCCTGCGCCGTACCCTGCCCGGCTATTCCAATGAAGTGGTCATGATGCTGCATGCGACCTCCCTGGCCAGCGTGGTCCCGGCGCTGTACGACCTGACCAACGCTGCCTACGCGATCTACAAGACCTATTACCTGGCATTCCAGCCCTTCATCGTCGTGGCGGTGCTGTATTTCATGCTCACCTTCGCACTGGTGTACGTGTTCCGGCTGCTGGAACGCCGATTCCTGGCCTATTTGCGTCCCCTCGCCCACTGACGGCATCGCTGCAGTGGCCCGGGGCCAGGATGCCAAGGGCAACACCGATCCGCAGCGGGTGTCATGACCCCTGAACGCTGACATGCAACAGATCAACCACCCTCTTCTCTCTCCCTCTCTGGGTACCCAGCGCCATCTCAGCAGCTGGCACTTCGGGCGCACGGGCAGTGGTTCCAAGGCCTATGTGCAGGCCAGTCTGCACGCAGACGAATTGCCCGGGATGCTGGTCGCCCAGCATCTGCGCGTCCTGCTGGAGGCTGCCGAGCAACGCGGGGAGGTCTTGGGCGAAGTGGTGCTGGTGCCCCTGGCCAACCCGATCGGTCTGAGTCAGACCGCCATGCACCATCAGGTCGGGCGCTTCGAGCTGGCCAGCATGGAGAACTTCAACCGCCACTATCCGGATTTCTTTGCCCTGGTGAAGGACGAAGTGGCCGGGCGGCTCGGCCCCGATCCAGAAGGCAACAAGCGCCTGATCCGCGCCGCCATGCAGCAGGCCCTCGATGCCCAGGCACCCAGCACCGAGCTGCAAAGCCTTCGCCATACCCTGATGCGCCTGTCTTGCGACGCCGATGTCGTGCTCGACCTGCACTGCGACTACGAGGCAGTGTTGCACATGTACGTGGAGCAACCGATGCTCGACCAGATGGCGCCGCTGGCGAGCTACCTGGGTGCGCGGGCCTTGTTGTGGGCCAGGGGTTCAGGGCCCTTGATCTCCTTTGATGAAGCGCTCTCCGGACCCTGGTGGCGCCTGCGAGAGCACTTTGCCGACCGGGCCCCTGTGCCGCTGGCTTGCGCCAGTACCACGGTGGAGCTGCGCGGGCAAACCGATGTGTCGGACGCGCTGGCCGCACAGGACGCCCAGGCCATCTTCCACTACCTGCAACACGTGGGCGTGCTGGCCGGGCCTGCGCCCGCGGTGCCGCCCGCCATGTGCGAACCCACACCCCTGGCGGGTACCGAGGCACTGCACGCTCCGCATCCCGGGGTGGTGGTGTTCAGGAGCCAAGTGGGCGAGCAGGTCCAGGCCGGTCACGTGCTCGCTCATGTGGTCGACCCATTGGGCCAACGCTCCACCCCCATCACAACCAGCATCAACGGCGTGGTCTATGCGCGCCACAACCTGCGCTGGGCCACCAGCGGCATGGAAATCTGCCGCGTGGCAGGCCGTGACCCCATTCGCTCGGGCAATCTGCTCAGCCCCTGACTCTTTTCACGCAATACCCATGACCACCAAACTCGAAGCCATCGACATCCGCAAGAGCTACGGCAGCAACGAAGTGCTCAAGGGCGTATCGCTCACCGCCAGCGCTGGCGACGTCATCAGCATCATCGGTTCCTCCGGCTCGGGGAAGTCCACGTTCCTGCGCTGCATGAACCTGCTGGAGCGGCCTCAGCAGGGGCGCATCATCGTGGCGGGCGAAGAGCTCAAACTGGTGAAGGCCAAGGACGGCATGCTCAAGGCCGCCGACGAAAAGCAACTGCAGCGCGCCCGCTCCCGGCTGGCCATGGTGTTCCAGCATTTCAATCTGTGGTCCCACCTGACGGTGCTGGAGAACATCATCGAGGCGCCCATGCACGTGCTGGGCCAGAGCAAGGACGAGGCCGTGGCCACAGCACGCAAATACCTGGAGAAGGTGGGGCTGCGCGATGTGGAAGGCAAGTACCCGTCACACATGTCGGGAGGCCAGCAACAGCGTGTGGCGATCGCGCGTGCGCTGGCCGTGGAGCCCGAGGTGATGTTGTTTGACGAACCCACCAGCGCACTCGACCCTGAACTGGTGGGCGAGGTGCTGCGGGTGATGAAGCTGCTGGCCGAAGAAGGCCGCACCATGCTCGTGGTGACGCACGAAATGGGCTTCGCGCGGGAAGTCTCCAATCACCTGATTTTTCTGCACAAGGGGTGCATCGAAGAGCAAGGCGTTCCCGCTGAGGTGCTGGCCCGCCCGAAGAGTGAACGCCTGGCGCAATTCCTCTCAGGCAACCTCAAGTAGGCGGGCAAAGACTGCGGTCTTGTCCGGGGGCAGCAATTGGTGGCGGAGGTGTATCCGGCGCCTACTTGCGCAGCTGACCACGCCCAAGAACCATGCTGCCGTCCACCAGTTTGAAGCTGACAGTTGGCGCACTGAAATCGGTGAAAGGTGCGCCCATGGCGATCTCACCATCGCTGTGCAGCAGGCATTCCTGCCGGCGCAGGGCAATCGCATTCTCCGCACCGCCGAAACGCACCCATGTGCCATAGCTGCTGATGTCTTCCAGCACGTAGTTGCCCGAGCGGATGTCGATGCTGGCGTGGAGCCGCGAAACCCGGGGGTCGTTCACCACAAAGTCGGCTTCCGGTACCCGGCCGATTTTCACCGGCAGATCCGTCACATTGAACGACTGGCTGGCATCCAGCCAGCCCAATTCGATGCCGCCAAAGACCGACTCGGCGCTCATGCCCAGTTGGTGCAGATCGGCCGGCAAGGTGAGGAATTCCGACAGCATTTCCGGTTGCCACTCGATCCGGAAGACTTCGCAGGGCTCGGCCCGACCCTTGATGCGCATCGGACCCAAGCTGCGGTTTCGCACGCCATTGCGTGGACCGAGTTTGCGGATGACGGTGTCGGTGACCAGTATCTGTTCCTGCCCCGCCAGATCGCTGAGCCGGGAAGCCACATTGACAGCATCACCAAAACAGTCGCCGTCGACCTGCACCACCTGGCCGCGCGCCATGCCGATCTGCATCATGAGCTTGAGGCGGTTGGGCCACTGGGAGACCCGCTTGGAATGCTCCTGCTGTATCTGGATTATGGTCTCCACCGCATCCCGGTTGTTGGTAAAGGACAGCAAGACGCCATCACCCAACATCTTCACAACCTTGCCACCGTTCTCCAGTCCCACAGATCCGATCCATTGCGTCAGCTTGGTGACGGCCTTGGTGGCCCGGTCGTTGCCCAGTGTTTCAAACACGGACACGCTCCCCGTCAAATCCACAAAAGCAATCGTTAGTTCAGCCATGGTTCAAGGTCATACACGTTCGATTACAACATACAGCCGAAGCACTTCTTCTTGATTTGCTACACCGCAACGCCGTTCGCGGTACGTGACGTTTATCACAGCTTTGTCGCCGAAAAGCGTGAGACAGCCCCCATTCCCTCCACTTGTTCGGCCTATCCCCGCGCTCCTGATGCAAATGACCTCAGAACATCTGCTTGCGGGATGCAAAACATCGATGCCGTTATTCAATAGGCATTACAAATGTGAAGAAACGCTCTGAAGGTTCGTGTGTAAGCCCATGATTAGCCGTTGTTTTTTTGTGTTACGCCAAGCCTCAGGCATTGCAGGAAGTGTCCGTGTGGCCGTATTCTCGGCCCCACAAGTACAACGTCGTTGAGGTCACTTTCATGCGCTGGATCAAACCCGGTTTACGCAACAGCATTTCGGCCCTGCTCGGCACCGAAGTGCGCACCGATTCACCAGAGGCACTTGAACCTGTGCGCAAGGCCATGCTGGACGCTCTGGGGGAAGAAGGTGCACGAATCAGTCCGCGGCTGAAGAACCGCCTGATGTACCTGCACGATGTCCACGCCCTCTGGTATGCACGGTCCGAAATGGTGGCGGTTCTCAGCAGCCTGCATGGCGAGGCCAAGGCTGTGGACACGGTACAAAGTCTATCCCCGGCTTTCCAGGGCTTGTTGCCCAGAAGCCTGATGGACTCCTGCCGCATGCGGCGCTGAGCGCCGTCGGGCATCATCCCCAGAAAACCAGGGCGTCCCTGCCCTGCACCAGCAGTTCCACCTTGTGCCCCACGGGCAGCATCACTTTGGTGGGTACATGCCCAAACGGAAGCCCGGTCAGCACCGGCACTTTCGTCTTGCTGCGCAACCAGTCCACCACCGTCTGCAGCTTGAAACCCTTGTCATGCGGGCTCAGTTGGTAGCGGTTGAACGAACCCAGCAAGACCGCCTTTTGTTCGCCCAGAATGCCGGCATGGAGCAACTGGGTCAGCTGGCGTTCGATGCGATACGGGTGCTCGTTGACATCTTCCAGAAACAGGATGCCACCCTTCACCCTGGGCAGCCAGGGTGTGCCCACCAGGGAACACAGCACGTTGAGGTTGCCGCCCCACAAGCGCGCGTTGCGCACCTGCAGCGTGGGCGGTTCATTGGTGGCGGACTTTGCAGCGGCCATGAGGGCCTGCAGATCTGATTTGGGTACCTGCCAGCCCGTGCCTTCCCCTTGGCCGCAGACGAAATCGTCGAAGCAGGCTTCCATGATGTCGTCCGGCGCAGCTTCCGTTCCGAAGTCTTCGCCCAGCGCCGGGCCGGCCCAGGTGGTGGCGCCGGTCTTGGCCAGCAGCGCACACTGCAAGGCGGTGAAGTCGCTCAAGCCGACGAACTGTGTGCCTCGCTCGATGGCCTTGGCGATCTGCTTGTAGGGCAGATCCGGCAGGATGCGCGTGAGGCCGTAGCCGCCGCGTGAAATGAGAGCCACATCGGCCCCGCTGGCCGCTGCACGGGCAATGGCTGCCAGACGCGTGGCGTCGTCACCCGCAAAGCGCATGTGGCTGCCGAGCGCCGCCTCGTCAATCTCCACCTCATGGCCGAGTTTTTTCAGGCGGGCCACGCCACGGCGGAACGCGGCTTTGTCGCGCACCGCGCTGGAGGGGGAATAGATGTAGATATGGCTCATGGCAGGACTCAAAAAAGGTCAGGCTGGATCATCGCGCAAAAACAGCGCAGGCTTCGCGCGCGATGCGTTCGCCATGTTCCGGCACGAAATGGCCCGCCTCAGGCAACAGGAGGGGCTCAGGGCAGTGGCGGATGTCGCGCTGCAGGGCCCGCATCACCGGCTCGCCGAGCACCGGGTCCTGCTGGCCGATGACCATCAAGGTCTGGCCCTGCCATTGGTGACGCCAGAATTCACGGGCCTGACGCGACAGGACCGCACCTTCGTCTTCGGATCGCTCAGGCACCATCGCGGGAAATGCCCGCAGCGCCGCGCGGTGACCGCGGTCCGGAAACGGTGCGTTGTAGGCGTTGCACTCCTCGGCGCTCATCTGTGGGTTGCCGCGCGCGAACAGACGGGCCACATCAAATTCGGGGTGCTTGGCACACATCTCGCGCCAGGCCAGAAAGCCAGGCGACAACGGCGTGTCACCACAGGCCAGGGTGGTGTTCATCACCAGCAGACCGCGGTAGCGACCGGGGGCCGCCATGGGCAGGGTGAGCCCGAGCAAGCCGCCCCAGTCCTGAACCACCAGCACCACGCTTTTCAGGTCCAGATGCTCGATGAACTCAAGCAGCACCTGGCGGTGCCAGTCGAAGCGGTGAAAGCGGTCCTTCTTGGGCTTGTCGCTCTTGCCAAAACCGATCAGGTCCGGCGCCACCACGCGGTCCCCAGCCGCGATGAACACCGGGATCATTTTCCGGTAAAGGTAACTCCAGGCCGGGTTGCCGTGCAGACAGAGCCAGGTGCGGGGCGCATCGTGCGGACCCTCGTCGAGGAAGTGCAGGCGCAGGCCAGCGAGCGACGGCAGGTCGCTCAGGTAGTTCGGTTGCCAGGGATAGCCGGGCAATGCAGCAAAGCGTTCGTCGGGCGCGCGCAGGGCATCGTCGCGCAGCGGATGGACTCCGCGCGCGTGCGCCTCGCGCCGTGCACGGAAAAAGCCGCTCAGCAAAGTCCCGCATTCTTCGGCCAGCACACCGCCCTGCACCACCGTCTGATGGTTCAGCCGCACCTCGCCAAACAGGTTGAGTACCGAGCCCGCCGCGCCGGTCTTGGGATCGGCGGCACCGAACACCACGCGCCGCAAACGGGCATGCATCATCGCCCCGCTGCACATGGCGCAAGGCTCGAGCGTCACGTAGAGCTCGCAGTCGTCCAGCCGGTAGTTGCCCAGCACCTGGGCGGCGGCGCGCAGGGCCACGATCTCGGCGTGCGCGGTGGGGTCGTGGCCATCGATCGGCGCGTTGTGCCCGGTGGCAATCACCTGGCCATCGCGCACCACCACGGCACCAACCGGCACCTCGCCTGCCGCAGCGGCTTCACGTGCCAGGGCCAGGGCCACGCGCATGTAATCCGTGTCATTCATCGGGATGGAACCGGTTGGTTGTCCGCCCCGACATCATTCGTCTGCGGGCATGGGGCGCACCTTGAGGGCCTCTTCCAGCGCCTGTTTGTACTGTTGTTGCACTTGCTGGGGGGTTGACGGTTGGCTGGCGGAGTGACCCGGGCTCGCAGGCAACACCCGGTTGGCACTGGTGAACGACCCTTTGACGAGCCAGGCCACGATCGCCAGCACCAGCAAGAGGCCCACCAGATTGATCAGCATGCGCATTCGAGTTCTCCGTTTTGCAGCCCGAACGCATGCCAGCGTGGGCCGGTGACGCCACATTGTCTCCGACCAGACCGCAGGCGCCCCGACCCGAACCTGAGCCGGCCTGGCGGCGTCAGCGTAAGCCCTGCCCTGTCACGGTGCGCCGCATGAACCAGGGCGTGAAGGCGGCGTTGTCGCCCACCAGCACCGGGGTCGCCCTGGGTGACCACGCCTGCCGAGTCCAGGGCCGCCTTCAAGGCACCCAGATGCTCGAGTACCGGATGTGCGGCCTGGTGCGAGCCGGCTTCCGGCGAAATTGCACCATGGTGTGTACCGGCTCGGGCGCCGTGGCCAGCGTCACCTCGTTGGGCAGGACAAACTGCACCCGCATGCCGCTCGCCACGGCGGCCTGGGTCGCAGGCGCCGTCATGGCGGACTTCTTGTCGTCCTTGTTCTTGCCGAAGATGTTGCCCGCCAGGATAGGGAAAGCCTCGCTGCCTGCGTCTTCGGCCCGTGTGTCGAGCACCACCTCGGCCACGATGTAGGGCACCTACTGGCGCACCTCCACCTTATCCACCGACCGAATGACTTCGTATTCGGGTTTCTCTAAATCGGAACACCGGGAGCAAGCGGTACATGGCGTGGGTGCAGACTGCCTCCGCACGAAGCGGCAGGGAAAAAACGGCGTTTGAAGGTCATCGGGAAGGCAGCATCAACCCTTCGTGCAGGGCCACGTACTCCAGCGCAGCCTCGAAGCGGGTGCGCGACAGGGCTGCGAGCTGTCGCAGGTGGGCGTGCAGCTCGGCGTCGCCCGGATGGCGACTCTCGCATTCGGCGCTGTAGGCCTCGAAGTGCGCGAGCTGCACCAGCAGTTCGGCCACGTGGCGCGGACATTCGCAGGCCACGGTCGTAGACCGGCTGGCAAAGTCGGACAGAGCCGCATCGCCCCAGCGGCGCGGCGGCACGGTCTCCATCGAGCCTGCGAGTTGGCACGCATGGGGTGGCGGTGCCGGGGTGGTGATGCTCAGGCTGTGCAGCCATTGCGCCAGCACCGCGTCGGGTTGAGGCTCGCGCAGCAAGGCGATGCCGGCCGTTGCCAGGGCTTCGCACACCGGGTCGGACGCAAAACCGTACAACACCGCTTTGGGCAATTCAGCCCAGGCAGCCACTGCCGCTTGAATGGAGGCCAACCCGTCTTCCTGCAGCTGCGGCTGGTGGATCAGAAGAGCATCCAGGTCCGAGCCTTGTAGCGCTTCAGCGGCCTGTGCAAGGCTGTCATAGGGACCGAGCAACAGCACGGGTCGGCCGATGCGGCGCAGCAATCTGGGTCGCTGCAACCGCGAGCCCAGCGCCGCGCCCACGACCGCTAGTCGCCAGGTTCGGACGGGCGGGGGCTGGACCACAGCTGGGCGCTCTGTGTTTTGCGTGGCAGCCAGAGCGCTGGCGTGTGTCGAGGCCACACGCTGCAACTGGGACATGTCGAGGGACGCCAGACTGCCGATCGCGTGGCCGAGGTCGGTCAGCTGCTTGAGCAAGGCCAGCCGTCGCACATCTTCCGCCGAGTACAGGCGCTGGCCGGCCGGCGACAGTGCGGGATTTGTCAGCCCGTAGCGCCGCTCCCAGACGCGCAGGGTCGCCACTGGCATTCGCAGCATGCGCGCCACGGCGCCGCTGCGGTGGAGCGACTGCTCCGGTTCTCCATCCCATTTCGGGAATGACGATGGTATTTGAGGATCTGATTCCATAGCGACGCGGTATTGCCCCGCTTTTTACCTGAAAACAGCATCAACTGACGGACTATTTATATCCATGAAACGTTCTGACGCCATGGTTGCTACCATTTGAAAATGAACAATGGCAAGGCTCGCAATCCAGTGCCCAATTCCTTGGCCGTGTCGGGATCCTTTGCGCACAGTCACCAAGGCATAGCGCCTCCCGGGCACCGGCAGGATCCCCCAGCGCCGTGCCACAGCATGGATCCGAAAGGCCGTACATGACCGGACTGCGGACCCTCGTGATCGTGCTGGGCGACCAGCTCGACCTCGAAGCCACTGCCTTTGACGGCTTCGAGGGCGAGCTGGATGCGGTCTGGATGGCCGAGGTGGCCGATGAGGCCACCCACGTCTGGTCGAGCAAGCCCCGCACGGCGATGTTCCTGGCCGCCATGCGCCATTTCGCGCTCGCGCTGGAAGCCACTGGCCACTCGCTGCACTACACCCGCCTGGATGCGCCTCACAACGGCGGCAGTCTCGGCGCGCAACTGCAAGCCGATATCGAACGCCTGCAGCCTGCCCGGCTGGTGATGACCGCCCCCGGCGACTGGCGCGTGTTGCAGGCGATCAAAGCGGTCGCACAGACCAATGGTTTGCCACTGGACATCCGCGAGGACCGGCATTTTTTCTGCAGCGTGCGCGAGTTCGCCGCGCACGCGAAGGGTCGCAAGTCGCTGCGCATGGAGTATTTCTACCGCGAGCAGCGCCGGCGGCACCGCGTGCTCATGCATGGTGATGATCCGGTCGGTGGTCAGTGGAATTTCGACGCCGACAACCGCGAAGCCTTCGATGCTGCCGGTCCGGGCGCCCTGCCCCCGCGGATCGGGTTCGAACCCGATGCGATCACGCAGGACGTCATCGGGCTCGTCAACAGCCGTTTCGCGCAACATCCCGGGCGGCTGGACAGCTTTGTCTGGCCCGTCACGCGCGAGCTGGCCCTGCAATCGCTGCACGCCTTCATTCGCGATCGCCTGCCGCTGTTTGGCCGCTACCAGGATGCCATGTGGCCGGGCGACCCGTGGCTGTACCACTCGCACCTGTCGGCCGCCCTCAACCTGAAGCTGCTGAACCCGCGCGAGGTGGTGGCCGCAGCCGAAGCGGCTTACCGCGACGGGCACGCGCCGCTGGCGAGCGTCGAAGGCTTCATCCGTCAGATCCTCGGTTGGCGGGAGTACGTGCGCGGCATCTACTGGACCCAGATGCCAGGCTACACCGAGCGCAACGCGCTTGATGCGCGAGAAGATCTGCCCGCCTGGTACTGGACGGGCGAGACCGACATGGCCTGCCTGCGCGACGCGCTGCAGCAGACGCTCACGCACGGCTACGCCAACCACATCCAGCGCCTGATGGTCACCGGCCTCTACGTGCTGATGCTGGGCGTGCAGCCCGGTCAGGTGCACGCCTGGTACCTCGCGGTGTATGTCGATGCAGTCGAATGGGTCGAGCTGCCCAACACCCTGGGCATGAGCCAGTACGCTGACGGCGGCTTGATGGGCAGCAAGCCCTACATCGCCACCGGCAAGTACATCCAGCGCATGAGCCCGCACTGCAAGGGCTGCCGTTACGACCCCGCGCAGCGCAGCGGCGACACCGCCTGCCCTTTCACCACGCTGTACTGGGACTTCCTGATGCGCCATGAAACCAGCCTGGCCACCAACCCGCGCATGGCGCTGCAGGTCAAAAACGTCGCGCGGCTGAGCGATGAACAGAAACTGGCGGTGAGCGAACGCGCGGCGGCCATCCGGCGCGGCGAAGTTGGGGCCAAACGGCATGCGTGAGACTTTTGCCCCCACGCTCTCCGCGGCGAAGGCCCGAATCGCTGCCGTCCGGCCAGCGGCCTATGCCCGTACGCGCAACGCGCTGGACGGCGCCGTCAGCGGCCTGTCGCCGTACATCACCCACGGTTTCGTCACGCTGCCCGAGGTGTTGGCCGGCGTGGCTGCGCGCGAGGCGCTCGCCGTGCAGCACAAGTTTGTCTATGAGCTCGGCTGGCGCGCCTACTTCCGTCATGTCTGGCAACACCGTGCCCAGGGCATCTTTGAATCGCTGCATCCAGGGCCGCTGCCTGATGCAGCCTACGCCCGCGTGCTGCCTGCCGACATCCGCCAGGGCTGCACCGGAACGCCCGTGGTCGACGAAGCGCTGCGCACGCTCTACACCACCGGCATGCTGCACAACCATGCGCGCATGTGGCTGGCCAGCTACGTGGTGCATGTGCGCAAGGTGCATTGGCGCGCCGGCGCCGACTGGCTCTACGGCCACCTGCTCGACGGTGACCTCGCCAGCAACCACCTGAGCTGGCAATGGGTGGCCGGCACCGGCAGCCACAAGCCTTACCTGTTCAATGCCGACAACGTGGCCCGTCACGCACCCGCATCGTGGCACAGCCCGGGCAGCGTGATCGACACGTCCTACGAAGCGCTGGACCGCATGGCGCATGAGCCGGTTCTGCAGCCACCCGGCGAACCCGACAGAAGCGGCTCGATTTTGATCGAGCCCCTGCTCTCAGCTGAACCGCCAAAGGAACTCGGCCTGACGGCACCCGACCCCGCAGCTGTCAGGGACCGTGATGTCTGGCTGGTGCATCCCTGGTGCCTGGGCGAACTGCCCGCCGGACTGCCGGCCGACACGCTGGTGATCGGTGTTTTCGCAGCCGACTTTCACCGCGCCTGGCCGTGGAGCGAACACCGCTGGCGCTTTGTGGACCGCCGTATGGCCGCGCTCGCCACCCTGCGCTGGCACGGCGACGCGACGTCCATCGGCGTGGCCTTGTTGGGCGCTCGGAAGGTGCGCAGCATCGCCGAGCCCCACCTTGAGCCCTGGCTGACGCGCTGGGCCGACTGCCAGGCAACTCCCGGACTGTTCCCTCCCGTGAGCGGGCCCTGCGACTCGTTCTCGCAGTGGTGGACCCGCGCCACCCGCGGCCTGGCTTCGGCTAGCGATCTGCTGGCCGTCAACCAGGGCGCTTCACGGAACGTTCACTTCTGAAAAACCCAACATGACCACCATCGACTTCATCACCGATGCCAGCGGTTGCATCGGGCGATCCCTGGCCCGGCCGTTGAGCGCCCTGGGTTGCCGCGTAGCCGGCGTGTTGGCCAGTTCGGTCGTGGCGCGCAGCGTTGCGGCCACCTGCGCCGCCCACGGCCTGCGCATCGATGCCGTCGCTCCGGGCACGACCGACACGCCCATGACAGCCAGCATGCTCAAGCTGCCTGCCATCCAGTGCCCGCTGGGCGGCGTGCAGATAGAGGCCCGGGTGGCCGACGTGATGGCCTGGCGGCTGGGCGAGAGCGCGGTCCGCGTGACGGGGCCCGTGATGGCGGTCGACGGCGGCTTCACCACCGTGCGGCCGCTGGTGAAGTAGCGCCATGACAGGCTCGGTGGCACTGGTCTGGTTCAAGCGCGACCTGCGCGTTCGCGACCACGCGCCCCTGGCCGAGGCGATGCACTTTGAACACGCGCTCGGTCTGGTGGTGATCGAGCCGCAATGGCTGAGCAGCCCCGAGTGCGACCCGCGCCATGTCGCCTTCCTGCTGGACTGCGTGACCGGGCTGCAGCGCGAGCTGGCGGCGCGTGGCCTGCCGCTGATCGTGCGCATCGGGGCGATGCCGCAGGTGCTGCAGGACCTTCGACGCGATGTCCCGTTCACACACCTGCTCAGCCACGAAGAGACCGGCACGGGCTGGAGCTATGCGCGCGATCTGGCCGTGGCCGACTGGTGCCGCCACCAGCAGGTGCAATGGACCGAGTTTCCTCAGACCGGCGTGGTGCGGCGACTGCGTTCGCGCACGGGGTGGGCTGGCCGGTGGGCCCAGCGCATGAACACACCCGAAGCACCGGCGGCTAGCGGCTTCAGGTCGCCGAACGGGCTACACCCCGCCTCGGTACCCACGCTGCGAGAACTCGGTCTGCCCACTTTGGGCGCTCCGCTGCCACCGGGCGGCGAGCGCGCGGCATGGGCCACGCTGGAGAGTTTTCTCGGTGGCCGGGGTCGCCACTACAGCCGCGCCATGTCCAGTCCGCTCACGGCAGCCGAGGGCTGCAGCCGGCTGAGCGCCCACCTCGCCTTCGGAACCATCTCGATGCGCTGCGTGCACCAGGCCACGCAAGCCCAGCTGTCATCCTCGGACGATCGTGAACTGGGCTGGGCGCTGCGCAGCTTTGCCAGCCGCCTGCGCTGGCACTGCCACTTCATGCAGAAGCTCGAAGACGAACCCGCCATCGAGTTCCGCAACGTGGCGCGTTCGGTCGACGGGCTTCGACCCGGGGACGGCGTGAACGACAGTCCGCTCGACACCGGACGGCTGCAGGCCTGGTGCGAAGGCCGCACCGGCTACCCGATGGTGGACGCCTGCATGCGGCAGCTTCGCGCCACGGGCTGGTTGAACTTCCGCATGCGGGCCATGCTGGTCAGCTTTGCCGCTCACCACCTGTGGCTGCACTGGCGCGAGCCGGGGCTGTTTCTGGCGCGCCAGTTCCTCGACTTCGAGCCCGGCATCCACTGGAGCCAGATGCAGATGCAATCGGGCACCACCGGCATCAACACGCTGCGCATCTATTCGCCCGCCAAGCAGGCTCGCGACCACGATCCGCAGGGGCTGTACATCCGCCAGTGGGTGCCGGAAATCGGTACCCCGGCCTATCCGCGCCCGATCGTGGACGAGCGCACAGTGGTGGCTGCAGCCAAAAACAAACTGTACGGTTTGCGCCAGACCAACGAGGCACAAGCCGAGGCCGACGCGATCCAGCGCAAGCACGGCTCGCGCAGAAGCGGCCTGCCGCCCACGTCAACCCGCTCCCGCGCAAGCAGCGCGCCGAACGGACAAGGACAATTGTTCTAGCCCGGCGCCATCCACCACCGCGAGATCACCACGGGGCGGAACCCACCAGCTACTGCGCATCGATCAAGCTGCGACCCGCAAATCGGCCGGGTTCAGCTGGAGATAGCTGGCACAGCGTCCTGCCTTCCGGTCCCCGTCGTCGCTGACGATGATGACTCGCTCTGCACCATGGATGACGGCCGGGCACACGCCTTCCGCCCGCTCAAGACCCCGTATACCCGGCACCGTGACCCGGCGTGCCGAAGCCCCGGGCTGACCGCTCCAGAGCCAGAGGTCAAATTCGGCAGGCTGACGTGAAGCCGGGCCGCCGATCACAAGATAGGCGCCCAGCAGGGGAACGTAGGACAAACTGCGAATCCCGTGGCCGCCAAGATCCAGTTCTTCGAGCACAGCAGCCACTCGGGGGGCCTCGTCCGATTCGAAGATTCCTGCAGGATTCTGAATGCTGGCTACCAGCGCCCGACCGTCCTGCAATGGGCTGCGAAATCCAATCAGGAGTCTCGACTGGTCAGGGCTGATTTCGAGCGCTTCGATATTCAGCCCACCACCGGCCTTGACATGCCGCACCTGAGCCGCGGCAGCCAGCACAGGATGTCTCTCCGTCAGGGCCCTCTTCAATCCGTCGACGACCTTGGGGTCCACCACCCGGTCTGCGTCGATGCGGAATCGAACCAGCTTCTCACGGGACTTCTTCTCGTCGCCATCGTCATCGCGCGAATGCGATGTGATCGCGTAGACAAAACCCGCGCGGTCGAGTGCGAGTCCTTCAAGGTCATCGAGCTTCCAGAAGTCGCTGAACGTCTGAAAGAGTCCAGCCGTCAACGGGGTGGTGTCGACAGTCCCGTCGGCGCCGATGGTCAGCAGGCTCAGGGGATGGCTCTTTTCGTCTTCCACCACGAGAAAGCGTCCATCGGGCAGTTGCCCGATCGCTGACGGCTCGTAGATGCCTGTAAAGGGCAGGAATGTGGGCGTGTCATTCTTCGTCATCCGCACATTGTCCACCCGACTGGACAGCTCCAGGTCGATCTACCTGGGGAAATGCTCGACTTGCTGAACGCTCTTGAACGACGCCAAACGATCCCGGATCATTCCCACTCTGTTGTCAATGGCCGGTCGCCGCCCATAGGTGAAATTCGTGGCTCTGCGGCCCATGACGAGGCCAATACCGACTTGCTTACCGTCGCCTGCGATTGCACAAAGCAACTCCTTTTTTTAACTACTGGCCATGAAGTGTCGAGGTTTGGAGTGTGGGCGAAGCGCTCACGGTGGCGAGCGCAGATGCAGCAAAAGAAATGGGTTGGCGAAGGGCTGGCCGCTGGGTCATGGCGTGGAGCCCTCATCGTCTGGGGTGTCGGGTTCGTCTGCGGCCCCGGTATCTGCTGCGGTCATGGAGAGCCGGCGCAGGGTCGTGGCGCAGCGGTCTTCGATCAGCTCGCTGATCTGGCTGAGCACCGGGTGCAAGAGATCCGTGATCAGGAATTCTGCGCGAACAATGCGAACTTGCTCGGGTAGGCGCTCGGAAAACCGCTTGAGTTCCTTTTTCATCTGCGCAGGCGACAGGCCGGCGCTGGCGGCGAATTGCTCCCAGTGGCGGGCGTGCAGCTCGTTGAATCGGTATTTGCTGCCGATCTTCATGGCCATCTTGTCGGTGAGCTGCGGGTAGATGGCAGTGGAGAGTGCGTCGTACAGCGGCGCGAGCACGGTGCCGCGCGGCGTGTAGAGCAGGGAGAAGTTTTTGGCGTGGGCGTCGTGGTTGCCGATGAGGGCGTTGAAGAGCACAAAGTCCAGCAGCTTGAGGATGTGTGGTGCGTTGGGGCGCGTGGCGCTGCGCATCAGGGCAAAGGCCTGGGCTAGGTCGGGGCCGCCTTCGTTCTGGTATTTCAGCTCGGGCGGGACGCCCAAGGCCTGGCAGAAGTCTTCCTGGTGCAGGCGCTGGGTGGATGCCGCGGGCGATTGCTCGGCAGGCAGACGGTCGTAGCGCTGCACCAACAGGTAGGGCTGCCCTTGCACCCGGCGGATCTCGGTGGGGGCTGCATCCAGCCCCATGGCCCGAGCGAGCGCCATGCAGAAACCCTCGTTGAAGACGCTGCCTTCAATGCCTTCGATGGAGGGTTTGAGGATGTGGGTGCTGGGGGAGCTGAACAGGGGTAAACCGATGCGCTCGCCCGCCACCACCACGGGCAGCTTGTCTTGTGCGCCAGCGAGCGAGAGGCGCAGGTCGCCATCGCCCGCGAGCATGGGACGGCGCGGCATTTCAGCGAGCAGCTTGATCAGGTCTGCATCATCCAGCCAGCGCACGGCATCTGCCGGGGCGGCGTCGCTGGGCGTTTGGCCGGGTTCCAGCAGGGTGACGGCGCCCGCGCATTCGCCACCGATGCCGTCGAGCAGGGCGAAGTCGTTCTGGCGGGAGACGCCCAGGGCCTGCGCCACGAGGCGGCGTTTTTCGCCCTCGGGCAATAGGCCGGCAAAGAAGGGCCGCGTGGCACGGTCGTCGAACGTTTCGGCCCGCAGCGGCAGTGACTGGGAAAGCGGCATTGCGTGTTCGTTGGCCAGCCATTCGGGCAGGTAGCTGAAGGCGAGCCGGCCGTCGGCCTGTGTGAGCGTGCCGATGGGGTTACCGAAAAGCCAGACGTCGAGCTGTCGGGCCATGTCAGGCGCCCTCAGCCGGGGTGGGCAGGCCATCGACCCGCAACTCACCACCCAAGGCATGCAGCACACGCAGGATGTTCTCCAGCCGCAAGGTGGGCTTCCCGGCTTCAAGGTCCACAATGAAGCGCACACCGACACCCGCCGCCAGCGCGAGCTGGGGCTGGGTGAGGCTCAGCTGCTTGCGCGCGCCGCGCACGGCTTGGCCAAGAGATTCGGGGGTATCAATCCGGGTGGGCATGCAAATTTCCTGTTCGGGAAATTATGGAGAACCCGGCCGCGATGTGCAAGGAAAATTTACCGATAGGTAAATATCCAACGGCAACAGCTCAGTTGCTGCAAAAATGCCCCGAACGGGAAAGTTTAATACACCAGCGTGTCGCTGTCACTGCACCCGCGCCTTTTGCCCGGCGCGGATGACAACGAGCAGTTCGGTCTTGAGATGGGCCAGGTAGGCGTCCAAGTCGGCCTCGGTTTCCAGGTAGCTCTTGGTGGCCATATCGGCTGGGCCAAGGCTCTCTACGGAGATAACGAGGGGCACACGCTGCGCTTCATCGGCCAGCCCCGGAATCCTGGCTTCAGTTTGGACGAGATAGCCGAGCTGTTCAAGCTTAGGCAGAACCGTCGTCGCGCGAGCGCCGATGTCGAGCGGATCGCTCTGGCCTACATCACCGATTTGAATCGGATGGTTCTCCGGCACTGGCGCGCGCCGATGTCGGCTTCGCCATGGGCGCCGGCACAGCGTGGCTATGAACAGCGCCCAACGCACCCTGGCCGTTGCCCATTGTTGGGTGCCATGACCATCTTGCCGATCATTTGACTTTGTACGCCTGTTGTACTAACATACAACAATCAATGCCTCCGAGGGTCTCACATGCCTACCATTGTCTCCACGTCTAATAGCCGTTCGGCCAGACTCGGCTTTCGCGCCACACCTGAGCAAGAGGCGGTGATCCGTCGCGCTGCCGAGGTGGCCCACAAGTCGTTGACCGATTTCATCCTCCAGAGCGCTTATTCGGTCGCAGAACAGACGTTGCTCGATCAACGCCTGTTCGTCGCCTCGGGTTCGAAGTGCCAGGATCTGCTGGAGTTGCTGGATCGTCCTGCACAGCCCAATGAAGGTCTGCGCGACCTGTTCTCTCGCAAAGCCCCCTGGGAAACCCGTTGATGCAGAGGGCTCCCGTCCCGCTCAACAAATCTCACCGACTCGAAGGTTTCGACTGTGGAAAGGCTGCGCTCAATGAATGGTTGGTGAAGCACGCGCTCCAGGCCGGCGGAAGTGGCTCAGCCCGGACGTTCGTCGCAGTAGAGGGTGCTGACGACCGGGTAGTCGGGTATTTCAGTCTCACGGTGGGCCAAGTTGACACCACTGCTGCGCCCGATCGCATACGCAAAGGAATGGGACAGTTCCCGATTCCGGTGATCGTCCTGGCCAGGCTGGCCGTGTCCACGCAGGACCAGGGCAAAGGAATCGGCGTCGGAATGCTCAAGGAGGCCATTCGCCTCGCCTTGTTGATCGCAGAGCACGCCGGTATCCGCGCCTTGTTGACCCACCCGATCGACGAGGACGCGGCTCGCTTCTACTCCCGGTTCGGCTTCATCGGGTCGCCGTTGCGTGACGATCAGTTGTTGCTTCTCTTGAAAGATGCTCGCGCTCACATTTGATGAGTTTTCAGTGAGTCCGACTGCAGCGGTCACGGACCTTCAAAGTCGCCCCGAAATGACCGCCCTTCCGCCCGCCGGATGCCGCAGACCGGTGGCCGCCGGGAGTCGCGTCAGAGGTGTGCAAAGAAGGCCTGGAGACGGTGCGGAAGTCGTATAGGCTGCATCGCAAACGCGTCAATACTCGTTGACGACACAATCACACCATCAACGGTCAATAGCAACCCATTGATCTATATGGACTTTTTGAGACCCCGTCACTCCCACTCGATCGTCGCCGGGGGCTTGCTCGACACGTCGTAGGTCACGCGGTTGATGCCGCGCACCTCATTGATGATGCGGCTGCTGACCTTCTTGAGCAGCGCGTACGGCAGCTCTGCCCAGTCGGCGGTCATGAAGTCGCTGGTCTGCACCGCGCGCAGCGCCACCACGTAATCGTAGGTGCGGCCGTCACCCATCACGCCCACGCTCTTGACCGGCAAAAACACCGTGAAGGCCTGGCTGGTCAGGTCGTACCAGCTCTTGCCACTGATGGGGTCGATGGTGGAGCGCAGTTCCTCGATGAAGATCGCGTCAGCGCGGCGCAGCAGGTCGGCGAATTCCTTCTTCACCTCGCCCAGGATGCGCACGCCCAGTCCCGGTCCGGGAAAGGGATGGCGGTACACCATGTCGTGTGGCAGGCCTAGCGCCACACCCAGTTCGCGCACCTCGTCCTTGAACAGGTCGCGCAGTGGCTCCAGCAGTTTCAGGCCCAGCTGCTCGGGCAGGCCGCCCACGTTGTGGTGGCTCTTGATGGTAACGGCCTTCTTGCTTTTGGCGCCACCAGATTCGATCACGTCCGGATAAATAGTGCCTTGTGCTAACCACTTAGCGCCTTTTGTTGATGCACCACTTGAGATGAGTTTGGCGGCTTCGGCCTTGAAAACCTCGACGAATTCGCGGCCGATGATCTTGCGTTTGGCCTCCGGCTCGCTCACCCCCGCCAGGTGGCCGAGGAACTGGTCGGCCGCGTCCACGCGGATCACCTTCGCGTGCAGCTTGCCGACGAACATGTCCATAACCATGTCTCCTTCGTTCAGGCGCAGCAGGCCGTGGTCGACGAACACGCACGTCAGCTGATCGCCGATGGCGCGGTGGATCAGCGCGGCGGCCACCGACGAATCGACGCCACCCGACAGACCCAGGATCACTTCTTCGTCGCCCACCTGCTGGCGGATCTTGTCCACCGCTTCGGCGATGTGATCGCGCATCACCCAGTCAGGTGAGGTCTTGCAGATGTCGAGAACAAAGCGCTCCAGCATCGCCCGGCCCTGCACCGTGTGGGTCACTTCCGGGTGGAACTGAACCGCGTAATAGCCACGGTCTTCGTCGGCCATGCCGGCGATCGGGCAGCTGTCGGTGCTGGCCATGAGCTTGAAGCCGGGCGGCAGCTCGGTGACCTTGTCGCCATGGCTCATCCAGACCTTGAGCATGCCGTGGCCTTCGGGCGTGTGGAAGTCGGCGATGTCTTTCAGCAGCGCCGTGTGGCCGCGGGCTCGCACCTCGGCGTAACCGAATTCGCGCTGGTGGCCGCTCTCTACCTTGCCACCGAGTTGCTGCGCCATGGTCTGCATGCCGTAGCAGATGCCCAGCACCGGCACACCCAGCTCGAACACCGCGGGCGGCGCCTTGTCGGTGCTTTCTTCGTACACGCTGGCGTGGCTGCCCGAAAGAATCACACCCTTGAGCAGGCCGTCGGCGGCGAAATCGCGCACCCAGGCGTCGCTCACGTCGCAGGGATGGACTTCGCAGTACACGTGTGCCTCGCGCACGCGGCGGGCGATGAGCTGGGTGACCTGGGAACCGAAATCGAGGATCAGGATTTTCTGGTGTTGCATGGCGATGTCTGTCTGGACTGGGGCAGAAAGCAAAAAGGCCGTCCATCGGGACGGCCACTGGCGCATGGGCGCTTATTCCGCCCGGTAGTTGGGCGCTTCTTTGGTGATTTGAACGTCGTGCACATGGCTCTCGCGGATGCCGGCCGAGGTGATCTCGACGAACTCGGCCTTGTGGCGCATGTGTTCGATGCTCGGGCAGCCGCAGTAGCCCATGGACGCACGCAGGCCGCCCGCCATCTGAAAGATGATGGAGACGACCGAGCCCTTGTAAGGTACGCGGCCTTCGATGCCTTCGGGCACCAGCTTGTCGGCGTTCGGGTTGCCGGTGCTGGACTCCTGGAAGTAGCGGTCGGCGCTGCCCTGCTGCATGGCACCGATGGAGCCCATGCCGCGGTAGCTCTTGTAGCTGCGACCCTGGTAGAGCACGATCTCGCCCGGTGCTTCTTCGGTTCCGGCAAACATGCCGCCCATCATCACCGTGTTGGCGCCCGCCGCGATGGCCTTGGCAATGTCGCCGCTGTAGCGGATGCCGCCGTCGGCGATCATCGGCACGCCCGTACCCTGCAGGGCGCTGGCCACGTTGTCGATCGCCATGATCTGCGGCACACCCACACCGGCCACGATGCGGGTGGTGCAGATCGAGCCAGGGCCGATGCCGACCTTGACGCCGTCCGCACCCGCCTCCACCAGCGCCGTGGCTGCGCCGCCGGTGGCGATGTTGCCGCCGATCACATCGACTTGCGGGTAGTGGTGCTTGACCCAGCGCACGCGGTCGAGCACGCCCTTGCTATGGCCATGGGCCGTGTCGACCACGATCGCGTCCACACCGGCTCTCACCAGGGCTTCCACGCGCTCTTCGGTACCTTCACCCACGCCCACCGCGGCGCCCACACGCAGGCGACCCGCCGCGTCGCGCGCGGCGTTGGGGAAATTGAGCTGCTTGGTGATGTCCTTCACCGTGATCAGCCCCTTGAGCTCGAATGCGTCGTTGACCAGCAGCAACCGCTCCAGCTTGTGCTTGTTGAGCAGCGTCTTGGCTTCGGCCGGTGTGGTGCCATCGGGCATGGTGATCAGACGCTCGCGCGGCGTCATGATTTCACTCACGGGCAGGTCGTAGCGGGTTTCGAAACGCAGATCGCGGCCCGTGACGATGCCCACCACCCGACCAGCGTCCACCACCGGGAAGCCGGACACACCCAGATCATCGGACAGCTTCATGACCTGTCGGATCGTGGTCTGGGGTGAAATCACCACCGGATCGCGCAACACACCGGACTCGTAGCGCTTGACTTTGGCCACATGGGCCGCCTGCTCAGCGGCGGTGAGGTTCTTGTGGATGATGCCGATGCCGCCTTCCTGGGCAATGGCGATCGCCAGCCGCGCTTCGGTCACGGTGTCCATCGCGGCCGAAACCAGTGGCAGGTTCAGCTTGATGTTGCGGGAAAACTGGGTGGCGAGGGAGGTGTCCTTGGGCAGGACTTGGGAGTACGCTGGCACCAACAGAACGTCGTCGAAGGTGAGCGCTTTGCCGAGTAGGCGCATGGGTAAAGCTCCAAAAACACGATTGTACCCGGCAGGATTCAGGCAAACCCGGTGCACCACCAGCCGCCATTCAGGGCGCAAAAACGACCGCACGGGCAAATGGCGCCTATCCCTGACGAATGCTTCACGCCCCTCGCGGTCGGAGCAGGCTAAACTGAAAACATGGATACATCTACTTCCAAGCTCAAACTTTTCGGTGCCGTGGTGCTGACAGCCGCTGCTTCACTGGCGTGTGGCACTGCCTTGGCGCAGTGGCAATGGGTGGACAACACCGGTCGCAAGGTGTTCAGTGATACGCCGCCGCCGGCAGGGGTGCCCGAAAAAAACATCTTGAAGCGTCCAAGCGTGCGTGTGCCAGCGGCTGCGCTCGCTGCGGCATCCACGACACAGGACACCGGCAGCACAACCAGCCCCACGGTCGCAGCGCCCAAGCCCAGCGGGCGGGACGAGCAGCTGGAAGCGAAAAAGAAACAGGCTGAAGAAACGGATCGGGCCAGGCAGAAAGCTGAGGCCGAGAAGGTCGCCCAGGCACGGGCCGAGAACTGCGATCGGGCCAAACGGGCCAAAGCCACACTCGATTCGGGCGTCCGCATCGCGACCACCAACGCGAAAGGTGAGCGCGAGATTCTGGACGACAAGGCCCGCCGCGCCGAGGTGCAGCGCATCGATGAAACCATACGCACCGACTGTTCACCGGCGGCGCAGTGATGCGGTGAAGCGCGAGCCGTCGCCGACGGCTCAGTAGCCTGCTTTCGATCCCGGTCGCCGCTGGGCGAACAAACCGGCCGAACGCGCGCCCTGCCCCACGAACCGCTCCCGCCGGGCGACTTTGGGGTCCACACGCAGCACGCGGTACAGCTCCACCCGGTCGCCTTCGCGCAGCACCGACGCATGCGTCGCTTTCCGTCCCCAGACGCCGACAGGCAAGCTCCGGCTTTCTGGAAACTGGCCCAGCCAGCCCGACAGGGCCAGCGCCTGCCCCAGGGTGCACGAATCGGGCACCACCAGGGTCAGCTGGTTCATGTTGCGCGGAGCGCTTGCATAAACGAGCGTGATGTTCATGCACCGTACACCTGATCGGCGCGCTTGACGAAGGCGTCTACCAGATTGCCCGCGATCTTGTCGAACACCGGGCCCACCAGCGTGGCCAGGGTCTGGCTGGAAAACCCGTAGCTCAGGCGGAACTCCACTTTGCAGGCGCGCTGCGATCCATCGCCCAGTGGGGTGAAATCCCAGCAGCCCTCCAGATGCGAGAACGGTCCGTCCACCAGCTTCACCAGCACCTGACGGTCGTCCACGTGGCTGTTGCGCGTGGTGAAGCTCTGGCGCAGGCCACCGATCGCCATGCCGACCTTGGCCACCATGCCCTCTTCACCGCGTTCGATCACTTCGCTGTGGTCGCACCACGGAAGGAACTGGGGGTAGTGGTGCACGTCGGTCACCAGCGCGAACATTTCGTGCGCACTGTGCCAGAGCAAAACAGACTTTTGAATCGTTTTCATACAATCGGGCGGGCATTCGAGGCAACACGCCACATCCGGCATGCCGCCCAGGCAGCTTCTGCGCTGCCATTGTATTGGCCAGAAACGGCCGCAACTGACACTCCATGGCCACCAAACCCAGCAAAAGCGCGCCCACCAAAGGCGTTGACAGCCGCATCGCCGACAACAAGAAGGCGCTCTTCAACTACGCGATTGAGGAACGCTTCGAAGCCGGCATGGTGCTTGAAGGCTGGGAGGTGAAGGCCTTGCGCGCAGGCAAGGTCCAGCTGACCGACGGCTACGTGGTGATTCGCGAAGGCGAGCTCTTTCTGATCGGCTGCCAGATCAACCCGCTCAATACCGCGTCCTCCCACATCAGTCCGGACTCGGTTCGCACCAAGAAGCTGCTGCTGCACGGGGAGCAGATCCGCCGCTTGATCGGCAAGGTTGAACAGAAGGGCTACACCCTGGTGCCGCTCAACCTGCACTGGAAAAACGGCAAAGTGAAATGTGAAATGGCGCTGGCCAAGGGCAAGGCCGAGCACGACAAGCGCGACACCATCAAGGAGCGTGAAGGCAAGCGCGAGGTGGAGCGGGTGATGAAGTCCCGCCACCGCTGATCAGGTCCGGCGCATCGCTGTATCAGGGCTTGGTTCAGCCTTGTCACGGCCGTTGGGCCGCGATCATCCTTCGGCGTGAGCCTAGGCGGTGTAACAACGGCATCGACACTCAGCGGCCCAGCTCGCGCAGCGGGTGGGCGTGAGGGGGCCAGGGACTGTCGAAGAACGCGCTCACCTGTTCGGGCGCCACGTCTTCAATCCGCGCCGGGTTCCAGCGCGGTGCATGGTCCTTGTCGACCGCCAGTGCGCGTATGCCTTCCACCGTTTCGCTGGCCGCGCCGGGGCGCAGCTGGAAGCAATGGCGGACCATGTCGCGCTCCATGCGCAGCTCGTCGGCCAGACCCATGCCTCGTGCGCGGCGCACCTGCTCCAGCACCACGTGCAGCATCAGCGGCGAGCGCCTGCGCAACTGCACAGCGGTCTCTTTGGACCATTCGCTCTCGCCCGCCTCCAGCGCCAGGACGATCGCGCCCACGTTCCCCAGTGCGAAGACACGCTCCAGCTCGGCATTGGGCGCGCTGGCGCGTGCTGTGACTTTCTGCGTGTGGTTCATGCACCAGCGCTGCACCGCCTCGCCGCTTTCGTAGGGGGTCTGACCCAGGCTTTCCCACAGGCCCGGCAAACGGCCACTCTCCATCTGTGCGTCGGCCAGGCCGGCTGCCACAGCCTCCGGCCCACCGAGCACCTGGCCGGTGAGCGCCAGGTATTCACCCAGGCGGCCCGGGCAGCGGCTGAGAAAATAACCGCCACCCACGTCAGGGAACAGGCCGATGCCGGTTTCGGGCATGGCCAGCTTGCTGCGTTCGGTGACGATGCGCAGGCTGGCCCCCTGGCTGATGCCCATGCCGCCGCCCATGACGATGCCGTCCATGAAGGCGATGTAGGGCTTGGCGTAGGTGTGGATCAGGTGGTTGAGCGCGTACTCTTCGGTGAAGAAGTCTTCCAGTTCGGGGTTGCCGGCCAGAGCCGCCTGGTGAAAGAAGCGGATGTCGCCGCCCGCGCAAAAAGCACCAAACGGACCTTCCTTGCCCATTCCACGCACCGCCACCGCCAGCACATGGGGATCGTCACGCCAGGCGATCAGCGCAGCCGTGATGTCTCGGATCATGCCCAGCGACAGCGCATTGAGCGCCCTGGGGCGGTTCAGCGTGATGCAACCAACGCGGCCGCGCACTTCGGTGATGACAGGCTGTTCAACGGGCGTCTGGCTCATGGCGGTGTTTCCTGTGAGGATCAATGCGGCGTGGCGCCGCTTTCGTCGGGTTGGGTCGGCATCGGCAGGGCGCTGCGGTCGCGCCAGGCCAGCAGTTCATTGAGCAGCAGCGCGGTGATGACCACACTACCACCCAGCAGCACTTCGCGCCCAGGCGTTTCGTTGGCCCAGAGCCAGGCCCAGACAATGCCGAAAATCACCTCCAGCAGCGCCAGGAGCGAGACCTCCGGCGCCTTGAGCGAACGCGCGCAGACCACGGCCAGCGCGCAGGGAATGGCCAGTTGCACCAGGCCCAGCAGCGCGAGCCAGGCGACGTCGCCGGGTGTGGCGGCAAAAGGCACGGCCAGCGGCAGCGTGTACAGAGACGACAGGAGCGCGCCCAGCAGCACCGAGGGCACGAGGTCGATCTTCTCGCCATGCGACTGGCTGCGCTGCACCACGGTCCAGTTGACGGCTGCGGCCACGGGCACGCACAGCGCGGCCAGCGAGCCCAGCACCAGTCCGGAGGCGTTAGCCTGGGTTCCCGTGAAGGCATCCCACATCTGACTGCCGTACATGTAGACGATGCCGACGCCCGCAGCCACGATGGCGATCCAGGTACGCAATGGCAGGCGCTGACCGATGGCAAGACGTGCCACCAGGGCGGTGAAGAGCGGGCCCACCGACATGATGATCAGCACGTTGGCCACACTGGTGAAGGTCAGCGCCAGCATGAAGGCGGTGAACATCAGGCTCCAGCAGACACCCGACACCCAGAATGCGCGCGAGGCTGGCAGCACACCCCAGTGACGCTGCAACAGACCCTCACCCGCTGCGGCGGCGGGCAGCACGCCAGAGGCGCGGTCTACCGTGCGCCACCAGGGCAGGATCAGCAGCAGCGAGAGCGCTGTGAAGGCGCTGCGCCAGAAGGTCACTTCGAACCGGGCGGCCGATTCCAGTTGGCGCGAAACGACTCCGGCGATGGACCACATGAGGGTCACCGCGATCATGACGAAGACCGCCTGGGTGTGACTCAGGCGGCTGAGGGCGCGAAAAGGCATGGGGCTGAACCGACAACACGGCACAAGGCCGTGTTGTCGATACATCAGTCGCGGTTGCGCTTGCGGTCGCTTTCCTTCAGGAAGCGCTTGCGCAGACGGACCGATTTCGGCGTGATTTCCACCAGCTCGTCGTCCTCGATGAACTCGACGCCGTATTCCAGGTTCAGGTCGATCGGCGGCGTGATCTTGATCGCGTCTTCCTTGCCCGACACGCGGAAGTTGGTCAGCTGCTTCGTGCGGGTGGCATTGACCACCAGGTCGTTGTCGCGGTTGTGGATGCCGACGATCATGCCTTCGTACACCGGGTCACCGGCCTTCACGAACATGCGGCCACGGTCGTCCAACTTGCCCAGGGCGTAGGTGAAGATTTCACCGTCGTCCATGGAGATCAGCACACCGTTCTTGCGGCTGGCGATGTCGCCCTTGTGCGGCTCGTAGCTGTCGAAGATGTTGGAGATCAGACCGGAACCGCGGGTCAGGTTCAGGAATTCGTTGGTGAAACCGATCAGGCCACGCGCCGGGATGCGGTACTCGAGGCGCACGCGGCCACGGCCGTCCGGCTCCATGTTCACCAGCTCGCCCTTGCGCTCGCCCAGGGCCTGCATCACGCCGCCCTGGTGCTGCTCTTCGATGTCGGCCGTCACCAGCTCGATTGGCTCGTGGCGCACACCATCGACGTCGCGGAACACCACGCGCGGCTTCGAAACGGCCAGCTCGTAACCTTCGCGGCGCATGTTCTCCAGCAGGATGGTCAGGTGCAGTTCACCGCGGCCCATCACTTCAAAGATGCCGTCTTCGTCGGTTTCCTTGACGCGCAGCGCCACGTTGGATTGCAGTTCTTTCTGCAGGCGGTCCCAGATCTGGCGGCTGGTCACGAACTTGCCTTCGCGGCCGGCCAGCGGGCTGGTGTTCACGCAGAAGTTCATGGTCAGGGTCGGCTCATCGACCTTGAGCATGGGCAGTGGTGCGGGATTGGCAGGATCGGTGATGGTCACGCCGATGCCGATGTCGGCAATGCCGTTGATCAGCACGATTTCGCCGGGACCCGCTTCGGTCGCCTGCACACGGTCCAGACCCTGGAAGGTCAGCACCTGGTTGATGCGACCCTTGATGGACTTGCCATCCGGGCCTTCCATCACCAGCACGTCCATGGAAGGCTTGATCGTGCCCTGGCTGATTCGGCCCACACCGATGCGGCCCACGAAGGACGAGAAGTCGAGCGCGGAAATCTGCAGCTGCAGCGGGGCGGACGGATCGCCTTCCTGGGCGGGCACGTGCTTGAGCACCGTCTCGAACAGGGCCGACATGTCGGGGCCCCACTGCTCACCGGGAGCGCCCTCTTCCAGCGAGGACCAGCCGTTGATACCGGAGGCGTAGACCACGGGGAAGTCCAGCTGCTCGTCGTTGGCACCCAGCTTGTCGAACAGGTCGAAGGCGGCGTTGACGACCTTGTCGGGGTTGGCACCGGGCTTGTCCACCTTGTTGACCACCACGATGGGCTTGAGGCCCAGGGCCAGCGCCTTCTTGGTCACAAAGCGGGTCTGCGGCATCGGGCCTTCCTGGGCGTCGATCAGCAGCACCACGCCGTCCACCATGGACAGGGCACGTTCCACTTCGCCGCCGAAGTCCGCGTGGCCGGGGGTGTCCACGATGTTGATGTGCGTGCCCTTCCAGCTCACCGCGCAGTTCTTGGCCAGGATGGTGATGCCGCGTTCTTTTTCGATCGCGTTGTTGTCCATCACCGTGTCCACGACTTTTTCGTGTTCGGCGAAGGTGCCCGACTGGCGCAGCAGCTGGTCCACCATGGTGGTTTTGCCGTGGTCAACGTGGGCGATGATGGCGATGTTGCGGATTTGTTTGCTCATGATGTGAGTTCCGGTGAGGTTTCCAGGATTTGCTGTATTTCGATGGGGCTCAGCAGCCGCCCCGGGATCAATTCGCCGCCCTCGGTGTGGGCACTGCCCAGCAACACGGGGGCACTGGGCGCTTCAGACAGCGGGTTTGGCACAGGGCCGAACACCGCCACTTTCGGTTGGTTGGGCCAGGCGCCACGGCGGCGCACACCACTGAGGAAACGCCCGGCATTTTCGCTGTCGAGCGTGACGTGGGCGTGGCCGTCCAGCAGGATCTGCACCGGCAGCAGCCGAGCCGATCGGTCGCTCTCTGTGGCGGCTTCCAGCGCTTCCAGCGTCGTGCACTGCGAGACATCAAACGGCCCGGTGGCGGTGCGACGCAGCAGGATGAGGTGACCGCCACAACCGAGCGCCTCGCCGATGTCTTCGCCCAGCGTGCGAATGTAGGTGCCTTTGCTGCAGCGCACACGCAGGCGCAGCTGTGGTGTTTCGCCCTGCAGCTGCATGTCGAGCAACTCCAGATCGTGGATCACCACGTGGCGGGCCTCACGCTCCACCGTTTCGCCGTCGCGGGCGTACTCGTACAAGGGCTTGCCGTCCCGCTTCAGCGCGCTGTGCATCGGTGGCACCTGGGCAATGGGCCCGGTGAATCGGTCCAGCACCTCGACCACCTGGCCTACCGTGCAGGTCACCTCACGCGTGGCGATCACATCGCCTTCGGCGTCCCCGGTGCTGGTTTTCACACCGAGACGCACCACGGTTTCGTAGGTCTTGTCGGCGTCCAGGTGCAGCTGGCTGAACTTGGTGGCGGCACCAAAACAGAGCGGCAATACACCGGTGGCCAGCGGATCCAGCGTGCCGGTGTGCCCGGCTTTTTCAGCGCGCAGCAACCACTTGACCTTCTGCAAGGCCTGGTTGCTGGATAGACCCAGCGGCTTGTCGAGCAACAGCACCCCATGCACAGGGCGCCGCTGCACCCGAGTGCGTGGCGCGTGCATCGTCAGTCCTCCTTGGCCCGGGATGACACGGCTTTCGCGATCAGTGCATTCATGTCGGCCGCGCGCTCGGTGGTGCGGTCGAACACAAAGTGCAGCGTCGGAACGGTGTGGATGTGCAGGCGCTTGAACAGGCCGCTGCGCAGAAAACCCGCCGCGGTGTTGAGGCCTTGCAACGTCTCTGCCGGGTCACCCGTGAGCAGGCTGAAGAAAACCTTGGCATGTGCATAGTCCGGCGTCACCTCCACGGCGTTGATCGTGACCATGCCCACCCGCGGGTCTTTGAGCTCGCGCGCGATCAGCTCGGCCAGATCGCGCTGGATCTGGTCGGCCACGCGGAACCCGCGGTTGGGGGTGGAAGACTTCTTGACGGCCATGACGCTGCTCGGATCCGTACCCCTTACAGGGTGCGGGCCACTTCCTTGACTTCGAAGAACTCCAGCTGATCACCTTCTTTGATGTCGTTGTAGTTCTTGAGCTTGATACCGCACTCGAAGCCTTCCTTGACTTCTCGCACGTCGTCTTTCAGGCGCTTCAGGGTGTCGATCTCGCCGGTGTAGATCACCACGTTGTCGCGCAGTAGGCGGAAATGCGCATTGCGCGTGACCTGGCCAGAGGTGACCATACAGCCCGCAATGGTGCCGATCTTGGTCGCCACGAACACGGTACGGATCTCGGCGGAGCCGATGATCTCTTCGCGTTTCTCGGGCGCCAGCATGCCCGACATGGCCGCCTTCAACTCATCGACGGCGTCGTAGATGATGTTGTAGTAGCGCAGATCCACATCGTTGCCTTCGGCCAGCTTGCGTGCACCCACGTCGGCGCGCACATTGAAGCCGATGATCACCGCCTTGGATGCGATGGCCAGGTTGACGTCGGACTCGCTGATGCCACCGACCCCTGCGAACACCAGTTGCACCTTCACCTCGTCGGTCGAGAGCTTGAGCAGCGAAGAGGCCAGGGCTTCCTGCGAACCCTGCACGTCAGCCTTGACGATGATGGGCAAGACCTTGACCTCGCCCGCCGAAATGTCGGTGAACATGTTTTCCAGCTTGGCCGCCTGTTGCTTGGCCAGCTTGGTGTTGCGGAACTTGCCGGCGCGGTAGGTGGCGATCTCGCGCGCACGGCGCTCGTCGGTCATCACCATGAAATCGTCGCCAGCCTGTGGCACTTCCGACAGGCCTTGAATCTCCACCGGGATGGAAGGACCTGCGGACTTGATCGGTTTGCCGTTCTCATCAAGCATGGCGCGCACGCGACCGGAGGTCTGCCCCACGAGCACCACATCGCCGGTTTTGAGCGTGCCGCTCTGCACCAGAACGGTGGCCACGGAACCGCGGCCCTTGTCCAGGCGTGCCTCGATCACCAGGCCCTTGGCCATGGCATCCACCGGTGCCTTGAGTTCCAGCACTTCGGCCTGCAGCAGCACCTGCTCCAGCAGGGCGTCCACGCCCTCTCCAGTCTTGGCGGACACGCCCACAAATGGCACGTCACCGCCGAACTCTTCGGGAACGACTTCTTCGGCCACAAGTTCAGAACGCACGCGCTCCAGATTGATGCCGGGCTTGTCGATCTTGGTCAGTGCCACCACGATCGGGACACCCGCCGCTTTCGCGTGCTTGATCGCTTCCTTGGTCTGCGGCATGACACCATCGTCGGCCGCGCAGACCAGGATCACGATGTCGGTGGCCTGGGCACCACGGGCACGCATGGCGGTGAACGCCTCGTGACCCGGGGTATCGAGGAAGGACACCATACCGCGCGGCGTTTCCACGTGGTAGGCACCGATGTGTTGCGTGATGCCGCCGGCCTCGCCCGCGGCCACCTTGGCACGGCGGATGTAGTCCAGCAACGAGGTCTTGCCGTGGTCGACGTGACCCATCACGGTCACGACCGGCGCGCGTGGCAACAATTCGGCTTCCTGTTGCGTCACGTCTTCATCGGTGAAGGCTTCCGGATCGTCCAGTGCGGCCACGATGGCCTTGTGCCCGAGTTCCTCCACCACGATCATCGCGGTGTCCTGGTCCAGGGGCTGGTTGATCGTGACCATCTGGCCGAGCTTCATCAACTGCTTGATGACCTCAGAGGACTTCAGGCTCATCTTGTGGGCCAGCTCAGCCACCGTGATGGTCTCCGGCACGTGCACTTCGATGACCTTGAACTCGGTGGGTGCCACGAAGTTGCCCTGGCCGCTGTCACCACGGGAATCGCGATCTCCACGACGGCCACCACCGCGGGGACCACCGCGCCAGTTGGAACGACCGGCGCTGGTGTCACCACGGGTCTTGATTTCCTTCTTCTTGGCGGCGTCATCCTTCCAGGTCGAGGAAAGATTTTCCGACTTGACTTCCTTTTTGCCAGCCGCTCCGGCAGCACCTGCAGTGCCGGCGGCAGCGGTACCCGCCGGCTTGGCGCCTGGCGTGCCGGCCGGCTTGTGCAGCGTGCCCTTGATGCTCTTGGCATCGGGCGCCGGCTCGGGCTTTTTTGCCACCAAGGTTTTGGCGGGAGCCGCCATCATGGCGCGGATGTTGGCTGCTTCGGCTTCAGCCTTGCGGCGACGCTCGACCAGATCCTGGGCGCGCAGGTCATCGGCTCTCTGGGTTTCTGCCTTTTTGTCGGCAATCACCCGGGCCACCGATTCGCGCTCGATCGCGGCGGCCTGTGCCTTCTCATGTTCGGCAATGCGAGCGGCAGCCGAACCCTGGGTCTCGACCGCTGCGGTGGGGGCTGCAGCTTCGCGCTCGGCACGCGCCGCGGCCTCGGCGGCCTCAGCGGCGAGACGGGACTGCTCGGCGGCCTCTGCGGCACGGGCTTCCTCGGCTTCGCGCTGCTGGCGCTTCTGCGTCAATTCCTCTTCCTGGCGACGCAGCAACTCGGCTTGACGGCGCGCATCTTCCTCGCGCCGGGCCAGTTCTTCGGTGTCGATCACGGGCGCAGCGGGCTCGGGCACGGGTGTGGGCTCAGGCACCACCACCTCGTCGTCACGCTTGATGAAGGTGCGTTTTTTGCGCACCTCCACCTGGATCGTTCGGGCGCGCCCGGTCGAGTCGGCCTGCTTGATTTCCGAGGTCGATTTCTTGACCAGCGTGATCTTCTTGCGCTCTCCGCCAGCCGTGCCGTGGCTGGCCTTGAGGTGACCCAGCAGCATCTGCTTGTCGGACTCCGAGACGGGGTCGTTTCCGGATGTCTTGGGCACTCCGGATGCGGAGAGTTGCTCCAGCAAAAGGGAGGTTGGCTTGTTCAGCTCTGCAGCCAATTCGGCGACGGTGGTACTTGTCATAGGTTCTTTTCTCCGCTGGGGCCTCCGCTGGTCAGGTCGTGGTTTGCGCTTCGTCACCGGCGAACCAGTGGGCGCGGGCCAGCATGATCAACGCGGTAGCCTCTTCCGGCGACTGTCCGGTGATGTCGGTCAGCTCGTCGGTGGCCAGGTCGGCCAGCTCGTCGCGGGTGTGCACGCCGCCGTCGGCCAGCTTGGCGATCAGCTCCGGCGTCACGCCTTCAAGGTCGCGCAGATCCTGCGAGACCTCCTCGACGCTCTCTTCCCGGGCGATTTCCATGGTCAGCAAGGCATCTTTGGCACGGGTGCGCAGCTCGTTGACCGTGTCTTCGTCGAAGGACTCGATTTCCAGCATTTCCTGCAGCGGCACATAGGCCACCTCTTCCAGGCTGGTGAAACCCTCTTCAATCAGGATGTCGGCGATCTCCTGGTCCACGTCCAGCTTGGCCATGAACACCTTGCGGATGCTGTCGGCCTCTTCGGCTTGTTTCTGAGCCGACTCGTCGGCGGTCATGATGTTGATGCGCCAGCCGGTCAGCTCCGACGCCAGGCGCACGTTCTGACCACCACGACCGATGGCAATGGCGAGGTTTTCCTCGTCCACCACCACGTCCATCGCGTGGCGCTCTTCGTCCACCACGATAGACACCACGTTCGCCGGCGCCAGGGCACCGATGACAAACTGGGCCGGGTCCTCGCTCCAGAGCACGATGTCCACGCGCTCGCCGGCGAGTTCGTTGGTCACGCCGTTCACGCGTGAACCGCGCACGCCGACACAGGTCCCGATGGGGTCGATGCGCTTGTCGAGCGTGTGCACGGCAATCTTGGCGCGCGAACCCGGATCACGGGCGCAGGTCTTGATTTCGAGCAGGCCCTGTTCGATTTCGGGCACTTCCTGCCGGAACAACTCGATCATGAACTCGGGTGCAGAACGCGACAGCAGGATGGGGGCACCTCGCAGCGTCAGGTCCACCTCCATGATCATGGCGCGCACGCGGTCGCCAGTGCGGAAGTTTTCCTTCGGGATCATTTCGCTGCGCCTGAGGCGGCCTTCAACCCGGCCGCTCTCGATGATGAGGTCGCCCTTGTCCATGCGCTTGACGGTACCGACAAAGATCTTGTCGCCACGTGACATGAAATCGTTGAGCAGCATTTCGCGCTCGGCATCGCGGATTTTCTGCAGGATCACCTGCTTGGCGGCCATGGCGCCAATGCGACCGATCGGCACGCTCTCCACTGGCTTCTCGATGAAGTCGCCTTCTTCGATGTCGGGAATCTCGTCACGCGCATCGGTCAGCAGCTCTTCGGCATCTGGGTTTTGCAGACCCGCTTCATCGGGCACCACCAGCCAGCGCCGGAAGGTCTCGTAGGCACCGGTGTCCGGGTCCATGGCCACACGGATGTCCACTTCGCCCTTGTAGAGTTTCTTGGTGGCCGAGGCCAGCGCCAGCTCCACCGCACCGAGCACCACGTCGCGTTCGACGTTTTTCTCGCGGGAGATGGCATCAATCAGCATCAACATTTCGCGGTTCATTTCACTCGCCCACCTTTCCGGATATCTTTTTCATGTTCAAAACCGTTTTCAGCATTCATGGGTATTCGCCAGCACATCACGAAAGATCTGCCGCCCCCGAGGCCTGCCGCCCCTTGAAATTCACAATCGGCGCGAGCCTCGCCTGCTGGACGTCGTCCAGACCAAACGTGAGCGCCTGCAGTGGCGCCGGCACCCGTTTTTTGCTCACGCGCTGCCCGGGCTTGGGCTCGGGCGCGTCGCTCCAGACCAGCCGCCACTGCACACCGTCGTCGGCACGCTCCAGCGTGCCCCGGAATTTTTTCCGGTTGGCCGACACCTCCGTGCCGGTGACGCCAATCGGTGCCTTCAGCGTCAGATCGACCACGTGACCCTGAAAACGGATGTAGTCCATCTCGCGCCGCAGGGGCCGGTCAATCCCGGGCGACCCCACCTCAAGACGGCGGTACTCAAGCCCCTCGACCTCCAGCAGATACTGCAACTGGCGCGTGATTTTCTCGCAGTCTTCCACCGTCACAAAACGCTCGGGAGGCGGCTCCTGCCCGGCTGGCGGGGCCTGCCAAGGCCAGTCGATGGTGACCCGCAGCAAACCACCGGCAGAACGCTCAAGGTCCACCAGGTCAAAACCCAGTCCGGTGACGGTTTGTTCTACGGTTTCTTGCCAGGCCATCGTGTGTGGTGTCTGCCCTAAGGGTTAGCGTGGGGGTAAAAGCGATCGGCCAAAAAAAATGGGCCGGTAGTAACCCGCCCATTTGGTCGTGAAGCAAGGATTGTAACCCGGCTAAACCGCTGTTTGCAAGATCGACGGGGCGTGAAGCCGCGTATTTCCGGAATTCACATCCCCAGGACCCACTGGATGATGTTCTTGGCCAGGAAACCCAGCATCCCGAAGGACAGCACCAAGAACAGGATGAACGTACCGAACTTGCCGGCTTTCGACTCCAGCGCCAGGTTCAGCACGATGAACAGCATGTACAGGATGAAGGCGCCTACGCCAAAAGACAGCCCGAACTGGGCAATCTGGCTTTCCGTGTAGCCGAAGAGGGTGGTTTGCATGGAGCAGCGCCGGCCGGGTTCAGGCCTGCAGGGGACCGGGGGACAGGGGATTGGCCTGGCGGGCGCTCAGGTCGCAGTAGGCGTGCCAGCTGGCGTGCGCGATCAGGGGAATGACCACGATCAGGCCAATGAGCGCCGTCAACATGCCCAGACCGACGAGCACACCAATGACCACGGCCCACAGGGCCATTGCGCCAGGATGACTGGCGACTGCACGCCAGCTCTCAGCCACGGCCATGCTCACCGGAACCGTCGTATCCACCAGCATCGGCAGCGCCACCACCGTGGAGGCGAACACCGGCGCGGCCAACAGAGCGCCGAGCAGGAGCCAGACTTCAAAAAGCCCGAGCTCGCGCACCAGAACCACGTGTCGCAGAAAGTCGACCGGTTTGTAAATAGGCACAGGAGACCAGAGGGTGATCAGGCCGGCCGACGTCAGCACCCAGCCGGTGCCGGCCAGGCCCAGCAGCAGCCCGAACCGGACCAAGCGGGCGTCGCCGGAGCGCCATAGGGACACCACTTCCCCCATGCCCACGCAGTGGCCGGTGTTGCAGGAACGGCTGACCTGGTACAGGCCTGTCGCCAGGATCGGCGCGACGATCAGAAACCCGGAAAATGCACCGGCGAGCAGCCAGAACTTGTCACGTGCAAGCCAGAGCAGCAGCCACCCAGCGGCCGCCAGCAGCACGCCGTGAATCAGGCCTGGGGCCGGGTTGCGCCGCAGGTCGGCCCAGCCCAGCGCGAGCCAGCGCAGCACGGAGGAAGGGGTGACGGGGACGGGCCCGTTGGCGGGCTGAGAAGAAAGCCTGTCGTTCATGAAGTTACCCGGTTGGACTGGGGATTCGGGTAAACCGTGTTTTATACCCGGGCGCCGCCAGAGATCGCCTGACAAATGTCAATCCAGGCGCTTGCCTGCTCTCAGGCCCATGCTTGAACCAGCGAGCGAGTGTAGGGGTGTTCGGGGGCCTGCAGCACCTGCCCGACCGACCCACGCTCGACCAGTACGCCATCTTTCATGACCACGACCTCGTGGGCCATGGCTGCAATGACGTCCACATCGTGGGTGATCAGCAGGTAACTCAGGCCGCGCTCCCGTTGCAGGCGCTGCAGCAGCGCGAGCACCTGCTTTTGCACGGTCACGTCCAGTGCGCTGGTGGGCTCGTCCAGCACCAGCAACTGCGGCCCGACGATCAGCGCACGGGCAATGGCCAGCCGCTGACGCTGGCCGCCCGAGAACTCGTGGGGGTATCGCTGCAGCCAGTCGCCGCCCCGGCCCGGATCGTCCAGCAAGCCCACATCGGCCAGGGCAGCCACCACCCGGTCACGGCGCTGCGCGGCCGTGAGCTGCGGCTCGTGCACCAGCAGTCCCTCACCGACGATCTGCTCGATCGTCATGCGCGGAGACAGCGAGGAATACGGGTCCTGAAACACCACCTGGATGTGCTGGCGCAGGGACCGTTCCTGGCCAGCGCGCCGCGCCTCGACCCAGTCCGAGCCCGTGACCTGGAGCGTGCCCTGGTGCGGCAGCAAACCCAGCGCTGCCAGCGCCAGCGTGGACTTGCCAGAGCCGGACTCGCCGATCACGCCAAGGGTGCGGCCCGGGGCAAGGTCCAGGTCTGCACCCTGCACCGCCACGAACTCCCCTTTCTTGAACCAGCCTCGCAAGCCTGGCAGGGGCACCGGATAGCTCACCCGCAACTGTCTGGCCTGCAACACGGGCGTGGCAGCCTCATCGGCCACACCGGTATCAAGCACCTGGCGTTCGGGCTTGCTGGTCAGCAGCATCCGGGTGTAGGGATGCTGTGGGGCCGCAAACACATCGGATACCGCGCCCTGCTCCACCAGGTGGCCACGCTCCATCACGGCCACCCGGTCGGCAAAGCGACGCACCAGGTTCAGATCGTGCGTGATCAGCAACACCGCCATGCCATGCTGGCGCTGCAGCTCGGACAACAGGTCCAGGATCTGGCCGCGCAGACTCACATCGAGTGCGGTGGTGGGCTCGTCGGCCAGCAGCAGCTTGGGCGAACTGGCCAGCGCCATGGCGATCATGGCGCGCTGGCGCTGTCCGCCGCTGAGCTGGTGCGGGTAAGCCCGTGCGCGGCGCGCGGGCTCTGGGATGCCGGTCGACGCCAGCAACTCCACCGAAGCGGCCTCTGCCTGGTTCGGCGTCAGCCCCTTCTTCAGCTGGAGCACCTCGGCAATCTGGTCGCCCACGGTGTAGAGCGGGTTGAGCGCGGTCATGGGCTCCTGAAAGATGATGGCCACGTCGTCGCCCCGCACACCGCGCAACTGCCGCTCGCTCATCTGCAGCAGGTCGCGGCCCTGAAGTCGGGCCGAACCCGTGACCTCCGCGTTGTGCACCAGACGCAGCAATGAAAGCGCCGAGACGGTTTTCCCCGAGCCGGACTCGCCCACCAGCGCCAGCTTTTCGCCCGGTGCCATGACGAAGTCGACACCGTGCACGACGCGCACCCCATTGAATGCCACGCTCAACCCCTGGACTTCCAGCAGCGGATTCATCGATCCTGCTTTCTGGGGTCCAGAGCGTCGCGCAATGCATCGCCCATGAAAGTCAGCAGCAGCAGCGTGATCACCAGCACCGCGAACGTGGACATGGAAATCCACCAAGCATCGATGTTGTTCTTGCCCTGACTCAGCAGCTCGCCCAGCGAAGGCGTGCCGGGCGGCACGCCCAGACCCAGGAAGTCCAGCGAGGTGAGGGCCAGAATCGCCGCACTCATCCGGAAAGGCAGGAAAGTCACCACGGGCGTCAGGCTGTTGGGCAGCACATGGCGCCAGATGATCTGCCCGCTGGACAGCCCCAGCGCCCGGGCCGCTCTCACATAGTCGAGCTGACGGTTGCGGAGAAACTCGGCCCGCACGTAGTCCGACAGTCCCATCCAGCCGAACAGGCTGAGCAGCACCAGCAGCAGGCTGATGCTGGGGGCAAACACCGCCGAGAAGATGATGAGCAGGTACAGCTCGGGCATGGAACCCCAGATCTCGATGAAGCGCTGGAACGCCAGATCGGTCTTGCCGCCGAAAAAGCCCTGGATCGCGCCGGTGATCACGCCGAGCGCCGTGCCGACGAAAGTCAGGGCCAAGGCAAACAGCACACTCACGCGAAAACCGTAGGTCAGCTGGGCGAGCAGGTCGCGCCCGCGGTCATCGGTGCCCAGCCAGTTGTCGCGCGTCGGCGCAGACGGGTTGGGTTCCCTGGCGAAATAGTTCAGCGTTTTCGGCCCGTAGGGATTCGGCGCAAACAGCGCCCAGTTGTCGCCCCGGGTGATCTGTTCCCGGATGAACGGATCCAGAAAATCCGTGTTGCTCTCAAAGTCACCGCCAAACACCGTCTCCGGGTAGTCGCGCACCATTGGAAAGTAGGTCTGCCCCTCATAGCGCACAAGCAGGGGTCGATCGTTCGACAGCAACTCGGCAAACAGGCTGGCCACCACCAGCACACAGAAAACCACCAGGCTCCAGTAGCCCAGCCGATTGCGGCGGAAGCGCTGCCAGGCTCGTTTCGACGGACTCGCCCCCACCTGACCCGACGCGCGGAGGGGCTCGGGCGCAACGGCTTCAGTCGAATTTGACACGCGGGTCCACCCAGACATAACAGAGATCGGAAATGAGCTTGGTCACCAGGCCGATCAGCGTGAAAAGGAACAGCGTGCCCATCACGACGGGGTAGTCGCGCCGGATCACGCTCTCATAGCTGAGCAGGCCCAGGCCATCGAGCGAGAAGAGCGTCTCGATCAGCAGCGAGCCGGCAAAAAATGCGCCGATGAAGGCGGACGGAAACCCAGTGACGATCGGAATGAGGGCATTGCGAAAGATGTGCCGCCACAGCACCTGTCGCTCGCTCAGTCCTTTGGCGCGCGCGGTCATCACGTACTGCTTGCGTATCTCTTCCAGGAAGGCGTTTTTGGTCAGCATGGTGGTCACCGCAAAACTGCCCAACACCATGGCGATGATGGGCAGCGTGATGTGCCAGAGGTAGTCCATGATGCGCGCGCCCCAGCCAAGCTCCTCCCAGTTGGCAGAGGTCAGCCCGCGCAGGGGGAACCACTGCAACTGGCCGCCGAAGATCACCAGCAAGGCCACGCCCAGCACGAAGCCGGGAATGGCGTAGCCGACGAGCACCAGCAGCGTGGTGACCATGTCAAAACGGGAACCCGCCCGCACGGCCTTGGCCACGCCCAGCGGCACCGCCACCAGGTAGCTGATGAAAAAGGTCCACAGACCCAGGCTGATGGACACCGGCAGCTTCTCGACAATCAGTTCGGACACCGCCTTGTTCTGAAAAAAACTGGTGCCGAGGTCAAAGCGCGCGAACTGGCCGAGCATCTGGACAAAGCGCACATGTGCGGGCTGGTCAAAACCGTACAGCGCCTTGATCTGCTCCAGACGCTGCGGGTCCACCCCCTGTGCGCCGCGGTACACCGAGCCACCTTCGGCACCTGCACCCTGCCCTGCGCGCGCTTCGGCCAGATACTGATCCACCGGACCGCCAGGCACGAACTGGATCACCACAAACGTGAGCAGCAGCACCCCGAACAGCGTCGGGATCATGAGCAACAGGCGCTTGAGGATGTAGAGCCACATGGCGCTGGATTATGAGTGGCGCAAGGCTGCGGGCTTCATGGTTTCAGCGACCACCAGGTGTCGATGGCCCAGGTTTCACCGGCCGCGTAGGGCGGCATGCTCGGCGGAAGCGCAAGCCGCCAGGCGTTGTAGACCATGCGGTGGGTGGTGGCCGACCACTGCGGTATCAGGAAATGGCTGTGGCTGATGACGCGGTCCAGTGCGCGGCAGGCCGCGAGAAAATCCGTCTTCTTCCGTGCATCGGTCATGCGCGTGATGAGTGCGTCCACCGCCGGGCTGGCCACGCCAGCGAAGTTGCCGGAATCTTCGGTCACGGCGGCCCGGCTGCCAAACAGGTCGGCGTATTCAGCGCCCGGGTTGTGGGTGCCACCGTAAGCAATCGAGATGATGTCGAAATCGAAGGTGCGCAGGCGCTGCTGGTAGAGTGCGAAATCCACCGGTCGGAACTTCAGCTCGATGCCGAGCTTTTCCAGGTTTCGCGCCCAGGGCGTGACCACCCGGGCACCGGTTTCGTTGCTGTCCAGGTACTCCAGCACCATGGCCTCCCCCCGGGCATTGCGCAACTGGCCACCCTGAACCGTCCAGCCCGCCTCCCGCAACAGGCTCTGCGCGCGTCTCAAATTGGCCCGCAGCGAACTGTCACCATCGGTGCGTGGTGGCACAAACATCGGACCCAGGGCTTCGGCGGGCAATTGAGCCCGCCAGGGCTCCAGCAGGACGAGCTCTTCTGGAGACGGTAAGCCGGTGGGCGAGCAGTCCGTGTTGCCAAACAGGCCCTGGACCCGCTGGTAGGCGCCGTAGAACATCTGCCGGTTCATCCACTCGTAGTCCATCGCCAGGCCCAGGGCTTCGCGCACACGGCGGTCTTTGAGCAGCGTGCGACGCGTGTTGAGCACATAGCTCTGAAAGCCGGTCGGCAGGCGGTGTCTGAATTCGGCCCGGACCAGCTCGCCCGTGTTGAAGCGTTTGCCGTTGACGCGTCGCGCCCAGTCACCCGCCGAGAAGAACCGCATCAGGTCGAATTCGCCGGCCTTCAGCGCCTCCAGGCGGGCGGTGCCGTCCTTGTAGATCTTGATCAGGATGCGGTCGAAATTGGCAGTGCCGCGACGCACCGGAAGGTCGCGCGCCCAGTAGGATTCGTCGCGCAGGTAGGTGATGTCCTTGCCGAACTGCACCGGGCCGATCCGGTAGGGGCCACTGCCGATCGGTGTGTCCGTCACGACCTGATCGAATGTCTTGCGCAGGCCCGTCTTCGCATCCACTTCATTGCCCCAGGCGCGGCTGAACACCGGCAACCCGCCCACCGTCAGCGGCAACTCGCGGTTGGGCTTCTTGAATCGATAGCGCACCGTGCGCTCGTCCAGCACATCCAGCCCGGCCACATCTTCAAGAATGGTTTTGTAGGCGGGCGAGGTGTGCGGCCCCATCAGCGTATCGAAGCTGTGCTTCACGTCGGCGGCCAGCACCGGATCGCCGTTGTGAAAGCGGGCCGTCGGGCGCAGCCGGAACGTGACCGACAAACCGTCGCTGGCCGCACTCACATCTTCTGCCAGCAGGCCATATCCCGCGCCGGTTTCGTCCAGCGCACCGACCAGCAGCGAGTCGAACATCAGGTCCGACAGGTACGCCGGCGCGCTGCCGCGCAGGGTGAAGGGGTTGTACTTGTCGAACGTGGAAGTGCGCAGATTGCTCACAAGCCGCAGCTCGCCACCCTTGGGAGCCGCCGGGTTGACGTACGCGAAGTGGGTGAACCCGGCCGGGTATTTCAGATCGCCCCAGAGCGCATAGCCATGAGCCGCCCATGCAGCAGGACCGAACAGCTGCAATGCGGCAGCGACGCACGCCCCAACAAGGCTGGAACGAAAACGGTTGCAGTTGGAGCGCATGCGACAATTCTGCTGGAATTTTGTTTGGAGACTGGACAATGGGTTTTCTTGCTGGCAAGAAACTGCTGATCACGGGCGTGCTGTCGAATCGTTCCATCGCCTACGGTGTTGCCAAGGCCTGCCACCAGCAAGGTGCCGAACTGGCGTTCAGCTATGTGGGTGAACGTTTCAAGGACCGCATCACCGAATTCGCGGCCGACTTCGATTCGAAACTGATCTTCGACTGCGACGTGAGTTCTGATGAGCAGATCGACAAGATGTTCGCCGACCTGTCGCAGACCTGGCCCAAGTTCGACGGCTTTGTGCACAGCATCGGCTTTGCCCCGCGCGAAGCCATCGCTGGGGATTTCCTGGATGGTCTCTCGCGAGAGAATTTCCGCATCGCCCACGACATCAGCGCCTACAGCTTCCCCGGCATGGCCAAGGCAGCCCTGCCCTACCTGAACGAGAAAGCCGCGCTGCTCACGCTGAGCTACTTGGGTGCGCTGCGCATCATCCCGCACTACAACACCATGGGCCTGGCCAAAGCCAGTCTGGAAGCCTCGGTGCGCTACCTGGCGGAATCGCTGGGCCCGCGCGGCATGCGCGTGAACGGCATCAGCGCCGGCCCCATCAAGACGCTGGCCGCCAGCGGCATCAAGGACTTCGGCAAGCTGCTGTCCGTGGTGGCCGCTGCGTCGCCTACCCGCCGCAACGTGACCATCGACGAAGTGGGCAATGTGGCCGCGTTCCTGTTGTCCGACCTGGCCTCGGGCGTGACCGCCGAGATCACCTATGTGGACGGCGGCTTCAGCCAGACCGGCGGCATCAGCCGCGAAAGCGAAGCCGTTTCCTGACGTCGTCTGGGGTCGGGCTGCGGCACATGACCTCTCTGGACCTGCGCCGCAGGCACCTGGCGATGGTGCTGGCGAGGGCCAGCCTGTTCGCTCTTCCCGGCGCTTGTGCCGCTGACGCCGCGGTGCCGGTTGCCCGGGTCAAACCCTGAGCTCACCCCTGACGGGACCGGTCCATCGGGTCAGCAGGCCCTCGCGATCAAGCGCCGACCTGGCGCAGGTGGGTGTAGATCTGGTCCTTGAGCAGCAATTTTTCCTTCTTGAGTTGCTCAATTTCGATCTGCGTACCCGGTTCGATGTGTGCTTCCTTGTTCTTGATCAACTGGTCCAGTTCGTTGTGCTTGTCGAACAGGCGCGTGAAATGGGCGTCGTGGCCCTTGAGCCGGGTGATGAGATCGCGGTATTCCGGAAACATGAAAACCTCCAGGTCCATACGTGGCACAAGCCACAAAAATCCGGCGGAAAGACACCCCGCCGGTCAGGTACGGAGTCATCTTACCGCCGAGCCTGTGCCGCTCCGGCGGCGATCCGCTCTCAGGCGGCAACGCAGTCCGCGTAGTAACGCACCACGCCGTCGCTGCCGGTTTCCTGCACCAGGCCGTGAATGTCGGTTTCGAAGCCTGGACATTCGCGTGCAAATTCGCGGTTGAACTTCAGATAGTCGACGATCTTCTTGTTGAACACCTCGCCAGGGATCAGCAGGGGAATACCCGGCGGGTAAGGCGTGACCAGGCTGGTGGTGATGCGTCCTTCCAGCTCGTCGATCGGCACGCGCTGTGTCGTGCGGTGTGCAATGTGCGCGAATGCATCACTCGGTTTCATGGCGGGCGTGTGGTCGCTCAGGTACATGTCGGTCGACAGCCGGGCGACATCGTATTTGGCGTAGAGCGAGTGCACGTGCTGGCACAGGTCGCGCAGGCCCATCTGCTCATAGCGCGGCTGCTTGGCGCAAAACTCCGGCATGATCCGCCACATGGGCTGGTTCTTGGCATAGTCATCCTTGAATTGCTGCAGTGCCGTCAGCAGCGTGTTCCAGCGGCCCTTGGTGATGCCGATGGTGAACATGATGAAGAAGCTGTACAGGCCGGTCTTCTCCACCACCACGCCGTGCTCGGCCAGGAATTTGGTGACGATGGAAGCCGGAATGCCGGTGGGTTCAAAGCGTCCGTCCAGGTTCAGGCCCGGCGTGACGATGGTGGCCTTGATCGGGTCCAGCATGTTGAAGCCCGGCGCCATGTCGCCGAAGCCGTGCCAAGCCTCCTCGCCATCGGCGGGGTGCACGCCATCGGCATCGGTGCGCTTGAGCACCCAGTCGCTTGCGCGGCCGATGCCCTCTTCCACCAGTTGGTCCGGCCCCCATACCTGGAACCACCAGTCGTCCTGGCCAAACTCGGCCTCCACCTTGCGCATGGCGCGACGGAAATCCAGCGCCTCGGCAATGCTCTCCTCCACCAGCGCGGTGCCGCCCGGCGGCTCCATCATGGCGGCGGCGACATCGCAACTGGCGATGATGCTGTACTGCGGCGAGGTGCTGGTGTGCATCAGGTAGGCCTCGTTGAAGAGGTGCCGATCCAGCTTGGTGCTCTGCGAGTCCTGCACCAGCACGTGGCTGGCCTGGCTGATGCCGGCCAGCAGCTTGTGTATGGATTGCGTGGCGTAGACCACCATCTCTTGCGGCCGCGCCCGCTTCTTGCCCATGGCGTGGAAGGTGCCATAAAACGGGTGAAACGCGGCGTGGGGCAGCCAGGCCTCGTCGAAGTGAAGGTTGTCCACGTAACCATCCAGCAACTTCTTGATGGTCTCCGTGTTGTAGAGCACACCATCGTAGGTGGACTGTGTGAGCGTCAGCACGCGAGGCTTGACCTTCTCTGCGTCCACGCCGGCCAGCAAGGGGTTGGCACGGATCTTGGCCTGGATCGATTCGATCTCGAACTCGCTCTGGGGAATGGGCCCGATGATGCCGTAGTGGTTGCGCGTGGGCTTCAGGAAGACGGGAATGGCACCCGTCATGATGATGCTGTGCAGCACCGACTTGTGGCAGTTGCGGTCCACCACCACCACGTCACCCGGCGCCACCGTGTGGTGCCACACGATCTTGTTGCTGGTGCTGGTGCCGTTGGTGACGAAGAAGCAGTGGTCGGCGTTGAAGATGCGCGCGGCATTGCGTTCGCTCGCGCCGATGGCGCCGTTGTGGTCCAGCAGCTGGCCGAGTTCCTCCACCGCATTGCAGACATCGGCGCGCAGCATGTTCTCGCCATAGAACTGGTGGTACATCTGGCCGACCGGGCTCTTCAGGAATGCCACGCCCCCCGAATGTCCCGGGCAATGCCAGGAATAGGAGCCGTCCTCGGCGTAGTCCAGCAATGCCTTGAAAAAGGGCGGCTGGATGCCTTCCAGGTAGCTTTTTGCCTCACGGATGATGTGGCGCGCCACGAATTCAGGCGTGTCCTCGAACATGTGAATGAATCCGTGCAGTTCGCGCAGCACGTCGTTCGGCAGGTGGCGGCTGGTCTTGGTCTCTCCATGCACATAGATCGGCACATCGGCGTTCTTGCGTCGCACCTCTTCGATGAAGTTGCGCAGATTCAGCACCACCGGATCCAGCTCCGGTCCGGGGCTGAACTCTTCATCATCAATGGAGAGGATGAAGGCACTGGCGCGCGACTGCTGCTGGGCAAATTGCGAAAGGTCGCCGTAGCTGGTCGCGCCCACCACCTCAAATCCTTCGGCTTCGATCGCCTGCGCCAGTGCACGGATACCCAGCCCGGAGGTGTTTTCCGAGCGAAAGTCTTCATCGATGATGACGATGGGAAAACGGAATTTCATGGTGGTCTCCAGCCGCTGCCGCAGCTCTCAGGGGTTCAAAAGGAATCGAAACAGGCGCGAAGTGTACGGAAATCACGTGGCACTGCTCTTTTCGGGGCGCGCTTTTATCGCAGAATGTCGCCATCGCCAGACATTCAGGGGAAAGTCGGCGATGCCAGGAGATCACATGTCGGACTCGACGCTTTGGTGGATGCTGGCCGGCGCGGCCGTCGCACTCGAACTTTTCACGGGAACCTTCTACCTGCTCATGCTGGCCGTCGGCATGGCCGCAGCCGCCCTCACCGCCCACCTGGGTGCTGGTCTGACGACGCAACTCGTTGTCGCTGCGGCAGTCGGCTCGGCGGCCGTGGTGGGTTGGTATCTCATCAAGAGACGGCGACCCTCCGATCCGTCGGTACGCGCCATGCGCAGCGTGAACCTGGATGTGGGTGAGGTCATCCAGGTTGATGAATGGCTGCCCGATGGCACGGCTAGCGTGAAGTACCGTGGCGCTCAGTGGACCGTCATCCAACGGCCGGGCAACCCCCAGGCGCCCGGAGCCTACCGGGTTGCCGAACTCGTTGGCAGTCGCCTGCTGGTTGAAAAAGTCTGACCCCGTTTTTTGTCTGCCTCCCTGGTGGGGCATGATGCATCCGTCACCCTTCGCCATAGACCGGAATCACACCCATGGAAATCGCTGTCCTGCTGTTCGTCATCGCCGCCATCTTCATCACACGTTCCATCAAGGTGGTACCCCAGCAGAACGCCTGGGTGGTGGAGCGCCTGGGCAAGTACCACGCGGCCCTTGCCCCGGGCCTGAATTTCCTGGTACCGTTTATTGATAAGGTGGCCTACAAGCACAGCCTGAAAGAGATCCCGCTGGATGTCCCCAGCCAGGTCTGCATCACCCGGGACAACACGCAGTTGCAGGTCGACGGCATCCTCTATTTCCAGGTGACGGATCCGATGCGTGCCAGCTACGGCTCTTCGAACTACATCATGGCCGTCACCCAGCTCGCACAAACCTCGCTGCGTTCGGTGATCGGCAAGCTCGAACTCGACAAGACTTTCGAGGAGCGCGACATCATCAACGCACAGGTGGTCCAGGCGATCGATGAGGCTGCACTCAACTGGGGTGTGAAGGTGCTCCGCTACGAGATCAAGGATCTGACGCCACCGAAGGAAATTTTGCACGCCATGCAGGCACAGATCACCGCCGAGCGCGAGAAGCGTGCGCTGATCGCTGCATCAGAGGGGCGCCGGCAGGAACAGATCAACATCGCCACGGGTGAGCGCGAGGCCTTCATCGCCCGCTCGGAGGGCGAGAAGCAGGCCGCCATCAACTCGGCCCAGGGTGAAGCCGCAGCCATCACCGCCGTGGCCGATGCCACGGCACTGGCCATCGAGCGCATCGCGGCGGCCATCCGCCAGCCCGGCGGCGAGCAGGCTGTGCAGCTGAAAGTGGCCGAGCGGGCGGTGGATGCCTATGGCAAGGTGGCCGCTGACGCCACCACCACACTGATTGTGCCGGGCAACATGTCGGAAGTGTCGGCCCTGATTGCCTCGGCCATGAAGATGGTGACCATCGGCAAGCCTGCATGAGCACGATGCCGACGATGGCCCGCAACGTGCTCGGGGGTGAATTGCAGCCCTGCTCCTACGACCCGTTGACGGGCTACTTCAGGGATGGCTGCTGCCATACCGACGCCAGCGACCAGGGCACCCACGTGGTGTGCGCCCGTGTGACCACCGAGTTCCTGGACTTCTCTCTCAGCCGGGGCAACGACCTCGTCACACCACGGCCTGAGTGGCGGTTTGCTGGACTGAAGCCGGGAGACCGATGGTGCCTCTGCGTACAGCGCTGGCTGGAAGCCTGGGAGGCTGGGGTGGCGCCGCCGGTGGTGTTGGACAGCACCCATGAGGCTGCGCTGCGCCATGTCGCGCTGGCGCTGCTGCAAAGCCATGCCTGGCCCAAATCCTCCGACCTGCCCACATCGGGTTGACTGATTGTGGTTTGCTGAGGCCACCACATAGGAGCAGGTGCCGCTCCTGCTATAATGCAAGGCTGCGCGGAGAGGTGGATGAGTGGTTTAAGTCGCACGCCTGGAAAGCGTGTGTGGGCTAATCCCCACCGCGGGTTCGAATCCCGCCCTCTCCGCCAAAAATGAGTCCCAGAGCGTCCCAAGACGTCTCGCAAGACACCCTGAAAGCCCCGGTTTACATAGTGTTCCGGGGCTTTTTTGTTTCTGGGTGGTACACCACCTTGGTACACCGTCGATAGACTGTCTCTCATGAAAGACGATGAGATGCACAGACACCCCGCTTGCTTAAGCGCGGCGCCACGTTCTAATTCAGAGCCAAGGTACCAGTTGATTTGGTGGCCGTGTACCCAGGCGCCGAGATCAAATTTTCCTTGCGTACCCGCGACAAGCAAAAGGCATGGCAGTTGGCGCAACTGGAGTCTTTGCGTCATGACCGTGAGTTCGAACAGCGTCGCCAAGGTAACTTGGCGGAGACCGCCCCTTTAACGGTGGTGACAGTCATCGACGACGCCCTCATCAGCAAAGTCAAAACATCACTCTGCGCGACTCGTTGGACAGCGACATGACCCGATCCACGCATTCCCTGGGCCGAGTCGAGTGCCCGCTTGGCTGTGCTCTCTGAAAGCTGCCACGGAGGTGGAACGATTGCACCGCGAACTGCGCCGTGTGACCGCGGAGCGCGACGTCCCAAAAAAGCGCTGAGCCACTTTGCCACGGACCCGCCGTGAAGTACGGCCTGATTGCGCGACGTCGTAGTTTCGGGCCTACCTGCAACAGGAGCCGGGGTTCTGGCGGCCGCCCACAGCGCCTTCTACGGATGGATGGCCAGTGTGCAGTGGTTTTCGATGGCGAGATCAGTCTGGGCGGGAACGTCATCAGCACCGAAGCGTTCGACGACGCGAGCTTAAATCCCCTGATGTCCAGAGGAACTAGTCCCTCTATCGAGGCGGTTGGATATGCCAATGGCGCGCTTGATAAAACGCAAGCTATTAGAAGCTACATATAAATAGACTTCATTCATCGGCCAAGCAATTCCGCTTTTCCGGTGTCTCGTCCCACTCACCTGAATGGAGTTCCTCATGGAAAACGTCGCCACCTTCCCCCGCCTCAACGAAGCCGCCCCTGACTTCAACGCCAAGACCACCCACGGTGACCGCTCGCTCGCCGACTACAAAGGCAAGTGGCTGATCCTGTTCTCGCACCCGGCCGACTTCACGCCCGTCTGCACCACCGAGTTCATCGGCTTCCAGAAACACGCCGAGACCTTCCGCAGCATGAACTGCGAGCTGATCGGCCTGTCGATCGACAGCCTGTACTCGCACCTGGCCTGGACGCAAAACATCAAGGAAAAGTTCGGTGTCGAGATCAGCTTCCCCATCATCGAAGACATCAAGATGGACGTGGCCAAGGCCTACGGCATGGTGCACCCGGGTGCCGCCGACACGCAGGCCGTGCGCGCCACCTTCTTTATCGACCCCAATGGCATCCTGCGTGCAATGGTGTATTACCCGATGAGCAACGGACGTTCGATCGAAGAGTTCGTGCGCCTGCTGCAGGCCATGCAGACCAGCGACGCCAACAAGGTGGCCACGCCCGAAGGCTGGACCCCCGGTTGCGACGTGATCGTGCCTCCGCCCAAGAGCCCCGACGCCATCAAGGTGCGCATGGCCGAAGGCTACAAGACCACCGACTGGTACTACTCGACCAAGTCGCTGTGATCGGCTGAACCGCCAGCGCCCCACCCGACGCTGGTTCGTGCCTCCGGGGCCGGAGGGTCTGAAACAGGCCCTCCGGCCCTGCTGCCGCCAGGGCTTTGACGGATGTCACGGACACCCCATGGGGTATCCATAGACTCGGGCATTCGCATCTGGTCACACCAGATTTTGTTTTGCATCTCTCAAGGGAACCCCATGAAAAAAACCGTCACTCTGGGCCTGTTCGGCTTGGCCATCGCCGCTGCCGCCCATGCCGCTGACACCAACGAACTTTTCGTCAACATTCACAGCGGCAACGCCATGGCCCAAGGCGCCGGCCTGGTGCTCGCCGGTCAGGCGCTGGAGCAAAAAGCCAATGTGCGTGTCCTGCTGTGCGACGCTGCCGGTGACATCGCCGTGGTGGGTAAGGAAGGCCCCAAGCTCAAGCCGCGCGACGTGACCACGCAACAGATGCTGCAAGGCGTGATCAAGGCTGGCGCGAAGGTCGAAGTCTGTGCGCTGTACTTGCCCAACACCGGCAAGCAGCCCAGCGATCTGATCCCCGGCGTGACGCCCGCCAAGCCCGCTGACGTGGCTGCCCACCTGCTCAAGCCGAACGTGAGCACGCTGGCATTCTGATCGCAAGCCCGGACACCGGGCGTAACATGCCGGGCCTTCGGGCCCGGTTTTTCAAAGGGGCTGCAGCGCCCCCACCGTTCACCGGATGGCAACCATGTTCAAGGTCCTGAGCTTCCTGTCGCGCTACCTCATCTACACCATCCCCGTCACCATGGTGCTGGGCTTCGGCTTCGGCCTGGTGGCACCCACCGGCTGGCTCAAGAGCCTGATCATTCCGCTAACCTTCCTGATGGTCTACCCGATGATGGTCACCCTGAAGCTGGGCAAGGTGCTCGAGGGCGGCGATACCAAGGCACAGGTGCTGACACAGGCGATCAACTTCGGCATCACGCCCTTCACCGCCTACGGTCTGGGCCTGTTCTTCTTCCCCAGCCAGCCCTACTACGCGATCGGCCTGCTGCTGGCAGCGTTGCTGCCCACCTCGGGCATGACGATATCCTGGACCGGCTTTGCCGGCGGCAACCTCGGAGCCGCGGTGAAGATGACCGTGATTGGCCTGATCCTCGGTTCGCTGGCCACGCCGCTGTACGTGCAGTGGCTGATGGGTGCCTCGGTGCCGATCGACCTGATGGCGGTGTTCCTGCAGATCGTCTTCATCGTCTTCCTGCCCATGGTGGCGGGACACTTCACGCAAAACCACCTGCTCAAGAAATACGGCCAGAAAGCCTTCCAGAGCGATTGGGCGCCGCGCTTCCCGCCGTTTTCCACGCTGGGTGTGCTGGGCATCGTGTTCGTGGCGATGGCGCTCAAGGCCCAGCAGCTGGTGGCAGACCCCGGCCAGCTGCTGCAGGTGGTGTGGCCGCTGCTGGCGCTCTACGGCATCAACTACCTGCTGAGCACCGTGGTGGGCAAGCTGTTCCTGCCGCGCGGCGACGCCATCGCGCTGGTCTACGGCACCGTCATGCGCAACCTCTCCATCGCGTTGGCGCTGGCCATGAGCGCCTTCGGCAGCGCGGCGTCGGACGCGGCGCTGGTGATCACGCTGGCCTACATCATCCAGGTGCAGTCCGCCGCCTGGTATGTGCGCCTGACCGACACCCTCTTCGGCCCCAAGCCGGCGCCACCCAAACCCGCGGCCTGATCGCCGCAGCGCCCCAAACAAAAGGGCCGATCCCTCACGGGGGCGGCCCTTTTGATCGGATCAACAGGGTTCAGCTGCCGAAGCTCTCTGGCATCTGCACCGCCACCACCTCGCCGCGCGCGGTGGCCACATCCCCCGCGTACACCGTGGTCTCGACGATGACCTTGCGGCCCTTGATCTCTTTCACGCGGCCGCGGATCACCAGCTCGCCGGCCAGAGGCGTGGGCTTCAGAAAATCCACGTGCAGCGAGCCGGTGACGAAGCGGAACGCGGGCAGCGAATCCATGTCCCGCCCGGCCTGCCGGTACATGGCCGCGGCCGCGGTGCCGGTGCTGTGGCAGTCGATCAGCGAAGCGATCAGACCACCGTAGGCGTAACCCGGCACCGAGGTGTGGTACGGCTCGGGCTGGAAGCGCGTGACGGTTTCGTCGCCGTCCCACACGGTCTTGATCTGGTGACCGTGCGGGTTCTTGCTGCCGCAGCCGTAGCAGTGCGCCACGTTGTCGGGGTAGTGGTCCTGGAAGGCGTCCATGGTGGGTCTCCTGTGTGGTTTGGGTGTCAGGGTGCAACGCCCAGCGCGCTGCGCAACTGCGCCTCGGTCTTCGCGTGGTCCACGCTGGTGACCACGCCGTCCTTCAGGCGGATCAGGGTCACCGCATCCTCCTGGCGCGGCCAGTCGGCCAGCAGCTTGTCGTCCAGCACCACGCCCACTGCGAACGGCTGCTCGCGCAGCGAAGGCAGCGCGAAGGTGCGCGTGACGAAGCCGGGCATCTTGCTCATGTCGGCCAGGTAGACCGCGTGGCGTGTGGCCAGGAAACCCTTGGGCTGGGCACCGAGCACGGCCATGGCGAGGTTGGACGCCGTGCGTCCGGCGGCGAACAGCACCAGCTGCGTGTCGGGCGCGATGCGCCAGTCTCGCTCGTGCTGGTCTTTCACCGCCACCGGTGGCATGGCCTGACCTGCCACCGGCGGGGTGGCCCAGGTGCCCAGGGGAAGAGCCAGGGAGAGTGCGATCAACAGCTTGTTCATGGGGTTTTGAATCCGTGGGGAAATAGATCAGTGGGCGTCGAGGCGCACGACCACGATGGTGGCCATGCCCAGTACCAGCATCAGCAAGGCCAACCAGCTACGGCCCTGCTGCTGGTGCAGGCGCGGCAACAGGTCGCCCAGCGCGATGTACAGAAAACTCGCGCCCGAGAGAGCCAGCAAATAAGGCGTGAAGCTTTGTGCCTGCGACAGCAGCAGGTAGCCCAGCACCGCGCCCGGCAGGGTGGCCAGCGCGGAGAGCAGGTTCCAGCCCAGGGCCTGCCAGCGGCCCATGCCCGAATCGATCAGCACCGCGTAATCGCCCATCTCCTGTGGCACCTCGTGCGCCACCACCGCCAGCGTGGCGGCCCAGCCAAGTTCGGGTGAGGTCAGAAATGCCGCAGCGATGACGACGCCGTCAACAAAATTGTGGAATGCATCGCCCACCAACAGCAAACGCCCGCTGGCGCGGCGCACCTGACAACCGCTGTCGTGGCAGTGGTGCCAGAGCAGCAGGCGCTCCAGCACAAAGAAGAACAGCAGACCGCCCAGCACCACCAGCCCGCCCTGCATCCCGGGCAGGCTGCGCGTGGCCCGCGGCAACATGCCCAGCAGCGCCGCCGCGAGCATGGTGCCGGCCGAATACGCCAGCAACAGCGGCAACAGACGCTCGCGCCATCGCACTGGCGCCGCGGCAATGCCCAGCGCACCAGCCATGGCACCCACGCTGCCGATGCTGGCCATGACCAGCAGGGTCGTCATGCTCATGCGGCGGTTCGGGCTTCAGGGTTGGCGTGCCCGCTGGCGCCGCAGCTCTGGCGGCCGTCGGTGTTGAGCATGTGATCAGCCATGTCGGCGAAGGTGCGGATCAGGCCGTCGCGCAGCGCGGGGTCGGTGATCTGCTCGGTCAGGGCCTGGCGCATGCAGAGCATCCATTCGTCGCGCTCCACCGGGCCCACCGCGTAGGGCGCATGGCGCATGCGCAGCCGCGGGTGGCCCTTCTTGTTGCTGTAGAGCGGTGGGCCACCGAACCAGCCGGAGAGGAACTCGAACAGGCTTTCGGCACTACCAGCCAGGCTCTCGGGGTGGATCTGGCGCACAGTGTAGGCCTCGGGCAGCTCGTCCATGAGCTCGTAGAAGCGCTGGACAAGCCGGGAAATGGCAGGTGCGCCACCGATGCGGGCGTACACGCTGTCGGGATCAATGGGCCAGTCGGCAAGGCTGCCGGCGGAATCGTTGGTCATGGGGAAACTCCTGGAGAGCCACCGGCGCGGCCGGGGGCGGGGAACGGTCAACTCGCGTCGTTGCGCAGACCACGCACCCAGGCTTCCATCGCCTCGTTGGCGGGCTGCATGGGGGCTTCCATGAAGGTCACCACGAACTTTTCTCCCATGTCGGCGATGCCGATGGAGCGCGGGCGCACGGCCAGCACCTGGGGGTTGGGCAGGGCCAGGCCGAAGCAGAAGATGAGGTTGACCGCAGCCTTGATCTCGGGGTTGATCGTGCCTTCAATGCGCGTGGTGTGGGCGTGGTGGTCGAACAGCCCGATGAACTGCACCTTGGGGTTGGCGGCGATCTTTTCGCGGAAGTACGCGACCACGGCATCCATCGTCTGGTAGCGGGTCTCGGCCTTGTCGATCTCGGCGACGAGCACGGGGTATTTTTCCTGGAAGAGCGTCTGTTTCATGTGAGGTCCTGTCGGGTGGGGTTGGGGGTTGAAAACGGGAGGGCGTGAGGGGCGGCACCATGGCCACGGCATCAAGCCAGGGCGTGGCTGGCGCTCGCGGTGCTCTCATCCACAGCACGGATCGCCGTGGACTCGAGCCGTGCCACGTGAGCCAGGTACTCGTCGCGGGTGGTAGCGGCAAAAAACGGGTGCCAGCGCCGCTGCTCCAGCACGGTGCTCACGGCGCGCGCGCGTTTCTCGTGGCCGCCGAACAGCAGGGTTTCATCGGGCAGTGTGAAGATGCGCTGTGTCACGCTGTCCCACAGCGCAGCCGGCTCGGCCGGATGCGGCTGGTGCGGGCAGGCATCCACCGCGAGCAGGCCACCGCAGAACACGCGGTCTCGCCAGGCAAAGCTCAGACAGTCGGTCGTGTGGCCGGGTGTGGCCAGCACACGCAGGAACTCGTGGCCAAAGGGCAGCAGATCGCCGTCGGCCACTGGGTGCGCGCCCTCACGGGGCTCGCCCTGCACCACCGGCGCGCCCAGGCGCCCGAGCTGGGCGAATTCGAGCGGCTGCAAGGGATCATGCTGGTGGGTGCGCAGCACCCAGCGCAGGCGCAGATCGCGTTCGTTGAGCAGGGCTTGCAGCACGGGCAGGTCGCGGCTGTGCGGGTCCACCAGCACGGCTTCGCGCGCACCCGTGTCGGCGAGCAAATAGCTCAGTTCGCCGCTGCGCTCGTCGTGCAGGATGCGGAACAACACCTCAGACCCCCCAGCGCAACCAGACCGCCAGCAGCAGGCCGGCCGCGCAAGCCCAGCCCGAGAAGAGCCAGCGCCAGACCACGAAGCGCGGCACGAAACCCACGCCGCGCACGAGCCCGGCGCTCATGGCCCAGAACAGCGCCATGGCCAGGCTGTGGTCGGCTTTCCCGTTGGCATCGGCGAACAGCAGCGGGTAGATGCTGCCCACCAGCATGATGGCCAGCGCGGCCAGCAGGCTGGGCAGGTGCACCCGGCTCGGGGAAGCGACGGGCGGGTTGCCGTCGTGGCCGGCGGTGGGCATGGCGGGCAGCACGGGCGCTGCGGATGCGGTAGGTCGCATCATGCGTCCGACCCGCGCGACGCGGCGCGCGCCTCCTCGTGCTCACCCCACATGGCGTTGAGGATCGCCAGCAAGACCGCAAATCCGACACCGAGCATCCAGGCGAAGTACCACATAGCTATCTCCATTCAAGAAATTCAGGCAGCACCGCTGTCGTCCTCGCCGATCAGCAGGCTGCCGTCGGCCAGGTACTTGTGCGGCGGCACGACCAGGTTGGTGGGGGCGGGTTTGTTCCTGAACACGCGGCCCGCGAAGTCGAAGGTGGAACCATGGCAGGGGCAGAAGAACCCGCCCTTCCAGTCGGCCGGCACACTGGGATTGGCCGTTCCCTGCGGCAGGGTCACGGGCGAACAGCCCAGGTGGGTGCAGATGCCCACCGTCACGAACAGCTCGGGCTTGATCGAGCGGTGGGTGTTGGTGGCGTAGTCGGGCTGCTGCTTTTTCTCGGAGGCCGAGTCTGCCAGGTCGGCGATGCCTTCCAGGCTGGCCAGCATCTCTGGTGTGCGGCGCATCACCCACACCGGCTGGCCGCGCCATTCCACGGTTTTCACTTCACCGGGCGCGACGCTAGCCGGGTCCATGGTCACGGCCGAGCCTTGCGCCTTGGCCCGCTCGCTGGGGGCGAAGCTGGACACGAAAGGCACCGCCACGGCGGCGGTGGCCGCAACGCCCATGGCGCTGGTGGTCAGCAGCCAGGTGCGGCGCTCCGGGTCCATACCCGACTCGGGCGGAAGGGGCAATGCGTGGGCCTTCATGGTGTTTTCCTTACGAACCTTGCGGCGGGGTTGCTGGTGCCTCTGTGGGATGGGCGTCGTCGTGCAACTCTTCCCAGCCCGTGACCATGGACTTGATGTGCGCCAGCGGCGTGTGGCCGGTGGTGGTGAGGTACACGTGCACGATGAAGAAGGTGAGCATCATGAAAGCGCCCGCGGTGTGCGCCCAGGCCACCCATTCCAGCGTGAGCCACTGGTCGATGCCCAGTGACGGCCAGAAAGCACGGAACAGGTAGAGCAGACCCGAGCCCCAGATCAGCGGCGAGATCATCGCCAGCAGGCCCAGGTAGGCCAGGCGCTGCAGCGGGTTGTGCTTCTTCTGCACCGTCTTCTTGAAGGGGTGCGGCGCGCCACGGAACATGCCCCAGCTGTAGTACATCGCCATCGCCGCCACCTTCTTGTGCGTGGGCAGGTACTGGCGCCATTCGCCGGTGGTGAACTGCCAGAAGATGGTGAAGGCCCAGAGCGTGAGCAGCAGCCAGGCGGCCAGGGTGTGCAGGCGCACTGCAAGCTCGAAACCCAGCAGGTGGTAGCTGCCATGCACCTCGAAGCCTGAGAGCATCATGACGATGACCAGCAGCGCCTGCGACCAGTGCCAGAAGCGCTCGTAGCGTTTGTAGATGTAGATGCGGCCGGGGACTTCGGTGCCGGGCGCGACAGAAGTGGCAAGTTCGGTCATGTCAGTGCTCCCTGGCGTTGCGACGGCGGGTCAGGATGCGGGCGCCTGCGTGCAGCAGCACACCCGCCAATGCACCCGCCACGGCCAGCCAGCCGAGGCGGTCGATCCAGGGCTGGCTGTCGCGCCCAGGCAGGTAGACACCGGGCAGATCGCCCAGCCGGCTTTTTGCGGCACTGGTGTGGCACGAAGCACAGGCCACGGCCTGACTGGCTGGCGCGACCATGTGGGTGATGGGCCACAGCATCTCGGTCTTCACGAAATCGTGTTGGCCGCTGTAGGGCTGTCCGGTCGCGGTGGCGCCGGCCTGCAGGGCCTTCGGCCAGTCGAAGTTGAACCAGAACGCGGTGTCGTCGGGCGTGGCGGTGTGCGGCACCAGCAACTGCAGGTGCACCTTGTCGTAGGGCTGTTTGCCTTCGAAACGCTTGACCGGCCAGATCCGCGCGGTCGGGTCGTCCGGACTGCCCATGAAGCTGTTGATCTTGAGCAGCTGGGTCGGGTCGATCTTCATGTCCTGCGTGGTGAAGTTGACCTTGCCGTTGAACCAGACATAGTCGGGCACCACGTTTTCGGCGAGCTTGAAGTCGCCCTTCTTGCTGTCGTAGATCACGTGACCGTGTTCGTCCTTTTTCTGGATCGGCTTGCCCTCGGCCGTTAGCTGGCCAGCGGTGGACCAGTCCCAGGCCATTTTGGTGGCCACGCCACCGCGCGCGAATGCGGGGATGTGGCAACTCTGGCAGGCCAGCTTGCTGGTGTGGTTGTTCAGCAGCTCGACACTCAGCGAAGGCTGCTTGTGCGGCTTGTCGCCGTGGCAGCTCTGGCAGGTGGCCGCGTTGCGGCCGGCGTGCACCGTGTCACCGCGCAGCATCGGGCCGTGCGGGTCGGAAGCGGTCATGCTGATGCGGCTGCCAGCGATCTGGTGGCCATCCGCCTGGTGACAGGTGGCGCAGGTAAAACCAGCTCCACCGTTGGCCTTGCTGGCCATGTGCACGTCGAGCTCCTTGCTTGCCTTGTTGAGCGAGGAATCGAGGTCACCGTGCTTCACGCCATCGCCACCACCTCCGTTGTAGTGACAACTGCCGCAGGTAGACACGCTGGTCTTGCCGATGTGCTTGGCCACCAGGGCCAAGTCCACCGGATCAATGAACTTGCCAGAACCGGGCGGCAGTTCGGTGCGTTCGGTCGGTACCTCGCCGGCCATGCCGGCAGGCTTCTTGTAGCCGCCGGTGTTGTGACAGACCAGACAGTCCACCTTGCTCTCGGCATGGAAGTCGAACTTGTCATCCTTCCAGCCGTAGCCCACATGGCAGGACTGGCAGAAGGCTTCATTGGAGCGGTCACCGATGCAGAAGCTGTTGAGCATGGTCTTCTTGCCCAGCTTCTGCCCGTTGTCGGGGTTGGTGTATTCCCAGGTCCAGTGGCGCGTGCCCATGACCTGCTTGGCCGCTTCGTTATGACAGCTCAGGCAGGCCTGAGTGACCTCGGAGCCGCTCTTGAACGGACCCTGCAGTTCCTTGAACTTGCTGTGGTCGGCGGTGGACTTGGCTTTGGTCGGCGCGGTCGCCAGCACTGCGGCAGCACTGGACCCGGCAGCGGGCGCCGCGGGTGGGGCTGCCTCACTCGCGCGGCCGACGCTGCAGGTCAAGGCAAAAGCCAGCAGCGCAGCCAGCGCCGGCAAGACACCGCGCTGCTGTCGCAGCGGCGGAACTCTCAACCCAGGGGTGTTCATGTCTTGTCTCCTGCTTGTGGGGTGGATGAGAACGGGCAGAAAGCCAGTCTCATGGCACAGCCAAGCACGCGTCCTTGCGTTCGATCAATGCCCCCTCGGGCATGTGTCTCACCTTTGCGCTGGATCAAGTCACAAGGACCGCACGCCCTGCGAGCGCCGGCACGCCGTCCAGCACACACCAAGGAACTGGCTCCGCCAGGCCTTAGGTGTGGCCCCCCTTGAGGGGGGAGACGCGAAGCGGCGCGGGGGGTGTTCACCTCAATACGCCCCGTGTTCGTTTTCGCGGATGTACGCCGCGGTCACCTTGCCGCGCATCACGCGGTAGGCCCAGGAGGTGTAGAGCACGATCAGGGGCATAAAGATCATCGTGGCCCAGAACATGATGCCCAGCGTGAGGTGGCTGGAGACGCTGTCCCACACCGTGAGGCTGGCGGCCGGCATGGTGCTGGAGGGCATGACAAACGGGAACATGGACGCACCCGCGGTACCGATCACACCCACGATAGCCAGCGACGAGCAGACGAAAGCGGTGAGGGTGCGGCGCGCCATCAGCAAGCCGGCTGCGGCCAGCGCACCGAGCACGCCGAGCGCAGGCAACAGCCACAGCAGCGGCTGCGCGGCGTAATTGGCCATCCAGGCACCGGCTTCGCGCACCACGGTCTTGCCCAGCGGGTTGGGCAGGGCAGCCGGGTCCACCACCGAGCTGATGCGGAATCCCGGGATCCACTGCAGCCAGATGCCCGCGGCCACAAAGCCGAGCACCATCACCAGCCCCGCACCGATCGCGCCCTTCACGGCGCGCGCCTGCACCACGCCTTCGGTGCGGTGCGCCAGGTAGGCGCCGCCGTGCATCGTGATCATGGCGCTGCTCACCACGCCAGCCAGCAGGGCAAAGGGGTTGAGCAACTGCCAGAAGCTGCCGGTGTAGGTGGAGATCAGGTAGTCATCGAACTGGAAAGGCACGCCCTGCAGCAGGTTGCCGAAGGCGACACCGAAGATCACCGGCGGCACGGCACCACCCACGAACAGACCCCAGTCCCAGGTGCTTCGCCAGGTGGCGTTGTGGATCTTGCTGCGGTAGTCGAATCCCACCGGGCGGAAGAACAGTGCCCACAGCACCGCGAGCATGGCCCAGTAGAAACCGCTGAAAGCCGTGGCATAGACCAGCGGCCAAGCGGCGAAAATGGCGCCGCCGCCGGTGATGAACCAGACCTGGTTGCCGTCCCAGTGCGGGCCGACGGTGTTGATGACGACACGGCGCTCGATGTCGCTGCGGCCGACGAAGGGCAACAAGGTACCCACGCCCATGTCGTGTCCGTCCATGATGGCGAAGCCGACGAGCAACACGCCTACCAGCAGCCACCAGATCAGTTTGAGGGTTTCGTAGTCGAACATGTTTCGCTCCGGTGATCAGGCGTGTGCCGCATGGGCGGGTTCATGGCTGTAGCGGCCGGTGCCCAGGCTGCCCGGACCGATGCGCGCGAACTTGACCATCAGATACATCTCTACCACCAGCAGCACGGTGTAGAAACCAACGAAACCAGCCAGTGAGCCGTAGAGACTGTTCACGCTGAGCGTGGACACCGAGAGGTGTGTGGGCAGCACGCCGTAAATGGTCCAGGGCTGGCGGCCGTATTCGGCAACGAACCAGCCGAGTTCGCAGGCGAGCCAGGGTGCTGGCAGCATCCACAGCGCCCACTTCAGCAGCCAGCGGCGCTGGCCACACTGCAGCTTGAGCGTGCACCAGAAGGCCATGCCGAACAGCGCCAGCATTGCAAAGCCCAGGCCGACCATGACACGGAAGGCCCAGAACATCGGTGTGACACGCGGCACCGTGCTGTCCACCGCTTTCTGGATCATTTCCGGCGTGGCCTGGCGCACGTCGACCACGTATTTCTTCAGCAGCAGACCGAAGCCCAGGTCGGCCTTGTGCTGCTCGAACAGCGCTTTGACGGCCGTATCGCCCGGGTTCTTGCGCAGGGCTTCGAGCGCGGTCACGGCGTGGATGCCGCTTTCAATGCGTTCGCGATTCTTCGCCTTGATCTCGTGGATGCCGGGGATTTCTTTGCTGATCGAGCGGGTGCCGATCAGGCCCATGACCCAGGGGATTTCGATCTCCCAGTCGTTCTTTTGCTCGGCTTCGTTGATGCCGGCCACCAGCGTCAGTCCGGCGGGCGCGGGCTTGGTTTCCCACATGGCTTCGAGCGCCGCCATCTTGGTCTGCTGCGCCTCACCCACGGTGTAACCCGACTCGTCGCCGAGCACGATCACGCTCAGCACCGAGGCCAGGCCGAAGGCAGCGGCCACGCGGAAGCTGCGCTTGGCGAACTCGATGTCACGGCCCTTGAGCAGGTACCAGCTGGAGATGGAGAGCACGAACATCGCGCCCGTCACGTACCCGGCCGAAACCGTGTGCACGAACTTGGCCTGCGCGTCCGGGTTGAACAGCACGGCCCAGAAGTCCGTCATCTCCATGCGCATCGTCACATAGCTGAACTCGGCACCCACCGGGTTCTGCATCCAGCCGTTGGCTATCAGGATCCACAGCGCCGAGAGGTTGGTGCCCACCGCCATCAGCAGGGTCACCATCAGATGCTGCGTTTTCGACAACCGGTCCCAGCCGAAGAAGAACAGGCCGATCATGGTCGACTCGAGGAAGAAGGCCATCAGGCCCTCGATGGCCAGCGGCGCGCCGAAGATGTCACCCACGTAATGCGAGTAGTAGGCCCAGTTGGTGCCGAACTGGAATTCCAGCGTGATGCCGGTCGTGACACCGAGCGCGAAGTTGATACCGAAGAGCTTGCCCCAGAAGCGGGTCATGTCCTTCCAGATGACGTTGCCGGTCATCACGTAGACGCTTTCCATGATCACCAGCAGCCAGACCATGCCGATGGTCAGCGGCACGAAGAGGAAGTGGTACATGGCCGTCGCCGCGAACTGCAGGCGCGAGAGGTCAACCAGTTGTTCGGAAATCACGGCATCACTCCTGATGGGTTTTCGGCGCCGGGCGACTGTCCAGCATCTGCGTGGCGGCGCTGTCGGTGTCCACCGGCACGCGCTGCTCCCGCACAAAGCACCACCACAGGCCCGTGAGTACGGCCAGCTTGATCACCAGCACAAGGGCCAGCTTGCGCAACAAGGTTCGGTCTCGGAGGTCCATGGAGGTATGAGCAGGGTTGCTCCTCCTTTCCAAGAACCGTGCCAACCACCGTGATGGATAAATTCCTTTGCAAATCAACCCACTTTAAGCCAACAGGCACTTTCCGAACCTGTCCCCTGGCTGCACATCTGCCAGATCTGGCAGACAATGGCAGCCTCCGGCCCGTCCCGGCAGTCCAGGAACCCGCTTGAAACCCTTGCCCGAACTCACCGCCTTCCTCGAAGGCCTGCCCGAACCACACATCCTGTTCGATGCGCAGTACCGCATCCTGGCCGCCAACGCGGCCTACCGGCGCGAATACAGCCCGGAGCGCAGCGTGGTCGGACGCTGCTGCTACGAGGTGTCGCACCACTTCGCCGTGCCCTGCGACCAGGCAGGTGAGTCCTGCCCGCTGGCGCAGTCGCGCGCCTCGGGTCAGCGCGAGCGCGTACTGCACCTGCACCACACCCCGCACGGAGAGGAGTACGTGAACATCGAGCTCTCGCCCCTGCCCGGCCCGCACGGCGAGCCCGCGTTTTATGTGGAGAAGATGGAGCCGCTGCGCGTGGCCAGGGGCCAGCCCAGCGCCCAAGGCCTCATCGGCCGCTCCGAGGCCTTCCAGCGCATGCTGGCGCTGGTGGCGCGCGTGGCGCCCTCGCGCGCCTCCGTGCTGCTGCTGGGCGAGTCGGGCACCGGCAAGGAGCTGGTGGCGCGCGCCATCCACGAAGCCAGCCCGCGCGCGGCCAAGCCGCTGGTGGCGGTGGACTGCTCCAGCCTGCCGGAAAACCTGTTCGAGTCCGAACTGTTTGGCCACGAGCGCGGGGCCTTCACCGGCGCGGCCACGGCGCGCGGTGGCCTGGTCGAAGCGGCCAGCGGCGGCACGCTGTTCCTCGACGAAGTGGGCGACATCCCGCTGCCGATGCAGGTGAAACTGCTGCGCCTGCTGGAGACGGGCACCTACCGCCGCGTCGGCAGCACCGAGCTGCGCCATGCCGACATCCGTGTGGTCTCGGCCACCCACCGTGACCTGGACCAGATGGTCGCCGACGGGCGCTTTCGGGAAGACCTGTACTACCGCCTCTCCACCTTTCCGATCCAGCTGCCCCCGCTGCGCGAACGCAGCGGCGACGTGGCGCTGCTCGCGCCCGCCCTACTGGAACGCGTGGCCGCGCCGCGCCGCCTGCGTCTCTCCCAGGCAGCCCTGGCGCTGCTCGGCACACAGGACTTCCCCGGCAATGTGCGCGAACTGCGCAACCTGCTGGAGCGCACCGCCCTGCTCTGCGATGGCGAGCTGATCGAACCCGACCACGTGCGCCAAGCCATCGCCACCGGCCGCCGCCCGACGGCACGCCCTGGTGCCAGCCCCCTGCCGGCATCGCGCGGTACAAGCGATGACCTCAAGAGCCTGGAGCGCGCCGCCCTGCGCGAAACGGTGGTCGCCCACACTGGCAGCCGTGCCGAGCTGGCTCAGCGGCTGGGCATCAGCGAGCGTTCGCTCTACCGCAAGCTCAAATCGCTCGGCTTGTGAGCCTGCAAACGGTGCCTACAACCGGTGGGCTGCAGGCGCCTATGGGGTGGCATTGCCAGCAGGCAGGTCTGCGTAGTACGTGGCCAGCGCATCGATCTCGCTGCGCGTGAGCTTCTTCGCAAAGGCGCTCATGCCCTTGGCAGCGTCGTTGGCGCGCGCGCCACTCTGGTAGTGCAGCAGGGTGCGGGTGAAGTACAGCGGGTTCTGTCCCGCCAGCGCTGAAGCCTCGAGTTTGCCGCCCTGCCCTTTGACACCGTGGCAGCTGGCGCAGGGCGTGAGCAGGCGAGATGGATCGCCCTTGCGCACCAGCTGCTCGGCTGTCTGGCCCTTGCCTTGGCCCACTGGTCGCGGCGTGCCGTCATCGCGTGGCGCAGGCTGCATGGCGTAGAAGGCCGACACATCGGCGATCTGTTGCGGCGTCATCATCACCGCGATGTCGTGCATCAGCGCGGCGCCCTTGTTTTCGCTGCGTAGGCGGCTCTGGTAGTCGAGCATCATCTTCGCAGTGTAGGCGGCCTTCTGGCCGGCCAGGTGTGGCCAGTTCTGCGTCGGCGCCACACCGGTGTCGCCGTGGCAGGAGGCGCAGAACAGCTGCTGGTTGACCACGCGGCCGCGCTCGGCATTGCCCTGGGGCAGGTCAGCGAGCGCGCCACGCAGGCTTGCGGGCGTCCAGGCCTTGGCCGCAGGCGCGGTGGCGTGGTCGGCAGCCAGCGCGTTGCCGGCCCAGAGACCGATCAGCACCACGGTGGCCGAGAGGACCAGCGCGGTGAAGGCGCGACCGACCGGTCCGCGGGTGGCGGTGGCAAGCTGGCGCAGGTGAAGGGTGTGTGAGGTCATGGTCAGGTTCCCTTCAAGCGAAGCAGTCGGCGGTGAAGGTGCGCAGCCAGGCCTGCTGGTAGCGCGCACCGAGCTTGATCTGCGCTGGCGTGGCGTTCAGCGGCAGGTAGCGGCCCTTGCCGTTGATGCGAGCGATCTTGCCGTCGACGATCTTGAACACGTCGGCCACGAACAGGCCGTAGTCCTTGCCGGCGAGCGCGTAGCAGGTGTTCTCCCACAGCGGCTCGGGGGCCTGGCGGCCCGCCAACTCCTCGACGATGGCGCGCGCCACCACCTTGGCCTGGGTGTTGGCCGAGAAGCCGCTCTTGGGCATGGCATCGGCGATGCTGGCGTCGCCAATCACGTACACGTTGGGCTGCAACGTCGAAGCAAAGCTCCGGCGGTCCACCGGGCAGAAGCCGCTGCCGTCGGCCAGGCCCAGGGTCATGGCGACCTGGCCGGCTTTCATGGGCGGGATGACGTTGATCACGTCGGCCTGGATGACCTCGCCTTCGGTCTCGATGCGCATCTGTTTCGCATCGATCTTGAGCGTGCGGCCGCCATCCTTGCCGCGCACCCAGCTGAGCATGCTGGTGCCCGCGTGTTGCTTGACCTCGACCTCGGCCGACATCTTCTTGACGTAGTCCTCGGGCAGGTTGAAGTTGTAGAGCCGGTTCCAGCCGAGCATCATGGTCTCGTCGGTCACGAAGGCGTCCTTCGGGTCCACGATGATGACCTTGGCGGTCGGGTTGTGTTTGCTGAACCACTCGGTCATGAGCGCGGCGCGTTCGTAGGGGCCGGGCGGGCAGCGGTAGGGGTTGGGCGGCGCGGCCAGCACGAAGGTGCCGCCGGGGCGCATGCCTTGCAGCTGCTTCGCGAGCAGCGCGGTCTGCTCACCGGGGATCCAGCCCGAGGGCACGGCCGTGCGCGCCACCTGTTCGGTGTAGCCCGCGTAGGCGCTGTACATGAGCTGGATGCCGGGCGAAACGATGAGCTTGTCGAAGGCGATCTTCTGCTTGCCTGCGGTGCTCACGGTGCGCGCGACCGGGTCGAAACCGGTCACGGCGTCGAACACGAAGCGGATGCCGTATTTGGACTGGAGCGTGTCGTAGCTGACGTTCAGTTCGTCCATCTTCACGTGCTGGTTCAGCACTTCGCTGGAGCCATAGGGCTTCACATAGACCGGGTTTTTCTCGATCACGGTGACCTGCAGCGCCGGGTTGAACAGCTTCAGGTACTTGGCCGCGGTGGCGCCGCCCACGCCACCGCCGACGATGACGATGTGCGCGCTGTTCCGGGCGAAAGCGAGCGAGGGCGCAGCGGCCACCGACAGCAGGCCCAGGGCCTGCACCAACCATTCGCGGCGAGCGGGATTGTGTTGCGGGCTCATCACTGGGCTCCTTTGACGGCGGCGAAGAACTCGCCCATGACTTTCAGGTCCACATCGGTGAAGCCCTTGGCCACATGACCCATGAGCGTGGCCGGGCGCTTGCCTTCGCGGAAGTCGGTCATGGTGGCGACAAACTGTCTCACCGGCATCCCTGCCAGCGGCATGAAGGACTCGTCACCGAGTTGGCCGTTGGTGCCGTGGCAGGCGGCACAGCTGTGCGCCATGGTGGACGCCGGCACGGTGGCCGGGTTGGTAGCGGGTGTGGGCGCAGCAGGGGCGGCTGGCGCGGCGACGGGCGCCGTGGCTGCGGTGCTCGACTTGGGCGCAGTCTGCGCGATGGCCTTGACGGCCAGCGAGGCGGCCACAGTGGCGCCCAGGGCGACCATCAGCACCCAGCCCAGGACTTTGCGCAGGGCTGTGGCATCGGGCCGCGCGGCAGGGGAAGTGGAAAGGTGTTTCATGTTCAGCGCGCCCAGACAAAAAAGCCCACGGCAAAATAGAGTACGGTCCATCCAACCAGCAGGCCGACCGACCACTGGCCGATGCGGGTGACGGTGGGGCTGGGGGTGTACAGGCCCTTGCTCTGACCGGCCTGCCAGGCCACGGTGAGCAGGTAGGCCAGCGTCACGCCGCCGACCACGCCGAAGGTGGTGAAGAACAGCGCGGTGCTGTACCAGTCCATGTTGATCTTGTAGTCCATGGCGTTGTAGCCGTGCGTGCCCAGCAGGGTGACGAAGCGCAGCATCTCGCGCGCCGCGCCCACCACGATCAGCCCCACCGCGCCGGCGCCGAAGATGGCGTAGCCCCAGACACCGCTGTCGATGCGATCGCGCAGCACCAGCGGCAGCGCCACAACGGCGGCCAGCGCCACGAACGCCATCAGCAGCCAGACCGAGCTGGCGAACCAGGCCATCTTCTCGGGCAGCGTGGCCATCCACAGCGCACCGATCAAGACCGACACCACGCCACCCACGAGCATGAGGTTTTGCGCCAGGCCGCGCAGCCAGCCGAGGTAAGCGGAGTCGGCCTCCTGGCCCCCTTGCAGGTAACGGCGATAACCGTAAATCCACGCGCCAGTGACCGGGGCCGAGAGCGCGATGAAGAACAGGAAGCGCGGCAGGTGCCAGTAGTGCAGCGAATGCCCGTTGGGGTTCACCACATCCTTGGGTGCGTACCACTGCATCCAGTGTTCGGGGAACAGCATCTGGTTGGTGAGGCTGTGCACGATGAAGCCCACCGCCAGCAGCAGCGCGATGGACAAGACCATCCACACGCCACCCTGGCCGCCATCGGCCACGATGTCGTGGTTCTTCCAGTAGAAGACGTACATCGCGACGTAGCCGAGGATCAGCAGCACGATGAAGCCGATGACCCACCAGGCCGAGAGCACGTTGGACGTGTACCAGAACGGGTCGTACACCACCTGCACAAACAGCAGTGGCGCGACGCCGATCACGATGGCGACCGACACTGCGATCTTGGCGGTGGTGAGCATGGCGGCGGCGAGGCGGCGCCAGTGCAGGCTGGCGCTGAAGGCCCCGCGCAGCGTGAGCGAGGCCGCGCCGAGCATGACCTGCACGGCCGCGATGTGCAGCGCGAAGGTGAGCACACCCAGCAGCAGGAAGACCAGCGGGTGCGAGGGCACACCGGCCTGGTCGCGCAAGGCGTAGAGCATTTCGGGTGTCATGGCTTACTCCTTGACCACGGTGGTGGCCTGCGCTGTGTTCACCGCAGCGGCGGGTGACAGCGTGAGGATGAAGCTCGCCAGAGCGCGGGCCTCTTCGTCGTTGAACGGGATCTGCGGCATGTACAGCGTGTTGCCGCCCGAGAGCGCGGCCTGCAGGTACCCGGCCACCTCGGCCTCGGTGTGGCTGCCGCTGAAGTAGTTCCGCAGCGGGCGCATGCCGGTGGCGCTGAGCGAGTGGCAGTTGGAGCAGGTGTTGAGCGCCAGCAGGCGGCCGGCCTCGACGCGGTTGCCGTCGTTGATGGCGCGCAGCGCCTCGGGCACGAACACCAGCGTCTTCATGAAGCCGTGGGCTTCGATCTTGGGAATATCGGACTTCACACCGATGCCCGGCACGTCGCGCCCGATCACCTGGTTGGAATACACGTACTGCCCTGCCACCCAGGGCTTGCGGATCGATTCGCGCGCCACCTCTTCGGGCCAGAGGCCGAAGACCAGCATCACCACCGTCATGACCGCCGCCACGCCGGAGACCAGCGCGCGCGGCTGCACCAGCGTGAGGACGAAGTAGGCCAGCATGCCCGCCACCACCGCCATGAGCGCGGTGGGGAAGTAGGCCGGCAGGCGGTTCTGCAGCACCACGTCGGCCGACTCGGGCAGCGTGGCCAGGTACCACTGCAGCATGCCGGCACCGGCCAGCGTGGACACGATGCCGAGCCAGGCCAGCTTGCCGGCGATGCTCTTCTTGAGCGCGAGGTCCTTGAACCGGCCGGCCACGATGCCGCCGACCACCGCCGTCATGGTGAACATGAAGGCCGTGCGCATGCCGAGCTGGGCAAAGGTGTTGGGGCCGTAGAAGGCGTTCAGCACGCCGCCGGTCTCGGTCCACGCGGCCTTGCCCGGCCACATCATGAAGCTCAGGATACCCACGATCACCAGCATGGTGGTGTAGGAGGTGAGGCCGAAGATCAGCGCGATGCGCGTGTGTGTCTTCACGTCGACCTTGCCGACCAGGTAGATCAGCATGTAGACGCCCACCACCTCGATCACGAAGAACACCCACTCGGTGGCCCACATCCAGACAAAGCTGTGGATCAGCGCCGAGATGCCGCGCGGGCTGGCCACCGTGGTGGAGTACCAGATGCCCGGGCCGGTGATGGAGCCCAGCACGTAGCTGAACACCAGCAGGAACAGGCCGTAGCGCCGGATGAACTCCAGCAGCTCGGGTTTGTTGTTTCGGTGGGCGTGGTTGGCGAGCCAGGCGAAGAAGATCGCCGCGCCGACCGAGGTGTGGGAAAACAGCACGTGGATCGTGGCAATCAAGCCGACGATCCATCCGCTGCCCACCCCCGGTTCGAACCAGGTGGGGTACAGACCAATCATGTCCATGAGCTTTGTCGTCCTCTATGCAATTGTTGTGGGCCGTCGCTTGACCCGCATCAACGAGTCACCGAGACCAAAACTTCTACAAGAAGCGTGCCAAGCGCTTGGCTGTGAAAAAGTGAATGAAATCAATGCGCTGGACGATTTCCGTGTGCTGCTGCCATGCGCATTTGGCAGCACGCCACCGTTCAGGGTTGGCAGAAAACTGTCATTTATGGCAGTCGCAGGTGGGTGAGAACCGAGGTTCGTGGTCCTCACGATCGGCTGCCTCACCGACGTATGTCCGGCCCGTTGACAGGACCTGAGCGCAATGCATCCCTGCCGAAATCGGGTGCAGTCCTTGAACGTTCAGGAGGAGCCGATGTTTCCGAATGAAGCCAGCGATCGACCTTGCAAGGGTCACCGGCCAAAAATGAGTCCCTGAGCGTCCCCAGACGTCTCGAAAGACACCCTGAAAGCCCCGGTGTACCTCTTGTTCCGGGGTCTTTTTGTTTCCGGACATCCCGTAACGGTTCCTGCCGTGCAAGGATTTCTGGGGGTCCGTACCCCACCAGTCGGGGGGATTTCAGCCGGTATGCGATCTGCCCGGCCTTGCCTTGGCTCTTCTCCTGCTCCAGTGCATCGACCAGTTCGACTGTCGAGAAGAAGCGCATCCGTTTGCCATGGCGCTGGTTCGCCTCGATGCCGATGGCCGTGGCCAGGTGCGTCTTGACCGTGCCCGGGTCGTCCCGCCGTTTCCCCGAATGTTCTGCCCATCACCTGGCGCCTGTCTGGTGGCCGCGTCTGGCTGCTTTCGCGGGGTGGAGGCGCTCTGCACGCGCCTGGCGCAGCGACCCAGAGGTGCCTCTTAAGCTAATCCTAAGGAACTACGGCAGGTCCCGTTTTTTCGGGATTTGACGTAGGAAGTACCCGCTTTTGATGGTGGGGTGCCTCCCCATTACAAGTCGTTACGCGAACGGTAATCTCACTCCAAGGCATCTGGAATCAGACCACCCGCAGCAGGCAGGAACACCACGAGCTCAGCAACCTCCGGCCCAGTCCCTGCATTTTTTCTCGCATCTTGGGAGCGCCACCATGGAAACCCAGAGCAACGCCAAATGGTTCGGAATCAGCCGGCAGGCATCAGCCAGATGGCTCGTGATGCTGGGCTGTCTCTTCGGCTCCATGCTGGCTTCGGCAGGGCAACTGGCCGTCAATGTGGTGGGCGTGGGGCCATCGGGGGCCACGGTGACGGCACCGACCGGCTACCGCTGGACGGTGGAAGAAGATGCCACCAAGTTGTCCATCCCCGGGAGGCCGGCTACCACAGACAACTATTCGTTCAGCTTTCACACCAGCTACATGCCGGTCGTGGCAGCCGGTCGGGTGGGGACGCAGCGCAACGGCGTTGAGCTGGATCCCGATGTCGCCCGGCTGTACAGCCAGCAACTGCCGGAGGTGTGCCCCTCCAGCACGGGCGCCAAGTGCCTGGATCCTGCCAAACGCTACTACGTGTCGGTGGCGGCCGAAGGCTTCCAGATGGGGGGCGCACCGGTGGTGTTGGATGGTGCAAACGCCACTGCCACCGTGTACCTCAACCAGTACCCCCTGCCCACGGCACAGGTTTCCGTGTTTGCGTTCAACGACAACAGCCCCATCAATGGGGCACCTGACCTGCCGCAGGAAACCGGACTGGCGGGCTTTACCGTGGTGCTGATCGAAGCGGGCGGTACCTACGGGGCTTCGGGTGGTGCGGTGACGCAGGACGGCTTCGGCAATCCGCTGGGCACCACTTATGACGCCAACGGCAACGTCCAGGTCCGCGGCTCCGGCATCATCCGCACCGGCCCCGACGGCACGGTCGTGATCAAGAACCTGTTTCCGGCCAAGTACACCGTGTTCATGATCCCGCCGGTCGGCAGCGACTGGCACCAGACCTCGACCATCGAGGGCACGAAAGGCACCGACGCCTGGGTGAAGAACAACGAACCCTCGTTCTTCCAGGAATTCGGCCCCCCGGGACACCATGTGTTCATGGGCTTCACCAAGTCGGGTTGCGTGCAGGGGCAAACGGGCGCCCGCTGCACAGGCCTGACCGGTGGCACGCCCAACACCATCACCGGCCGGATCGTCAACATCCACAACTCGCGGCCTCCTCAATACAACTTCGAAAAAGGCGCGCCGGTGGCCGAGTGCTGGGTGGGCCTGAACGAAACCGGCGGGGGCACCCGCGCGCTCTACGCTGCGGCCTGCAAGAAAGACAGCACGTTCAGCATCCCCAACGTACCGGCTGGGAACTACGAACTGGTGGTGTGGGACGAGCCGCTGGACATGATCATTGGTACCCAGGTGATCACCGTCAACAATGGTGTGAACGCGCTGGGCGACGTGCCGGTGTTCAGCTGGTTTGGCCGCTACCAGGGCCGTGTGTTCCAGGACATCGACGGCACTGGCCTGCCCTTCTTTGCCGAGCCGTTCAGCAAGCCCTATATCAAGGTGGACCCGGTCACCGGGCTCGAAACGGAAGAGCAGAAGAACTACGCCGCAGGCGACCTGAAACCGGCGTTTGGCGAAGGCATTGCCAACAACATCCGTTTCCGTGATGGCAGCATCTACCAGTCGGCGGTCACCAAGAAAGACGGCACGTTCGCATTCACCGAGGTGTTCCCGTTCTTCAACTGGATGGTGGCCGAAGCCGACTACGCACGTTTCAAAGCCACCGGCGCCACCATCGTCGGTGACGCCGGCGGGGTGGTCAACCTGGCAGACAACACGGCCAAGCTGTGGAACGCCGAGACCGGCAGCTTTGGCAGCAGCGACCCCGCTTTCGCCTACAACCCCTGGGCCCGACTGAACCCGCAGCTGCAGGAAAGCTGCTCCGCGGAGGCGGTTGCGGCCAACCTGGATGCGAACGGCAAGATCAGCGACCCCACCGCCTGCTTCAAGGTCGGCGACAAGCACTACCGCACCGAGCAGGGCGTTGTCCTGGTTGAAGGCATCCAGACTTTCCTGGGACAGACCAACCACATCGAGTGGGGCAAGCAACCCTACGCGGGCCAGCTGAACGGGCCGAAGAATGAAAACGGCGGCATCGGCGGCATCGTGCACTACGCCATCACCCGGGCGGAAGACGATCCGCGGTACGCGGCGGCGGAGAACTGGGAGCCCGGTATCCCGCGCGTTCAGATGGGTCTGTTCATCGATTGCGACGGCGACGGCAAGATCGACAAGCCGGCGAACGACGGCAGCGGCCAATGTGCAGCAGGCGGCTTGAGTGGTGCTAACAACTACCTTGCCGATTTGCCGGACGTGGACAACTACCCCTACTGCTGGCGTGACCCGGGTTCCTGCAGCATGACCGCGCCCCAGATGGGCCCGGAAGACTTCAAGCGCAGCAGAACCGGAACCGCGACCACTTTCAGCTACGGCGATGTGTTCGCCTGGGGCGGACCAGGACAGGAACTCTCGGGCCAGCTGCACGCCGGCCTGGGCAAGACCGACAGCTGGGACGATTCGATTCCTGACGGTTGCGTCAAACCACCCGCCGGCCCCATCAGCAACGGCGGCATTCCGTTCGCGGCCGACCTCGACTGCTTCGACGGTTTGTACAACTTCAACCAGGTGCGTCCAGCGGTGTTCGATGGCGGCTATGGTTTCGGTCGGGTTGCGGGCCAGGTCGATCTGCCTGTGCTCATCGGCAACACCGGCAAAGGCACCTACATCGTGGAAGCCGTCGCCCCTCCCGGCTACCTGCACCAGGGCAATGGCGACCAGAACGTGGCCTTTGGCGATACCTTGCAGGCCGCTACGGCCGCATTGCCTGCCGAATGCGTGGGCCAGGAACTGCCGGTGCCGCAATACCTCACGCTGTTCCCCGGCGAAGGCAACCCCAACTATGCCCCTGGCAAAACCTGGCGCAAGTGCGACATGAAGTCCGTGCTGCTCGCGCCCGGCGCCAACCCGGCGGCCGATTTTTACCTGTTCACCGAAGCACCGGTCACCGCGCACGGCGTGGGCTTCATCCTGGACGACACGGCCAGCGAGTTCAACCGCTTCGCCCCCACCTTCGGCGAGAAATACGCTCCGCCGCATCTACCGGTGTCGGTGCAGGACTGGACCGGCCGCGAAATCACCCGCGTGTACTCGGATCAGTTTGGCTCGTACAACTTCCTGACCCCGTCGAGCTTCACCATCAACCCGCCCTTCCCGTCGGGCGTCATGCCCAACATGATGGTGTCGTGCATGAACCACCCGGGCCCGATCGACGATACGCGGCAGTTCCTCTCTGACGGCGTCACACCCAACCCGACCTTCGGCCAGAAGATCATCGACCCGTTCTTCAACCGCAAGTACACCCAGTTCTGCTACACGCTGCAGTACCTGGCCGGCAAGACCACCTACCTCGACACCCCGGTGCTGCCGATCGCAGCCTTCGCCACGGTCGAAAAGAACCCGCTGGACTGCGAGTGCCAGGACAAGACCCCCGCCATCTACAGCGCCAACAACCCCGACAGCGCCTTCAACAGCGGCAACAACGGTCCCTGGGTACCCGCCACGGGCGGCACGCTCACCATCGTCTCGGCCGGCGCTGCGGTGGAGGTGCCCAATCCCGCCTACGACCCGACCGTCCCCGGCTCGCCCAAACTCATCATCCGCGACTACGGCTTCGGCAACACGGCCGGTACGGTGCGACTGGGCAACACCACACTCACCGTCGTCGGCCCCTGGGGTACAGACATCCTGCAGGTCCAGGTGCCGGCCGGCACGCCGTCGGGCCAGCAGCTCAGCATCGTCCGAGGCGACAGCGGAAAGGAATCGGTGGTCGGCCTGACGGTGCACGTGGGCGGCAGCGCACCCATCGTGGTCCAGCCTGGCGGCAACATCCAGGCCGTGATCGACGCCGCCACCACGCCGGTGGGTGCTCTGATCACCATCCCGCCCGGCACCTACAACGAGTACCTGATCCTGGACAAGCGCGTGCGCCTGCAGGGCTGGGGTGCCAACTCGGTGGGCATCAACGCTTCCAAGGCCAGCACCGGTGGCCTGGCCGCCTGGCGCGCCAGGATCAACGCCAAAGCCAATGTGACCTTCGACCTGTTGCCCGGGCAGGAACTGGGCATCGACACGGCCAACAACGAGCCCCTGCTCTTCGGCGCCGAAGAAGGCCCTGGCATTCTGGCGGTGGGCAAAATGGCCGTGGCCACCGATGGCAGCACCACCTGCGCCAACGCGGGCGTGCCCTTGCGCATCGACGGGGTGACCGTGACCGGATCCGACTCGGGCGGCGGCATTCTCGCCAGTGGCTACAACTGCAACCTGCAGATCACCAACAACCGGGTCGTGGGCAACTACGGCACCTACGGCGGTGGTATCCGGGTCGGTCACACCGCCCTGCTGGGCGCCACAGGCTTCACCGCCGGCGTGAACACCAACGTGGTGGTGGCCAACAACTGGGTGTCGCAAAACGGTGCCTCTGAAATCGCCACCGGCGACGGCGGTGGTGGCGGCGTGACCCTGGGCACAGGCTCCGACAACTACCGTGTCAGCGACAACTACGTCTGCGGCAACTTCTCCATGTCCGATGGCGGTGGCATCAGCCACGTGGGCCTGTCGGGTGGCACGGGCAGCATCCTGAACAACAAGATCCTGCTGAACCAGACTTTCAACCAGGCGGCCGACCCCACCGGTGGTGGTCTTTTCATCGGCGGTCAGGTCCCGGTGGGTGGCGGTACCTCGGTGGGCACGGGGGACATCAACATCAACCGCAACCTGATCCAGTACAACCACGCGGGTGCCGGCGCCGGCGGCGGTGTGAGCATCGCCAGAACCAGGGCCACGGACGATGTGGTGCTGACCAACAACCTGATCGTCAACAACGCGACCGGCTACGCCGGCGGTGGCGTGGCAGTGGCCAATGTCACGGCCAGCGTGCGCCTGGTCAACAACACCGTGGCCGACAACGCCAGCACCGCCACCAACCGGCAGTCGTTCCCGGCCGGTCCGAAAACGCAGTCCACCGCGCAGATCGCTGGTATTGCGCGGGTGAGCGGCACCAGCCCGACCCTGCTGAACAACATCGTCTTCGGCAACCGCGCCTTCACCTGGAACATCACCCCGACCGACCCCAACCTGCCTCAGACCACCGCGCTCACCGACGCCGGCATCTGGGACATGGGTGTGGTGGGCAACACGAGCCACGCGGCCCTGACCTCCACCAACAGTGTGCTGACCACGGGCGCCGGCAACAGCACGGCCGGTGGCGCCATCCTGGCCACCACCACCACGGTGGCGTTCGTGAAGCCGATCCAGTTCATGGCCCAGACCGATACCGACCAGCCCGTCCTGCTGCCTGAAACCACGATCCTGCAGACCGCCCTGACCTTTGACGAAGGCGGCAACTTCATCAACGTCAACTTCAGCCCGCTCACGCCGTGGGACATCGGCACTACCGCCTTCGGTACCGTGCGCGGCGACTACCACCTCCAGACCACCTCGGTGGCGATCAACGCCGGCACCAACGCCACGGCTGCCAACCGGGTGCCGGGCACGGACCACGACGGTCAGGCCAGGCCGAGCACGGCGGCCGACCGGGTGGATGTGGGGGCGGACGAGGTCGCTGGTGGCAGCTCCGTCCCGAGCGGAACACCCTCACTGGCCTTCACGGCCGAGTCGGGAGCAGGCAGCTTCATTCTTGCCACCACCACCTTCGCGTTCGGCAACGTCGGCGCCAACACGGTGAACACGCTCACCTTGACATCCAACGGGACCGCGCCGGTCACGGTAGGCACCGCCACGGTCACGGGGGCCCGCTTCTCCCTCGGCACCAACACCTGCACGGGTCAGACGCTGGCTGTGGGTGCCACCTGCACGATCCAGCTCCGGTTCGACGGCAGCGGCGGTTTCCTTGGCGTCAACCCGTCGGCCGGCATCTTGTCCGTGCCGTCCAACAGCCCGGCCAGCCCGAAAGATCTCCTGATCACTGGCAGCTGAAGCAAACCACGATTGACCGATTCCATCCGCCGAGCTGTGCGCAAAACCGAAGTCAACCGAAGGAGTCACACCATGACCACCACGCCCAAGACTCTCTGCAGGACGCTGCTGTCGCTGGCCACGCTGGCGGTGATCGGCGCGCACACCCAGGCCCGTGCCGAGGTGTTCGTGCAATGCGGCCCCAACAACAGCGGGGTCGATGCCACCGGAAAGATCAAGAGCACGCTGCCGCCCAACGTGGAGTGCAAGCACCTCACCGCGGGCGACGGCTTCATCTCCATGGCCGATGGCCGCACGCTCTACACCTTCGGCTTCGACGACGTGACCGACCGGCCGGCGAACCAGGTGATGCTCGACGCGCTCGGCGGCACCTTTGCCGCGCCCACGCTGGAGCTCAAGCAGGGCAACGACCTCTACCTGACGCTGACCAACGTGTCGATGGCTATGCGGCCCGACCTGTTCGACCCGCACACGGTGCACTTCCATGGATACCCGCAGGCAGCACCGGTGTTCGACGGCATGCCCGAGGGTTCTTTCGGCGTCAACATGGGTTCGTCGATCACCTACTTCTACCGCCTCAACGACCCGGGCACCTATATGTACCACTGCCACCAGGAGGCGACCGAACACATGCAGATGGGCATGCTCGGCAACCTGTACGTGAAGCCCCTGCAGGACGGCACCAACATCAGCTACGCGGGCAAGCCCTACACCAAGTTTGTCTACAACGACGGTGACGGCTCCACGGGCTACGACGTGGCCAAGGCGCTCCAGCTCGGTTCGATGGACCACAACTTTCACGACCTGCACCTGGCGGTGCAACCGTTGCCCTTCAAGAACATGAAGGACACCTACCCGATGATCAACGGGCGCGGCTACCCCGACACGGTCAAGCCAGCCCCGCTGCCTCCGCCGGCGGAAAAGGTGGCGGTACTGACTGCTGGCGGCAGCACCGCTCCGGTCGAGAGCTCTCAGCCGATCGACTCCCTCATCACCGCCAGGAAGGGCGAGCGCATCCTGCTGCGCCTGTCCAACCTCAACATCACCAACTACTACACCGTAACCGTCCAGGGGTTGCCGATGAAGGTGGTGGGTATGGGTGCGCGGCAGCTCAAGGGGTCCGACGGCAAGCTGCTGTATTTCGACACCACGTCCGTCACGCTCGGTGGTGGTGAGTCGACGGAAGTGATGATCGACACGACCGATGTGGAACCCGGCACCTACTTCCTCTACACCACCAACCTCAATTACTTGAGCAATTTCGACCAGGACAGCGGCGGCATGATGACCGAGATCGTCATCTCTGCCCTCTAAGCCCGAGCGAAACCCATCGACTCACGTCAGGAGAGGCGCCATGAACAGCAATCAGATATTCCACTCGCTGTGCAGGATGCTGCAGGCCGGGCTCACCGTGATGGCGATGTTTCTGTGCGGACCAGCCCATGCACTGATTTCTGGCTGGGAAGGCGAGGTGTCCTCCGGTTCTGGCGGCGAGGTGATCCGGACCTACAACCTCACGGCGCGGGACGACTTCATCAGCACGTCGGACGGCAACAGCCATTACACCTGGGGCTACGCGCACGGCACCTCGTATGTGATGCAGTACCCCGGCCCGACGCTCATCGTGAACCAGGGAGACACGGTCCAGATCGTGCTCAACAACACGCTGCCGGTGCCGGTGTCGATCATTTTTCCAGGCCAGCAAGGCGTGACCGCCAGCGGCGGCACCCCGGGTGTACTCACCCAGGAAGCGCCCGCGGCACCCACCGGGCAGAACGTGGTGGTGGGCGGCCCCACCTACAGCTTCATTGCGGCAGAGCCCGGCACCTACCTGTACCACAGCGGCACCAACGCCGACCTGCAGGTCGAGATGGGGCTGGTGGGCGCGATCGTTGTGCGCCCCACCGGCTTTGCCTACGGCAACGGCACCAGCCACCCCAGCCGCAAGGCCTACCAGCAGGCCGGCACCGAGTACGACCGCGAAAACCTCTTTCTGCTCACCGAGATGGACCCCGCCGTTCACTGGACGGTGTACGGCCAGGTGTACGCGGGTCAGCCCGTGGCCGTGGACACCACCTCCATCAAGCCCAGCATGTGGTTCATCAACGGCCGCAACGCGCCCGACACCCAGCTCGACGAGTACGTCTACTGGCTGCCCACCCAACCCTACAACGCCGTGCCCCGCATGCACGCCGGCGAGAAACTGCTGATGCGCATGGTCAACGCGGGCCGTGAACTGCACCCGTTCCACCACCACGGCAACCACGCCACCGCGATCGCCCGTGACGGGCGTGTGCTCTCCAGCAACCCTGCCAACCTGGCTCTGGCACCCGATCTGTCCGCGCCCGACTTCACCGTGCGTTCGGTGCCCGGTCAGACCATGGACCTGATCTTCGAGTGGACGGGCAAGGGCATCGGCTGGGACGTCTACGGCACGACCAGCATCAACCCGCACACCTGCGCCCCGGCCGCCGACGGCTTTGACCCGACCACCCGCGAATGGTGTGCCGACCACAACAAGCCGATTCCGGTGACCGTCCCCGGGCTGCTGGACATATCCGCCGGTGAGCACTACAGCGGCAGCCCGTTCCTGGGCGTGTCCGGCGCCCTGCCCCAGGGACATCCGGGCCTCAACGCCAACGCCGGCTATTACCACATGTGGCACTCCCACAATGAAAAGGAAATCACCACCGACGACATCTTCCCCGGCGGCATGATGACCATGTTGATCATCGAGCCCAAGAGCGTGGACCTGGATGCGGGCACTGGCCCCAGCACCGGAGGCGGAACACCGCCGCCCGCCATGCCCGGCCTGACCGTTCTCGACAATTTCAACCGGGCCAACGCCAACACCCTCGGCGCGAACTGGCAACAGCTGATCGCACTGGGCAACAGCGGCATCCGGGTCAATGCCAACCAGGCGTTCTGCGCCAACACGGGCGCAGCTGCCCTGCTCTGTGCGGCCGGCGCCAACGCTTACCTGAGCGGGTCCTTGGTGAACACGCAGGCCGCCGCGTTCACCTTCGCCAATGCCACCGTAGACAACGTCGGTCTCTACCTCAAGGCCAGTGGCACCTACGTGGCCGGCTTGTACTCCAGCGCCATCCGGGTGCGCTACTCGGCGGCCAGTGGAGGCCAGGTGGTCGTGGAGACCACCAGCAACGGGCTCACGTTCACGAATGCCGGCACGCTGAACAGCAGTTTCGCCACCAACGACCGGTTGACCGCCATGGCCGATGCCACAGGCACCGTGTCCGTCTGGAAAACGTCGGGCGCCGTGACCACCCTGGTCGGCACCGTACCCACCACCTTCACCGGCACCGGCCAGATCGGGCTCTACCTGCGACCGGGTGCACGGGTGGACGACTTCGCAGGAGGCACACCATGAACCCGAGCAAACAACCGCAACGGTACCGCTGGTTCACATCGGCCTTCACTGTGGGGAGTGGCATCATGGACACCAAGACATCTGTGCTCGGCGTGATGGTCATTGTGGCCACGCTGCTGGCGCCGGCCCCGGCGGGTGCTGTCGAGTACTACCTGCGGGCCGAGGCGATCACGATCCCGGCCCCGAACGGTGGACCAGCCATCCCCATGTGGGGTTATGCGCTGTGCACCGGCAGCGGATCGGGTTGCACGGCGGCCACGGTGCCCGGTCCTGAGTTGACGGTGCCGGCCGGTGACACGGTGCTCACCGTGCATCTGCTCAATGGCCTGCCCCAGCCGACCTCGCTGGTGATCAACGGCCTGTACAAGCCCATGGCACCGGTCTGGACCGACAACACCACCGGTGCCCGAACCTCGCCCACCCAGCGGGTTCGCTCGTTCGACGCTGAAGCCGCACCCGGCAGCACGCAGGACTACACCTGGTCCAACGCCAAGCCCGGCACCTACCTCTACCAGAGCGGCACCCAGCCGCAGGTGCAGGTGCAGATGGGTCTGTACGGCGCGATGACCAAGAATTTTGCCGATGCCTCGAGCACCCCGGCACAAGCCTATTCGAGCGTTGCGTACGACAACCAGGCCACCCTGTTCTACAGCGAGATCGATCCCGCGCTCCACACCGCGGTGGCCAACGGCTCCTACGGCACGGCGCCCGGCCCCACCAGCACACTGGACTACCAGCCCAAGTATTTCCTGATCAACGGCAAGCCGTACCCGGACACCGCGGTCATCACCCCCGTTGGCAACCCCGGCACGACGCTCCTGCGCTTGCTCAACGCGGGCCTGACGACCCATGTGCCGATGATCGATGGCACCCACTGGAACATGGTCGCCGAAGACGGCAAACCCTACCCGTACCGCACCCGCCAGTACACGGCGCTGCTGTCGGCGGCGAAAACCATGGACGTGCTGCTCACACCCGACGCCGGTGGCGCCGTCTACCCCATCATGGATCGCCGGCTGAACCTGTCGAACAACGGCCTGGCCGATGGCGGCATGCTCGCCTATCTGCAATACGGCGCCGCCGGCGTATCCGGACCCGGCGGGCTGACCGATGGCAATGCTGCGCCCATCGCCGTGGACGACGCCTTCAGCGCCACCAAGGGTGTGTCGCTCCAGGTGGCCGCCGCGGACGGTGTGCTCAAGAACGACAACAACACCGACGGCCTGCCGCAGCCCATCAAGACCGTCGCCGCCAGCGGGACCACCACCCAGGGTGGCAGCTACGCCGTGAACAGCAACGGGTCGTTCACCTACACCCCTGCCCCAAGCCACGTCGGTGTGGACACGTTCACCTACCTGACCACCGATGGCAAGGCGCTCAGCAACGCTGGCATTGTGAGCATCACGACCAGCGAACCGGTCAACCCGGCGCTGGCCCTGATCGACAACTTCGACCGCGCCGACGCAAGCAACCTCGGTGCCGGATGGAACCAGGTCGTGAGCACCAATCCGCCGGCACCGAATATCCAGATCAGCGGGAACCAGGCCATCGCCACATCCACCAGCCTGGGCGGTCTCGCCGTCTGGGACACCGCACTGCTCGCCACGCAGGGCGCCGGGTTCTCGGCTGCCACACCGCTGGCCCAGTCGGCCTTGGTGCTCAAGGCCACTGGCGGTACCCCGTCCGCACCCGCCAACTTCGTGCGCGTTCGTTGCGAACCGGGCAACGGTGGCGAACTGGTCGTGGCCACCCTGATGGGCGGCAGCAACGTCTCGATCTACGTCCGGCAGGCCGCTTTCCCCGCGCCCGCCTGCAACGGCAATGGCGCGCTCAGCGCCGTGGTGAATGACCAGGGCGTGGTCACCACCTTCCTGAACAGCATCTACATCGGCGGGGTCCAGCTGCCCGACGTGGGGGCCTGGAAAGGCCCGGGCAGGATCGGCATCCAGCTGCAGAGCACGGGTGCCACCATCGACAACTTCAGCGGTGGATCACTTTAAGCACCGACCAAGAAAGCTGATCCGCCATGAAAGACACCCACCGCAACACCCGCCTTGCAGGATGTGCAGGGTTTCTGTGCACCGGGCTGCTGTGCATGGCGCTGCTGTTGAGCGCCTGTGCAGGCATCCCCCAGTCGGCCGACGCACTGTCCGCTGAACCGGCGCCAACGGAGGTGGAGGCAACCTACGGCATCCGGGTCGAAGGCCTGCGCCTGTCGGCCGCCGGCTCCATGCTGGACTTTCGCTACCGGGTGCTCGATCCTGAAAAGGCGTCGCCCATGCTCAACGGCAAGATCCAGCCGTACCTGATGGACGATCTGCGGGGCGCCAAGCTGGGCGTCCCGGACACCCCCAAACTCGGACGCATACGCCAGACCTCGCGCAACAACAAGATCCTCACCGACCGCACCTACTTCGTCATGTTTGGCAACCCCGGCAAGGCGGTGCAAAGCGGCGACAAGTTGACGCTGCTGCTGGGCTCGGTGAAGGTCACCGACCTGCGGGTGCAATAACGCGAGCGAGGAGTTCGAGTGTCCCACCGGTGGCTTCCATCGTGCAACCTGCCCACACTGGTGGTGGCTGTGGCGGGCCTGTGGTCAGCGGTGGGTGGTGCCTGTGCCGGCGTGATCAGTCCGGCGCTGGAGCGCAGCCTGGCGCGCAGAGGTACCCACGCCGACACCGCCGTGATCCTGCGCTTCGTGGACCCGGTGGACCTGCGCAGCTTCGAAGTGACCGATCGCCGGCTGCGCAACAACCGGCTGCTGCTGGCGCTCAAGGCCCACAGCGAGCGCAACCGGACATTCATCACCCCGCTGCTGAACGCGAACCAGGCGGTCCGCATCAAGGATCTGTGGCTGATCAACGGCATCGCCGCCACCGTGCCGGCCGTGGCCGTGAAGCAGCTCGCCGCCCACCCCGCGGTGGCGCAGATCGATCTGGACACGTTCGTGCAGGGCGGTCGCTCCCAGCGCACCCCGCCTTCTCGCACGCTCCCGGGAGAGCGGCCCGAAGCGGCTCCATCAAACGCAATTCCCCCGCTCGTGGCGCCCGAAGCACCGACCGCCAAGCCGGGCTGGAACCTGCTGGCGATCCACGCGCCCGAGGTCTGGGCGCAGGGGCACACCGGCCAGGGCGTGGTGGTGGCCACCATGGACACCGGCGTCGATCTCGCGCACCCCGACTTGCGCAGCCAGTGGCGCGGCGGCCGCAACAGCTGGTTCGACCCGCACCAGGAAGAAGCATCCCCCTACGACGCCCTGGGCCACGGCACCCAGGCGCTGGGCCTGGTGCTGGGCGGGTCCGGCATCGGTGTGGCACCCGGCGCGCGCTGGATCGCGGTCCGGCTCTACAACAGCAATGGCCGGGCCAGCATGAGCGACATCCACCTCGGGTTTCAATGGCTGATGGACCCGGACGGTGACCCCGCCACGGTGGACGCACCGGACGTGGTGAACGCTTCGTGGGCCTTGACGGGGCGGGCGGCAGGCACTTGCATCATGGAGTTCAGCCAGGACATCCTCGCGCTCAAGAGCGCAGGCATTGCGGTGGTGTTTGCCGCCGGCAACGATGGCCCTTTCCCCAACACCAGCAACGCCCCCGCCAACAACCCGGACGTGCTCTCGGTCGGCGCCATCGACCGCGGACAGGAGCTGGCACGCCAGAGCAGCCGCGGGCCTTCGGCTTGCGACAGCACCCCATTCCCCAGGCTGGTGGCGCCCGGGGTGAACGTGCGGACCGCCGATCTCTCCCATGGCGGCCAGCCCTCCTACGCCACGGTGTCTGGTAGCTCCATGGCCGCCCCGCATGCGGCCGGTGTCCTGGCGCTGCTGGCGGGTGCCTTCCCGTCGGCTTCCGTCGGCGAGCTGGAGGCTGCGCTGTTGCGCGGCGCGCAAGACCTGGGCAGCGCAGGGCCAGATGCGCTTTACGGGCAGGGCCGTGTGGACGCGCTGGCTGCATTCGAAGCATTTCGCCAGGCGCGCGAGTCGGCGCCCAGCAGGTCCGAAGCCATGGCGCTCGGGCTCTGAACCCACAACGGAGGCCCTTCTCATGAGCACCGCCCAACTTCCCCGGAGAACGCTGTTGTCTGTCCTGAGTTTGACAGCGGTCATGCTGGCACTCGCCCCACTGCGTGCGAAGGCGCACGGGGCGCTGGAGCACAAGGCCGCGCTCAAAAGCGGCAGCGCCTACAAGCGTTCGATCACGACGTATGCGGTCCCGGATGTGGTGTTGACCGATGCCGACGAACGACCGGTGCGGCTGCTCGACCTGTTGGCCAGCAAAGACCCGGTGATGGTGAACTTCACCTTCACCACCTGCAGCACCATTTGTCCGGTGATGACCAAGGTGTTTTCGGAGGTACCTGCCAGGCTGGGCAGTGACGCCCGGCAGCTGCGCATGATCTCGATTTCCATCGATCCGGAAAACGACACACCCTTGCAGCTCAAGGCCTACGCCAAGAGCCTGCGTGCCGGAGAGCGCTGGACGTTTCTCACCGGTCGCAGCGAGGACATCCGGTCCGTGTTGCTGGCGTTTGGCACCTACCGCGGCAACAAGATGAACCACGAACCCGTGACCCTGATGCGCCCGGCTCACGGAAAGAGCTGGGTGCGCATCGAAGGCTTTGCGTCCCCCGACGAGCTGATCGGTGAGTTCCGCCGGTCGCCCCAGCTGTGACCGCCATGCCGGGAGTTGCACGGTCCTTCCGGCTCGCACTGGCGCTGCTGGCCGCATTGGGCGGCGGGCCGGTTTCGGCGGCCGGGCCAGTCGAGGTGCAGCGCGACGCCCAGTGGGACCTGGGGCAGCGCATCTACCGCGAAGGCATCGGCTTGTCGGGCGAGCCGCTGAAGGCGCTGGGTGCGGCTCAAACCGTGCTTTCCGGCAAAGCCGTGGCCTGCGCAGCATGCCACCGCCGCAGCGGTTTTGGCATGAGCGAAGGCCCTTTCACCATCCGCCCCATCACCGCCACCGCGCTGTTCGAGGCGCAATCCATCGCGGTCCACAGCCCCCGCATCAAGGCGCAGCTCGGCACCCGGCAGCGCCCGCCGTACACCGAGGAGCTGCTGGCAAGGGCCCTACGCACCGGACTGGACTCGGACAACAAGCCGCTGGACCCGGTGATGCCTCGCTACGCGCTCAACGACACGGAAACCAGGGCGGTGGCCGCCTACCTGTCAACACTCTCGGCGCAGCCGTCACCGGGTGTCGACGACGAGGAGATCCATTTCGCCACGGTGATACAGCCAGACGTGACGCCGCAACAGCGCCGCGCCATGCTGGACATCATGCAGGCCTTCTTCAAAGACAAGAGTGGCGGTGCGCGCTCCGATGAAAAGCGCCGGGAAGCCGGCAACATGCGGATGTACCGCTCCTACCGCAAGTGGGTGCTGCATGTGTGGACGCTGAGCGGACCTAGCAACACCTGGGGCCAGCAGCTGGAAGCCTTGTACCGAGCCCAGCCGGTGTTCGCCATGGTCGGAGGCCTGGGCACATCGAGTTGGCAGCCCATTCACGACTTCAGTGAGCGTCATGAAATCCCCAGCGTGTTCCCGCAGGTGGACCTGCCTGTGGTGTCGGGCAGCAACGACTACAACTTCTACTTCTCCCGCGGCCTCATGCTCGACGCCGAAGTGCTGGCGAAATTCCTGCGCGACCGCGGAGAAATCGGCACCCTCATCCAGGTCCATCGACAGGACGAAGAAGGATTGGCCACGTCCGCCGCCTTCCGCAAGGCGCTGCCAACAGGCTCTGCGCTGGAGGACCGTGTACTGGACGGTCCAGCCACGGCGGCCTTCTGGCGCCAGGTGGCGGATGCCAAGGCCTCGGCTGTGGTGCTGTGGCTGGGGCCCCAGGATGTGGCCGACGCGCGGGCCCTGGCCGAGACGCCACAACGACCGGTGTACCTGTCGTGGACGATGCTCGGCGGCAAACGCCCCGCCTTCGCCGACGCGTCCGGTGCCAACGTCCGGCTGGTCTATCCCACGGACCTGCCACCCAAGCACGAGGCGCGGCTGCTGCGCACCCGCCTGTGGCTGCACAACAAGGGCATTGCACTCACCGACGAAGCGATCCAGGTCAACACGCAGTTCGCGCTGACGGTGCTGAGCGATGCGCTGGGGCACATCATGGACAGTTTTTCACGCGATTTTTTCGTCGAGCGTATCGAGCACGGTGTGTCGCAAACCCCCATTCCCTCCCTGTTCCCCAGCGTGAGTCTGGGGCCGGGCCAGCGTTTCGCGGCCAAGGGTCGCAGCCTGGTGCAGTTGGGTGACGCGGCCCGTCCGCTGCCGACCGCGCTCTCGGGCTGGATCGTGCCCTGAAGCGGGGCCGGCGCCCCGTCATCCCTATGTGGGGTCTGTCGCACCGCCCATCAAGCGGACAAACGATTGTGGCCGTTCGATCAGCCCCATCTCCATCGCCATCAGCGTCATCTCGGCCGCATTGCGCAGGCCCAGTTTCTGCATCAGGCTGGCACGGTGTTTCTCCACCGTCTTGGGGCTCACACACAGGAACTCCGCGGCGCTGCGGTTGGTGCGGCCCTCCGCGATCAGCCGCAAGATCCCGCGCTCGCGGGTGGTGAGCTGGTCGAGCTGCGAGGACTTTCCGTTCGCCTGTTCGGGGTGCAGGAAACTCTCCACCACGTGACCCGAGACGTCCGGGCTCAGGTACTTCTTGCCCCTGGCCACGCTGCGTATCGCGATCAGCAACTCCTCGAGGCTGGCGTCCTTCAACACATAACCGTCGACACCCAGGCGCAACGCGGCACTCACATGCTCCTCGGTCCGCGAGCCGGTCAGGATCAGGATCCGGACCTGGGTCTGCCGGCGTTTGAGCAGAGAGACAACATCGAACCCGCTGCCCTCCGCCAGCCGGATGTCCATCACGACCACATCAGGCTCCAGGCTGATGCAGGCCTGGGTGGCTTCACGGCCACTGGCGAGATCGCCCACCATGGCCAGATCGGCCTGCTGCGCGAGCAAGGCGGTCAAGCCTTTGCGAAACAGCGTGTTGTCGTCCACAAGAAGAAGACGGATGTTCATTGGGGTCTCCCGGCGGCGGGGCGTTGCGGCAAGGCCAGCCGGTCACCCGTCTGGCCCGGGTTGGATGGCTCCTGCATGGCCACGGACCGGCTGGCGCCCATGAACGAAAAGACCCACTGCTGGTAGCGCGTGCTGTCGGCGAACTGCCGGTACACAAAAGCAAATCCAGCCTGCTTGATCGGCTGCGCATCCGACTGGCTGTAGACACCCGCAATTCGCTCACCCACGCGCAACTCCCCCCACTCGGGTTGGCCGGTGATGGGGTCGGGGTAGAGCCGCCGCAGGTGACGAACCGTGTGGGGGTGGCGCCGGTCTTCCAGCAGGTCTTGCAGGCTGGGAGGCAGTGTCCGGGGGGCTCCGGGCGGAGCGGCGTAGTAGTAGCGCTGGATGGCCAGGCGGTACTGGTCGCCAGCAAACAGCAGCTGCGCCTCGCGCTCGCGCTGGCGCTGCAGGGTCCACATGTCCACCGCCGCCATCAGCCCGATGCCACCCAGAACCAGGACGATCAGCAGCCCCAGCAGCGCGAAGCCGCCACATCGACGGACCGGGCGCTGGTGTTCAGGCGGGTGCAGCGGTTTCATTCAGCGGCCTTCGGTCGTCGGGGTGGGGGCCGCAGGAGCGGGCTGCACGTCGTACACATTGCCCTGGGCGGTGTCGGCAGGGGCGATCACCACCCAGTCGGCCGCCTCGGTCATCGGGTCCAGCGGCACCTGGCGCAGGTATTTCCGGGACACCAGCTCCTCCAGCGTTTCCGGGTAGCGCCCCTGGTCGGCGTTGAACTTGTCGATGGCGTCGCGCAGCGTGGCGATGTTCTGCCGCTGCACGTTCAGCCGGCCGTGCTCCAGCGCGGAAAAGTAGCGCGGAACCGCCAGCGTGAGCAGCAAGGCGATCAGCGTCATGACCACCAGCATTTCAATGAGCGTGAAGCCCCGCTCACGCCCGGCGAGCGCATGGGCCGGCTGGCTCCATGCACGGCGACGGTGGGCATGGGTCGTGTTCATGGGCATCACCAGTCGGCATACCGCGTGCCGTCCAGTGCGGTGCGCTCCGACATGGACGAGACGTCAAAGACATCCAGACCGGGCTGGGGGTCGTCCGCTCGGCTCGCGTAGGCGCGGGTTTTCCACGTCTGGGCAGCGGACACTTCCGGGTCGGTGTTGAACGGGTCCCGCGGCAGTTGCCGGAGGATGACCATGCGCTCCGAAGCCATGGTGCCCGAGAGGTCGAGCTTGCTCACCAGCTCCTGCGGCTCGGTCAGATACTCCAGCGACGGGGGATATCCCGACTCGCCCGCTTCCCGCGCCAGCCTGCCGGCGTCGGTCGCGGCCTTGTAGGCATCGATGCCGGCGCGGATGGTGCGCAGCGCCTGACGCAGTTCGGATTCCTTGGCCCGCGTCACCGCGACCTCGTAAAGAGGCACCGTCATCATGGCCAGCAGCCCGACCAGCGCCAGCGTGATCACCAGTTCGATGAAGGTGAAGCCCCGGCACGCGGAGCGGCTGGCCCCGTGTCTCATTGCGGTGCCTGCGTATCGGTGGCGGGAGCGGACACCGGGGCTGGCGTCGGCACCGGCAAGGGAACAGAGCCGATACGCGTGTTGTTGTTCAGCGGTGGCAGGCGCGTGATGGGAGTGGTGCTGCCCGGCACCATGACCGGGGCATTGCCCCCGGGTGCCGGTGCCACCGCAGGCGCTGCCGGTGCCAGGGCGGGCAGCGCGGGCCTGGGCCGCACAGGCAGGCGCGGCACGGCCCCGGCAGCACCCAGGCCGCCAGCGTCGGTGGTGGGTTGCGAGGAAGCCGAACCGATGGGGTCGAGCTGCAAGGCACGTTCGCGCAGGCTGCCTTCGGTGCCGGAGAACACGTTGCGCACAGAGGCGTCCAGCATGGCGGGCGCACGCAGGATGCGGGGCGTGATCGACAGCACGATCTCGGTCTTGTTGTTGGTGCCGCTGTTGTTGCCAAACAGGCGGCCCACCACCGGCAGCTGGCCAATGCCCGGGATCTTGGAGGCCGTGTTGCGGTCGCCCGACGAGATGAGGCCGCCGAGGATCTGGGTCTCGCCGTCCTGCAGGCGCACCACCGTGTTGGCGTTGCGCGTGCCGATCTGGTAGGCCAGCGAACCGTTGGGGCCGGCAATTTCCTTCACGATGGAGCTCACCTCCAGCGCGATGCGGATGCCCACCTCCTGGTCGTTGTAGACCTGCGGTTCGAACTCCAGCTTCAGACCCACGTCCTGGTACTGCACCGAGCCCGTCACCACGCCGCCGCCGGTCTGGATCGGGGTGACCGAGTTGGTGATGATGGGCACGCGGTCGCCGATGAGGATGCGCGCCTTCTCCTTGTTGCGCGCGCGGATGCGCGGGCTGGCCAGGATATTGGCGTCGGTGTCCTGCAGCTTCAGGTTGATGCCCAGTGAGAGCGGCGTCACCAGCAGGTCGTTACGACCCAGGGCCCGGAGTGCGCCGAGCGTGAGCCCGCCCGAGGGCGTGGGGGTGGAGAAGGTGATCGAGTCCGGGAACTGCACCCCCAGGTTGGTCAGGCGGTCGTGCGAGACCTCGAGCACCTCCACCTCCAGCATGATTTCGGGCTCGGGCACATCGTGCGCCGCGATCACCTTGGAAGCCACCGCGATAGCATCGGGCGTGTCACGCATGACCAGGGTGCTGCTGCGTTCGTCCACCGACACATCCTTGATCTTCAGGACGCTCTTGAGCAGGGACTGCAGATACTTCACGTCGGCGTTCGCGATCTGGAAGCTGCGCACCTGCAGGTCCTGGTATTCCTTCTGCTTGGCCGCCGTGGCCGGAAAGATGAACAGCGTGTTGGCGTTCACGGCGCGCTTCTCCAGCTGGTTCTGCATCAGGATCAGGTCCACCGTGTCTTCCACCGCCGCGTCTTTCACGAAGATGGTGGTCTTCAGATCGGCACGCACATCGCGGTCCAGGATCACGTTCAGTCCGGTCGTGCGCGACAGCGCCTCGAACACCATGCGCAGGTTGGCATCGCGGAACTGCAGGGTCACCGGCTTGTTCATGACCGACAGGGCCGCGGCCTTGCTGGCCTGTTCCTCGCGCAGCTTCTCTTCCTTTTCGGTGATGAGGGCGAGCTGGCGCCGTGCGCCGGCATGGTTGGGGTTATCCGAGATCGCCGTCGCCACCTTGGTGCGAGCGGCAGCGAGCTGGTCGTCGTTGAACAGGCGCTCGGACTCGGCCACCAGTCGCGCACTGCGCACATCGAGCTCGATGCCCGCCAGGCCTCGGCGGGCACGGGTATTGGCCGGTTCCAGCTGCAGCGCCTTGATGTAGAGGTCGCGGGCCTCCGGTACCCGGTTGTCCTTGAGCGCCGCATCGGCCCTTTGCACCACCGATTGCGCGTAGGTGTTCGTGGCCTTGAGCAGGTCGATGCGGAACTCCCCATTCGACGGCTCCAGCTCATAGGCCTTGCGCAACATCACCAGGCCTTCTTCGGGCTGGCCTTCGGCCACCAGCCGCATGCCTTCGCTGTGGTGCCGCATGCCGGCGCACCCGGCGAGCAGCGCCACCAGCACGGTGCTCCATGCGCCCCGGCGGAGGTGCCTGGCGGGATCTCTATGGGTCATTTGATCCCCCCTGTGGTGTTGAGTGTCTGGGCTGTGTTCAAGGGCAGGTAGGTGAGCACGATCTGCTGGGCCGTGAGCGTGTCCACCCGGTAGGTGTTGTTGTCGATCACGTCGCCCGCCCCCACGACGAGAAGGGTGTCGCCCTTGGCGAGAAAGGCCTGCGGCCTGGCGGTCCCCTTCTCGATCAGGCCGACGAAGGTGAACGGCAGCGGCGGCGCCACGGGTGCGGCCGGTGGCGGCGGCGGTGGAGGCGCCACAACACGTACCGGGGGTGGAGGCGGTTGCCAGTTCAGCACCGCAAAGGCATTGCCCGAGGTGCTGGGCACCGAGCGGCTGCGGTCGGCCAGCGAGAGCGCAGCATCCCGTACCGGCTCGCTGGTCGCAGGCACCTCCGTCTGGATCGGTCGGCGCGTTTCGCGCGTCACGGCCTCGACCACGCTCTCAGCCGGGTCTGCATCGCGCCGCCCCCAGAGCATGGCGAGGTAGAAGCTGGCCATGCCAGCGGCCGCCATGAGCAGCCACCGCTGGGTTGTCTTGAGGCGGCTCATGTCAAGGCCTCCGGTACACGAAACTGAAGCGGACCGATGACTCCAGTGCAGCGCTTCCTGCGCCAGCGCGGGTCATGCGCAACTCGTCCAGAGCGACGTGGGGCAAGGTCTTCAGGACATCGGCACTGAAATCCCGCAGCGCGCGGTAGTCGGCCACCACGGGGAAGGTCGCCGTCACCGTGACCAGCGGCGCATCGGTCTCGTTCCTGACCTGGTACTCGCCTTTGGGCAGCCGCATGTTGCGCTGATGAGCACTGGCAAACACCCGCCGGAGGTCGCCCGCATGCTGCGACAGCGGCGGAAACGTTTGAACGAACTCACCGATCTGCTCGCCCACCGGAACCCGTCGCACCACCACCGCCGGCGCTGACCGGGAAAGGCTGGCAGAACGCGCATCGAACTCGGCGCGCAGTTCCAGGCCCTCACGCTCCAGCAGGGGCAGCCATGCAGCCAGCAACAGCGCGCCGAGCAGCCCGCCCAAGGCCACCAGGCCTCCCGCCCCCAGGCGCCGAAGCGCATGGTGCCACCAGCCGGCGAACGGGACTTTCATGGCGTTTCTCCCCAACTGGCACGCAACTGGAAACGCAACGGGCTGCCCGGTGTCTGCACCTCGACCGCATGCGAGAGCAGCACCACGTTGGCGAACCGTGCGTCACTTTGCAGGGCCTGCAGGTAATTCAGCATCTCGGTGGCGTTGGCGGCCTCTGCGGTGAGCGACACGCTGCGTGTGTCCGCCGACGGTTCCACCACCAGCAGCGCGACACTGGAAGGCGCACTCTCCAGGGCTGCGAACAGATCGGCCCAGGGCGCCATCAGGTGGCGTGACGTTTGCCGAGCCCATTGCAGCCGGGAGGCCTCTTTCGGGTCGCCGCGCACGGACGCCTGTGTCTTCGGCGGCTCTGGCCGTTCCCGGAGGTCGAGCTCGCTCGTGGCCTGACGCTGCTGCGCGTTGCTGTAGAGCCGGTGGCCCACTTGGACCGCCAAGACCGCCAACAGCAACAGCGCCGCGAACAGAAACAGCCATGCGGCCGGCGAACGGGTCCGGGCGTTCGGTGCGAACTCCAGGTGAAGACGCGTGTGGCTCATACCGCGCCCTCCTCGTGGTGGATCACGGTCCAGCGCGGCGCCACCGCCGCAGCGTCGGGTTCTGACACCACCTGCACAAAGGCCAGCTCTCCATCGGCCCCCTGGCCCAGGCTGGCCAGCAGCCGATCGGTCCGCTCGTCCAGGCTGCTTTTGCGCCCCCCTTCGCCGTCCATCGGCGGGAGCTCTGCCGCACAGCGCCCGCTGCTCAATGCAGCGATGGCACCGTTCTGAACGAAGGCCACCACGACATGGCCGCCATCTACGACGGCGAACACGCCTGTGCCGCCCGGCAGCGAAGCCGCGTGCTGGTTCCAGCGCGCACAGAAGGCAGGCTGCAACGAATGGAGCTTCAGCCGGTGATGCGCGGCCACCTGCGACACCGCCTCCACGTCGCCTGCATCCATCGCGGCGATCAGCAGATGGCGCATGCCGGGCTGCAGTTGCCAGCGCACGGTCCGGAGCGACGCGCGGTGCCCGAGCACCTCGTCCACACAGGCCGTGGCGATGGACTGCAGCTGCTTTTCGCTGGCCTGGCGGTACTCGCCCGAAACCACATCGAAGTGAACCCGCGCGTCTGCCAGCAGCACGCGCAGCTGGTGGCTCTGACCAGCGGGCGCCGCCTGCAATTCGGTAAGAACCGCGTCCATGGCCTCATTGCAAGCGGCGACCGGCAGGCTCCCATCGGAGGCGTCGTCGGCAAATGCCTGCGCGGCGCGGGCCAAGGCCCTGCCTTGCGGCCAGTTCGCGTGCAGCGAGCCCACCACTGCCCGGTGGCCGACCTGAAGTTGCAGCGATCTATTCCACGGGAGTGACACGGTTGATCTCCTCCAGCGTGGTTTCGCCCCGCAAGGCCAGGGCCACGGCCGCGTCGCGCAGGCTGGTGAAGCCGGCCTCGCGCGCCGAGTGCCGGATCTGCGACAGCGGCGCCCGTTCCACCAGCTGTTCCCGCAGGGTGTCGCTCATCGGCAGCGTCTCGGCAATCGCCAGGCGGCCCTTGTAGCCGGTGCCCCGGCAATGCGCACAACCCAGGCCGCGTTTGAAATGTGCGCCCACCGCGGCATCGTCCGCCACGCCGCTCTGCCGCCAGACCTGCGGCAGCACCGCAGTGGGCGCGGCGCATTGCGGGCAGTTCATGCGCAGCAGGCGTTGCGCCACGATGCCGTTGAGGGCCGCCACCAGGCTGTAGCTGTCCACCCCCATGTTGGCGAAACGACCGATCACGTCGAACACGTTGTTGGCGTGCACCGTGGTGAAAACCTGGTGACCGGTCAGTGCCGCCTGCACCGCGATGTGCGCGGTCTCGGCATCGCGGATCTCGCCGACCATGATCTTGTCGGGATCGTGCCGCAGGATGGAGCGCAGCCCGCGCGCGAAGCTGAGCCCCTTCTTTTCATTGACCGGGATCTGCAGAACGCCCGGCAACTGGTATTCGATCGGGTCTTCGATGGTGATGATCTTGTCCAGGCCGGTGTGGATCTCCGACAGCGCGGCATACAGCGTGGTGGTCTTGCCACTGCCAGTGGGCCCGGTCACCAGCAGCAACCCGTAGGGCATGCGCGAGGTGTTCCGGATGAACGCCAGCACACCGGCGTCAAAACCCAGCGTGTCCAGGGTGAGCGCATGGAATTGCCCGGTCAGGTGCTTGCGGTCCAGCACGCGCAGCACCGCGTCTTCACCGAACAGGTTGGGCATGATGGAAACGCGGAAATCGATGTCGCGCTGGTCCACCATCACCTGGAAGCGCCCGTCCTGCGGAATCCGGCGCTCGGCGATGTCCAGCTCGGAGATGACCTTGATGCGTGAGATCGCCTGATGAGCCAGCTCCAGGTTGTCGATCTGCTTGACGACCTCCAGCACACCGTCGAGCCGGTACTTGATGACCATGCCGCCCGGCTGTGTTTCCAGGTGGATGTCGCTCGCGCCGCTGCGCAGCGCATCGTACAGCGTGGAGTCCACCAGCCGGACCACCGGGCTCTCGGTTGCATCGATGCGGGAAATCGAGATCGCGGTGGCCGAGCCACCCGCCGCCCCAGCAGACTCGGCCTGCGTCTTCACGGCGTCCATCGCCTTCACGGATTTTTCGGCGGTCACGAGAAAGGCATGCAGGTCAGCCGGCGTGGCCAGCGCCCAGCGCACCGGCTGGTCCCGCAGCCGTGCCTCCAGCCAGGGGCGCAGCCGGGCGTCCATGGGATCGGTCAGCACCAGGACCAGGCCCGTGAGCCCGGCCACACGACCGACCACGCAGGCTCTGCGCTGGCAGTCGGCAAAGGACACCCGTTCGAAATCGGGCGTGACCTGCCGCAAGGTCGGCATGTCGAACGGGACCAGGTCGAAATGCCGCGCCGCCTGCGGCAGCAGCGCCTCTTCACTCAGCCCCAGCTGCCCGGCGATCCAGGCCAGACGGGGCTGCGTGCCAGCGTCCCGCAAGGCCGCCTGCACCAGTGTGGCATCAATGGAGCGCAGGGTTTCAACAGCGGCGTTCATGGGTATGTCTCGCTTGCGGGTGGTGCGCTCATTGCAGGCTCGAAGCCAGGTCAAAGATCGGCAGGTACATCAGCACCACGATGGCCCCGACCACCAGACCGATCACGATCATGAGCAGCGGCTCGAACAACCGGCTGGTCAGCTCGACGGACCGCTGCAGCCGCGATTCGTGGAACATGGCGATGCGTTCCAGAATGTCGGCCAGCGCACCGGTGCGCTCGGCAACCGCGAGCATGCTGCTGGCGATCGGGTCGGCCAGCTGGGCGTTTTCCAGCGCACTGCTCAGGCTGCGCCCTTCGTGAACCGCCTGAACCGCGGCACTCAGACGTTGGCGGTCGGCTTCGCCCAGCAAGGTGGCACCAAGCTGCAGCGCACGCGGTGCCGCAATGCCACCGCGAACCAGCATGCCGGTGGTGCGGTACAGCTGGGCATGACGGAACTGCCGCATGGCGGGCCCGAGCACCGGGATCGCATCGATCCAGGTCGCCTTGCCTTCGCCACGGAGCACCTGCCGGCCCACCACCACGAAAACCGCCAGCAGCACCGCACCCACCAGGGCAATCACCCAGGCGTGGCCCGCCGCAAAGCGCCCCCACGACATCAACAGCTGCGAGCTCCACGGCAGCTCTTGCCGCGTACTCTCGATCAGGACCGCAAACTTCGGCACCACCACCGCCAGCAGAAACACCACCACCAGCATCCCCACGGCGAGCAGCAGCGCAGGGTAGACCGCCGCGCCCACCACCTTGTCCCGCAGCGCCTTGACGGTGAGCTGGTGTTCCGCGTAACGGTGCAAGGCGGTGCTCAGGTCGCCTGTCTGCTCGCTGGCGCTCACCGTCGCCACCAGCAGGGGCGGAAAGCGCCCGGCATGCCGCTGCAAGGCTGCGGACAGCGTCAGCCCCTCGCTGACGCCGTTCACGATGTCCTGGATGGCCTGGCGCCGATGCGGTGCGGGTTCATTGGCGGCCAGCGTGCGCAGCGACTCGACAACCGACAAGCCTGCCGCCATGAGCGACGACAGCTCGAACGAAAAGTTGGCAATGTCGATTCCCAGGCGCGACGCGGTGGCCACCCGGTCGCCGGATGGGCCCGAGCGACCACGTGCAGTGCATGCCAGGACATGCAAACCGTCGCGCGCCGCCAGCGTGCGGGCCTCGTGGTCACTGGCGGCCCCCAGATCGATGATGCGCACCTCGCCCTGCATCGTTCGGACCACCAGTTCGAACATGTCCACCCCGGGAACAGCTTCGATGGTGCTCATGGTGATGCGTCCTCAGGGCGCCCAGCTGGTCACGTCGGCGGCCTCACCGCTTCCGCCTGCTTTGCCGTCTGAACCCAGCGACCACAGGTCGTAGTCGCCACCATGTTCACCGGGCGCCTTGTAGAGGTAGGCCATCCCCCAGGGGTCCATGGGGACCGCCTTCTTGAGGTAGGGTCCGGCCCATTTCTCCAGGTTCTGGGGGCGGGTGTTCAGTACGGCAAGCCCGAAGTCGGTGGTCGGGTAACTGCCCACATCCAGCCGGTACTGGTCGAGCGCTTTTTCCAGCGAATCGATCTGGGCCCGCGCGATCTTGGTATTGGACTTGCTGACCTGGTCGAAGTAGCGCGGAGCCACCAGCCCGGCCAGCAGGCCGATGATGACGATGACCACCAGCAGCTCCAGCAGCGTGAAGCCGGCGGACCGGCCAAGGGGCCAAGAGCGCGACGGGCCGCCGGCCCTTGGCGCAGCGACGATGAGAGGCCCCTTGTTGAGACCCTCGGTCAGCGCAAGCAAGAAAGGCGTCATCACCGTGAGCCTCCTGTTTGAAGTTGCCAACACGGTGTGTTGGCCTGTCACTTCAATATAGGCTGAGGTCTTAAGGGTTTCTTAAAAAATGGGGCGCACCCTACGCACCAACGCGGGTAGGTTCTGCCCGCCTTTTTTCGAGAAAGCACGGGTGGTGAGCGCGAACAAAACACAGGGGTCACGGTCTTGACAGGATCTGTCCCCCGCCGCCGAATCTGCACCATGAGCAGCTGTGTCCAGCCACTTCACCAGCGCATCCTCGCCAACCGGATCGCGTGGGTTCTCCGCGTCTCGGCGCGGGCTGCCCGGTGCAAGGGCGGGCTGCTCGTAGCCTTGTCCCTGGTGGCTCTTGCGGAGGCATCGGCGCAGGTCTACGTCGGCACGAACACTTCGGGTGGTGGCGTGGTGCTCTCCAATTTCCAGACCCAGGAGACTCCGGACCTGCTGGTGTCGGCGCCCGTTGAAACGACACCCAGACCCTCATCGAACGCCCAGGCTGAACCCAGATCCGTGACGCGAACATCCGCCAGGGCCGACCGCTGGCGCGAGGTGATTGATGCGGTGGCCACCTCTGTCGACATTTCACCGAAGCTGGTTCATGCGGTCATCTCCGCGGAGTCCAACTACGACCCGAAAGCGGTGTCGCCGAAAGGCGCGATCGGTCTGATGCAGCTGCTGCCGGCGACCGCCAGGCGCTTTGGCGTGAAAGATCCTTTTGTGGTTCGCGACAACGTGTACGCCGGCGCCAGCTACCTGAAGTGGCTCATGGGCTACTTCCGCGGCGACCTTGAATTGGTGCTGGCCGCCTACAACGCGGGGGAACATGCGGTGGTGAAAGCCGGTCACAAGGTGCCCATGTACCCCGAGACACAGACCTATGTGCGGCGCATCATGGCCAACCTGCGCGCTTCAGACGCCCTGCCCCTGTGAGGCATCGTCTCCAAGGTCCTGGGCGGCGGCCTGCACAACCGCTTCGTGAAAGGTGACCTGCACCCTCAGTCCGCCCAAAGGCGACTCCAGCATCTCGATTTTGGCGCGATGCAGTTGGGCGACCTGCGACACGATCGAAAGTCCCAGGCCCACGCCATCGGCACCCCCACGCCCCAGCCGGTTGAATTTTTCAAAGACACGGTCCCGATCCGATGGCGGAATGCCCGGGCCGGAATCGTCCACGCCCAGGACCACGTCGCGGCCTTGCGCTGCTGCAGACACCTCCACGCGAGAGCCCTGCGGGCAGTAGATGACGGCATTGGCGACCAAGTTGCGCATGAGCATGTAGATCGCGAACCGGATGCCCTGGATGTGCGCTACCTCAATCCGGGCCTGCACGCCGATATGTCGCGCGGCCGCCTTGCCCCCCAGTTCATCCATGACATCCAGGAAAACGCCGTGAAGGTCCACCCGTTCGCTGAACACGTCGATATCGTTCCCTACCGTTTCCACGCGGTGCAGATCGATCAGTTGATCAATCACACGGGCAGCCTTGTCCACACCCTGGATGACGGAGGCCAGCGACTCCTGCAAATCCCCAGGATCGCTGGCCTTGCAGGCCATCTGCGCCTGCGCCCTTATACCGGCCAAGGGCGTGCGCAGCTCGTGAGCGGCAACCGAGGTGAACCGCTGTTCAACCGACATCGCATGAGCGATGCGAGAAAAATGCGAATTGAGCGAGTGCACGATGGGCAGCATCTCCTGCGGCGGATGCTCGACATCCACCGCCTGCACATCACGAGGTCCGCGGTGACGCAGGTTGTCGGCCATGGATTCGAGCGGCTGGAAGGCTCGCTGGATCAGTCTGCGGGTCAGCCAGAAAATGAACGCGAACGGCAGCAGGATATAGGCGAGGTACTGGCTCAGGAGCAATCCAATCTGAACCATGCGCGCTGGCGTTTTCTCGGCGACCTGCACCACGATTTCACGGTTCCAGTTCGCGGCCGAATAGACGCAGTACCGTTCGCCATCCAGCGAGATTTCCTTGTAGCCAGAAGACACGATGGGCAAGAAGGGCGTGGACCGCGTGGTGTTGTAGGTGCGAAGCAGTTGGGAACCATCGTGCAGCCAGACCTGGACCATGTGCAAGCCGGATTGCTCCAGGTCAGCGCCCGCCTGCGCTCTCGCATCCACCACAGCCGGTGAAGCCGGATAGACGTTTTTGTGCACGGAGTGCAGCTGCGGCGCAGCTTCAACCGATTGAAGGATGCGGCGCGCCAGGATCTCCACACGCTGGTCAATGACCTGATCGTCCTCGACCGCTGCCGCGCTGAACATGCTCACGCTGCCAACCACCAGCCCGGTGCAGAGCGCCAGCGTGGAAATCAGCTCAACCCTGGTTTGAAGTGACCAAGGTGCAGATGCTGTTGAGATGCGACCCAGGGTTGACTTCATCCGGGGCACCCCCCTAAAGGGAACCTTTCACACTGTTTTCACAAGTGCGAATGGATTGGAAACAGCCTCCATCCAGGCACTGGACCAGGGCGGGACTGGGCGTCTGGCCTGGGAGTACCACAATGAGTGGCCTTGCTTTCAACCCATTCCCGTCGGGTTGCGGCCAAAAATGCCGTGCACGGCGTTGCGAAGCCTTGCCGGCGGGCAACCACGGCTGCGTTTCGCGCCGGGTGCAGGGCCTTTTTGAGCCGCAACGCATGTTGAAAACACAGTGAAGCCCTAGTGCATCAGAGCCATCTGGTGCAGCGGCGCGATCTGGTATCCCACGCCCCGAATGGTATGGATGAGGTTCGCACTGAACTTGCGACGCAACGCATGGATGTACACCTCCACGGCGTTGCTCTCCACCTCTTCACCCCAACCGTACAAGGACTCTTCGATCTGACTGCGAGACAGCACCTGATTTTTTCGGCGAACCAGGACTTCGAGCACGCAATACTCACGGTGGGTCAGCGAGACGGGCTCACCTTTCCACACAGCGACAAATCGTTGGGGAAACAGTTCGAGCGCACCGTGCACCGTGCACCCCTGGCTGGCGTCATCCGACGGCAAGCGACGAAGGATGCAGCGAATGCGAGCCGTCAGTTCGTCGAGATCGAAGGGCTTGACCAGGAAGTCATCGGCACCCATGTTCAGCAGAGAAAGCCGGTCATGAAGGCCGCCACGCGCTGTCACGACAATGACCGGCAACTTCGGCGCTTTGCTCTGCAGGTATTGCAGCAACATTTCGCCGGAGGTATCAGGCAAACCGAGATCCAGTGCAACAAAGTCGTACTGGTGATCTTGCACCGCCGCCTTGAACTCCTGCCCTGTCCGCACCCAGTCCACCGCAAACCCCGAACGGCTCAGGGACTTGTGCACAGCGCCACCGACCAACGAATCATCCTCAGCGAGCAGAATTCTCATGGCACCTCCTAGACTTGGCTGACGCACTACACGGTGGTGAAATTGGCTGGAGCTTGACTTGCCGGGATCAAAGACAGGAAAGACCTGGACATTCCTTGAGATCACCAAAGCAAACACCAGCCCACTGGCTAGACCGAAAAACTAGTAGTTTTTTCCGATACCAATGTAACAAATAACAACATATCTGAATAGACCCTGGTTTCACGCCTCTTCCTGGCAGGACATCGGTCTGAAACAGCCAAAGGAGAAGCAGCCAAACCTTGCGAATCACCCGACCACAGGGCTTTCCAGCAAAAAAAAAGGTTCATCGAGCATTACCGGGGAATGCGGCCCGAATCTTGAGGAAGAAGTACTCCTCGTCTCGGTAGCCATAGGCTCTGCGCTTGATGACCTTGATCGTGTTGTTGATGCCTTCCACGACACTGGTGTTCAAGGGATGACGGCAACGCGAGACGATGCCGTGCACATAGTCCTGCAGCCGCTTGGCGAAGACCTGTAGCGCAGCAATGCCGCTTTCCTGCGCTTGCACGCACCAGTGCTCCCAGGCACGAAGTGCCAGCGCCGGCTGGCGGTGGAACCACAGCTGCTTGAGCTCATCGCGCAGCACGTAAACCGTCATCAGGGATTCGTTGGCCTGCAGCAGCTCTTGCAGGCGCACGGCCTGTTGAGGCTGCAGGCTGCTGCGCTTGCGCAGCAGCAACCACCGGCTGGACTTGATGACTTTGCGCGCCGATGGCTGCTCACGCAGGCGGTTGGCCTGGTCTACCCGCACGCGGTCAATGACCTCGCGCCCGTACTTGGCCACCACGTGGAAGAGGTCGTAGACGATCTCGGCCTGCGGGCAATGCGCCTTGATCTCCAACTCATAGGCCGTCGTCATGTCGATGGCCACGGCCTGGATGCGCTGGGCCACGCCCGCAGGCAGCTGCTCGAAGAAGTGGCGTGCCGTCTCCCGCGAGCGCCCTGGCCCGACCCACAGCACCTGGCGACGGATCGGATCGACCACCACCGTCGCATAGCGGTGGCCTTTGTGCAACGCAAACTCATCCATCGCCAGATACCGGATCTGGCTCCAGTCCGGCTCGGGCAATGACGCTCGCAGACTGGCCTTGTCGATGGTCTTGACCGTGTGCCAGCCCAGCTCGAAGAAGGCCGCCACGGCCTGAACATTGCTGCTCCTGAGCAGTTGGCTGCAGGCCTGGGCCAAGCGGTCCGTGACCCGCTGGTAGCGCCCCAGCCAGCTGAGCTTCTCCAGCCGGGGTCCGCCACAACCTTCACACCACACGCGCCTGCGTGGGACGTGCAGCACCACCCGGTACTCAAACAGCGGCAAATCCCGCACACGCCGTGTTGTCGTCTCATGAACTTGAGTGCACAGCGCACCGCACTGCTCGCAGTGCATCTTCCGGTTCTCGGCTTTGAGGTGCACCGCCAGCGTTCGGCTCTGCCCTTGTGGCCACTCCACCCGTTGCACCGAATAGCCTTCCCAGCCTCCAAGCTGCTCCAACAACTTGCGATCGAGCATCTGTCCTGTCCTCCAATGACCTCTTCACAGTCGTCAGAGTACAAAACCGCAGCCCTCTTCTCCACGGTATTCCGCGATGAACCAAAAAAAAGCCACCTTGCGGTGGCTTTTTATTCGAGACCGGAACCCTCTCAGGTTCCGGTCAACGGGCTCGCCAGATCAGCGGATCACGGCCAAGGTGGTGCGGACACCGGCCTTGTAGGTCATCAGCGTGAGGGCGCCGTTCTTGATGTCGCCCTTTTCGTCAAAGGCGATGTTGCCGGTCACGCCTTTGTAGTCGGTTGCCTTCAGCGCAGGCAGGTACTTGGCCGGGTCGGCCGAGTTGGCGGTCACCATGGCGTTGGCCATCACTTTGACTGCGTCGTACACGTAGGGCGCATACACCTGCACGTCAGCACCGAACTTGGCCTTGAAGTCTTCACGGAACTTGTCCATGCCAGCCTTCTGTTCACCTTCCACGCCACCGGCTTCCGCGCAGTAGACCTGGTCATCGGCCATGCCGTCACCGGCCAGCTTCGGCAGCTCGCTCGAGCAGATGCCGTCACCGCCCATGAACTTGGCATTGATGCCCAGCGCTTTCATCTGCTTGAGCATAGGGCCAGCAACAGCATCCATACCACCAAAGAACACCACATCGGGCTTCTTGGCTTTCAGGGTGGTCAGGATGGCATTGAAGTCGGTGGCCTTGTCGTTGGTGAACTCGCGACCAACCACTTTGCCGCCGGCAGCAACCACGCCTTTTTCGAACTCGTCGGCAACACCCTGGCCGTAAGCCGTGCGGTCATCGATGACCGCCACATTGGCGCCCTTCAGCGTCTCCACTGCGTACTTGCCCAGAGTGCCGCCCAGGTGCACGTCGTCAGCCACCATGCGGAACACACCGGCGTAACCCTGGCGGGTGTACTTCGGGTTGGTTGCCGAGGGTGAGATCTGGGGAATGCCAGCGTCGTTGTAGATTTGCGAAGCGGGAATGGTGGTACCGGAGTTCAGGTGACCGATCACGCCGGCGACTTTGGCGTCGACCAGCTTGGTCGCAGCCGCAGTGCCCTGCTTCGGATCGCCGGCATCGTCTTCCGCCAGCAGTTCGAACTTGGCAGGCTTGCCGTCGATGGTCAGACCGGCAGCGTTCAGCTCTTCAATGGCCATCTTGGCGCCGTTTTCGTTGTCCTTGCCGAGGTGGGCAATGCCACCGCTGGTCGGGCCCACATGACCAATCTTGATGACCTGTGCTTCAACGGCCGCGGGCGCTGCCGCAGGAGCCGCCGCTGGAGCAGCCTCTTCTTTTTTGCCACACGCGGCCAGAGCGACAGCGGCTGCGATGACGGCCAATTTGATGTTCAGTTGCATAGTTATCCTCGGAAAGGAATGAAAGTTGGAATGCGGAGGGAACTTTTTACTCCACATTCATAAAGATACTCGAAAAACCGCAGGCAATCGGCGAGACGGCCAAAGAGCTGTCCACTTCAAGGGTTTGCCCGAAGGGGCATCACGCCGATGAATGAGGAATAAGCAAAACGCATGCCGCTCGAGTCGGCAGAAACGGCGAGTGTCTTCAGTCCCTGGGACTCAGGTCCAGATCGTGGCGCTGGGGCTCTATGCCCTCCAGCCTGTAGTGACGCCAACGCTCCCGCGCTTGAAGCCGGTCCTCTTCGGCCAGGGTCACCACCTCGATCACCCGTGCAAAGCGCTGAAACCCGACCGGAACTGTCCCACGCAGGTTGACCAGCACAGATTCGGAGGTTCCATCAAGGCCAGCAGGAAGCTCGCTGAGGATCCGGATCGGGGAATGGGCGTGGACCTGCGGCGCATCGCCGTCCCGGGCGTGGGGAATGAAATCGCCCGGGGAAAAGGTCCAGAGTGCCGTATCCAGCGGGGCCGCGTCCGCAGGATCGGCCAGCACCACCAGGCGCGCGCCCTTCAGGAAGGCTTTGCGCAGAAGCCTGCAGGCATAAGCCTGCTTGTCCGGCGCATTGAAATGAAACGCAACCTCGGTCATGGTGCGCGAAACCCGTTGGAACCGGATCAGGCTTTGCCTGAGCGTTTGCCGGTCTTCTGTTTGGCGGATACCTTGACGGTGCCCACGCTGGAGAGGGTCTGCTGTCGCGCGGCCTCATCCAGCAGGTATTGCACCAACAGGGGAACCGGCCGTCCCGTTGAACCCTTGGCTGTGCCGCTTTTCCAGGCGGTACCTGCGATGTCCAGGTGCGCCCAGGGCAACTCGGTTGCGAACTTCTGCAGGAACTTGGCGGCCGTGATGGCGCCACCCGCCCGCCCCGCCACGTTGCCCATGTCCGCGAAATTCGATTTGAGTCCTTCGGCGTAGTCGTCGTCCAGCGGCATGCGCCAGCAGAGATCGAGCGCAGCGTCTCCGGCCTGCTGCAGCGCGGCGGCCAGATCGTCGCGCGTGGAGAACATGCCGGTACGAACCGCCCCCAGCGCGATCACGCAGGCGCCCGTGAGCGTGGCAATGTCGATCACGCTGCGGGGCTTGAAGCGCGCCGCGTAGGTGAGCGCGTCACACAGGATCAGGCGGCCTTCGGCATCGGTGTTGAGGATCTCGATGGTCTGGCCGCTCATGCTCGTGACCACGTCGCCGGGCTTGACGGCCTGGCCATCGGGCATGTTTTCGCAACTCGGGATCAAGCCCACCACGTTGATGGCCGGGCGCAACTCCGCCAAAGCGGCAAAGGTTCCCAGCACACTGGCCGCGCCCCCCATGTCGAACTTCATTTCATCCATCTCAGCAGCGGGTTTGATGGATATGCCGCCCGTGTCAAACGTGATGCCCTTGCCCACCAGGACCACCGGCGCGCTGGATTTGGCGGCACCGTGGTAGTGCATGACGATGAACCGGAGCGGTTCGCTCGAACCTTTGGCCACAGCCAGAAAGGCACCCATGCCCAAGCCGGCAACCTCTTTGGGTCCCAGCACGTCGACCTTGAAACCAGGAGTGCGCCCGAGCTTGCGCGCGGCATCCGCCAAGAGGGCCGGTGTCGCGTGGTTGGCGGGTCGGTTGGCCCATTCCTTGGCCAGTTCGATGCCCGTCACCAGGGCTTTTCCGGCTTCAAAATCGGCCCTGGCACCCGTCGCGTCGGACACACCGAGCACCACCTGTTGCACGGCTCGCGCCTTGGCCGACGGTTTGGTGGTCGTGTAGGTGTAACTCGCGTCGGCGCAGGCCTGCATGGAGGCGCGCACTGCAGCGCCGCCTTTCTCCAGCAGACTCAGCACCAGGCCCAGCTTTTTCAAGCCAGGCTGCTTGAGCAAGGCCACGCCCGCCGTGACCGCCTTGCGTGCTGACGCCGCGGAGCCATCACCCGCTCGCACCAGCACGACACGCGAAGCCTTGATGCCTGGCACCTTGTAGCAGGCGAGCGTCTTTCCAGCGTCGGCCTCCAGATCCCCCTGGCGAACAGCGTCTTTCACCAGGGTCGCCAGCGGGCCTGAAGCCGACACCGGGATAGGGGCGTCAGGCACCAACACCAACAGGGCATCCACACTCAGCACGGCTGCCTGGTCGGCGGAAAGGGATTTGAGTTCAAAGTTCATAATTGCGTGTTCCATTCCTGATTCGATGTTATTCCATTCTTCCATTCGCCAAGAGCTGGCGCGCAGTTTCGGCGCGACGCTGGTCGTGCTGTTCACCATCGTGCTGACCATGCTGCTGATCCGTACCCTCGGGCTGGCGTCACGCGGCAGTGTCAACCCGGAAGAGATCATGCTGGTGCTGGGATACACCGTGCTCGGCCGCATGCCCACCATCCTCACGCTCGCGCTCTTCATCGCCATCGTGTTCACGCTGTCTCGCATGTACCGGGACAGCGAGATGATCATCTGGTTTGCCAGCGGCCGCTCCCTGGGCGGGTTCCTGGGTCCGGTGATGCGATTCGCCTGGCCCATCCTGGTCATCATCAGTCTGGCGGTGTTGTTTGTCTGGCCCTGGGCCAATCAGCAAACCACCGAGCTGCGTGGCCGATTCGAACGCCGTGGGGACCTGGAGCGCGTAGCGCCCGGGCAATTCCAGGAGTCGTCAAGCGGGCGACGCGTCTTCTTCATTGACAAGGACACTGCCGAAGGCACGGAAGGACGCAATATCTTCATTTCCAACACGGAAAGCGACGGGCGCGAATCCATCACCTCGGCCCGTTCCGGCCGCATTGAATGGGTCGACGACCAGCAGTTCCTGATGCTCAACAATGGCCAGCGCATTGAAACCGCAAGCGGTCAAGGCAGCCTGAAAGTGAGCGAGTTTGAAACTTACGGCACGCTTATCGGCGAAGCAGCGGTGGATTCGGGACGTGTACAGGCCATCACATCCCGCCCCACCTGGGCACTTCTGCAGGTGCCCACGCCGGCTGGCATGGGTGAGGTCGGCTGGCGGCTGGGCATGGCATTGACCGCGTTGAATTTCGTGCTGATCGCACTGGCCACAACCGCAGGAAACCCGCGGGCAGGACGGGGGGGGAACCTGTTCTTCACCCTGTTCGCCTTTGTTTTCTATTACAACCTGCTCAATCTGGGCAAGAGCTGGGTGGCCAGCGGGTCGATCGGTCTGCTGCCTTTCATGCTCTCGCTGCATGGCAGCGTGCTGGTGGTGACACTGCTCTGGCTGGCCAAACGCCACCAGAACCTCAGCATCCGGGGCTGGCTGTCCAACCGGTTGCGACTGGCTCACACGCAGCGGAGTGTGCAGCCATGAAGACCATCCGGCGGCTCATCTACGGCGAGATTCTGGTGGCCGTTGCCTTTGTTCTACTGGCGTTTCTGTCGCTGTTCTTTTTCTTTGATTTCGTTGACGAGCTTCCCGATCTGGGCAAGCCTTCGGCAGTGGATCCCCAACTGGTCTACCAGCTCCGCCATGCCCTGCTGTATGTCGGGCTGCTGATGCCTAGCCGAATCTACGAACTGCTGCCGATCGCCGTGTTGATCGGATCGGTGTTCGTGCTGGCGCGTCTGGCCCAAGGCTCCGAATACACCATCCTGCGCACCAGTGGTCTTGGCCCATGGCGAGCACTGCGCACCTTGATGGGGCTGGGTGCTGCCTTCGTCGTGCTCACGTTCGCGATTGGCGACTACGTAGCTCCCGTGGCCGACAAGACGGCCCAGCTCCTCAAGGCCCACTACCAGGGACGCATCAGCCTGGGACAGACCGGCGCATGGCTCAAGGAGCGCCAGGCCTACAGCAACTTCTCGGTCAACGTCGGGTCCCTCTCGGCCCAGGGGGAACTGGCCGATGTCCGGATCTTCGAGTTCGACAACCAGGGTTTTCTGGTCTCCACCCTGCAGGCCCAATCGGGCCAGATCGAAAACGATGATTCGTGGACGCTGCGCCAGGTCCAGCGGCGGGAATTCGACACCGCCGGACTGGCCTCGGCACGCGTCACACGCAGCACGATGGATGTGTTCCGCTGGCCCAGCAGCATCAACACCGAAATGGTGTCGGTGGCGCTGCTCAAGCCCGAACGCATGCGCACGATCGACCTGTACGCCTACGTCAAGCACCTGGAAGCCAATGGCCAGACGGCGCAGCGCTATGAAATCGAGTTCTGGCGCAAGGTCTTTTACCCGCTGAGCTGCCTGGTGATGGTGGCACTCGCGTTGCCCTTTGCCTACCTGCACTTCCGCTCCGGCAGCATCATGGGTTTTGTGTTCCTGGGCGTGATGATCGGCATCAGCTTCTTCCTGCTGAACAACGTGTTCGGCTACATCGGGAACCTCAACCAGTGGCAGCCCTGGCTGGCGGCCGCGTCGCCGGCGCTGATCTATTCGGTATTTTCCCTTGGTGCCTTTGGCTGGCTGGTTTTACGAAGGTAGGTGTCCCATGCTTGGTGTGATTGTGTTTGCCCACGGTTCGCGTGACCCGCTTTGGCGCCACCCGGTCGAGGCCGTTGCGCAGCAGATTGCCGCGCACGACCCAGAGGTTGCCGTGTCGTGCGCCTACCTGGAACTTTGTGAACCCGACATGCCGAGCGCCGTGCAGCAGATGGTGACAGCCGGCGCCACCGAGGTGCGGGTGCTGCCGCTGTTCTTTGGCATGGGCAAGCACGCCCGCGAAGACCTGCCCGTGATCATGGAGGAGCTCGCCCGCACGCACCCTGCCGTGCGCTTCCACAAGCTGCCCACGGCGGGCGAGGATCCACGCCTCACGGCGCTGCTGGCGAAGATCGCGCTTGAGAACAGCGCATGAACCTGCACCAGTTTCGCTTTGTGCAGGAGGCGGTGCGCCGCAACCTGAACCTGACCGAAGCCGCCAAGGCGCTGCACACCTCGCAGCCGGGCGTCTCCAAGGCCATCATTGAACTGGAAGACGAGCTCGGCATCGAGATCTTCGCCCGCCATGGCAAGCGCATCAAGCGCGTCACCGAGCCCGGCACGCAGGTGCTCAAGAGCATCGACATCATCCTGCGCGAGGTCAACAACCTCAAACGCATTGGCGAGCAGTATTCGGCGCAAGACAGCGGCACGCTGTCCATCGCCACCACCCACACCCAGGCGCGCTATGTGCTGCCCGGCCCGGTGACCCAGCTGCGCCAGGCCTACCCCAAGGTGGCCATCAGCCTGCACCAGGGCTCGCCCGACCAGGTGGCGAAGATGCTGATGGAAGAGGTGGCCGAGATCGGCGTGGCCACCGAGTCGCTGCTGAACTACCCTGAGCTGGTCACCCTGCCCTGCTACGAGTGGCAGCACGTGCTGGTGCTGCCGTTCGACCATCCCCTGCTGGAGCGTGAGCGCATCACGCTGGAAGACCTGGCCCAGGTTCCACTGATCACCTACCACCCCAGTTTCACGGGCCGTACCCGGATCGACCAGGCCTTTGCGCTGCGACACCTGAAGCCCAACGTCGTCCTCGAGGCGATCGACTCGGATGTGATCAAGACCTACGTGAAGCTGGGCATGGGCGTGGGCATCGTGGCCGAAATGGCCATGCAGGGCGAGAACCAGACACCCGACCTGGTGGCGCGCCCGGCCGCCCAGCTGTTTGGCCACAACCTCGCACGCGTGGCGTTCAAGCGCGGCGCCTATCTGCGGCTCTTTGTCCTGCGATTTGCCGAACTGCTGAGCGAACGACTCTCGCGCGACCAAATCCTGCGCGCCATGAGCGGCATTCCCGACGACTATGAACTGTGACACCCCCCGCGCCTGCCTGCCGGCCGTCACCCCCCAAGCGGCAACACCAGCGGCCGGGCAAAGCCCGTTCCGCGGTGTTCTGGTCAAAAGCCCTTCTCTCGCGCACGCCTTGCAATGACCGACATGACATCGATCACCCCCCACACCCCCACCCTGATCTCTCGCCTGCCCAAGGTCGGCACGACCATCTTCACCGTGATGTCCGCCTTGGCCAGCGAAACCGGTGCCGTGAACCTCGGACAGGGCTTCCCGGACTTTGACTGCGACCCGGCCCTGGTGGACGCGGTCACGCAGGCCATGCAGGCCGGCCACAACCAGTACCCGCCTATGCCCGGCGTGCCCGCGCTGCGCCACGCCATGGCCGCCAAAATGCAGGCGCTGTATGGACTGGCCTGTGACCCGAACACGGAGATCACCGTCACCGCAGGTGCCACCCAGGCGATCCTGACCGCCATCCTGGCGATCGTGCACCCCGGCGACGAGGTCATCGTGCTGGAGCCCTGCTACGACAGCTATGTGCCCAACATCGAACTGGCGGGCGGCGTGGCGGTGCGCGTGCCGCTCACGCCGGGTACGTTCCGGCCCGATTTTGGTGCCATCGCGGCGGCGCTCACGCCACGCACCCGCGCCCTCCTCATCAACAGCCCGCACAACCCCAGTGGCATGGTCTGGAGCCAGGCGGACATGCTGCGGTTGCAGGATCTGCTGGCCCCGACCGACGTGCTCCTGATCAGCGACGAGGTCTACGAACACATGGTGTTCGACGACCAGCAGCACCAGAGCGCCGCCCGCTTTCCCGGCCTGGCGGCCCGCGCCTTCATCATCAGCAGTTTCGGCAAGACCTACCATGTCACAGGCTGGAAGGTCGGCACGGTGGTGGCGCCCGCGCCGCTGACAGCCGAGTTCCGCAAGGTGCACCAGTTCAACGTCTTCACGGTCAACACGCCGATGCAGCACGCCCTCGCGGCCTACATGGCCAACCCGGCGCCCTACCTGGAACTGGCGGCCTTCTACCAACGCAAGCGCGACCTGTTTCGCGAGGGCCTGGCCAGCACGCGCTTTCACCTGCTGCCCGGGGAGGGGACCTACTTCCAGTGCGTGGACATCTCGCAACTGGCGGTGCCTGAGCGGGACCTGCCCGAGGCTGACTTCTGTCAGTGGCTCACGCGCGAGATCGGTGTGGCGGCCATACCGCTGTCGGCCTTTTACGGCAGCGGCTTTGACCAGAAGGTGGTGCGCTTCTGCTTCGCGAAGAAGGACGAGACGCTGCGCGAAGCGCTGCGCCGACTTGCCCGCCTGTGAAGGGGTGGCGCCTGGGGCCGGGCTGCCCCAGGGAGGCGCGGCCCTCGTGATGCCACCACAACCGGCGCCGCAGACGGGCCAAGGGGTGCAGCGCGCGACGCGCCTCCGCCATGGCTCCCGCTAACAGCGCACGGCATTGCGGCAGAAGCGCTCCAGCTCGCGCACCATGCTGCGCCCGGCGACCACCTGTTTCGCCTTCGGACCACTTTCCAGGCTGAGCTTCATCTCGTACTTCCTGAAAAAATCATCAAACAACTCTCCGCCGAGCGTGCCGGTGGCGGTGAGCGTGTCGGTTTTGGCCTCGTGTTCAAGGAGGATCGCACACAGAGGCTGATCTGCCGGCCCACCGAGCACCTGGGCACCGCGTGCCGGGTCGTACTGGCTGTGGTCCGCGCAGCAATGGATCAGATCACTGCCCTGGCTGGGCGTTTGCGGGTTGATCGCAGCACCTTTGCGGAAGCTGATGAAGCTGAGGTCTTTGGTGGGATAGACGAGCTTGTGGGCACAAATCGCCGAGAAGGCCACCAGACTCCGTCCCAGACCCACACCGCCGGGCCACTGATAGCTCTGCTGGGATCTGGTCCGCAGGCCGGTGGGCAGCGCGGGTTTGCCCAGGTCGAGCAAAAACACCGGCGTGGCCTCGAACGGGTAATGAAACACGTAGTTGGTCTGTGCCCTCAGCCCGGACGCTTTGAGCGGGTCGCCGAACTCATCCACCAGCAGGACCCGTCCGTAGGCCCGGGGTCGCGCTTCAGCCGCCCAGGCAGCGCCTGTCAGCGTCGAGGCCAGCGACCCCGCTCCCCAGGCACAGGTTTCGACAAACTCGCGACGGTCCATGCGTGGCCTCCGGTTTGATCAGGCCTGGCACGGCCCGCACAACGCACAGTGAACCGCAAGCCGGGATAGCCTGTCAACACGACCGTTGAATACGCCCGCAGCGCTGAGGGGATGCCACGCGCGGCGTGGCCGACGTGAGCCTGGGCTGAAACGCCTGGCATCAGCTGCTCAGCTGACTCCACGCCTTCTCCAGCCGCTTCACGCTCACGGGTTGCGGAGTGCGCAGCTCCTGGGCAAAGAAGCTCACGCGCAGTTCCTCCAGCAGCCAGCGCAGTTCCTGCAGGCGCGGATCCTGCACGCCCTTGCGTTCGGCCACCAGGCGCCAGAAGCGCTGGTCCTGGGGACGCAGCTCGGCCAGCTTGGCGGCGTCGCGTGCAGGGTCGGCGCGCAGCTTGTCCAGCCGCAGCTGAACCGCCTTGAGGTAACGCGGAAAGTGCTGCAGCTGCGCATAGGGCGTGGTGAGCAGAAAGCGTTTGGGCACCAGGCGCTGCAGCTGCTGGGTGATGTCGGTCGCCACGTCGGCGGGCGGTCGGCTGTCTTTCAGCTTGCGGGCAGCGGCCGCGTATTCGGCGAGGATCTGGCCCGCGTTGCGCGCGATTTCGGTGGAGATCAGCGTGAGCCGGCCGCGGCCCTCTTCCACCCGCTTCTTGAACGCCATCTCGTCGGTGGGCAGCGGATCGGCCAGGAACGCGCGGTCCAGCGCGAGCTCGATGATCTGGCTTCGCAGTTCTTCCAGCGTGCCACCACCCGATCCGCTGTCCGTCTTGCCCACCTGCATGTAGGCGGTGGCCATGGTCATGAGGCCGGGCAGGTTTTTCTCCAGGTACTTCAGCGCCTCGCGGATCTGCAGCGCAAACAAGCGTCGCAGGCCCTCGCGGTGGCGCGCCATCGCCACCTCGGGCTCGTCGAACACCTCGATGCCGACCGCGTCGCCCAGATCCATCAGTGCGGGGAAGCCGATCAACGTCTGCCCGCCCTTGCGGATCTCCATCAGTTCGGGCAGTTCGCCGAAATCCCAGCTGGTGTGGCGCTGGGGTGCGCTGGCCGCGGGGGCAGCTGCCGCGTCGCCCGGGACGCGCCGGGCACCGCCCGCGCTGGCGGGTGCCGGCGTGGCCTTCGGCTCGGGCGCCGCCGGGCGCAGGCTCTCCAGCTTGAGCGAAGCCAGCGCCTGGAAGGCACCGCGCGCCTGGCCGCCCAGCTCGGCCTTGAGCGCTGCGAGGCTGCGGCCCTGGCCGAGCTGGCGGCCGTGTTCGTCCACCACGCGCAGGTGCATGAAATGGTGCGCGTTCAGCATGTCGACCTTGATGTCGTTGCGTGCGATGTCGAGCTGGGTGGCTTCACGCACGAGTTTCAGCAGCGCGTCCATCAGATTGCCGGCGCCGAACACGGCGGGGTCGGTGAGCGCGGTGGCAAAGCGCTCGGCCGTGGCCGGCAGCGGCACCAGGCGAGAGCGCGGGCGCTGGTGCAGGGTTTTCAGCAGCGCGAGCAACTTGTCTTTCAGCATGCCGGGCACCAGCCAGTCGCATCGGTCTTCGCTCACCTGGTTTAGCGCAAAGATCGGGACCGTGACCGACAGGCCGTCGCGCGGATCGCCCGGCTCGTGCAGGTAGGCGCATGCGCAGTCCACCCCGCCGAGCCGCAGCGTCTTGGGAAACGCCTGCGTGGTGATCCCCGCCGCCTCGTGGCGCATCAGCTCTTCTTTGGTCAGCAGCAGGAGCTTGGGGTTGAGCTTGACCGCGCCCTGGTACCAGCGCTCGAAGCTCGCGCCGCTGCAGACGTCGGCTGGCAACTGCTGGTCGTAGAAGGCGTAGATCAGTTCGTCGTCCACCAGCACGTCCTGCCGGCGCGACTTGTGCTCCAGCTCCGCCACCTGCTTCACCAGCTTCTGGTTCGCAGCGAGGAACGGCAGGCGCGTCTCCCACTCGCCCGCGACCAGCGCCTCTCGGATGAAGATGTCGCGCGCGCCCGGCGGGTCCACCCGGCCGTAGTCGGTGCGGCGGTTGTGGTAGACCACCAGGCCGTAGAGCGTGGCCCGCTCCAGCGCCGATACACGCGCCGCCTTTTTTTCCCAGTGCGGATCGAGCAGCTGTTTCTTCAGCAGGTGCGTGCCCACCTGCTCCAGCCAGGTCGGCTCGATGGCGGCGATGCCGCGGCCAAACAGGCGGGTGGTCTCGACCAGCTCGGCACAGACGATCCAGCGGCCGGGCTTCTTGCTCAGGTTGGCGCCTGGGTGGCGGTAGAACTTGATGCTGCGCGCGCCCAGGTACCAGTCTTCGGCCTCGTTCTTCTGGCCGATGTTGCCGAGCAGGCCCGAGAGCATGGCCAGGTGCAGCTGCTCGTAGGAAGCCGGCTGCGTGTTGAGCGTCCACTTGTGTTCGGCCACCACCGTGTGCAGCTGGGTGTGGATGTCGCGCCATTCGCGCACGCGCCGCACGTTGATGAAGTTCTCGCGCAGCAGGTTTTCGTACTGGCGATGGCTGAGCTTGTGGTCCTTGCCGTGGCCGCCCTTGGTGTCCTCCAGCCACTTCCAGAGCTTGAGCGTGCCGCTGAACTCGCTCTTCTCGTCGTCGAACTTCGCGTGCGCCTGGTCGGCCTGGGCCTGCTTGTCCATCGGCCGGTCGCGCACGTCCTGCACGCTCAGCGCCGAAGCGATCACCATCACCTCGTCGAGTGCACCGCGCTGCTGAGCCTCCAGGATCATGCGACCCACCCGCGGGTCCAGCGGCAGGCGCGAGAGGGTCTGGCCGATGGGCGTGAGCTCGTTGGCCTCGTCCACCGCGCCCAGTTCGGACAGCAGCTGGTAGCCGTCCACGATGGCACGTTTCTGCGGCGCCTCGATGAAGGCGAAGTCTTCCACCGCGCCCAGCCGCAGCGCCTTCATGCGCAGGATCACGCCCGCGAGCGAGCTGCGCAGGATCTCGGGGTCGGTGAACTTCGGGCGGCCGTTGAAGCCGGCCTCGTCGTAGAGCCGGATGCAGATGCCGTCGGCCACCCGACCACAGCGCCCGGCGCGCTGGTTGGCCGCCGCCTGGCTGATGGGCTCGACCATCAGCTGCTCGACCTTCTGCCGGAAGCTGTAGCGCTTGACGCGCGCTGTGCCGGCATCGATCACGTAGCGGATGCCCGGCACGGTGAGCGAGGTCTCGGCGACGTTGGTCGAGAGCACGATGCGCCGGCCGCTGTGGTCCTGGAAGATGCGGTCCTGCTCGGCCTGGGAAAGGCGCGCAAACAGTGGCAGCACTTCGGCGTTGCGCAGCACCGGCTGGTGGCTGAGGTGCTTGCGCAGGTGGTCGGCCGCTTCGCGGATCTCGCGCTCACCGGGCAGGAAGACCAGGATGTCGCCACCCGGCGCGGCGCCCCCGCGCCACAATTCGTCCACCGCGTCGGTGATGGCGTTGTTCAGGTCGTAGTCGCGGCTTTCCTCGAAGGGGCGCCAGCGCAGCTCCACCGGGAAGGTGCGGCCCGACACCTGGATGACCGGCGCCGGGCCGCGCTGGGACGCGAAGTACTGCGCAAAGCGGTCCGCGTCGATGGTGGCCGACGTCACCACCACCTTCAGGTCGGGCCGACGCGGCAGCAGCTGGCGCAGGTAACCGAGCAGGAAGTCGATGTTCAGGCTGCGTTCGTGCGCCTCGTCGATGATGATTGTGTCGTAGGCACGCAGGTCCGGGTCGGTCTGCGTCTCGGCCAGCAGGATGCCATCGGTCATCAGCTTGACCGAAGCGTCCTTGCTCAATCGATCCTGGAAGCGGACCTTGAAGCCCACCACGTCGCCCAGCGGCGTTTTCAGTTCCTCGGCAATGCGCTTGGCCACGCTGGAGGCCGCGATGCGGCGCGGCTGGGTGTGGCCGATCAGCTGGCCGCGCTGACCCGGTTTCGCGTTGAGCTTGCCGCGCCCCATCTGCAGCGCGATCTTGGGCAGCTGCGTCGTCTTGCCCGAGCCGGTCTCGCCGCAGACGATGACCACCTGGTGCTCGCGCATGGCGGTCTCGATCTCGTGCCGGCGGGCGGAGACGGGCAGGGACTCGGGGAATTCGATGTGCAGCGGCGTGCGCGAGGCCGGTACGGGGGCGGAGGATTTGACAGGTTCAGTCACAACGATATTATCGCAGGCACAGGTTCACGTGCAGCACGTGTTTACGTGTTTCTAAACAGGAGCCCCTCATGACCAACCTGACCATTTCTTTAGACGAAAACTTGGTGAAGCAGGCCCGGATCAAGGCCATCCAGGAGGGCACCTCACTGAGCGCCAAAATCCGTGAGTTCGTGGCCAGCTACGCGCAACCGGCTGCGGGCGTCGTGCCTGTGGTCATTCCGGTGCTGCCGGTCTCCAAAGCCCAGGGCGGTCTGATGCCAGGCATCAACCCCGACAGCCACCGCTCCATGCTGGACGCGATGGACGCCGACCAACAGGCTGGTCGGGTTTCATGACGCCAGATGTCAACGTGCTGGTCGCGGCCTTCCGCCCAGACCACCCTCACCACAGCCCTGCCCGAGCCTGGCTGAACGATGCCGTCCAACAGGCGGCCTTCAACCACACGCCGCTGGTATTGCTGGGCATGGTGGTCACGGGCTTCGTGCGGGTCACCACCAACCCCAGAGTGTTCAAGCAGATCGACGCGCTCGAAGACGTGGTCACCTTCGTCGATACGCTGCTGGCCTGTCCGGGTGTGGACTATCAAGCATCGGGTGCTGGCTGGTCCGGCCTTCGGGAGATGTGTCTGAACCGTCAGGCCGGCGGCAATCTCGTGTCGGATGCCTGGATTGCGGCCACCGTCATGCAGATAGGCGAAACGCTGTGTACGTTTGACCGTGACTTCACCCGCTTGCTGCCATCCGACAAGCTCCAACTGATCAAATCCTGACCCACCATGTCCAACGTCTTCAACTTCACCTTCGTGCCCTGGTTCCGCTCGGTCGCGCCCTACATCCACAAACTGCGCGGCAGCACAGTGGTCGTGGGTGTCGCCGGTGAAGCCATTGCAGCGGGCAAGCTTCCGCTGATCGCCCAGGATCTCGCGCTGATCCAGAGCATGGGCGTGGAAATCGTGCTGGTGCATGGCTTTCGCCCGCAGGTGAATGAACAGCTCCAGGCCAAGGGCCATGAAGCGAAGTATTCGCACGGCATGCGAATCACCGACTCGGTGGCGCTGGACTGCGCGCAGGAGGCCGCGGGACAGCTGCGCTACGAAATCGAAGCCGCCTTCAGCCAGGGCCTGCCCAACACGCCCATGGCCGGCGCCACCGTGCGGGTGATCTCGGGCAACTTCGTCACCGCGCGCCCGGTGGGCCTGATGGACGGCGTGGACTTCCAGCACTCGGGTCTGGTGCGAAAGATCGACACCGAAGGTATCCAGCGCACCCTGGACATGGGCGCGCTGGTGCTGCTGTCACCGTTTGGTTTCTCACCTACCGGCGAGGCCTTCAACCTCACCATGGAAGACGTCGCGACCTCGGTCGCCGTGGCCCTGCAGGCCGACAAGCTGATGTTTCTGACCGAGGTGCCCGGCATCCGGCTGGACGCCAACGACCCCGAGAGCGAAATCGACACCGAGCTGCCGCTGGCCGCTGCGAAAACCATGATCGCGGAACTGCCGACCGCCACCCAGCCCACCGACACCGCGTTCTACCTGCAGCATTGCATCCGCGCCTGCGAAGGCGGCGTGGAGCGCAGCCACATCCTGCCCTTCGCGGTGGATGGCGCACTGCTGCTGGAGATCTACACCCACGACGGCATCGGCACCATGGTGGTGGACGAAAAGCTGGAGTCCGTGCGCGAAGCCACCATGGACGACGTCAGCGGCATCGTCGCGCTGATCGAGCCGTTCGAGAAAGACGGTACCTTGGTCAAGCGCGACCGCACCGAAATCGAACGCGACGCCGGCAACTACACCATCATCGAGCACGACGGCGTGATCTTCGGCTGTGCCGCGCTCTACCCCTACCCCGAGGCCCGCACGGGAGAGATGGCGGCGCTTACCGTATCGCCCGATACGCAGAGCCAGGGTGACGGCGAGCGCCTTCTCAAGCGCATCGAAACCCGAGCCAAGGCGCAGGGTCTGCAAAGCATCTTCGTGCTGACCACGCGCACCATGCACTGGTTCATCAAACGCGGGTTTGTTCAGGTCAACCCCGACTGGCTGCCCGAAGCGCGCAAGCGCAAGTACAACTGGGACCGCAGGAGCCAGGTGCTGGTGAAAAAAATCGGCTGATGCGGCAGCCGTTCTGCCGGTTTTGACCAATATCAAACCACCGGAGAGTCAGATGTCCATACTGGTGGATCTCATGACAGGAAGGTGAATACAAAATGACAGAACGCAACAGCCCCAACCGGACCGCCTCCGCCAGCAATGGCGCCGGCACGGCGAAACCAGCCACCAGACCGGTCGTCACCTCGCCCACCAGACCGCGTGCAGCCGCGCGCAAGGCCTTGCCCGAAACCACCCCTCCGGCGGTGACAGCGCGCAAGACGGCGGAGAAGCCGCGCCGCGTGACCCTGGGAGACACCACCGGCAGCGTCAGTCCACAACGCATCCGCAAGACCACCGTGTCGACGGCGGTCGCCGCGCGGCAAGCCGGCCAGCTGGCCGCCGTGCGTGACATCCTCTCGCGCCCGGAGACCAACAAGGCCGAAAAGGCAGAGTCCCTGCGAGCGATCCTGCAGGGTGCCGCCCCGGATGATGCCAAGGCCATCCGCCAGTTGCTCAGGGGGGAGCAAAAGGCCAGCCAGCGCCGTGGCGTGGCCGAGACGGACCCCAATGAACAGCTTGCCAAGGACTGGCGCAGCGGCGCCTATCCCTACAAGAACCTGCTCGCCCGGCGCGTGTACGAAGCGCACAAGTACCTGCTGCAGGTCGAGCTGCTCAAGCTGCAGGCCTGGGCCAAGGAAACCGGACAGCGCATCGTGATCCTGTTCGAGGGACGGGACGCAGCTGGCAAGGGCGGCACCATCAAACGCATGATGGAACACCTGAACCCACGCGGCGCGCGCGTCGTCGCGCTGGAAAAACCCAGCGAGGTGGAGCGCGGCCAGTGGTACTTCCAGCGCTATGTGCAGCACCTGCCCACAGCCGGCGAAATCGTGCTGTTCGACCGCAGTTGGTACAACCGGGCCGGCGTCGAACGTGTCATGGGTTTTTGCTCGGACGACGAGTACCAGGAGTTCATGCGCCAGGCCCCGCAGTTCGAACGCCAGCTGGTGCGCAGCGGCGTTCACCTCATCAAGTTCTGGTTCTCGGTCAGCCGCGAAGAGCAGCGCCGGCGCTTCAAGGAGCGCAAGGCCCATCCGCTCAAGCAATGGAAGCTCAGCCCGATCGACCTGGCCTCACTGGACAAATGGGACGACTACACCAAGGCCAAGGAAGCCATGTTTTTCGAGACCGACACGGCCGACTCCCCCTGGACCGTGATCAAGAGCGACTGCAAGAAGCGCGCACGCCTCAATGCCATGCGCTACCTGCTGCAGAAGCTGCCCTACACGAACAAGGATCCGAACAACATCGGCGCGCTCGACTCGCTGATCGTGGGGCGCGCCCATGTGGTGTACGAACGCGGCGAGCGCCCGGGCAGCGCCATTCTGTGAACCGCCCGGATGACCGCGCGCCGGCGTTTTCGAGAACTGGAGCTGGACATGACCGTGTTTCACCACAGCATCCGCAGGCACTTTTGGGGCGGTACGCTGACGGCGCTGACGCTGGCCCTGCTCGCCGGTTGTGGCGCGGGTGGGGATGAAGACACCGATTGGCTCTTTCCCTTGTGGGTCGAAACCTCGGTTCTGGTACGGGATATCGACGGCAACGGACTGCCTGACGTGGTGACCACGGCCAACCTGGGTATCAGCATGGGCGTGTTTGAGGGCCGGGTGAAAGTCCGGCGGCAGACCAGCGCGGGCGTCTTTGCGCCACCCGAGGAGTACACAACGGGCATGGGTGCCTGGATGGTCGAGGCCGCCGATGTGGATGGCGATGGACGGCTGGACCTGGTGGTCGCAGAGCCGACCACCGTGTGGGGAGACTGGATCAATCCGGGCGCGGCCTGGCTGTTGCAGCAGGATGCGCAGAACGTCGGTCGCTTCCTGCCGCCACGCCGGCTGATTTCAGGTCCGAACGTGTACGACCTCGATGTGGCCGATCTGACCGGCGACGGGGTGGTGGATGTGGCCCTGACCGACAGCCACCAGGACGCCCGTCGTCTGATCGTCCTGCCGCAGGATGCGGCTCAACGAGGATCGTTTCTTGCCCCGCTGGAGATCCCGATGCCGGGGCCACTGACCGCTATCGTGGCAAGGGACCTGAACGCCGACGGCTGGGCCGACCTGGCGACCGGCTTGGTATCGGCGACCCGCCCGGACTATTCCTATGACACGTCCATCGGCGTCACGCTGCAAGCAGCGGGCAGCCTGGGTCCGACCAGCCTGGTGACAACATTTGCCTATGGCTCGGTGGGCCACCTCGCCATCCATGATTTCAACGCGGACGGGCGGCCGGACATCGGGGCCTATTTCAACCGCCTCGATGAACGGGCGGTTCCAGCCATCAGGCTGCTGCTCCAGGGAGCGAACGGCAGCTGGACTGACGCCATCGACTCGCCGATACCTGTCGACACTGTCAAGGGTCGCGACGATCAGGTGGTGGCCGATGTGAATGGCGACGGACGTCCCGACTTCGTGTTTGCCGGAACCTATCCCGAGGGCACCACATCCGACGGGTTTTCGATCATCAAATCCCGATTGACCTTGGTGCTTCAGGATGGCAGCGGGCACTTCGTGCCATCAAGTGCCTATGCGCTGCCGATCCTTGCCACCAACGTCGGTGCCGGTGACATCAATGGCGATGGTCGGGTCGACCTGGTGATCTACGGTTCGGAGGTCCTGCCCAGCGGGGGAGCTCTGGACAAGGTCATGTTGCTCCTGCAATCGAGCACGGCTGCCGGCCAGTTCCTGACTCCCGTGTCCATCCCCTGACGGGCCGTGGTCAGACGCGCCGGTGGCTCACCAGCAACGCCACCGACAGGGCCGCAATGCCGGAGAAACACAGGAACGACCAGTTCGCGATCGTCAGGCCCAGAAAAGTCCAGTCCACCGCCGAGCAGTCACCGCTGCCCTTGAAGATCATGGGAATCACGCGCTTGAGCGGGAAGGACTCGATCATCCCGTAGAGGTCGCGCCCGCAACTCATCACCTCGGGCGGGTTCCATTGCAGCCAGGTCTGGCGAGCGGCCACGAAAGCGCCGGACAAAGCCAGCAGCCCCATCACCCCCACCGTGACGAAACGGCCCGCAGGCCGCGACAGCGCGGCAGCAATGCCTGCTGCCAGCGCCACCAGGATCAGGGCGTAGCGCTGGACGATGCACATGGGGCAAGGCTCCAGACCCACGGCATGCTGCAGGTACAGGCCAAAAGCCAGTAAGGCCACGCAGGCCAGTGAAATCGCAGCGAGCCAGCTGCGGGGGCGCGAAAAGTTCAGCATGAAGGAAGAGCGTTTGTCCGAGGTCAGGGCCAGGCAGGGTGCCGGCTCGCAGGATTGGAACATCAAAAACCGAAAGGGTTTCCCAAAGCGGGCACAATTTCGCCTTTGCACACACCGTAGAAACAGGACATCCCATGGCACGCACCGTCAACTGCATCAAGCTCGGCAAGGAAGCCGAAGGCCTGGACTTTCCGCCCTACCCCGGCGAGCTGGGCAAACGCCTGTATGAACACGTGAGCAAGGAAGCCTGGGCCGCGTGGCTCAAGCACCAGACCATGCTGCTCAACGAAAACCGCTTGAACCTGGCCGACGCTCGCGCCCGCCAGTACCTGGCCAGGCAGATGGAGAAACACTTCTTTGGCGAAGGCGCCGACGCAGCGGCCGGCTTCGTCCCACCGCCCAGCGCCTCCTGATGCCTCGACCGGGCGGGTGGACCTCACAGGCCGCGGGCGATCGAAGCCTTGAATGAAGAGCAGCACCATGCGCTAGTGATCGGGGCTGGCCTGGCAGGGGCTGCCATGTGCGCCGCCCTGTCCCGGCGAGGCTGGCGCATCACGCTGCTGGATGCCGCATCTGGCCCGGCACAAGCGGCATCTGCGTTGCCGGTGGGCATGCTCAGCCCACACGTCACGCGTGCACCCACGCCGCTCTCGCGTCTGTCGGCGCTGGGAGTGGCCGACATGCGCGCCGAACTGGAACACCGGCTGCCGCAGGGACACGGCTGGCAGGCCTGCGAGGTGGACAATCTGGGGCACGACCCCGGGCGCTGGCCTGCGGCCCTCGTGCGGCCGGCCGCGCTGGTACAGGCCTGGCTGGCAGAGGCGCTGCAACGCGGTGCACTCACTACCCGCTGGTCCGCGCCGGTGGCGCGCCTGCAGCCGTCCGTGGCGGCACAACCGTCGTCCAGCGGGCAAGGCCATCCTGCAGCCGGCCACTGGCAGGCGCTGGACGCCAAGGGTCGGGTGATGGCTGCGGCGCCGGTGGTCGTTGTGGCCGCGGCCTTCGGCAGCCTGGCGCTGCTGGCAGACAGCGCACCCGGCCTGGACGTGCAGGGGCTGCCACTGCGCCCCGTCAAAGGACAGATGAGCCTGGCCGCGCTCGACGGCCCCCCCCTGGCCGAGCGGCCGCAGCGCGACAACGGCGTGTTCGTTCCGGCCTATGAAGACAGCGGCCTGCCGCCCGCCTGGCCGGCGCGCCTCTGGGCCATGGGATCCACCTACGAACGTGGCGCCGTCACGACCGATTTGAGCGATGCGGCCCACGAACGCAACGCCCGCAGCCTCGACCTGCTCAACCCGATGGCTGCGCTTCGCCTGCGGGAGGCAGCGGCCAGGGGTGAACTGCTGGGCTGGGCCCAGGTGCGTTGTGCATCGCAGGATCGGCTGCCCCTGGTGGGTGCCGTGCCCGACGTGCCGGCCCTGCGGGTGGTCATGGTGCAAGCCGGTGCGCGACGGGGACGCCTGCCACTGGCCGACACGCCGCGCTGGCCAGGGCTGTACATGCTGGGTGCACTCGGCTCGCGTGGATTGACCCTGTCGCACTGGTGTGCGGAGGTGCTGGCGACCCAGATACAGGGCGAACTGCCGGCGGTGGAGCCCGATCTGATCCGAGCACTGGACCCTGCCCGTTTTGCCTGGAAACAGGCACGCCGCCAGTCCGTCTGACGCCTGCCAGGGCGCTCAGGTCTTCAGAGCAGGTCCATCCATTGCGAGAGTTCTCGCGGCTGCAGTGGCCGCGCCAGCAAGATCGAAATGCCGGCACGCCGGGTGCTGTTCCGAACACGGCGCCGGTTCCACCAGTCGGCCAGAGGCCCCGCCAGTTCGCTGGTGCCGATGGTCAGGGCCTGGGGGAAGCGGTCACGAAACAGCCGGGCCAGTGACCAGGAATCGACCTGCGGGTCGTCCAGATTGAAGACGCCGCAGCAGTAGCGGTTGCGACCGATCGATTCAACCGCGGCTTCAGTGGACGCCACCTCGTCGCACTCCACCACCCCGGCCAGCGCCAGGCGCGAGCGCAGGTACATGGACTCCTGCGCGTCCGCACCGACCAGCAAGGCCCGCCTGGGGGATGAAACGATGTGCTCCACCTCCTCCCCCAGAGGCGCCGGTGCGGTCACGTCCAGATCCACGAAGCCCGAATCCACCTGCCGGGCCGCGAACACCGCATCCAGCTCGTTGAGCACGCTGGCCCACTGAATCGGCCGCTCCAGCACGCGCCAGGCGTGGGCTGGCGCATCGGAACCGACCCAGATCAGGCGCTGCCCGGCGGGCAATTCCTTGGCGTGGGACAACACCGCCTCGGCACTGTCGGCGTCCACCAGTGCGACATGGGCCGCGGCGACCATCGGCGCGGCGCCGGGCGCCGTCAGGGGCGCCCAGAGGGCATAAGAAAGCTCGCGCTCTTCGGACAGACGAAAAACGGTGTTGAGGGCGTGCCGTTCCACGTCGGAAAAACCGACCACGCTCACCAGGATGCGCTGTTTGTGCATGGCGAGGATGTTAAGGCTTCGTCCTTGGCGCCATCACATCGGTGGAATGGTGCAGCTCCATCACATGCCTCTGGGTGACGGGAAGGCGCGCGAAAGCACAGCCACTCCATATTCAAAATAGATATAAACGAATAGAAAAAAAGTCGTTTGCAATATATGAGGGCAGATCTACAGTGCCGCCCATGCCTGAACTCGCCATCCCTTTTGCCGGATTCTCCGTGGGCCTCATCGTGGGACTCACTGGTGTGGGTGGCGGCTCCCTGATGACGCCGATCCTGATCTTCTTCTTCGGCATCAAGCCCTACCTGGCCGTGGGCACCGATCTGCTCTTCGCCGCGTTCACCAAGGCCGGCGGCACGTTGAGCCTGGCGCGTCAGCGGCTCGTGCCCTGGCGGGTGGTGGGCCAGCTCTGCGCCGGCAGCATCCCGGCCGCGCTGGTCACGTTGACCGTCTTGCACAGGCTGGGGCCAGCGAGTGCCTCCGTGCAATCGCTCATGACCCACACCCTGGGCGTGGCCCTGCTGCTGACGGCAGCCGCCATGCTCTTCAAGGCCGCCCGCGGCAAACAGCTGCCGCGCACGCTGCCCGATGCCCAGCTGAAAGACGCCACCCGCGCCCGCCACTGGAGCCTGCCGGTGCTGTTTGGTGCCGTGATCGGAACCCTGGTCACGCTCACCTCGGTCGGCGCCGGCGCCATCGGCGTCTCGGTGCTGCTGCTCCTTTATCCGCTGCTCCCGCTGCCGCGCATCGTGGCCGCCGACATCGCCTACGCCGTGCCACTGACGCTGGTGGCCGGTCTCGGTCATGCCAGCCTGGGGTCGGTGGACTGGACGCTGCTGGCGCAGTTGCTGACGGGTTCACTGCCCGGCATCTGGCTCGGCACGCGCCTGATGCGCCACACGCCCGAGCGTCTGGTGCGCTCCATCCTGTCGCTGCTGCTGGCCTACGCCGGAACCAAGCTGATCGCCTTCTGACTCTTTTCCGGACACCGCCATGTACCAGTATTCCGACTTTGACCGCCAGTTCGTGCAGCAGCGCGTGGTCCAGTTCCGTGACCAGCTTGAACGTTTCCAGGCCGGCACGCTCGGCGGCGACGAGTTCAAGCCGCTGCGGCTGCAGAACGGCTGGTACGTGCAGCGTTTCGCGCCCATGCTGCGGGTGGCTGTTCCTTATGGCGAGCTGAACAGCGCCCAGCTGCGCGTGCTGGCCCGGATAGCCCGCGAATACGACCACAAGGAAGCGCACGACCTGTCCAGGGCCAACGCAGCCCTGGCCGACGTGCCCTCCCTGCCCGACCGCTGCGGCCACTTCACCACGCGCCAGAACGTGCAATACAACTGGATTCCGCTGGACCACGCCGCCGATGTCATGGACCTGCTGGCCAGCGTGAACCTGCATGGCATCCAGACCAGCGGCAACTGCATCCGCAACATCACCACCGACGCACTGGCCGGCATCGCGGTGGACGAGGTGGCCGACCCCCGCCCGTTCGCCGAAATCATGCGCCAGTGGAGCACGCTGCACCCCGAGTTCGCTTTCCTGCCACGCAAGTTCAAGATTGCCATCACCGGCGCCCGCGAAGACCGGGCCGCCACCGCCTGGCACGACGTGGGCCTCAGACTTCTTCGGGATGTGAACGGTGAACTGGGCTTTCAGGTGCGGGTGGGCGGCGGCATGGGTCGCACGCCGATCATCGGGACGGTGATCCGCGAGTTCCTCCCCTGGAACCAAGTCCTGAACTACCTGGAAGCCGTGGTGCGCGCCTACAACCGCTTCGGCCGCCGCGACAACCTTTACAAGGCGCGCATCAAGATCCTGGTGAAGGCCGAGGGACAGGCCTTCACCGACCAGGTCGAAGCCGAGTACCGCGACATCCTTGAAAAGGACGGTGCACCGCACACCATCACCCACGCCGAACTGGACCGCGTGAGCGCCTTCTTCGTGCAGCCTGCGCTGGACTGCGACCGCCAGAGCGCCGACACCGGGATCAACCACATCCTGAAGGCCGCCGCCGAAGACGATGCCGAATTCGGCCGCTGGCTCTCGCAGAACGTAAAGCCGCACCAGAACCCCGACCTGCGCGCCGTCACGCTCTCGTTCAAGCGCCTGGGCTCGGCACCGGGCGACGCCAGTGCCGAGCAGCTGGAGTGTGCCGCCGATCTGGCCGACCGCTTCTCGGCTGGCGAAGCCCGGGTGACGCACGAACAGAACCTGCTGCTGCCCTGGGTGCGCTGCGACGAGTTGCCTGAACTCTGGGTGGAGGCCCGCCGTCTCGGCCTTGCCAGGCCCAACATCGGCCTGCTGAGCGACCTGATCACCTGCCCCGGCGGCGATTTCTGCGACCTGGCCAACGCGCGGTCTCTGCCGATCTCGAGGGCCTTGCTGGCACGCTACCAGGACCTGGACGAACTGCACGACCTGGGCGAGATCGACCTGCACATCAGCGGCTGCATCAACTCCTGCGGGCACCACCACAGCGGCCACATCGGCGTTCTCGGCGTCGACAAGGATGGCCAGGAGTGGTATCAGGTCACGCTCGGTGGCTCCGACGGCACGCGCCTTTCGGGTGAAGCCACGCCGGGTAAGGTCATCGGGCCGTCCTTTGCAGCCAACGAAATGCTGGATGTGATTGAAGCGCTGGTCGACACCTACCGGGACCTGCGCCGGGAGCGCGAGCGCTTCATCGACACGCTCAAGCGCACGGGGATTGAGCCCTTCAAGGCTGCCGCCAACGCGGTGCGCGTGACCACCGCCCGTGCACCGTCACACGCCGCTGTTGCTGTTCCCGTTCCCGCCTGACCCATGCCCGCAGACACTGCCATCAAACCCATGTTCCAACTTTTCAAAGCCGGGCGCTTCGCACCCGACGATGCAGCCACGGTGACGCTGTCGAACGACACGGACCCACGCGAGGTCCGACTCGCGGGCATACGCACCGTGGTGCTTCAATTTCCCCGATTCACCGACGGTCGCGCCTTCAGCCAGGCTTTTCTGCTGCGCCGGCGCCTCGGCTTCACGGGCGACATCCGCGCCATCGGCGATGTGCTGATCGACCAGTTGCTGCAGATGCAGCGCAGCGGCTTCAGCCAGGCCGTGCTGCGCCATGACCAGAACCTTGAACATGGATGCCAGCTGCTGGCCCAGTACCCAGCCTTCTACCAGGGCGACGCGGTGCAGCACCAGCCGCCCTTCGCTGCAACCCTGGCACCAGCCTGAAAGCCCGACATGAGCGCCCTCGACCTCTACAACACACCCTCACCGGGCTTCGACGCCAAGCTTGCCCACAGCATCGCCCTGCTGCAGCGTGCAGCAGCCCTCTACCCTGCGCTGACGCAGGCCTCCAGCCTGGGAGCCGAAGACATGGTGGTCACCCACCTGATCCACCTCGCCGGCATCCGGTCGAGCGTCTTCGTGCTTGACACCGGCAAGCTGCATCCCGAAACCCTGGCCCTCATCGGCCTGATCGAGCTGCGCTACACCCGCAGCGTCGAGGTGTACCGGCCGAAGAACGAGTCGGTGGTGAAATTCGTGCGGCAACATGGCGAGACGGCCATGTACGACAGCATCGAGCTGCGCAAGCACTGCTGCGACATCCGCAAGATGGAGCCGCTCGCGCGCGCCCTGGCCGGAAAGGACGGCTGGATCACCGGCCTGCGGCGCGAGCAGTCGAATGCCCGTGCCGAGGTGGCCGACATCGTGCAAGAGGCCGGCCGCGTGAAGATCAGCCCCCTCGTCGATTGGACCTGGGGCGACGTCTGGCACTTCATTGCCCTGCACCGTCTCGACTACAACGCCCTGCACGACCAGTTCTTCCCCAGCATCGGCTGTGCACCGTGCACCCGCGCCATCAGCGTTGGCGAAGACTTCCGCGCCGGTCGCTGGTGGTGGGAACAGGAGAGTGCCAAGGAATGCGGCCTGCACGCGCAGCCCGCAGGCGAAACCCACCCGCTGAGACAGCCCGCCTGAAGAAGAACACTACATGAACGCACGCCTAGAAACCGAAGTGATCCAGACCGCCCTGCAGGCCGCCGCCGGCCACCACCTGAGCAATGCCCATCTGGACGCGCTCGAAGAGGAAACCATCTTCATCCTGCGCGAGGCGGCCGCGGCTTTCGAGCGCCCCGCACTGCTGTTTTCGGGCGGCAAGGACTCGCTGGTGCTGCTCAGGTGCGCCGAAAAGGCATTTGGCGTCGGCCGCATCCCTTACCCGCTGCTGATGATCGACACTGGCCACAACTTCCCCGAGGTGACCGATTTCCGCGATCGCCGCGCTGCCGATCTGCAGGCCGAACTGATCGTGCGCCATGTCGAGGACTCGATGCAGCGTGGCACCGTGCGCCTGGCACACCCAGGCGAGAGCCGCAACGTGCACCAGTCGGTCACGCTGCTCGAAGCCATCGACGAGTTCCGCTTCGACGCCCTGATCGGCGGCGCCCGCCGCGACGAAGAAAAGGCCCGCGCCAAGGAGCGCATCTTTTCCCACCGCGACAGCTTCGGCCAGTGGCAACCCAAAGCCCAGCGCCCCGAGCTTTGGACCCTGTTCAACACGCGCCTGGCCCCGGGCGAACACTTCCGCGTGTTCCCCATCAGCAACTGGACCGAACTGGACGTGTGGCAGTACATCGAGCGCGAGAACATTGCCCTGCCCTCGATCTACTACACGCACCGGCGCGAAGTGGTGGACCGCCGCGGCTTACTGGTGCCGGTCACCGATCTGACGCCGCCAAAAGACGGCGAGACGGTGCAGTTGCGCGACGTGCGCTTCCGCACCGTGGGCGACATCACCTGCACCTGCCCGGTGGAGAGCCGGGCCGCCACGGCCGGCGACATCGTGATCGAGACGCTGGCGGCCGATGTGAGCGAGCGCGGCGCCACCCGCATGGACGACAAGACCTCGGACGCCTCGATGGAGAAGCGAAAGAAAGACGGGTATTTCTAGCCCACCCCCCGTCGCTGGCTCACTGCGTGTAGCCAGCTCCGCCCCTCAAGGGGCAACACCTGCGGCCTAGCAAAGCCAGTTCCGCGGTGTTCTGGAACCAGACATTTCTCGCGAAAGTTTTTGTATGAACGCTGTTGTTACCCCCTCCACCGCCGCCGATACCCGCACCGCCCTGAGATTTATCACCTGCGGCTCAGTCGACGACGGCAAGAGCACGCTGATCGGCCGCCTGCTGGTGGACAGCAAGGCCGTGCTGCAGGACCACCTCGCCGGCGTGCAGCGCCAGGGCGAGACCGACCTTGCGCTGCTGACCGACGGCTTGTCGGCCGAGCGTGAACAGGGCATCACCATCGACGTGGCCTACCGCTACTTCAGCACCGAAGCGCGCAAGTTCATCATCGGCGATGCGCCGGGGCACGAGCAGTACACCCGCAACATGGTCACCGCCGCATCCAGCGCAGATGCCGCGGTGGTGCTGGTCGACGCCACCAAGCTGGCCTGGCAGGAGGCCGATCTGCCGCTGCTACCGCAAACGCGGCGCCACAGCCTGTTGCTCAAGCTGCTGCGCGTGCCCTCGGTGGTGTTTGCGATCAACAAGCTGGATGCCGTGTCCGACAGCCGTGCCGCCTTTGCCCACATCAGCGCTGCATTGCAGCGGTTTGCCCGCGAGGCCAGCATTCCGGTCACGGCCATCGTGCCGATTTCCGCCCTCAAGGGCTGGAACGTGGTGGAAGCCGGCCAGCAGGACAACTGGTGCGGTTACGAGGGACCCACGCTTCTGGACATCCTGGAACGCCTGCCCGTGACCGGAGCCGAAACCACACTGCCGTTCGCGTTTGCGGTTCAGTGGATTGAAAAGTTCAGTGACTCGTCCGATACGTCGCAGGGTCGCCGCGTCCTCTGGGGTCGCGTGGCCACCGGTACCGTGGTGCCCGGTCAGCAGGTGCGCATCATGCCCAACGGACAGACCGCCACGGTGGCCCAGGTGCTCAACCACGTGCGCCACCCCCAGTCCGTACGGGCAGGCCACAGTGCCGGCATCGTGCTCGATCGGGAGATCGATGTCTCTCGCGGCGACTGGCTGCTGGCGGTCGACGGATCGGATGCCTTCAGTCCCGCACGCGAGATCTCGGCGACCGTGGCGTGGCTGGACGACGACCCGCTGGTACCCGGCCGGGCCTATTGGGCGCTGCATGGCCACCGATGGGTGAAGGCCAGAGTCCGGCGCATCGTTCACCGGCTTGACATCCACACGCTGGCCGAGGAAGGCGCCGACCAGCTGGAGTCCAACGCCATCGGGCATGTTGAGCTGGTGCTCCAGGAGCCACTGGCCATGTTGCCCTTCGCCCTGTCGCGCGCGCTGGGTTCGCTGGTGCTGGTGGACACGTCCAGCCACAAGACATCGGGGGCTTTGATGGTGAACTGATGGGGGGCGATCTCCCTTAACTTATGTCAAGGCAAGGGACATGCGTCCGCCTTAACCTCCGGGAAACCCTAAAATCTGGGTTTCTACCGATTCCTCTCCATCACCATGACCCACGTCGTCACCGAATCCTGCATCCGCTGCAAATACACCGATTGCGTTGATGTCTGTCCTGTGGACTGCTTTCGCGAAGGCCCCAACTTCCTCACCATCGACCCGGACGAATGCATCGATTGCGCAGTCTGCATTCCCGAATGCCCGGTGAGCGCGATTTATGCCGAGGAAGACTTGCCCAAGGACCAGACCCACATGACCCAGCTCAACGCCGATCTGGCGCGCCTGCCGGGCTGGAAAAGCATCACCAAGCGCAAAGATCCTCTGCCCGATGCTGACGACTGGAAAGACCGCACGGGCAAACTGTCCGAACTGATCCGCTGAAAAAATGGAACCCAAACTGAACCAAGAAGTGATGGACACCGCTGCCGCTCACGACGGCCCTATCGAGGCTGATGCCGTCATCGTCGGCGCAGGTCCGGTGGGCCTGTTTCAGGTGTTCGAACTCGGCCTGCTGGAGATCAAGGCCCACGTGATCGACTCGCTCGCTTACCCAGGCGGCCAGCCCGTGGAGCTGTATCCCGACAAGCCCATCTACGACATCCCAGCCGTGCCGGTGTGCACCGGCCAGGAACTCACCGACAGCCTGCTCAAACAGATCGAGCCTTTCGGCGCGACCTTTCACCTGGGTCAGGAAGTCACCACGGTTCAGAAACAGGATGACGGTCGTTTCTATGTAGAAACATCCAAGGGCACGAAATTTCTGACCAAGACCATCTTCATTGCCGCGGGTGTTGGCGCATTCCAGCCGCGCACGCTGAAGGTGGATGGCCTGGAAACGTTCGAAGGCTCACAACTCTTCTACCGGGTCAAGAACCCGGCCGACTTCGCGGGTAAGAACCTCGTGATCGTCGGCGGTGGCGACTCCGCACTGGACTGGACTCTGAACTTCGTGGCCGAAGGTCCGAACAAGGCCGAGAGCGTGATCCTGATCCACCGCCGGGATGGTTTCAAGGCCGCGCCGGCGAACGTGGCCAAGATGAAGGAGCTCTGCGACCAGTACGAGATGCAGTTCATCGTCGGCCAGGTCACCGGCTACGAAGAAAAGGACGGCAAGCTCACGGGCGCCAAGGTCACCGGTGCCGACGGTGTCACTCGCGTGGTGCCGCTGGACGTGATGCTGGTGTTTTTTGGCCTCTCCCCCAAGCTCGGCCCTATCGCCGAATGGGGCCTGGAGATTGAGCGCAAGCAGCTCGTGGTGGACACCGAAAAGTTCTCCACCAGCATTCCCGGCATCTTCGCCGTGGGCGACATCAACACCTACCCAGGCAAGAAAAAGCTCATCCTCTCGGGCTTTCATGAATGCGCATTGGCCGCCTTTGGCGCCGTGCCTTTCATCTTCCCCGAGAAAAAGGTCTTCCTGCAATACACGACGACCAGCCCCAAACTGCACAAAGTGCTGGGTGTGGAGTCACCTGTGTTCGACTGAATCGCCTGCTGCCCTCGTGACCAAAGCCCTCGAAACGAGGGCTTTGCTTCGTTGTGGTCCAGGGCAGCCAGACAATCTTTCGACAAAATTGAACCACCGGGAAAAATTGGAAAAAATCGCACTATAATTTGAGGCTGTTCCCTGATAGCTCAGTCGGTAGAGCGACGGACTGTTAATCCGCAGGTCCCTGGTTCGAGTCCAGGTCGGGGAGCCAAGAAACACGAGAGTCAGCAGGTTTGCGCCTGCTGACTTTTTTGCTTTCTGGGTCTGGCTGGTGCCAGTTTCTCCTCTGATGAACCTTGGCTGGAACCTTGTTCGCTCCGAATCTCTCGCGGATGGGGGCAGAAGCTGAACTTGAAGAGTCGGTACGGATAGTGATCACCGGCCCACTTGACCAACAGTAAAGCTCCGTCTGGCACACCACGAACGTGTGATGCCCCCGTTGCCGAAGAAGCGCTTTTGCAGCGAGGCTGCTGGAAGGCTGCCATAAGCTCCGCGCGTAAAATGCACCGAATTCTGTCATCTGCCTTCGAGGAGTCGTCCATGGGTTTTTCTGCCAGCGACGTGGTGCCTTTCACACAAGCACGCTCCAACCTGTCCGAACTGGCCGATCAGGCCAAGGCCGGCGCAGAGAAAATCATCACCAAGAACGGTGAGAGCTACGTCGCGCTGATCGACGCCGACAGACTCGACTACTACCACCGGCTGGAGCGCGAGCACATCCACCTGCTGTTGATCGACGATGCGAAGCGCGGCCTGGCCGACATCGCAGCCGGCCGCACCCTTGGGGCAGACGCAGCCCTGGCACAGTTGCAGCAGCGCCGCAAAGCCGCCGCCAAGGCATACAGCCCGGCGACCCCTGGCAAGCTCGCGACCAAGAAGCGTGGCTGACAAGCTGTATCGGGTCGAGCTGACCACAAGCTTCCTGGAGCGCCTGGACGCCATTGAGGCGTTCTTGGTGGAAGCGGAAGCCAGCTTTGCATTCGATGACCTGCTGGCCGAGATTCGCGCTACGGTCATCCCAAACCTGCGGCGCTTCCCGCGCATCGGTCGGCGCTACCTGGCCAACCCGCCCCAGTCGGCCGAGGCGCTGGCGCAACTGGCAGCGCTGCCGGCTGGTGCACCCGATGCACTGCGCGAATACCTGCATGGCGACTACCTGATGCTTTATTCGTTGGTGGATGCATCCACGCAGGCCCAGGCCACGGTGTATCTGCTGTCCATCCGGCATCACCGCCAGCTCTCGTTTGACTTGGCTCGGCTTTGGCCACCCCATCAGTGCTAAACAGGCGCCAATGTACGGAAAGGCCCCCTGAGCCGATCCGCGCCACTGGTCAACCACCTTAGTGCGCCCGCTTATGCTGAAACGATGCCCCCGATGACCGAGGCTTGCGGGGGTATAAGCTTCAACCCCATGAAAAAGACCGTATTCTGGCCTTCGCTCTTATTGGTGGTCGTCCTGTCACTTATGCCCGTCGACTACCTGCCTGCTCAGGTCTTCAGCATCTGGGACAAGACACAGCATGCACTGGGCTTTGCCTTGTTGACCTGGTTCGGTCTGCAGGCCTATCCGAATCGCCGCTGGCGCGTGATGACCGGACTGCTGCTGATCGGTGCCGGCATTGAGGTGGCGCAAGCAGCTACCGGCTGGCGCTACGGTGAATGGCTGGATCTGCAGGCTGATGGCGTGGGCATCCTTGCCTCTGCCGGCCTGTGGTTGCTGTGGGCGCGTCGATCTTCCGCTGCGACAGCCCAGTGACGGCAGACATCAGGGCGGTTGAAAATGTCAGGGCCCTGGCTCGTCGGCCACTGGACACCTTGTGTGTTGCCAGCAGGGACGCACAATAGTCTCATGTCGCAGACACCGCCCGTCCCCGTCCTGCCCTGGCTGGAGCCCGGCCAGACCTTTCCCTCCGTAGAGTCAGCCTGGGGGAAAGACGATCCCGCGCCGGGCTTGCTGGCCGCTGGCGGTGTGCTGGATGTACCCACGCTGATTGCTGCCTATTCCCGCGGCATCTTCCCTTGGTACAGCGCCGGTCAACCCATCTTGTGGTGGAGCACCGACCCCCGCATGGTGTTGAACACCCACACCTTCCGGCTGCACCGCTCCCTTCGCAAGACGATTCAGAAGTTGTTACGGGAAGACCGGTTGCAAATCCGTTTCGACCACGATTTCGAGCGCGTCATCCGCGCCTGCGCGCACACGCCGCGCGATGGACAGAGCGGCACCTGGATCCTCCCCGCCATGGTGGACGCCTATCTTCGACTTCATCGGGCCGGGGTTGCACACAGCGTGGAAACCTGGATCGACGGTGAACTGGCCGGAGGACTTTATTGCGTCAACCTGGGGAACATGGTGTTCGGGGAATCCATGTTCAGCCGTCAGAACGATGCATCGAAGATCGCCTTGGCGGCCCTGGTCGCCTTCTGCCGGGTTCAGGGCATTCCGCTGATCGACTGCCAGCAGGACACCCCTCACCTGGCCTCGCTCGGAGGCGAGCTGATGCGGCGCGAGGCATTCTGTCGGTATGTCCGACAGGCCTTGCCCTGCCCCTCCCCGGAATGGGATTTCCTTCCCCTATACTGGCAGCAACTCCTTGGCGACAACGGCATTCGAGCGTGACGCATCTCAAAGAACTCCCGCTCCAGGCGCTGCAGTTTTATGCCACTGCTCCCTACCCCTGCAGCTACCTGCAGGACCGGCAGGCCCGTTCGCAGGTGGCGACCCCCAGCCACCTGGTTCACAGCGATGCCTACTCCGACTTGGTCACACGCGGATTTCGACGCAGTGGCATGTTCACCTACCGGCCCTACTGTGATGGCTGTCAGGCTTGCGTACCGCTGAGGGTGCCAGTTGATGCGTTCACCCCCAGCCGGACCCAGAGGCGGTGCATGGCGAAACACGGGTCGCTTCGGACACGGGTCCTCAACCTGTGCTTTGTGCCAGAGCACTACCAGCTGTATCTGCGATACCAGAACATCCGCCACGCCGGCGGTGGCATGGACCACGACAGCATCGACCAGTACACCCAGTTTCTGCTGCAAAGCCGGGTCAATTCGCGTTTGGTTGAGTTTCACCAGCCGGCCCAGGAAGGTCGGCCCGAGGTTCTCAAAATGGTGTCCATCGTCGATGTGCTCAACGACGGGCTGTCTGCGGTCTACACGTTTTACGAACCCGAGGACAAGGCCAGCTACGGAACGTACAACGTTCTCTGGCAGATCGAACAGGCTCGAAGCATGCGACTGCCCTATGTGTATCTGGGTTACTGGATCGAGCAGAGTAACAAGATGAACTACAAGTCCGGCTTCCGACCGCACCAGGTGCTGCAGGATGGTCGCTGGCAAACGGCAACCTGACCGACGGGCGGGGCTTCGGGCCTGCTCGCTCCACAGAACAAGCGGATGAGTATTTCATCTTGTAAAATATTGCCAACCAGTTTTACCTATGACGAAACGTTCAGACAACCTCCCCGCCACCCCGACCGTCCAGGTGATCGAACGCATGTTCAGCTTGCTGGAGGTACTGGCTTCTCGCGAGGAGCCTGTTTCGCTCAAGGAAATCAGCGAGAAAACCGGGTTGCACCCCTCCACCACGCACCGCATCCTGAATGATCTGACCATTGGACGTTTCGTGGACCGGCCTGAAGCCGGAAGCTACCGATTGGGGATGCGTCTGCTGGAGCTGGGCAACCTCGTCAAGGCCCGCCTGAGCGTGCGTGACGCCGCCCTGGCGCCGATGCGCGAGCTCCACAAGCTGATCCAGCAGCCGGTGAACCTGAGCGTGCGCCAAGGTGACGAAATTGTGTACGTCGAGCGCGCCTACAGCGAGCGTTCGGGCATGCAGGTGGTTCGTGCCATTGGTGGACGAGCGCCCTTGCACCTGACATCGGTCGGCAAGCTTTTTCTGGCGGCCGAAGATCCCCAGCGTGTACGCGCCTATGCGACGCGCACAGGGCTTGTGGGCAATACCCGAAACAGTCTGACCCAGCTGGCCAGCTTGGAGCGCGAGCTCGTCCAGTGCCGCCAAGCCGGCCTGGCTCGTGACAATGAAGAACTGGAGCTGGGCGTGCGCTGCATGGCGGCAGGCATCTATGACGACCAGAACAAACTGGTGGCCGGTCTGTCCATCTCGGCACCGGCCGATCGTCTGGATGAAGGCTGGCTGCCCAAGCTTCGGGACACCGCAGCGAGCATCTCAGCGGCATTGGGCTGCCCCGGTTCCAAGACACCTGCGGCTGCTGGACGCTAGCAGCGGTTCGCTGTTCCGCGGCAGAAGAACAAAACGGTCCTGCGAGGGACCGTTTTTTTATTCAAGCCCCCTGAGGATCCTCATCCCTGCGGACGAACGAACATCGCCTGATACGTCTGGGCTTCGACCCAGCGCCGGACACGTTCAGCATCCTGGACCCTGCTGAGCTTGCCGGCCGAGTCGAGAAACACCATGATCAACTGCCGGCCCGCCACCTTCGCTTGCATCACCAGACAACGACCCGCCTCCGAAATGTAGCCCGTCTTCTGCAGACCGATATCCCACGCTGGATTGCGGATCAGGCCGTTGGAATTGTTGAATTGCAGCGTGCGATGGCCGAGGTCCAACTGGTGACTCGGCGAGGTCGACAAGTCCCTCAGTATCGGACGTTCGTAGGCCACGGCCACGAGGGTGGCCAGATCGCGGGCACTGGACTGGTTTTCGCTCAGCAGGCCGGTCGGCTCCACGTAACGGGTGTCACGCATGCCCAGCTCCAGCGCCTTTGAGTTCATGAGTTGCACAAACTTCTTCAGGCCACCCGGGTAGGTGCGTCCCAGCGCATGTGCAGCACGGTTTTCGCTCGACATCAGCGCCAGATGCATCAACTCGCCTCGCGAAAGGGTGGTACCGACCGCCAACCGAGAGCGGCTACCCTTGTAGGTATCAACATCATCCTGCGTGATGGTGATCGGCTCGTCCATTGGAAGGTTGGCGTCTGCAATCACCAGCCCGGTCATCAGCTTGGTCAGCGATGCAATCGGCAACACAGCCCCGTCGTTCTTGCTGAAGAGCACCTCTTGTGTTTGCTGATCCACCACCAGCGCAACGCTGGAATTCAGCTCAAGGGGATCCTGGCTGTCTCGCAAACCGAGGCGCTCACCGGTCGAGACAGCGGGACGGGCAACCACGCGAACCATTGAACCAGCGGCACTGCCCTCGCGTTGGGCCGCGATCATCTTTTTGCTGCGGGCCGACACCACCTGCCTGTCCTGCTTGGAACGGCGCGCAGCACTTGCCACCACGGATTTGCCAGCGCCTTTGACGGCCACATGGCTCGTGCTTGCACGGGTGCCTCGCTGAGAGGTCTTGACCGTCTTCTTGCCCGCTTGGGCCACCACAGTCGACCGGCCGGCCAGCACGGCGCGCTGGCGCTTCACGGCGGTCTTTTTTGCCACCACATCGGAGGCGGCCTTTTTTCGGTTGCTCGGCTGGGCGGCAACCGCCTTCTTGACCTTCGGGGCCTGGGTTCTTTCAACCGCCGAAAACGCCTGCAGAGGCAGCAACAGCAACCCGGTCATCCCCAGGATCGTGATCCTGTGAAGGACTTTCCCAAGCCTGTTTTCGCGAAAGGTCATGACGCCACTCCAGCAACAAAATCGTGCTGGAGTGGAGTATACGCAGCCGGAAAAAAACTAGCAATATCAAAAACTTGTAGCATCTTCCTCAGTAATCGATGAAGAAGGTGCTACTTCTGGTGTCAATTCTTTAAAAAGACTACGAATGAACTACAAGTCATTGATTTGGCTTGAATTTATCCTTGCGCAGAAACGCGGTCTGCCTTGCTTTGCAGCTTGTTCAATGCGCTCAGATAGGCCTTGGCGGAAGCCACCACGATGTCTGGATCGGCTCCTACGCCGTTGACCACCCGTCCGCTGTGCTGCAGTCGTACCGTCACCTCCCCCTGGCTTTCGGTTGAACCACTTGTGATGGCATTGACCGAATACAGCACCAATTCCGCGCCGCTCTTGACGTGGGATTCGATCGCTTTGAGCGACGCGTCCACAGGGCCATTGCCATCGGCAGCACCCTGGTACTCCTTGCCATTGATCGTGAAGACGACGTCGGCATGCGGGCGCTCGCCGGTTTCACTGTGCTGCGACAGAGAAACCAGGCCGTACTGCTCCTTTTCGGCCGTGACACTTTCATCGCTGCACAAGGCCAGGATATCCTCGTCAAAGATCTCGCTCTTGCGATCGGCCAGTTCCTTGAATGCGGCGAAAGCGGTGTTGATCTCGCTTTCGGACTCCATCTCGATGCCAAGGTCCTGCAGCCGCTGCTTGAAAGCGTTGCGGCCGCTGAGCTTGCCCAGCACGATCTTGTTGGCGGCCCAGCCCACGTCTTCCGCCCGCATGATCTCGTAGGTATCACGGGCCTTGAGCACCCCGTCCTGATGGATGCCGCTGGCATGTGCAAACGCGTTCGCCCCGACCACCGCTTTGTTGGGCTGCACCACGAAGCCGGTGGTCTGGCTGACCATGCGGCTGGCCGGCACAATCTGGGTCGCGTCCACACCCACGTCAAGGTTGAAATAATCCCGGCGCGTACGCACCGCCATCACGACCTCCTCCAGCGAACAGTTGCCAGCGCGCTCGCCCAGCCCATTGATCGTGCATTCCACCTGACGGGCTCCCCCAATCTTCACGCCAGCCAGCGAGTTGGCCACGGCCATGCCCAGGTCGTTGTGGCAATGGACCGACCAGATGGCCTTGTCGGAGTTGGGAACGCGTTCGCGCAGCGTGCGGATGAAGTCGCCATACAGCTCGGGAATCGCATAGCCCACGGTATCCGGGATGTTGAGCGTGGTCGCACCTTCCTTGATCACGGCTTCCAGCACGCGGCAGAGGAAGTCCATTTCGCTGCGGTAGCCGTCTTCCGGGCTGAATTCGATGTCATCGACCAGGTTGCGGGCAAAGCGAACCGACTGCTTGGCTTGCTCAAGCACCTGTTCCGGTGTCATGCGCAGCTTCTTCTCCATGTGCAACGCACTGGTGGCAATGAAGGTGTGGATACGGGCACGCTGCGTGCCCTTGAGTGCTTCAGCCGCACGGGAAATGTCCCGGTCGTTGGCGCGAGCGAGTGAGCACACCGTGGAATCCTTGATGGTGTTGGCAATCGCCTGCACACAATCGAAGTCGCCGTTCGAACTGGCTGCAAAACCGGCCTCGATGACATCCACGCGGAGCCGTTCCAGCTGGCGTGCAATGCGCAGCTTTTCGTCCTTCGTCATGGAAGCGCCGGGAGACTGTTCACCGTCCCGCAAGGTGGTGTCAAAAATGATGAGTTTGTCGGTCATGTGATTCTCCGGTGTGTTGCCTCGTGGGCAGCGCTTAGAAAAAACCCGCAGTCCAAAACAAAACGGCCCGCTGCGGGTGCAAACGGGCCGTTGTTGGAAATCACTCGCGCGTTACCAGACCTGCCCGTGGCGGACACCCAGTAGTAGCGAGAGGAAAGCTTGGTTCATGCGAAGCAATGTAGCACAAAGCCTGGGTAGATCTGATAGCGGAAATCCATGAGGACGATGCATGCCCTCTCTCATTCGTGCAAGCCGCGCTCATCGGGCTCATCGGTGGAGGTGCTGATCACACTCGTCGGACGGCCTTTGGCCTTGCGCCAGAAGTACATGCCGTAGCCCGACAAACCATAAACCACAAAGAGGCCGAACAACACGGTGGGTGGGTGGATGTTGATGACGGCAATGCCCAGTGCCACCAGCACGATGGCGGCAAACGGCACGCTGCGCTTCAAGCTCAGGTCCTTGAAACTGTAGAAGGGCACGTTGGTGACCATGGTCAGCCCTGCGTATAGCGTCAGTGCGAAGGTGGGCCAGGCCAGGCCCGCACGATCCAGCTCCAGTTCGGTCGCCAGCCAGATGAAGCCTGCCACCAAGGCCGCCGCCGCGGGTGACGGCAGCCCCTGGAAATAGCGCTTGTCCACCACCCCGGTGTTGACGTTGAAGCGGGCGAGGCGCAACGCAGCACAGGCGCAGTAGACAAAGGCAGCGATCCAACCCCAGCGGCCCACGTCTTTGAGGACCCAGACATAGGCCACCAGGCCAGGCGCGGCGCCGAACGACACCATGTCCGACAGGGAGTCCATCTGTTCGCCAAAGGCGCTCTGGGTGTTGGTCATGCGCGCCACGCGCCCGTCCAGGCTGTCCAGCACCATGGCGGCAAAGATACCGACCGTCGCAAGGTCGAAGCGACCGTTCATGGCCATCACGATGGCGTAGAAGCCGCCGAACAGCGCTGCCAACGTGATCATGTTGGGCAGCATGTAAATGCCCTTGGGGCGCTTCCGGCCCTCTTGGCTGGGCTCGTTCAGGGGGTCTGATCCGTCGTGCATGAATGTGTCAGGTTAGGCCGGTTGGGTCGCTTGCTGCCGGTTCAGCAGTGTACGGCAGTCACATCGATCGCAGAAACGACAAAGGCCACCAAGGTGGCCTTTGCACGAACAGCTGATGTGATCAGTTGCGGGTCTGGTCGACCAGCTTGTTCTTGGCGATCCAGGGCATCATGGCGCGCAGCTGGGCACCCACCACTTCGATCTGGTGATCGGCGGTGTTGCGGCGGCGAGCGGTCATGCTCGGGTAGTTGAGGCGACCTTCCTGGATGAACATCTTGGCGTAGTCACCGTTCTGGATGCGCTTCAGGGCGTTGCGCATGGCTGCACGGCTTTGGTCGTTGATGACCTCAGGACCGGTCACGTACTCGCCGAACTCCGCGTTGTTGGAGATCGAGTAGTTCATGTTGGCAATGCCGCCTTCGTAGATCAGATCCACGATGAGCTTGAGCTCGTGCAGGCACTCGAAGTAAGCCATTTCAGGGGCATAGCCGGCCTCGACCAGGGTCTCGTAACCCATCTTGATCAGCTCGACGGCGCCACCGCACAGCACGGCTTGCTCGCCGAACAGGTCGGTCTCGGTCTCTTCCTTGAAATTGGTCTCGATGATGCCGGCCTTGCCACCGCCGTTGGCCATGGCATAGGACAGGGCGAGGTCACGGGCCTTGCCGCTCTTGTCCTGGTGGATCGCGATCAGGTGGGGCACGCCGCCACCCTGGGTGTAGGTGTTGCGCACGGTGTGGCCGGGGGCCTTGGGCGCCACCATCCACACGTCCAAGTCGGCGCGGGGCACGACTTGGTTGTAGTGCACATTGAAGCCATGGGCAAACACCAGCGAGGCGCCCTGCTTGATGTTGGGAGCCACGTTGTTGGTGTAGACCTCGGCAATCTGCTCGTCGGGCAGCAGGATCATGACCACGTCAGCGGCCTTCACGGCGTCGTTGACTTCCATCACGGTCAGCCCGGCCTTGCCGACCTTGTCCCATGAGGCACCACCCTTGCGCAGACCGACCACGACTTTCACGCCGCTGTCGTTCAGGTTCTGAGCATGGGCGTGGCCCTGCGAGCCGTAGCCAATGATGGCCACGGTCTTGCCCTTGATCAGGCTCAGGTCACAGTCTTTGTCGTAGAAAACTTTCATCTTTTGCTCCAATGGAATTGAGGTTTGTGCCGTTCTTCGCGAGCCTGTCGAAGGGCTCTCGGGACCCTCGTCCGATGGACAAGGGCTTCGACAGGCTCAGCCCGAACGGGCAAATGGCTGAGCCCTGAAAAACTCAAACGCGCAGGATTCTCTCACCCCGGCCGATGCCGCAGGAACCGGTGCGCACGGTTTCCAGAATGGCACTGCGGTCGATCGCCTCCAGAAACGCGTCGTTCTTGCCCTGGTCGCCGGTGAGTTCGATGGTGTAGCTCTTCTCGGTCACGTCGATCACGCGGCCACGGAAGATATCGGCCATGCGCTTCATTTCCTCGCGCTCCTTGCCGACCGCGCGCACCTTCACCAGCATGAGCTCGCGCTCGGTGTAGGCGCCTTCGGTCAGGTCCACCACCTTCACGACTTCGATCAACCGGTTCAGGTGCTTGGTGATCTGCTCGATCACATCGTCAGAACCGGTGGTCTGGATCGTCATGCGCGAGAGCGACGGGTCTTCCGTGGGCGCCACGGTCAGCGACTCAATGTTGTAACCACGGGCCGAGAACAGGCCCACGACGCGGGAGAGGGCACCCGCCTCGTTCTCCAGCAGGACAGCGATGATGTGTTTCATAAAAAGGATTCCTCTTTTCTGAGCCCTCCCCTGCGCACGGTAATGCGCAGGCTTGGCTGCAAATAGATTCGTCAATGGGCTGCCACCCGGGCACCAGGCGTGGATGGCAGGGTGAAAGGGTCAGAGGTCTTCGGCGCCCAGCGTCATCTCGGTGATGCCCTTGCCAGCGCGCACCATCGGGAACACGTTCTCCGTCGGATCGGTGCGGAAGTCCATGAACACCGTGCGGTCCTTGAGCTTGCGCGCTTCACGGAGCGCGCCTTCCACGTCCTGCGGGCGCTCGATGAGCATGCCGACGTGCCCATAGGCCTCAGCGAGCTTGACGAAGTTCGGCAGCGCGTCCATGTAGCTGTGGCTGTAGCGGCCCTCGTAGTCGAGCTCCTGCCACTGGCGCACCATGCCGAGGTAGCGGTTATTCAACGCCATGATCTTGATCGGGGTGTTGTACTGCAGGCAGGTGGAGAGCTCCTGGATGCACATCTGCACCGAGCCTTCACCGGTCACGCAGAACACTTCACTCTCGGGCTTGGCCAGCTTGATGCCCATGGCGTAAGGAATGCCCACGCCCATGGTACCCAGGCCACCGGAGTTGATCCAGCGGCGTGGCTCGTTGAAGCGGTAGTACTGAGCAGCCCACATCTGGTGCTGGCCGACGTCGGATGTGATGTAGGCATCGGCATCCTTGGTCATGTTCCAGAGTGTTTCCACCACGTACTGCGGCTTGATCACGTCCTTGTTGCCGCGGTCGTACTTCAGGCAGTCCTTCGAGCGCCAGCCTTCAATGGCTTCCCACCAACCAGCCAGCGCCTTTTCGTCGGCGCGGGTGGTGGTTTCGCGCACCATGTTGATCAACTCGGTCAGCACGTCTTTCACGTCGCCGACGATGGGCACATCGACCTTGACGCGCTTGGAGATGCTCGACGGATCAATGTCGATGTGGATGATCTTGCGCTCGTTCTGTGCGAAGTGCTTGGGATTGCCGATCACGCGGTCGTCAAAACGCGCACCCACCGCCAGCAGCACGTCACAGTTCTGCATCGCGTTGTTGGCTTCAATGGTGCCGTGCATGCCCAGCATGCCGAGGAACTTGCGGTCCGATGCGGGGTAGGCACCCAGACCCATCAGGGTGTTCGTGACCGGGTAGCCCAGCAAATCCACGAGGGTGCGCAGTTCCTGCACCGCATTGCCCAGCAGCACACCGCCACCGGTGTAGATGTAGGGCCGCTTGGCCGTCAGGAGCAGCTGCAGGGCCTTGCGGATCTGGCCGCCGTGACCCTTGCGCACCGGGTTGTACGAGCGCATCTCCACCGATTCGGGGTAACCGGCGTAAGCGGCCTTGTTGAACGACACGTCCTTCGGAATGTCCACCACCACCGGGCCAGGTCGGCCGCTGCGTGCGATGTGGAATGCCTTCTTCATCACCATGGCCATGTCACGCACATCCTTCACCAGGAAGTTGTGCTTGACGATGGGGCGCGTGATCCCGACGGTATCGCATTCCTGGAAAGCGTCCAAGCCGATGGCGGCCGTGGGCACCTGCCCGGTGATGATCACCATGGGAATGCTGTCCATGTAGGCTGTGGCAATGCCGGTGACGGCATTGGTCACGCCGGGGCCGGACGTGACGAGTGCCACGCCCACATCTCCGGTGGCGCGCGCGTAGCCGTCGGCCGCGTGCACGGCCGCCTGCTCGTGACGGACCAGCACGTGCTGGATGGTGTCCTGCTTGTAGAACGCGTCGTAGATGTGCAGCACAGCGCCACCGGGGTAGCCCCAGATGTACTTCACGTTCTCGGCCTGAAGGGCCTTGACGAGGATCTCTGCGCCGCGGAGTTCCTGGGTGGTTGCGCCGGAGGCGGCAGCAGCGGAGGCCAGTTCGGCCTTGTTGATTTCCATGATGAACCTTTCGAGAATTTCTCTGACGAAATACCTTGGGTGCTCCTAGCGCCAACTCTCGTGAAGCGGTGTCGGAACTTGAGGCCAATGGACATGGGCGGACACATACCCCGCCGGACCTTGACCCGTTTGCCTATTTGTTTATTGCAACTTTCTATTATCGCACTGCAACAGAGACCGCCTGCAAAAAGCTGCGATCCCGGCCGCAAAAACGCCCCTTCCGCTGCCGATGCGACAATGGCGCGCACCCTGATGGCGACACCGATGAACAAGCTTCCCTCCACCACCCAGTTGCTGATCGCGCCCCCTCTGAGGCGACGCATGGCATGCTGGCTTTATGAAGGCATGCTCATGTTTGGCGTGGTCTTCATTGCCGGTTACCTTTTTTCCACGCTCACCCAGACCCGCCACGCGCTGGACAACCGGCACATGCAACAGGTCTTCCTCTTCGTGGTTTTCGGCATCTACTTCACCTGGTTCTGGTCCAAGGGGCAAACCCTGGCCATGAAAACCTGGCACATCCGCGTGGTGGACGCGCAAGGCCAATCCCTCACCCAGCCGCGTGCGCTGCTGAGGTACCTGCTGAGTTGGCTGTGGTTCCTGCCACCTTTGGCTGCCGGCGGCATCTTTGGCCTTCCCGGCAGGGAACTGGCGGTGATCCTGGTCGGCTGGATCGCGGTCTGGGCCATCCTGTCGCGCTTTCATCCCCAGCGCCAGTTCCTGCATGACGCCCTGGCTGGCACGCGCCTGGTTCACTTCAAGCCTGCCGCACCCAGCAAGGTCCAGCAGAAGGCCGCTTGATGCGGCGCCCATGAGCACCCACGGCATGCCGACCTCCACACCACCCAGCAACGATCTACAAACAGGCACAGCCCGTGCGCCTTCGTCAATGACGGTGGCGCGCGAAGCCGTGAATGCGCAGAAGCAGCGCAGCGGGGTTTCCCGCATGCTGCACGCCATGGGCTATTCCGTGGCCGGCCTGCGCGCTGGCTGGAGCGAAACAGCATTCCGGCAGGAAGCGCTGGCTGCCATGGTCCTGGTGCCACTGGCTTTCTGGCTCGGGCAAACCTGGGTCGAAACGTCCTTGCTCGCAGGCACGGTGTTCATGGTGATGGTGGTCGAACTGCTGAACACCGGCATCGAAACCGCCATCGACCGCATCGGCCCGGAATGGCACGACCTGTCCAAACGTGCGAAGGACATGGGCAGTGCGGCGGTGTTGCTGAGCCTGGTCGTTTGTCTGGGCGTCTGGACTGCGGCCATCTGGGCTCGACTGACCTGAGCTTTTCATACCTCCCCAACAAATGACCGCCCCCCATTTTTCGCTTTGCGTGTACTGCGGCTCCCGACCGGGTAGCCAACCGCTGTTTTCCGATGCCGCCCGTGCGGTGGGGCACTGGATCGGCAGCCGAGGAGGCCAGCTCGTATACGGGGGTGGGCGCAACGGCCTGATGGGCATCGTCGCGCAAGCCACGCTGGATGCCGGCGGGCGCGTGATCGGCGTCATCCCCAAGGCACTGGTGGAGAAAGAATGGGCCAACCCAAGCTGCACCGAACTGCATGTTGTGGACACCATGCACGAGCGCAAGCGCCTGATGGCCGAACATGCCGATGCCTTCCTCGCCCTTCCAGGCGGCATCGGCACGTTTGAAGAGTTCTTCGAGGTCTGGACCTGGCGCCAGCTCGGCTACCACGACAAGCCCGTCGGGCTTCTGAACGTGGCCGGCTATTACGACGGCATGATGCAGTTCTTGCAGGACACCGTCCGCCAGCAGTTCATGAGCTCCTGGCAGATGGACATGATCCGGATGGCATCGGACCTGGAGCAGTTGCTGCCGGAACTGGTCCAGTCGGCAGGGCTCTCTCCCGCAGTGAGACTGGACAGCATCTGAGGGGCGCTCAGACTGCGGTTTCGTCTTCCTCGCCCGTGCGGATGCGCACCACGCGCTCCACCGACGTCACGAAAATCTTGCCATCGCCAATCTTGCCGGTGCGCGCGGCTCGGATGATGGCATCCACGCAGCGCTCCACGTCGTCGGACTTGACCACCACCTCGACCTTGACCTTGGGCAGGAAATCCACCACGTACTCGGCACCGCGGTAGAGCTCTGTGTGACCCTTCTGCCGGCCGAAGCCCTTGACCTCGGTCACCGTCAGGCCGGTCACGCCCTGTTCGGCCAGCGCCTCGCGCACTTCTTCGAGCTTGAACGGTTTGATGACGGCGGTGATCTGCTTCATGAGGGTCTCCAGTGCGGGTCGGCTGACGTTGGCGTTTGATTATGCCCAAGGCAGGGGATCGGCGACGGACGGCCCGCCACAGACCGGACCATCACGCACGGTATTTGCTGGTGATCGGGTATCGCCAGTCCTTGCCGAAGCTGCGGTGTGTCACCCGAATACCCACCGGCGCCTGACGGCGCTTGTATTCGTTGATGCGGATCAGCCGCACCACCTTCTCCACATCGGCCTGGGCGTAACCCTCGGCGACGATGCTCGCCGGACTCTGGTCGTTTTCCATGTAGCGCTCGATGATGGCGTCGAGCACAGCGTATTCGGGCAGGCTGTCCTGGTCCTTCTGGTCGGCGCGGAGCTCGGCGCTCGGCGGGCGTGTGATGATGCGTTCCGGGATCGGATTGGCGCCGGTCCCGTAGGGGTCGTGGGCGTTGCGCCAGCGTGCGAGGCGGAACACCATCGTCTTGACGACGTCCTTGATCACGGCAAAACCACCCGCCATGTCGCCGTATAGGGTGCAATAGCCAGTGGCCATTTCACTCTTGTTGCCGGTTGTCAGAACCATGCTCCCGAACTTGTTGGACAGAGCCATCAGCAAGGTGCCGCGAATGCGGGCCTGCAGATTTTCTTCCGTCGTGTCCTCGGGCAGACCGGCAAACTCCCTCGCCAGGCTGGCCTTGAAGGCTTCGAACTGCGGTGCAATGGCGATCTCGTCGTAACGCACTCCCAGACGCCTGGCCATCTCGCGCGCGTCGATCCAGGAGATATCGGCCGTGTAGGGCGACGGCATCATCACGGTCCGCACCCGCTCCCTGCCCAGCGCATCGACCGCAATCGCGAGCACCAGCGCCGAATCGATGCCACCGGAAAGACCAAGAATCGCGCCCGGGAAGCCGTTCTTGCCAAGGTAATCGCGCACACCCAGCACCAGCGCGTGCCAGAGGTCGGCTTCCTGGCTGTGGACCCGGTCGGTGGAAGCTTGAATGTGCCAGCCCTCTGCGCGCCGTGCGAAGCTGACATCGAACAGGGTCTCCTCAAAACTGATCGCGCGACCTGCCAGGCCACCGTCGGCCGCCAGCACGAAGCTGCGCCCCTCGAACACGATTTCGTCCTGTCCGCCCACCAAGTGGGCATAGACCAAGGGGAGGCCGGTGGCCAGCACGCGGTCGCGCATCGTGGCTTCGCGCTCGCCGCCTTTGCCCGTGTGGAACGGCGAAGCGTTGATCACCGCCAGCAACTCCGCACCAGCGGCCTTCGCGTCGGCGGCCGGGGCATCGAACCAGGCGTCTTCGCAGATCAGCAGGCCCACGCGCACGCACTGGCCCTCCTGTCCCATGACATCAAACACACAGGTGTCCTGCCCAGGTACGAAGTAGCGTCGCTCGTCAAAAACCTGGTAATTGGGCAGCTCGCGCTTGGCGTAGGTGTGCGTCACCTGCCCCTCGGTCACCACGCTCGCGGCATTGTAGAGACCCGCCACGGACACACTGCGTTCACGCCGGGCCTCGGCCGGAGCTCCCGCCAGACGCGACGGATGTCCCACCACGATGTGCAGGCCTTTGAGCATGGACGTCTCAAGAGCCACCGTTTTCAGGGCATCATCGCAAGCATCGACAAAGGCGGGACGCAGGAACAGATCTTCGGCAGCGTAGCCGCAGAGTGCGAGTTCGGGCGTCAGCAGCAAGCGCACGCCCCGGGCATGGGCCGTGTGCGCAGCATCGATGATCTTGCGGGCGTTGCCCGCCATGTCACCCACCACAAAATTGAGCTGTGCCACACAGATGTTGAGCGTCATGGAATCGGTCGTGTTTGCGAAATACAGGAAAACCAGCGGGGGCACGTGCGACCCGCATGCGCCGGGCCAGGCAGCGTCCGAACATCTCGCAGCAAGGGGTTGAAGGTGGCTGCAATTGATTATGTCACCCGGGTACTGAGCTCGCCGCTGCAGGTACCAGCATCCGCCTGGAACGAACTGCTCGCACTGGAGCAGGATCCCAGCCCTTTCATGCGCCACGACTATCTGGCAGCCCTGCAGGAGAGCGGGTGCGCCACCGCCGCGACGGGGTGGCAACCGCAGTTCCTCACGCTGTGGATGGACGACAGGCTGCAGGCCGCCTGCCCGATGTACCTGAAGAGCCACTCTTATGGCGAATACGTGTTCGACTGGGCCTGGGCCAACGCCTACGCGCAGCATGGACTTGGCTACTACCCCAAGGCGGTGGTGGCGGTTCCGTTCACACCGGTCCCTGGCGCCCGCCTGCTGGCGCGCAATGCCGAGGCCCGGAGGGCACTGGTACGGGCGCTGATCGAGCACACCCGAGCGGAACACCTCTCCTCCCTGCACCTGCTGTTTGCCCAACCCCAGGATGTCGAAGCCTGCGAACAGGCCGGCATGATGCTGCGCCATACCGTGCAGTTCCACTGGAAGAACCTGGCCCCCAAGGCGTACGAAGACTTCGAGCATTTCCTCTCCAGCCTGCAACAGGACAAGCGAAAAAAAATCCGGCAGGAGCGCCGGAAAGTCGCGGACGCAGGTGTCAGCTTTCGCTGGACGCGCGGCCACGACATCAGCCGCGAGGACTGGCAGTTCTTTTACCGCTGCTACGAGCGCACCTACCTGGAACATGGCAACGCGCCCTACCTGAGCCAGGACTTCTTTGAGCGCATGGCGCGCACCATGGCCGACCACTGGCTGCTCTTCGTGGCCGAGCGCGGGGGGCGCCCGATCGCCTGCAGCCTGATCGGCATCGATGCAGAGCATGGTGTGGCCTATGGACGTTACTGGGGCGCCCTAGAACGGGTGGATTGCCTGCACTTCGAAGCCTGTTACTACCAGCCTTTGGCCTGGTGCATCGCGCAGGGCTTTCAGCGCTTTGAAGGCGGTGCCCAGGGTGAACACAAAATGGCGCGTGCGCTGTTACCGGTGAAGACCACCAGTGCGCACTGGCTCGCCCATCCCGGGTTCGCGGATGCAGTGGAACGTTATCTCGAGCGCGAAGGCGACGGCATCCAGCAGTACCTCGACGACCTGGGCCGACGCCTGCCGCTCAAGGCCACTGCGGCAGGTCCCGATTGACGGCTGTTGCACCATGAGCGCTCACCTGGCAGGAGACACCCCGAGACACCGTCCCGACACGGCTGGATCCCGCTGGCAGGAATGAATTGGTTACACCTTCGCTACACTCCATCACATGGACGAGACCGATGCCTTTTTCACCCAGACCATCGTGGGTTCCCCGCTGACGGTCTTGCTGGGGCGGCGTCTCGATCCCAAGGATGCGCCCGCGCAGGGGCTGGCAGTGGCGCTCTCCAGTGGTCAAACCCGGCTGACCCGCTTCTGGCAGGACTGGGTCATCCTCAGCCATGCGTGCGATCCCGTGGGGCATCCCCGCATGAGGCCTGGCAAATTGCGCCGCTTTCTGGAGCGCCACGCGCTCGGGATCGCACTGCTGGGCTTGCTGGCACTGCTGGGCTCAGCGATCTCCTGGGGGCTCTTGCTATGGAGCTGAAGACGGCACAGGACACGCTGACCCTGGACCCCATTGCCATGTATGTGGTCAACCGCGTGGCGGCTGGTGGCCAGCTCAGCGGTGAACTGCAGTTCGAAGGTGGCCTGCTGGTGCAAGGCGAGGTTTCCGGAAACATACGGATCAATGGCCCCCTGATCATCTGGACCGGCGGTGCCGTGCGAGGACGGGTGCGTGTGACGGGCGACCTCTACCTGTTTGGCCGCCTGGGTGCTGCCGGCGTCGACGCACATGACACCAGCCTGGAATGCCAGGGCATGGCTTACGTTTCCAAGACCGGCGTTTCAACAGGTACGCTCATGGCCCGGCGTCTTCAGCTGTACGAAGGAGCCGACTTGCAAGGACCGTTCAAGACACTCAAACTCGGCGACAAGCTGCCGGTACTGAACGACGTGCACCCCGATTCGCCCTGAAACCCTGAGACCATCGCGCCCGCCTGCCATGAAAGCCGATCGCTATCTACACCCCGACCGCCACTTGGAAGATGACATGGGCCTCGACATGAACGACCTCGAACGACCGCCCCAGGATACGCAGACGCCTTACGGATACAGCAACCCGCCCTCAGACCAGGGTGGCGCGCTGCAGATTGATGTGGGCAACGCCATGCCGCCCAGCCAGGCCAGCCATTTGCCTTTGCTGCACACCGAGATGCAGGGCCTGCCCACAAGTAGGCCACCGGAAGCCGGACAGGCCTGCAGCATGGTGGCCGAAGGCATGCATTTCGTGGGTCATGCCGTGTTGCGCGGTCCCTGCAGCGTCGCGGGCCTGGTGGAGGGCAATCTGACGCAGGCACCGGACGCGGTCGTGGCCGTGGTGGTGACCGAAACCGGGCGCGTCAAAGGCGACATCACGGCCCAGAAAATCTCGGTCATGGGACACACGGACGGCATTCTGGATTCAGGCCAGGGCGAGGTGGCCCTGCACGACACCGCCAGCGTGCATGGCCTGGTGCGCTACGGGCGCATCCAGGTCAACGGTGCCGACCTGAACGCCACGCTGGAGCGTGTGGCCATACAGAAGCCGGCCGCCTGACCATTTTCCATGCCGTGGCGCCGATCCGCACAACCCGCCGCTCTGACGATGTCCGCCGTTCCGGTACCGGATGCGGAGAGCTTGCGCCAGAAGGCCTTGCACGCCAGTTGGCGCCGGGATCGATCACTGGCGCGCCGACGCGTGTGGCTGCGCTGGCTGCTGTGGGCGACCGGTCGTTACCTCATGCCGGCGATGCTGGCCTTCGGTCTGGGCGCCTGGCTCTGGCTGGGTGTGCTGCGCGGCATGGGCCATCCGCTCGACCAGGTGGCCACCTTCCTGAAGCCTGGCGCCAGTCCTGCACCGGCGGCGCGGCCACCGAGCGCGGCAGTGGCGGAACCCACCCCACCCCTGCCGCCAGCCGACCTTGCCGAACCCAGATTCAGCCCAGAGGGCGAAGAACTGCCCGTGCCCTTGCGCCTGCGGTTCGAACCGCGCTGGGCGGCCTCGGCCAACAGCAGCAGCATCACAGTCAGCGTGTCCGCTGCGGCTGACTCCTTCACCACGTCCCAACCCCATCTGAAACCCGAAAACTGGTTGCACAGCAAGGAACCCTGACCCCATGAACAACCCCGCATCCACCCGCCTTGTTCCGGCCGAACGCCTCTCGGCCATCACCAGCCTCATCGCCGAAGGCGCCGTGTTCGACGGCAACTTCCATACGACGCGCGACCAGGGCATCAAGGTGGATGGGCAACTCAAGGGCAACATCACGTTTGAGACCGGCGGCACGCTGCACGTGGGTGCTTCCGGCGTGATTGAAAACACCCGGCTGGAAGCGGACTATGTGTTCATTGAAGGCAAGGTGATCGGCACCGTGATCGCGCGCAAGGCGCTGGAGATCACCGGCTCGGCCACGCTGGTTGGCGACGCCAGCTACGATGAACTGATCGACATGCACCCCCGCGCCCGGGTGCGCGGGAAGATCGAATACCGGGGCGATCTTGACGCTGCCCCGAACTGAGCCGCGCACCCCACGAGTCACAACAAAAAAGCCCGCACGGGGTAACCGTGCGGGCTTTTTCGATGATCCGGCGATACCCGGATCGTCAGACCGGATGTCCGCTCAGGCCTGTGGCTTGTTGTAGTTGGCAATGCCGTCCAGGATTTCCTTGTGGGCGGCGTCCTTGCCTTCCCAGCCCAGGATCTTCACCCATTTGCCAGGTTCCAGGTCCTTGTAATGCTCGAAGAAGTGCTGGATCGTGTTCAGACGCATCGGGTTCAGGTCTTCCGGTTTCTGCCACTGGGTGTAGATCGACAGGATCTTGTCGATCGGCACCGCCAGCACCTTGCCGTCTTCGCCGGCTTCGTCCTGCATCTTCAGGATGCCGATGGCGCGGCACGGCACCACCACGCCCGGGATCAGCGGAACCGGCGTGATCACCAGAACGTCCACGGGATCACCGTCACCCGACAGGGTCTTGGGCACATAACCGTAGTTGGTCGGGTAGTGCATCGCCGTGCTCATGAAACGGTCCACAAAGATGGCACCGGTTTCCTTGTCCACCTCGTACTTGATCGGATCGGCGTTCATCGGAATTTCGATGATCACGTTGAACGACTCGGGAACATTGCTGCCAGGGGTAACGTTGTCGAGAGACATGTTGTGCGTCTGAAGGTTGAGTGAAAACGGATGGGCGCATGTGGACCCGAACGCGTCGGGGTCGACAGCCACAGGACCGGGCGAGCCCGACCATGCCTAGGATTAACCCTGATTTTACTGATTCCTGCCTTACTTCCTGCCGCAGACCGTTGCCCAGTGACATGAATACCCGCTAAATTTGCCGTGTTGGCCAATCGCCCTGCTCTGTCGCCACCAAGTGGCGGGACTTGCACACGAGGAAGCAACGCAGCGGGGGCGATCCCGGAGGCGTTGCCCCTTCCAAGTCGAAACGAGCAGGAGAAAATTTTATGGTTGGACAATCTGCGCTGATCTTTGCGCTGGCATGTGGACTGGTGGCCGTCGCCTATGGCTTCTGGTCACGGAGCTGGATTCTTTCCCAGGACGCGGGCAACGCCCGGATGCAGGAAATTGCCGGAGCGATCCAGACCGGAGCTGCCGCCTACCTCGCCAGGCAGTACAAGACCATCGCGATGGTCGGCGTGGTGCTGGCCATCCTCATTGGCGTCTTCCTCGACGGACAGACCGCCGTCGGTTTTGTGCTGGGCGCCGTGCTGTCCGGCGCCTGCGGTTTCATCGGCATGAATGTCTCGGTGCGGGCCAACGTGCGCACCGCGCAAGCCGCCACCAGGGGCATCGGTCCGGCGCTGGACGTGGCGTTCCGGGGTGGTGCCATCACCGGCATGCTGGTGGTGGGGCTGGGCCTGCTGGGTGTGGCCGGCTTCTTCTGGTTTCTGGTGGGCAACGGCAACCTCACGCCCGACAAGGATCTGGCCACGTTGCTCAACCCGCTGATCGGCTTTGCCTTCGGCTCCTCGCTGATCTCGATCTTTGCGCGCCTGGGCGGCGGCATCTTCACCAAAGGCGCTGACGTCGGCGCCGACCTGGTGGGCAAGGTGGAGGCCGGCATTCCCGAAGACGATCCGCGCAACCCGGCTGTGATTGCCGACAACGTTGGAGACAACGTCGGCGACTGCGCGGGCATGGCCGCGGACCTGTTCGAAACCTATGCGGTGACGCTGATTGCCACCATGGTGCTCGGCGCCCTGATGGTCGTCGCGGCACCCATGCAAGCGGTGCTGTACCCGCTGGTGCTGGGCGGCGTGTCGATCATTGCCTCCATCATTGGCTGCTTCTTCGTCAAGGCCAGCCCGGGCATGAAGAACGTGATGCCGGCGCTCTACAAGGGCCTGGCCATCGCAGGCGTGCTGTCGCTCATCGCGTTTTACTTCGTCACCGTCTGGGTCATGCCCGACAACGCCATTGGCGCCAGCGGCAGCCAGATGAAGCTTTTCGGCGCCTGCGCCGTCGGTCTGGTGCTGACCGCCGCGCTGGTCTGGATCACCGAGTACTACACAGGCACGCAATACGCGCCGGTGAAGCACATCGCCCAGGCATCCACGACCGGCCACGGCACCAACATCATCGCCGGGCTCGGGGTATCGATGCGCTCGACCGCCTGGCCGGTGATCTTTGTCTGCATCGCCATCGTGGTGGCCTACTCGCTGGCCGGCCTCTACGGCATTGCGATCGCCGCAACCTCCATGCTGAGCATGGCCGGCATCGTGGTGGCACTGGACGCCTACGGTCCGATCACCGACAACGCTGGCGGCATCGCCGAAATGGCCGAGCTGCCCAGCAGCGTGCGCGACGTGACCGACCCGCTGGACGCCGTGGGCAACACCACCAAGGCCGTGACCAAGGGCTACGCCATCGGATCGGCCGGTCTGGCCGCGCTGGTGCTGTTTGCCGACTACACCCACAAGCTGGAATCCTACGGCCACAAGGTCAGTTTTGACCTCTCTGACCCGATGGTGATCGTAGGCCTGTTCATCGGCGGCATGATTCCCTACCTGTTCGGTGCCATGGCCATGGAAGCCGTGGGTCGAGCGGCCGGCGCTGTGGTGGTGGAAGTGCGCCGCCAGTTCCGCGACATCAAGGGCATCATGGAAGGCACGGCCAAGCCCGAATACGGCAAGGCGGTTGACATGCTGACGACCGCGGCCATCAAGGAAATGGTGATTCCCAGCCTGTTGCCCGTGGTGGTTCCCATCCTGGTCGGCCTCTTCCTCGGACCCAAGGCACTCGGCGGCCTGCTCATGGGCACCATCGTGACCGGTCTGTTCGTCGCCATTTCCATGTGCACCGGGGGCGGGGCCTGGGACAACGCCAAGAAGTACATCGAAGACGGCCACCACGGTGGCAAAGGCAGCGAGGCGCACAAGGCCGCCGTCACCGGCGACACCGTGGGGGACCCCTACAAGGACACGGCCGGCCCGGCCGTGAACCCGCTGATCAAGATCATCAACATCGTTGCGCTGCTCATCGTGCCGCTGCTGCCGATGGCCTGACGCTCATTCGGACAGGATGAAAAACAGCCCGCGGCCGCGGGCTGTTTTTTTGGGCGACGGACCCGCTCAGCGTCCGGACAGATCGGCCTGGGTCAGCAACCGGACCATCTCGCTGGCGCTGGGTGTCATTGCCTGCAGACTGCCCGCTTCGCCCCGCTCGATGGCTTGCAGCACCAGTTCGTGGATGCCCCCGACCGCGGCCATGGCCATGGTGGACGTCAGCGCGCCAGGTGCCGCACCCCCAGCGGCCCTCGCGGGGCCGTTGACCGTGTCCACAATGAAGTCAGCGAACTGCTGCATCACTTCACGGCGCACCCGAATGCCCTCGGCACCCAGGTGGTGGATGTCAACGAACAGCGTACGGATCAGGTCCGGCCCGGCGGCCAGGTGCGACAGGTACGCCCCCAGCGCATGCTCCACCTGGCTTTGCCATGGCCGCTCTGGGCTTACCGCGTCGCGCAACGTCCGCAGGGCCGATGCACTGGCAGCACGGTACAGCGCCAGAAAACAGGGCTCTTTGCCCTGAAAGTGCTCGTAGAAGGTGCGCTTGGACACTCCCGCTTCACGCACGATGTCTGCGATCGTCACGAGCGCAAAACCCTTCTCGCCGCATACACGGGCCATGGCATGGAGCAGGCGGGTGTGGTGTTCGTGCGAGCCCAGGTCGGGGGCCGGAAGAGACTGTTTTCTCATGGGTACATGTTAGGGGTTGCCAAAGCCCCTTCTCTCTGGCCGGAGGGTTTGCCTCGAACTTGACGTCAGCCGCCCCAGCGGTCAAGATTCACCCTTGGTACCAAACGGTACCAATTCACCGTTCACCTCGCAAGCACGCCATGACCGAACTGACCGTCCGCCGCCTCCTGATCGATCTTGAGCAACCGGTGCAGCGCCACTGGTGCGGAGGTGACGCGTTCCTGACGGCCTGGTTCAACGCGCTGTCCATGAGTTTTCCGGTGGGTGAGCAGTTCTTCATCGACTCGGTGCGCAACGGTTTCAAGGCTTTGCCGCCGGCACAGCAGGAGGTCTTCCGGAGCGAAGTGCAGGGCTTTGTCGGGCAGGAGGCGACGCACCGCCGCATCCACGCCCTCTTCAACGCCCAGATTGAAAAACACGGCCTGGTCAACAGCTGGGAGCCCCGGGCGCGAGAGCGCCTGCGCCTCGTCGAAGGCAGCGACCCACGCCACGGCCTCGCCATCACCGCGGCCAACGAACACTTCACGGCCTTGTTCGCCGAGTGGATGCTGTCACACAGCCAGCTGCTCGACGGCTGCGAACCGCGCCTGAAATCCCTGTGGCTCTGGCACAGTGCCGAAGAAGCCGAGCACAAGTGCACGGCCTTCGATCTCTACCAGGCGCTGGGGGGCAGCCACGCCTGGCGGGTGAAATGGATGCGGCGCGTGACGCTGATCTTCCTGACCGATACGCTGCGCCAGACCGCCGAGAACCTGCGGCGGGACGGCTCGCTCTGGCGCTGGAGCACCTGGCGCAGCGCGGCCCGGCACATGCTGGGCCGCGACGGACTGCTGCGGCTGAGTTTCAAACCCTGGCGCGCCTATTTCAGGCCCGACTTCCACCCGAGCCAGCAGTCCAGCGATCTGTCGGAAGACTGGTTGCGGCGCAACGCGAGCCAGTACACACGTGTGGGTGCGGCCTGATTCCGACAGGCTGTTGTCGGCACGGATCTAAACCCCAGGAAGACTGGGTCCGTCCGCACATCGGGTCTGGGCCTCCACGATAATCGCCCCATGTCCGAACGCGTCATTCCCCTGGTCGATCAGCGCCTCCAGTCGCTCGCCGCCACCGTCCCCTCCACCCCCATCGCAGCCACCGGCCTGCTCGGCGATGCACTGGGCCGTCCACTGCGGGACCTGCGCATCAGCGTGACCGACCGCTGCAACTTCCGCTGTAGCTACTGCATGCCCAAGGAAGTCTTCGACAAGGACTACCCCTATCTGCCGCACAGCGCCTTGCTGAGCTTCGAGGAGATCACACGTGTGGCACGCCAGTTTGTGGCGCACGGTGTGCAGAAGATCCGCCTGACCGGCGGGGAGCCGCTGCTGCGCAAGCACATCGAAATCCTGATCGAACAGCTCGCCGCGCTGCGAACCGTTGAAGGCCAGCCGCTCGACATTACCCTCACCACCAATGGCTCGCTGCTGGAACGCAAGGCCGTGGCGCTCAAGGCCGCCGGCCTGCGCCGCGTCACCGTCAGCCTGGACGGTCTGGACGACACCGTCTTCCGTGCCATGAACGACGTGGATTTCCCGGTCGCCGACGTGCTGCGTGGTATCGCGGCGGCACAGGCTGCGGGGCTGGGGCCGATCAAGGTCAACATGGTGGTCAAGCGCGGCACCAACGACCACGAGATCCTGCCCATGGCGCGCCACTTCAAGGGCACCGGCATCGTGCTGCGTTTCATCGAGTACATGGACGTAGGCGCCACCAACGGCTGGCGCATGGACGAGGTCATGCCCAGCGCCGAGGTGGTGAAGCGGATTCATGCCGAGCTGCCGCTGGTGCAGCTCGACCCGGCAGCACCTGGCGAAACCGCCGAGCGCTGGGGCTATGCCGACGGCACAGGCGAGATCGGCGTGATCAGCAGCGTGACGCAGGCCTTCTGCCGTGACTGCAACCGCGCCCGCCTTTCCACCGAAGGCAAGCTCTATCTGTGCCTGTTCGCCACCCAGGGACACGACCTAAAACCACTGGTGCGCGGCCAGGCCAGCGACGAGCAGCTCGCCAGCGCCATCGCCCAGATCTGGCAGGGCCGGGACGACCGCTATTCGGAACTGCGCGCCAGCCTGCCACCCGACGCGTCCACTGGCGGCCGGCGGGTCGAGATGAGCTACATCGGCGGCTGAACACACATGATCCAACCCAACCAGATCACGGCGCTCATCCTCGCCGGCGGCCGCGGCTCCCGCATGGGCGGCGTGGACAAAGGCATGCAGAACTTCAACGGCACGCCGCTGGCCCTGCACACGCTGCTGCGTCTGCAGATGCAGGAAGGCGGACTGATCGGCGACCTGATGGTCAACGCCAACCGCAACCTGGCGGCCTACGAAGCCTTTGGTGCGCCGGTGTGGCCCGACACCCTGAGCGACTACGCAGGCCCCCTGGCCGGCTTTCTGACCGGACTGGAGCGCTGCGAAACCCCGTACCTGCTGACCGTCCCATGCGACACGCCCTTGTTCCCACTCGATCTGGCCCAGCGTCTGGCGCGGGCGTTTGAAGAACCGGACACGGAAATCGCGATGGCCTCGGCGCGCGAGGACGACGGCAACATCCGGACCCAGCCGGTGTTCTGCCTGATGCGGGTGGAGTTGCTGGAAAGCCTGGTGGCCTTCACTCAGTCGGGCGGACGCAAGATCGATCTCTGGACCGCCCGGCACCGCACGGTGGTGGTGCCGTTCGACCAGCCGGGAGACGACCCGCGAGCCTTCTGCAACACCAACACCCTGGCCGAGTTGCACGCGCTGGAAAACCCCTGAACGCCGACCGATGAAAACGATAGAGCAGATCGCAGCCGAACTGCAGGGCTACGACCCGCAGGCCCTGAGCGCCGGACGCGTCAACGACTTTCTTTCCCGCCTGGTGGAACCGGTCGCACACAGCGAGACTGTTGGCGTGTTGGAAGGCCTGGGCCGGGTGGTGGCGCAGGACGTGGTGTCCCCCATCAGCGTGCCACCGCACGACAACTCGGCCATGGACGGTTTTGCGTTCGACAGCGCCCAGCTGCAGACCGGCCAGCCTCTGCGGCTGCGTGTGGCCGGCACCGCGTATGCCGGCAAGGCCTGGCCTGGCAAGGTCGCTGCCGGCGAGTGCCTGAAGATCATGACAGGTGCCATCATGCCCGCCGGGCTGGACACCGTGGTCCCGCTGGAATTCGTGCAACTGCTGGATGAGCAGGTCGAGATCCCAGCGGGCGTGGTGAGCGCCGGCGACAACCGCCGCCTGCTCGGCGAGGACCTGATGGCAGGACAGCCTGCGCTGCGCCGGGGCCAGACCCTGGGACCGGCTGCGCTGGGCCTGATCGCGAGCCTGGGCCTGCCCCGCGTGCAGGTCTTTCGACGCATCAGGGTGGCCTACTTCTCCACCGGCGACGAGATCCTGAGTCTGGGTGAGGCGCCGCGCGAGGGCGCGGTGTTCGACAGCAACCGCTACACGGTGTTTGGCCTGCTCACACGCATGGGCGTGGAGGTGCTCGACATGGGCGTGGTGGGCGACCAGCCCGCGCTGCTCGAAGCGGCATTCCGCCAGGCGGCCGAACAGGCCGACGCCATCATCACCAGCGGCGGCGTGAGCATGGGCGAAGCCGACCACACCAAGGCCATGATGAAGCAGCTCGGCGACGTGGCCTTCTGGCGCATCGCCATGCGTCCTGGCCGCCCGATGGCGGTGGGACGCATCAGCCAGGGTGAGAAGAGCGCCGTGCTGTTCGGCCTGCCGGGCAATCCGGTGGCGGTGATGGTGACCTTTCTCGCCTTCGTGCGCCCTGCACTGCTTCGCCTGATGGGCTGCACCGCCACAGAACCGGTGCTGCTGCAGGCACACAGCGCCGAGGCGCTGCGCAAGAAGCCAGGGCGTACCGAATACCAGCGCGGCATCGTCACACGGGAGGCGGATGGTCGCCTGAGCGTGCGAACCACGGGCAACCAGGGCTCGGGTGTGCTGCGCTCCATGGTGGAGGCCAATGGCCTGATCGTGCTGCACCATGCCCAGGGCAACGTGGGCGTGGGTGACGCGGTCGACGTGATGATGTTCGACGGCGTCATCTGATCGAACCCGGGCCGGGAACCCGCTGGCCATCGGTACGGCTCGCTCCCGCCACCGGTCGGCCGCGTCAACTGCGTGGCACCTGGATGCGGCAGGCCTTGCCGCTGCGGCCCCTGGGAACCTCCCGCCCGAGTTCACCCACCACGCGGATCGGTGCCGCGCCCTGCGCCTCGGCAAAGGCCTGCAAGGCGGTCCGGCACCGGGCCAGCGCCTGCCGGCCCTGCTCGCCTTTTTCAGGCAGTCGCAACACCAGCGTGCAGTCATCCCGCTGCCGGATCTGGAAGTCAAACACCCCGGCCTGTTCCTCGAGTACGGTGGACAGGGCGAGCGGCAGCAAGGGCACCGTGGCGGACCGGCAACCGCGCATCCGCAGGATGTCGTCGTGCCGCCCGAACACCTCGACAACGGGAAACGGTGACCCGCAGCCGCAGGGCTCCGGGTGCAGCGTGACCTGGTCGCCCATTTCGTAACGAATCAGCGGCTGCACCGTGTTGGCCAGGCTGGTCAGGAGCACGGCATGCGAGGCCTGCCCCGCGGGTACCGGCCGGTGCTGCTCGTCCACCGGCTCCAGAAGCAGCCAGTCGGTGTTCAGGTGCATGTGCCCCTGCGGGCACTCCCAACCCATGGCCAGGAATTCGGACGCACCATAGCTGTTGCGCACACGGCAGCGCAGTGCCTGTTCGATCCGCTGGCGCGCCGCCGGGCTCAGGGTTTCACCGCCGGTCCAGAGCTCCTGCAGTGGCACGCGCAGGCGACCCGCCAGGGCTTCCTCGGCGAGCAGGAGCGCCGCGGTCGGGTAAGTGGCGAGCACCGTGGGAGCAAACGCATTGAGTGAATCGACCAGCGCACCCAGGGGTTGCAGGATGGAAAACGACCGCGTGGCCGGCGCCAGCAAGGGCTGCAACTGGGGCATGCGCCGGAATGTCACATAGCTGGCGAAATGGCCTTCGGTGGCTCCCACGAAGGCCATGCGTTCGGTCAGGTACAGCGGATCCATCCAGCGGCGCCAACCGGGCTCCGGGCTTCTCCGCAGGGCTTCCAGTGCATCGTAGACCGCCATCGCGGCGGCATCCTGAACGAAGATGCCCGGTGATCCGCTGGTGCCGGAACTCTCCCACACCAGGTACTGGCCGAGGTACGGTTCCCCGACACGTGCCGGGTCGGCCGTGAAAGCACGCAGCTGCTCCAGCACCAGCCGGGCATCGGTGACCCAGTCACCAAAACGGCCCATCAGCTCTTCGCGGGTGACCGGCCGCAGGCCAGCCAGGGCGCGGCCATCGTCGGGCAGTCCGGCCAGCCGCTGCCGGTAGAGCGGCGAGCCCGCCCGTGCCGCCGCCAGCACCCGCGCCAGCCGCGCCTGCTGCGCCTGGGTCACGGCCTGCGGGCTGGCACGGCCGAGCGCCAGCGCTTCGGTCGTCGTGCTCGCGAGCAGAAACGGATCAAAAACGGTGCCCACTCCGCCCTCCTGTTCAGGGACCCAAAGGAATGCGGAAGACGACCCTCAGGCCCTCGGGGACCCGGGTCCACACAAGACCGCGCGATGTTCCATCGTATCGGCCCGGGCGTTCGGCGTCTTGCTTTGCATCAAGGTCCGGGAGCCGTTCAAGGAGCACGCGGTGCTCAGGCCTCAAGCGGCTGGTCAGGCGCGGGCAGCGCCACGGCCCGCACGGTGCCCGACCTGCGGTTTCGGGCGAGCAGCAGGTACATGGTGGGCACCACGAAGATGGTCAGCAGCGTCCCAAGGCTCATGCCGCCCACGATGACCCAGCCGATCTGCTGGCGGCTCTCGGCGCCGGCCCCGCTGGCCAGTGCGAGCGGCAGCGCTCCCAGCACCATGGCGCCCGTGGTCATGAGGATCGGTCGCAGACGCAGCGCGGCGGATTCCTTCACCGCCTCGAGCTTGTCCTTGCCCTGCTCCCGCAGCTGGTTGGCAAACTCCACGATCAGGATGCCGTGCTTGGTGATCAGGCCCACCAGGGTGATCAACCCGATCTGGCTGAACACGTTGAGTGTCCCCCCGGACAGCTTGAGCGCCAGCAGAGCGCCCAGCATGGACAGCGGCACGCTGAGCATGATGATGAACGGGTCCACAAAACTCTCGAACTGCGCCGCCAGCACCAGGTAGATGAACAGCAGCGAGAGCGCAAACACGATCGCCAGCGAGCCGGAAGCGCTGCGGAACTCGCGGCTCTGGCCATTCAGGTCGGTCGTGTAGCCGGCTGGCAGGATCTCGCGCGCCGTCGCGTCCATGAAGTCCAGCGCGTCGCCTAGCGCCAGATCGGGCCCGAGATTGGCGGTGATCGAGGCGCTGCGGCGCTGTCCAAAGTGATTCAGCTCGCGCGGCACCACCACCTCCCGGATCTTCACCAGCGAGGCCAGCGGAATCATGGCGTCGTCGCGACCCCGCACGAACAGGCGGTCGATGTCCTCGGGCGTGCTGCGCTCGGTGCTGTCGGTCTGGACCACCACGTCGTATTGCTCGCCGTCGCGCTTGTAGCGCGTGACGATGCGCCCGCCCAGCATGGTCTCGACGGTGCGCGCAATGGCGTCCACGCTGACGCCCATGTCGGCGGCACGTTCACGGTCCACGTCCATGCGGATCTCGGGCTTGTTCAGCCGCAGGTCGGTGTCCACCTGCACAAAGCCCGGATTTTTGGCCAGTGCGTCCTGGAACTGACGCACCACGCGCGCGAGGTTGTCGTAGCTGTCGGAGGTGACGATCACGTAGTTGATGGGCCGCTCACGAAAGCCCTGGCCGAGCGAGGGTGGCGTGATCGGGAAGGCACTGATGCCGGGCAGGCCGGCCATTCGCGGGCCGATCTCGCGTGCCATCTCCTGTGTGGTCCGGCTGCGCTCCTCCCAGGGTTTGGCACGCAGGATCACACTGCCCTGCGCCACCGTGGGGTTGCCGATGTTGCTGAAGATGCGATCGAGTTCCGGATAGTCCTGACCGATGCGCTCAATGGCTTCGGCATAACGCCGCGTGTACGCCAGCGTCGCGCCATCCGGGCCGTTGATGCTGGCCAGGATCACGCCGCGGTCTTCCAGCGGCGCGAGTTCTTGCTTGGTTGTCTGCAGCAGCCACCAGCTGCCCGCGGCACTGGCCAGCATGACGCCCACCACCAGCCAGCGCAGGCGCAAGGCCAGCGCCAGCGAAGCGCTGTAGCCCCGCGTGACGGCGTCGAGCCAGCGCCCCATGCTGCGGTCGAAACGGCTGGGGGCGGGGTTGTGCCGCAGCAGCTTGGAACACAGCATCGGTGACAGCGTGAGCGCGACAAAACCCGAGACCACCACCGCACCAGCCAGCGCCAGCGCGAACTCGGCAAACAGGCGGCCCGTGCGCCCGGGCGTGAACGCCAGCGGCGCGTACACGGCCGCCAGCGTGAGGGTCATGGCGACCACCGCAAAACCGATCTCCCGCGCACCCTGGATTGCCGCCTCGAAAGGCTTCATGCCTTCTTCGATATGGCGGTAGATGTTCTCCAGCACCACGATCGCGTCGTCCACCACCAGTCCGATGGCCAGCACCAGGGCCAGCAGCGTGAGCGTGTTGATCGAGAAGCCGAACAGCGCCATCAGGGCAAAGGTGCCGATCAGGCTAACGGGAATCGTCACCAGCGGAATGATGGAAGCGCGCAGGGTGCGCAGGAACACGAAGATGACCAGCGCCACCAGCACCACCGCCTCGGCGATGGTGGTGTAGACGGCCTTGATCGAACGGTCGATGAAAACCGAGTTGTCGTTGGCGATCTCCACGCTCACGCCGGGTGGCATGTCCTCACGCACCTTTTCCAGCAACTGGCGCACGCCAGCCGACAGGTCCAGCGGGTTGGCCGTGGCCTGGCGGATCACCCCCAGCGAGATCGCGTCGCGGCCATTGAAACGCACGGTGGTGCGCTCGTCCTGCGGGCCCTGCAGCACCCGCGCCACATCTCCCAAGCGGATGGTCTGTCCGTTGACGTTGCGGATCGCCACCTCTCGGAACTGAGCCGGCGTCTGCAGGTCCGTGGCGGCGGTCACGTTGAATTCCCGCAGCGTGCTCTCGATGCGACCGGCCGGCACCTCCAGGTTGGAGCGGCGCAGCGCGTCCTCCACATCCTGCACTGTCAGGCGGTAGGCGGCCAGGCGGTCGGGGTCGATCCAGATCCGCATCGCGTACTTGCGCTCGCCGTACACCCGCACGTCGGCCGCGCCCGGCGCGGTCTGCAGCACCGGCTTGGCCAGCCGGTTGGCGAAATCGGAAAGTTGCAGCGCGTCGTGCGTGTCCGAGCTCAGTGCGAGCCAGATGACGGGGAAGGCGTCGGCCTCGACCTTGGAGATCACCGGCTCGTCAATGCCCTGCGGCAACCGCTGGCGCACGCGGCTGACCTTGTCGCGCACGTCGGCGGCGGCAGAATCCGGATCGCGCTCCAGCTTGAAACGTACCGTGATCTGGCTCTGCTCCTGCCGGCTGATGGACGTGATCACGTCCACCCCCTCGATGCCGGCGAGCGAATCCTCCAGCGTCTTGGTGATCTGGGATTCGATCACCTCGCTGGAGGCACCGCCAAAGCGCGTGGCCACCGTCACCGTGGGCTCGTCGATCTGCGGATACTCCCGCACCGTCAGGCCGTTGAACGACACCGCACCCACCAGCAGGATCAGCAAGGACAGCACGGTGGCGAACACCGGACGGCGGATCGAGACTTCGGGCAGTTGCATGGGGATGGCTCCGGTGAATCCGCGCGTGCGCTTCAGCTGGCGGCAGGCGCCGGCGCTGCGCCCGGCGCACGAGCAGGTGCACCGTCTGCTGCACCCGCACCGGTGCCGGCTGGTCCACCCGTTCGAGGACTGTTCGCGGGCTTGGCCATGTCCACCACCCGCACCACCGTGCCGTCGCGCTGCAGGCGCTGCTGGCCGGCCACCACCACCGTGTCACCGGCGGCGAGCCCGCTCGTGATCTGCACCTGCGCGCCCTGGCGCACACCCAGCTGAACCTCGGTGCGGCGGGACACCAGCTTCGCGGCATCACCCTCACCCTCCTGGTCCAGCCGGAACACGAACTGCTTGCCGCCCTGGGGCACGATCGCTTCCTCGGGCACCACCAGCGCCGCATCGTTGACGGAAAAAATGGTCAGCACGCGCGCAAACATGCCCGGGCGCAAATCGCCGCCCGCCGACAGCGGCATCACCGCACGCACCGCCACCGAGCGCCCGTTGGCATCCAGCAGCGGGTCCACCGCCTGAACGCGCGCCGCGAAGGACTGGCCCGGCAGGGCGTCGAGCTGGACCTGCACGGTTTGCCCGCTGGCAATCCGCGTCTGGTAGCGCTCGGGAAGACGAAAGTCCACCGTCAATGCCGAGGTGTCTTCCAGGTTGACCAGGTCGGCGCCCTCCTGGACGTACTCCCCCAGATTGATGCTGCGCAGTCCCACCGTGCCATTGAACGGCGCGATGATCCGCATGCGCTGCAGGCGTGCCTGGGCCAGCGCCACCTGGGCTTCGGCCACCTGCAGGTTGGCCTGACTTTCGTCCAGCACGCGCTGTGCCACGAAGTTTTCGGCCACCAGTTCCTGATTGCGCTTCAGGTTCGCCCGGGCAATCGACAGCTGCGCCTGTGCCTGGCTGAGCTCGGCACGCTGCAACACATCGTCCAGCTGGACCAGCAACTGTCCGCGCCGGACCTGGGCACCGTCCGCGAACGCGATGCGGGAGACGCGACCGCTGACCTCGGGGCGCAGCGTCACGCTCTGGCGGGAGCGCACCGTGCCCACCGCCTGGGCATCGTCCTGGATGCGCAGTGACTGAACCCGCGCCACCTCGACACCCGGTGTGACCCCCGCCCCCGCGGGGCGCGCTGATCCGGCACCGGCCGCGACCGGCCCCGCAGCGCCCTTGCCGTCGGAGGCGCCCAAGGTGCGGTCTGGGGTGGCCCGGTTCTGGACCCACCACGCGGCGGTGGAGGCCAGGCCGATGCCCACCACCGCCACCACGGCATACAGCGCTTTCTTGGTCATGTCTTGAAAGGTTTCTTGAGATCCTGCGTGATCGCGTGGCGACCCGGTGCCATCCCGAAGTCCCGGGTCAATGTATCCGTCCTGAGCGCAAGCCGCAGGCAGAAGTTCCATTGCCCCGCAAATCCACCGCCTGTGGCTCAGCCCGGCACACCGCGATTGGCCAGCGCGTCCGCGCGCTCGTTACCGGGGTCACCGGCGTGGCCTTTCACCCAGTGCCACTCGATCTTGTGCTCACCCTGGTGAACCAGGTTGTCCAGCCGTTGCCACAGGTCGGCATTTTTGACCGGCTGCTTGGACGACGTGATCCACCCCTTGGTCTTCCAGCCGTGGATCCATTCGGTGATGCCCTTGCGCACGTACTCGCTGTCCAGGTAGAGCGAGACCCGGCAGGGCCTTTTCAGCGCCGCCAGGGCCTCGATCACCGCAGTCAGCTCCATGCGGTTGTTGGTGGTCTCGCGCTCGCCGCCCCACAGTTCTTTCTCGTGCTGGCCTGCCTTGAGGTAGACACCCCAGCCGCCCGGGCCCGGGTTGCCCTTGCAGGCACCGTCGGTGTAGATCACCACGTGATTCAATCGAAATGCTCCTGAAAACCAGTGAAAGAAGAGGCCGTCGCCTCGGTCTGCGGCGAGCCCCCGGGCATGGCGTCAGTGCCGGTTGGCCACGGGTACCGCCGATGGCGATGCAACGGTGCGGCGGGGTTTCCAAGAGGGCCCCAGCAGCCGGACACCGCGCACCCGCTTGACCGCGACCACGAAATAGACCGCACCAAAGATCGGCCACCAGCGGGCGCCGGCCCGGTCCATCCAGGCCATGCGCTGCAGCCATTTTTCGGTCGTTACCGCGGGCCGGTAGCAGCCATAGCGATCCGACTCTACTTCAAAACTCAGCAGCCGCAGCCAGTCGCGCAGGCGCCAGGGCCCGATGAACTCACCCGCCTCTGGCAGGTACAGGCCCGACCCGCCGCGCGAGGACCCCGGCAGATGGGCACCCAGGCGTCCGCGCGCCTGGCGCAGCCCCCAGAGGCTGGCCGGATTCAGCCCGGAGATCACCACCCGCCCCTCGGGCACCAGCACCCGCTCGACTTCGCGCAGCACATGGTGCGGGTCGGCACTGAGCTCCAGCGTGTGGGGCAGGACCACGAGGTCGAGGCTGGCGGCGGGGAAAGGCAAGGCGGCCGCGTCGGTCACCAGGGCCACACGTGGCTTGGCGCCACGTTCCATCGCCCCGGATGGCTCTGCCTGGTCATTCGGGCGTGTACCGATGTCCCGGGAAGCGGTGGCGGCAGACCCTTGGGCCGCACTCTGGTCAGGGCCTTCTTCGGGGAGCGCCAGCCAGCGGTGCGGCATGCGGTTGGCGCGCAGCGTGTCGATCTCGGCCAGACCGAGCTGCAGGGCGTTGTAGCCAAACAGATCGGCCACGGCGAGGTCAAACTGGGCCTCTTCCCAACCCAGCAGGTACTGGCCTGGCGCGGTCTGCAACCAGTCGGTCAGGCCTATAATTTCATGGGTCATGGCTTGTGTTGAGCAGGCAGAGAAATGGTCCTGTCCTTCGCGTGCTGACAGCCGGACCAGGTTGATTGCGCGAACTCTACACGTCCTGCCAACCAGCACCTGCCACCATGGAACTGTTTCCCCTTCCGGCGTTCACCGACAACTACATCTGGGTCCTGCACGACAGGGTGCGTGCGCTGGTGGTGGACCCGGGCGAGGCAGAAGGCGTCGAACGGTGGCTGCAGCAGCATCACCTCCAGCTCGACACCATCCTCATCACCCACCACCACGCCGACCACACCGGAGGCGTGGAGGCCCTGCGTGCGGCCACGGGCGCCCGGGTCGTGGGCCCGGCACACGAGCCCATGCCTGAGCCGCTGGAGCGCGTGGTGTCGGGCGACGTGGTGACAGCCCTGGACCATCGCTTCGAGGTCATCGAGGTGCCCGGCCACACGGCAGGGCACATTGCCTTCTACTGCGCCGAGATGGACGGTGCACCGCTGCTCTTTTGTGGCGACACGCTGTTTTCCGGCGGATGCGGCCGGCTGTTCGAAGGCAGTCCGGCCCAAATGTTCGACTCCCTGAGACGCCTGAGCGCCCTGCCCGACAACACCCGTGTCTGCTGCACGCACGAGTACACGCTCTCCAACCTGGCATTTGCCCAGGCGGTTGAGCCCGGCAACGCCGACCTGACCCGTTACACGGCGCATTGCGAGCAACAGCGGCATCAGAACTTTCCCACGCTGCCGAGCTCCATCGGTATGGAAAAGCGGATCAACCCTTTCCTGCGGACTCACATGCCAGAGGTTCAACAGGCCGCGTCGCGGCACGAACCCGCAGCCCCCACCGACGCCGTAGGTGTCTTCGCCACGCTGCGCCAATGGAAAAACACCTACAGATGACTTCACCCACGAACAACGCATCAACCTTCTCAGGCACCGCCAACATCCCTGCGCCGGCCCATAGGGCGATGCCCTCAGCCGTACCCCGGTCGGCCCATCGCATGGCCATCGGGCTCGCCACACTGGCGGTCTGCACGCTCCTGCTCGGGGGATGCGCCACCGTGCCAGGCGATGCCGGAAACACGCCGGCGAACGCTGCACCCACATCTCGGTCCGAGCTTCGCAACGGCGATGTACTGGCGAAAGGCCGCAGCGGCGCCTCCGACAGCAGCCCGCTGAGTCCGATCGGGACGGTTGACACCCGGTTCGCTCCTGTGGCGACCCTGTCAGCTCCGGCCGACATGTGGGATCGCATCCGTCGCGGCTTTGCGATGCCCGACCTGCAGGGCGACCTCGTGCGCGATCGCGAGCAGTGGTACGCCAGCCGACCCGACTACATCGAGCGCATGACCGGGCGCTCGGGACGCTACATCTTCCACATCGTTGAAGAGATCGAGCGCCGCAACATGCCGATGGAGCTGGCGCTCCTGCCTTTCATCGAGAGCGCGTTCAACCCCCAGGCGGTGTCCAGCGCCCGTGCAGCGGGCATGTGGCAGTTCATGCCCGCCACCGGGCAGTCGTTCGACCTGAAACAAAACATCTTCCGCGACGACCGTCGCGACGTGCTGGCATCCACCCGGGCCGCCCTCGACTACCTGCAGCAACTGCACAACCGTTTCGGCGACTGGCACCTGGCGCTCGCTGCCTACAACTGGGGTCAGGGCAACGTGAACCGCGCCATCACGCGCAACCAGCGCGAAGGCAAGCCCACCGGCTACACCGACCTGAACATGCCGCTGGAAACGCGCATGTACGTGCCCAAGCTGCAGGCCGTGAAAAACATCATCGCCAACCCGGAGGCCTTCAACGCGCAGTTGCCCCTGATCGGCAACCATCCGTTTTTCGACACGGTCACGCTTGACAGGGACATGGATGTGTCCGTGATCGCCCAGCTCTCGGGCATCAGCGAGCAGGACTTCCGCGCCCTCAACCCCTCGATCAAGCACCCGGTGGTGATGGCCGCCGGCACGCCCAACATCCTGCTGCCCTGGGACAGTGCCGCGGTGTTCATGAACAACCTGCAGGCGCACCGCGGTCCGCTGGCGAGCTGGACGGCCTGGGTCGTGCCGAGCACCATGACGGCAGAGCAGGCAGCGAGCCGCGTGGGCATGAGCGAGCAGGCATTGCGCAGCGTCAACAACATACCGCCGCGCATGCTGGTGCGCGCCGGCTCCAGCCTTCTGGTGCCGCGCAGCGGTCAACATGACAACGACGTCTCGGAACAGGTGGCCGACAACGGACACCTGAGCCTGCAGCCCGAAATCGTTCTCAAGCGCACCACGGTGAAGGCACGCAAAGGCGAGAACCTGGCGAAACTGGCCAACCGCTACGGTTTGAGTCCGGTGAGTGTGGCGGACTGGAACAAGATGGCCGTGAATGCACGCCTCAAACCCGGGCAGCGCATCACACTCCTGCTGCCACAGCGTGCCTCGAAGGCTTTGATGGCAACGCCACGCCCGGCTGCAGCCAGAGCGAAAGCCCCGGGCAAGGCGCGCGCGCTGGCGAAAAGCACCCAGGCTCGGAAGAAAGCGACCGCACCAGGCAAACGGGTAACGGCCCCGTCCACACGCGCCACCGCGAAGGCCAAGAAGCCGGTGCAGCGTGTCGCTGCCAGCAACAAGGTCAGGCAATAGGCCTGCGCTGCCTCGAACGGCGGCGCCTCGCCCTGCTCGGACGCCACACGCACTCAGGCCCTGAACCGGACCTTCGCGCGTTGGGCAAATTCATTGGTGAAAGTGCGTGCGAGATCCACGCGGGGCAGCATGCCGGGTTCTGAAAAGACCGACATTGCGCGGGCTGCCGTTTCGGGGCCACCCGCAGGCATCAGCCCGTCGGGCGTCCAGGCCTCCCGGGCTCGGCTGAACGCCGCCAGATACAGCGCTCGGTCCCCCTGGAAATAGCTCTCCGGTACGGTCTTGATGAGGTCCGAGGGGCCGGCCGTCTGCAACCACTTGAGGGCATGCACCAGGGCATGAGCCATCGCCTGGCACCGCTGGGGCTGCGTCTCAAGGAACGCAGGCAAAGCGCCCAGGCAGCCTGCGGGCAAAGGGCCGCCGAACACCTCGGCGTTGCCGCGCACGGTGCGCGTGTCGGCCACCACGCGCAGTTCGCCGCCCAGTTCCAGACGCGTGATGGTCGGGTCGCTGTAGCAGATGGCATCGATCTTTCCGGACCGGAAGGCCTCGAGGGCGTCAAGCGGCTCCGGCAGCGCCACATACTGGACCCCGTTTCGGGGGAGGCCGGCACGGGTCATGAGCAGGCTGGCCACCCGGTGGGAGGCAGAGCCCAGGGCCATGACGCCGATCTTCCGGCCCCGCAGATCACGCAAGCCCCGATAGTCCGCCATGGTGCGCTGCGAAACCCCCAGCACGAGCTGGGATGCGCGCCCTTGCAGCACGAAGGACTGAAGGGCCTGCCCGCGGGCCTGCAGGCTGATGGTGCTGCTGTAAGCACCGGAGACCACCTGGGCTGCCCCGGACAGCACGGCCTGCATGGCCTGCGTCGCGTCGGGGAACTCCCGCACCTGAACGTCCAGCCCCTCGCTGGAGAAGTACCCCAGGCGCTCGGCGATGGTCAGCGGCAGGTAGCAGAAGGCCGACTTGTGGTCCACCGCCACCAGCAGCCGGGGCGGCGCCGTCCGCGGGGGAACATCGGCGCGAACCTGGGCCCTGGCTCCAGGGAGCGCTGTGCCCAGCAGCGCCGACGCGCTAAGCCGGCCCCAGTCGCGGCGATTCCACATGCGTTGTCCTTCCCGTACCTGTCTTGTGTTCTGGGAAGAAGCTTACGGCCGGGTGCGATGCCGCGCATCGGGAGGAATCCCGAGCGGGTTTCCACCGAGGCGAAACGCAAGGAAAAGTAACGGATCGAACACGCCCGACGCCACCGCATCGGCGCGTCGGATCAGGCGAAAAGAATCGCGATGTTCACCGCCAGCGCCAGCACCCAGGTCAGGCTGCGCGCGGAGGCCAGATCGGCCACGTACAGCAGGATGTAGACCAGCCGCAGCACGACGAAGATGAAGGCCAGCACGTCCAACCGGGTCTGGTTGGCACCCAGCTGGTGAGCAATGATGACCGCACCCATGAAAAACGGCAGCGCCTCGAAACTGTTGGCCTGCGCCGCATTGGCCCGCGCGCGCCAGTCGCTCTGGCGCGACAGCCAGGCACGCGGGTTGTGGTTGTCGTAACCGCCCTCGCGGCGGGGCTTCGCGAACATGCCCCACTTGGCGAGCCCCGCGCACACGATAGGCAGCAGCGCCACCACAAGAACGGCCCAGTAGGCCACGGTCAGTCCTGCCAGTTTCATGAAAATCGTCCGGTAAAGGGGGTGGGCACCGCGCTCAGCGCCGGTCCACCAAGGCATGGGCGATGGTGCCCAGATCCACATACTCCAGCTCGCTCCCGACCGGCACGCCGCGCGCCAGCCGCGTCACGCTGACACCGCGCGATTTCAGGCCCTGCGAAATCACATGCGCGGTGGTTTCGCCTTCCGCTGTGAAGTTGGTCGCGAGGATGACTTCACGCACCTCGCGCTCGCCATCCACCCGCCTGTCGACACGGTCAAAGAGCTTCTCCAGTCCGATGTCACGCGGCCCCACACCGTCAAGCGGACTGAGCTTGCCCATCAGCACGAAGTACAGCCCCCTGTAGGCACCGGTGCGCTCCAGCGCCGACTGGTCGGCCGGGTTCTCCACCACACACAGCTGGCTGCGGTCCCGCCGCGCATCGCGGCAGGTCGGGCAGACATCGTCTTCGGTGAAGGTGTGGCAGAGGCTGCAGTGCTTCACCTGCGCCACGGCGTGTTGCAGCGCCTGCGCCAGCTTCAGAGCGCCTTCGCGGTCGTGCTGCAGCAGATGGAACGCCATGCGCTGTGCGGACTTCACACCCACCCCCGGCAGGCGCCGCAACGCCTGCACCAGCAGTTCCAGGGAGTGGGTTTCAGCCATGAGGGGTTTTGTGAGAGCGTCAGCCACGCAGCGCAACGCGGCTGCGTGAGCGGGTCTGGGCCATGCGGCGGGTGTCAGGCCACCGGAATGGACTTCAGGTCCATGAGGATGGCCTGAACGGGACCCGCAACGCCGCCATGGTCCAGATCAGTTGCGATCAGAAAAAATCAGAAGGGGAATTTCATGCCGCCGGGAAGGCCTGGCATGCCGGCTGTGAGCTTGCCCATCTTCTCGTTGGACGTCTCTTCGGCCTTGCGCACCGCGGCATTGAAAGCCGCAGCCACCAGGTCTTCCAGCATGTCCTTGTCGTCAGCCAGCAGGCTGGGGTCGATGGTGACACGCTTGACGTCGTGCTTGCAGGTCATGAGGACCTTGACCAGCCCGGCACCGGACTCGCCCGTGACTTCGACGAAAGCGAGCTCGTCCTGGGCCTTTTTCAGGTTGTCCTGCATGGCCTGTGCCTGCTTCATGAGGCCGGCGAGTTGTCCTTTGTTGAACATGGTCTTCCTTGTGGATGTTGGGAATGGAATGCGTGTGGTTTCAGGCGGTTGCCTTGAGCGACCCGGGCACGATTTTGCCGCCAAAGTCGCGCATCATCGCCTGAACGAAAGGGTCGGCCAGGATCTGGGCTTCGGCTTCGCGCTGGCGACGGGCATTCTCGGCGGCCACACGCAAGGCGGGAGAGTCCGACACCCTGCCGATCTCCACCGTCAGCCGCACCTCGTGGCCCAGCGTCAGGAGGGCCGCTGCGAGCCGCTCGCGCGTGTTGCCCTGGTTGAGCGACTCCCGTTCTGCGCGCAGCAGCCACTGGCCAGGATCGCGCGCCACCAGCTGCGATTGCAGAGCCAGCTCGCGCACCAGGGCAGTGACCGCTTCGGCGCGCAGGAGCTGCATCACGGCATCGAACCAGAAATCACCTTCGGCACTGCGCACGGGCTCCGCCACAGCCGCCGCCTCACCCGGCTCGCGCGGGCGATCGAGTCGGGACGATGGTCCGGGATCGCGCACCGGTATCTCAACCACCCGGCGCGAGGTCTGCACGCCCTCATCGATCGGCAGCTCTTCGGGCTCGTCCACCCAGGGCGGTCCGTCCGGTTCGGGGCTTTCCGCTGGCAGCGTTGCGGTCTGGGGCGCCTTCACCTGCGCAATGGGAATGGGCCGCACCGGCGCTAGCGCCGGTTCAGGCCGCACGACCGAGGTCGCAGCGACTGGCGCGGGAGGCGCCGCAGGCCGGGCTGCGTGCACAGCCGGGCCCGCCACCAGCGCTGACGGCCGTGCTGGGTCTGCCCCCGATGGCACCACCTGGGCCTCAGCCCCGGTTTTCAGTGTTTTTTTTTCAGCCGCGGCGCCGGTCGCCCTGGTTGCCGGCTTGAAGGCCAGCAAGCGCAGCAGCACCATGGTCAGCGCCGCGTATTCGTCGGGCGCCAGGCCCAGCTCGGCACGGCCATGCAGACACAGGCTGTACAGCAACTGGGTCTCATCGGCTGGCAGGCTTTGTGCCAGCCGGGCAATTTCCTCTGCATCCGGGTCATCGATGTCCTGCGCATTCGCCCGCGCCGGCACGGCCTGCAACACGGCCATGCGCTGCAACACGCCAGTCATTTCCTCGAGGGTGGAGGCCGCGTTCAGACCGTTGATGCGCAGGCTGTCGATGGTGTCCAGCACCGTAGCACCGTCGGCCCGTGCCAGCGCGTCGATCAGTCGCAGCACGTAGGACCGGTCCACCGCACCCAGCATCTGGCGCACCGTGGCCTCATCCAGCCGCCCGCCACCGAAGGCAATGGCCTGGTCGGTCAGCGAGAGCGCATCGCGCATGGAACCGCGCGCTGCGCGCGAGATCAGGCGCAGCGCCTGGTGATCGGCCGGCACGTCCTCCGACTGCAGCACCTGCTGCAGGTGCTCCAGCACGGTCTCGGGTGCCATGGGGCGCAAGTTGAACTGCAGGCAGCGCGAGAGCACCGTCACCGGCACCTTTTGCGGGTCGGTCGTGGCCAGCACGAATTTGAGGTACTCGGGCGGCTCTTCCAGCGTCTTCAACATGGCATTGAAGGCCGTGTTGGTCAGCATGTGTACCTCGTCGATCATGAAGACCTTGAAGCGGCCCTGCACCGGCTTGTAGACGGCCTGTTCCAGCAGCGCCTGCACCTCGTCCACGCCGCGGTTGGAGGCTGCGTCGAGCTCGGTGTAGTCGACGAAGCGGCCGCTGTCGATGTCGGTACAGGCCTGGCAAACGCCACACGGTTCGGCGGTGATGCCGCCCTGCCCGTCGGCACCGAGGCAGTTGAGCGACTTGGCCAGGATGCGCGACACCGTCGTCTTGCCGACACCGCGCGTGCCGGTGAACAGGTAGGCGTGGTGCAGCCGCTGGGTGGTCAGTGCATTGGACAGCGCCTGGACCACGTGCTCCTGCCCCACCATTTCGCTGAAATTGCGCGGGCGGTACTTGCGGGCCAGGACGACATAGGACATGGCTTTGATTCTAAGCGGCGGCCCTGACCCGGCAGACCCGGGCCGCATCGCCTACAATCGACCCCGACGGGCCTTCCCGCATGGTGAAGCGGCCAACCGGGTCAGGTGGGGAACCAAGCAGCCCTAACTGTGGAGTCAGTGCCGGGGTCAAGGCTCGTCACCTTATTTGTTCTCTGGTGCTCCGATCAGCCTGCGCAGGGCTTCTTCGTCCAGTGTCTCGTGCACCAGCAGCTCACGCGCACAGCGTTCGAGCAACTCCCTGTTTGCATCCAGAAGGGCCGTCGACCGGTCGAACGCACCCATGACGATGCTGCGCACGGCCGCATCGATGTGTTGCTGCGTGTCCGGGCTGGGTTGCCATCCGCCCTGCACCAGCCCTGGCACATCCAGAAACGGCTGGCGCTGGGCCTCGTAGGTGACGTAGCCCAGCTCTTCGACCATGCCGTAGCGGGTGACCATGTCGCGTGCGATGTCGGTCACCTTCGCCAGATCGTCGGCAGCGCCGGTGGACAGCTGGCCAAACACCAGTTTCTCGGCCGCGCGTCCGCCCAGCAGCACCATGATCTTGTGCTCGAGCTCCTCGCGGGTCATCAGGAAGCGGTCTTCGGTGGGCCGCTGGATCGTGTAGCCGAGGGCACCTATGCCGCGCGGAATGATGGACACCTTGTGAACGGTGTCGGTACCCGGCAGGTTCATCGCCACCAGCACATGCCCCATCTCGTGGTAGGCCACCACCTCGCGCTCGCGCGGGTTGAGCACACGGTTCTTTTTCTCCAGTCCGGCCACGATGCGTTCCACCGCCACGGTGAAGTCCACCAGTTCGACGTCCTGCGCCCCGCGCCGCGTCGCAGCCAGCGCGGCTTCGTTGCACAGGTTGGCCAGGTCCGCTCCCGAAAAACCGGTGGTGAGCTGCGCCACCTGCTCCAGATCGACCCGGGGCGAGAGCCGGATCTTCCGCACATGCACATTCAGGATCTGAACCCGGCCGAGCTTGTCGGGCCGATCCACCAGCACCTGGCGGTCAAAACGGCCGGCCCGAAGCAAGGCTGGGTCCAGCACCTCGGGGCGGTTGGTCGCGGCCAGCAGCACCAGACCCGACGAGCTGTCAAAGCCGTCGAGCTCGGCCAGCAGCTGGTTGAGGGTCTGCTCGCGCTCGTCATGGCCGCCAATGGGCGAGGCCGCGCCCCGCGCACGGCCCAAAGCATCGAGCTCGTCGATGAAGATGATCGCCGGGGCCTTGGCGCGTGCTTGTTCGAACAGGTCGCGCACCCGAGCCGCCCCCACGCCCACGAACATCTCGACAAACTCGCTGCCCGAGATGCTGAAAAACGGCACGCCGGCCTCGCCGGCCACCGCCTTGGCCAGCAGGGTCTTGCCGGTCCCGGGTGGCCCGACCAGCAGCACGCCCCGCGGCAGTCGTCCACCCAGCCGGCCACGTTCCTGCGGATCCTTCAGAAAGGCCACGATTTCCTGCAGTTCGGCCTTGGCCTCGTCCACGCCGGCCACATCGGCGAAGGTGACCCCCGTGTCCCTCTCCACATAGACCTTGACGTGGCTTTTGCCGATGCTCATGAAGCTGCCCATGCCGCCGCCCTGCTTGTCGAGCACGCGCCGGATCAGGAAAAACCACAGGCCGAAGAACACCAGCGCGGGCACCACCCAGGACAGCAGATCACGCAGCAGCGTGCTCTCGACCACGCGGGTAAACGGCACGTCGTATTTCGACAGCCGCTCGGCCAGGTCGGGCTCGACCCGGTTGGCCACGATCACGGTCTTGCCTCCCGCGTCGGGTGTTTTCAGCCGACCGGTGATGGTGGTTTCGCCCACCGTGACCTCGGCCACGCGGCCCTCGGACAAGGCCTGCTCGAACTGGCTGTAGGGCACCGCTTCGACCGTCCGGGAAGCCTGCCAGACCGACTGGATCCACACCAGCGCCAGCATCGCCAGCAGCCAGTAGCCCACGTTCCATTGCATCTTTGGATTGGATGGCATGCGGTGGCGCTCCTGGCTCGTGGTCGGACGAAGGACGGTGGCACGCCAGCGCGAACATCGCTGCTGACGCCCTCTCGCACCATCTTATCGGCTCTGCCATGCGGCCGCGCCGCGCCGGCCTGCAGGCGCGCTGTCTCGGGCGTCAGAAGGCGTCGATCTTCAGCTTCTGACGCAGGACCACGTTTTTCCAGCCGTCATGGTCCTGCTGCAGAAACCGCTCCAGCTGGGCCGGACTGCCCGTGGCCGGTTCGAGGGCGTCCTTTGCCAGCCGCTCCTTCACATCCGGCAGGGTCACCACCAATGCCAGTGCAGCATTGATCTGCTCGATCACCGCCCGGGGGGTGGCCCGCGGCGCCATGAGTGCAAAGTAGTTCAGCACATTGAAGTCCGGCAGACCGGCTTCCAACATGCTCGGCACTTGCGGCAGCGCGGGCGAGCGGGCTTTGCTGGTGACCGCCAGCGCCTTGAGCCGGCCATCGCGCACATACGGCGCCAGCGCGGGGATGGTGCCGGTCAGCAGGTGGATCTCACCCGACAGGGCGTCGATGGTGGCGGGTGCAATGCCGCGGTAGGGGATGTGCGTGATGTAGATACCGGTGCGTGCCTTGAGCGACTCCAGCACCAGATGGTTGATGCCACCCACCCCCGCCGAGCCGTAGTTCAGCATGCCAGGACGCTGTCGCGCCAGGGCCACGAGCTCCTGCAGCGTGTTGGCGGGCAGCTGCGGGTTGGCCGCCCAGACCAGCGGACCCTGGGCGATCATGCCGACGGCGGCGAACTGGCCCAACGGGTCGTAGCCGGCTCCCGGCAGGGCCGCTGCCACGGTGGTGAATGGCGCAGCCGCCAGCAGCAAGGTGTGGCCATCGGGCGCGCTCTGCGCCACCGCCTGGGCACCCAGGGCGCCGGAAGCGCCGACCCGGTTCTCCACCACCACCGTCGCCTTGAGCAGCTCGGCCAGCTTCGTCGCCACGAGGCGTCCCATGGCATCGGTACCCGCGCCGGGCGCAAAGGGCACGATGATCTTGATGGGTCGTTCCGGATAGCTGGCCGCCCAGCTGGGCACGGCGGCGAGGCCGATCGCACCGGTGGCGATGTGATGGAGGAAGGTGCGGCGTTCGATGGACGGGAAAGGCATGTAGTTGATCTCCTGATGCAGACCCCGGGTCTGGTGACTCCCGAGACTACGCTGGCGGTGTGAAGGCGCCATGACAGCGGCCTCAACCGCCGCGCAGCCACCCCGCAGCGCCCTGCCCGGCCGCCACGCCACTGGCCAGGCAGGCGGTGAGCAGGTAGCCCCCGGTAGGCGCCTCCCAGTCGAGCATTTCGCCCGCGCAAAAAAGGCCAGGCCGATGTTTCACCATCAGGTGTTCGTCCAGTGCCTCAAACGGCACGCCGCCCGCGGTGCTGATGGCCTCATCGATCGGCCGCGCCGCCACCACGCTGACGGGCAAGGCCTTGATGGCAGCGGCCAAGCGGGCAGCGTCGTGCAGCGTTGCCTTGTCCAGCAGCTCGTTCAGCAGGGCCAGCTTGATCCCGTCCAGCCCGAGCCGGCTCTTGAGGTGCGCCGACAGGCTGCGCGAGCCGCGCGGGTGGGCCACCTGGGCCAGCACGTGTTCCGCACTGCGGTCGGGCAACAGGTCGAGCGTGAACGTGGCCTGGCCCGCTGCGGCGATCTGGTCACGCAGCAGGCTGGAGACGGCGTAGATCAGGCTGCCTTCGACACCGGTGGCGGTCGCCACGAATTCCCCTTTGCGGCAGAAGTTGCGCCCCTGGCTGTCGCTGAAGTCGATCGCGACCGACTTGAACGGCTGGCCCGCGAAACGGCTGCTGAAATGCGGGCTCCAGCCTGCCGTGATGCCGTGGACCGGCGAGCCTGCCACGTCAAAGCCGCAATTGCTGGCCTGCAACGGCGCCACACGGATGCCGGCATCCTCCAGCCATGGGACCCATGCGCCGTCGGAACCCAGGCGCGCCCAGCTCGCGCCGCCCAGGGCCAGCACGGTAGCACGCGCGTGCACTGTCAGCGTGCCGTGCGGTGTGCCGAAGCGCAAGGCGGCACGTGCTGCGCCGGTCACAGGACCGTCTTGCCAACCCTGCCAGCGGTGACGCATGTGAAACACCACCGGTGGCCTGCCGCCGTCGGAATGGCGCAGGCGCTGCAGCCAGGCGCGGAGCAGCGGCGCGGCTTTCATGTCGGTTGGAAACACACGCTGCGAGGTGCCTACAAAGGTGTCGATCCCCAGGCCTGCGGCCCAGTCGCGCACCGCCTGCGGGCCAAAAGCCTGCAGCAGCGGGCGCAGGACGTCGGCCCGCGCGCCGTAACGTCCCATGAAAGCTCCCAGCGGCTCGGCGTGGGTCAGGTTCATGCCGCCTTTTCCCGCCAGAAGGAACTTGCGCCCCACCGAGGGCATGGCATCGAACAGGTGCACCTGCAGGCCCGAGCGACGCATCACCTCGGCGGCCATCAGACCGGCCGGCCCACCGCCGATGACGGCCACATCGATCGTCATGTTGCTGGGTCCGGGTCCGCCCATACCCGCGCCGGGCTGGAAAAAGGATGGATGCTCTGAATGGGTCATGAAGCCAGCTGCTGGGGCGACAGCTCGATCAGCTCGCCCATGGGGTTGATGAAGGCCAGGCGCACGGGCTCACCGGGCCGCGCCAGTGCCATGGCCTGCTGGTAACGGCGCATCTGCGCCAGCAATTCAGGCTGGCGTTCGGGCCGCTCGGCACTCTTGAAGTCCAGTACCCACCAGCAGGCGGGCTGGGCGCCGGTGCCGCGCTGGCGCACCAGCCGGTCCAGTCGCAGCAGCTCGCCCTGGTGGAACAGCTCCACCTCGTTGCCCCAGTGGTCGAGCACTTGCGCGTCCCAGGCCCAGGCGGCTTCGCCCGACACGATGCGGCGCGCCATGGTCATGACCTCCAGGATCTGCGCCGGGGTCAAGCCGAACTCGCGCGCCGCTGCCTGCTGGTGGGTGCTTGTCCAGTCGAATCCGTCACGCGGCGTGGGATGCCACTGCAACAGCCGGTGCAGGGCCAGACCGATGCGGGCAGGCGCGTCATCGGCTCCGGGGGCCTGCCCGGTGGCATGCGCCACCGGTGCAGCACCGACGGACCCCCGTGTGTACAGCGGCAGGCACGGCAACGCAAAGTCGGGGGCGGTGGCCGGCGATTCACCCTGGCGATCCCGCACATCCACACCGGCGGGTGCGTCGATTGGCGTGGCCAGCGGCTGCAGGCGCTGGAACCAGCTGGCGGTCTGGCTGCGCTGGTGCGGCTCGAAACTGGAGATCACCAGGCGCGTTTCAGCGCGGGTGAGTGCCACGTACAGGGCGTTGAGTTCCTCGAGTGCACGCGCCTGCTGCTCCACCTGAAGCACCGCAACGGCACAGGCGGGTGGCGACTTCTCGCTGGCGAGAAACACGAAGCGGCGTGGCACCGCATCCTCCCCCGGCCAGTCCACCAGCACGCCCATGGTTTCGGGCCTGGCTGATCCGGTGTCGGTGTCCAGCATCAGCACGGTGTGGGCTTCCAGCCCCTTGGCGCCGTGGATGGTGAGCAGGCGCACCGCGCCCGGCGTCTGGCTCGGCGTGGCCCTGATGCTGCCGGCCTTGAGCGCACGCACCAGCCGGTAAGGGGTGAGAAAGCGTCCGCCGTCCTGCGCCAGCGACTGCGACAGCAGGTCGCGCAGTTGCGCCAGCACGGCGCCACGCTGGCTGGGGGGGACGGCCTGGGCAAAACGCGCCAGCACATCACCGTGGTCGTACACCGCAGAGAGTGCGTCGTGTGGTGGCAGGCTTTGCACCCAGCCGCAGTACAGCGCCAGGCGCTGGGCCGTGGTCATCAGGACACCCGCCTGGGTCTGCACCGGCACGGTGCTGTTGTGCCCGGGCAGCGGCAGCAAGTCCGCCTGATCCTCCGCAGGCAGGCTGGCGAAGCGTTGCAGCACGTCCCACCAGGAAGGCTTTGCCGGGGGCGCCAGGGGGTCAGCCCCTTCGGCACGGCCGTCGGCGCGCACCGTCCAGCGCTGGCGCAGCCGCGCCAGCTGGGCCAGCGCGTCGTCGCCCAAGCCAAACAGCGGCGACTTGAGTGCACGCGCCAGGCTCAGGTCGTGGCGCGGCGACACCAGCGCGTCCAGCAGCGCCACCACGTCCTGCACCGCCGGCGCTTCACAAAGATCCAGCTTTTCGGGCTGCTCGCTGGCGATACCACGCTCCAGCAGGGCGTCGTGCATCCAGGCCAGGCGTTCGCGCCGGCGCGAGAGCACCATCACATCGTCGGCCTGCACGCGGCCCGAGGCGATCTCCTCGGCCACCCAGTCGGCCGCCTGGCGGGCTTCCAGCGCCGACAGGGTGTCTTCGGGCAGCACGCGCGGGGTGGTCAGGCTGTCGCGCCAGACGGGTGCAGCCCCATCACCGTTGCCAGACCGCTGGCGCGCGCTGCGCGCCAGCTGCGGCAGTGCCAGCACGGCGCCTTCCTCGCTGCTCTCGGTGGTGTGTGCCCGGTAGTCGCTGCCGTACTCGCCCGCGGTCGCCGCGGCGAGCATGGCGGTATTGAGAACATCCACCACGCCCTGGGCGCAACGCCGGGTGTGGTCGCAGCTGAGCAGCGCACCTCCGAGGCCCTGCACCACGAAGCCCTGCGCCGCCTTGAAGACCTGAGGCTCGGCGCGGCGAAAACGGTAGATGGACTGCTTGGGGTCCCCGACGAGAAACACGCAGGGCGCCGCGCCAGGTCCGGCACCGGCATAGGCGGACAGCCAGCCATAGAGGGCCTGCCATTGCAGCGGGTTGGTGTCCTGGAACTCGTCGATCAGCACATGGCGCACGCGCGCATCGAGCCGCTGCTGCATCCAGCCCGAGAGCTCGGCATCCCCCAGCAGCCGCAGCGCGGCTCCCTCCACATCGTTCATGTCGACCCAGCCGCGCTCGCGCTTGAGGCGGGCGTAGGCGCCGAGCAGCACGCGGCTCAGGCGCGCCAGGCGCTGGTGGTGCTGCCAGGCCTGGTGCTGCCGGCGGGCCCCACAGAGGTCCTGCAGCTCGGGTTCGGCCTCCTGCGCCGCTGCGAACTTGGCCAGGTTGTTGTTGAGCCGGTCTTCGCTGGCCACGAAAAAGCCCTTGCGCAACAAGGCCAGCCGCTGTGGCATGCACTCGGGCTCGTCGGCCAGCGCGAACGCATCGACCACGGCCGCGGCCGCCACTTTCGGCGTCTTGTTGGTCTCGCCACCGAGCGCCTTCGCGCGGGCCAGCCAGCGCTCACGTGCACCGGGTTGCAGCAGCGCCAGTTCGGGCGATTCCAGTCCCGACCAGCGCGGATACAGCGACTCGAACGGTTCCACCGACGCTTTCACCACCCCGGCCGCATCGGCCAAGGCAAACTCCACCCGCTTCTGCAACGCCTTTTCCAGCGCCTTGAGCGTCTGGTGGCGACCGTGTTCGGCCACGCTGTCCATGAAATCCCGCTTGTCACTTTCGCTGGCAGCAAGCGCGGCGTAGAAGCGCGGCCAGACCAGGGAGATCGCCTGCGCGTCGTCTTCCAGCAGCTCGTACTGCGCCGGCAGCTGCAGTTCCTGCAGCACCGACAGTGGCGCCCCGCGCAGCAGGGCGGCAAACCAGCCGTGGAAGGTGCGCACCTGGACCGGCCGGCCCATCGCCGTCACGCGCTGGTGCAGGCTGCGCAGTTCGCCGATGCGGCGCTCGGCATCGGCAGGGCTGAGTCCCCGCGTCCGCAGCGCCTCGGCCAGCTCGGCGTCAGACAGGCGGGCGCAGCGACGCAGCTCGGCGTTGAGCCGGTCGCGCATCTCGCCCGCCGCCTTCTTGGTGAAGGTGATGGCCAGGATGTCCTGCGGTGCGCAACCGTCCAGCAACGCACGCAGAATGCGCGAGACCAGCATCCAGGTCTTGCCCGCGCCCGCACAGGCTTCCACGGCGATGCTGCGCGCCGGGTCGCAGGCCAGGGCGTAGAAGGCCTCGCGCGGTGCCTTGACGCCATTGATGCGGTAGGCGGCTTCGGTCATGCCGGGCTCCAGAAATCCTTGCGACACAGGCCACGCGCAGCGCAGAAATCGCACACGCGTCCCTCGCCCAGCGCCGGCATGGGCTGCCCGTCGGCCACGCGGGCCATGTCGTGCGCCAGGCCCGCGCGCAGCTGCTCGCGGGCCAGCAGCAACTCGGTCTGTTCGATCAGCAGGGTCGGCGCCTCCTTGCTGCTTTCGCCGCGCTTGTCGGTGATGCTGAGGTAGGCACCACGCACGTTCTCATCGGGCAGCAGCGCGGCGTAAAAAGCCAGCTGCGTGTCTTCCAGCGGCTCCTTGACGCGCTCGAGCGTCTTCTGCCGCCCCTCGGTCTTGTAGTCGATCACGAACGGGATGTCGCCTTCCGGGCTGCCCTGCCGGTCGATGCGGTCGAGCTTGCCGTAGAGCTTCCAGGGCCCGGCGTGGGCGCTCAGGGCGGCTTCGGCCTGCTCGAAGCGGGGGCCGGCACGCCCGTCGCCGCCTTCATGGCCCGACAGCCAGTCCAGGTAACCGTCGCGCAGCGCAGGCCAGACCGCCTGGTACGGCAGAAAGCCCGCCCCACCCTCACCTGCGTCGAGTCCCATGGCCTGCGCCGTGGATTCGGCCAGCTGGTTCAGGGTGGCCCGGTCGGCGTCCAGACCCGGCCGCTCAGCACCACGCGCCTCGTGAAAGGCACGCAGCACCGCATGCAGCCAGTTGCCCATGTCGCGCTGGTCCGGCTCGGCTTCGAGCTCCGGTGCCTCGGCCAGACGCAGCTGGCGCAGGGCGAAGAACCGGTAGGGACAGTCCCGCAGGTCCTGGTAGGCGCTGGCCGAGAGCGACTCGGGCAGCACGTCGCCCGCTGCCGGCAGGGGACGCGGGATCGCTGCAGGACTGAGCCAGCGCGAAGGGCGCAGATCGGTCGCACGCAAGGCCTCGCCGTCTGCAACGAAGCCAGGCAGGGACTGCACCCAGGCTCCGGGCAGTACCGCCTCGCCGCGCTCCTGCGTGCGCCAGAGGATGTCGAGGTGCGGCAGCGCGAGGCAGCCCTGCCAGGCCTGATGCGCGGCATTGGCGAGGGCCTCGCGCGAGGGCAGGCCCAAAGCCTCGCGCTGGGCGGAGGTCCAATGGCCGGGCGGCTCGGGACTTGGATTGAGATGCACCTCGTCACAACCGGGCAGCACGGTGGCACCAAAGGCGCGCCCCAGCAACTGGGCCATGGGCAGGATCACCACCACCGCGTCCTCCTCGCTGCGCGGCATGAAGCTCGCGCCCTCCAGCACGTCACGCACCCAGGCCGTGAAGGCCGGCAGGGACAGCCGCGCGCCCGGCTGTGCGCCGGTGCTGCCCAGGGCCTCGCTCACCGACACCAGCTCATGGGCGGCGCCTTCACCCAGTCGCAAGGACTGGACCAGCTGCTGGCCTGCGGGGTCGGCCTGCAGGAGGCCCCACAGCCCGCAAGCCTGAAGCGCCGCGGCCAGATCGGCCAGCCAGCGCTCCAGCGGGCGGTTGGACTGCAGCCCCTCCAGCAGGGCTGGCAAACCCACGGGCAGTGCGTGCGCCAGTCGGCTGGACTGCAGCGCAGCGCGCCACAGCGAAACCCCCGCATCGCGCGCCAGTTGCTCCAGTGCCTGCACCTGTGCCTCGGGCCAGGCCGGTGCCTGCTTCAGCAGGTCGAGCACGTCGTCCATGCGCGCTCGCGCGTCGGCCGCGCGCAGCAGGCTCATGAGCTGCGCGGCCGCGTGCGTTGTGGAAAGCTTCCAGCCGGTCTCGTCCCGCACGGACAGGCCCGCGCCGTGCAGCATCGCACTCACGCGGCGCGTCAGCAGCCTGTCGTTGGCCACCAGCGCCACCGGAGCACAACCGGCCATGACCCGTTCGATCACGCAGGCAGCGGCACGCTGGGCCTCGTCTTCGGCGTCGCCACAGGCCTGAAGGCGTGTCTCGCCCCCGGCACATGCTCCCGCCTCCGGGTCGTGCAGCGGGAGCACCACCGCCCGCTCGCCCCACCACTCGACCAGCGCATGGGCCAGCGGGTCTTTCTGAAAGCCTTCCAGAACGATCAGGGCATCGACATCGCCGCCGGGCAGGCCCAGCGGCCCCCACAGCACATCGGTCGCGTAGGCCGAGGTGCTCGCCCACGCCAAGGCCAGCGAGGCCAGCATGGCTTCCCAGTGCAGCGCCTGCACACCGGGTGCCAGCGTCTCACGCAAGGGTTCGGCCCAGGCCAGGCGCTGCGCCGGTGGAACGGCCGCCGCCAGGGGCGCCAGCTGGCGCGCGGCCTCCACCAGGCGGGCGACCATCACCGAGCGCAGCGACGCATCGGGCCGGCCTTGCGCCACGCGATCGATGAAGGCGGCAGCCACCAGGCTGTCCCGCGCCATGTCCATGCTGAGGTCGGCCGGACCGGGCAAAAAAGGCTGCAGCGACGCAGCCCAGTTGCGGCTGGATTCGAAACGGGGCGAAAACCCACTCGGGTGCGCCTGCGACCAGGCACGCCGACCCGCGTCCATGAGCTGTGCGTAGGGCACCAGCACCACGGTGCGCCCGGCCAACGCGCCACACCGATGCATGGCAGCTTCCATCTGCGGCAGCAGGGTGCTCCAGCACCGAAGCCCGGGATGCTCGTTGCGCCAGCCGTTTCGTGTCGGTTTGGAAGGGGCCGCGGCGGTCTCACCGGGGACGCTGGGCGGGCTGCTGATCGTCATGGAACGGGCGTTTCTGTCACAATGGAGCGAGACACGCCCCCCGGGGTATGCAGGCATGCAGACCGACCCGCGAAGCGCGTGCCCAAACTTTAACCTCCCTGTTCAACATTCTTAGGATGAATCATGGCCAGCGACCTGATCAAACACGTATCTGATGCAAGCTTCCAGGTCGATGTGCTCGACGCCACGGCCCCGGTGCTGGTCGACTTCTGGGCCGAGTGGTGCGGCCCTTGCAAAATGATTGCCCCCATCCTGGACGAAGTGGCAGGCTCCTACGACGGCAAGCTCCAGGTGGCCAAAATGAACGTGGACGACAACCGCGACGTGCCCGCCAAATTTGGCATCCGCGGCATTCCGACCTTGATGCTGTTCAAGGGCGGCCAGCTCGCGGCCACCAAGGTGGGTGCGATGAGCAAGGCCCAGCTCACGGCGTTCATCGACCAGCAGCTCGCCTGATGGCCGGGTAACCGCCTGTGAGGCCTGCCAGGGTGCAATGCCCTGGCAGCATTTTCAGGACAGGTTTTTTTCCTGTCATAATTTGCCGAGACGCAGGCCACACACAGACCTGCCTTCGCACTGCGCAGTTCCCGACACCCGGGCACCAGCGCCACCTCCCCCCGATTCTTGACTCAACTCCTCTACGGAGTGAATTCCATGCACCTCAACGAACTCAAGGCACTGCACGTGTCTGAAGTCCTCAAGCAGGCTGAAGCGCTTGAGATTGAAAATACCGGCCGCATGCGCAAACAGGAGCTCATGTTTGCCATCATCAAGAAGCGCGCCAAAGGCGGCGAACTGGTGAACGCCGACGGCGTGCTGGAAGTGCTGCCCGACGGTTTCGGTTTCCTGCGTGCACCCGACACCAGCTACACCGCCAGCACCGACGACATCTACATCTCGCCGAGCCAGATCCGCCGCTTCAACCTGCACACCGGCGACATGATAGAGGGCGAGGTCCGCATCCCGAAGGACGGCGAACGCTACTTCGCGCTCAACAAGCTCGACAAGATCAACGGCCTGCCCCCCGAGGACAACAAGCACAAGATCATGTTCGAGAACCTGACGCCGCTGTTCCCCAAGGAACAGATGCGCCTGGAACGCGACATCAAGAGCGACGAGAACATCACCGGCCGCATCATCGACATCATTGCGCCGATCGGCCGCGGCCAGCGCGCGCTGATCGTGGCACCTCCCAAGAGCGGCAAGACGGTGATGATGCAGCACATCTGCCACGCCATCTCGGCCAACTACCCCGAGGTGGAGCTGATGGTGCTGCTGGTCGACGAGCGTCCAGAGGAAGTGACCGAGATGCAGCGCACCGTGCGCGGCGAAGTGATCGCCTCCACCTTCGACGAGCCCGCTGCACGCCACGTGCACGTGGCCGAGATGGTGATCGAGCGCGCCAAACGCCTGGTGGAGCTGAAAAAAGACGTGGTGATCATGCTCGACTCGATCACCCGCCTGGCCCGCGCCTACAACAACGTGCTGCCCTCCAGCGGCAAGGTGCTGACCGGTGGCGTGGACGCCAACGCCCTGCAGCGCCCCAAGCGCTTCTTCGGTGCCGCGCGCAAGATTGAAGAAGGTGGCTCACTGACCATCATCGCCACGGCGCTGGTCGACACGGGCAGCCGCATGGACGAGGTGATCTTCGAAGAGTTCAAGGGCACCGGCAACTGCGAGATCCACCTGGACCGCCGCCTGTACGAAAAACGCGTGTTCCCTTCGATCCAGCTCAACCGCAGTGGCACACGCCGCGAAGAGTTGCTGCTGCAGCCCGAGATCCTGCAGAAGACCCGCATCCTGCGCCAGTTCATGTACAACATGGACGAGATCGAGGCCATGGAAATGGTCCTGAAGAGCATGAAGTCGACCAAGAACAACTCCGAGTTCTTCGACATGATGCGGCGGGGTGGCTGAACAAGCCCTCCCCCCTTCGCTGGCTCGCTTCGTGCAGCCAGCTCCACCCCTCAAGGGGCAACACCAGCGGCCCAGCAAAACCGGTTCCACGGTGGTCCCGGTTGACGGCACTTCGTCTCGGCAGCCTGGTTGGATTTCCCGGCTATAATCCAAGGCTTTGCTATTTGCGACAAGTACAGTGGAATGGTTCCGCTGCGGCTGCCGCACCTGAACTCAAGGAATCGTCATGAAAGACGGCATTCACCCCAACTACCGCGACGTGTGCTTCCAGGACATGTCCAACGGCTTCAAGTTCGTCACCCGTTCCTGCGCCAACACCAAGGAAATGATCAAGATGGAAGACGGCCGCGAGCTGCCGCTCTTCAAGCTCGACACGACCAGCGAATCGCACCCCTTCTACACCGGCACGCAGAAGAGCGTGGACAACATGGGTGGCCGCGTGGAGCGCTTCCGCAACCGCTACGCCAAGGGCGCGACCGCCGCCAAGTGAGCCGGCACTGGCTCGGAGCCTGAGGGTTCCGGGCAGTCTCCAGCCCAAAGCAGCCGCTCAGCCGGCTGCTTTTTTTTGGCCCCTCGTGTGGCGCGCCATGCTGTGTCGGCAGATTCCGGCGACATAGCCAACTCGCCCGGCACGGCCCTGTATATTTCGCGCAGTGAATTCAACGACTCCCGCCATCGTCAGCCAGTCGGCTGTGCGTCGCCTGCCCCGGCTGGCGCTGATCCTGTTCTGCGTCGCCTACGTGCTCCCGGGCTTTCTGGGGCGCGAACCCTGGAAAACCGCCGATGTGACCGCCTTCGGCGTCATGCTGGAGATGGCCGCCGGACACAGCGGCTGGTGGCACCCGCAGGTGCTCGGCCTCGCGGTGGAGGAAGCCGGTCCGCTACCCTACTGGCTGGGGGCCGCCTTCATACGGCTGCTGCCTTTCGTGCCTGCGGATGTTGCGGCCCGCGTTCCGTTCGGTCTGCTGCTCGCGCTCACACTGGTCTGCACCTGGTACACGGTGTACCACCTGGCCCGCCAGCGTGCGGCGCAACCGATCAGCTTTGCGTTTGGCGGTGAAGCCAGTCCCACGGACTATGCGCGGGCCATGGCCGATGCCGGTCTGCTGGCCCTGATGGCCTGCCTGGGCCTGGCCCAGCTGTCCCACGAAACCACGCCCGACCTGGCCCGGCTGGCGATGGTCTCCACCCTGCTCTACGCCGCTGCCCGGCTGGCCCAGGAAGAGGACCGTGCACCGGTGCACACCACCACCGTATGGGGCCTGGCTGCGCTGGCGCTGCTGTTCAGCGGTGCCCCCTGGATCATGATCGTGCTGGGCAGCGGCCTGCTGCTGGTGGTGCTGCTGGCGCGCGCCACGCGCCAGCAGGGGGCATCTGCCAACGAACCCGTGCCGATCCGGAAGAACAGCCTGCTCTGGTCCGCCGTGCTGCTGGCCCTGGTGACCCTTGGCGCCGCCCTGAGCGGCATGGTGCCCGATCCTGCTCTGCAATCCCCGCCCGGCGAGGTGAACTGGATCAACTGGGGCCGTCTGCTGGTCTGGTTCACCTGGCCGGCATGGCCCCTGGTGCTCTGGACGCTGTGGCGCTGGCGCAGGCAGTTGCTCAGTCCGCACGTCGCACTGCCGCTGTGTGCAGCGCTGGTCAGCCTGGTGGACAGCGCCTTTTCCGATGCCCGTGACCGGGCCCTTCTGCTGGCCCTGCCGGCCATGGCCGCCCTGGCTGCATTCGCCCTGCCCACATTGCGCCGCAGCGTGTCGGCACTGATCGACTGGTTCACCCTGCTCTTCTTCACCGGTTGCGCATTGGTGATCTGGGTGATCTGGTTTGCCATGCAGACCGGCGTTCCCGCCAAGCCCGCTGCCAATGTGGCGAAGCTCGCGCCAGGCTTTGTGCCCGAGTTTTCGTTCTGGCTGTTTGCATTTGCCGCTTCGGCCACCCTCGCCTGGATCTGGCTGGTGGCGTGGCGCGTGGGCCAGCATCGCCAGGCCATCTGGAAGAGCCTGGTCCTGCCCGCCGCAGGCAGCACGCTGTGCTGGCTGCTGCTCATGACACTGTGGCTGCCCCTGCTGGACTTCAGCCGCAGCTACGGTCCCCTTTCGCGTCGCATTGCCAGCATGGTGCCACCGCACAGCTGCGTGCTCGCCGATGGCCTGACGCAGACCCAGATTGCCGCCCTGCAGTACCACGGGGGGCTGGAGTTGAAGCGCAGCACCGATGGCCCCGCACCGGCCTGCCGCACCCTGCTGGTGACCCCCGACAGCCAGCCCACGCTGGACCAGCGGGTCAACCTCACGCAGTGGGCCTTCAAGGCCACCGTGCGCCGCCTGACCGACAACAAGGAAAGCCTGTTGGTCTACCAGCGCGTGGGCGGCTGAAGTGGACCGCTCCGGCCTCAGTCGGTGACCCGCTGCCGCACCCTGGACGCTGGCAAAGCGATGACGAATCTGGACCCCTGCCCCAGGGTGCTCTCTACTTCCACCTGACCGCCATGGCGCTGGGCCACGTGCTTGACAATGGCCAGCCCGAGACCGGTTCCCCCGGTCTCCCGGGAACGGCTCCGGTCCACCCGGTAAAAACGCTCCGTCAGGCGCGGCAGGTGGTCAGCGGCGATGCCTGGTCCTGTGTCGTTGACAAAAAACTCCCCGCCTCCATCCTCCCGCAAGCGCCAGCCCGCCTCGATCCGCCCTCCGCCCGGCGTGTAGCGCACCGCGTTGCTGAGCAGGTTGGACATGGCGCTGAGCAGTTCGGTCTTCGCACCCGACACCCAGAACGCGGGCGCGGCGACGGTCCGGATCTCGTGGGGCGGATGAGCAATGGCCTGCGTCAGACCCTGAGCCTCCTGGATGACATGGGTCAGCAACTCCTCGCTGTCGATCCATTCGCCCGGTCCGGGCGCGGGACTGCCCTCCAGACGGGAGAGGGTGAGCAGGTCGCTCACCAGCGTCTGCATGCGCTGCGCCTGCTGGCTCATCAGGCCCAGATAACGCACGCGGTCGGCTTCGTCCAGCGGGATGCTCTGCATGGTTTCCACAAAACCACTCAGCACCGTCAGTGGTGTGCGGATCTCGTGCGACACATTGGCCACGAAATCGCGCCGCATGGTCTCGGCCAGCAGCACGGCCGTCACATCGCGGGTGAGCATGAGCTTGCGCTTCTTGCCGTAGGGGTGGATCTGCAGGGAAATCTTGGAAGGCTGCGAGGGGCGCACACCTTGCCCATCGATCTGGATCTCGTGCGTGAAATCCCCACCAGCCAGATAGGCCTGAAACGCCGGTGCCCGCACCATGTTGCGCACGTACTGTCCGAGATCGCGCTGCGGATCAAACCCGAGGTGGTTCGACGCGGTCTGGTTGGACCACTCGATGCGCCCGGCCGAATCGAGCAGGACCACACCGTTGGGAGACGACTGGATGGCGGCCAGAAAATCTTCCAGCCGGGCATCGCTGTTCTGCGCCTTCTTCTCCAGCTTCTTGACCAGTTTCCGGTTGCGGTCGAGCAGCTCGCCCCACACACCCGACAGGCGCGGTGACCGTGTCACATCCGCCTTGTTGAGCCAGCGCAGCAGACGCTGCGCACGCAGGCCGTCGAACACCCCCCAGATGACAGCGCCGAGCATGGCACCCGAGAAGGTCCAGGCAGCGGACGCTCCCGCCCACCCCCACACCGCTCCCAGCGCCACCAGGACCAGCAACTCGATGACGCGACGGATCATGCCGTGGCGGTCTTGGAATCCTGTGCCGGACGCCCCGTGTTGTTCATGGCCGTCAGGCGGTAACCGGCGCCGCGTACCGTCTCCACCATGCCGGCAGCTTCACCCAGTGACTCCCTCAAACGCTTCACATGCACATCCACGGTTCTCTCCTCGATGAAGACATGGTCACCCCATATCTTGTCGAGCAGCGTACCACGCGTGTGCACCCGCTCCGCGTGCTTCATGAGGTAGTGCAGCAGCTTGAACTCGGTCGGGCCGACCTTGAGTTCCGTGCCCCGGAAGGTGACACGGTAGGTACCCGCGTCCAGCGCCAGCTCCCCCACCTGCACCGAGTCGTTGACGATCTCGGGCGCGCGGCGGCGCAGCACGGCGCGGATGCGCGCGAGCAGTTCCTGGGTCGAGAATGGCTTGGTGATGTAGTCGTCGGCGCCGGCGTCGAGTCCCTGCACCTTGTCCGACTCGTCACTGCGTGCGGTGAGCATGAGGATGGGAACGGTCTTCGTGCGCTCGCTCTTGCGCCACTGGCGCGCCAGCGAAGCGCCACTTTCACCGGGCAGCATCCAGTCGAGCAGGATCACATCGGGCAGCACGGCGTCCACCTCTCGCTGGGCGGCTGCACCATCGAAGACCACCGTGGGAGCAAAGCCGTTGTGGCGCAGGTTGACCGCGATCAGCTCGGCGATGGAGGGTTCGTCCTCGACCACCAGGACGCGAGGAAGTTTTCTCATCCGACCACCGACTGCACTTTGTCCACGGAAGAGTGACGCACGTCCTCGCCCTTCACGATGAAGATGATCTGCTCGGCGATGTTCTTGGCGTGGTCTCCCACACGCTCAATCGACTTCGCCAGGAACATGAGATCGAGACTGGCCGAGATGGTGCGCGGGTCTTCCATCATGTAGGTGATGAGCTTGCGCGCGAAGCCGTTGTACTCCTGGTCGATCGCGTCATCGCCCTTGATGATGGCCACGGCCATGGTGGTGTCGAGCCGGGCGAACGAATCGAGCGTCTTGCGCAGCATCGCGGCCGCCAGGTCCGCGGCCACCCGCAACTCGGAGCTGGGCAGATTGCGCGGCGACCCGCCCTGCAGGATGGATTTGACCATGCGCGCAATGCGCGCCACCTCGTCTCCGGCACGCTCCAGATTCTGTGTCGTGCGCGAGATCGCCATTAGGAAGCGCAGGTCACGCGCTGTCGGTTGACGGCGGCCGATGGTGGAGATGATTTCGTGGTCGATCATCACTTCCATCTGGTTGATCCGGTTTTCGTTTTCCAGCACCTGATCGGCCGACTCCAGGCTCATGTGCTCCAGCGCGTAGATGGCCTGATGCAACTGGGACTCGACCAAGCCGCCCATTTCGAGCACATGGGTGGAAATGGAATTGAGCTCAGCGTCGAACTGGCTCGAGATGTGTTTATCGGGCATGTCAACCAAACCTTCCTGTGATGTAGTCTTCTGTCTCGGTCTTGCTGGGCTTGAAGAAGATCTGTTCGGTCGAGCCGAATTCGACCAGCTCGCCCAGGTACATGTAGGCCGTGTAGTCACTGCAGCGCGCCGCCTGCTGCATGTTGTGTGTCACGATGGCAATGGTGTAGTCCTGCTTGAGTTCGTGCACCAACTCTTCGACCTTGCCGGTGGAAATCGGGTCCAGTGCCGAGGTGGGCTCGTCAAGCAGCAGCACCGAGGGCTTCACCGCCACGCTGCGCGCGATGCACAGGCGCTGCTGCTGGCCACCCGAGAGCGACAGGCCGCTCTGGTTGAGCTTGTCCTTCACCTCGTTCCACAGAGCCGCCTTGGACAGCGCCCATTCAACGCGGTCGTCCATCTCGCTGCTGCTGAGGTTTTCGTACAGCTTCACGCCGAAGGCAATGTTGTCGTAGATCGACATCGGGAACGGCGTGGGCTTCTGGAACACCATGCCGATGCGCGCGCGCAGCAGGTTGATGTCTTGTTTTTCGTCCAGGATGTTCTGGCCGTAGAAATTGATCTCGCCTTCGGCGCGCTGGCCCGGATACAGGCTGTACATGCGGTTGAGCGTGCGCAGCAGCGTGGACTTGCCGCAGCCCGAAGGACCGATGAAGGCCGTCACCTTTCGTTCTTCGATGTTCATGTTGACCTGCTTGAGGCCCTGGAACTTGCCATAGAAGAAATTCAGGTTGCGCAACTCGAGCGCGTTCTTGGAAGCGGTGGCATGGTCGGTCATGGGTCGGGTCCGGAATGGAATGGGGTTGTCTGGTGCGCCTGCGGGGCCCGGGGCCTCAGCTGGGCGCCTTTTCGCGCAGGAAGACGCGGGCCACGATGTTCAGGAGCAGCACGGCCAGCGTGATCAGCAGGGCGCCGCCCCAGGCCAGGCGGATCCAGTTGTCGTAAGGGCTCATCGCAAACTGGAAGATCACCACCGGCAGGTTGGCCATAGGCTTGCCCATGTCGGTGCTGAAGAACTGGTTATTGAGCGCGGTGAACAACAGGGGCGCGGTCTCGCCGCTGATGCGCGCCACCGCGAGCAGCAGGCCGGTCATCACGCCACTGCGGGCCGCCCGCAGCGTGACCATGGTGGCCACTTTCCAGCGCGGCGCCCCCAGGGCAAACGCCGCTTCACGCAGGCTGCCCGGCACCAGGCGCAGCATGTTCTCCGTGGTGCGCACCACCACGGGCACCGCAATCAGCGACAGCGCCAGCGTGCCGGCCCAGCCGGAGAACGTGCCCACGGTGGCCACTGCGATGGCGTAGACGAACAGGCCCAGCACGATGGAGGGCGCAGACAACATGATGTCGGTCACGAACCGGGTCAGCTCGGCGGTCTTGCTCTGGTCCCCGTATTCGGCCAGGTACACGCCGGCAAAGATGCCGATGGGGGTGGACACGAGCACCGAAAAACCGACCATCAGCAAGCTGCCGACGATGGCGTTGGCCAGACCCCCGCCTTCGGTACCCGGGGCCGGTGTCGACTGGGTAAACATGTTCCAGTCGAGCGCGGCGAAGCCGTTGCTGAACAGCACCACCAGAATCCACAGCAGGACGGTGAGACCCAGCGCCATGGACCCCATCGACAGGGTCAGGCCCACGGCATTGGCGTAGCGGCGCTGGCGGTAGAGGGATTGGTTGAATTCCATGATTTTTTGCCTTGAGAAACGGACTCAGAGGCCCTTGGCCCGTTCAGCCCGCACCAGCATCCACTTGGCCAGGCCGAGGACGATGAAGGTGATGACGAACAGCAGAAAACCGAGCGCAAACAGCGCCGAGATGTGGAAATCCGCCGCTTCGCCGAATTCGTTGGCCAGGGTCGAGGCGATGGACGTGCCCGGCGAGAACAGGGAGGTAGGCATGCGGTTGGCATTGCCGATGACGAAGGTCACGGCCATGGTCTCGCCCAGCGCCCGGCCCAGGCCGAGCATGATGCCGCCGATCACGCCCTTCTGCGTGTAAGGCAGCACCACCTTGCGCACCACCTCCCAGGTGGTGCAGCCCAGGCCGTATGCCGATTCGCGCAGGATCGGGGGCACGATCTCGAACACGTCGCGCATCACGGCTGCCACGAAGGGCAGCACCATGAACGCCAGCACGATGCCGGCGGCCAGGATGCCGAAACCGTTGGTGCTGCCACCAAACAGGAAACCCACCAGCGGCATGCCGCCCAGCACGTTCTGCAGGGGCACCTGCACGTAGTCGGCGAACAGCGGTGCGAACACGAACAGACCGAACATGCCGTAGATGATGGAAGGCACGGCCGCCAGCAACTCGATCGCCGTGCCCAGCGGGCGGCGCATCCAGGTGGGGCAGGTCTCGGTCAGGAAGAGCGCAATGCCGAAAGCCAGCGGCACCGCGATCAGCAAGGCGATGCTGGCACTTGCCAGCGTGCCGACGATGGCGATGGCGGCACCGAATTCTTCGTTGATGATGTCCCACTCAACGTACCAGATGAACTTCATTCCGAACTTCTGGAATGCAGGCCATGCGTTGATGAAAAGGGAAATGATGATGCCCATGAGGGCGATCAGCACCAGCAGCGAAAAACTCTGGGTGATGCGGTGAAAGAAGATGTCCTGGAGCCGCTGCCGCCGGGCAATCGACACCATGTTGGGATTGCCCGTCTCATGGGGCACGCTTGAAGCACTCATGGTTGTTCCCACGCTCATGTTGACTCCCCTCCGGGTTCTGGCGACCCACCAAAAGCGACATCCGCCGGCCAGCCTGAGCCCGCCGGCGGATGCGCACGGATCACCCTAGCTTACTTCGCGATCTGCGTCCACACCTTGGTGCGGATCTGGCTGGTCAGGGCGTCGGGCAGCGCGACGTAGTCCAGATCGGCAGCCATCTGCTTGCCGTTCTTGAAGGCCCAGTCGAAGAACTTGAGCGCCTCGGCGGAGGCCACCTTGTCTTCCGGCTGCTTGTACATCAGGATGAACGACGCGGTGCTGACGGGCCAGCTGTCGGCGCCCTTGGCGTTCACCATGGAGATGCCCATGCCGGGCACGCTGAACCAGTCGGCGCCAGCAGCGGCGGCGGCGAAGGCTTTGTCATCGGGGCTGACGTACTTGCCATCGGCGTTCTGCAGCTGCATGAAGTTCATGTTGTTCTTCTTCACGTAGGCGTATTCGACATAGCCCAGCGCGCCCTTGACGCGGTTGACGTTGGCGGCCACGCCTTCGTTGCCCTTGCCACCGACGGAAGAAGCCGCAGGCCACTTCACGGCGGCGCCCTTGCCCACCTTGTCGGCCCACTCTTTGCTGATGGCGGACAGGTAATCGGTCCAGTTGAAGGTCGTGCCCGAACCGTCGGCGCGGTGCACCACGGTGATGTTCTGGTCAGGCAGGGACTTGCCCGGGTTCAGGGCCGCCAGCTTGGCGTCGTTCCACTTGGTGATGTTGCCCAGGAACATGTCGGCCAGCACGGGGCCGGTCACGCGCAGTTCGCCCGGCTTGAAGCCGTCGAGGTTGATCACGGGCACGGTGCCACCGATGATGGCGGGGAACTGGACCATGCCGTCCTTGTCGAGCTCTTCACCCTTGACCGGTGCGTCGGAGGCACCGAAGGTCACGGTCTTGGCGCGGATCTGCTTCAGGCCGCCGGAGGAACCGATGGACTGGTAGTTCAGGCCAACGCCGGTTTCCTTCTTGTAGGCCTCGGCCCACTTGGCATAGATCGGGAACGGGAAGGTCGCGCCGGCGCCGGTGATGTCGGCCGCCAGGGCGGAGCCCATGGCGATGCTGGCGAAGGCCGCTGCGGCCACGGTCTTGAGAAGGGTGCGTTTGGTGTTCATGAGTATCCTCAGGGTTGGGGAAAGAAAATCCACAACCGCGACTCTAGGGGCCTAATGTGACATCTCTGTGACAGTCACAAACGTGCGTCCTGAGCAGCCTGCCGCCCCTGTGAGCGGTACGGCGCAGTCCGCAAACGGGTGAGCCGGTGGCAAGACCCGCGGCGGGCACCGCTACACTCCGCTGCCCGCCTGAAGCACCGCATGAGCAGCACCTCGATTTTGCACCATATGAAATGCAACCCTGCCGCAAGACCCTCGCGCTGATCTGGTACTGCGGTGACGGGCCCGAAGTGGTCGGATCCGGCCAGCAACCGCCCGACCGCAAGACCCTGCAGGCGCCGATGCAGGTCGGCGCGACCCCGCCAGCACGCCGTGGACACTGATCGCCGTCGATCCGGGCCTGCAGCGGCCGGCGGGCGGGCCGCCCTGCTGGTCTTGCTGGCGCTCGGCCTGGCGGGCGCGCTGTACCTGGGGCTGCCTTTTGAAGCCACCGTCAACAAGGGCCTGTGCCTGCTGGTGTTCATTGCCCTGCTCTGGCTGACCGAAGCGCTCCCGCTGGCGGTGACCGCGCTGCTGGTGCCGCTGGGCGCCCTGTGGATGGGGTTTCCCGGTCTGACCCCGTCCCGCGCCCTCGCCCCTTTTGCAGACCCCATCGTGTTCCTGTTTCTGGGCGGTTTTGCCCTGGCCAGCGCGCTGCGTGCGCAGGCGCTGGACCGCAAGATGGCCGGCTTCCTGCTGAAACTGGCGCACGGCCACCTCGGTCGCGCGGTGCTCCTGCTGTTTGCCGTCACCGCCGTGCTGTCCATGGGCATCAGCAACACCGCGACCACCGCCATGATGCTGCCGCTGACCCTGGGCATCCTCGGTCCGCTGGACCCACAGCGGGACCAGCGGACCTCCGCCTTTGTCCTGCTGGGCGTGGCCTATGCGGCCAGCATTGGAGGCATCGGCACCCTGGTGGGCTCCCCGCCGAATGCCATCGCTGCACGCGCTGCAGGCATCGACTTCGCCCAGTGGCTGTGGATCGGCCTGCCGCTGGTGCTGATCCTGATGCCGCTGATGGTGCTCAGTCTGTGGATCGTGCTGCGGCCGCGGCTCGACCGCCGCCTGGCGTTCACGGTGGCCGACGTGCCCTGGACCCGCTCGCGGGTGCTGACCCTGGGCGTGTTCGCCCTGACCGCGCTGGGCTGGACCCTGGGGGCTGGCCCCCTCAAAGGCATGGGCATCGCGAACCCTGACAGTTTCATCGCCATCGCAGCGACGGTTGCGGTCATGGGGCTGCGCCTGAGTAGCTGGCGCCAGCTGCTGGAACACACCAACTGGGGCGTGCTGATCCTGTTCGGGGGTGGCCTGGCGCTCGGCGAGGTCCTCGGCCTGTCTGGCGCCTCCGTCGTGCTGGGCGAGCAGGTGGCCAGCGCCCTGCAAGGGGCTGTGCCCTGGATCGTTCTGCTCGTCGTGGCCGCCTTCATGGTGCTGCTGAGCGAGTTCGCCAGCAACACCGCGGCCGCGGCCTTGCTGGTTCCCGTCTTTATCGCCGTCGCCACACCGATGGGGCTGCCACCGGACACGCTGGTGGTGGTCGTGGCACTGGCCGCCTCCTGTGGCTTTGCATTGCCCGTGGCCACACCGCCCAACGCCCTGGTGTTCGGGTCGGGTCTGGTGCGCCAAAAGACCATGCTGCGTGCCGGACTGGCGCTGGACCTGGTCTGCATCCTGGTGCTCACGCTCTGGGGAGCGCTTGCCCTTGTCCAGGGCATGCACCCCTGAGGGGACAACCCTGCGCGCAGCCAGCTTCTGCGAAGCTGGTTCCGGTATTCACCGAACCCCCTCGACGCTCACCCAGGGCCCTGCTGGCTGACGGGACCCACCGCCGGATCCCTCGGCATATCGCATGCCCGCCCTGCTCCGGCTGGCTGGACACTGGGCAGTTCTTCCACAGGAGTCTGCAGCCCATAATGGAAGCGTTTCATGAGAGGAAATGGCTTGATGGACCTCGCTCTTCGGTTGCTCTCAGGCGGGACCGGCAGTCTGGCCGCCTACCTGGCAGCGCATGTGCTGCTGTGCCTGTTGCCGGCCTTTTTCATTGCCGGCGCCATGGCCGCCCTGATCCCGAAGGCCAGCATCACGCGCTGGCTGGGGCGCAGCACCCCGGCCTACGTGTCCTATCCGGCCGCCGCCGCCGCGGGCTCCCTGCTGGCGGTGTGCTCCTGCACGATCGTGCCGCTGTTTGCCGGCATCTACCGCAAGGGGGCGGGCATCGGCCCTGCCATCACCTTCCTGTTCTTCGCGCCGGCGGGCAACGTCATGGCGCTGGCCTACACCGGCAGCATCCTCGGGCCGGAATTCGCGGCCGCGCGCCTGCTGCTGTGCCTGATGTTCGGCATCGGCATCGGCATCCTGATGGCGCTCATTTTCTGGCGCGACGATGCCAGCCACGACGCCCAGACCGACTCCCTGTTCGCGGCCCAAGCCAACATCGCCCCGGCGGCACTCGGTGTGCTGCTGTCGCTGGTGGCCTTGCTGATCGCCGGCACCCTGAAGCTCTGGCCCTTGACCAGCACCATCGCCACGCTGGATCTGCCCCTGTCCTGGGCGCAGGCCTGGCAAGACACGCTGTTGCGCTGGGTTCCGTTCGACAGTGCAAAAGGCGAGGAAGGCGTGAGTTTCCAGGGTTCGGTGCTCATCGGCCTGTTGCTGCTGATCGCGGCCACCGCCTGGAAGGGTCTGGAAAACATCGTCGAGGGCGCCAACCGCTGGACCTGGGTGGCGCTGGGTCTGGCTGCCACCACCCTGCTGGTGGCGGCGCTGCGGCTGACACCATCCCCTGAAGGCCTGGAACTGGCGCTCACCGGCCGCGCGCTGGCCGTGGCCCTGACACTGTGGGCCACCTGGCACTTTGCCCGGCAACTGCCCGCGGACGACTGGCGCAGCTGGCTCTGGGAAGCCTGGCGCTTCGTCAAGCAGATCTTCGTGGTGCTGGTGGTTGGCGTGTTCGTGGTCGGCATGGTGCGCCAGGTGATACGCCCGGAATGGATCGAATCGCTGGCGGGC